>NZ_NKEY01000009.1:0-766416 GCF_002223285.1 Burkholderia sp. AU16482
CCATCCCGAACAGGACCGTGAAACGACTCTACGCCGATGATAGTGCGGATTCCCGTGTGAAAGTAGGTAATCGTCAGGCTCCCTCAAGCCAGAAACCCCCGCCCGACAAGGCGGGGGTTTTTGCATTTCGGCACCGCGAGAAGCTTGATGCAGCGAGCCATCTTGCTGCCATCCGTTCATCCATCAGACCGTGATCCGCAAGATCGGAAAAAATCGGCCCGGGATCGCTCTCGATTCTTTTTCGCCGATCTTTTCAGCTCCCAGCGCCAGATAGAACGACGCGGCATTCGGATCCGCTTCGATCACAAAGCTTTGGATGCCTCTCGCAGCGGCTTCAGCCCGAACCGCTTCCCACAGCGCACGGGCGACGCCTCGCCCCATGTAATCAGGATGGACGAACAGCCATCCGGGCGTTGGTCGATCCGATTCCGATGATGCTCGGACCCAGAATCCGATGATTGTCTCGCCCGATTGCGCGAGATAACCGATCGACCCTTCGATCGTCTCCGGCGAAATCGTGAGATCGCTTTGCCACAAGTCGAGCCATTCCTTCGGGTAGCCCCAGTGCGCCTTCGACAGGCGCGCCAGTTGCGTGAGCTCGTCCGAATCCGCGCCACGCGCAGCACGCACGGTAAATAGCATATGCATTTCGTCTCTCGTCATTGCCGGCTGCCGGCATCCCCTCGCGCAGCGCTTTTATCGGTGCATCGTCCGGATCGCAGTGTCTCACCGCTCAACCGACAGCCTGCTCGCTCGCCGCAGTATTGCGCGACACGCGTCAAACGCGTGCGCCGGCGCAGCTACACGACCTGCGAAGCATGTCCGGCGACGACGCGCCAGTTGGCGCCCGATCGACGCCAGAGGCGCGTATAGGCAAACTTGCCGGAGAATGCCGTGCTATCGAAATGGCCGGCGAGGGTCGCTCGCGTCGTGGTCAGGATCATCTCGTCGATCGCGCATGCACGCATGTCGAGGACGTCGAGCGTGTCGAGACGCAGAAGCCTCGCGCGATGTGCGGCCAGGTCGTCCGTTTTCGAGATGATCTGGCCGGTCGGGACCGTGAACACCAGATCATCGTCCAGCAGCGCATCGAGCGCTTCGACATCATTGGCCAACATCGCCGCACGGAGCGCGGCTTCGGCGGGTTCGATGACGGTACGGATTGCATCCATGTCGGGCCTCGCATCATTTCGGAAGGGAAGCGGCACGGCGGCGACAGACGCAACCTACCGCGCGTTCGACAACGACTGACGCCGGACCAGCATCACCATGCAGATACCGGTCGACGCGATGAGGTTGACGGCCGGATAGAACGCGACCGCGACGCTCCAGGTGCTCAGCGCCAGCAACGCCAGCGTGTACTTGAGCACGCACAGCGCAAAGTAGGCGAGGCTCTCGCTCCACGGATCGCGGATCGCCTTGCGCACGGTCGGGCCGAGGCCGGCGAGCTCGATCAGCGTAACGAGACAGATCGACACCGTCGGATCGTCGGTCAGTAGCCACAGCGGAATGGCCGACAGGGCCGCGCACAGGAACAACCAGTCGAGGCCCGTCCAGCCGCGCTCGCCGCGAAACAGACTGGCGATCAGCGTCAAAAAGCACGTGACGGCAATCGCTGCCGTGCACCATGCGGACGGCCCGGCGCCCGCGACGAACTGGCCAGCGGCCGCGATCGCCGTGACGATCGACCACACGAGCCACGTGAACAGATGCGGGCGAACGATGCGCCGGTAGATCGCGAGCGCGTAAGGAATGGCGGCCAGCAACGACACGGCCGTCCCGATCGCGCCAAAGATCGAAGCGGCTCCCTGATCGACGCTCACCATCGACGCAACCTTGTTCGGATCGGCCGACCAGTATGTGCCGTGACGGATCGGAGTGCAACGTCATGCGTGCGCTGCGGTGCGGTGAGCGTCATGCAGATTCGCACCGGAACGCGGAAGCAACCGGGAATGCGATGCCGCCGGAAAACCCACCGCGCGTCGATGCCTGGGTGGCGTCAGTACTCGAACGTCCGCAGGCGCGCTGCGTGTGCTTCGAGCCCGTCGAGCCCGAGATAGTGGCTGAGCTTGCCGGCGCGAACCTTGCGGATGTCGTCCTTCAGCTTGTCCAGCAGTTTCCCGCTCGCCGCGCGATAGGCTGCTGCTGCATCGGCGCCATGGGCCGACAGGGCCGTGCCGATCAGCCGTGCACTATCGGCGCCGCCGCCCGCGACGCAACGCGCCATCGCGTCGGCATCCGGCTGCACGCCGGCGTCGAGCAGCGCACGCATCAATGCGACCGGCACGTCGCCGGACACGGACGCGAGCGAATCGGGTGCAACCGGTGCGCCCGATTCGAGCAACGCGGCGGCTGCGGAAACCTTCCGGCACCGCAGTGCGTAATCCGTCGGGATCGAACTGCCGGCGAGCGCCATGCCGAGATCGGCGACCAGCGGCGCCAGTCGCGCGATGAGTGCCGCATCGTCGTGATCGATCGCATGACGTAATGCGTGACGCGCAAGCACCGGCTGCGAGCCGAGCGTGCCGTCGGCGAGCGGCGTGCGCCAGTCGATCACCGCTTGCCGATAGAACGCGATCAGCTTGTCGGCCAGCGATGCGGACAGGCCATGATCGTCGCGGCGTTCATCGACGTATTCGAGCAGCGTGACGCCGGTGCCGGGTTCGCCGCCGGGCTCCAGTGGATCCGCATGAAGCTGCAGCGCGCCGAATGCCGTGTACAGATCGGGTGCGACCGTCGCGAGGCCGTCCTCGTGCATCGCCCCGCGCCACGCAGGCGGCAACCCTTGTTTCCAGGCGAGCACATGACCATCGTCCCGGGCGCCCGGCTCCGTCACGACGTAGATGCGATCGCAATATTCGAAGCCGCCGAACGGCAGCGCGCCGATTTTGCCGTTCCACGTGCGGGCGTTCTCCTCCGCGGCTTCTTCGGCCAGTTCGAGTTCGTGGTCGATCCAGCCTTGCAGGTCGCGATAACCGTCGCTGCCGTTGTAGAACAGTTCGCTCCAGCCGATCGCTTCGACATTGCCGTTCATCTCCAGCGTCAGGTCGTAGTCGAGGCTGCCGCCGGCCGTGATACGCCACAGCTCGAGCAACGGGAGCGGAATGTCGCCGTGACAGCAGGCCTGTACGGCCGCGATCTGGTCGGCCGGCATCGGCGGTTGCGCATCGAAGATCACGCGGCCGGCAAACAGTACGATGCCGTGCGCGCGCAGATCAGCCAGTTCGGTATCGGAAAAGAAGGTGGATTGCATCGAGCGTCAGCGGTAAGGGTTGATCGGATGTGTGCCCCGGTTCATCGGCGATGGACGCCCCGCGGATGGGCGCATCGTACCGGCGGCACCTGACGAGACGCTTCGAATCCACCGGTCATTCAAGACTCCGCCTCCGCCGCATGGACGTCGCGCCGAAATGCACCGGGGCTCGTGCCGGTCCATTTCCGGAACGCGCGATGAAAAGCGCTCGGCTCGGTGAAGCCGAGCTCCGCCGCGATCTCCGCGACGCCGAGCGCATGCCCGCGCAACAGCGACTGCGCCAGCGCGCCGCGCAACTCGTCCTTGATCGCGGCGAAGCTTTGCCCTTCGCTGCGCAAACGCCGCCGCAGCGTCGCGGGCGTCGTGTCGAGCCGCACGGCCAGCGTGTCGAAGTCGGGCCACTCGGCGGCCGGCAGCGCCTTCAGGTGCGCGCGTGTCTTCGCGACCCAGCCCGTGTCGTGCCGGTAGCGCACGAGCAGGTTACCGGGCGCACCGCGCAGGAAGGTCTTCAGCGCCTGTTCCGAACGGATCGTCGGTAGCGCGAGGTACGCGGCGTTGAATGCGAGCCGGCTGTCGGGCCGGTCGAAATGCACGGGGACGCCGAAGAACTGGTGATAGTCGCTGCGCTGACCGGGGCTCGGGCACGCGAAGTCGATGCGCTGCAGCGGGATGCGCCGGCCAATCAGCCAGCACGCGACGCCGAGCAGGATCAGCCAGAACGTCCGGTACGCGAATGCCGGGTACGGCGCGCCCGATTGCGTCAGCACGATCTGCGCCTGCCCGTCGGCCACGACGAGTTCGCCGTGCGGCTCGTCGAGCACCACCCGCAGGAACTTCAGCGCGCGCCGCAGCGCCTTGTCGAGCGTGCCGGCATGCAGCACCGCGTGGCACAGCAGCGTGAAGCTGCCGCGCCGCATCGGACGCGCGGCGAGCCCGAAGAATTCGTCGTCGAGCGCGCCGGCGATCGCGAGCCACAGCCGGCCGTACTGCTGCGGCGTGACGGGCTCGCGCACGGCGGCCGGCAACCCGGCGGCGCGCAGCAGGGGCGCGGTCGGCAGGTCGCGCCGGCGCAGGCACGCGAGCGCATCGTCGACGAAATCCGGCGAAATCATCTGCGGCCCCATTTTCCTGCGTCCTCCGACATGGCAAAAGCGATCACGATTCTAGATTCCGTTTGTCATTGATTGCAATGTAGCGGCTGTCTACTATCGATGTATCCCCGTCGCGCCCTGGCTCGCCGGCGGCCATAACGTACAGGAGACACGCATGCCTGAAGGAGCTACCGCCCGGGCGGTGCCGGCCTACGCCGACGCCGTGGCCCGGTTCAGTATCGAGACCGCCGCCGCGCAATTGGCCGGCGACCTGGAGCGCGGCCTGAACGCGTGCGTCGAGTGCTGCGACCGGCACGCGAAGGCCGACGCGATCGCGCTCGACTGGATCGATGCCGGCGGCCGGCACCACAGCTTCACGTTCGCGCAGATGCAGGCGCTCTCGGCCCGGGTCGCGAACCTGCTCGTCGCGCAGGGCGTGAAGCCGGGCGACGTGGTGGCCGGGCTGCTTCCGCGTACGCCCGAGCTCGTCGCGACGATCCTCGGCACGTGGCGTGCAGGCGCCGTGTACCAGCCGCTGTTCACCGCATTCGGCCCGAAGGCGATCGAGCACCGGCTGCGCATGAGCGACGCGCGGCTCGTCGTGACGAACGTCGCGAATCGCGCGAAGCTCGACGAGGTCGCCGACTGCCCGTCGGTGGCGACGGTGTGCGAAGCGGGCGAGACACTGTCGGCGCACGACATCGATTTCCGCGCGGCGCTCGACGCACAGTCCGATACGTTCGAGCCCGTGCTGCGCAAGGGGTCGGACCTGTTCATGATGATGTCGACGTCGGGCACGACGGGTTTGCCGAAGGGCGTGCCGGTACCGCTGTACGCGCTGCTCGCGTTCGGCGCGTACATGCGCGAAGCGATCGATCTGCGCGCCGGCGACCGGTTCTGGAACATCGCCGATCCGGGCTGGGCGTACGGGCTCTATTACGCGATCACCGGCCCGCTGCTGCTCGGCCATGCGACGACGCTGTACGAGGGCGGCTTCACGGTCGACAGCACGTATGACGTGATCGAACGGCTCGGCATCACGAGCCTCGCCGGCTCGCCGACCGCGTTCCGGATGCTGATGGCGGCCGGGCCGGAAGCGGCCGCGCGCGCGAAGGGCCGGCTGCGCGTGGTGAGCAGCGCGGGCGAACCGCTGAACCCGGAAGTGGTGCGCTGGTTCCACGCGGCGCTCGGCGCGCCGATCCACGATCACTACGGCCAGACCGAACTCGGGATGGTCGTGAACAACCATCACGGCCTCGCGCACGTGGTGCACATCGGTTCCGCCGGCTTCGCGATGCCGGGCTACCGTGTCGCGGTGCTCGACGAAGCGGGCCGCGAGCTCGGCCCCGGCGAGCCCGGCAACCTCGCGATCGACATCGCGCGCTCGCCGCTGCTGTGGTTCCGCGGCTATTGGCAGCAGGACACGCCGGCGATCGCGGGTGGCTACTACCGGACCGGCGACAACGTCGAGCTGGAGCCGGACGGCGCCGTGAGCTTCATCGGCCGCGCGGACGACGTGATCACGTCGTCCGGCTACCGGATCGGCCCGTTCGACGTGGAGAGCGCGCTGATCGAGCATCCGGCCGTCAGCGAGGCCGCCGTGATCGGCGTGCCCGATCCGGAGCGAACGGAGATCGTGAAGGCGTTCGTCGTGTTGTCGAAAGGGTTCGACGGCACACCGGAACTGGCCGAGGAATTGAGTCTGCACGTGAAGCGGCGGCTGTCCGCTCACGCTTATCCGCGCGCGATCGATTTCGTCGACGCGCTGCCGAAAACCCCGAGCGGCAAGATCCAGCGCTTCGTGTTGCGCAAGATGGAAGCCGAGAAGGCCGTTCAACCCTGAATATGGACTGCGAATGAATATCGAGGATCGCGTTTTTCTGATTACGGGCGCAGGTTCCGGCCTGGGTGCCGCGGTGGCGCGCATGGTCGTCGCGCAAGGCGGCAAGGCCGTGCTGCTGGACGTCAACGAGGAGGCGGGTGCGAGTCTCGCCAACGAACTCGGCGCGGCCGCGCGCTTCGTGAAGACCGACGTGACGAGCGAGGCTGACGGCCAGGCGGCCGTCGCCGCCGCGCGCGATGCGTTCGGTCGCGTCGACGCGCTCGTGAACTGCGCGGGCGTCGCGCCGGGCGAGAAGGTCGTCGGCCGCGACGGCCCGCATTCGCTCGACCGCTTCGCGCGCGCGGTGTCGATCAACCTCGTCGGCACGTTCAACATGATCCGGCTGGCCGCCGAAGCGATGTCGAAGCAGGACGCGAACGCGGAAGGCGAGCGCGGCGTGATCGTCAACACCGCGTCGGTCGCGGCGTTCGACGGGCAGATCGGCCAGGCCGCGTATGCGGCGTCGAAAAGCGGCGTGGTGGGCATGACGCTGCCGATCGCGCGCGAACTCGCGCGCTTCGGCATTCGCGTCGTGACGGTCGCGCCCGGCATCTTCGCGACGCCGATGATGGCCGGCATGCCGCAGGACGTGCAGGACGCGCTCGGCAAGAGCGTGCCGTTCCCGCCGCGGCTCGGCCGCCCGGAAGAATTTGCGGCGCTGGTGCGCCACATCGCCGAGAACACGATGCTGAACGGCGAAGTCATCCGTCTCGATGGCGCGTTGCGCATGGCACCGCGCTGACACTGGAGGAAGCGAATCATGACGACTCAGGATCCGATCGTAATCGTGGGTGCGGCCCGTACGCCGATGGGCGGTTTTCAGGGCGACCTGGCGGCGGCCAGCGCGAGCGAGCTTGGCGCGGTGGCGATTCGTGCGGCGCTCGAGCGCGCGAACGTGCCGGCCGAACGTATCGACGAAATCGTGTTCGGCTGCGTGCTGCCGGCCGGCCAAGGGCAGGCGCCCGCGCGGCAGGCCGCGCTGAAGGCCGGGCTGCCGCTCGCGGCGGGCGCGACCACGGTCAACAAGATGTGCGGTTCGGGGATGAAGGCGGCGATGTTCGCGCACGACCTGCTGCTGGCGGGGTCCGCGGGCGTGGCCGTCGCGGGCGGGATGGAGAGCATGACGAATGCGCCGTACCTGCTGCCGAAGGCGCGCGCGGGCATGCGCATGGGGCACGGGCAGGTGCTCGACCACATGTTCCTCGACGGGCTCGAGGACGCATATGAAAAAGGCCGCCTGATGGGCACGTTCGCGGAGGATTGCGCGCAGGCCTACCAGTTCACGCGCGAAGCGCAGGATGCGTTCGCGATTGCGTCGCTGACGCGGGCGCAGCGCGCGATCGCGGATGGGCGTTTCGCATCGGAGATCGCGCCGGTGACCGTGAAGGCCGGCAAGACGGAAAGCGTCGTGTCGATCGACGAGCAGCCGGGCAAGGCGAAACTCGACAAGATCCCGACGCTGAAGCCGGCGTTTCGCGACGGCGGCACGGTGACGGCCGCGAACGCATCGTCGATCTCGGACGGCGCGGCCGCGCTCGTGATGATGCGCCGCTCGGAAGCCGAGCGCCTCGGCCTCACGCCGAAGGCCGTGATCGTCGGGCATTCGACTTATGCGGACAAGCCCGGCCTGTTCGCGACCGCGCCGATCGGCGCGCTGCGCAAGCTGTCGGAGAAAACCGGCTGGAACCTGCGCGACGTCGACCTGTTCGAGATCAACGAAGCGTTCGCGGTGGTGCCGATGGCCGCGATGCGCGACCTCGACCTGCCGCACGAGAAGGTGAACGTGCACGGCGGCGCGTGCGCGCTCGGGCATCCGATCGGCGCATCGGGTGCGCGCGTGATGGTGACGCTGCTGGCCGCGCTCGAGACGCACGGGTTGACGCGCGGTATCGCCTCGCTGTGCATCGGCGGCGGCGAAGCGACGGCGGTTGCAATCGAGCGGATCGCTTGACACGACGCATGACGCGTCGCGTCGTACCCGCGCACGCAAGTGGCAACACGGGCGGCGCGTATCGCACGGGACATCCCCGGGTGATGCGCGCCGCCCGTCTTTTTATTCGGTGGCTCGCCGTGTCGCGCTACGGCTTCGCGTTCGGCGACACCGCGCCGCACGCACGAATCACGAGTTGCACGACCTGCTCGGTCTTTTCGTCGAACGCCTTCTTCGTGAACGCGCGCTTGCCGCTCAGCGCGCGAATCTGCGCATCGAAATCCGCATAGTGTTGCGTGGTCGACCAGATCAGGTACATCAGCGCATGCGGGTCGATCGGCGCGAGCAGCCCGCGCGCGATCCAGCCTTCGATCACCTCGACGCGCGTGTCGAACCACGGCTTCACACGTTGCGACAGGATGTCCTGCATGTGCTCCGCGCCGTGGATGATCTCGTTGGCCCAGACCTTCGAGCCGAGCGGGCGCCGCCGCGACAGCGCCATCTTCGCGCGTACGTAGCTGCCGATCGCGTCCACCGGATCGTCGCCGGCCTCGAACGAACCGGCCGCGCGATGCCAATCTTCGAACAGGTCGTCGAGCACGCGTCGGTACAACGCGAGCTTGGTCGGGAAGTAGTAGTGCACGTTCGCCTTCGGCAGGCCGGCGCGCTCCGCGATCATCGCGGTGCTGGCGCCGGCGAGCCCGCGTTCCGCGAATACGGCTTCCGCGCACGCGAGCAGATGTGCTTCGTTGGACTCGCGTATGTGCGCCTTGCGTCGCCGCAAAGGCGCCGGCGTTTCGTCCCGGTCGGTGGCTTCGATCGTCGCCTCGTCATGTCTCATCGTTACCCTCGCGCGGCGGTCATGCCGCGTTGGGCTTCATTCTAGCCGCTGATTCGCGTCGCACGCACAGACAGGAATGTCGTGATGCCACGGCGATGCTGCGTTGCGGTGGCACGGTTCTCGCTCTGCCGCGTCACGCAAGAAAGACGTTGCGCTGGTCATTTTGATCGTCTAAAACCTGTCCAATCGGACAGGATTTGACGTGTTTCGCGAACCGGCGGGCACCTGCACCGCATCCGTGCGGCGTGCCCCGAAAGAGGTCTCGCACGCACCGGCACAGACCGGGCCGACGACATCACCGACCCCACAGGAGCGATACGAATGAACGCGGTATCGGAAACAGTGAAGCGGGCAGCTTTCGACACGTCGATCAAGGTCGACGGCAAGCGGTTGTGGGACAGCCTGATGGAAGTCGCGAAAATCGGCGCGACGCCGAAAGGCGGCGTGTGTCGGCTCGCGCTGACCGATCTCGACAAGGCCGGCCGCGACCTGATCGTCGGCTGGGCGAAGGCCGCCGGCTGCACGGTGACGGTCGATACGATGGGCAACGTGTTCATGCGCCGTGCGGGCCGCGTGGCCGACGCGGCGCCTGTCGTCACCGGCTCGCATGCGGATTCGCAGCCCACCGGCGGGCGCTTCGACGGCATCTACGGCGTGCTCGGCGGTCTCGAAGTGATTCGCAGTCTGAACGATCACGGCATCGAGACCGAGCATCCGGTCGAGGTCGTGATCTGGACCAACGAGGAGGGCTCGCGCTTCGCGCCGGCGATGGTCGCGTCGGGCGTATTCGCGGGCGTGTTCACGCTCGACTACGGGCTGTCGCGCAAGGATGTGGACGGCAAGACGATCGGCGAGGAACTCGCGCGCATCGGCTACGCGGGCGACGTGCCGTGCGGCGGGCGCAAGCTGCACGCGGCGTTCGAACTGCATATCGAGCAGGGGCCGATTCTCGAAGCGGAATGCAAGACGATCGGCGTCGTGACCGACGCGCAGGGGCAGCGCTGGTACGAGATCACGTTCACCGGCCAGGAAGCGCACGCGGGGCCGACGCCGATGCCGCGCCGCCGCGACGCGCTGCTTGGCGCGTCGCGCGTGGTCGATCTCGTCAACCGGATCGGCCTCGATCATGCGCCGTTCGGCTGCGCGACGGTCGGCATGATGCAGGTCCACCCGAACTCGCGCAACGTGATTCCCGGCCGCGTGTTCTTTACCGTCGATTTCCGTCATCCGGACGACGCCGTGCTCGCGAAGATGGACGCGGCGCTGCGCGACGGCGTCGCGCGCATCGCGGCCGATATCGGGCTCGATACCGAACTCGAGCAGATTTTCTATTACAAGCCGGTCGCGTTCGACCCGGCATGCGTGGCGGCCGTGCGCGACGCGGCCGATCGCTTCGGCTACTCGCATCGCGACATCGTGTCGGGTGCGGGCCACGATGCGTGCTATCTGGCGCAAGTCGCGCCGACGTCGATGGTGTTCGTGCCCTGCGTCGACGGCATCAGCCACAACGAGATCGAGGACGCGACGCCCGCATGGATCGAGGCCGGCGCGAACGTGCTGCTGCACGCGATGCTGTCGCGTGCGTGCGAGCCGGCTTCATGACCGACCGGACATAGCGCGACAGGCGGGCCGCGCACCGCTTGACCGTAGCACGCCGAAGCATGACCGCCCCGACTGAGCATTCGCAGCCGGCGGGGACGGCTTTGTCTCCACCCAGTCGAAGGAACGCGTATGACCACTCAGCCAACCGGCGATATCGCCGCGCATCGCCTGTCGTCCACGCAACTCTCGTGCGAATTCGCCGATATCGCGCCGCTGCTCGATCCGACCGCGGCGGCCGCCGCCGCAAGTCGCTGCCACTACTGCTACGACGCGCCGTGCGTGCACGCGTGTCCGACGCAGATCGACATCCCGAGTTTCATCCGCAAGATCGGCAACGGCAACCTGAAAGGCGCCGCGACCGACATCCTGTCCGCGAATCCGCTCGGCGGGATGTGCGCACGCGTGTGCCCGACCGAGATCCTGTGCGAAGGCGCGTGCGTGCGCAACCATCAGGATGCGCAACCGGTCGCGATCGGCGCGCTGCAGCGGCATGCAACCGACTGGGCGATGCAGACCGGTGCGGTGCAGTTCCGGCGCGCGCCCGACACGGGCCGCCATGTCGCGGTGGTGGGCGCGGGGCCGGCCGGGCTCGCATGCGCGCACCGGCTCGCGCTCGCGGGGCATCGCGTCACGCTGTTCGACGCGCGCCCGAAGGCCGGCGGCCTCAACGAATACGGGATCGCCGCGTACAAGACCGTCGACGATTTCGCGCAGCGTGAAGTCGAGTGGCTGCTGTCGGTGGGCGGCATCACGCTGGAAACGGGCGTGGCGCTCGGGCGCGACGTGACGCTCGACGCATTGCGCGAGCAGCACGACGCGGTATTTCTCGCGATGGGGCTCGGCGGCGTGCGTGCGCTCGAGATCGACGGCGAGCAACTGGGCGGCGTGATGAATGCAGTCGACTTCATCGAGCAGGTGCGGCAGGCAGACACACTGGAGAACGTGCCGGTCGGGCGGCGCGTGATCGTGATCGGCGGCGGCAATACGGCGATCGATGCGGCCGTGCAGAGCCGCAAGCTCGGCGCCGAGCGCGTGACGATGGTGTACCGGCGCGGCGTGGACGCGATGAGCGCGACGTGGGCCGAGCGCGAGTTCGCGCAGAAGTGCGGCGTCGCGCTCGTCACGCACGCGAAGCCGGTGCGCATCGCGGGCGTGAACGGGCAGGCGACGGGCGTCGAATTCGAGGCCGCATCGGGTGAGCGCTTCATCGTCGACGCGGACATGGTGCTGAAGGCGATCGGCCAGACGCTCGTGCCTCGCGGCGTCGCGGCCGAATTGCTGACCGCGGACGGCACGCGTATCGCGGTGGATGCGGACGGGCGTACGGCGCTGCCCGACGTATGGGCCGGCGGCGACTGCGCGGCGACCGACGGCATCGACCTCACGGTGCAGGCCGTGCAGGACGGCAAGCGAGCGGCCGCGTCGATCGACGCGACGCTCGCCGCGCGCGACGCGAAGGCGGCCTGAACGCGCGTCGCATCGTCAGCACACCGAACACGACCCTTCTCACGGAGCCGAACATGGCCGATCTTCGCTGCACCATCGCAGGCATCACCTCGCCGAATCCGTTCTGGCTGGCGTCCGCGCCGCCCACCGACAAGGCCTACAACGTCAATCGCGCGTTCGAGGCAGGCTGGGGCGGCGTCGTCTGGAAGACGCTCGGGCTCGATCCGCACGTCGTCAACGTCAGTTCGCGCTACGGCGCGGTGCAGTGGAACGGCCAGCGCATCGCGGGGCTGAACAACATCGAGCTGATCACCGACCGGCCGCTCGACGTGAACCTGACAGAGATCGCGCAGGTGAAGCGCGACTGGCCGGACCGCGCGCTGATCGTGTCGCTGATGGTGCCGTGCAACGAGCGCGACTGGAAATGGATTCTCCCGCTCGTCGAGGATACCGGCGCCGATGCGGTCGAACTCAACTTCGGCTGTCCGCACGGGATGAGCGAGCGCGGGATGGGCGCGGCGGTCGGGCAGGTGCCCGAATACGTCGAGATGGTCACGCGCTGGGTGAAGGAGGGCACGAAGCTGCCGTGCCTCGTGAAGCTCACGCCGAACATCAGCGACATCCGGATGGGGTCGCGCGCCGCGTACAAGGGCGGCGCGGACGGCGTGTCGCTGATCAACACGATCAACTCGATCGTCGCGGTCGATCTCGACCAGATGGCGCCGATGCCGACCGTCGACGGCAAGGGCACGCACGGCGGCTATTGCGGGCCGGCGGTCAAGCCGATCGCGCTGAACATGGTCGCGGAGATCGCACGGGATCCGGAAACGCCGAACCTGCCGATTTCGGGCATCGGCGGCATCTCGTCGTGGCGCGACGCGGCCGAATTCATGGTGCTCGGCGCCGGCAGCGTGCAGGTGTGCACCGCCGCGATGCATTACGGATTCCGGATCGTGTCGGATCTCGCCGACGGGCTGTCGAACTGGATGGACGAGAAGGGCTACGCGACGCTCGACGACATCCGCGGCCGCGCGGTGCCGAACGTGACCGACTGGAAGTACCTGAACCTGAAATACGACATCAAGGCGCGCATCGACCAGGACCGCTGCATCCAGTGCGGGCTGTGCCACATCGCGTGCGAGGATACGTCGCATCAGGCGATCACGGCGACGAAGGATGGCGTGCGGCATTTCGAAGTGATCGATTCGGAATGCGTCGGGTGCAATCTTTGCATGCATGTGTGTCCGGTCGAGCAATGCATCACGATGGAGCGCGTCGATTCGGGCGGCTACGCGAACTGGACCACGCATCCGAACAATCCGGCGAGCGCGGATGCCGGTGCGAGCGGCGGCCCGGCCGCCGCGCCCGAGAAGCACGCGAAGGCGGCCTGATCGGCGTCCGGCGGCGCGGCAGACGTTGCGCCGCCGCTTTTCGTTTCACCGGGCCGGCATCGTACGATGCCGGCGCCGACGTTTTCGTGGAGCGCGTTCAATGAAACCAGCAGCGATTCCCGCCGATGCCGACAGCGGCGCGGCGCACGGCGGCAGCCTGTACAACGACGACCTCGCGCCGACGACGCCGGCGCAGCGCACGTGGAAGTGGTACCACTTCGCGGCGCTGTGGGTCGGGATGGTGATGAACATCGCGTCGTACATGCTTGCGGCCGGGCTGATCCAGGAAGGCATGTCGCCGTGGCAGGCGGTGATGACGGTGCTGCTCGGCAACCTGATCGTGCTCGTGCCGATGCTGCTGATCGGCCATGCGGGCGCGAAGCACGGGATTCCGTACGCGGTGCTGGTGCGCGCGTCGTTCGGCACGCAGGGCGCGAAGCTGCCGGCGCTGCTGCGCGCGATCGTCGCGTGCGGCTGGTACGGCATCCAGACCTGGCTCGGCGGCAGCGCGATCTACACGCTGCTGAACATCCTGACCGGCAACGCGCTGCACGGCGCGGCGCTGCCGCTCGTCGGCATCTCGTTCGGGCAGCTCGCGTGCTTTCTCGTGTTCTGGGCGCTGCAGCTGTACTTCATCCTGCACGGCACCGATTCGATCCGCTGGCTCGAAAGCTGGTCCGCGCCGATCAAGGTCGTGATGTGCGTGGCGCTCGTGTGGTGGGCGACGTCGCGGGCGGGCGGTGTCGGCTCGATGCTGTCGGCGCCGTCGCAGTTCGTCGCGGGCGGCAAGAAGGCGGGGCTCTTCTGGGCGACGTTCTGGCCGGGCCTGACCGCGATGGTCGGCTTCTGGGCGACGCTCGCGCTGAACATTCCCGACTTCACGCGCTTCGCGCATTCGCAGCGCGACCAGATGATCGGCCAGTCGATCGGGCTGCCGCTGCCGATGGCGCTGCTGTCGGTGGTGTCGGTCGTCGTGACGTCGGCGACCGTCGTGATCTACGGCAACGCGATCTGGGATCCGATCGACCTGACAAGCCGGATGACGGGCATCGGCGTGGGCATCGCGCTCGTGATCCTCACGCTCGACACGATGTGCTGCAACCTCGCCGCGAATCTCGTCGGGCCTGCCTACGATTTTTCGAGCCTTTGGCCGAAGGCGATCTCGTACCGGGCGGGCGGGATGATCACCGCGACGATCGCGATCGTGATGATGCCGTGGAAGATCCTCGCGACGACGGACGGCTATATCTTCACCTGGCTCGTCGGCTATTCGGCGCTGCTCGGGCCCGTCGCGGGCATCCTGATGGTCGACTATTTCCTGATTCGCGGCACGCGGCTCGACACGCGCGCGCTGTTCGACGAGCGCGGCGGCTTCAGCTACGCGCGCGGCTGGAACCCGGCCGCGCTGGCCGCGCTCGCGATCGGCGTGCTGCCGAACCTGCCGGGCTTCCTGCATACGGCGTTTCCGGCGTCGTTCCCGAACGTGCCGGCGTTCTTCAACACGCTTTACACGTACGCGTGGTTCGTCGGCCTCGTGCTGGCGTCCGGCGTGTACGGCACCTGGATGAAGTGGCGCGCCGGACAGCGCGCGCAGATCGCGAGCGCATGACGCGCGAGCCGGATGCGACCCGCGCGGCATGCGGCACCCGACAGTCAACGAGGAGGCAACGAAATGGCAATCCTGATTCGTGGCGGCACCGTGGTCGATGCGGACCGCTCCTATCGCGCGGACGTGCTCTGCGCGGACCCGCAGGACGGCGGCACGATCCTGCAGATCGCGGAGCAGATCGACGCGCCGGCCGGCGCAACCGTCGTCGATGCGCACGACCAGTACGTGATGCCGGGCGGGATCGATCCGCATACGCACATGGAACTGCCGTTCATGGGCACGACCGCGAGCGACGATTTCTACTCGGGCACCGCTGCCGGGCTGTCGGGCGGCACGACGAGCATCATCGATTTCGTGATTCCGAGCCCGAAGCAGCCGCTGATGGATGCGTTCCGGGAATGGCGCGGCTGGGCCGAGAAGTCGGCTTCCGACTACGGCTTCCACGTGGCCGTGACGTGGTGGGACGACAGCGTGCACCGCGACATGGGCACGCTCGTGCGCGAGCATGGCGTGTCGAGCTTCAAGCATTTCATGGCGTACAAGAACGCGATCATGGCCGACGACGAGATTCTCGTGAACAGCTTCACGCGTTCGCTCGAGCTCGGCGCGCTGCCGACCGTGCACGCGGAGAACGGCGAGCTCGTGTTCCAGCTGCAAAAGGCGTTGCTCGCGCGCGGGATCACGGGGCCGGAGGCGCATCCGCTGTCGCGGCCGCCGGAAGTGGAGGGCGAGGCCGCGAACCGCGCGATCCGCATCGCGCAGGTGCTCGGCGTGCCCGTGTATATCGTGCACGTGTCGGCGAAGGACGCGGTGGACGTGATCACGCGCGCGCGCAGCGAGGGGCTGCGCGTGTTCGGCGAAGTGTTGCCGGGCCATCTCGTGATCGACGAGGCCGTCTATCGCGATCCCGACTGGACGCGCGCGGCGGCCCACGTGATGAGCCCGCCGTTCCGCTCGGCCGAGCATCGCGAGGCGCTGTGGCGCGGGCTGCAGTCGGGGCAGTTGCATACGACGGCGACCGATCACTGCGTATTCTGCGCATCGCAGAAGGCGATGGGCCGCGACGATTTCACGAAGATCCCGAACGGCTGCGGCGGCGTCGAGGACCGCATGTCGGTGCTGTGGCATCACGGCGTGAATCATGGCCGCATCACGCCGAACGAGTTCGTGCGGATCACGTCGACGAACGCCGCGCAGATCTTCAACCTGTATCCGCGCAAGGGCGCCGTGCAGGTCGGCGCCGATGCCGACCTCGTCGTGTGGGACCCGGCCGCGACGAAGACGATCTCGGTGAAGACGCATCACCAGCAGGTCGACTTCAACGTGTTCGAGGGGATGACGGTGCAGGGTGTCGCGACGCATACGCTCACGCGCGGCGCACTCGCGTGGGCCGACGGCGACTTGCGCGCGGTGCGCGGCGCGGGCCGCTACCTGAAGCGCCCGCCGGCGGCCGGCTACTACGAGGCCGCGCGGATCGCGAACCGGCTGCGCGAGCCGCATCCGGTCGAACGCGCGGGTTGAACGGCGCGTGTCAGGCGGGGCGTGTCCGTTCGAGCGGCGCGCCCCGCGCGTGTTTTCGAAGAGTAGGTAGAACGACTGATCAAGCCGGCGAAGGGCAAAAGAGAAACGATCGATGGCATTGATCGCGGCGATTTTGGCGACGTTGCCTGCGCGCATGTCGACCGAGTAACATCCACCCACCCGATCACGCGGGTCGCGGGCACGGGCCGCCCGCCGGACAGTTCAAATAGTGAGAAAGGAGCACAAGGTGGATATTCTGCGCAGTCTCCTCGGTATGCTGTTTCTGTTGCTGGTCGCGTATCTGCTGTCGAACAATCGCCGCGCGGTCAGCGGCCGGACCATGATCGCCGCGCTCTTCACGCAGTTCGCGATCGGCGCGCTGGTGCTGTTCGTGCCGTCGGGCCGCGCGGCGTTGGCCGCGGCCGCGAACGGCGTCAATCGCGTGCTCGACATGGGCAATCACGGCATCGCGTTCGTGTTCGGCGGGCTCGTCGATGCGCGCATGTTCCAGTTGTTCGGCGACGGCGGGTTCGTATTCGGCCTGCGTGTGCTGCCGATGATCATCTTCGTCACCGCGCTGATTTCGGTGCTGTACTACATCGGCGTGATGAAATGGATCGTCGCGATCCTCGGCGCGGGATTGGCGAAAGTGCTCGGCGTGAGCCGCATCGAGGCGTGCTCGGCCGTCGCGACGATCTTCCTCGGGCAGAGCGAGATGCCCGCGCTCGTGAAGCCGTTCGTGCGCAACATGACGAGCGCCGAGATCTTCACGGTGATGGCGAGCGGGATGGCGTCGGTCGCGGGCTCGGTGCTGGTCGGCTACGCGGGCCTCGGCGTGAAGATGGAGTACCTGCTCGCCGCGTCGTTCATGGCGGTGCCGGGCGGGCTGCTGTTCGGCAAGCTGCTGTTTCCGACCGTCGAGCCGAGCCGCGTGGTGGTCGACGGGCTCGACTTCGACGACAAGCGGGCCGCCAACGTGATCGAGGCGGCCGCGTCCGGCGCATCGGTCGGGCTGCGCATCGCGATCAACGTCGGCGCGATGCTGATCGCGTTCGTCGGGCTCATCGCGCTGATGAACCTGATCGTCGGCGGCGCGGCCGCGTTCGCGGGCTTTCCGCAGGTCACGCTGGTCGGCATCATCGGCCATCTGTTCGCGCCGCTCGCATGGATCATCGGCGTGCCGTGGCATGATGCGGCGCTGGCCGGCAACTTCATCGGCGAGAAGCTGATCTTCAACGAATTCGTCGCGTACGGCGACCTGTCGCCGTACCTGAAAGGCGGCGCGCACGCGGCGGCGGCCGGCCTGCAGGTGCTCGACCCGAAGACGCTCGCGATCGTGTCGTTCGCGCTGTGCGGCTTCGCGAACTTCTCGTCGATCGCGATTCTCGCGGGCGGCTTCAGCGCGGTCGCGCCCGAGCGCCGCTCGGACGTCGCGCGGCTCGGCTTGCGCGCGCTGACGGCCGCGACGCTGTCGAACCTGATGAGCGCGGCGATTGCCGGCCTGTTTTTCTCGCTGCATTAGGGCCAGCGCAAGTCCGTTATGAGCGTGAACAGGCCTTGAGCCGTGCAGCCGACTCCGACCGATCGAAGCGAGGCAACGATGTTTCTACCGCAGGAATTCATTCGCAGGAAGCGCGACGGGCAGCCGCTCGATCGCGACGGGATGGCCGCGTTCGTGCGCGGCGTGACCGACGGCAGCGTGACCGAAGGCCAGGTGGCCGCGTTCGCGATGGCCGTGTATTTCAACGACCTGAGCACGGACGAGCGCGTCGCGCTGACGCTCGCGCAGCGCGATTCCGGCGACGTGCTCGACTGGCGCGCGCTCGATCTCGGCGGGCCGGTGATCGACAAGCATTCGACGGGCGGCGTCGGCGATGTCGTGTCGCTGATGCTCGGGCCGATGGTGGCCGCGTGCGGCGGCTACGTGCCGATGATCTCGGGGCGCGGGCTCGGCCATACCGGCGGCACGCTCGACAAGTTGAGCGCGATTCCCGGCTACGACGTGATGCCCGAGACGGACGCGTTTCGCCGCACGGTGCGCGAGGTCGGCGTCGCGATCATCGGGCAGACCGCGCGGCTCGCGCCGGCCGACAAGCGCATCTACGCGATCCGCGACGTGACGGCGACCGTCGAATCGGTCGCGATGATCACCGCGTCGATCCTGTCGAAGAAGCTCGCGGCGGGGCTCGACGGGCTCGTGATGGACGTCAAGGTCGGCTCCGGCGCGTTCATGCCGACGGCGGAGAAATCGGCGGAGCTGGCTCGCAGCATCGTCGACGTCGGCAACGGCGCCGGCATGAAGACGACCGCGATCCTCACCGACATGAACCAGTCGCTCGCGCCATGCGCGGGCAATGCGCTCGAGGTCGCATGCGCGATCGATTACCTGACGGGCAAGTCGCGCCCCGCGCGGTTGCATGACGTGACGATGGCGCTGTCGGCTGAACTGCTCGTGACCGGCGGGTTGGCGCGCGATGCCGCCCATGCGCGCGAGAAGTTGCAGCACGCGCTCGATTCCGGCACGGCGGCCGAGCGTTTCGCACGGATGGTCGTCGCGCTCGGCGGTCCCGCCGACCTGCTCGACGCGCCCGCGCGGCATCTGGCGCGGGCGGCGGTGATCGTGCCGGTTCCGGCGCCCGCGAGCGGCGTGGTGCGGCGCGTCGATTGCCGCGCGCTCGGGCTGGCGGTGGTCGCGCTCGGCGGCGGCCGCACCCGCGCGGAGGACGCGATCGACGTCAGCGTCGGCCTGACGGCGCTCGCGGAGATCGGGCAGCGCATCGAGGCCGGCGAGCCGCTCGGCTTCGTGCACGCCCGCGACGAAGCAACGGCGGCCCATGCGGCGGATGCGATTCGCCGCAGCTATGTGCTCGGCGAGACCGGCGAAGCGCCGCCGACCCTTTACCAGCAGATCGGCTGACCTCTGCTCCGGGAGACATCACACGATGGAACGAGACGAACTGATCGAACAGGCAAAGGCGGCGCGCGAACGCGCGTATGCGCCGTATTCGCGCTTCAAGGTCGGCGCGGCGCTGCTGGCGCAAGACGGCACGGTTTTCCACGGTTGCAACGTCGAGAACGCGTCGTACGGCCTGTGCAATTGCGCGGAACGCACGGCGATGTTCGCCGCGATCGCCGCCGGCTATCGGCCGGGGGATTTCGCGCGGCTCGCGGTCGTCGGCGACACCGACGGCCCGATCGCGCCGTGCGGCGCATGCCGTCAGGTGATCGTCGAGATCGGCAAGCCCGACATCGAGGTGATCCTCGCGAACCTGAAAGGGGCCGTCGAGATCACGACGGCCCGCGCATTGCTGCCTGGCGCGTTCACGCTTTAACGGTGCGCGCGCCGCGGCGAGACCATGCGACGCCTCACGCGCCGTCGCGCGCGTCGCGGATCGGGATCACGGTGCGCGCGCCGCATTGGCGCAGCAGGTCGCGCAGCTCGTTGATGACCGGAAACACCTCGTGGTTCCAGTCGGCGCCTTGGGCGTCGTGCGCTTCCTGCTCGCGCTCGACGATCCAGCGATCCTCGCGGAAGATGCGCTCGGTGAACCACACGAGCAGCGGCCACGCGAGATCGAGCGCGAACGGGATGCCGGGCTTGTGGATCGACAGCAGCCCGAACGTGCGGTTGGTGCGCTGCTCGGCGTCGAGCGGCACGTAGACGATCCACAGATCCATCACGAGCGTGCCTTCGCTCGAGCGGATCTGCAGCGTCTGGTACGGATACTCGGTGCGCACCGTCATCACGCTCTTGTTGGCCTGGTCGCCGGGCTTCTTGCTCGAACCGAACACGAGCGCCTCGCCGACCGGCTGCTTGCCTTCCATCCGCGCGAACGTGTAATCGACCTCGACCCAGTCGTCGCCGCGGCGGCGGCCCACCGAGCGCGCGCGCATCTGGCCCATCTGCTTGCGATGCAGGAACTGATGGTTCATGTCCATCAGGTTCTCGTGCATGAACGAGTAGTGACACTTGACCTCGCGGCCGAAGCGGCGCGTCTTGTACGCGGGGTGGTCCGCCGATTCGAGCGCGGGGAACGGGCGTTCGTCGGCGAGCGTGGCGTCGCCCGGGAACACGAAGATCAGCCCGTGCGCCTCGCGGCACGGATACGCACGCACGCCGTTGGGCAAGCGCTCGCGGCCGAGGTAGGGCACGTCGACGCAGCGGCCGCTGTCGCACGCGTAGGTCCAGCCGTGATAGCAGCAGCGCAGCGTTTCGCCGCTCACGACGCCCGCGTGCAGCGGCACCTGGCGGTGCGCGCAACGATCTTCGAGCGCATACACGGCGCCCGATTCGGTGCGCACGAGCACGATCGGATCGCCGGCGAAGCGCACGCCGAGCGTCTTGCCGCGCTTGAGCTCGCGCGACCACGCGAGCGGGTACCAGTGATCCGGATGAATGGGCACGCGGCGCAGATCGCGCACGAGCGCGCCGGTGGACGGTTCTTCGAGGGTATTGCTGTCAGGCAAAGGCACTGCGCGCATGCGTGACGCCTCCTGGCTGGGCGGTTGGTCCGGATGCCGCATCATGCGGCGAGGATCAGGAGAAGTCTACGCGAAGTTGCCGGCCGCCGCGGACGCGATGCGGGTTTGCCCCGGCATCGGGCTCGCCGATTCGTTGACGTGGCGCAAGGCAGCCGCCGCCGATGCATGGCGGCCGGGGCGCCGCCGTGCGGCGGGCGGCGCCGCGTCACACGCAGCCGCGCGGGTCGGCAAGCGGCTCACGAGTGGCTCACAAGCGGCTCACGAGCGCGCTTCGCGCCACAGCACCGCGTCGGCACGGTACAGCGCCGGGAAGCGCTGCTTCAGCCCGGCGACCTTCGGCAGGTCGTTGAATGCGATATACGGCGCATCGGGATGCAGTTCGAGGTAGTTCTGATGATAGGCCTCGGCCGGATAGAACCCCTTGTAGGCTTCGACACGCGTGACCACGGGCGCCGGAAACACACGCGCGCTGCCGAGCTGCGCGATGTACGCGGTCGCGACCGCGCGTTGCTGCGCGGTGGTCGGGAAGATCGCGGACCGGTATTGCGACCCTTCGTCGGGGCCCTGGCGGTTCAGCTCGGTCGGGTCGTGCGCGACCGAGAAGAACACCTGCAGCAGCCGGCCGTAGGTGATCTGCGTCGGATCGTAGACGATGCGCACCGATTCCGCGTGCCCCGTCAGCCCCGAGCCGACGAGCGCGTAGTGCGCGGTTTCGGACGCGCCGCCTGCATAGCCGGCGGTGACCTGCTTCACGCCTTTTACGTGCTCGAATACGCCCTGCACGCCCCAGAAGCAGCCGCCGGCGAGCACGGCCGTCTCGTCGTGCGACGCGCCGGGCGTTTCGTCGAGCGTGGGGGCAGGCACGGTGCGCATCGGTTCGGCGGAATTGACGATGCGCTGGTAGCCGAACACGGCGGCCGCCGCGACGGCGACGGCGCCGATGCGGCGCAGCAAGGTCGCGCGCCGTCGCGCCGCGGCTTCGCGGGTGGAGATCGGGTTCATCTTTTGCTCCTGTTCAATGGATGAGAAAACACGGCGGCCGAATGGCGGCGCGCGCGATCAACCGAAAGTGAATGCATACGCATCGACGCCCGGATCGAGAAACTCGATCGCGAACGTGCGGTCGGCGATCGCGCCGGGCTGCCGGACGAGCTGGTACAGACGCTGGCCGGTGACGGTGCCGTAGCCCTGCGCGTCGACGTCGGCGCCGTGCGCGGCACCGGGCGCCGCGCCGTCGAGCGTCACCCGAAAGCGCACGGGCCGGCCGTTCGCGCCCGGGCCGAGCACGAGGTGCAGATCGCGCGCATGGAAGCGGTAGACGATCCGGCCGTCCGGCGCGGCGAGCGACGCGCGCTCGGCGCCGACGTTCCACGTGCCCGCGAGGCCCCAGTCATTGAGATCCGGGCGGGCCGGTGCGTCGTAACGGTGGGCCGCATCGCGCACGGCGCCGCCCGGCGACGCGAAGCTCTCCGCGCGTGCATAGCCGACATAGGTTTCGGGCGAACGGACGTCCGCGCTGTCGGCCGCCGCGAGCGCGCCCTTCGCGGGCGCGCCGGCGAGCCCGAGCGGCACGTTCAGCGCGTCCGGATGGCCGGCTTCGGCCAACAGCGACTGGATCGCGCGTTCGGATTGCGCGTATTCGCCTTCGCCGAAGTGGTGATGGCGGATCCGCCCTTGCGCATCGATGAAGTAGTGCGCGGGCCAGTATTGGTTGTCGAAGGCGCGCCAGATCGAATAGCCGTTGTCGATCGCGACCGGGTAGTCGATGCCGAGGTCGTGCACGGCCTTCCTGACGTTGCCGATGTCGCGCTCGAACGCGAACTCCGGCGCGTGCACGCCGATCACGACGAGCCCGTACGGCGCGTACTTGCGCGCCCAGGCGGTCGTGTACGGCAGCGTGCGCAGGCAGTTGATGCACGAATACGTCCAGAAATCGACCAGCACGACCTTGCCGCGCAGCCCGGCCGCCGTCAGCGGCGGCGAGTTCAGCCACTGCACCGCGCCGTCGAGCGACGGCAGCGTGCCTTCGACCGGCAGTGCGGCCGCGGTGGCGCCGGCCGTCCGCATCATCGCGCCGCCGGCCAGCGCACCGCCGCCGGTCTGCGCGCCATTGGCTGCCGCGGCCATCATCGCGCCGCCCGCCGTGGTGTCGGTGGTGTCGGCGGTGCCGGTCGCGGCTGCTGCTGTCGCCGTTGCCGTTGCAGCCGGCGCGCCGTTCGCGCGCCCGCCGAGACGGTCGACGAGCTTCGTTTCGAGCCCGCCCGTGGTGACGGTCGACAACTGCGCGAGGGCGCCTGTGTCGAGGCCGAGCGCGATCGCGCCGACGCCGGCCAGGAGCGTCGCGCCGATCCCGCGCCGGATCCATTCGCCGGCGCCGAGCGAGCGCTTCATCGCGGCGAACACCTTGCCGCCGATCACGAGCGCGACGCCGAGCGAGGTCGCCGCGCCGGCCGCATACGCGACGAGCAGCAGCGTCGTGCCGACGCTCGCGCCGCGCAGCGCCGCGCCGGTCAGCACGAGGCCGAGGATCGGGCCGGCGCACGGCGCCCACAGCAGGCCCGTCGCGACGCCGAGCAGCAGCGACGACGCCGGGCCGGCCGGGCGGCCGTCGCGTTGCGCGAACCCGGTGAGCCGGTTGCCGGCGGCGACGAGCGGGCGCGTCAGGTGTTCCGCGAAACGCGGCATCAGCAGCGTCAGGCCGAACACCGCGAGCAGCACGATCGCGATCCAGCGGCCGGCCTGGTTGGCCTGCGCGACCCAGCCGCCGCCGACGGCGGCGAGTGTCGCGACGACGGCGAACGTGAGCGCCATGCCGGCGAGCAGCGGCAGGCCGGTGCGCACGAACGGCTGGTCGGCGCGCGCGAACACGAACGGCAGCACGGGCAGGATGCACGGGCTCAGGATCGTGAGCACGCCGCCGAGATAGGCAAGGACGATGAGCAGCATGATGCGTTCTCCAGTCGGACGGAATGGGGCCGGATCAGGCGGCGGCCGGGTGGAAGACGAGCGCGACGCCGTTCATGCAGTAGCGCAGCCCGGTGGGCGCCGGGCCGTCGTCGAACACGTGGCCGAGATGGCCGCCGCAGCGGCGGCAGTGCACTTCGGTGCGGACCATCCCGAACGACGCGTCGGTGTCGGTGCCGACCGCGTGGTCGAGTGGTTTCCAGAAGCTCGGCCAGCCCGTATGGCTGTCGAACTTGGTGGCCGACGAGAACAGCGCGAGGCCGCAGCCGGCGCACGAAAACGTGCCGTGCCGGTGCTCGTCGTTCAGCGGGCTGGTGAACGGCCGCTCGGTGCCGGCCTCGCGCAGGACCGTGTATTGGGCCGGTGTGAGGCGGCGATGCCATTCGGCGTCGCTGTGCGTGATCTCGAACGGGGCGGCCTTCGGCGAGCCGGCCGGCGGCGCGGCGAATGCGCGGCCTATCAGCGCGCGGCGGCCGGCGGACGACAGCGCCGCGAGCGCGGCGAGGCCGGTGGCGCCGGCGAACAGCAGATGTCTGCGGGTGGGCATGATGGGCTCCTGGAAGCAGGTCCTGAAAACATGCGCCCATCGTAGGCGGCGGCCGGTGTCGAAGTCCTCACGGAAAGTTAAATGAATCGTGATGTTTTCCGGGTGATCCGGGAAGGTCCGATGAAATCCGTCCAAGCCCTGTCTGACAAGGGTTTGCCGAGAGCTGGCGGTTCGCCAAGTTCCACGGAAATCCGCCATGAGCCGCAACTTTTTAGTGTTCGCGATGTGGGGTAGGCTCTGCGTACGAAGGTGCGGGCCGACCTAGTTGCGATATCAAAGGAGGGTGATCAGGCGGGAGCCGTTGACCGTGTGTCCGTAGTCCGCGTGCAGCCGGCGCGCGAACCATGCCTCCGTGCAAAATCCATAGCGAGAGGCCACTACAGCAGGGTCGCACTGGGCTACAAGTGCCTCAATTCAACCCACCGTCGGGGAATTCGCCTCGGTCTGGTATCAAATGGACTATAATCACGTATCATCTGATACCGGATTGGGAGCTGCCATGTCACTCGTTACCCCTGAAGCCGTGGCTGCGGTCATGGGACTGCGACCGGTCCCGCACACACTGGCGGAATTAGAGGCGCTCGTGCGCGACGGCCTCCCGAAGTCTGCGCTGCGTGCCGGCGTCGAACATGCGACGCAAGGTGCCGACGCCCGCCGCGCACTGCTTGCACGCATCATCCCCGAGGCGACCTACAAGCGGCGCCGCGATCGGCTGACGCAAGACGAATCGGAGAAAACCGAGCGCCTGGCCCGGATCGTTGCGACGACCACCTACGTCTGGAACGACGAAGAGGATGCACGGGAATTTCTGTCGACGCCCCACCCTGAGCTGGAGGGACGGGCACCGCTCGATGTCGCGCTGACCGAACTCGGTGCGCGCCGGGTCGAAGAACTGCTCTGGAAGCTGTTCTACGGGCTGCCGGCATGAAGTTGTTTCGCATTGCTGATACGCGACACACGATCTGGAGCGGCACCGGCGCGATGCTTGTCGGTGGCCGCTTTAATAGTCCGGGGCGGCCCGTCATCTACGCGGCGTCGACCTTCGCAGGTGCAATGCTCGAGGTACTCGTGCATGCGCGAATCGGGAAGGTGCCGAAAACACACGGTTGGGTGGAAGCAACTGTACCCGACGATGTCAGCGTCGAACGCCACACGGCAGAAACGTTGCCGAGAGCATGGGATGCGGCGGCACTGCAGGTAGCACGGCACTTCGGCGACGCATGGCTGACCGAATCGAGGACAGCGCTCCTGATCATCCCTTCAGTCGTCGTCCGGGCAGAATTCAACGTGCTGGTGAATCCGGCGCATCCTGACGCGGCGCGAATCGTCGTGACAGATCCTCAACCCGTGGTGTGGGACGAACGCCTCTTTATCATGCCACCAGCCGGGCAGTCATAGCGCCTCGATGGAGGTCCGCTTGCGGATCATCTCAACACCCGACTCACTGGCTTCGCACAGAACTTGAGCCGCCCGTCGCGGTTCCTCACTTGCTCACAGCACAGCCACGATTCAAAGTTAAATGATTCGTGATGTCTCGCCGGTGGCGGACGGCCAGGCAGGCGCCTGAGCGATTTCATGCGCCGCCCGGAGCGGCCCCCTGCATCGAGTGCCGAATACGACCGACTACAGCGCGGAGAGCACCGCGTCCAGCTCCGTCAGCAGACGGTCGGCGTCGTTGGCGCCAAATACCAGCGGCGGCCGGATCTTCAGCACGCTCGCGTCCGGTCCGGTTGCCGAAATCAGCACGCGACGCTGGCGCAAGCCATTGACGATCTCCAGTGCGGTCGCGATGTCGGTGTCCTTTTTCGTGCGGTCGCGTACGATTTCGACGCCGAAATACAGGCCCGTGCCGCGCACGTCGCCGATACATTCGTATTTCCGTGCCAGCGCGTTCAACCCCTCCAGCAGGATTGCACCGACCCGCTGCACGTTGTCCAGCAACCGTTCGTCGCGCAGCACGTCGAGCGTGGCCTGCGCGGCGGCGATGGCCACCGAATTGCCGCCGAACGTGTTGAAGTAGCGCATGTCCTGGCCGAATCCGGCGACGATCTCGGGGCGCACCACCAGGCCAGCTACCGGATAGCCGTTGCCCATCGGTTTGCCCAGCGTGACGATGTCGGGTTCGACCGAGTGACGCTCGTGCCCCCACATATGCGTACCGCTGCGCCCGAAACCCGACTGCACCTCGTCCGCGATGAACAGGCCGCCGGCGCGGCGTACGACTTCGGCCACCGGCGCCAGCACGTCGGTCGGGTACGCGAATACGCCATCCGACGAGAAGAACGAGTCGGCGATGAACGCTGCCAGACCGCCGCCGTGGCGGCGGATGTCCTCGATCTGCAACGCGACCTGCTCGGCCATGCGCCGGCCGATCTCGGGCAGCGGCACACGGTAGGAATCCGGAGCAGGCACCGTTCGCACATACGGGCCGAGCAGCGCCTTGCGACCCAGCGACGGCGAAAAGCCCGAGGTGAGATGCGAGTTGCCGTGATACGCCTCGCTGGTCACGATGACGCCCGTCTTGCCGGTGTAGTGCATCGCGATGCGCATGGCCAGATCGTTGGCTTCGGAGCCCGTGCAGGTGAACATCATCTGGCCGTCGCGAATCGACGTATTGAACGTCGCGCGCAGGGCCTCGGCGTAGTCGAGGATCGGCTCCTGCATGTAGCGGGTATGCGTGCAGAGCGTCGAGAGCTGACGGGCAATGGCGTCGACGATGCGCGGATTCGCATGCCCGACGCAGACGACGTTGTTGTAGGCATCGAGATAGTCGTTGCCTCGATCGTCGTACAGATAGACCTTCTCGCCGCGCACGATCTTCACCGGCTCGGCGTAGAACAGTCGATACGACGGGCTGAGCAGCCGTAGCCGGCGAGCGATGTGCGCCTGTGTGGCGGCGTCGAGGTGAGAGATCGCCGACGGATTGAAGCCGTTCGGCATGTCGCCGCGCAGCGCGTCGGGGGCTTTGCTCGTATCGGCGGCTTCGGCCGGCGTGGTCGGTGTCGATGTCGTGTTCATAGGTCGATCAGGGCGGGTGAGGTGAGCGGGCGAAGGAAAAACTAGAGCAACGCACGCAAAACGGTTTCGTGGTCGCGCTGCATGAACCAGCGCAGATGCTCCCATCCGGGACGAGTGAAACGCAGGATGTACGCTTCGTTTTCCGGAAACAGCATCGCACGCCATGAAGTGAGCAGCGCGCGCGCCGCGACGCGCGCCATGGCCAGATGTGGAATCAGAGCCAGTTCTTCCTCACTCAGTTGAGTGTGCGCGAGATAGCCACGCAGAAGCTCGCGCGCCTGAATGAACAGGTCGTGCGGGGCGTCGGCGTCGAAGTCGAGCGGAAACTGGTTCATGACCGCGGTGGCGACGTCGATGGCGACCGCGGTGTGCACGGTGTCGCCGAAGTCGATGATCCCGTTGACGAATTGCGGGCCGCCCGGGTTTGCGACGATGTTCGAGCGGTTGAAGTCGTTATGTACGACCTGCGTGCGACAACCCCGAAGGGCAGGCTCGATCATCGCGAAGCGGGCGAATGCCTGCTCGATCAGCGAGCGATGCAACGGGTCGGCGATATGGGTTTGCAGCCCTTTCAGGCTCGACAAGTGCTTGACGTCCCACGCCAGTACCCGATGCTCGTTTGGATGACGGAAACTGGCGAGCGCCCGTTGCAACTGCGCCAGCACTTCACCGATCTCGTAATGATCGACCGTGTCGGCATGCAGCTTGTCGAGCGGCATACCCTCGAGGTAGCTGTAGAGCCTCGCCGTCCGATGCGGATGGGCCGGTAACGCGAGCGGGACGACAAGCCGCCCCGCCGTACCGGGTATCACGCGCGGCACCGGCAACCGCGGCGCGACCGTGCCGACGTGCCGCATCGCGGCGACCTGCAAATCCAGCTCTTCGGCTGTCTCGCCCGGATTGGAGACCTTCAGTACGTACCGCGCGCCGTCGCGGGCATCGATGCGAAAAGTGTCGTCCTTCTCGGTCGAGAACCGTGCGGCCGATCCGTCGATGCCATAAATGCGGCGTGTGATCGCGACCGCGTCCGATTCGTCCAGACGGGTAAAGCCCACCGACAGGCCGCTGCCCGGCAGTGTGTCGGCGGCAGCCGAAGCAGCGCGGTGCGTGCCGCCGGAAGCAGGGGACGTGGACAACGGCGGCTCCGTGCGAGAGAAGTGGACGACACTGGTGCGGGACATTTTTGACGAGCGATCGGCCTGGGGAACGGCATCATTGGAAACGCGCGAGGCGAGCCCGCGGCAACCGTCGGAGACGGCGCCGGGGCGGTGCGACTTGCTCACAGGCCGAGATGCTCGGCCAGTTCAATGATGCTTTTGACGGGCGTGTAACCGTATTCCGGCGCTTCCGGCTCATGCCCGCGCAGCACATGGGCCTTGTGGACGATACCGAGATCGTGCGCGGTCATCAGGTCGTAGCGCGGGCTGGACGAGACATGCAGGATTTCGTGAGGCTGCACGTCGAGCTTCCTGAACATGTATTCGAATCCTTGCATTCGCGGTTTGTAAGCGCCGGCGTCTTCCGCCGTGATGACCGCATGAAACGGCGCCCCGAGCTTCTCGATGTTGCTCATGATCTGCGCGTTGTCCGCGTTGCTCAGACCGACCAGCCTGTATTTCTTCGCGAGGCGCGCGAGCCCTTCGGGCACGTCCGGATGCGGTCCCCAGGATGGCACGGCCAGATAGAACTGCTCGGCCTCCCGTTCGACGAAGGCGACGCCGGTGCGCTCGCACGTGCGGCGCACCGAATTGACGACGACGTCGCGAAACGGTTTCCATGCGCCGAGCACTTCGTCGCGACGATAGGCGGCGAACAGCTTGACGAAGTTTTCCATGGCGTCGCCGTGCAGACGATCGCCATAGATTTCCCGAGCCGTGTCGGCCATTCGGAAGTTGACGAGGGTGCCGTAGCAATCGAAAGTTATGAACTTCGGCTCGAAGTCGATCATGTCGTCAATCTCGATGAGTGGCGAATCCCCATGAGGAATTCTTGAGTGAGGAGGATTGCCGCGAGCCGCTTCGGGCAAGCGTCGGTGGCAACGTCGATACGTGAAATTTAAACGGGGGCGACTGCGCTATTCAGCCGAATTGCGCGGCGAGAAAAACAAGATTCCACGCGTTTTCGACGCGATCGACGGCAGCTTCTGCGGTGTGAAACGGCGCGCTGCCGGGTGCCGGGGACAGAACGCAAGATCGTAATTTCGTCATGCCGGCCGGTCGGCTACTATCCGTCTTGGCGCGAGTGCGAAGGCACTCGTCCGGAGGCACCCGACTGAACGAACGCAGGGCGGAGATGAAAGCGGATTGCACACTTGACCGGCTGGACTTGCGCATTCTGGCCGAGTTGCAGGATCACGGTCGCATGACCAACGTCGAGCTGGCCGACGCCGTCGGGCTTTCGCCCAGCCCGTGCCTGACGCGCATCAAGCGGCTCGAGAACGCGGGATTCATTACGGGCTACGGCGCAACGGTGCGGATCGAGAAGATCGGCGCGTTTCAGATCGTGTTTGCCAAGATCACCCTCACCGACCATCGTCGCGAAGACTTCGTGCGTTTTATCGACGCCATCAGCGACATCGACGAGATCATGGAGTGCCATCACGCGACGGGCGGCTACGATTATCTGCTCAAGTTCGTCACACGCGACATCGACCACTTCCGCGACCTGATGGAAGGGCTGGTGAAACGCGATATCGGTATCGAAAAGTATTTCAGCTACGTGATCATTGCGTCGCCGATCGTAAAGAGCGGCTTTCGGCTGGACGCGATCTCCGCCGCGGAGTGAAGCAAGCGGTGCACGATCCGTGGCTGAACTGAACGGCAGCGCGGGTTTGCTTCGAGCGAAGTAGCGTGGGGGCGGCCGGTTGCCGGATCGCGTGCCGCTCGTGTCGAGCGGCACGTGTCGACCGGAACCGCGTTCGGGCGCCGCCATGCTACCCGTCTGCCATCCGGGCACCGCATCATCCGGCCTCGTCCGATAGGGCGACAGGCGTTTCGCCTTGACCGCCGCGCTGCGCGGTAGGCCCGTGGCCCCGGCGCGAATGGATGTCGGCCCCGAGCGCGTGGAGAATCGATCGGCCTTTCTTCGTCAGATACGCGCGTCGGCGGCCGGGGGCGCCGTGCTCGAGCATGACGAGTTGCCGTTCGAGCAACGCATCGAGTTCGGCGCGATTCATGTCGAGCTGATCCGGCGCCTGGCACACCAGCATCAGCGTCGCGAATTCGTGCGGGCTCAGCATGGCCGCCCCCCGTCGAGCGCGGAGCCGCCCCCGGCGAGCGTGACGCGGAAAAACGAAACAGGGTGCAGCAGGCGTCCGGGCGCGGCGACCCGACGGCGCGGCGGCTTCGGCCGGCCGATCGCGGCGGGTTGGCCCGCGCCGCGCAACACGAATGGCTTGCGTGTCAAACGTATCCGGGCGCCGGTCGGCGCGAAGCGACCGGTGCCGTTGCGCGCTATCCGCAGGCCGGCCGGCAGACCGGTGACGACGCGGGCGGCGCGTCGTGGTCGGCGGCCGACCCCCGGCAGCCGATCGAAGATGAAGAAAGGATCGTTCATGATTCGCTCCCGGTTGGACCCCGCACGGAGGACGAACCGGACCACGCGCTCCAGTTCGTCGATCCGCGAGCGGTCTCGCTGACAAACAAATCGAAACACGCAGCGCGTAAGCCGCGGCTGCTTGAGCGATACCAAAATAGGACGGGACGCGCGGATTTCAAGCGTCGTCGCGCGACGATTCGCGTGGCCCGGAGCGCCGACCGTCGACGCCGTGTCGACGCTCGTGACGGGACGTCGCGGGAACACCGACCGTTGCGCGAACGTCGCTTTCGCCATGAAACATTTTGTTACATATGCGCATTCATCGCCCTCTTGAAGCGCGCTTCCCACGCCACTATTTCGCTTTTCGCCAATCGACGGCACGCCGGCGCAGCGCAGCATCTGCGCGTGCGGGCGCCGGCGGATTCCCTTTTTCAGGTGATCTCATCGCTCAGGAGATGAAAATGCAGATTCGTCCCCTCTACGACCGGGTTATCGTCAAGCGAATCGAACAGCAGCGGACGACGGCCTCGGGCATCGTGATTCCCGATTCGGCCGCCGAACGGCCCGAGCAGGGTGAAGTGATTGCGGTCGGCAGCGGCAGGCTGCTCCAGGACGGCTCGCAGCGCCCGCTGCAGCTCCAGGTCGGCGACCAGGTTCTCTTCGGCAAGTACGCAGGCCAGACCGTGAAGGTGAACGGCGAGGAACTGCTCGTGATGCGCGAAGAGGACGTCATGGGCGTACTCGAACCCGAATCGCAGGCCGCCAGGAACGCGGCCTGAATGCCGATTCGACCGCGTCGCACGGGTGTCTGCCCGATGCGCGCGGCATCCCGTTCAACGACTGTATCCGGAGCAAGAAAATGAGTGCAAAAGACGTGAAATTCCGCGACGGCGCCCGCCAGCATATCGTCAAGGGCGTGAACGTGCTGGCCGACGCGGTGAAGGTGACGCTGGGCCCGAAGGGCCGCAACGTCCTGATCGAACGCGGCTTCGGCGCGCCCGTGATCACGAAGGACGGCGTGTCGGTCGCGAAGGAAATCGAGCTGAAGGACCGCTTCGAGAACATGGGCGCGCAGATCGTCAAGCAGGTCGCGTCCAAGACGGCCGACGTGGCCGGCGACGGGACGACCACCGCCACCGTGCTCGCGCAGGCGATCGTGCAGGAAGGCATGAAGCACGTCGCGGCCGGCATGAACCCGATGGATCTGAAACGCGGCATCGACAAGGCCGTCGGCGCGGTGCTCGACGAGTTGCGCAAGCTGTCGCGGCCGATTTCGACCCACAAGGAAATCGCGCAGGTCGGCGCGATTTCCGCGAACTCCGACGACGCGATCGGCAAGATCATCGCCGATGCGATGGAGAAAGTCGGCAAGGACGGCGTGATCACCGTCGAGGACGGCAAGTCGTTGGAGAACGAACTCGACGTGGTCGAAGGCATGCAGTTCGATCGCGGCTACGTGAGCCCGTATTTCATCAACGACCCGGCGAAGCAGGCGGCCTATCTCGACGACGCGCTGATTCTGCTGCACGACAAGAAGATCTCCAGCGTCCGCGACCTCCTGCCGATCCTCGAAGCGGCGTCCAAGGCCGGCAAGCCGCTGCTGATCGTGGCCGAGGATGTCGAGGCCGAAGCGCTCGCGACGCTCGTCGTGAATTCGATGCGCGGCATTCTGAAGGTCGCCGCCGTCAAGGCGCCCGGTTTCGGCGACCGACGCAAGGCGATGCTCGAGGATCTCGCGATCCTGACCGGTGCGACGGTGATCTCGGAGGAAACCGGCAAGCAGCTCGACAAGGCCACGCTCGAGGATCTTGGCAGTGCGAAGCGTGTCGAGGTGCGCAAGGACGATACGATCATCATCGACGGCGCGGGCGATGCGGCGCGCATCGAGGCGCGCGTGAAGTCGATTCGCGTGCAGATCGACGAAGCGACGAGCGACTACGATCGCGAGAAGCTGCAGGAGCGCGTCGCGAAGCTCGCGGGCGGCGTGGCGGTGATCAAGGTCGGCGCGGTCACCGAGGTCGAGATGAAGGAGAAGAAGGATCGCGTCGACGATGCGCTGCATGCGACGCGCGCCGCGGTCGAGGAGGGCATCGTGCCGGGCGGCGGCGTCGCGCTGCTGCGCGCGCGTGCGGCGCTGTCGGACATCCGCGGCGCGAATGCGGACCAGGACGCCGGCATCCGGATCGTGCTGCGCGCGCTGGAGGCGCCGCTGCGCGTCATCGCGGCCAATGCGGGCGACGAACCGTCGGTCGTGATCTCGAAGGTGCTCGAGGGCAAGGGGAACTTCGGCTACAACGCGGCGACCGGCGAGTACGGCGATCTGGTCGAGGCAGGCGTGGTCGATCCGACCAAGGTCACGCGTACCGCGCTGCAGAACGCCGCGTCGATCGCGAGCCTGGTGCTGACGACCGATGCGACCGTCGCGCAAGCACCGAAAGAGGACAGCGCCGAGCCGGCCTCCGCGCCCGAACTCGGCTACTGACCTGCCTCGCAGGCCCGCCAGCGATGGTCGAACAGCCGCTGGCCGGAGCGGCTTTTGCCGGCGCGCGCGACAGCGGGGGCGCGTCGCGCCGTTTTTTCATGTTTGCGAGACCGACGATGAAGCTCGAACTTTCGATCGATTCCAGGCCGCTGAACGTCGAGATCGACGATGTGATCGCGGGCCTGCTCGCCGCGCGGCTCGGCCTGCCTCCGGACGGCGACCATCGCGGCGCGATCGGCCGCTACCTCGGCGACGCGGCGGGGCCGTGGACGCTCGACGACGACCATATGCGCAAGCGTGTGATGCGCCGCCTGATTCTCGACATCGCCGATCCGACGCTGGTCATCCAGTATCTGATGGCGGACCAGGGCGACCAGAGCCGGTCGGGCGAAACGGGCGCGTGATGCGCGCCGAACGCGCCCGCCCGTTCGGCGAGGCGTCGGGCGCGCCGTTGTTCCTGCCGCTTCGCCGGCGCGTCGGCGTCCTCGTCGTACGGCCGGACACATCCGTTCAGGCACTGTCCGGCTTGCCCGGCTTGCGGCCCTGAGGAGCCGGCTGCCCCGCGCCGAGCTCGGCGCCCGTCACCGGGTCGCTGTCCGGATCGGACGCGAGCCGCTGCGCCATCGCCTCGATGGCCTCCGCTTGCTGCGCGTCGAGCATGCCCTCGGCAATTCCGCTGCCGCCGTCGACCGCCGGTTCCGCGGGACGGATTTCCAGTTCGCCGCCGTGGTTCCACGGGCCGACCAGCGGCGCGGCATCCGGCTGCATCCGGAAGTACACGTGATCGTACGGCGCCTTCGGCGGCAGCTTGCCCGGCGGGAAATTCGCGGTGATCGCATACAGCGCCTTCTCGAACGACATCTGGTGCGACACCTCGCGTGTCATCAGGAAGCCCAGCGCGTCGCGAATGTCCGGATCGTCGGTCACGTTGATCAGCCGCTCGTAGATGATCTTCGCGCGTGCTTCGGCCGCGATGTTCGAGCGCAGGTCGGCCGTCGGTTCGCCGATCGTGTCGATGTACGCGGCCGACCATGGCACGCCGCCCGAATTGGTCAGCGGCGCGCCCGCGCCGTACAGCACCTGCGTCACGTGGCTGTCGTTGCCCGCCCCGTGCAGCTTGCGGTACAGCTCGGCCTGTTCGTCGACCGCTTCGGCGAGTTCGCCCTTGGCGCCGCGGTTCAGCATCGCGGCCATCGAGCCGATCACTTCGAGGTGGCTCAGCTCCTCGGTGGCGATGTCGAGCAGCATGTCCTTGCGGCCCGGGTCTTCCTCGGTGATCGCCTGCGTGAAATAACGCATCGCGGCGGCGAGTTCGCCCTGCGGGCCGCCGAACTGCTCGAGCAGCAGATTGGCGAGGCCGGGATTCGGCGCGCCGACGCGCACCGTGTACTGAAGCCGTGTGTTGTGGATGAACATGGCATCTCCGTGGAAAGGATTGCGCGGGATTCGCCGAGTCCAACCAGCACGAACCGATCCCGATGCCGGCCGGAAGTCCCCGGTATGCGCGATGCCGGCCGGTGCGTGCGGCGGAATGGGAGCGGGGGAGCGGCTTCCGGCGGGCGCTGCTGGCGCTCGTTGCGCGACACGCGCGCATCGCGTGACCTGCACCTTTCGTTGCCGGATTTTCAAGCGGTTGTCATTTGTCTGCGCGACGGCCCCGGCAGATGATCGTGCAGGGCTTCGTGGGACCCGGGATTCCGGTCTGGTTGCGCACGTTCGTCACGATGTCGCCCGCGTTGGTCGTCGGGACGGGCATCGATTCGATGCGGGCGCTGGCGATCAGCCAGGTCGTGCTGTCCGCCGTCGCCGCGCTGAAAGCGGTTTGCAGGCGGGGCCGACCGGCGCCGGCCGGCGTGCCGGTTCATCGCGCTTTCAGCATTTCGTCGGCGAGCCGATAGGCGCTCACCGCGCGCTTCGATTCGTAGTCGGCGATCGTCGACACGTTGCGCCCGGCGTCGCGCGACAGCAGTCCTTGCAGCGCGGCGGCGGCGAAGAAATCGCGCAGGTCCGGCGTTGCGGATTTCGGCTCGGGCGGCGCGGCTTCGACGAGCGGCCCCGCTTTCCAGAACACGGGCGACGGAGTGGCCGCCTTGGAGACGGCGGCGGTTTGCTTGATGCTCACATCCTGGGAAAACGGCGTCATTTCTTCCCCTTCGATCACGTATCTGTTGGCGAAACAGCGTAACGTCCCCGACTGCATGAGCGAGCATCGTCTCGTGTTGTTTTTGAGCGGTACTAACTGCTTGATCGACGCGAATATTCGCTGGTAATACGGTATCCGTCAAAGAAAATAAATTGGATCCGGGTGGCCGGCGTGCGAGCACGATTCGTTCCCGCGCGCGAGCGATGGGAGGCGGTGCGTTTCGCGAACCGAGGTGGATGGTAGGGCAGCGACAATGACGTTCCGGTGAAACGAAAAGCGGGCGACGCATCGATCGGGACGCGAACGCGCAGCCGCCTGGCCGTTTATGTTTCCGCTGCCCGCTGCCCGCTGCCCGCTGCCCGTGAGGCCGTTCCGATTCCGCTGCCGGATGTCATATCGATCGACATGCACCCGGTTTGCATTCGGCGCATGCGATTGCCGCACTCGCGCGAAACCGGTCAGCGCATCCGGTCATGCACGTCGTGCCCCGGCGCCCCCGACCGCGGTTGGCGCGCCACACGGCGGTGTGCGGCGGGCGTTACGTCGGGCTGCCCGCACCGTCCGCGGACGAGCCGGCCGCGTGCATCGCCTGTTCGAGAAGGGCATGCGCGGCCTGCCACGCGCGGCCGGCCGCCGCGGAATCGTTGAACGCCCGGGCTTCGACCGTGGCGCCGTCCAGCAGCATCATGAAGACGGTCGCGAGCCGGTTTGCCGTTTCGGGCGGCACGAGCGCGGCGATCAGTTCTCCGATCCATTCGACCATCTTGCGGCGATAGCGAATCGCGACGCCCGAGATCGGCGCGTAAGCGGTGCCGAATTCGGCCAGCGCCCGCTCGAACAGGCAGCCGGCGAATTCGGGCGTCCTGAACCACGCCGCGTACCAGTCGAAGATGGTCTTGACGCGTTCGACCGGATCGACGACGTGCTGCAACTGCGCGTCGATGCTGCCGACGATCAGGTCGTAGCGCTGGACCAGCACTTCGCGGATGAGCTCGTCCTTGCTCGCGAAATGCCGGTACAGCGTCATGCGGGCGACACCGGAATCGTCGATGATCCAGTCGACGCCCACCGGGTGGAATCCGTGCCTCGAGAACAGTTCGGTCGCTTTGTCTACCACCAGCTGGCGTTTGTTGGCTCGCACGAACGGCTTCCTCCTAGATGTTTCAGCAGCATAGACCGATTATTCTAGCATCATGCCGCTCGATGACATCGGCCTCCCGCCCCTGTCTGACGGTACTTCCGGCTCGGTATGCTTCACGCGGCAAACCGGTTATCGAGTCGTCTTGACTATTGGATAGACCGATATGTATCATTTGAACCGAGTGAGCCGTGGTCGATATTGCGTGGATCGAAGAGACGGAACCGGGGTGGATTTCCGTTTGCGCTTTCCGCCCGATCCCACGCTGCAACGATGCGTCAAGCCGAAAAGAGAACCTGAGAGAGCCTTGGCACGGGGCCCGCGGACGATCTTCACCGCGCCCCGCACCGGCCGGGGGCATGCTCGCGGGGCGAGCGCGCAAAGCAATACGGCGCCAATAAAACTTGAGGATGGTACCCATGTATCGCCGTTTACTCGCACCGGGGCTGCTGTTGCTGTTGGCCGCCTGCGCGCAGGATCCGTCCATCACCAGCAGCACGGTACGGATCTGCGACGACACGGGGTGTTCCGATCGCCCTAAAGATCAGGTCTCCTATCAAAAAAGGGACGATGCGGACGACCGGGAAGATCCGCGCATCGCCGCGCTCAAGCAAACCGCGAAGACCCAGCCGAAGGCCGCCTACGACCTCGGCCTGCGCTATTTCCGCGGCGACGGCGTGCGCCAGGACAGCTACCAGGCCCTCAAGTGGATGCGCGAGGCCGCCGAACGCGGCGACCTGAACGCGCAGAAGGCGCTCGGCAGTTTCTACCTGTTCGGCCTCGAGGAAATGGGCTCGGATGCGCGCGAAGCGGAGAAGTGGCTGTCGATCGCGGCCGGCCGCGGCGACAAGGAATCGAAAAAGCTGCTCGATCTCGCGCGCAAGGCGAAGAAGGAAGACGAAGAAGACTGGAAATGGCGCACGCAGTGGCGTGATGTCTATTACGGCTACTGGTACTCGGGCTATCCGTACTACGGCGTCTGGCAGCAGACGTACTGGTACTACTGACCGGGCATCGGGCCTGAAGCAACGGGGGCAGCCGCGGGGAGACCACCATCGCGCGCCAAGCCGGGGGGGCTTATCGAAGTTCGCACGGACCCATAAGCCGAACAACGACTCTAATCGATCGACAACGACATGAAGACCAACCTTTCCCAACGTCTGATTCAAGGTGCGCTGGTTGCAGCGCTTGGCGCGTCCGTCGCGGGGTGCGGCGGCATGGTGACGCCCGGCGGGCAGAACGCCGGGGTGACGGGCGCGGCGGCCGGCGGCGCGAGCGCCGGCGCCGATTCGCAGTTGCAGCGCTGCGCGTCGCCGCTGGGCACGATCGCGGTCGACGACGGCCGCAACGCCGACTGGTGGGGCCCGTTCGGCAGCGCGACGAAGGTGACGAGCATCGACCCGCTGCTGCGGCTGGCCGTGCAGCAGTCGAACTGCTTCGTGATCACGTCGATCGGCAACCAGAAGAGCGACGCGCGCCTGTCGCGCATCACGCAACTGCAACGCAACTCGGGCGAATATCGCGCGGGCTCGAAGCAGCAGAAGGGCCAGCGTGTGGCGGCCGACTACTACATGGAGCCGCAGATCGTGATCAACGATTCGCCGATCGGCGGGATCGGCAGCATGATCGGCGGGCTGATCGGCAACAGCGCGGTGGCGGCGGTGGCGGGGCACCTGCAGACGAAGGCGTCGGTGGTCACGCTGACGCTGTTCGACGTGCGGTCGGCGGTGCAGATCGCGGCATCGGAAGGCAGCTCGACGGCGACGAACTACGGCGCGGCGCTGGGCGGCCTCGGCGGCGGGGTGGGCGGCGGGCTCGCCGGTTTCTCGACGACGCCGGAAGGCAAGGCGACGGTCGTCGCGTTCATCGACGCGTGGAACAAGATGGTCGTCGCGCTGCGCAGCTACAAGGCGCAGGACGTGAAGGGCGGCCTGGGCCGCGGTGGCCAGCTTCAGGTCAACTGACGCTGACGGGCCGGCGGGATGCCGCCGGCCGCTTGTCGCGCGCGACCCACCCATTGCGAGCGCCTTGCCGGTCGGTGAGCCATGCCGTGCGGACGTGGCGTCCCGGGTGCTCGTCCCCGATCGTTGCCACACGGCGTTGTCGGACACCCGGCACGACTCGGCGGGAACGGTCGCCGAGTCGCGCCGGGCCGGGGCTCAGTCGTCTCCTTTCTCCAGTACGTTCTGCGTGAGCGTGACCGACGGAATCGTCGGCTTGAGCAACGCGCGGCGCGCGCGACGGCTCAGCCACTTCCAGCCGGCCACGAGCAGCAGCGCGACCAGCGGGATCGATGCGATCGTCCACGTGCCGTTCGGGTAGTCGAACGCCATCAACACCAGCACGCCGAGCAGGAACAGCAGCGTGAGCCACGACGTCACGGGTGCGCCCGGCATCCTGAACGATACGTCGTCCACCTCGCCGCGCCTGACCGCGGCGCGGAACTTCATCTGGCACACGACGATGAAGCCCCATGTGCTGACGATGCCGAGCGACGCGATGTTCAGCACGATCTCGAACACGCTCGACGGCACGAGATAGTTGAGCAGCACGCCGACCACATAGATCGCGACCGTCACCAGAATGCCCGCGTACGGCACGGATTGCGCGCTCATTCGCGCGAGGAACGCGGGAGCCGAGCCGCCCATCGACAGCGAACGCAACACGCGCCCCGTCGAATACAGGCCGGAGTTGAGGCTCGACAGCGCGGCCGTCAGCACGACGAGGTTCATCACCGAGCCGATGCCCGGCACGCCGAGCGCGCCGAAGAACGTGACGAACGGGCTCTGGCCCGCCTTGTACGCGCTCCACGGCAGCAGGCACACCAGCAGCACCACCGACGCGACGTAGAAAATCGCGATGCGCCAGATCACGTTGTTGATCGCGCGCGGCAGCACCTTGCGTGCATCCTTGCATTCGCCGGCGGCCGTGCCGACGAGTTCGACGCCCGCGAACGCGAATACCACGCCCTGTACCAGCACCAGCGCCGGCATCAGTCCGTGCGGAAAGAACCCGCCGTTGTCGGTGATCAGATGCATGCCGGTGTCGTGGCCGGCGACCGGCATGCCCGTGCCGAGGATGACCGAACCGATCACGAGAAACAGCACGATCGCAGCGACCTTGATCAGCGCGAACCAGAACTCCATCTCGGCGAACCACTTCACGCCGATCAGGTTCATCGTCGCGACGATGCAGAGCGCGACGAGCGCGAAGATCCACTGCGGCACGGCCGCGAACGGCGCCCAGTAATGCATGTAGAGCGCGACGGCGGTGATGTCGACGATGCCGGTCATCGCCCAGTTCAGGAAGTACATCCAGCCGGCGACGAACGATGCCTTCTCGCCGAGGAATTCGCGCGCGTACGACACGAAGCTGCCGCTGCTGGGGCGATGCATCACGAGCTCGCCGAGCGCGCGCAGGATCAGGAACGAAAACGCGCCGCATACCAGATAGACGATCGCGAGCGACGGGCCGGCGGCCTGCAGCCGGCCGCCCGCCCCGAGAAACAGCCCGGTGCCGATGGCCCCGCCAATCGCGATCATCTGCACCTGTCGATTGCCGAGGGTCTTGTGATAGCCGGCTTCGTGCGATTCGAGCCAGCTGCGTTTGTCGGTTTCGCCGGTTGTCGACGGTTCGGGAATCGATGCCATGACGGTATCCTCGCGCACGGATGGGATTGAATTCATCCCGATCGCGAGGCGATCGGGACCACCGGTACCGGCGGACGAGGGCGCGGAATCAAGCGCACCTGTCCCGATTGCGATTCGCCGGGCGTGGCGAACGGCACGGTACGTCGCGAACGTATTCAGCCGTAATTCCCGTCACAAACGGAATGCAAATTTCGACTGGGCCTGTTCGAATCCGTGCATAGGGGCCGGGCGGCGGGTGAACCGGTCAGTTAATTTGGTGCGCCGGCGCGCCCTGTGAGGGCAACCGCCGCCGCCGGCGCCGGCTCATGCACCGAAATGAGGAATGCGGATCGACGGGTCGCCCGGCTGGGTCGGTGCGGCAAGCGTTGCACGGGGCGTGGCCCGGTTCTTGCTGGAGTCGTGTCGGGCCGCGCAACGGTTGCGCGCGCCCCGACGACATACCAGACAAGGAAGATTCACCGTGAGCCCGACGACCCGACCGTTCCCCCGACGCACCTGGCTGGCTGCGTTGATCGCCGCACCCGTGATGGCGCTGTTCGCCGCCGCGCCGGCCCATGCCGATGCGCTCGACACCATCGCGAAAAACGGCACGCTGCGCGTCGCGGTGCCCGAGGACTATCCGCCTTTCGGCTCGGTCGGCACGGACATGCAGCCGCAGGGCTACGACATCGACATGGCCGGTCTGCTCGCCAAGGCGCTCGGCGTCAAGCTGAAGCTGGTGCCCGTGAACAGCGCGAACCGGATTCCGTACCTGACGACCAACAAGGTCGACATGGTGATCTCGTCGCTCGGCAAGACGCCGGAGCGCGAGAAGGTCATCGATTTCTCGAGCGCGTACGCACCGTATTTCCAGGGCGTGTTCGGCCCGTCCGACGTGAAGGTGAGCGCGCCCGCCGACCTGACCGGCAAGACGGTCGGCGCCACGCGCGGCGCGCTCGAGGAGATCGCGCTGTCGCAGCTCGCGCCCAACGCGACGATCAAGCGCTTCGAGGACAACAACGCGACGATCCAGGCGTTCCTGTCGGGGCAAGTGCAACTGATCGCGGCCGGCAACATCGTCGCGGCGGCGATTCTCGCGAAGAATCCGCCGCGCCGCCCCGAGGTCAAGTTCGTGATCAAGAATTCGCCGTGCTTCGTCGGCGTCAACAAGAACGAACCGCGCCTGCTCGCGAAGATCGACGATGCGATCGCGCATGCGAAGCAGGACGGCACGCTGGGCGAGATGTCGCGGAAGTGGCTCGGCCAGCCGCTGCCGGCCGGACTGTGACGAATCGTCGTGTCGCCTGACACGTCGCCGCTGCCGGCATGCCGGGCGCGGCGCGTGTCGTTGTCCGAACCCGAATTCATTCCGTTCCCATGAGCTACCAGCTTCAATTCGGCGAGCTCGCCGAATACGTCGGCGTGTTCGCGAGCGGCGCGGCGATCACGCTCGCGCTGACCGCGGTCGCGACCGTGCTCGGCGTGGCGGTCGGCGTGCTCGGCGCGGCCGCGTACAGCGCCGACGCGCGCGCGGCCGTACGATTGCGCCCGCTGATCGGCGCGTACGTCGAGGCGATCCGCAATACGCCGTTCGTCGTCCAGCTTTTCTTCATCTTCTTCGGCTTGCCGGCGCTCGGCGTGCACATCGACGAATACACGGCCGCGATTCTCGCGATGACGCTCAATCTCGGTGCGTACTCGGTCGAGATCGTGCGCGCGGGCGTGGCCGCCGTGCCGAAAGGGCATCTGGAGGCCGCGTCGGCGCTGGCGATGTCGCGCGCGCAGATGCTGCGCCACGTCGTGCTGCCGCAGGCGCTCGCCAAGGTGTTTCCCGCGCTGTCGAGCCAGATCGTGATCACGATGCTCGGTTCGGCGGTCGTGTCGCAGATCTCGGTGGCCGACCTGACCTATGCGGCCGGCTACATTCAGTCGCGCAACTTCCGCGCGTTCGAGACGTACTTCGTGATCACGCTCGCGTATCTGGCGATGGCGCTGCTGCTGCGCGCCACGCTCGGCGCGATGGGTCGCCGCCTGTTTTCCCGTCGCCTGCGAGGTGCGCGATGACCGATTTCACGTTCGGGCAGATTCTCGCCAACCTGCTGCTGGCCGCGCGCTGGACGATCGTGCTGTCGATCGTGTCGTTCGTGACGGGCGGCCTCGTCGGCCTCGGGCTGCTCGTGATGCGCGTATCGAGTTCGACGCTGCTGCGCGGCGTCGCGAAGCTGTATATCGAAGTGTTCCAGGGCACTCCGTTGCTGATGCAACTGTTCATCGTGTTCTTCGGCCTGCCGCTCGTCGGGCTCGACGTGCCGCCGTGGGTCGCGGCCACGGCAGGGCTCACGTTCTTCACCAGCGCGTATCTCGCGGAAATCTGGCGCGGCTGCGTCGAGGCCGTGCCGAAGGGGCAATGGGAGGCATCGGCGAGCCTGGCGATGAGCTACGTCGAGCAACTGCGTCACGTGATCCTGCCGCAGGCCGCGCGCATCGCGATCGCGCCGACGGTCGGCTTCGGCGTGCAGGCCGTGAAGGATACGGCGCTGGTGTCGATCATCGGCTTCACCGAGCTGACGAAGGTCGGTATCGCGATCTCGAACGCGACGTTCCGGCCGTTCGTCGTGTACGGCCTCGTCGCGCTGATCTATTTCGCGCTCTGTTATCCGCTTACCCGTTACGCGCGCACGTTGCAAAGGAGATGGCATGCCGCTCGTTGAAACCCGTGGTCTCGAAAAGAACTTCGGCACCCATCACGTGCTCAAGGGCATCGATTTCTCCGTCGAGCGCGGGCAGGTCGTGTCGATCATCGGCCGCAGCGGCTCGGGCAAGAGCACGCTGCTGCGCACGCTCAACGGGCTCGAGAGCATCGACGCGGGCTCGATCTCGGTCGACGGCGAACGCGTGGATGCGCGGCATGCAGACCTGCGTGCGCTGCGGCTCAAGGTCGGCATGGTGTTCCAGCAATACAACCTGTTTCCGCACCTGAGCGCCGGGCAAAACGTGATGCTCGCGCAGTCGGTGGTGAAGAAGGCGCATCGTCAGCAGGCGCGCGCGATCGCGGAACTGATGCTCGAGCGCGTGGGCCTCGGCGACAAGTTCGACGCGTTTCCGGAACAACTGTCGGGCGGCCAGCAGCAGCGCGTCGCGATCGCGCGTGCGCTCGCGATGAAGCCGAGCGTGCTGCTGTGCGACGAAATCACGTCCGCGCTCGATCCCGAGCTCGTCGGCGAGGTGCTGGGCGTCGTCGAGCAGCTCGCACGCGAGGACATGACGCTGATCATGGTCACGCACGAGATGAACTTCGCGCGTGCGGTGAGCGACAGGATCGTGTTCATGCACCAGGGCCGCGTGTGGGAGAGCGGAACGGCCGACGAGATCTTCGAGCGGCCGCAGACGGTGGAGTTGACGCGGTTTCTGGGCAGCGTCCGGAACCCGGAGGCGGCCGCGCGCTGATACGCGGTGCCGGCGCGGCTGCGCATGTCGATCGACGACTTCGGAACGGGTCATTCGAGCTTGCTGTACGTGTGCACCCGGCGTGGCGGCAGCGCACGCCGGCGCCCGTGTTCCGGGCGCGTCGGCGAGTATCCGTTCCGATGAAGGCCGACGGTTGAATCATCCGGATTCGGTTGCCGACGCCGCGCACGGACGCGCCGTTACTCCACGGCGGGAAAATCGAGCGTCGTGTCGTTCACGCGGTTCACGAGATTCGTGAACGTGATCGACGCGATGGCAAGATTGATCTCGATCAGCTGACGTTCCGTATAGCCAGCTGCACGTACTGCATCGACGACTGCACCGGGGACCGTGCCGTGCGTGCCGACGAGCGTACGGACATACGTGACCAGCGCATCCCGCGCGGCGTCGCCGGTTGCCTCGCCCGCGCGCACCTGCTTCATCTGATCGCTCGTCAGGCCGGCCAGCTTGCCCATCAGCGTGTGAGCCGCGACGCAGTAGTCACAGCCCGCGTATTCGCTGACCGCCAGCTTGATGACTTCGATGTCTGCCTTGCCGAGCGTGCTCGACGCGACAGCGGCATCGAACGCCAGCGCCGCGCCGAGTGCTTCGGGGCTGTGCGTTCCGATGGTTGCGTACGCATTGGGCACCTTGCCGACGACCTTCTTGATCTTCGCGAATACTTCGGCGGCCGGGCCGGTTGCGTCTTCGGGGCGAATGGTGGTGAGACGGGACATGATCGACTCCTTCGTTCGGATTGAGGGTTGAACCGCTTAGCCATGTCGTATGGCATGGGAGTCAGTGTAGGGGTGCGCGGCGAGTTCTTTAATGCCATAATTCCGCAACTTCATGCCCAAACGTCTCATATGGAACTGCTGGACCGACTGCTCGCGCTGATGCCGGTCACCGGACGGCTGGATGTGCGATGCCACTTCGGCTCGCCGTGGCGCATCGACCATCCCGAGTCGAACGAGTGGGAATTTCCCTATCACGTGCTGTTGCGCGGCGAGGCCGTGGTGGAAGGCGACGCCGGCGCGAAAGGCGAACCCGCGCTTCGAATGAAAGCCGGCGATATCGTGCTGTTTCCTTCCGGCAGCGCGCACAGCCTGCGCGACGGCAGCGGCAAGCCGCCCCGCCCGGCACGCGAGCGGCATCAGGACGGCCTGACCATTGTCACGAACGGCCGCACACGCGATGGCGCCGATGTGCTCTGCGGCCGCTTCATCCTCCCGGCGGTGCCGCAGCAGTTGCTGCGCGACCATCTGCCGGGGCGTTTGCTGGTAAGCAGCGTGAGCGAGGGCGACGGACCGGCGCGCGACGCCGCATTCGCGGCCACCAGGCTCGCCCGCGTCATCGAATTGATGCGCGAGGAAGCGTTCGAGCAACGACCGGGCAGCGCGACGGTCGTGAACCAGTTGTCGGGCGCGCTGTTTGCGTTGACCCTGCGATGCGCGTCCGATACCGGCCACGCGCCGCGCGGCCTGCTGGCGCTTGCGCAGCGTCAGCGGCTGCAGCCGGCGCTCGCGGCCATGTTCGATGAACCTGATAAGCCGTGGACGCTTCCGCAACTGGCCGCGCTCTGTCACATGTCGCGTGCCACGTTCGCACGCCACTTTGAAGAGGCGATCAGCCGCTCGGCAAGCGATGTGCTGACGGAAATCCGCATGGCGCTGGCCGGCCGCAAGCTGGCGCAAACGACGATGTCCGTCGCGGAGATCGGCGAATCGGTCGGATATCGATCGGAGGCCGCATTCCAACGGGTGTTCAAACGGCAGGTAGGCATGACGCCAGCGAAGTGGCGCATGCGGTCGTCGCAAACCGCGGAGCCGCAGGCGCGTTCGGCGTGACGGACGATGCGTAAGCTACGTTGGCCCGCCGGTTTCGCCCGGGCACGGCGTTCGCGTAATTGCCTGGATGCGGATCGGGCGCGCCATGTTGCCGCGTCGATCGTGGCCGGCCGGCGACCACCCATCCGTCGACGACGCTCGTGCATGCACGGGCCATGATCGTCGTGCCGATGTCGTACGCGGAGCGGGTTCGAAACTTTGCTATGCTGGCCGCCGCCATGCGGCGACATGGATGCGCACGATACGCACGCTGCGCGTGAGGACACGTTCACTTCACCCGGATATCTTTCAGACATGGACAGGCTCCAGGCCATGACCACCTTCGTCACGGTGGTCGAGACGGAAGGATTCGCATCGGCGGCGCGCAAGCTGAACGTATCGCCGTCGGTAATCAGCCGCGTGATGACGGAGCTCGAGGAGCATCTGGGCGTGCGGCTCTTGACGCGGACGACGCGCGTGGTCCGCATCACCGATGCGGGCGCGTCGTTTTACGAAGACTGCCGGCGAATCCTGGCGGACATCGACGCGGCGGAGCTTTCCGCCACCGGCACCGGCAATACGCCACGCGGCCAGCTCACCGTCACCGCGCCCGTGCTGTTCGGCAAGACCTACGTGACGCCGATCGCGCTCGAGTATCTGGAGCAGCATCCATTCGTCAATCTCAACTGCTGGTTTCTGGACCGCGTCGTCAATCTCGTCGATGAAGGCGCCGACGTGGCCGTGCGCATCGGCGAGCTTCCGAATTCGTCGCTGCAGGCGATCTCGGTCGGCAAGGTGCGGCGCGTGCTGTGCGCTTCTCCCGCTTATCTCCGTGCGCACGGCACGCCGCGGCATCCGGACGATCTCGCGGCTCACGTCACGATCCAGGCGACGGGCATCACGCCGGCGCCGGAATGGCGCTTGCGCGCGCGGGACAAGACGCTCACCGTCCCCATCCAGCCGCGCCTCGTGACCACGACGAACGATTCCGCGATCGCCGCGGCGACGGCCGGCCTCGGAATCGTGCGCCTGCTGTCCTATCAGGTGGTCGATGAGCTCGCGCAAGGCACGCTGTGCGTGCTGCTGGCCGAGCACGAACTTGCCCCGCTTCCGGTTCATGTCGTGCATCGGGAGGGCAGGCACGCGAACCGGAAGGCGCGCGCCTTCATCGATCTCTGCGTCGAAAAGCTGAGAGCCAAGGCGCCGATGTGGTCGGCATAGCCGACAGCGGCGAGTCGGCACGGCGCGTGCGACGGAACCATCCCGAACGGCGCGCGTAGCAAGCATCGCATTCCGTCTGCAAGCAGGCCCTGCAGGCCGAGATCGCTCAGGCCGGGATGATCGTCGGGCCTGCGCCCGAGCACGACGTTGACGTCTTTCCGGATCAAACGCCTTTCGTTGGCAATCGTCGCCGCGTGACGCGGGTTCTGAATTACGCGTCGAGCAGCAGACGGTCGCCGCCGCCCGATTCGCGATGCGCGGGCACCGCGCAGCAGATCAGCGCTTCGTCGTCCGCTACCTTGAATTCGGGCGCGACCGGATACGTCACCGCGCCTTCGACGATCCGGGTGCGGCAGGTGCCGCAACTGCCTCCCCGGCACCCGTATTCGGGCGTCAGGCCGCGCGCCTCGGCCAGCTCCAGCAGCGAGCCGCTGCCCGGTTGCCAGCGCGCTTCCTTGCCCGACTTGACGAATGCAACGGGTGTCGGCGTATCCGCCGGCGCACGCAGTGGGGCACGTGCGCCCGGATCGGCGCGACGCTCGAGCCCGGAAGGGCCGAACGACTCCGCGTGGATTCGGTCGTCCGCCACGTTCAGGTCGCGCAGCCCGTCATAGACCGCCTGCATGAAGCCCGACGGTCCGCACAGATAGAAGTCGTAGTCGTCGAACGGCAGCGTGGCGCGCAACAGGTTCGCATCGATGCGGCCGACGACGTCGAACTCGTCGCCCTCGCGCGCGCCGCTCGCGTCCGACAGGACGCGCACCACGTTCACCGCGCCGTTCGCCGCCGATGCGAGCTGGGCGATCTCGTCGCTGAACGCGCGTTCCTTCACGGAGCGTGCGGCGTGAAAGAACCAGGTCTTGCGCGTGCCGCGCTTGCGCGCGCCTTCGTAGACGATGTGACGCAACATCGCCAGCATCGGCGTGATCCCGACACCGGCCGCCAGTAATACGGCGGGACGGCGCTCGAGCGCATCGATCGTGAATTGCCCGGCGGGCGCCCGGACGTCGATGCGGTCACCGACCTGCACCATGTCATGCAGATGCGACGACACGCGTCCTTCGCGCTTGACGCTGATGCGATACACGCCGTCTGACGGCGCGCTCGACAACGTATAGGTGCGGATGAGCGGAGCGCCGTTCTCCGACAGGTTCACGCGAATCGGCACGTGCTGGCCCGCCAGATGCGGCACCAATCCGGCGCCGTCCTCGGGATCGAGCAGGAACGAGCGAATCAGCGTGCTCTCGTCGGTGATTTTCGCGACCCTGAACGGACGCCATGCCCGTGCCAGTTCGGCCGCTTTCAGGCGGCGCGCGGCCTCGTCCCAGCTCCCCGTCATCAGCGAGTTGGGCGACCAGCCTTCCGCCCGGAACGTCCAGCGCAACGGCAATGCGCCGGCGCGATAAACGACGCGGCGCGGCTTGAAGCGCCACAGTCGCTCCGCGCCCTGAAATGCGGCGATCTCGGGCGAATCGAGGTCGACTTCGGCTTCACCGGTCATCTGCAACACGTCGCCGGTTTCGAAGTCGGCGAACACGATGCCCGCGCGCGGATTGACCAGGAAATTGCCGAGTGTCGCGAAGAACAGGTTGCCGGCGAAATCGGGAATCGTCAGCACGCCGTCGTCGCCGATGCGTACGAACCCCGCCTTGCCGCCGCGATGCGAAACGTCGACCTGACGCTCGGCGCCGTCACCGACGTAGGACGCAACGAACAGCGTGTCGGCAGCCGCGACGATCGCGCGGGCGCGATCGTCGAGATGATCGCTCTGCTCAGGTGCGATTGCGGAAAACGTATCGGGTTCGCGTACGAACGCGAAATCGCGCAACTGGATGTATTGCGGGCAGTTGCCGAAGCTCTGCACGACGTCGAGATCGAATGCGCGCGTCTCGCCGCGGCGGATCACGCCGTTCAGCCGATTGCGACGCCGCGTATGCAGTTCGATGCCGAGCAGGCCGATCGCCGCGCCGTCGCGCGTGCCGCCGGCAGCCGGATCGTTCGGATCGAATACGGTGTCGATGCGCAGACGCTTGTCGTTCGGCGACTGCATGAAGCCGGGCCGGCCGAACGCGAACGTCGCCCATACGTCGCCGTCGTCCGCCACCGCGCCGACGACGACGAAAGGCAACTGCGCGAAGAACGCTCGATGCTGGTCGGGCATGTGGTTCCTGACGAAGCGCCGTCCCACGCTGTCCATCTTCTGCATCACGCCTGTCTTTTCCTGCAGCTCGAGTTCGCCCCGATGCCACGGCGAGTTCGCTTCATTCGATACCGTGCTCACGATGTGTCTCCTCGACGGAATTTGCACATGACGCGTTGGATGCGCCGGCGTCGCCCGTCGGCCTGCACGGGCGACGGGCCGACTTCGCTCACGCAGCCGCCGCGAGCCCGACCGGCGTCTTCACGAACTCGACGAAGCCCGGCAACGCTTCGATGCGGCGCAGCCACGCCGCGACGTTCGAATAGCCCGACAGATCCACGTTGCCTTCCGGCGCGCGCGCGACGTAGCTGTACAACGCGACGTCGGCGATGGTCGGCTTCGGTCCGACGATGAAGTCGCGCGCCGCGAGTTCGGCGTCGATGAGCGCGAGGATGCGATGCGCACGGGCGATCACTTCGTCGGCGTTGAACTTCGCGCCGAACACCGTGATGAGCCGCGCGGCGGCTGGGCCGAATGCGATCTCGCCGGCCGCGACGGACAACCAGCGCTGCACGGCGGCTTCCTGTACGGGCGATGGCGGGAGGAAGTCGCGGTTGCCCGACGTGCGGGCGAGATACACGAGAATGGCGTTCGAATCGGCGATCACGGTGTCCCCGTCGACCAGCACCGGCACCTGACCGAAGCGGTTCAGCGCCAGAAATTCAGGCGACTTGTGCGCGCCGGCGGCCAGGTCGACTTCAATCAGTTCGTGCTCGATGCCGAGCAGCGAGATGAGCAGGCGTGCGCGGTGCGAATGACCGGAAAGCGGGTGAACGTAGAGCTTCATGACGGTGTCCTTTGGGCAGGTGCGACGAGCAGGTCTCATCGCTTGCGGTAAGTCTAGAAACTCGTCGGCTGCGGCAGAATCCCCGCTGCCGAGAATTGATCGTTCTCGTTTCGAGACGAGTCGGACGAAAGCCGGTGTGGTCGTCAAGGCGCGTGACGGGCGTGTTGGCGTTGTTTTCCGTGTCGGTCCCGAACCGGCTGGCAGGCTGGCGGGCACGTGGAGACCGAGCGGCGGTCGCGCATTGAAAGACGCCGTGTGTCAGGCGTACGGACGGAAGACATCGGGTAGCCGGGGTCGACCACGAGGCGTCGTCGACCGCGTCGTGTCTTCCGCTCGCCGCCGGAGCGTGACGGGGCCACGACAACCTGGATGTGCTGCCGACGTAGGTGTTATATTGCGCGCGCATGCGCCCCGACCGATGAACCAACACAACCAGTATCCGCGGACCGGCGCGCCATAGAAAGACAACTAGAACGGGTCCGTCGCGCCATCGGGGCAGCCTCTCCGTGACCGGCGCCAGGCCCATGGGTCTATGCACCGAGGGGATCGACATGAACCGGGTCTATCGGCTGGTCTGGAGCCGCAGCTTGCATGCTCCGCAAGTGGTATCCGAACGTACAAAGGCGTCGCACGGCGGAGTCGACACCGGCCATGGCGCCACGCCCGCGCGCCGCCGCGCCTGCCTCGTTTCGATCGGCGTGTCGCTCGGTCTGGCCGGCGCGGCCGTTCCGGGTTGGGCCGCCACGTGTTCGGCCGGCACCATTGCGAATTGCAGCGCGCCCGGCGGCGACGGCATCCCGGACCGAAGCGGCAACGGCGGCAGCGGTAACGGCGGTGGCGGGGGTTCGTCTACGTTGGGCGGAGGCTCGGCCACGGTGCAGGTCCCCGGCGGGGCCACGTCAGGCGGGACAGGCGGCACCGGTGCGACGAACGACAGCGGCCAGGGCGGCCCCGGCGGAGCGCCGGCGGTGGTGCTGGCCGGCGATGCGGTGGTCAACGCGAACGCGCAAGGCGGCGCCGGTCAGGCCTTCGATGGATTCAATTTCGCCGGCGGTGCCGGTGGCGGTGGCGCGGGCGTGTATTCGACCGGCACCAGCGTGACCGTCAACAACGGCGTGACGGTGCAGGGCGGCACCGGCGGGAATGGCGGAGCCGGCACGTCGGGGCCTGCGTCGAACGGCGGCGGTGGAGGCGGCGGGGGCGCTGCGCTCGTCATGGTGACGCCGGCGGCCGACGTGTCGAACCAGGGAGCGCTCGTCGGCGGAAACGGCGGCAACGGGGGCAGTGGCGGAAACCCGGGCGGCGGCGGCGGGGGCGGCGACGGGCTGCTGACGTTGGGGCCCGGTTCGCAGGTGACCAACCTCGGGACCATCACCGGCGGTGTGGGCGGCGTCAGCGGCGGTGGCGCAAGCACGGCCGGAGCCAGCGGCGCCGGTGTCAACCTGGCCGGCGGCTTCACCGTGCTGACCAACGTCGGCACGATCGCCGGCGGCGCCGGCAACGGCGCGGCCGCCGGGGCCGGCGTCATCGTCAATGGCGGCGATTTCGTCGTCAACGGCGGTACGATCTCGGGCGGCTTGTACGCGGACGGCGTCACGCGCGCGGCAGCCGTCCGGTTCAACGGCGCGAACAATACGCTGCAGTTGGTGACCGGGTCCAACATCGTCGGAAACCTCGAGGTGGCTGCGGCGGCGGCGGCCACCATCGCCGCGGGTTCCGCCGGGCTCACGCTGTCCAACCAGGTGACGCTTGGCGATGCCGCGTCCCGGGTGACCTTCAATTCCGGCGCGACTGGCCTAGTGGTTTCAGGCGTGGTATCCGGGGCGGGCAGTGTGGCCGTGAGCGGCGGCCGAACGATCACGCTGACGGGAGACAACACCTATACCGGCGGCACCACCATCAGCGCCGGCACGCTGCAGATCGGCAGCGGCGGGACCACGGGCTCGGTCGTCGGCAACATCGTCAACAATGGCACGTTGGCGTTCAACCGCAGCGACACGGTGTCGTATGGCGGCACCGTCAGCGGGGCGGGCAGCCTCGTGCAGGCGGGTACCGGCACGCTCGCGATATCCGGCGCCGCCAGCTATACGGGGAGCACCGCGATCAACGGCGGCACGCTCGCGCTGATCGGCACGGGCAGCATCGCTGCTTCCAGCGGGATTGCCAACAACGGCACGTTCGACATCTCGGGGACGGCCTCGGGCGCCACGATCAATGCGCTCACGGGCACGGGCACGGTCGCGTTGGGCAGCCGGACGCTGACGCTCGCCAATGCGGCCGGCACGTTCAGCGGGGCGATCGGCGGTACCGGCGGGCTCAACGTGGCGGGCGGCACGCAAACGCTGTCGGGCGTCCACGCCTTTACCGGTGCAACGTCGATCAACGCCGGCACGCTGGCATTAACCGGTTCGGGCAGCCTGGCCGCCTCCAGCGGAATCGCCAACAACGGCACGTTCGATATCTCGGGGACGACGGCCGGGGCGACGATCAATACGCTCACCGGCGCGGGCACGGTGGCGCTGGGCGGTCGCACGCTGACGCTCGCGAATGCGGCCGGCACGTTCAGCGGCGTGATCGGCGGCACCGGCGGCCTGACGGTTGCGGGCGGTACGCAGGCGCTGTCCGGTACGAACGGCTTTACCGGTGCAACGTCGATCAACGCCGGCACGCTGGCATTGACCGGTTCGGGCAGCCTCGCCGCCTCCAGCGCAATCGCCAACAACGGCACGTTCGACATCTCGGCGACCGCCGCCGGGGCGACGATCAATGCGCTGACCGGCACGGGCACGGTGGCGCTGGGCAGCCGCACGCTGACGCTGGCCAATGCGGCCGGCACGTTCGGCGGAACCATCAACGGGACGGGCGCACTGACCGTCGGCGGCGGTACGCAAACACTGTCGGCGGCGAACGCCTACACGGGCGCTACCACCGTCAATGCCGGAACGCTGGCGCTGACCGGTTCGGGCAGCATTGCGGCCTCCAGCGCGGTCGTCGACAACGGGACGTTCGATATCTCGGGGACGACCGCCGGGGCGACGATCAATGCGCTCACGGGTACGGGCACGGTCGCGCTGGGCGGTCGCACGTTGACGCTCGCCAATGCGGCCGGCACGTTCGGCGGTGTGATTGACGGCACCGGCGGGCTGACCGTGGCGGGCGGCACGCAAACGCTGTCCGGCGTGAACACGTACACCGGGGCGACGACGGTCGACGCGGGCACGCTCGCGTTGTCGGGCGCCGGCCGGCTGGCGTCGTCCACGTCGGTCACGCTCGCCGGCCACGCGGCCGCGCTCGACCTGTCCGCGGCCGGCAGCCAGACGGTCGCGCATCTGTCCGGCGTGGCAGGCAGCCGCGTGGTGGTGGGCGGCAGCGCGCTCACGCTGGCCGACGACTCGTCGCAAACCTTCAGCGGCAGCCTCGTCGGCACCGGCGGCCTGGTCAAACGAGGCGCGGGCACGCTGACGCTGAACGGTATCAGCAACGCGTTCTCCGGAACGACGACGGTGGCGGGCGGCACGTTGGCCGTTGGCGACGCGGCGAATGCCGGTGCAGTGCTGGGGGGCAATGTCGTGGTCGATGCGCTCGGCACGTTGCGCGGCCATGGCACGGTAGCGGGCGCCGTCAGCAGCAGCGGGGTGGTCGCGCCGGGCGGTTCGATCGGAACGCTGACCGTGGGCGGCAACTACACGCAGGCGGCGGGCGGCACGCTGTCGATCGAGGTCAGCCCGACGGAAGCATCGCAATTGCGCGTAGGCGGCGCCGCGACGCTCGGCGGTTCGTTGGCCGTTCTGTTCGATCCCGGCACCTATACCGCCCGCCGCTACACCGTGCTGAGCGCGGCCAACGGCGTGACGGGCCGTTTCTCGAACGTCGGCACCAGCACGGCCGGCGCGAATCTCGGCGCGTTGCAATCGTCGGTGGACTACGGCGCCAATGCGGTCGACCTGCTGCTCGCCGAGCCGGCCGGGCCCGGCACGCCGGCCGGCCCAGGCACGCCGGCCGGCCCAACGGTCATCGCGCCGACCAGGACGTCGATCTACACGGCGCTCGGCACGACGGCCTTGCTGCAGGCGCAAGACGCCAGTTCGACGCTGCTCGGGCGTCTCGCCGGCCGGCAGGATGACGCGGCGGGTGCCAGCAACGTGTGGGCCGTGGCCAATGGTTCCAGCACCAAGGTGGGCGGCACGGGCGGCGCGCCGGGCTTCCTCACGCACGCGTACGGGTTCCTGGCGGGCGCACAGGGGCGGCTCGGCGAAGCGACGGTCGGTGCGGCCGGCGGCTACACGCACACTACGCTGGCCGAAGACACGACAGGCGCATCGGGCGCCATCGACACGCTGCGCGTCGCGCTGTACGGCGCACGGCCGATCGGCGCCGTCAACCTGTCGGCGGCGCTCGGCTACGGTCTCGATTTCCTGTCGCAGAAGCGGCCGTTCGGCAGCGTGGGTACCGCCGAAGGCGACCATCTCGGCCACGAATTCACCGCCGCCACGCAGGCCAGCCTGCCGATGGAAGCCGGCGGTTTCCGGTTCACGCCGCACATCGGGCTGCGGTATGCGTACGTGCGTGGCAGCGGCTTCGGCGAGAACGGCGCCAACGGCCAGAACCTGAACGTCGGGCCCGACAGTGCGAGAAGCCTTCAGCCTTACGCGGGCGTGTCGCTCGACAAGGCGTTCGGCGACGCCGTGCGCCCGGTCGGCGTCCAGCTTCGCGTCGGCTACGCGCACGAGGTGCTGCGCGGCAGCCGCGTCGTCCAGGTGCAGAGCCAGGACGGGACCGTGTTCGCGGCGCCGGGTACCGATCTTCCGCGCGCGTTCCTGACCACGGGCGCCAGCGTCACGCTGCAGGCCGCCAAGACGACCACGGTATCGCTCGGGCTGGATGCGACGATCGATACGAGCCACGTGTCGGCGCAGTCCGCATATGTGCGCGTCAATTCCCGGTTCTGACCGCATGGGAGCCGAGATGGCGAAACCGTGCCGTCTTTTCGAACCGGCCTTTTGGCGTTTGCGCCGGAGCGCGTCGAATCGGGTTCGAGGGGCCGGAGCGCGAAGCCTCGCCGAGATTGGCTCACATCACGAGTACGATCCAGATTTAAACGATTTGTGATCACTCTCCGCCGCAAAATTTTGCACAATGACGGCAGCGCGGCCTTTCGCCGGGCGGCGACCCGGGCGACCGAGCGCCGCCCGGCAACCGCCCGACAACCCTCACCGAGCGTCGCGCCGACGTGCCGCCGCCCACCGCCATGGACCAACCGAAACGCATCCTGATCGTCGAGGACGACGCCGACATCGCCGACGTGCTGAGTCTGCACCTGCGCGACGAGCGCTACGAGGTCGTGCACAGCGCGGACGGCGCCGAAGGGCTGCGCCTGCTCGAACAGGGCAACTGGGACGCGCTGATCCTCGACCTGATGCTGCCGGGCGTCGACGGCCTCGAAATCTGCCGGCGCGCGCGGGCGATGACGCGCTACACGCCGATCATCATCACGAGCGCGCGCTCGAGCGAGGTGCACCGGATCCTCGGCCTCGAACTCGGCGCCGACGACTACCTCGCGAAGCCGTTCTCGGTGCTCGAACTCGTCGCGCGCGTGAAGGCGCTGCTGCGGCGCGTCGATGCGCTCGCGCGCGATTCGCGGATCGACGCGGGCACGCTCGACGTCGCCGGGCTCGCGATCGACCCGATCGCGCGCGAGGCGAGCGTCGACGGCGTGCGCATCGACCTCACGCCGCGCGAATTCGACCTGCTGTATTTCTTCGCGCGACACCCGGGCAAGGTGTTCTCGCGGATGGATCTGCTGAACGCCGTGTGGGGCTACCAGCACGAAGGCTACGAACACACGGTCAACACCCACATCAACCGCCTGCGCGCGAAGATCGAGGCCGATCCGGCCGAGCCCGTGCGAATCCTCACCGTCTGGGGCCGCGGCTACAAGCTCGCCGCGCCGGGCCAGCGGGACGCATGATGAAACTCACGCTCACGCGGCGGCTGTCGCTCGTGTTCTCGATCCTGCTGCTCGCGTGCTCGGGCGCGTCGGCGTGGCTGCAGATCCGCGCGAACGACATGCGCGAGAAGGAAGTCGTGCAGGCGCTGTCGCGCGACCTGGCCGCCAACATCGCGAGCAGCGCGCCGCTGATGGACGCGAACGGGCTGCGCCCCGACGCCGTGCGCACGCTGTTCGGCCAGTTGATGGGCGTGAACCCGAGCGTCGAGGTATACCTGCTCGACAACGCGGGGCGCATCAAGGGCGACGACGCGCCGCCGGGCCACGTGAAGCGCGACCGCGTCGATCTCGCGCCCGTGCAGCGCTTCATCGCGGGCCAGCCGCTGCCGATTCTCGGCGACGACCCGCGCAGCCCGGACGCGCGCAAGGTGTTCAGCGCCGCGCCGCTGCAGCGCGCGGGGCAGCCGCCGTCGGGCTACATCTACGTGGTGTTGCTCGGCGAGGCGCATGACCGGCTCGCCGCGCGCGTCGACGCCGGCAACGTGCTGCGCACGACGCTGTGGTCGATGGCGATCGTCGCGCTGCTCGGCCTGCTCGCGGGCCTCGTCGCCTTCAGCTTCATCACGCGCCCGTTGCGCCGGCTGACGGCCGCGATGCGCGGCTTCGACGCGAGCGGCGCGCCTGGCGCGCCGGCCATGCCCGCCATGCCCGATACGCAGCCGCCGGTGCTGCGCTTGCCGCCGGGCCGCCGCGGCGACGACATCGCGGTGCTCGAATCCGCGTTCGCGCAGATGGCCGACCGGATCGGCGAACAGTGGCGCGCATTGACGCGCCAGGACCAGCAGCGGCGCGAACTGATCACGAACATCTCGCACGACCTGCGCACGCCGCTCACGTCGCTGCACGGCTATCTGGAGACGCTGTCGCTGAAGGCCGACACGCTGGCCGAGCCCGAACGGCGGCGCTACCTGTCGATCGCGCTCGCGCAGAGCGCGAAGGTCGGGCGGCTCGCGCAGGCGCTGTTCGAGCTCGCGCGGCTCGAATCGGGCGGGGTGCAGGCCGAGCGCGAGCCGTTCTCGCTCGTCGATCTCGTGCAGGACGTGTTCCAGAAGTTCGAGCTGACCGCGCAATCGCGCGGCGTCGCGTTGCATGCGCGGATCCCGCCGCGCGTGCCGGTCGTGTCGGCCGATCTCGGGATGATCGAGCGCGTGCTGACCAACCTGCTCGACAACGCGCTGCGGCACACGCCTTCGCAGGGCGAGGTCGAGATCGCGCTCGAGCCTCGGGAAGACCGTGTGGTCGTGACGGTGTCGGATACCGGGGAAGGGATTCCGGCGGCGCGGCGCGAAGGGCTGTTCCAGCGGCCGCAGCGGCCGATCAGCGGCGGCACGGCGACGAGCGGCGGGCTCGGCCTGTTGATCGTGCACCGGATGCTGGCGCTCAACGGCAGCAGCATCCGGCTCGTCGACCGGGCCGGGCACGGCGCGGTGTTCGAGTTTGCGCTGGCGGTCGCGTCGCCGGCCGCGGGCGACGCGCGCTGACCGCCGGCGGCGGCGTTACCCGCCGCGCTTGCGCCGCACGTCGGTCGGCGTCGTGCCGGTCCAGCGCTTGAACGCGTGGCGGAATCCCACCGCATCGCTGAAGCCGAGCGTCAACGCGATGTCCTCGATGCTGAGCGTGGTCGTGCCGAGGTAGTCGATCGCGAGCGCCTTGCGCACGCTCGTCAGCAGTTCGCTGTACGACGTGCCTTCGGCTTCGAGCTTGCGGCGCAGCGTGCGCGAGGTCATGCAGAGGATTTCGGCGATCGCGTCGATGTCCGGGAATTGTCCCGGCGTGCGGGTGAGCTCCTCGTATACGCGTCGCGTGATGCCGGACTGGCTGCGTAATTCGTCGAGCAACCGGGCGCAGTGCGACGACATCTGCGCGGCGGTGATCGGGTTCGCGAGCTGCGGCGCGCGCGCGAGCCATGCCGCCGGATAGCTGAGCACGTGATGCGGCTGGTCGAACGCGATCGGGCATTCGAGCGCATCGGCCAGCAGCGCCGCGTGCGGCGGCCGCGGCTGCGCGAACTGCGCGCGCGCCGGCACGCACCATCCGCCCATCACGTCCTTGATGACCGTCACGTGCAGCGCGAACTGCATGTCGATCAGGAAACGGTACAGCGGCGCGTCGAGATCGGGCAGCGTGACCTCGTGCCGGGCCGGAAACAGCCACGACGCGGTATCGCCCTGTTCGACCCAGCGGATCGGCAGCATGCCGTTCGCGAGCCGGTGATACTTGACGGCCGAATCGAACGCGCGCGCGAGCGATTCCGAGCACAGCATCGCGTAGCCGTACATCCCGTAGCTCGACGCGTGCAGCCGGCGGCCGACGCGCACGCCGAGGTCGGTGCCGTCGTACCGGTTGACCGCATTGCGCGCGGCCGTCAGGAACTGCAGCGGCGACGTGAGCGTGAACGGGTCCGAGACGTCGGCCGGCGTGAGCCCGGTGCCGGCGAGCACCGTGGCCGGATCGAGGCCGGCGTGCGCGGCCACGTCGACCAGCACGGCCAGCTTGGCCGGCGTGAAGCGCTGCGCGCGCAACGCGTGGGCGGCCTCGGCGTCGGGCAGCCGGGCGGGATGGGCGTCGGTCGGTTTCAACAGCGCGCTGCGCGGCATGGCGGGATCCTGCGTCCGAATCGATATCGTTGACGGCCCGCAATTCTGCTCGGGAACGGTCCCGTCCGCCACAGGGTTCACCCTGATGCAGCGATGGAACAGGCCGGCCGGACGGGTGTTCGCGGTGTGAGTGGCGTAGGCGCGTACGTTCGCGTGTCCGTTTCGATCATGTTTTCGGCCGCGCGGATCATTTGCAACGCGCATCGCGCGGGCGATAGTCGCCGGTCAGGCGGCGTCCCGCGTCCTTTCGGCGTGCAGGCCGCCGTGAGAGCGGTACGCACGCTGGCGTGCCGCGCCCAGAGGAGTGAGACATGACGAAGAGACACTGGATCGGGTCGTATGGCTCGATCCCCGCCGAGATCGACGCCGATCGCCATCCTTCCGTAAGCGCGCTGCTGGACGACGCGATGCGCCGCTTCGCCGATCGTCCGGCGTTCCATGCATGCGGCCGCACGCTCACCTATGCCGACGTCGAGCACCTGTCGACCGCGCTGGCCGCATATCTGCAGCAGGTTGTCGGCGTGCGCAAGGGCGACCGCGTGGCCGTGATGCTGCCCAACGTGCTCGCGTTCCCGGTCGTGTTCGTCGCCGTCGCGAAGATCGGCGCGGTGCAGGTCAACGTGAATCCGCACTACACCGCGCGCGAGCTCGAGCATCAGCTCGACGACGCCGGGGTCGAGGTGGCGATCGTCTGCGGCGGGTCGATGGGCACGTTCGCGGACGTGGTCGGCCGCACGCGCGTGCGCACCGTGCTCAGCGTGGGCCGGGAGGACCTCGGCGTCGTCGATGCGCCGGCCGGCACGTGCGACACGCTGCCGCCCGGTTCGACCGCGCTCGCGCACGCCATCGCCGCCGGGGAATCGCTCGCGTGCGAGCCGGTTGCGTTGAGCGGCGCGGACCTGTTGCTGCTGCAATACACGGGCGGCACGACCGGCCTGTCGAAGGGCGCGGCGCTGTCGCATCGCAACCTCGTCGCGAACATCGCGCAGTTCGCGGCGATCGTGCCGGATGCGCGCCGGCCGGGCGAGGAAGTCGTCGTCACGGCGATCCCGCTGTATCACATCTTCGCGCTGACGGTGAACTTCCTGTCCTACTTCGCGATCGGCGCGCAGAACTGGCTCGTCGCGAACCCGCGCGACATGGACGGGTTCATCGACGTGCTGAAGGCCGCGCGGCCGACGGTGTTCGTCGGCGTGAACACGCTGTACGCGGGGCTCGCCGGCCATCCGCGCCTGAAGGAGGTCGACTGGTCGCGGCTGAAGCTGTCGGCCGGCGGCGGCGCGGCGGTGATCGACGTGATCTCGTCGCGCTGGAAGGCGGTGACGGGCAATTTCATCCGCGAGGGCTACGGGCTGTCGGAAACGTCGCCGGTCGTGTCGTTCAACCCGCAGTCGATCGACCGCTTCACGGGCACCACGGGCGTGCCGCTGCCGTCGACCGACGTGAAGCTGCTCGACGACCAGGATCGCGAGGTGGCGATCGGCGAAGCGGGCGAGATCTGCGTGAAGGGGCCGCAGGTGATGAGCGGCTACTGGCGGAAGCCGGACGCGAACGCGGCCGCGTTCACCGCGGACGGCTATTTCCGCACCGGCGACGTCGGCGTGTTCGACGCGGCGGGCTTCCTGCGGATCGTCGATCGCAAGAAGGACATGATCATCGTGTCGGGCTTCAACGTGTATCCGAACGAGATCGAGGCGGTCGCGACCGCGCTGCCGGGCGTCGCCGAATGCGCGTGCATCGGCGTGCCGGACCCGCGCACGGGCGAGGCCGTCAAGTTGTTCGTGGTGTGCGCGCCGGACGCCGACGTGACGGAGGCGCAGCTCGTCGCGCACTGCCGCGCGAGCCTGGCCGCGTACAAGGTGCCGAAGCTGGTGCGCTTCGTTGACCGGCTGCCGAAGTCGACGGTCGGCAAGATCCTGCGCCGGGAACTCGGCCGCACCGACTGATGGCGGCCACGCGCCGCGCGGCCGCGGCGGCCCGGCACGGCCCGGTGCGCGTCCAACCCCGAAGGTCGCGCGCGGGCCGCTCAAGTACAATGCGGTCGGTTCGATCGACGGGGACGCGATGACCGGCTCAGATTCACTTTCCGCCCGGCCCGGGCGTGCGCTGCCGTCGCCGAGCGCGACGGTGCCGATCTCGCTCGTCAACGGCTTTCTCGCGAGCGCGGGCGCGCGGCGCGACGTGGTCGAGCGCTACCTGCGCGGCGCCGGCATTCCGATCGAGCTGCTCGGCGAGCCGCATGCGCGCGTGACGGAGGAGCAGTTCTCGACGCTGTACCGCACGCTCGCGATCGACCTCGACGACGAGATGCCCGGCATCTTCTCGCGTCCGCTGCGCGGCGGCACGCTGAAGTACCTGTGCCTGAGCCTGCTCGATGCGCGCAACCTCGAAACGGCGCTGCATCGTTTCGGGCAATTCTTCCATATCCTGCTCGACGACTTCTTCGTCGAATCGAAGCGCGACGAGCTCGTGGCGCAAGTGCTGCTGCGCCCGAACGACGCCATCGGCCCGATCGGCGCGCTCGGCCAGGAGCTGATGCTCAAGCTCGTGCACGGCGTGTGCTCCTGGCTGATCGGGCAGAAGATTCCGCTGCTGCAGATCGAGTTCGCGTGCCCGCGGCCGCGCCATGCGGTCGACCACCTGTACTTCTTCACCGGCGCCGTGCAGTTCGACTGCGCGCGTACGCTGATGCGCTTCAGCGCCGATTACCTCGACGCGCCGATCCGCCAGAGCAAGCGCAACCTGCGCAAGTTCCTCGCGCGCGCGCCGGGCGACTGGATCTTCGAATCGTTCAGCGAACAGCTCGTGTGCCATCGCGTGCGGCAGTACCTGTCGGCGGCGCTGCCCGACCTGCCCGCGATCGACCAGGCGGCCGAGCACCTGCATTGTTCGGTGCGCACGCTGAGCCGTCATCTGGCCGCCGAAGGGACGACGTTCCAGGTACTGAAGGACGAGCTGCGGCGCGATATCGCGATCCAGCGGCTGACCGACACGCCCGACACGATCGCGGCGATCGGCGCCGATATCGGCTTCGACGATCCGAGCGCGTTTCATCGCGCGTTCCGGCACTGGACGGGGAGTACGCCGGGGACGTATCGGCGCCGGGCGTGACGCGGGCGCGGCGCCGGGTATCACCGATTCGCGGGGCCGCGGATGGAATCACATAACCGGACACCTTTGCGGTTTTCATCGCCGGTTTTTCAGAGGGCACTCCCATAACCGGCTCCCTTTGCCGCGCCGGGCGGCCGCGCGTGCGCGTGGCCGTTTTTTTGGGTGCGCTTCACCGCAATCGCCGATACGGGCGGATCGGGCGCCGACGCCCGCGCGACGGACTTCTCCGCCGGGCGGCAGGGTCGCCGCCGGTGCGCGGCGTGGCCGATTTTGTCACCATGTGGGCCGGATATGACAATGAAAATCCGGACCCCCGGCGTTAGGATGGCCCATCACGTCGCCCGGTTCTGGCCGGTTCTGCCGTATCGGACCCCGTGGCGCCCCCAATTCACCGCCTGATTGGAACATCGACCATGAGCTATAACGCCCCCGTCAAGGACATGCTGTTCGTGCTGAAGGAACTCGCGGGCATCGACGCCGTCGCGCAGTTGCCGGGTTTCGAGGATGCGGGTTACGACACGGCGCAGGCCGTGCTCGACGAGTCCGCGAAATTCTGCGGCGAGGTGCTGGCGCCGCTGAACGTCGAAGGCGATCGCAATCCGAGCAGCTGGAAGGACGGCGTCGTGACCGCGACGCCGGGCTTCGGCGAAGCGTTCCGCCAGTTCGTCGAGGGCGGCTGGCAGGGGCTGCAGCATCCGGCCGAATACGACGGCCAGGGGCTGCCGAAGCTGATCGCGACGCCGTGCATCGAGATGCTGAACGCATCGAACCTGTCGTTCGCGCTGTGCCCGCTGCTCACCGACGGCGCGATCGAGGCGCTGCTGACGGCCGGCACCGACGAGCAGAAGCAGCGCTACGTGCCGAAGCTGATCTCCGGCGAATGGACGGGCACGATGAACCTGACCGAGCCGCAGGCAGGCTCCGACCTCGCGCTGGTGCGCTCGCGCGCGGAGCCGCAGGGCGACGGCACGTACAAGGTGTTCGGCACGAAGATCTTCATCACGTGGGGCGAGCACGACATGGCGGACAACATCGTCCATCTGGTGCTGGCGCGCACGCCAAATGCGCCGGAAGGCGTGAAGGGCATTTCGCTGTTCATCGTGCCGAAGTTCCTGGTCAACGACGACGGCTCGCTCGGTGCGCGCAACGACGTGCACTGCGTGTCGATCGAGCACAAGCTCGGGATCAAGGCGAGCCCGACGGCGGTGCTGCAATACGGCGATCACGGCGGCGCGATCGGCTATCTGGTGGGCGAGGAGAACCGCGGCCTCGAATACATGTTCATCATGATGAACGCGGCGCGCTTCGGGGTCGGGATGCAGGGGATCGGCGTGGCCGATCGCGCGTACCAGAAGGCGGCCGCGTTCGCGAAGGAACGCGTGCAGAGCCGCCCGGTGGATGGCTCGGCGAAGCAGTCGGTGACGATCATCCATCACCCGGACGTGCGCCGGATGCTGGGCACGATGCGTGCGCTGACCGAAGGCGCGCGGGCGCTGGCCTATGTGGCCGCCGCGCACAGCGACATTGCCCACCGCCATGCGGACGACGCGACGCGCGCGCGTCATCAGGCGATCTACGAATATCTGGTGCCGGTCGTGAAGGGCTGGAGCACGGAGATGGTGAACGACGTGGCGAGCCTCGGCGTGCAGGTGCATGGCGGGATGGGCTTCATCGAGGAAACCGGCGCCGCGCAGTACTACCGCGATGCGCGGATCCTGGCGATCTACGAAGGCACGACCGCGATCCAGGCGAACGACCTCGTCGGCCGCAAGACGCTGCGCGACGGCGGCGCGGTCGCGAAGACGCTGATCGCGGAGATCGGCGAGACCGTCGCGGCGCTCGGCAAGATCGACGGCGCGGCGGCCGCGTCGATGAAGACGCAGCTGGAGAAGGGCGCGCGCGCGTTGTCGACGGTGGTCGACTACGTGCTCGCGAACGCGAAGCAGGACCCGAACGCGGTGTTCGCGGGCAGCGTGCCGTATCTGAAGCTCGCGGGCGTCGTGCTGTGCGGCTGGCAGATGGCGCGTGCGCTGCTGGCCGCGCACGCGAACCGTGCGAGCGACACGGCGTTCTTCGACGCGAAGATCGCGATCGCGCAATGCTATGCGGAGCACGTGCTCGTGCAGGCGGGTGCGCTCGAGGCGTCGATCGTCGGCGCGAAGGGCAACGAGAGCGTGCTCGCGTTGACGGAAGACCAGTTCTGACCGCTGACGGTCGGGACGCAGCAGGAGACAGGATTTTGACCACACAGGACTTGCTCGCGCAGTACGGCCCGCGCGAATCGATGGAATACGACGTCGTGATCGTCGGCGGCGGCCCCGCCGGGCTGTCGGCGGCGATCCGGCTCAAGCAGCTGGCCGCCGAGAAAGGCGCCGAGATCGGCGTGTGCGTGCTCGAGAAAGGTTCCGAGATCGGCGCGCACATCCTGTCGGGCGCGGTGATGGACCCGCGGGCGATCACCGAGCTGTTTCCCGACTGGAAGGAACGCGGCGCGCCGCTCGACGTCGAGGTGACGGAAGACCGCTTCCTGTTCCTGTCCGAGAAGAGCGCGGTCACGACGCCGAACTGGGCGCTGCCCGACAACTTCAAGAACCACGGCAACTACGTGATCTCGCTGGGCAACGTCACGCGCTGGCTCGGCCAGCAGGCCGAGGCGCTCGGCGTGGAAATCTTCCCGGGCTTCCCCGCCGCGGAGATTCTGTACAACGACGACGGTTCGGTCAAAGGCGTCGCCACCGGCAACATGGGCGTGGGCAAGGACGGCGAGCCGACCGAGAACTTCCAGCTCGGCATGGAGCTGCACGCGAAGTACACGCTGTTCGCCGAAGGCTGTCGCGGCCACCTCGGCCGCCAGTTGATCGCGAAGTTCAAGCTCGACGCGAACGCGGATCCGCAGGCGTACGGGATCGGCATCAAGGAACTGTGGGAAATCGATCCGGCCAAGCACAAGCCGGGCCTCGTGATCCACACGGCCGGCTGGCCGCTAAAGTCCGATACGTACGGCGGCTCGTTCCTGTATCACATGGACAACAACCAGGTCGTGGTCGGCTTCGTGGTGGGCCTCGGCTACACGAACCCGTACCTGTCGCCGTTCGAGGAATTCCAGCGCTACAAGACGCATCCGTCGATTCGCGCGTTCCTCGAAGGCGGCAAGCGCGTGTCGTACGGCGCGCGCGCGATCACGGCCGGCGGCCTGCTGTCGCTGCCGAAGACGGTGTTCCCGGGCGGCGCGCTGATCGGCGACGACGCGGGCTTTTTGAACGCATCGCGGATCAAGGGCAGCCATGCGGCGATCAAGACCGGGATGCTGGCGGCCGATGCGGCATTCGACGCGGTGCAGGCCGGGCGTCAGTCGGACGAGCTGAACGCGTACCCGGACGCGTTCAAGCAATCGTGGCTTTACACGGAGCTGTACCGCGCGCGCAACTTCAAGCAGTGGATGGCCAAGGGCCTGTATCTGGGCACGCTGATGGTCGGGATCGAGCAGAAGGTGATGGGCGGCAACGTGCCGTGGACGCTGCATCACCAGCACGCGGACCACGAGATGCTGAAGCTGGCGTCGCAGTGCGAGCCGATCGAATATCCGAAGCCGGACGGCAAGCTGACGTTCGATCGCCTTTCGTCGGTGTTCATCTCGAACACGAACCACGAGGAAAACCAGCCGGCGCACCTGACGCTGAAGGACGCGAGCGTGCCGGTGAACGTGAACCTGCGTACGTACGCAGGGCCGGAGGCGCGTTTCTGCCCGGCGGCGGTGTACGAGTTCGTGAAGAACGACGACGGCGGCGATCGGCTCGTGATCAACGCGCAGAACTGCGTGCACTGCAAGACTTGCGACATCAAAGACCCGACGCAGAACATCGTGTGGGTCACGCCCGAAGGCGGCGGCGGGCCGAATTACCCGAACATGTAACGCAAACGCATCCCCGCGCCCGCGGGCGCGAACGAACCGGAGTGAGACGATGAGCAATGCAGCGAAGGAAGTCGTGGTGGTGAGCGGTGTCCGTACCGCGATCGGCGATTTCGGCGGGAGCCTGAAGGATTTCTCGCCGACCGACCTCGGCGCGAAGGTGGTTGCCGAAGTGCTGTCGCGCGCGAACGTGCCCGGCGATGCGGTCGGCCATGTCGTATTCGGCCACGTCGTCAACACCGAGCCGAAGGACATGTATCTCGCGCGCGTCGCGGCGATCAACGGCGGCGTCGCGCAGCACACGCCGGCGCTGACCGTGAACCGCCTGTGCGGCTCCGGCCTGCAGGCGATCGTGTCGGCCGCGCAGACGATCATGCTCGGCGACGCCGACGTCGCGATCGGCGGCGGCTCGGAAAGCATGAGCCGCGCGCCGTACACCGTGCCGGCCGCGCGCTTCGGCCAGCGCATGGGCGACGCGAAGCTCGTCGACATGATGCTCGGCGCGCTGCACGATCCGTTCCAGACGATCCACATGGGCGTGACGGCCGAGAACGTCGCGAGGAAATACGACATCTCGCGTGAAGCGCAGGACGCGCTGGCGCTCGAATCGCATCGTCGCGCGGCGCGCGCGATCGCCGAAGGGCGCTTCAAGGACCAGATCCTGCTGATCTCGATCCGCACGAAGAAGGGCGAGGTCGCGTTCGACACCGACGAGCACGTGCGTCACGACGCGAGTGCCGACGATTTCACGAAGCTCAAGCCGGTGTTCGCGAAGGAGAACGGCACCGTGACGGCCGGCAACGCGTCGGGTATCAACGATGCGGCCGCCGCCGTACTGATGATGAGCGCGGACGCCGCGCGCGCACAGGGCGTGAAGCCGCTCGCCCGTCTCGTCGCGTATGCGCACGCGGGTGTCGATCCGGCGTACATGGGCATCGGCCCGGTGCCGGCCACGCAGAAGGCGCTCGAACGCGCCGGCCTGAAGATCACCGATCTCGATGTGATCGAAGCGAACGAGGCGTTCGCCGCGCAGGCGTGCGCGGTCACGCAGGAACTCGGCCTCGATCCGGCCAAGGTCAACCCGAACGGCTCGGGCATCTCGCTCGGTCACCCGATCGGCGCGACCGGCGCGCTGATCACGGTGAAGGCGCTGTACGAACTGAAGCGCATCGGCGGGCGTTACGCGCTCGTGACGATGTGTATCGGCGGCGGCCAGGGGATTGCGGCGATCTTCGAGAACATCTGATAATCGACCGCTCAGCCTCCGAATACACAGGAATCGTCATGGCCATCGAAACCGTCGGCGTCGTGGGCGCCGGAACCATGGGTAACGGCATTGCGCAAACCGCCGCCGTTGCAGGACTGAACGTCGTGATGATCGACGTCAGCGACGCCGCGCTCGACAAGGGCCTCGCGACGCTGAAGGGCAGCCTCGAGCGGCTCGTGTCGAAGGACAAGCTCGACGCGGCCACGCGTGACGCGGCGCTCGCCCGCATCACGACGTCGACCGACTACGCGACGCTCGCCGCGGTCGACATCGTGATCGAAGCCGCGACCGAGAACGTCGAGCTGAAGGGCCGCATCCTGAAGCAGATCGAGGCCGTCGCGCGCCCGGACGCGATCATCGCGACCAACACGTCGTCGATCTCGATCACCGCGCTCGCGGCGCCGCTCGCCGATCCGTCGCGTTTCCTCGGCATGCATTTCTTCAACCCGGTGCCGCTGATGCCGCTCGTCGAGATCATTCGCGGGCTGCAGACGAGCGACACGACCGCGTCGGCCGTGCGCGCGCTGACCGAGCGTTTCGACAAGTCGCCGATCGGCGTGCGCAATTCGCCGGGCTTCGTCGTGAACCGGATCCTCGTGCCGATGATCAACGAAGCGTTCTTCGTGCTGGCCGAAGGCATCGCGTCGGCCGAGGAGATCGACGCGGGGATGAAGCTCGGCGCGAACCACCCGATCGGGCCGCTCGCGCTGGCCGACCTCGTGGGCCTCGACGTGTGCCTCGCGGTGATGGACGTGTTCGCGAAGGACTTCGGCGATCCGAAGTATCGCGCGTGCCCGCTGCTGCGCGAGATGGTGTCGGCAGGGCGGCTCGGGAGGAAGACCGGGCGCGGCGTGTACGACTACGGCAAGTAAGCCGGTTGTCCCATGGTGTTTCGTGCGGCCGCCTTCGGGCGGCCGCGTGCATTGTATGGCGCGCGCGGCGTGATGACGCGTCGTGTACCGGCAGGTCGCGCTACAGCAGCCGCTCGGACAGAACGCGAAATGCGACGTCGGGCACGACGAAGCACAGCGGTTCGCCGGTCGCGCCGATGCGGGCGAGGAAGCCGCCGCCGCCGGCGGGGCCGACCGTCTTCAGCGGCCGCACCGCGTCGACGTCGATCGGCAGGTCGATCGACGCATACGCGAGGCGGTCGCAGTCCTCGACGTGGGCGACGGCCGCGTGCTGCAGCGACAGCGCGGCCACGGCCGCGCGCCAGTCGTCGAAGAACGGTGCGAAGGCGGCGGGCAGCGTCCGGTCGTGGGACGCTTCGGCCGTGCAGCGGAAGTCGGGTGCGCTGCCGCCGCTTGCCGCCAGCCGCGTGTCGTAGCGTCCGTCGCGTGCCTCGTGCGTGAAGGGCCGCGCGAGATGCGACGGCAGCGCGTCGCTGAACAGCCGGCTGCCGAGCGCATAGAGCGGGTGGTCGAACACGTTCTTCACGAACAGCACGGTGCGCTCGGCCGGCACGCCGTCCGGCAGCGCGTCGACGTAGAGCCGCCAGTTGCTTTGCAGCGGCGACGGAAACGCGCGGCGCAGCGGGCCGGCGAGACGCGGGCCGAAGTGGCGATGCCGGTAGGTGAGCGTCGTGAACAGCGTGCGGCCGCCTCGGCTCGCGAGTGTGACGCCGCGCGGCACGAGATGCTGGACGGCCGCGACGTCGACGACCCACGTGCAATACACGACATGCTCGACGTCGCTCGTGAGCTGCAGGAACGGCAGCCGCGACAGCAGCGCGCGGCGTGCGCGCAGCAAGGGACGGCTCGCGACGATCCGGTTGGCGAGCCGGCCGGCGATGCCGGTGGACGGGTAGACGAAGGCGTTGTCGTTGCGCATGGGCGGCATTGTGCCGGGGTTGTCGCATGCCCGGAAGAGGCGGCGCGGCTTGAGACGAACGGCGCGCGTATTTTGCCATCGGCGCGCCGCGTGCTGCCGCTTGTGCAATGGATTCCGACGGCCGAGCCCGACGCATGACGTACGCGCGCAAAGGCCCGCCGTTCGGGCGTCAGTACCCCGACCCGCCGTCGCCCTGGTCGGTCACGATCGCCACGCCCGAACTCGTGCCGAGCCGCGTCGCGCCGGCTTCGAGCATCGCCAGCGCGGCCGCGCGATCGCGCACGCCGCCCGACGCCTTCACGCCGAGCGTCGGCCCGACGGTGCGGCGCATCAGCGCGACATCGGCGAGCGTCGCGCCGCCGTGGCCGAACCCGGTCGACGTCTTCACGAACGCGACGCCGAGATCGCGACACATCTCGCACACGCGCACCTTCTCGTCGTCGGTCAGCAGCCCCGTTTCGAGGATCACCTTCAGCGGCACCGTGCCGCACGCGCGATGCACGGCGTCGATGTCGGCCTTCACGTCGTCGGCGCGGCCGCTTTTCAGCGCGCCGATGTTGATCACCATGTCGATCTCGCCGGCGCCCGCCGCGATCGCGGCGGTGGCTTCGAATGCCTTCGCGGCGGACAACCCGGCGCCGAGCGGAAAGCCGACCACGGCGCAGACGAGCACGCCGGTTTCAGCCAGCTCGCGCGCGGCGAGCGGCACGTTCGCCGAATTCACGCAGACCGAGTAAAAACGATGCTCGGCCGCCTGGCGGCAGAGTTCGCGGATCTGCGCGTCGCTCGCGTCGGGCGCGAGCAGCGTGTGATCGATGGTTTGGGCGAGCTGGGCGTTGGAAAGCGGCATGTGTCAGGACTCCACGGATCGTGTGCGGAAAGGGCACACGGAAAGTTGATGTTTTCACATCGGTTTGTTACAAATACGACATTCCGGCCGGGCCCGCGCGCCCGGCACGACGAACGACTCACGCGGCGGGCACGCAGGATACCGGCATGGAAACAAAGAAGGGCGAACGGATCAAGACCTTGATGAACGTGCTGCAAGGGCAGAACGCGATTCATCTGAGGGAAGTCGCCGAACTGTTCGGCGTGTCCGAAATGACGATCCGTCGCGATCTCGCGGACAACCCGCACGGCTTGAGCCTGATCGGCGGCTACGTGACGCGCCATTTCGCCGCGCAGCGCAGCGACATCGGCGAATACCTGATCAGCGCCGAGAACAACCGGCAGACGGAGGAAAAGCGCCGCATCGGCAAGCTCGCCGCGCAATTCGTGACGACCGGTGACACGATCTTCGTCGACTGCGGGTCGACCACGCCGTTCATCGTCGACTTCATTCCGGACGACCTCGAATTCACCGCGGTGTGCAATTCGCTGAACGTGTTCGCGAAGCTGCAGCAGAAGCCGCATTGCAACGTGATCCTGTGCGGCGGCGCGTATCACCGCCAGAACATGGTGTTCGAATCGGTCGCCGAAACGGGCATCCTCGATTCGGTGCGCGTGTCGAAGGCGTTCATTTCGGCGGCCGGCGTGAGCGAGCGCTGCGGCGTCACGTGCTTCAACTTCCACGAAGTCGACGCGAAGAAGAAAGTGATGGCGCGCGCGCAGAACCGCTTCCTGCTGGTCGATCACACGAAATTCGACGAAGTGCGCGCGGCCTATTTCGCCGAACTGACCGATTTCAACTACGTGATCTCGGACGGGGAGCTGAGCCGTCGCTACGAAACGGCGATCCGCGAGCACGGGATCGCGCTCGTGACCTGATGCGGCGCGGGCGGGCGGCGCGCCATGCAGCGCACTTCTCGTCGCGCCTCTCATCGCATCACGCATCGCGGGCTTCCGCCGGGCCGAGGTAGCCCGTCAGCACTTCGAAGCGGCGCGATGCGCCCGCCGCCAGCGCCGCGACGTGGCCCTTGCGGCGTTCGGCTTCGTAACCCTCCGGCTCGCAGGTCGACGGCAGCGCGAACGCAGCGACCTGCTGGTCCGCGTTGTGCAGGATCCAGCGCGTCGCATGCGGAAATTGCTCGGGGCGGTATGAGGTGTGGAACGCGCCGCCGTCCGGATGCACGAGCCGGAAATGCGCGACGCCGTCGGCGTCCGTTTCAACGTCGTTCATGAAGAACACGATTTCGGGGTCGTACAGCGCGGGCGCATCGAGCGTCGCGAGCCGCGCCGGATCGCGCGCGAGCGTGGCCGTGTAGTCGCGCCACGCGGCGGTCGGCTTCACGTGAGCCGGCACGCTGTCGCGCAGCCGCAGCCCGCCTGGACGCAACGCTTGCACGAAGCGCCCGCCCGGCACGTACGCGTAGTTCAGATGGGCCATGTACATCAGGTCCATCGGCGTGCCGCCGAGGTTCGTCACGTCCATCGCGATCGTCATCCGCGCATCGTGCTCGGCCAGCCGCACCGACGGACGCGCGACGTAGTGGCTGCCGAAGCCCTGCACGTATTCGTATTCGCCGGTCACTTCGACCGTCGCGCCGCGCGCATCCGAGCCGACAACGAGGCTCGCGCGGTCCATCGGCGCGCACGGCATCTCGCCGTGCAGCGCATGCGTGTCGTCCGGCCCCGGGCAGCCGTTGCGCAGCAGCCCGCTGTGGAACATGAAGCAGCCGTAGGTATCGATGATCGACGTCGCGCGCTTCGGCTGCCGGAACATGTGCTTCATCGTCAGGTCGCGGCCGTCGAATTCGGCGGCCCAGATCATCTGGCCGAGATACGGCAGCACGACGAGGTGCCCGCGGCGGTTGTCGAGCTTCAGCGCCTCGACGCCGGACGGGTACGCGAACGCGGTGACGGTGAGGCCGTCGGTGCGGTACAGCGTGCGCGGCGCTTCGCGGAAGTCGTCGCGCCGCAGTTCGATCTCGCCCCGCATGGTCACGCTCCCGACGTGTTGCGCGTCGCGGCGTAGCGCGCGGGCGCATGGCCGTCGGCCGCCGCGTCGGGCGTGGCTGCCGGCAGGTGGCGCAGGCAGTAGAAGCCGTAGTAGACGATCACGACGAAGCATGCGAGCGGCACGACGAACGCGAGCTGCATGTTGCCGCCGGTGTGATCGGAGATCAGCCCCTGGATCAGCGGCACGACCGCGCCGCCGACGATGCTCATCACGAGGATCGAGCCGCCGTATTCGGTGTCCTTGCCGAGGCCGTCGATCGTCAGTCCGTAGATCGTCGGCCAGCACGGGCCGAGGAACATGCTCACGCACACGGCCGCATACACGGCGGTGATGTCGTGCACGCCGATCGTGTACGCGAGCAGCGCGATGCACAGGATGCCGTAGACGATCAGCACCTTGGCCGGGCCGACGCGTTTCATCACGAGCGTCGCGACCAGCTTGCCGACGAAGAACGCGAAGAATGTCGCGAGCAGGTAGCGCGATGCGCCGCGCTCGGTGAGGCCGCCGATCTGCATCGCGAGCCGGATCGTGAAGCTCCACACGCCGACCTGCGCGCCCACATACAGGAATTGCGCGACCACGCCCGCGACGAAGCGCCGGTTGCCGAACAGGCGCGCGAGCGTGCCGCGCGCGTCGATCCGGTGCGTGAGCGCGCCCGCGCCGTGGCCCTTGCACGCCGGGTACGGCGTGAGCGCGAACACGATGAACACGGCGACGAGCACGACGATCAGCCACTTGTACGGTTCGAGCGTGGCCTGGATCATCGCGAGCTGGTGCCTGTGCGCGTCGGCGGCCGACATCGCCGCGAGTTGCGCATGCGACGCGTCGCCTTCCTTGAAGATCAGGAAGCTGCCCATGTAGACGCCGGCCATCGCGCCGAACGGATAGAACGTCTGCGAGATGTTCAGGCGCCGCGTGCTGGTGTCGCGCGGGCCCATCAGCGTCGAATACGAATTCGATGCCGTTTCGAGAAACGACAGGCCCGCGGCGATCACGAACAGCGCGACGAGGAACATCCCGTACTTCGCCATCGACGCGGCAGGGAAGAACAGCAGGCAGCCGGTCGTGTAGAGCAGCAGGCCGACGAGGATCGTCGTCTTGTAGCTGAACTTCTTCACGACGGTCGCGGCCGGAATCGCGAGGAAGAAGTAGCCGAGATAGAACGCGGACTGCACGAACGCCGATTCGAAATCGGACAGGAAGAACGATTTCTTGAACTGCGCGATCAGCACGTCGTTCAGGTTCGCGGCGGTGCCCCACAGCGCGAACAGGCAGCACAGCAGCGTGAACGCGAAAAGCGGCGTGCGGTTCAGGTAATAGCCGTCGGGGGCGTGTTCGATCCGGGCTCGGCTCATGGGTGTCTCCTTCCCAATGTCTCGTCGATGAAGGCGCCGGTCAGAGGCCGGCGTCGCGGAGGAAGCGTTCGAACGTCGCGGCGTCGGCGTACGACTTCTGCGTGCCGAGGCCCGTGACCGAATGCGCGGCGTACGCGGACGCGTGGCGCATCGCGTCGAGCGCGTCGCGCGACGCGGCATAGCAGCGCGCGAAGCAGCCGATATACGCGTCGCCGGCGCCCGTCGTGTCGCGCGCGTCGACCGGGACACCCGGCACGTGCCGCGCGCCGTCGCGCGACACCAGCAGCGAGCCGTTGCTGCCGAGCGTGACGAGCACGTGCTTGAGCCCGCGCGCGACCAGCGCTTCGGCGGCACGGGTGGCACGCTCGCGCGAATCGACCGGCATGCCCGACACGATCGCGAGCTCGGTTTCGTTCGGCACGAAGAATTCGACGGAACGGATGCGTTCGAAATCGAGGTCGGCCACGGCGGGCGCGGGGTTCAGCAACACCGGAATGCCGTGCCGCGCGCCGAATTCGATTGCGTAATAGACGGTGTCGAGCTCGATTTCGAGCTGAAGCACGATCAGCGCGCATTCGGCGAGCATCGGCGCGGCCGCGTCGATGTCGGCGGGCCGCAGGTGGCGGTTCGCGCCCTTGACGATCAGGATGCTGTTGCTCGAATCGGGCTCGACGAAGATCGGTGCGACGCCGCTCGACACGCCGGCGACCTTGCGCACGTGCGTGGTGTCGATGCCTTCGCGCTCGAAGTTGCGGATCGTGTTGTCGGCGAACACGTCGTCGCCGACCTTCGTGACCATCACGACGCGCGCACCGAGCCGCGCGGCCGCGACGGCCTGGTTCGCGCCCTTGCCGCCGCAGCCGAGTTCGAAGTTCGGCGCCTCGAGCGTTTCGCCCCGAACGGGCATGCGCGCGACATAGGTCACGAGGTCGACCATGTTGCTGCCGATGACGGCGATTGTCTCCATCTGTTGTCTCTTCCTTGGTATAGGGGGGCGACCGCGCGCGTGGTCGGCGGTTCACGAAATATGATAATAAAATAACATGAAGTGTGAAAATGCAATCCTGTGATGTTAGTGGGGTCACTTTTTGGTCGACGGGCAGGCGGGTGAAAACTCCATCCTGGTGTCGGCATACGAAAAAGGTCGCACTTGGATGAAGGGAGGCAATGTGCAAAAAGACCTAGGCCGGAAATCCACTCAGTGCGAGCAGGGTATCGAACCGGTGATCGCCATGCGCAGTACCGGACATGGCTGTGGCCCTGGCAAATAGCGCTGGGTCGTTGAACGCACGCATGCTTGGCTGCATCGCTTCCGTCGCCTCCGTATTCGTTTCGAGCGACGTACGGACGTTCACGGCGCGTTCCTCAAACTCGGTCGCTGCCTGATCTGCTGGAATACCCTCCGGCGCGTCGAGCCGTCTTGATGAAACCGTCTCTCAGGAACCGAGCGGATTACAGATCCGCTGGATAGGCAAGCGGCGAAGTGCCCCGGCATTACAGTGACGAGTTGGACGCCACAACATACGCACTGCGAGCCGCCTCCCGCAGCGCGAGCCACGCGACCCGGTTTTCGCTTTCCGGAAGACGTGCTGCATGGCACAAGATGCGGCGGCTTCGTTGCGCCTGGTGGCACATTTCTTCGCGCGAGTACCTGACGATGCGCACGACCTCATTACTGTAGCGTCTTTAGACCGCGATGCCTACGGAGGCCAATGCCATGAGACCAAAGGTTTCGAACTCCCCCAGCATTTCGAGGGAAGCAGATACCACGCCGGAAAATTTGTCGCCATCGTCTTCGGTTGCATCGCAACCGCGAGCCGTGTTTCGGCCAGCAGGGATGCCGGGGAATTTCCAGTCGCGAGCAAATACCCGATCCGAGAACACGGCGTCCATAGGTTCCGGCTCCATTCGGCAGTCGGGCAATTTCATAAACCTTTCCCGTACGCCCCGCAGGCCCTCTGTATTCTCAGGGACCGGAACAGGTACGCTTGGTGAACATGCTACCCAACCGGTGCCAGCGCGGCCTCAGCGCCTCGCCGGGTCGCAGCGGGGAGTTCGCACGGTTGATTACGACTTTGCGAGGAAAGGGCCATCTCGGGAGGCAATCGCCTACCGTCCTGTTGGTGGCCTCGATGCGAAGGTCCTGCTCGAACAGCGCAAGCGGCAACAGCTCTATTTGCAACATACCGCCAGATATTCACGCGCGGACGTGCTGGACCTTGCGACCGCCAACGTGCTTGCAGGGAAAAAGGGGCATCCGAGGGCGCTCGCCTTTCTGGATCCGGAGGGCAAGACAGATGTGTCGCTGTTTTTGCTTGGCCGGTATGTGGACGCGCTCGACAAATGCACGCTGCGCTCGGGGGACGGCCGGCACGAGCCTCTGCAAGACCCGCAGGTCGAGCAGCGCATAGAGGATGTGGCGCACTACTTGGTCAAGGCGGAGTGGTTGAATGGCGGGTCCGTCTATCACCTGGCCCACTTGTCGAACCGGCTGAGCAAGTTCGAACGTCTTCCCGCAGCTCTGGGTGCAATCGAGAAAATCGCTCGCGAGGTGATGGGACGTGGGGGAGACGCGGACTTTAGGGATCTAAAGGTGACGGCACTTCTGCTCAACGCGTTTTCGAAGCTCCCGAGCGAACCGCGTAATGCGGCGCTATCCCATGTCGCAAATGTTCTGCTGGAAGACGGGGACTGCCTCGCCAGACTGGAAGGACAGGGCCTCAGTATGGCACTCAATGCATTTTCGCAAAGTGCTGACGTCTCCCAATGTGCGCAAGCGGCAGCGAATCTTGCTCAGCGTCTCGCGAGCACGCCGACGTTGGCGACGACGCTGGACGCGCAAGGCGTAAGCAACGTGCTCGGCGCGCTTGCCAAGTGGCCGGGAGATTCTTTGTGCGCGGCGGCAACCGAAAATGTCGCCGCACGCTTGAACAACAGCAGTACGATCCTTGCCGATCTGTCGCCGCAGGGTGTTAGCAACGCGCTCGCGTCGCTGGCGCGAGACGGACTCAAAGACCCATCGCAAACGGGGTTACGGCTTCTTGTCGAGCGTCTGCAAAACGAGTCCGCGCTGCGCAGTCAGCTGAGCGCACAGGAAGTCGCCAGCGTACTTAATATCGTCAGCAAATGGCCTTCGGCGCGCCCCTGTATCGAAGTCGCGCAAGCGCTTACTGGTCGCCTCAAAAACGAGCCGGCATTGCGGGAAAAGCTGCAAGAGCAGTCCCTTGCGAATGCGTTGACCGCCCTATCGAAATGGCCGGAGCAGGCTGTCTGCAAGGCGGTCGCGAGCACGCTTGCCGAGCGTGTCGTTTCTGAACGCGACCTTCAGGTCGGCTTCAATGAACAGGAGATCAGCAACGTATTAGGCGCGCTGTCGAAATGGCCGGATTTGCCCTATTGCAAGGAAGCCGCGCTCACGCTCATTCCGCGCATCGCGACCGATCCGAGCGTCGTACGCTCTTTCAACCAGCAGGAGGCGGTTCAAACGCTCAATGCATTGCGGACGTGGGCGAAGCACCCCGAATGTATGCAGGCGGCTCGCGCACTGGCCGGCGTTCTCGTGCCGGGTGAAAACGATCAAGGTCCGTTAGCCCGTCGCCTCACTGGGGGCCACGTCAGTTTGACAGCGAATGCGCTCAGTTATTGGCCGGAAGACGACCAGTGCCGCGATGCGGCACTTACTCTGATTCGTCGCTTGCGTGCAGAAGGCGACCTGGTGAAGCACCCGTTGGATTCCCTCAATGCGCTATCTGCAATGGCGCGGCTTGCACATGTCCTGGAATTCCCCGACGGGGCCCGCGAGATCGCCCAACGCTTGCGCAGTGACGAGGAGGCAATCGCTACTGCCGGTGCACAGGAAATTTCAGGCATGCTCGTCGCGCTGTGCAAATTCCCGCAGTACGACTCCTGTACAGAACTTGCTGCCGCATTAGCCGCACGCCTCGTCGGCGATGCAGAGTTACGCAAAGGCTTTTCTGCTCATCAAATGAGTGGGACGCTGAACGCGCTCAGCAAGATGCCGGATCTTCCAGGTAGTGCAGAAGCTGCTCGGGAGTTGGCAAGGCAACTTGATCAAGACAGGTCCAAGCTCAACGCGATGAACAGCGAGGACGTCAGCAACACGCTTAACGCCTTGTCACATTGGACCGCCGAGCCGGCCGCCCTAAAGGTCGCCGGTGCGCTTGGTCAGCGGATCCATGAGGACGATGGTCTTTGCGCGACGTTCAACGATCAGGGACTGTCGAACACGCTCGTCGCACTGAGTAAATGGCCTGACGATGAGCAGTGTGTTGCAGGTGGACGGGCGCTTGCCGAGGCGCTCATCGAGCGCCGTGCTGAATTTGCCTATCCGGAGAAATTTGAAGCGCGTTCGCTTGCCACGATCGCCAACGCGTTGAGTCGCTGGCCTCGTGAGCCGGCATGCACCACCGCTTTGCAGGCCATCGCCGAAACGCTATCCGAGGGCAAGCGGCAATGGAGCGAGTTCAACATGGTGTCGCTCGCGCAACTCGCGAATGCGATGTCACGCCTCCATTCGGCGGACGATAGTGCCGACGACCTACAAGCTCTTTCGCAGACATGTCTGCACATGCTTGCGGCCCATCTCGACACGCACAAGATCGAGCTGCTCGGAACAGCTTCCGCCAAACATTTCGGCGTTATCTTCAAGGCGCTAGGTTCGGCCAACATGCAGAAGGCGATGAAGCCGCTCGTCCCGACTGCCCTTGGACGCGTCCATGCGTTGATCGACACGGACGCCCTGCGCGGCGAAAACCTGGAGTCGCTGGGAACACTGTGCATGGGCCTCGTGCCGGTACAGCGAAGCCCGGAACTCGTGCGTCATCGCAAAGCCGCACTAAAGCTGATGGATCGGCTAAAGCCGATTGCGGATCGTAAGATTCAATTGTTGTTGGATCAGGCAGATTCCACACCCGGAAATAGTCGAGAGGATCAGTCTGCTACTGGCGAGCCGGCAGAACAGTTCGATACGCGTCGCCCCGCCCTGACTTTCGTGCACATCCTGAAGTCGTTTGCGATCACGCAAAGCTTGTGGAAAACGCGCTGGGTAGACGCGCCACGTACCGAGGTGGCACAGCAGCGTGCGGAGCTAAAAGGTTGGGTCGAAAGCCTGCTCGAGCGCACGCGCGACACGGTCACCACCGATCTGCAGGAGATGAGTTGGAATCTCATTGCGCAGATCGAAGTCGGCGACGACATTCTCAATGCGCTGGATGTTCGTATGCGCAGAGATGAAGCTTTGTTGACGGCAAAGAGCAAACCCATTCCGCTCGACCTCGATAAGCTGCAGGCGAGCATGAAGACGAAGCCAGGCACGCTGCGTCCGGTTCGGCCAGGAGAAGGATCGCCGCACTACACGCTCATTGATATGACCGGCAAGACGTTGCGGAGCGAAGAGTCCGAAGGAGGACCCCAGTATTCCTTCTATTCACGCTTGACGGGCCAGCCTGTGACAGAAGTCAAGCTACCTGGTCCCTTGAGCCCCTTCATGCTGGCGCGCACGATCAACCACAACGGCGAGCAGTGGCGCTTCGATATGTTCGGCGGCAGCCATTTGAAGGTGCCGAGTATGCGTCCGCAAGCCATCCTGGCGGGTTCAAAGCGTGGATACGGCCGGCTTCCGGCGATTCGGTACTCGGACAGCGCGCCGACGAGCCCATTTATGAAGCTGGTCTCAAAGCTGGGGCCGCAGCGAGAGGATTGGTCGCGAATTCAGCGCTCTCTACTCGAGATCGTGCCCGCCGACCACGCCGTGGAAGGGACGGTGAGGATTGGCTGGTTCCCGGACGTGCCCGGACCGGAACATCCGTTCAAGCCGGTGGATCCCGCCTCCGGCAAGGAAATAAAGCTATGTCCGAACGACGGCTGTGGGTTCTTGCGCTACGAGGCCGCCATGCAGATTCCGGTCGTGGCTGAGCTCATCAATGCGTGGACCGCTTGTCGAGATGGTCACGCCGACCAAGCACAGCGCAAGCTAATCGAGTCGTTCAAGCAAGAGCCCAGTTACATGGCTCCCCAGGCGCTACAGCATTTCCCTCGCGACGAAGCAGCGGTCAAGGAGGCGAGCGATCTTATCGAGGAAAAGCTGAATGAACTGGTCAAGGCAACGACGGTTGTCGGCAAGGCACCGGGGCTCGACGCGCGCCGGCCTGGTCCTCTGGATCCGGACAACGTCACAAAGCTCGAGCAGTATCGATTGCTCGTCAACGGCGGCTACGAAGGGCGCAAGATCCGGGCGGTGCCGTCTGCCGACGACAACCTCCACCTACCCAGGCAAAAGGGCGAGACGTTCGACAAAAAGGGCGGTGCCGTCCTGCTGGGGAAGCCGCCGTACGACAAGGAAAACTTGTTGCCTATTGAGGAAGACCGTGTGAAGACGATAGGGTCTGGCGATGTCACGGCGAAGTTCCTGAGTAACGACTGCTTTGCGATCCAATATAGTTATGCGGGCTTCGATGACGCCAAGCAGTCGGATGCAGACATTCTCCATAGCAAAGGGATGCTGATTATTCCGCCGAAAGGATCCTGGCCAGAGGCGTACCAGCACCTTGATCTAGCATGTTCCACGGAAGACATGAAGACGCTGTCTACTTGGACGGAATCTCGAAACCGCGCGCAATCGCCCACGTCGATGACGACAACGGGCAGCCTTCGTGTGAAGGATCTGCTGTTGCCTGGCGAACTAGGCGCGGTGCCGATCAGAGAGTTGCGCAAGCGGGACATGGACACCGATGGAGATGACGCATATGTATTTGCCGGTTATCCCAAACTCACCGAACACATCGCGAAAGTTGTAACGGATCGCGCAAGTCGCAAGGGCGTACATCGCTCGTTTAAGCCGCCGAAGACGGCACAGACGGCCTTTGATTCGGATCGTCACTACCACGCGGGGCGTGCGCGAAACATCATCGACGCCCAACAGGGAGATGCGCTCGTAGGCAAGGCCAGCATGGCGGCCGTCCGCTTTATGGCGCAACCTGAGGCATTGCGTCACAAAATGGCGGAGGACTGGATGTTCGGTACCTATGACGGTGTCGATCGCGATCTTCGCAATACGTTGCAGGATCTGATTTCGGACAGCAGCCCGAATCGCGCGATGCTCGACGAGCAGTTCGAGGCGGCGCAGCAGGCCGTCGAGGCGGCTCATCATCCTGTCGCCAAGGAGGTCGCTGAACTATTGCACGGGGCCATCGCCGATTGGCGGCGGACGCTGGACGGCGAGAAGGCAACGCCAGCCGTTTCGACCGGTGCTGAACTTCAAAAGCGGTTTCCGGAATTGGCGGAGAGCTACGGCAAGGCACAAGCGCCCGTCGATCGAATCGCCGCAATCCTCGATCACTATCCCGTGTGTCGCCTGCCGGCATCGAAATTCCCGCAAGGGCAACCTGGCTATGTGAAAGGAGAAGTCGAACTTACGGCGCGCAATCTGCTGACGCTGGCAGTCAAAGTGGGTACTGATGCGCTCAAATCGAACACCGGGACGGAGACCTTCATGTCGGTCATGGCGTTGTTCGAACGTGTCGAGAAGCAATACGACGAACGTGTCAGGACGGTTCCCTACGGAAAAGAGACAGCGCGCCTGTTGCGAGATGACCGCTTCGATGCCGATAGCGCGTTGGAACAATTGCGTAAGATGCCTTCCATGGCTGCAGCCGTCATGGAAACCTCGATCGAGCAGCAGCAGCGCTTCGGTCTGTTGGCGCGATCGCTCACTCCGCGTGAGCGCATCGCGCAAACTGCGTCACAGGCGGAGATCGAGGCGGAAGCAAAGCGCATCCGAGCGACCGCTGCGCATGTCGAGAAAGTCGCGACGCCTTTAGTGACCAATGTCGTGGGCAAGATCGAGGGCGGCAGTTTGAAGAATATGGACCATCGGCTCAAATCCGTAGGTTCGCTGCAGGAGAAGTTGAGGCGCTTCATCGGAGTGCGCAAGCTATCGCTCGCAGACGCGAGCGCCGGCGTGAACGACGCCGTGCGATATTCCGTGGTGCTGGATTCGGCTACGTTTGCCAAATCGTATGACCTGGCGATCGCTGAGCTGGCGAAGAGCGGAATGGAGCGCGTGAAGGTAGTCAACCATTTCAGAAAGCCGTCGGAGGCATTCAACGCAGTGTCGGTCACCTGCGAACTGAACGTGCCAAACGATCAAGGTAATGAAGAACGCCGACTCGTCGAGATTCAATTCCATACCGCTGAAAGCTTTGAGCTCAAGGAAGCCAACCACGACCAGTACAAGTTATCACATGCGCTTGAGCTGGAAGGCCGGCACGAGGACCGAGCGAAGTTGCTCGCGGGTACCCTTGAGAAGACGAAGGCGATGCCAAAGCCGGAAGGATGGCTCGAGATCGATGACTGGACTCGAGAGGTGGCCCGTCCAAAGGATATCAAGCCGAAGGCGCCGCGTTTGAGTGGAATGGTTGCGTGGGGGCCGGCGAATCAGAGAGCTGGGGCGTTGGCGAGCTCGGCCTTGCAACTGGAGAAGGTGTGCACACCGACTGTCGAGAAATTGATAAAAGGCGTCGGCGGCGAATGGGCCGAGGGGGAAAAATGGCGTGCGTCATTGCTGAAGAAGGAGGCATCCATCGCGCGCAAAATCGACGTGATTAGACGCGAGCGGGGCCTGACTTTGGACGAAGCGGCCCAGCACGTGCGCGACGCGCTTCGCTATACGGTGAAACTAAAACCCGAGTCGTTTACTGCGTCCGCAAAGCGATTACTCGAGGACTTCCCTAAGAACGGCTTTGAGGTGATGCGGGTTCGCAATGCTTTCGTGGAAGATGACGGTACATATCGCGGAATTAACGTCGGGCTGCGGACCGCTGACGGCAAAGATTTCGAGGTTCAACTCCATACCGGGAAAAGCTTTTACGCAAAGCAGAAGAACCACAAGCGTTACGAAAAATTGAGGTCGCTTAGCAGCACGATCGAGGCTGGCAGCGATCGGGCGGACGGCAATGATATCGATGTCTTCGACACGGAGCGCCATCGCTTGTCGAATTTAATGCGTTCGCAGACTGCGAGCGTCGAGATACCGGCTGGTATTGAGACAATCCAATCTTTCCGGCGCTACTAATTGACGTCGTATGAACCAACCCGGCTTTCGAGAAGGCCGGTTGGTTCAAATTCAGGCCGGTTGGCTTGATTCCGTGCGCTGAAAACGGCGCGACGGACGCGCATTATGTGCTCGACGACCTACCGAACAAGATACTCGCGGCAGCGTATCAGATGGTCCTGCCGGATGCCGCCGCGCGTTGCCGCGTGATACCGAGATGGCATTGGTCGAAGCCGCGCACGAGCTTGAGGCGAGCGAGCAAGCCTTTGCTGTCGTTTCGACCAGCAGCACGCGCTGCAACGTCGGCTCGCGCAGACCACATCGAACCCGCGCGCGGCACTGGCGCAGCCCTGCCTTCTGAAGGCCGCGTTTTCTGGCCGGATCGCGTCTGGCCTGCTCGTCGGTCACTGTCGATTTTCCTTCCGATCGTAAAGATTCTTTCCGTTCAGATCGAATACGGCGGATGGTCGCGTCGACCGCACCCGCCCACCAGACAACGCTTCCCGGTCGATTCGATATTGGCACGGGCTTTGCAGTACTGGAGCGTAACGAACCGGAGGAGGCGCCCGATGCCAGCGGTACGTACGTCGATCCCGAAAGTGATCGGGATACCCGAGCCGGGCGAGCGTCGCTCCAGCGACGCAGCGGCATGCGGTCCCGACGTGCTGTCGATGTCCGCGTTGATGGGCCTCATGGAAGCCGCTTGCGTCGACGCGATGTGCCAGCGAATGCGGCGCGACGAATGATCGATCGGCCGCATGACGCATGTCACGCATCTGGCGCGGACGCCATTGGATGTCCCGGTTGTCGTCACCGCGACGTTCCGGGCGTTCGATGGCGAACGGTACTGGTTCGATGTCGTGGCGACCGATGCGGCCAGTTCGGTGGCGAGCGCGAGTCACGCGCGCTCGATCGTGGAGCGTTCCGCACTCGCGTTTCAGTGCGCAAGCCGTCGCGGCCGTGTCGGCGATATGGGTTCGTCATGCTAAAGGAAACGGGAACATGAAAGTGGAGTCGTCAGTCAACGCAGGCAACGCGCTTTTCGACGAAGCATTCGAAACCCTGCCTCCCGGGCAGGTGCGCCGGCATCAAGACGCGCTATGGCCGTCGCAGTGGGACTACATCCGTTCGATGTCGACGTTCTATCGCGGGAAGCTGTCGCGCTGGATCGACCGAGAAGTGACGCTGGATGCGCTACAGGAGCTGCCTTTTACCGAGAAGGACGAACTCCGGATCAGCCAGGAGGCGGCCTCTCCATTCGGCGATTACGTGGCGTGCGGCGAGGCGGGCGTGTCCCGGCTGCATCGCACCTCCGGGACGACCGGACGCCCGCTGATTCTTGCGAACAGCGCGGCCGATGCGTACCGGGTCGCACGGGTCGGCGCGCGGTCGATGTGGGCCGCTGGATTGCGGCCGACGGATCGCGTGGTGCACTGCCTGAACTACTGCATGTGGACCGGCGGCTTTACCGATCACACGATTCTGGAGGCGACCGGCGCGACGGTCGTACCGTTCGGCGTGGGCAATACGCGTCTGCTGATCGATTCGATCGTCAATCTCGGCATCAACGCGATTTCGTGCACGCCTTCGTATCCGGGGCTCATCGAACAGATCCTGCGCGAATCGACCGACCTTCGTCCTCGCGACCTGAAGCTGACGCTGGACCTGTTCGGCGGCGAGGCCGGGCTCGACAATCTGGATCTGCGCAGCGCGATGGAAGAGAAGTGGGGCTTCCGGATCCGTAACGCCAACTTCGGTTTGTCGGAAGTGCTGAGCATTCTCGGCGGGCAAACCGACTGGACCAACGACTTGCTGTATCACGCGAGCGACGTGGTCTTTGCCGAAATCGTCGATCCCGCCACGCTGCAACGCTTGCCGATCGAGACGGGGACCGTCGGCGAACTCGTCTGCACGCACTTGCAGAAGGAGTGCCAGCCGCTCGTTCGCTACCGCACGCGAGACGTCGTCACCGTGACCGGCGTCGATCGCGGGCCGGACGGTCGCACGGCATGGCGATTCCGCGTCACCGGCCGCACCGACGACATGTTCAACGTGCGCGGCATCAACGTGTTCCCGAGCGCGGTTCGCGTGGCCGTCGAATCGTTGCCGCAATGGGCGTCGGGAATCTTCCGGATCGTGCTGAAGGGGGACGGACCGTACGACCGGATCACGATGACGGTCGAAGCCGCGCAGGGGCTCACGGGTAAGCTCGGAGCGACCGCACGCGGCCGAGGCGGGGCCCCGGCATGGCTCCGCCTCGGCTCAATCGGCCGGCACTCGGCGGCATCATTCGATATCGTCGAGCTTTACCCCGGTGTTGTTCTTCCAGGTCACGACGGCACAACTCGCGATGATTGCCACCACGATCAGATAGACGTTGAATAGCTGTCCCTTTTGAATCGAATACAGCCACGCGTTCAGATAGGATGCCGTGCCACCGAAGAGCGCCACCGCGAGCGAAATGAAGAAGCCGAACAGACGAGTGCGGTAACGCGTCGGTACTTGTTCCGAAATGGCGGCAGGCTTGCTGCCGGTAATGAACGCAACGAGAACGAGCCCGATTGATTGCGTGGCCAGCAAAGTCCATGGCTCGCTGGAAATCAGGCTCCATAGCGGAAAGATGGTGATCGAGATGCCGAGCAACGAAATGAGCGTGGTCACCTTGCGCCCGGTGTAATCGGAAAGGCGCCCAATGAGCGGAAGCACGATCAGATAGATCACCTGCGCGATGCAGCTCATGGTGAACGCACGGTGCGGATCCATGTGCTTGACCGTGATTGCATAGATGGCGGCGGACGTTACCCACGTATAGTAGGTCAGCGTCGATCCGGCTTCGTACACGAACAGCTTGAGGCCTTCGCGGATGACCTTGGCCCGGGGCCACGGCGCATGACGTGTGTTGGCCGATGTATCGATGTCGATGCTTTCCACCATGTTGCGGCGCAGCCAGAGCGCGAATATCGCGAGGAAGCCGCCCGTCGCGAACGGCACTCGCCATCCCCACGCCTGCATGGCATCCGGTGAAAGGAACGCCGTCAACGACGCGAGAAAAAACGTGGCAATCAACGAGCCGGCGCCGACCGAAATGAATACGGCACTCGACCACAAGCCTCGCTGGGACGCGGGGGCGATCTCGGCAACATACGCATAGGACGCCGTCGTCTCGCCGCCGTGTGCCGCGCCCTGCACGAGTCGCGCGAGTAACAAGGCAGCCGAAGCCCAGCTGCCGATCGCGTCGTATGACGGGATGATGGCGATCAGGAGGCTGGCAAACGCCATGAGCAGCATCGTGCTCAAGAGTACCGAACGGCGCCCGACCCGGTTCGCTATCGCGCCGAACACCATGCCGCCCAACGGGCGAGCGAAGAAGCCCGCGGCGAACACGGCCAGTGTACCGAGCAGCGACGATGTCTTGTCCGTGTTGTCGAACAGCGCGCCGGCGATATAGACGGATGCCACCGTATAGATCGTCCAGTCGAACCATTCAAGCAAATTGCCTAGACTAGATGCGATCAGCGATCGCCGATGAGAGGACGATCGTAACGCCGCGGGTCGCGACGTAGAAAGATGGGAAAGGTAAGTCATGACGTCTCCAGTTGTTTTTGATGCGGGGTTGGATGCGCGCCCGATTCGCGCAATGCCGAGGCTCAGGCGGTTGCGTGGTCGATTGCATCCATCGCCGCGACGAGGTCCTCGACGCGGAGCGGACGCTCGAAATTCGCCGAATGAGGCGCCTGTAACGTGAATCTGGCGACGGTCTCGTAGTGGTCCCGCGTAACGGCCCCGGGGCCCAGGTCGCTCAGCCGGACAGGCAGGCCGATGCGTTCATACAAGCCGGTCAGATCGCGCATGAAGTCCGGTGCTCGACCTTCGAGCTGTAGCTGTACGAGCAGCGCATATGCGACCTGCAACCCGTGTGGCGCTGCGGCCGCCGTTTCGATTCGGGAGAGGCCGCGCGTCATTGAATGTGCGATCGAGAGCCCCGCGCTCTCGAAGCCCAGGCCACTCATCAGAATGACCGCTTCGACGAGTCGGTCGAACCCATGGCCGGTGCGGCCGTGCGCGAGTTCGTCCAGCACCGTTTCGGCGTCGGAGCGGATCAGCGAGAAGCATTCACGCGCGAGAATGTACGCGGAGTACGACGACCTGGCGCCGAACATGTTTTTTCCGCCACTGCGCAAGCACTGCTCTGCCTCGAAGTATTTGCTGATCGCATCGCCAATTCCGGCCAGCAGAAAATGTGTCGGCGCCTTCGCGATCACCGCGGTATCGACCAGCACGTACGCGGCGCTGCGCGGCAGGTGCCTGACCGATGCGAGTTGATGGTTGTCGTCGTAAAGCACATAGTTCTTGGAAGTCGGCGAGTCGTTCGATGCCACGGTAGGCACCGTGATCAAAGCGCAACCAGCAGTGTCGACGAGGGCCTTTCCGGCGTCCAGCGTCTTGCCACCACCGATTGCGACCACGACGCCATAGTCGAACGATTGCGTGGCACGCTCCAGTTCGCGCACTTTGCGATCCGTGAGTTCACCGTCGAACGCCAGCCAGAGGACGTCGATTCCGTGTGCGTCACATGATGCCGCGATGCGCGCGCCGAACTGCCTTTTCACGAAAATGTCGCAAAGAACCAATGCACGCTCCGAGCAATCGCGGATGTATTGACCGATCTCGTCGAGGACGCCATCTCCCTGAATGTATCGCCCTGGAGATCCAAAAATGAGTGCAGTCATGATTTCGAGTAACAGAGAAGATGGATCGATGCGGGGTCTAAACCGGATGCAATCAAACTGACGCGCCGATGACCACCGATGTAATACGCATTCCAGAATGGCCGGGCGGCTCGGCCCCATGAAGCACGGCTTGGATGGCGTATTTGCCAACACGCCCGGCAGCATGGATGCATCAATCCGTGCGGCCTGCGGCCGGAAGCAAGAATTGGACAAACTGGTCAAGTTGCGATGTAACCATGTGCTCGCCGCGGTGAATGCGAGCGCCCCGCGCTTCGGCTTCCATCAGAAACCGCGTGACGGCAGGTTGCATGACGACCTCCGCGACGACCATGCCCGCCGTGAGCCGCGAGGTGTCGCACGGCAGGGCGTCGTCAGGCTTGAGCCCGAGTGACGTCGCGTTGATCACGATGTCGTGGCGGTCGGGTTCGCCGCTGTCTGCGGTTACCGCGCAGTCCGGCACCGCCTTTCCGACGAGTGCGGCCAGATCGTTCGCCTTTTCCCGATTCCGGTTCGCAATGGTCAACCGCGCAATCCCTTCGCGCGCCAATGCCAGCGCAAGGGCGGTTGCCGCCCCGCCGGCACCCAGTAGAAGCACGCGCTTGCCCGCAAGCGCAATACCCTCCCGCCGCATGCCGGTGACGAATCCGGAGCCGTCGTACATGCGTCCCGTGTAGCTGCCATCAGCGTTGCGGCGCAGCACATTGACGACGCTCAGCAGCGATGCGTCCCCCTCGAGCTCGTTGCACAGTTCGGCCGCAGCCTGCTTGTGCGGAATCGTGAGGACGATGCCGGCCAGATTGGCGATGTGCCGCAAACCGTCGCATGCCTGCACGAGATGTTCGGGACGCACGGCCCACGGGACCATGATGGCGTTGACGTTCCGGCTGGCGCAGAGCGTATTGAACAGCGTCGGCGTGCGGACATGAGTGGCAGGCCATGCCATCAGGACGATGAGCTGTGTTTCGCCATTGACGATCGGCGAGGAGGGTGGGGTGGTGAGCATACGCGTCTCCGTGTTCTTGATGATATATGATGCATCATTATTCGAGTGCCCCGCAACTGCTATTTGCCCGCTGATGGCTTCGTCGTTGCATTCGAAAAATATATGATGCATCATGCATCAATGCGGCGGGCAAAAATGGCGTGCTTGCCTCGTTCTTTTCAGGTTCCAACAGGAGACTCTATGTCGACAGCATTGCAGGAGAGCGATCATGCGCTTTCCACGGAGACGCTCGCGCGGTTGCGCGAAAAGGCCCAATTCGTCCGCCTCGAGACGATCCGTCTGATCGAAATCGCGAAGACGGGTCATTACACATCGGTGTTTTCAGCAGCCGAAATCTTTGCGGCGTTGTACTACGACGTCATGTCGGTGCGAGCCGGCGAGCCGCGCTGGAAGGACCGCGACCGGTTCACGATGGGCAAGGGACACGCTGCCGTCGGCCTCTTTCCCATTCTCGCCGAGTACGGGTTCATCGAGCGCGAGACCCTCGATGGCTACACGCGGCTCGGCAACCCGCTTGGCGACCACCCGGACATGACCAAGGTCCCCGGTGTCGATTTCAGCTCGGGGTCGATCGGCCATGCGCTGTCGAATGGGGCCGGCATGGCGAAGGCGGCGCAGCTGGCAGGCAGTCCCTTCAAGGTTTTCACGTTACTGGGTGATGGCGAAATGCAGGAAGGGCAGGTATGGGAAGCCGCGTTGTTCGCGGCGCACCACCGCCTTTCGAATCTCGTCGCGATTGTCGATCGCAATGGTTATCAACTCGACGGCAAGGTCGACGACGTCATCGGCATCGAATCACTCGCAGATAAATGGCGCGCGTTCGGCTGGGAGACGCATGAAGTCGACGGCCACGACTTGGCGGCCCTCGTGCCGTTGTTGCGTCGGGTCAAGGCGGACACGGCACGCAGCAAGCCGGCCTGCATCATTGCGAAGACGATCAAGGGCAAGGGCGTGTCGTACATGGAAACCGAGCCGGGCTGGCATCTCGGCTATCTGGCACCCGACGACGCGCAACGTGCGATCGAAGAAATCAAGAGCAAGGTGATCTAAGCATGTCTACTCCGCAAAATCCCGATTCGTGGCAATACCGGGCGCTCAACGCGCGCAATCCTGGGCTCGACTATTTGTCCGATGCGCTGATCGACCTCGTGCGCGAAGGCCATCCCGTCGTCGCCGGCTCCGCCGATCTCCAGTATTCGAATGGCTTGAACAAGTTTGCCAGCGAGTTTCCGGAGCGCTACGTGCAATTCGGCATCTCCGAGCAGAACATGGTTTCCGCGGCCGCCGGCATGGCGACCACCGGCCTGATGCCCTTCGTCGCGACTTTCGCATCGTTTCTCGGCCTGTTGTGCTGCGAGCAGATCCGCATGGATGTCGCGTACTGCAAGCTACCGGTGCGGCTGGTCGGTCACCATACCGGCATCTCGCTCGGCTTCTACGGTACCTCGCATCATGCGACGGAAGACATCTCGACGATGCGCGCGATCGCTAACCTGACCGTCATCTCGCCGGCTGACGGTGCGCAACTGGCCGCGGCGATTCGCGCGTCAGCCACGTGGCCGGACCCGATCTACTTCCGCATCGGACGCGGGCGCGATCCGAAAGTCTACGAAGACGGTGTCGAGTTCACGATCGGCAAGGCGATCGTTCACTCGGTCGGGCACGACGTCACGATCATCGGCTGCGGCTTGCCCGTCGCAGGTGCGCTCGAGGCAGCGACCAAGCTCGGAGCGGAAGGCATTTCTGCCGGTGTGATCGACATGCCGACCATCAAGCCGCTCGACCGCGACGCCATTATCGCGGCGGCCAGGCAGTCGAGCGTGCTCGTCACGGTGGAGGAGCACAACGTGATTGGCGGCCTCGGTGCGGCAGTGGCGGAGGTCCTGGCCGACGAGGGCCTCGGCGTGCGGCTCGTGCGGCATGGCATCTACGACGAGTACAGCCTGATCGCGCCACCGACGCATCTGTATGCGCACTACGAACTCGACGGTCCTGGCATCGCGCGCGTCGCACGCGCCGCGCTTGCGAAGGCAACCTGATCGATCGGCCGCCCGCTAAATGAACATCCATATCGCGGGCGGTGCAGGCGTGTCGATGTTAATGGTTCGCGAAGGGTGCATCGGGTCTCGTTCGTCCATCCGTCCCGGATATCGAGACCCGGGCGCCACCATTTCGCGCCGGTTTTGACAAAAGTGGGAATAGCGATGTTGAATGGCGAAAGCTGGCGTGGCGCCGAGCTGCGCGATACGGACCTTCTGAAAGATGTATGCCTGATCGACGGTGAATGGACTGCGGCAGACGACGGGGCTACGATCGACGTATTCAACCCTGCGACTGGCTCAGTGCTCGGTAGCGTACCTCGGGCGGGTGCCGCCGAAACGCGACGCGCGATCGACGCGGCGTCCCGGGCCCTGCCGCTTTGGCGGGCCAAAACCGCGAAGGAGCGCGCGGCGCTGCTGCGACGGTGGCACGATCTGATGCTCGCGCATCGCGAAGATCTGGCGAAAATCATGACGCTCGAGCAAGGAAAGCCGCTGAACGAGAGCCGCGGCGAAATCAACTATGCCGCGTCGTTCGTCGAGTGGTTCGCCGAGGAGGGCAAGCGCGCGTACGGCGACACGATTCCGTCGACTGCGGCCGACAAGCGGATCGTCGTGCTGAAGCAGCCCATCGGAGTATGCGCGGCCATCACGCCATGGAATTTCCCGGCGGCGATGCTCACGCGCAAGCTTGCGCCAGCGTTGGCAGCCGGTTGTACGATGGTGCTCAAACCGGCGAGTCAAACTCCGTTCAGCGCATTGGCACTCTGTGTGCTGGCCGTTCGTGCAGGCATTCCCGACGGCGTGATTTCGTGCGTGACGGGCAACGCGAGCCAGATTGGCGCCGAGATCACGTCGAATCCGGCCGTGCGCAAGCTTTCATTCACCGGCTCGACCGAAATCGGCAAACAACTGCTTGCCCAATGTGCGGCGACGGCCAAGAAGACGTCAATGGAACTGGGCGGCAACGCACCGTTCATCGTATTCGACGATGCCGATGTCGACGCTGCCGTGCGCGGCGCGATCGCGTCAAAATATCGCAACGCCGGGCAGACCTGCGTATGTGCGAACCGCCTGCTCGTGCAGGATGGAATCTACGATCACTTCGTCACGCGACTCGAGAAGGCAGTCGCCGAGCTCGTGGTTGGAAACGGTCTTGATGAACGCGTCACAATCGGCCCGCTGATTGACGGCAGCGCCGTTTCGAAAGTCGAAGAGCATGTGCAGGATGCGCTCGCGAAGGGCGCGCGCATCGTGACGGGCGGCCAGCGCGCAGCACTCGGCGGAAACTTCTTCGAACCGACTATCCTGGCCGATGCGACACGAGACATGCGAATCTTCGACGAAGAGACGTTCGGACCCGTTGCGCCGGTTTTCCGGTTCAACACGGAATCCGAAGCTGTCGCACTGGCGAACGATACACCGTTTGGCCTGGCTTCGTATTTCTACGGGCGCGATATCGCGCGCGTCTGGCGGGTCGCGGAGGCGCTCGAATACGGCATGGTCGGCATCAACGACGGGATCGTATCGACGGAAGTCGCGCCGTTTGGCGGCGTGAAGGAAAGCGGCCTCGGCAGGGAAGGATCCCGCCATGGTCTCGACGACTATCTAGAAATAAAGTACTTGTGCTTCGGCGGCATCGTCTGAACGCCGTCCGATCGAGGTCCGATTGAAAGATGAAATGGCCGGCACCCGCGGCCATTTCATCAAATCGACTTCGAACCGGGTCCCAAATCGGCTTAAAAGCCTGATACATAACCACCATCGACGGGCAGCGTCACGCCAGTCACGAATGCGGCCGCAGGGGAGGCAAGAAACACCGCGGCACCCGCCAGGTCGTCTGCCTCGCCCCAGCGTCCGAGCGCAGACCGCGCCACGATCTTGTTCGACAACGCTTCCGACTCCCAGAATATCCGGGTCATCTCGGTTCGGTGATAACCCGGCGCGATGGCGTTGACGCGCACGCCGCTGCGCCCATATTCGTGTGCCAGCGAGCGAGTCAGGCCGACGACTCCGGTTTTGCTTGCGCAGTAGGCCGGTACGTCGGCGTCGGCGAGGTAGCTCAGCATCGAGGCAATGTTGACGATCGAGCCCCGGTACTGTTCGAGCAGCGGGCGCGCGGCTTGCGAAACGCGCATCACGCTACGCAGGTTGACATCGAGCACATCGGTGAAGACGTCGTCCGTGTATTCGTCGCGCGGACGAGCCACGCCGGCCGCATTGATCAGCACATCGACGCGCGCGAGGCTGCCGAAGAATGCATTTATTTCTCGTTGGTCGCGCACGTTCAGCGCGGCGAAACGCAGCCCCGACAGGGATGCGTCGTCGCGAAGCGCGTCGAGCTTCTTCATCGACGATCCCGTGGCGGTGGTATGCGCGCCGAGTCGGTGAAACGTGCGCGCGATGGCCAGCCCGATGCCACTTGTGCCGCCGGAAACGACCACGTGTTTTCCCGCGAAAAGATCGGCGCAAAATGTGCCATTGTCAAAGCTCATGAAGTGAAACTCCTTTAACGCGGCGCGGCGGAAACAATGAGTGTATGCGCGCCGTTGCATTGGAAAGGGGCAGTTGAAACGACTCAGTCGCTCTTGCCTTGCCCGCGGATTTCCGGAATCGACCGGACGGGCGGGATCGTGTACTTGTAGAACAGGTTGGCCGGGTTCGGGTCGATCTTCTGATCAACGTTGCCTTGCGTGATGATTGCGGGCGGGAAGCCGGAACCTAGCGGCAGGTTGTTGGCATCGACGCGCCGCGTGAATGCGTTGTGGATGAATTCAATGGCCGCGACGCCCGTCTGCTCGCCGGAATTCTCGCCGGACACGAGGATGTTGCCCTTCTTGATCTGATCGAGTTCGCCGCGATAGCCGCCGGCTGCATCGGCAATGCGGATCTTCCCCTGCTTGCCCATGTTGCGTACGGCACGTAATGCGCCGAGCCCCATGAAGTCATTTTCCGAGAGGATGAAATTCAGTTTGCTCCCGTGCGCGGACAAAATGTCTTCGGTTGCCGCGAGACTGCCTTCCTCGGTCCACTTGCCAACGCCAAGCGCGAGCACATTGAACTTGATGTCCGGTGCGCTCAACTTCCCGGTCTTCTTCAGCGTCTGGAACAGTTCGAAGCCGCGCAGCATGGCGTCATCGCGGCTCGCCCCGGGGGCCTGGTCGCGCATGCGCTGATAGACGATGCCCGTGATCAGACCGTTGATTCGGCTTTCCGACGTCGAGTTTCCGAGCACGCCGATGATGACGGCTGCGTCGATCGGCGTGTCCTTGCCGGCTGTTTTCGCCACATATTGGCCGACCTCGAAGCCGCTTGCATACGGATTGCCGAGCAGCGTGGTAAGGACGCGGGCGCTTGCGTCCGGCGTCGTGCCGACGGTGACGACTGGAATGCCGGCATCGACGGCGCGATTGACGCACGCGGATACGCCCAGTGTATCGGTCGGATCGACCACGATGACATCCAGCTTGCGCGTGACGAAATTGTCGATCTGCGCACATTGGCGTTGGAGATCACCGTCGGCGACCTGCACGTCGATCGAATAGCCGTACTTTGCGGCGCTCGCCCGCGCGCCCTTGATAAGCTCCACGAACCATGGATTACCGAGCGTGATCTCTGTCCAGCCGATTCTGATCTCCTTTGGATTGGCAGGCTGTTTCGGCCACGCCTTGCGAATCGCAGTCCGATCCGGCAGCGAGGGATCGACTACGCCCGACAGGGCGGTGTTGGGTAGCAGCGTGTAGATCCTGGCCTTGGCCTCGCTATGGATCGGGGCGGTGATGCCGAACGCCAGCATGCCGGCTGCGGCGAGTGCCTTGCGAGCAACGCGCATTTGAGTCTCCTGAACGATATTGTTTGACGAAGTAAGGCGTGGAGCGGAAGGCCGCGCGGCGGCCTCTTGCACGGACGCGCTGTTCAGCGTTGGCCGATGCGCTGAACCAGAACGGCGAGAATGATGATGGCGCCCTTGATGATCTGCTGCGGATACACCGGTACGCTCAGCAGATTCATCACGTTGCCGATGAGCCCCAGCACGAGCACCCCAATCACGGTGTTGAGAACTGAGCCCCTTCCGCCGGAGAGTAGTGCACCACCGATCACGCACGTGGCGATCCCGTCGAGCTCCAGGCCGACGCCAGTGATCGGTGTGCCGACACCCGTTCGGGCCGTGTAAATGATGCCGGCGACGGCGCTCAGTGCGCCGGAAATCACGTAGACGCAGAACTTGTAGCGGCGCTCGGAAATACCTGCAAGCCGCACCGCCATTTCGTTGCTGCCGGTGGCGACGACCATGCGTCCGAATGTGGTGTAGTTCATCAAGAAGTAGAACAGGAGCGCGACGCCCGCGGCGAGTACGACGGGCCAAGGTACGTTGAGCCACGGTACGCTGCCGCTGCCGAATTCGTTGAGCAACTCCGCTGCGGGCAGATCGAGTGGCAGCATCGTCGGCTGGCCGTTCGACATCATGTACGTGACGCCGCGCGCGATGGTCATCATGGCGAGCGTGACGATGAATGGCGCGAGGCCGAAGGCGGTCACCAATATTCCGTTGAATGCGCCGAAAAGCGCGCCAAGCGTGACGGACAGCACGACTGCGAGGAGGAGCCCCGGCGTGGCGCCGAACGGCATCACCGGCACCAGCATGGCTGCCAGCAGGCCGCCCGCGGCCGCGATCGACCCCACCGACAGGTCGATGCCGCCGGTATTGATCACGAGCAGCATGCCCAGGCTGACGAGCAACAGCGGTGTCAACTGCCGCAGCAGGTTATAGAGGTTTTCCTCGCTCAGAAACGCCGGTGACATGATGCTCGATACGGCGAATAGCACGATGAGCATGATCAGCGCGTTGTAGCGCGCCACGCTGCGAAGCAGCGGTACGTCGGCGCGCTGCGTTTGCATGATTCCTTCCATTACTTCACTCCCATGGCCAGCGATATCAGCGACTTTTCATTGATGGCGGGGCCGCTGAGTTCGCCCGCGATACGGCCTGCGCGCATGACGACCACACGGTCGCACAAGCCGATGATCTCCGGCATGTCGGAGGAAACCACGATGATGGCGGCGCCGGTGCGCGCGAGTTCGTTGATTACCTGATAGATCTCGATCTTGGCGCCGATATCGACGCCCCGGGTCGGCTCGTCAAGAATCAATACGCGGCATCCGTTCGAGAGCCACTTCATCAGCGCGACTTTCTGCTGGTTGCCGCCGGAGAGCGTCGACACGTCGACCTCGGTGTCGCGCGCCTTCACCCGGAGCTGCTTGATCAATTCGCGTGTGCGCACGCGCTCGGCACGATGATCGAGAATGCAGCGCAGGCGCGCGAGCCCGTTGCGCGGCGTCATCATCGCGTTGACGCGGATTGGCATGTCGAGCAGCACGCCTTGCTGCTTGCGATCCTCGGGCAGCATGCCGATGCCGCTTTCGATGCCGTGACGGGGACGTTTGAGTTTTGGAATTGGCCGGCCATCGACGAGGATTTGGCCGCTGCTCTTGCGGTCTGCGCCGAAGATCGCGCGCATCGTTTCCGTGCGCCCGGCGCCGACGAGACCGCTGAATCCCAACACTTCGCCCGCGCGCACATGGAACGACACATCGCGCACGTTTTCGCCCGCGCACAGCTCGCGGACTTCGAGCCGTTTGTCGCCGATGCACGCGTCGCGTCTGGGGAACAGATCCTGGAGCTCGCGGCCCACCATCAGTTGAACGAGACGGCTCTCGTCGATGTCGGCAATGCGCACCGTGCTGACGAAGGTGCCGTCCTTGAGCACGGTGGCGCTGTCGCACAGTCCGAAGATTTCTTCGAGTCGATGCGAGATGTAAATGATGCAGACGCCGTCGCGCTTCAACCGTTCCAGCAGGGCGAACAGACGCTCGGTTTCGCGCGCGGTCAGCACCGCGGTCGGCTCGTCGAATACGAGAACGCGCGACGTCCGGGAAAGCGCCTTGCAGATCTCGACGATCTGCTGTTCGGCGACCGACAACGTCGATACGGGGCGCGATACGTCCAGTTCGCCGAAGCCGAGCGCGGCAAGCTGTTCGCGGGCGCGCGCATAAAGTTTCGACCAACGAATGATCGACGTTCCCGCGCCGATGTCGTGCAGGAAGATGTTCTCCGCGATGGAAAGATGCTTTGCGAGCGAAAACTCCTGGTGAATGACCGAGATCCCGTGTGCCCGCGCAGTGTGGGGACTGTCGATCGCAAGCTGGCGACCATCCAGAAGGATCTCGCCTTCGTCGGGCGTGTGGGCGCCCGCCAGTATTTTCATGAGCGTCGATTTACCCGCGCCGTTTTCGCCCATCAGCGCGTGCACCTGGCCGCCGTATGCATCGAGGCTGACGTTACGCAGCGCGTGTACGCCGCCGAAGTGCTTGCTGATGTTGCGCATGACCAGATGGTTGCTCATCGTCTCCTCTGTGATCGTGTTTTGCATTCTGCGAACTTCATCGCGGGTGCCTGAGCGAACCTGCGGTGCCATGTGGCTGATGCGACATGCATGATGCATCATATATCCGCATGGCTTCGTGTTAGATGGGTATTTGCCCTAACAAGTTGGCTCTACCGGAGCGCCGGCCATTGCTCTATGATGATGCATCATATATCTATCGTGACGGGAAGCGGCGCCGAGGCCCTCGCGAGGCTGTCCCGTTGAATTGACACCAGAACCGGACACAGGAGACATCATTGAAATACGACTACATCGTGATTGGGGGCGGTTCGGCGGGCAGTGCCGTCACCGGTCGGCTGATCGAGGCCGGCGCGAACGTCTTGTTGCTGGAGGCGGGGCCGCGTGACAGGAATCCGCTGGTGCACATTCCGGCGGGTTTCACGAGGCTGCTGTCCACGGACCTGCTGTATCACTACGAAACCGAACCGCAAACGGGACTCGATGCCCGTCCGCGCATCGTGCCGCAAGGGCGCGTGCTGGGCGGCGGCAGTTCCGTGAACGCGCTCATCTATATCCGCGGCCAACGCGAGGACTACGACGAATGGGATCGTCTAGGCAATTCCGGATGGTCTTACGACGAGGTGTTGCCGTACTTCAAGCGCGCCGAGGACAACGAGCGACTCAACGATCGCTATCACGGCGTAGGCGGGCCGCTTGGTGTATCCGATCTCACGCAGCGCTGTGAATTGTCGACAGCATTCGTGCGTGCCGCGCAGCAGGCTGGCATTCCTTTTACCCACGACTTCAACGGTGCCACGCAGAACGGCGTCGGTTTCAATCAGATCACGACACGCAACAAGCGTCGTTGCAGCGCCGCCGTGGCCTATCTGCGCAAGGCCGAGGCGAGCGGCCGCTTGACGATCCGCACCGATGTCCGCGTGGACCGGATCCTGATCGACGCAGGCCGGGCCGTCGGGGTGGAATACGTCAGCAATGGCGAGGTCGTCCAGGAGAAGGGCTGCAAGGAGGTGATCGTGTCGGCCGGAGCCGTGCAGTCGCCCCGCTTGCTGTTGCTTTCGGGAATCGGCGCGGCCGCCGAACTCGCCCGGCACGGTATTGAGACGGTGTACGATCTGCCGGGCGTCGGCGCGAACCTGCAGGACCATATCGAGTTTCCCGCGGTTTCGTATTGCACCGGAAACTACGGCTACTACGGTCAGGACAGCTTCGCCAATACGCTGAAAAACGGACTGCAGTACTTGCTGTTCAAGAGCGGTCCTGTCACGTCGAACGTGACCGAAGCCTGCGCGTTCGTCAACGTCGACGCGCCGCAAGAGCGGCCCAACATCCAGATGCACTTCGTGCCTATCGTGTTTCTGGACCTCGACCAGGACCACGTGAAGTCGGCAGGCGCGACGATCAATCCGTGCGTGCTACGCCCTCAAAGCCGTGGCGAGATTCGCCTGCGCAGCGCGGACCCGGCCGCTGCGCTGTGGATCGATCCGAAGTACTTCCAGCATGCCGAAGATCGGCGCGTCGCCGTTGCCGGCCTGAAAAAAGCGCGCGAAATTCTCGCGCAGCCCGCTCTGCGCGCCTATACGGGGGAAGAAGCGCTGCCGGGTGCTGGCGTCGCGACCGACGCCGGGCTGATGGACTACATTCGCAAGCGCGCCAAGACCGTCTATCACCCGGTCGGCACGTGCAGGATGGGCGTGGACGAGCGCGCAGTGGTCGATCCGGAATTGCGCGTGCGCGGCATCGACGGATTGCGGGTGATCGATGCATCCATCATGCCGAATCTCGTGTCGGGCAATACGAACGCCGCATCGATCATGATAGGCGAGAAGGGGGCGGACTACGTGCTCGGCAAATCGCTGCTGAACAGCGCAGCGCTCGACGCGGTGGTGTAGCGATGGTGGAACACGACGTGACGATGGACATGAACAGCACGGTGGAGACGATGGGCGCGTGGACCTGGCAGATCGCCGGCGCCCCTTCCGCGCTCGTGTGGCAGCGGGTTCCGAGGCCGGCGCCGGGGCCCGGGGAGGTGCTCGTACGCAACCGCGCCGCAGGGCTCAATCCGGTCGACTGGAAGTTCATCGATTGGGGTGCGCCCGACTGGCGGCCGGGTCACGTGCCCGGTGTCGACGGCGCGGGAGAGGTCGTTTCCGTCGGCGCGGGGATACAACGGGAATGGCTGGGTGTGCGCGTGGCCTACCATCAGTCGCTCGCGCGCGACGGTAGTTTCGCGCAGTACACCGTGGTGCCGGCCCGCGCAGTGTTGCGCTTGCCACCGGGCCTGGGCTTTGCCGAGGCCGCGACATTGCCGTGCCCCATGCTGACCGCGTGGCAAGCGATGCAAAAAGTGCCGCACCATCCTGGCGCCGAGGCGCTCGTGAGCGGGGCCGGTGGCGCGGTCGGCACGCTGTTGGTCCAACTTGCCGTACGTGCGCGCTGGCGCGTCTCCGTCATGTGCAACGCCCGTCATTTCGAGCGGATGGCGCGTCTTGGCGCTTCGACCTGCCTGTCGCCCGATATCGGAAGCAGTGCCTTTTCATCGCGTCGGCCGTTCGATGCAGTGTTCGACACGGTGAGCGGTCAGCATGCCGTCCGGCTGGCCGCTTCCGTGGGCGCGAACGGCCATCTCGTCTGTATCCAGGATCGTCTGGACACGTCGCCGGTCGCGCCGTTCACGACTGCAATCTCGCTGCACGAGGTGGCCCTCAATGCACTGCACGTACACGGGTCGGCCGCGCAGTGGCGCACGCTGGTCGACGCGGGCGAGCGTCTGCTCACGGATGTGCTGCATCGTGCGCTGGCGCCGCTGCCGATCGAGCCGACGTCGGTATCGCGCTTGCCCGAGGCGCTGGAATCGCTGAAGGCTCATACCGGGCAAGGCCGGCCCGTCGCCGTATTCGACTGACCGCGCACGGTTGCCGCGGCGTGCCGATGAGGTCGCCGCCTGTTGCAGCGAGGAAGCGTGATGTATCATGCATGACAACATTCTTTTTCGTCCCGTTATCAGAATGAAGCCCCTCGCCCGTGTGGAAAAGAGCAATCTCTCGTCACGCATCTATGAAGAGATTCGCTCCCGACTCATGAATGGTCAGTACGCGCCTGGCGACCGACTCCGCATCAACGATCTCGCCGAAAAACTGGGCACGAGCATCACGCCCGTGCGCGAAGCGATTTTCCGTCTGGTCAGTGAACAGGCACTCGAGATGACTGCGGCCACGTCGATCATGGTGCCGGCGCTGGATGCCGATACCGTTGGAGAGATCCAATTGATGCGACGCCTTCTGGAGGGCGCGGCGGCCAAGCAGGCCGCGCAGCGCATTACCCCGAAGGAAATCCGCCATCTGAGCCTGACGCACGACGAGTTCATCGAGGCAGTTGCCGTGAGTCCGTCGGAGGCAGCGGAGCGCAACCGCGATTTCCATTTCGAATTGATGGCAGCCGCCGGAATGCCCACGCTCAGCGCGACCGTGGAAACCATGTGGGTCAGGATGGGGCCGCTGTTGCACACGTTCCATTCACATCTGCCGCCCCGCGAGATATCGAACCGATCGCATCCTCACTATCGCGTGCTTGCCGCGCTGCGCAAGGGCGATGCGGAAGGCGCATCCCAGGCGATCCAGGAAGACATCGAATGGGGCCAGCGCGTGCTGCTCGAATGGATGGCCGAGCGTGAGCGTGACGAAGTGGCGGCGACGTAAGCAGCCGCACGCTCCGATTGCGTTACCGCATGCGTTGGTGGTAATGGCGCACGGCGGCCTCGCGCCGCCGTGAATACTCATTGCGTCATCACGCGATGCTGAAGCCGCCGTCGATCGGCAGGACCACCCCCGTGATGTAATCTGCATCGGCCGAGCAAAGGAATCTCACGCCTCTGGCGACATCCGAAGGGTGCCCCCAGCGCCCAAGCGGCACACGCGCGCGAATGGAACCACTGCGTTCCGGGTCGTTGAGCGCTCCGGCCGACAGCCGCGTTTCGATCCAGCCCGGCGCTACCGCGTTGACGCGCACTCCGCGATCTGCGAAAGCTGCGGCGTGCGCGCGCGTCAGGCCCACCACGCCGGCCTTGCTTGCCGTATAGGCAGGATTCCGGGCCGAGCCAAAAAAGCTCCACATCGACGCGATATTGACGATGCAGCCGCGCACCGCGGACAGCTTCTCGAGCGCGACTTCGGTCGTGAGCTGGCAGGCGTTCAGGTTGACATCGACCACTTTCCGAAATCCCGCCGAATCGAATTCGGCGCGATCGTGAAGGATGATTCCGGCAGCATTGACGAGCACGTCAATCCGCGCCAGATCGCCGAATGCGTCACGCACGGCAGCAGCCGATGTCACGTCGACCCGCCGGAACTCGATGGCGGGATCGAGATCCTCGTCCGCATCCTTGCCGACTGACACGGGGTACAGACCGGCGCGCCGGAACTCTTCCGCGATAGCGCGCCCGATACCGGTGCCTCCGCCCGTTACTACTGCAACTTTCGTCATGGACTTTCCTCCTGTGGAAATTGAATATATGATGCATCATATTCTTTGATCGTGACGCGCACAAGCGTACGGCTCGATCGTGGCAACGGAGGCGGAGAGTCACGAGCCTTTCCGAAGGCCATGCAGATGGTGCGATGACGATGACGGCAAGAGCGAACCACGTTCTCAATTCAACAACTGGAGACTCGAATGACCCATGCGAAGCGGTTCTACATTGCGGGCGAATGGCAAGCGCCCGATTCAAGCGCTCACATCGAAGTGGAAAATCCGGCGGACGAAGCGGTCATCGAGACGATTGCCGCCGCCTCCGCGTCCGACGTCGATCGTGCGGTGGCGGCCGCGAAAGCGGCGTTCGGCGAATTTTCGCGGACCACCGTCGAACAGCGGGAGCGCTGGCTCGTCAAGCTGCTGTCGATCTACAACCGTCGCTATGACGAGATGGCACGCGTCATCTCGCTTGAAATGGGCGCGCCGATCGATTTCGCAGTCGCGGCGCAGGCGCGCACCGGACAGGGACACATCGAAGCCGGCATCAACGCCCTGCGGACGTTCCGCTTCCGGCATTCGGTCACTGGCGGGACCGTGGTTCGGGAGCCTATCGGCGTATGTGCATTGATTACGCCGTGGAACTGGCCGATCAACCAGATCGCGTGCAAGGTGGTGCCCGCCCTCGCAACCGGATGCACGATGGTGCTCAAGCCGAGCGAAGTCACGCCGTTGAGCGCGCTGTTATGGGCCGAAATGATCGACGAGCTGGATTTGCCGCCGGGCGTGTTCAACCTGATCAACGGCGACGGGGCGGCCGCGGGCGCGACGCTCGTGGCGCATCCGGACATCGATATGATTTCGTTTACGGGTTCAACGCGCGCCGGCAGCACGATTGGCGCGGTGGGCGCGCAAATGATCAAACGCGTCACGCAGGAGCTGGGCGGAAAATCGCCGAACATCATTCTCGAGGGTGCCGACCTGCACGCGGCAGTGGAGAGAGGTGTGCGTCATTGCATGGCGAACAGCGGACAGTCATGCAATGCGCCGACGCGCATGCTCGTACCCCAGAACGAATACGCTGCCGCGGTCGAAATCGCCCGTGACGCGGCCAACGAAATTCGCGTCGGTCGACCTGATCATCGCGGCAACCATATCGGCCCCGTGGCGTCGCGCGTTCAGTTCGAAAAAGTCCGCGCGCTCATCCGGGCCGGCATCGACGAAGGCGCGACGCTCGTCGCTGGCGGGCCGGATGCGCCGGCTGGTCTCGAGCGCGGCTACTATGTGAAACCGACGGTGTTCGCCGATGTGCATAACGAGATGCGTATCGCGCGCGAGGAGATTTTCGGCCCCGTGTTGACGATGATCCCGTATCGCAGTCTCGATGAGGCGATCGCCATTGCAAATGACACGCCGTACGGGCTTGCTGCATATTTGCAGGGAGATGCGGAGTTGGCGCAATCCGTGGCCGGGGAGCTACGTGCCGGTATGGTAAGCCTCAACGGCGCCGATCAGTCTTTCGAAGCGCCGTTCGGCGGCTATAAGCAATCCGGCAATGGACGCGAATGGGGCGCGTTTGGTTTTGAGGACTACCTGGAAACGAAGGTCATTAACGTGGCGGCGTGAGGACTGGCGCGGGATCGCTGTTGGTGAAGCCGTGAATGCGGGGGGGCGGCAACTCGTTGCAGTGTCGCTGCCGGAAATCCCCACTACATCGATGTTCGCGAACATTCGGAGCAAGCCGATCGGATTGCTTGGCCGTGTCGAGCGTGAGCGTTCCGTTACCCATGAGCCTTCGGCCTGCGGTCGAAGGCTGTATTGCCGAACAATTCGCGCCACCTTGGTTCCTCTAGTGTGATGATGGCGTTGAGCCGGCCGCGTGCGCGGCGCGCGGATCATGGCGTACCGGATGTTCGACGTGCTGCAAGCGGCGTTTGCGCAGGTCGTGCCCGACGCGATTCCGGCGCTCGGCGCGGGCGGGAACTGGCTGATCATCGACGGTATTCTCGGCAGTTGGGGCGGCGGCGGTCGCAATGACGGCACGAAGGCATTGCGAATCCGCCCGGCAATCTGTCGAACCAGCCGGTCGAGTTGATCGAGGCGCTTCTGCCGCTGAACATCTCCGACTATGGCTTCGTCACCGATTCGGGAGATGCGGTGTGTCACATCGCGGCAGGCGGTGCTGGTTACGGCCATCCGTGGGAGCGCGATGCGCAAGCCGTGCTCGACGAGATCGACGTTAAGGACTATCCGGACCACGTACGAAAACGATCCGCAGGTGTGCGAATCAAGGCCGCTACGGCCTGCCCGGGCAGAGACCAATCGTGGCGCGATGCGTGCCCGCGCGTCGCAACGATCGGCAGCGCGCTCAGCGATTCACGACCGAGTACACGAGCGTGCCGGAGAACATCAACAGCACGAGCGAGGCGCCGCGCAGCAGCGTCGACGTGCGGGCGGCCCATGCGCGTTGCGAAGTGACGAGGCCGCCGAGGGACGACCAGCCCACGCCGATCGGCGCGAGCACGAGCAGAAATACGACGAGCGTCCATGCGAAATAGTGCGCCGACCGGAACGCCTCCAGCGGAAACAGCGTGCTCGAGAACAGCAGCGCCTTCGGATTCATCATCGTCGCGACGAACACGTCGCGAAAGCTCACCGGCGTGCTCGATACGTCCTGCAGCACGCGGCTGTGCGTCCACATCTTGAGCGCGAGGAAAAAGATGTAAACGGAACTCGCGAGCTTGACCACGTCATAAAGCCAGGGCCGGCCGGCAGCGAACGCGGCCAGGAAGAATCCCCACACGGAAATCGCGATCGCGTAGCCGAGCGCTTCGGCGATCACGAGCGGCCAGGTGCCGCGCAGGCCGACCTTCAACCCGGACGACAGCAGCAGCGTATTGGTCGGCCCCGGCACGATCAGCACCAGCGATACGTACATCGACATCTTCAGCAACGCTTCCTGGATGGGCATGCAGCCTCCTCGATTCGTCAGTGTCGCGGTTTGCGTCCGGTCCAGGCGGGGTGCACCGTTGAACTGGCGATGGCCCGGCACGCGCAACCGTTCGATCTGCTTACTCGGCGCTTCCTGTCCGATGCGTCTGGCGAGCATCGCTCATGTTCGCCCGGACACATCATGACGAATTTCTCCGCAGGCGCGTTGAATTATTTTTGGGGTCGAGATCAAGGCCGCCGAAATGCGAAAAGATCGTCGTCTTTGTTTTGGTAATGGCGAAGGTTTTATTTCTTTCCCTTAAATTCGGTCGGCAATTTATCGTTTTTTTGTAAAACAAGGACATTTGATGATGGGCATTGAATGAAAAAGTGAATTTATTCGTTCGATAAAATTGAATCGGTTGATGCGGGATATTTCGTCGAAATTCTTCGGGATTTAGAATTTCTCTGAACAACCCAGGATTGATATGAAATTATTCGAGATAGACCATCGTGAACGCTGCTATGGTGTGTCCCGGAGGTCAAGTGCACGGTGTGACAATCCTGACTGCAATTAGGCAAACTGATTAAATCCATGCACTAATGGCGATCGACGCGTCGGCAAGCCAATTTGTCGACGTGGAATCCGTTGCGCGGTGTGCCGCCGCGTGAAATGGGGATTCGCGTTGTTGCCTGACTTCGCTGCAATTCACGTGCCTTTTCGACGCCATTCGTCATGATGGACGAAACACGTCATGACGTATTGACGAACGATTTTCCGGTTCAACTCGACGAGGCGGCACTATCCATTCAGGTTTCAAATCCCATGGGAAGCGTGTCATGAGCAATCCGATCAGGAATATTGTCATCGTGGGCGGCGGCACGGCGGGCTGGATGTCCGCGTCGTATCTCGTCCGCGCGCTCCAGCAGCAGGCGAACATCACGCTCGTCGAATCCGCGGCGATTCCGCGGATCGGCGTGGGCGAGGCGACCATCCCGAGCTTGCAGAAGGTGTTCTTCGACTTCCTCGGGATACCGGAGCGGGAATGGATGCCGCAGGTGAACGGCGCGTTCAAGGCTGCCATCCGGTTCGTGAACTGGAGGAAGTCGCCCGACGGTTCGCGCAGCGACCACTTCTACCATTTGTTCGGCAACGTGCCGAACTGCGACGGCGTGCCGCTGACCCACTACTGGCTGCGCAAGCGCGAACAGGGCTTCCAGCAACCGATGGAGTACGCGTGCTACCCGCAGACGGAGGCGCTCGACGGCAAGCTCGCGCCGTGCCTGGCCGACGGCACCCGCCAGATGTCCCACGCGTGGCACTTCGACGCGCATCTCGTGGCCGACTTCCTGAAGCGCTGGGCCACCGAACGCGGGGTGAAGCGCGTGGTGGACGAGGTCGAGCAGGTTCACCTGGACGACCGCGGCTACATCTCCCGCCTGTCCACCAAGGAAGGGCGCACGCTCGAAGCCGACCTGTTCATCGACTGCTCGGGCATGCGCGGGCTCCTGATCAACCAGGCGCTGAAGGAGCCCTTCATCGACATGTCCGATCACCTGCTGTGCGACAGCGCGGTCGCCAGCGCCGTGCCCGCCGACGACGCGCGCGACGGGATCGAACCGTACACGTCGGCGATCGCGATGAACTCGGGGTGGACCTGGAAGATCCCGATGCTGGGCCGGTTCGGCAGCGGCTATGTATTCTCGAGCAAGTTCACGTCGCGCGACCGGGCCACCGCCGATTTCCTCGACCTCTGGGGGCTTTCGGACAAGCAGCCGCTCAACCAGATCAAGTTCCGGGTCGGGCGCAACCGGCGCGCGTGGGTCAACAACTGCGTTTCTGTCGGGCTGTCGTCGTGCTTTCTGGAGCCGCTGGAATCGACCGGCATCTACTTCATCTACGCGGCGCTGTACCAGCTCGTGAAGCACTTCCCCGACACGTCGTTCGATCCGCGCTTGATCGACGCGTTCAACGCCGAAATCGTCTACATGTTCGACGACTGCCGGGATTTCGTGCAGGCGCACTATTTCACCACGTCGCGCGACGACACGCCGTTCTGGCGCGCGAACCGGCACGACCTGCGGCTGTCGGACGCGATCAAGGAGAAGGTCGAACGCTACAAGGCGGGGCTGCCGTTGACCACCACGTCGTTCGACGATTCCACGTACTACGACACCTTCGACTACGAATTCAAGAACTTCTGGTTGAACGGAAACTACTACTGCATTTTTGCCGGCCTGGGGCTGCTGCCCGACCGGTCGCTGCCGCTCTTGCGGCACCGGCCCGAGTCGATCGACAAGGCCGAGGCGATGTTCGCGCGGATCCGGCGCGAGGCCGAGCGTCTGCGCACGACGCTGCCGACGAACCATGATTACCTGCGCTCGCTGCGCGAGGGCGATGCGGCGCTGTCTCGCAGCGAGCCCGGGCCGACGCTCGCGACGCCGGAGATCCTGTAGTGGACCGCGCCCCGGACCGCGTACGGACGATCGCGGCCACGCACGCCGCGGTGGCGGCCTGCGATCCGCTGCAGGCGCGCGCGCTCGTCCTGCGGCTGCCAGGCCTGAACCGTCAACGGGACGTGCCCGGCATCGTCGGCCTGTTGCGCGCGTTCCTGCCGGCACGCGGCGTGCCTTCGGGCTGGGGCTTCGTCGAAGCCGCCGCTGCGATGCGGGACATCGGATTCTTCCTCGGGTCGCTCAAGCGGCACGGACACGAGCCCGTGGACGTGGTGCCCGGGCTCGAGCCGGTGCTGCTCGACCTGGCGCGCGCGACCGGCCTGCCGCCGCGCGAGACGCTGCTGCACGTGACGGTCTGGAACCCCGCCGCGGCCGACGCGCAGCGCAGCTACACCGGGCTGCGCGACGAGGCGCACCTGCTCGAGAGCGTGCGCATCTCGATGGCGGCTCTCGAGGCGGCCATCGCGTTGACCGTCGAGCTGACCGACGTGCCGCTGAGGTCGCCCGCGTTCGCGCAAGGGTGCGACGCGCTCGCGGTCCATCTGCAGAAAATGGTCGACTCGATCGTCTACGCGTACCGGTTCATCTCGTTGCAGGTGTTCTACGACGAGCTTCGTCCGTTCTACGAACCGATTCGAGTCGGCGGCCAGCACTACCTGGGCCCCGGTGCGGTCGAAATGCCCCTCTTCGTGCTGGAGCACGTGCTGTGGGGTTCGCAGTCGGATCACGCCGCTTACCGGGAATTCAAGGAGACGTACCTGCCTTACGTGCTTCCCGCGTTCAGGGCGATCTACGCGCGGTTCGCCGGGCGTCCGGCGCTCATCGACCGCGTGCTCGGCGAAGCGCAGGCGGCACGCGCGCGGGGCGAGCCCGTCGAGGCCGGACTGGCGGCCCTCGACCGGGTATTCGAGATTCTGCTGCGCTTTCGCGCGCCCCACGTCAAATTGGCGGAGCGCGCGTACGAAGTCGGGCGAAGCGGCCCCACGATCGGCAGCGGCGGATACGCGCCCAGCATGCTCGGCGATCTGCTCGCGCTCACGCGTGCGGCACGGTCGCGCGTTCGCGCCTCGCTCGACGAATCCTGACGCGCGACGCGCGCGGCCATGTGTTCCATCTCAACAGGAGAGTGTGCCCTCATGACTCAACAGAGCCCCGCGAACGGGCGCGACAGCAACCACTTCGATGTGATCATCCTCGGTTCGGGCATGTCGGGCACCCAGATGGGAGCCATCCTGGCCAAGCAACGGTTTCGCGTGCTGATCATCGAGGAATCGTCGCACCCGCGCTTCACGATCGGCGAATCGTCGATCCCCGAGACGTCGCTGATGAATCGCATCATCGCCGATCGCTACGGCATTCCCGAGCTCGACCACATCACGTCGTTCTATGCGACGCAGCGTTACGTCGCGTCGAGCACCGGCATCAAGCGCAACTTCGGCTTCGTGTTCCACAGGCCCGGCGAGGAACACGACCCGAAGGAGTTCACGCAGTGCGTGATTCCCGAGCTGCCGTGGGGGCCGGAGAGCCACTATTACCGGCAGGACGTCGACGCGTACCTGTTGCAAGCCGCCATCAAGTACGGCTGCACGGTTCGCCAGAAGACGAGCGTGACCGAATACCACGCCGACAAGGATGGCGTCGCGGTCGCGACCGCCCAGAGCGAACGGTTCACCGGCCGCTACATGATCGACTGCGGCGGGCCCCGCGCGCCGCTCGCGACCAAGTTCAATCTCCGCGAAGAGCCGTGCCGCTTCAAGACGCACTCGCGCAGCCTCTATACGCACATGCTCGGCGTCAAGCCGTTCGACGACATCTTCAAGGTCAAGGGGCAGCGCTGGCGTTGGCACGAGGGCACCTTGCACCACATGTTCGAGGGCGGCTGGCTCTGGGTGATTCCGTTCAACAATCATCCGCGTTCGACCAACAACCTGGTGAGCGTCGGCCTGCAGCTCGACCCGCGTATCCATCCGAAAACGGACATCTCCGCGCAGCAGGAATTCGACGCATTCCTCGCGCGGTTCCCGAGCATCGCGGCGCAGTTCCGGGACGCCGTGCCGGTGCGCGACTGGGTCAGGACCGATCGCCTGCAGTTCTCGTCGAGCGCCTGCGTCGGCGACCGATACTGCCTGATGCTGCACGCGAACGGGTTCATCGATCCGCTTTTTTCCCGCGGGCTCGAGAACACCGCGGTGACCATCCACGCGCTCGCGGCGCGCCTGATCAAGGCGCTGCGCGACGACGATTTCTCCCCCGAGCGCTTCGAGTACATCGAGCGTCTGCAGCAGAAGCTTCTGGACCACAACGACGACTTCGTCAGTTGCTGCTACACGGCGTTCTCGGACTTCCGCCTGTGGGACGCGTTCCACAGGCTGTGGGCGGTCGGCACGATCCTCGGGCAGTTCCGGCTGGTGCAGGCGCACGCGCGGTTCCGTGCGTCGCGCGACGAGCGCGACCTCGATCACCTCGACGACAACCCCCCGTACCTCGGGTACCTGTGCGCGGACATGGAGGGGTACTACCAGTTGTTCAACGACGCCAAAGCCGAGGTCGAAGCCGTGAGCGCCGGGCGCAAGCCGGCCGAGGAGGCCGCGGCGCGCATTCACGCCCTCATCGACGAACGGGAGTTCGCGAAGCCGATGTTCGGTTTCGGGTACTGCATCACCGGCGCCAAACCGCAGCTCAACAACTCGAAGTACAGCCTGCTGCCGGCGATGAAGCTGCTGCACTGGACGCAGACCAGCGCGCCGGCGGAGGTGAAAAGGTATTTCGACTACAACCCGATGTTCGCGCTGCTCAGGGCGTACATCACGACCCGCATCGGCCTGGCGCTGAAGTAGTCGGCCGACCTCCGGAATGAAAATGATCGAAGACATTCAATTGAACGAGGCGGGGGCCAGGGAGCGTCCCGCGGCAGCGTACGACGCGACCACGCGCGTGGCCGCGAGCTGGTACGTCGCGATGCGCTCGGCCGACCTCAAGGACAAACCGACGGCGCTGACGCTCTTCGGCCGGCCGTGCGTCGCGTGGCGCGGCGCGTCGGGACGGGCCGTGGTGATGGACCGCCACTGCGCGCACCTTGGCGCGAACCTGGCCGACGGGCAGATCAGGGACGGGTGCATCCAGTGCCCGTTTCACCATTGGCGATACGACGAGCGCGGCCAGTGCGTGCACATTCCCGGCCATAGCCCGGCGGTGCACCGGCTGGAGCCCGTTCCGCGCGGCGCGCGCCAGCCGACGTGGGTCACCGCCGAGCGGTATGGTTACGTGTGGGTCTGGTACGGTTCCGCGCAGCCACTGCACCCGCTGCCCGACATCGCCGCGGCCGACGTCGACAACGACGATTTCATGCATCTGCACTTCGCGTTCGAGACGACGACGGCGGTCTTGCGGATCGTCGAGAACTTCTACGACGCGCAGCACGCGACGCCCGTCCACGCGCTCCCGGTCTCGGCCTTCGAGCTCAAGCTGTTCGACGATTGGCGCGAATGGCCGGAGGTCGAGCCGCTGGCGCGGGCGGGCGCGTGGTTCGGCGCCGGGATCGACTTCACGGTGGACCGGTACTTCGGGCCGCTCGGCATGCTGTCGCGCGCGCTCGGCCTGAACATGTCGCAGATGAACCTGCACTTCGACGGCTATCCCGGCGGGTGCGTGATGACCGTCGCGCTGGACGGAGATGCCAAATACAAGCTGCTCCAGTGCGTGACGCCGATAAGCGACGGCAAGAACGTCATGCACATGCTGATCTCGATCAGGAAGGTGGGCGGCCTCCTGCGCCGCGCGACCGACTACGTGCTGTTCGGGCTCCAGACCCGGCAGGCCGCGGGGTACGACGTCAGGATCTGGAACGGGATGAAGCCGGACGGCGGCGGCGCGTACAGCAAGTACGACAAGCTCGTGCTCAAGTACCGCGCGTTCTACCGGGGGTGGGTGGACCGCGTCGGCTCGAGCGAACCGTGACGCGTGAGTCGGCAGCGCCGGCCGGCCCTCGTTGCCGGTTCCCGTTTTCCCGGTGACGAGAACGTCCCGCGTTTTCATCGCGGCCGGCGCACCATTTTTCGCGGCAACCGATAAAAAGATAATTCGCCGTTGATCGTTTGCGAGGACGGATAGTCACCCGCTGCGGCTGCATGTCGGGGCAAGCCGACCGACATGGCCGGCCATCTTGCGAAATGTCTCTTCAGGCGGGGATGCGCACATTACAGTAAGTTTGCTTGCGTGCCGACATCAAGAACAACAACACACGCGGGGAAGAAAGCATGGGCTCCATGACGGTCGGCAGGAAGCTGGGCGTAGCATTCGGTATCGTCGTACTTATTTCGTTGATCGGCAGCGCGATCTCGATCGTCAATTTTCTGAAGCTGAACCAGGCGAACGGCTGGAACGTTCATAGCTACCAGGTCCTGCGAGCGAACGACGACATGCTGACGAGCATGATCAACATGGAGACGGGCGTGCGTGGCTACGTGGCCGCGGGGGATGACCGGTTTCTGGAGCCCTACAAGGCGGGCCTCAAGCAGTTCGCCACGTCATTCGATGTCGTGCGCAGCCTCACTTCGGACAATGCAACGCAACAGCGCCGTCTCGAGACGCTGCGCGACATGCATCGGAAGGTGGCGGAGGTCGACGAAAAGCTGATCGCGATGCGGCGTGACGTCAATGCCGGTACGCAGCCTGCCAATGTGCTGATCGACTACTTCAAGCAGGGCGACGACAAGCAGTTCATGGACCGCTATCGAGCCGTGGCCGCCGAGCTGAACGACGCCGAGCAGTCGCTGCTCGATCAGCGTTCAGGAGACGTGGCCAGCTTGACGGCGCTGACCAAGTTGACGCTCGCGGCTGCAGGCATCGTCACCGTCATCCTCGCAATCGTGCTGGGGACAGTCATCACGCGCGGAATCATGCGGTCGCTGGGCGGCGAGCCCGCCGACGCCGCGGTCGTGGCCGGGCGTATTGCCGAAGGCAACCTCGAAGCACCCGTGCCGGTCGCGCCGAACGATCGCGGCAGCCTGATGGCGTCGCTCGAATCGATGCGACGGCAACTGAGCGGCATCGTGTCGGAAATCCAGTCGACCGCGGAATCGATCACGACTTCGGCCGGCGAAATCGCGCAGGGTAACCTGGATCTCTCGCAGCGAACGGAAGAGCAGGCGGCTTCGCTCGAGGAAACGGCGGCCAGCATGGAGCAGTTGACCGCGACGGTTCGTCAGAATACGGAAAACGCCAGGCAGGCGAATGCGCTTGCGGGCAGCGCGTGCGAGGTCGCGATGCGCGGCGGCGAAGTGGTGAACCAGGTGGTCGATTCCATGCGTGCGATTTCGAGCAGTTCGGGCAAGGTGGCCGAAATCATTGCCGTGATCGAGGGGATCGCGTTCCAGACGAACATCCTCGCGCTGAACGCGGCAGTCGAGGCCGCGCGTGCGGGCGAGCAGGGGCGCGGCTTCGCGGTCGTGGCCGGCGAAGTGCGCACGTTGGCGCAACGCAGCGCGAACGCGGCCAAGGAAATCAAGGATCTCATCACGGGTTCGGTGGAGAGCGTGGCGCAGGGGTCGCAGCACGTCGAACGCGCGGGCACGACGATGTCGGATATCGTGCAGTCCGTGCGGCGGGTGACCGACATCATGAGTGAAATTGCGTCGGCTTCGGACGAACAGGGAACGGGTATCGAGCAGGTCAACGTCGCCGTGGGGCAGATGGACTCGGTCACGCAGCAGAATGCGGCGCTCGTGGAGCAGGCATCGGCTGCCGCCCAGGCGATGGCGCAGCAGGCAACCACGCTGCGCGACGTGGTCGGGGTATTCAGGATCGGTCGCGCGCTCGCGCACTGACGGGCGCGGCCCCGGTGCTCCGCGGGAAGTCGACGCGAGCGGAAGCCGAGCCGCTTCGCGGCTTTCCATGTGATTGTCGTCGGCGAGTTCCGGCGTAAGCCGCAAACGGCTGCCTTGCCCAGCCGCTATATGGCGATCTGCGTCGAGGAAAAAACCTGTTTGAGCACCATGAAAGTCCGAATCTGACGCACGCCGGGCAGATAAAGCAGTTGTTCGGCATGGAGTCGGTTGAAGCTTTCGCTATCGCGGGTGCGCAGCATCATGAAGTAGTCGAACTCGCCGGTCACCACGTGGCATTCCATGCAGCCGGATACGTTCTGCGCCGCTTTTTCAAACGCGGCAAAGGATTCGGGAGTCGATCGATCCAGTACGACGCCGATGATGACGACCATGCCCGCATCGAGGGCAGGCGCGTTGAGCAACGCGACGATTCCTCGGATCAAACCCAGGCTCTTGAGCCGTTCGACGCGGCGCAAACACGCCGGCGCGCTCAAATTCACCTTCGCCGCCAGAGCGACGTTCGAGATCGATGCGTCTTTCTGAAGGGCTCGCAGGATCGCTTTGTCCGTACGGTCAAGTTCGACGTGGCTCGCGTCGTCGGGGCGCGATTTGCCAGGAAATTTTGTTGTCGATTTCATTGATTCTAAAAAATATACATTCGTGAGGATGGGGGAAATTGTATTTCAAAGCGTGGCGATAGGAGGATGTTTGCAACCACGTTTCGTGGGTATTTCACTAGAATTTCTTCGTGCCCGGTCGCTCTGACGACATCGGGCGTCGGAATCCACCGCCCACCTTTCGGAGAACCTCCGTGAACCTCGATCGCTTTCCTCGCCACAAGCTGACCTTCGGACCCACTCCCATCCACGAGTTGCCCCGCCTCGGCAAGGCGCTGGGTGGAAAAGTTCATCTCTATGCAAAACGCGAAGACTGCAACAGCGGCCTGGCGTTCGGCGGGAACAAGACCCGGAAGCTCGAGTACATCGTGCCGGACGTTCTGGCGAGCGGCGCGGACACGCTGGTATCGATCGGCGGCATCCAGTCGAACCAGACGCGTCAGGTCGCGGCAGTCGCGGCTCATCTTGGCCTGAAATGCGTGCTGGTTCAAGAAAACTGGGTCAACTACTCGGACGCCGTGTATGACCGCGTCGGGAACATTCAGATGTCCCGCATGATGGGCGCCGACGTTCGGCTGGTCAGCGACGGCTTCGACATCGGCATTCGCCCGAGCTGGGAGCAGGCGATGGAGAGCGTTCGCGACGCGGGAGGGAAGCCGTATCCGATCCCTGCCGGTTGTTCAGAGCATCGGCTTGGCGGCCTGGGGTTCGTCGGTTTCGCGGAGGAAGTGCGCGCCCAGGAAGCTGAACTCGGATTCAAGTTCGACTACATCGTCGTGTGTTCGGTGACGGGAAGCACGCAGGCCGGCATGGTCGTCGGCTTCGCGGCAGACGGGCGCGCGGATCGCGTGATCGGTATCGATGCGTCGGCCAAACCCGAGCAGACGCGCGAGCAGATTCTTCGCATCGCACGCCACACCGCCGATCTCGTGGAACTCGATCGGCCGATCGAGGACGCGGACGTGGTGCTGGATACGCGCTACGGGGGCCCCGAATACGGCCTTCCGTCGGAAGGTACGCTCGAAGCGATTCGACTGTGCGCGAAGACCGAGGGGATGCTGACCGACCCGGTTTATGAAGGCAAGTCGATGCATGGCATGATCGACAGGGTGCGCCGGGGCGAGTTTCCGGAAGGGTCCCGTGTCTTGTATGCGCACCTCGGCGGCGTCCCCGCATTGAACGCATACAGCTTCCTGTTCAAGAACGGTTGAGGCTTGGCCGCGTTCCGACTGCAAGTGGAGTCGGAACGCGGCGTGTATATCGTCAATTCGGGGTGCAAAGTATGGACATGCAGAATCGACTTCCGACCACGACGACCGATCCCGACCCGGAGGAGCTCCGGGAATGGTGCGACGCGCTCGATGGCGTGTTGCATGCGTGGGGCGGCGATCAAGGCAAGGAACGTGCACGCCATCTTCTCGACTCGTTGTTGGCGCATGCACACGCCCGTCGCGTCGCGTGGAGGCCGCCTCTGATCACGCCGTACGTCAATACCGTGGCGCCCGACGAGCAGCCTGCCTATCCGGGCGATCTGCAAATCGAGCGGCGGATCGCGGCGTTGATACGGTGGAACGCGCTCGCGATGGTGGTCCGCGCCAACCGGGCGCAGGGCGAACTGGGCGGACACATCGCGAGCTATGCTTCGGCCGCGGACCTGTTCGAGGTCGGCTTCCAGCATTTTTTCCGCGGCCCGGATGCGGTGCACGGCGGCGATCTGGTGTTTTTCCAGGCGCACTCCGCGCCGGGTGTCTACGCGCGGGCATTTCTCGAGGGGCGACTGTCGGAAGAATCGCTGTCCCATTATCGCCAGGAGATCGTGGCGGAGGCCGGCGGCATCCGGGGATTGAGCTCATATCCTCATCCCTTTCTGATGCCGGACTTCTGGCAGTTTCCAACCGGATCGATGGGGCTGGGGCCGCTCAACGCCATTTATCAGGCGCGGTTCATGCGGTACATGGAAAATCGTGGCTTGAAGGCGCATGGCGATCGTCGCGTGTGGGGGTTTTTCGGCGATGGAGAAATGGACGAGCCCGAGTCGATCGCCGCGTTGACACTCGCGGCTCGCGAGCGGCTCGACAACTGCATATTCGTCATCAACTGCAATCTCCAGCGACTGGATGGCCCCGTTCGCGGCAACGGCCGGGTCATCGACGAACTCGAGGCATTGTTCGCCGGCGCCGGATGGAACATCGTCAAATGCATCTGGGGCTCCGAGTGGGATGCGTTGCTCGGCCGCGATCATGGCGGTGTGCTCGAACGCGCTTTCGCGAACACCGTCGATGGTGATTTCCAGACGTTGTCGGCCAATGACGGCGCATTCAATCGCGAGACGTTCTTCAGCCGGACGCCGGAACTGCGAGCGCTGGTGGATTCGTTGTCCGACGACGACATCGCGATGCTTCGGCGCGGCGGACACGATCCCGTGAAAATCCATGCCGCCTTTGCCGCGGCGACGGTCAGGAATGGTCGGCCGTCGGTTGTGCTTGCCAAGACCATGAAGGGCTATGGCATGGGCACGATCGCGCAAGGGCGCATGACGACGCATCAGCAGAAAAAGCTGGAGCGGGACGACCTGCTTGCCTTTCGGGATCGATTCGCGCTCCCGCTTTCCGACGAAGAGGCATCGGAAGCGCGGTTCTATCGGCCGCCGCACGATAGCGATGAGCTGCGGTACTTGCGCAAGCGTCGCGAGACGCTTGGCGGCTATCTCCCTCAGCGACGTGCGGCATCCGAGCGACTGGCGGTGCCCGAACTGGCGAGCGTCGCGGGCTTCTCGCTGAGTGCGGACGGCAAGGTCATGAGTTCGACGACCGCCTTCGTCAGGCAACTTGGTGCGCTGCTCAAGGACGCCAGCCTCGGCCCGCGATTGGTTCCGATCGTGGCGGACGAGGCCCGAACGTTCGGCATGGCGAATCTTTTTCGTCAGGTCGGAATCTACGCGCCGTTCGGTCAGTTGTACGATCCGGAAGACAATTCATCGATGCTCTCGTATCGTGAAGCGTCCGATGGTCAAATTCTCGAGGAAGGCATCACGGAGGCGGGGGCCATCTCGTCGTGGACGGCCGCCGCGACGAGTTACGCCGTGCACGGTATTCCGATGATGCCGTTCTATATCTACTACAGCATGTTCGGCTTTCAGCGTATCGGCGACTTGATCTGGGCGGCTGCCGATCAGCGAGCCCGAGGCTTTCTCGTCGGCGCCACGTCAGGCCGCACGACGCTGGGAGGTGAAGGATTGCAGCATCAGGATGGCTCCAGCCATCTTCTCGCGTCGACGATACCGACGTGTCGGGCGTACGATCCGTCCTTTGCCGGTGAACTGGCGGTCCTGGTCGATTACGGGTTGCGGCGTATGCTGAGTGACGCGTACGACGAATTCTTTTACGTCACCGTGACCAATGAAAACGTCGCGCAACCAAGTATTGCCGATGCGTCGCATGAAGGTATCGTGAAAGGCATGTATCTGTTTCGACGGGGCGGCCGCTTTCAGAGGCGGGTTCAGTTGTTCGGCAGCGGCGCGATCATGGGGGAGGTTCTCAAGGCGGCGGACGAATTCGAGCGGTTGCATGAGGTGTCCGCGGACGTCTGGAGTATTACCAGCTATGTCGAGCTGGGGCGGGATGGCGCGCGATGCGAGCGGGAATGGCGGCTCGGTTCCGGAGACATCGGGGAATCGTGGATTTCCACCCAGCTGCGCGCGACCGTTGGGCCGATCGTCGCCGCGTCGGACTATGTGAAAGCGCTTCCGGAAATGGTTCGTGCATATATTCCAGAAGGACGGCGATATGTCACGCTTGGGACCGACGGGTTCGGTCGAAGCGATTCGCGCGCGCAGTTGCGGCGGTATTTTGAGGTGGATGCTCAGGCCATCGTGCAGGCCGGGTTGAAGGCCCTCGAGGGGCCGGTGGTGGGGAATGAGGCCCGCCAACTGTCGGGGGCGTCTGATGTCGTCGGGGTGGTGGCGTACTAACGTGTGGTTTCTGTCGAATATGTGCGTGGGTCGTTGTTTTAAGTGGTTCTCCCCGCCCTTGTCGTTGAACCTGTCTTGCTATCGGTCTATCAGCGTCGCCCCTGCGCGGGGCGGCGGTCACTTTTCTTTGTCTTCCAAAGAAAAGTAACCAAAAGAAAGGCGCGTCCTTGGGCGGACGGCAAAGGTGGTTCTGCTCAGGTTCGTGGTTTATTTGACCACCGTAGTTCGCGGGATGTCGGGGCTCGGTGGGGACACGGGTACGGGTCGTCACGTATCTAGTGTCCTGTTCCGTTGTTAACTGGTCTATCTTCGCGTAGCATGTTGACGTCAACGGAACGGGAGACGTCAGCATGGCGATGGGACGACCGAAGGCGGAACTGGTGCTGAGCGAAGACGAGCGTTCGCAACTGATGTCGATCGCGCGTTCTCGCTCGATTTCGGCTGCGCTGGTCTCGCGGGCGCGTATCGTGTTGGCGGCTGCGGACGGCGAGCCCAACAGCGCGATCGCGCAGCGCCTGCAACTCACGCGTGCCACGGTGGGCAAGTGGCGTCTGCGGTTTCTGGAGCAGCGAATCAACGGACTCTACGATGAAGTACGTCCCGGCAAGCCGCGTACCATCGACGACGAGCGGTTGGCCCAACTGATTCACAAGACCCTGCACACGAAGCCGGCAGATGGATCCACTCATTGGAGTGTGCGCACGATTGCCGCCGAAACCGCCATCTCGCCGACAAGCGTGCACCGTTACTTCAAACTGCTGGGCCTGCAGCCGCACCGAAGTGAAAGCTTCAAGCTCTCGACCGATCCGTTCTTCATCGAGAAACTGCGCGATGTGGTCGGCTTGTATCTGAGTCCACCGGAGAACGCGCTGGTGCTGTGCGTGGACGAGAAGAGTCAATGTCAGGCGCTCGAGCGTACACAACCCATGCTGCCGATGGGTTTCGGCTACGTCGAAGGCGTTACTCACGACTACGTCCGTCATGGCACCACGACGTTGTTTGCCGCCCTGAATGTCCTCAATGGCGCCGTGCTCGCTACCTGCAAGCCGCGCCATCGACATCAGGAATTCCTGTCGTTTCTGCGCGAAATCGACAAGGCCGTGCCAGCCGAACTCGACGTGCACTGCATCGTCGACAACTACGGCAGTCACAAGCATCCGAAGGTCAAGGCGTGGCTGGCGGCACGCCCCCGCTGGCATATGCATTTCATTCCCACCTACAGTTCGTGGCTCAACCAGGTCGAACGCTTCTTTGCGTTGATCACCGACAAGGCGATTCGTAGAGGCTCGTTCGGCTCGGTCAAACAACTGGTCAAGCGAATCGATCAATTCGTTTCCCACTACAACGAAAACTGCAAACCGTTCGTCTGGACCGCGTCAGCCGATTCCATCCTCGAAAAGCTGCATCGACTTTGCTCGCGAATCAGCGGAACAGGACACTAGTCGGCCGTATGCAGTTGCTTCACCAGTTCGCCAATGAAGTCGATCAGTACAGTCGACAACTCGCGGCCCGACAAGGTCTGGATCTGGATCGCACGCAACGACATGCCCGGATGGTCGATCGGTATCGCCACCAGGCCGTCCGTCGCCAGACGCGCCCGTACCGTCAGGCGGCTGGTCAGCGACACGACCCCAGACATTTGAGTGAATGCATACAGCGTGCCGGAGTTGTTGCAGGTCAGGACAGGCTCGAAAAGAAGATTCTCGAGGCTCGCCGTCGTATCGAAAAGCTGACGGATCGTCGTGCCACGGTCAAGCAACGCAATCGGGAAATTCCGCAACTCGGCCATCGATACCGTCGCGCGACCAGCCAGCACGTGAGAACGCGGCATGACGGCACAAATGGGCGCGCTCTGCGTGTACTCGACGTTGATCTCCGGCTCTCGTACAACACCGAAAGTCAGGCCGATATCCGCTTCGCCACTCCGTACGTGTGCCGTCACCTCCTTCGGCGCCGTCACCGCTACCTCGAAACGGGTACCGGGCGACTTCTCCAGAAATTGCGTGATGGCCCGAGGGAGAACATCCCGGGCAAACGCTTCCGACGTCGAGACGCGGATCGTGCTCCGATCGAACGAGTTCAGCGCCTTGATCTCCTCGATCACCTGCTGACCTTCGAGCAGGGTTCTACGAACATGTGCAGCCAGCAGCTCCCCGGCCTTGTTGGGGACCATGCCGCGCGCCTGACGCTCGAACAACGGGCAGCCAACCTCCTCCTCCAGCTTCGTGATCTGACGGCTGATCGCCGAGATCGAAACGTGCAGCTTCTCGGACGCCTCGCTCAGCGAACCTGTATTGGCAACGGCAAGGAAGTATCGGAGTGCAGCGTTGTGCATGACGGGCCGCCAAGTTTGCGTTATTCGAAAGCAGGGCACGCAAAAAAGTCAATTGTAGTGCGCGTTTTGGCTCCGTACGCTTGATCCATCAAGGTCGAACAAGCCGCTCTTCCACGATACACGCGAGGATCACCATGACGCGCCATCAAGCAATCGACTCTGCCACAACATATTTCGATTCGGGGGGCTTTCTGAAAGATCTCGCGCGACGCGTCTCCATGACGACGGAAAGTCAGGATTCCGGACGGGACGGCGAGCTTCGAGCATACCTCGTCGACGAGATCGTCCCATCGATCGACCGTATCGGCTTTGAGTCTCGTATCGTCGAGAACCCGGTTGCGGGGAGCGCGCCGTTTTTGATCGCGACGCGTATCGAGGATCCCTCGCTTCCGACGATCCTGATGTACGGGCACGGTGATGTCGTCCGTGGCCATGACGGACAGTGGAAGGACCAGATGTCGCCATGGAACGTTACGGTTGAAGGAGACCGATGGTTCGGGCGGGGCACCGCCGACAACAAAGGGCAACACACGATCAACCTGGCCGCGCTGGAGCAAGTTATCGAGGCCAGGAATCGACGCCTGGGTTTCAATGCGACGCTGCTGCTCGAGATGGGGGAAGAAACCGGATCGCCCGGGCTGCGCGCGGTCTGCGAGCAGAACAAGGACCTACTCGCCGCCGACGTTCTGATCGCTTCGGATGGCCCTCGGGCCAGGTCGAACGTCCCATGCGTTTTTCTCGGGTCGCGTGGATTCGTGAACTTCACGCTTTCCGTCCGGCTCCGGTCGGGTGCCCATCATTCCGGAAATTGGGGAGGGGCGCTCGGCAATGCCGGAACCGTGCTCGCGAACGCGATCTCGTCGCTCGTCGACGGGCGCGGGCGGATCCTCGTCGACGCGCTGTTGCCGACGCATATTCCGGCTTCGGTACGCACGGCGCTGAAGCATATTGCCGTCGGTGGCGGGCCCGACGATCCTCACGTCGATGGCAATTGGGGCGAGCCCGATTTGACGGCCCAGGAGCGCGTCTATGCATGGAACGCGCTCGAAGTACTGGCCTTTACCACCGGTAACCCGACCAGCCCGATCGGCGCGATTCCGCCCGTCGCGCACGCGCATTGCCAACTCAGGTACGTCGTCGGTACGGATTGCGAGCGTATCGAAGAAGTTCTACGGCATCGCCTCGACGAATGCGGGTTCGACAGGGTCGAGGTTTCGATCGGCGAGCGAATGGGCGCTACGCGTCTGCCGCCGGAAGATCCGTGGGTCGCATGGGCGCTCGATTCGATCGAGCGGACGACCGGAAAGCAGCCGGATTTGCTTCCCAATCTTGGCGGGTCGCTGCCCAACGACGTCTTTTCCGAGGTTCTGGGCCTTCCGACGATCTGGATTCCGCACTCATACGGAGCCTGCTCCCAGCACGCACCGAACGAACACCTGCTTGGAAGTGTCGCGCGTGAGGCGCTGCAGATCATGGCCGGCATATTTTGGGATCTCGGGGAGTCGGCATCCGCCGTCCGGGATCGGCGCAAGGAAGGAGCGCTTGTCGTCCACGCATAAGACGCCAATTTTTTAATGCACTTGTCATCGTAAGTGAACGGAGAATGAGATGCGTACTATGGAAATGGTGGATGCCGCGCCGACGAGAGAACAAGCTCCAAACGTGTTGAGACTGGTGTCCGCCGCAACCGTCGGCAATGCCTTGGAGTGGTTCGACATACTGATTTACGGATTCTTCGCAATCTCAATTTCAAAGGCTTTCTTTCCTGCGTCGAGCAGCGGGGTATCCCTTCTTCTGACGTTCGGGACGTTCGCGATCTCGTATTTGGCCAGACCGATCGGAGCGCTGGTGCTGGGTTCGTATGCGGATCGTCGCGGCCGCAAGGCGTCGATGATGGTGTCGATCGTGACGATGATGATCGGCACGACGACGATCGCGCTGATGCCGAGTTACGAGTCGATCGGCGTGATCGCACCGATTCTGGTCATCTGCGCTCGGCTGCTTCAGGGATTTTCCGCGGGCGGCGAGTTCGGCAGCACAACCGCGTTTCTGGTGGAACAGTGTCCCGAGCGCAAGGGATTGTTCGCCAGCTTCCAGTTCGCGAGTCAAGGATTGAGCTATATGCTCGCGGCCGGTTTCGGCGTTCTCCTCACGTTGATCCTCGATGGAGACGCCATCGACGCATGGGGTTGGCGCATCCCGTTTCTCTTTGGTGTGCTGATCGGACCGGTCGGCCTGTACTTGCGAAAGCACGTGCATGAGGCCGACGGCGCAAGGCGTGAAAGGCCCGCATCGTTCCCGGTGAGGGAAGTGTTCGTCAATCAGAAAGCCAGAATGTTGCTGGCGATCGGTACGCTCGTTCTTTCTACCGGCGCCAGTTACGTCATTCTTTATATTCCGACCTACGCGGTACGTGAACTTCATCTGCCTGCCAGTTTCGGTTTCATTGCAACGACGTTGGCCGGCGCCATCCTGACGTTCGTTACGCCGTTCGTCGGTCATCTCTCGGACAGAATCGGCCGCATCAGGCTGATGATCTGGGCCGGGATAGCCTTCATTCTGACCATTTATCCGGTTTTCAAATTGCTTGGCGCGCATCCCGATCTGGGAAGACTCATTGCGATGATGGCCTGGATGGGGACGCTGAAGGCGGTCTATTTTGGCGCGCTGCCAGCGCTGATGGCGGAAGTATTTCCGACCGAAACGCGAGCGACGGGCATGGCGATCAGCTACAACATCGGCGTCACGCTGTTTGGCGGTTTCGCGCCGCTGATCGTCGCGTCGCTGATCCATCAGACGGGCAATCTGGCATCGCCGGCGTTTTATCTGATGCTGCTCGGCGTGCTGAGTCTGTTTGCATTGCGCGGCTGTCGATCGATGTTGAATCTCCGATAAGGCAGCGCATCGAGAGAACGCCGCACGGCCGAGCGATGGCTTCGCCGGGTGCGGTCCGAGACTTGTTTCGACGACATGCGAGGTGATCGGCATGAGTGCAAGGAAACTGGACGCGGTATCGTCGGGGGCTTCGACGTGGAACTGGCTGTTACCGCCTTCGGAGCGGGCTCGCGTGTGTGTCGTCATGGATCCGAGCCCCGGCGCGGCCGCGGTTTCAGCGGCCGTAGCCCGCTTCGCGGCGATGCCGGAAGTCGCGCTTCTCCAGATTGACGATCCCGTCGATGCGCATCGTGCATGGAGCGAGTCGCTCATGCCGGGTAACGTTCCCGATGCGGCGAAGACGAGGCCGGAATGCCGATTGAGTCGATTGCCGCGAGGCGTGCCGTTGCTGGTGTGGTCGACACGCCCGCAAGACCTCGACTGGCTCGGCGGCATCGACGGCAACAGGGTGCGTGCCCTCGTTACTTTCGACGGCGACGAGGTCGAAATGCAGGTATCTCGTCTGCTCGCGCTTGTTCTGAAGGAGTTGAAGCACGCGATCGCCGAGAACATGTTGATCCATTGATGCGATGAAAATCGCTTTGCCCGGCCGTCGCAGACCGAGCGGCTGGTCAGTGACTGGTCCCGGCAAATCGGTGTCGCGGTCACGTCGTGGAAACCATGAAGGGCATCAACGACAGCTCCCGCCAAATCTCGGACATCACGGGTGTCATCGACAGCATTGCCTTTCAGACGAACATTCTGGCCTTGAACGCCGCGGTCGAGGCCGCGCGCGCCGGCGAGCAGGGCAGGGGCTTCGCGGTGGTCGCCAGCGAAGTGCGCAGCCTGGCCGGACGTTCCGCCGATGCGGCCAGGGAGATCAAGAAGGTCATCGGCTCGAGCGTGGGGCGCGTGGCTCAAGGTTCGACCGAAGTCGAGCGCGCATGGGTGGCGATGACCGAAGTCGTGAACTCCATTCGTCGCGTCACCGAGACGATGCGTGAAATCAGTGCCGCGAGCGCCGAACAATCGCTCGGCGTGGCCCAGATCGGCGAAGCCGTCGGCCAGATGGAGCGCGCCACGCAGCAAAACGCCGCGTTGGTCGAGCAAACGGCGGCGGCGATCAGTCTGCGCCAGCAGTCACGGGAACGGGTGGAGGTCGTCTCGGTTTTTCGGCTTGGACGCAGTGAAGCCCCGTAGAGCCGGCGTGTTTAGGCATACGCGCCGCGATCGCGCTGGACCGACGGGACGGGAATCCGCGGCCTGGCGCCGCGACCGCACGCCAGGCTGACGGGCCGATTACCGTTTTGTCATCTACGCCGCTCGGGCCTGCACGGAGCGCGGCCGTGTCGCCGTTTCCGGGTAACATCGCCGTATGTCCCCACGAATGCGACGGAGCCGGCCATGCGCATCCTGATAGTCGAAGACGAACCGAAAACGGGCGCGTACCTGAAGAAAGGGCTCGAGGAATCGGGCTTCAGCGTCGATCTCGCGAAGGACGGCGCCGAAGGGCTGATGCTCGCGCAGGAAGAGCGTTACGACGTGATCGTGCTCGACGTGATGCTGCCCGTGCTCGACGGCTGGGGCGTGCTCAAGCGGCTGCGCGAGACGCACACGACGCCCGTGCTGTTCCTGACCGCGCGCGACGACGTGCACGACCGCGTGCACGGCCTCGAACTCGGCGCCGACGATTACCTCGTGAAGCCGTTCGCGTTCGTCGAGCTGCTGGCCCGCATCCGCACGCTCGCGCGTCGCGGGCCGCCGCGCGAGACCGAGCACCTGGCGGTCGGCGATCTGGAAATCGACGTGGTGCGCCGCCGCGTGAAGCGCGGCGCCACGCGAATCGACCTGACGCCGCGCGAATTCTCGCTGCTGCAACTGCTCGCGCGCCGGCAGGGCGAGGTGCTGAGCCGCACGCAGATCGCATCGTACGTGTGGGACATGAATTTCGACAGCGACACCAATGTCGTCGAGGTCGCGATCCGGCGCCTGCGCGCGAAGATCGACGACGCGTTTCCGGTCAAGCTGATCCATACCGTGCGCGGCGTCGGCTACGTGCTCGAGCCGAAGGACGGCGCATGACGCGCCCGCGCTCGCTCGCGGCGACACTCGCGCTCGCTTTCGCCGCGACCACGCTGGCCGCGTTCGCGCTCGTCGGCGCGTATGTGTATGCGGGCCTCGAGCGGCAGGTGAACACGCAGGACGATCTCGACATCGTGCTGGCCGCGCGCCACACGCGCCGGCTCGCGGGCGAGCTCGAGTCGCTCGATGCGGTTCGCGCGCACGCGGAGCGGCTGACGAGCCAGGTGCTGGGCAACGAGGCGCTGTCGATGGTCGTCGTCGATGCGCAGGGCGACGTGCTCGCGCGCCACAACGTCCGGCTCGCCGCGCTCGACGATGTACCCGCGGCCGCATCGGTTCCGCTGGCCGACGCGCAACTGTTCGCGCCGCACGCGGCGCCGGTTCCCGCGAACGACCGGATCACGGCTGACCGGCTCGTCACATGGACCGCCGCCGGCGGCACGCCGATGCGCGGCGTCGCGATCGAGGCCGCGCTCGGCGACCGCACGCCGATCCGCATCGCGATCGCCCGCAACATGCGCGACCGGGCCGAACTGCTCGACGGCTACCGCAACCGGCTCATGCTTGCCGGCGGCGTCGGCGCGCTGTTCGCGCTGCTGCTCGGCTACTGGCTGATCCGCAAGGCGCTCGCGCCGCTGCGCGAGATCGTCGACGACACCGGCCGGATCACGGTCGACAAGCTCGACACGCGACTCGACGCGTCGCGCGCGCCGCCGGAGCTGCGCGCGCTCGTCGATGCGCAGAATGCGATGCTCGGCCGCCTGCAGCAGGCGTTCTCGCATCTGTCGCAATTCAGCGCCGATCTCGCGCACGACTTGCGCACGCCGCTGAACAACATGCGCGGCGCCACCGAAGTCGCGCTCGCGCGGCCGCGTTCGGCCGACGAGTACCAGACGCTGCTCGAATCGAATCTCGAGGAATACGATCGCCTCGCGCGGATGATCGAGAACGTGCTGTTTCTCGCGCGCGCCGAGCATCCGAGCTTCGTCACGCGGCAGCGCGCATTCGACGTGCGCGACGAACTCGAGCGCATCGCCGAGTATTTCGAGGGGCTCGCCGACGAGGCGGGCTCGGCGCTGCGCGTCGACGGGCACGGGCAGTTGACCGCCGACGTCGAGCTGTTCCGCCGCGCGGTCGGCAACCTGCTCGCGAACGCGCTGCGTTACACGCCCGCCGGCGGCGTCATCACGCTGAGTGTCGATGAAACCGACGACGCGGTGCGCGTCGTCGTCGCGAATCCCGGCGAGCCGATCGATCCCGCGCTGTTGCCGCGGATCTTCGATCGCTTCGTGCGCGGCGACCCCGCGCGCAGCGGCGGCGCGCCGGGCGGCACGGCAGGGCTCGGCCTCGCGATCGTGCGCTCGGTGATGGAACTGCACGGCGGCACCGCGCAGGTCGAAAGCGACGCGCGCGGCACGCGCTTCGTGCTCACGTTCAACCGGCCGCCGGCTGCGTGACGGCGGGTTCGGGCTGCGCGGCCGCCGCGTGGTCCTTCGTGCCGGCGTTCGAAACAGGGCAGCCGTTTGCGGGGTCTTCAAACGAACCGAATGTAGAATCAATGTAGATACAAACGGCTTGCCATTTCTGCGGCGCGTGTCTACAATGGATAAACATTCGGAGCATGATATGGAACTCAAAATTCAGAAGTGGGGCAACAGTGCGGCCGTACGGCTTCCTGCTGTGTTGTTGGAGCAGATCGGCGCGTCGGCTGGCAGTTCTCTGCGCGCCGATGTACGGCCGGATGGCGTGTTGCTTTCACCCGCGCGGCGCAAATATTCGCTGGATGAACTCGTTGCGCAATGCGATCCGAAGGCTCCGCAACCGGCAGACCTCGTTGCGTGGGGTGAAGTCAAGCCCGTGGGACGTGAGGCATGGTGAGGCGCGTCAAGTTCGACCGTGGCGATATCGTGCGGGTTAGCCTGAATCCGACAGTGGGCAAAGAACAGCAAGGGGATTTCCGTCCCGCGCTGGTTCTGTCACCCGCCGCGTTCAACACGCTTGGCGTGGCGCTCGTCGCGCCAATTACGCAGGGCGGCGAATTCGCGCGATACGCGGGATTCGCTGTGCCGCTCTCGGGTTCGGGGACGGAGACGCAGGGCGTGGCGCTGGTGAACATGGTCCGCACGCTCGATCTCGAGGCGCGCGGCGCACGCAAGGTCGAGCGTGCCCCCATTGAAGTTGTCGAAGATGCGCTCGCTCGCCTGCAAACCATTTTGGAATGACGGGAAACGCCGGCCTCGCCGGTAAGTGACATCGCCAATCGACAGTGCGATCAACGCGTCGGTTCGCTGCCTCAAATGCGGCGCGCACGGCGTTGGCGCGTGCAACCGTGGGCGGCTGTTCGATGCGGAGCGTCTCGGCGACGTCATTGCCGGCGAATTGGTCGAAGCCCTGCTCGCAGATGGACAATTACGCGAGCACGCCCCAGCATTATTGGAGCTTGATCCAGAACGAGGCCGGGGACCATTCGCTTGCCAGCGGCAGGTCAACCGGACGTACGAGACCGGAGAGTGGCACCCAACTACCGCGAGGCAATCGACCCGGGCGCAAGTGATGGGGAAGACATGGTTCACATGACTGACGGTGATATGTCGCAGTGTGACGTCAACGAGCCGTATTACCGACGTGCAACCTTTCGTCCGCCGATCGAAGAGTTGAAATGGTGCTACGGCTGCGCGCCTCTCACGTTCAACCGGCCGCCGGCTGTGTGACGGCGGGTTCGGGCCGCACGGCACCCGCGTGTTCCTTCGCGCCGGTGTTCGATTCCGCGCCTGATTCCGCGCCCGCGCCCGCCTGCCAGCCGCCGCCCAACGCCTTCAGCAACCCGACCGCCGCCTCCATCCGGCGCGCGTCGATCTGATCGGCGGTGCGCCGGTTCGTCAGCGCGATCGTCTGCGCGGTCACCACATCGAGATAGCTGACGGCGCCGGCGTTGAAACGATTCGTCGTCAGCCGCAGCGACAGATCGGCCGCGTCGGTCGCGCGTTGCTGGCTGCCGGCTTCGGACGCGAGTGCATCGAGCGCGGACAACTGATCCTCGACCTGCTGGAACGCGACGAGCACGGTTTGCCGGTAATCGGCGACTGCGCCGTCGTATTGCGCATGCGCGCCGCGCAGCGATGCGCTGCGGCGGCCGCCGTCGAACAGCGTGCCGGCGAGCTGCGGGCCGAGCGACCAGAACAGGCTCGGCGCGGTGAGCCACGGCGCGAAGAACGAACTCTCGAGCCCCGCGCTCGCCGACAGCACCAGATCGGGAAAGAACGCGGCACGTGCCTCGCCGATCTGCGCGTTCGCGGCCGCGACGCGACGCTCGGCCGCCGCGATGTCGGGCCGCCGCTCCAGCAGTTGCGACGGCACGCCGGCCGGAATGGCCGGCACGTGGAACGCCTGCACGCGGGGCGGCAGCGCGAACGTCGACGCGCTTTCGCCGACGAGCGTCGCGATCGCATGCTGCAACTGCGCACGCGACGCGTCGATGTCGGTGTCCTGCGTGCGCGTCGATTCGAGTTGCGTCTGAGCTTGGGCGACGGCCGACGCGTCGATCGCACCGGCCGCGAGTTGCTGCCTGAGCAGCGTCAGTGCGTCCGCGTACGCGTGCACCGTGTCGTCGAGCAGTTGCTTCTGCGTGTCGAGCGAGCGCAGCGCGAAATAATCGGTCGCGAGTTCGGCCGTGACCGACAGCTTCACGGCCTGCAGGTCGGCCGCGCTCGCGGCCGCGTTCGCCTGCGCGCCCGTCACCGCATCGCGCACGCGACCGAACACATCGGGCTCCCAACTCGCGGCCACGCCGGCCTGGTAGTCGGGCGTCGTCTTGCCGGCGAGCGACGAGCCGAGCCGGTTCTGCGACACGCGCGCGCGGCTTTGCGCGACGCCCGCGGTGATCGTCGGCAGGAATCCGGCGTGCTGATAGTCGACCATCGCGCGTGCCTGCTGCAGATCGGCGACGGCTTTCTTCACCGTCTGGTTCGACACGTCGACGCGCGCTTCGAGCGCGTTCAGGTCGGCGTCGCCGAACACGGTCCACCACGCGCCGCGCGCGGCGGCGTCGGCCGGCATCGCGACGTGCCAGCCGGCCTGCGCGGCAGGTGCGGCCGGCGCGCCCGCGTAGTGCGCGGGCACCGCGACGGCGGGCGGCGAGTAGGGCGGCAGCGTCGAGCAGGCGGTCAGTGCGGCGGTGGCGGCGAGCGTGACGATGCGACGTGCGAACGGAAGCGGATGACGGAGGCGCATGGCAGGTATCTCGTGATTCGTCGTCGATGGGTCAGCCGCGGGCGGGCGCGGCAGCGGGTGTCGATGTAGCCGGTGCGGCGCCGACCGCGCGCGGCGGCGGCACGTTGCGTGCATCGGCCGCAGACGCCGGTTGCGCGGCCTGCGCGGCGGAAGCGGCCGAAGCGGCCGAAGCCGGCGAAGCAGCGACCGGCGCTGCATCGTGCGCGGTCGACACGATCTTCACGGTCTCCCCGGCCGTGATCGCATCGCCCGGGTTGTCGATCACGCGATCGGTTGCCGCGAGCCCCGCGACGATCTCCACCCGCGTGCCGAAATCGCGCCCGATCTGCACGATCTTCAGCGCGGTGCGCCCGTTCGCACCGACGGTGGCCACCGTCACGCCGTTCGGACGGAACAGCAGCGCGCTGACCGGCAGGTCGAGCGCCGGCGCCGCGCTCGGCACGACGAGATGCGCCTGCGCATACGCGCCGGGCATCAGCGCGCCGTCGCGATTGTCGACGTCGATCTCGACGCGCAGCGTGCGCGTGACGGGATCGATCGCGCCCGCGCTGCGCGCGACGCGCGCGGCGATGCGCCGCCCCGGATACTGCGGCGTCGTCAGGTAGACCGGCGTGCCGGTCGACACACCCGTCGCGCTGTCCTGCGGCACGTCGACGAACACGCGCAGCGTGTCCGTCTGTTCGAGGTGGAACAGTTCGCCGGACAGGCCCGGGCTGCCCGGCGTGCCGCCCGCGGTGACGAGCGTGCCGACGTCGACGTTGCGTGCGGTGATCACGCCGTCGAACGGCGCGGTGATGGATTCGTACGACACGAGTTCGGCAAGGTGCGCGACGTTCGCCTGCGCGGCGGCGAGCATCGCGCGCTTCGCGTTCATGTCCGCGACCTTCGTGTCGGTGTCCTGCTGCGACACCGATTGCGTCTTCAGCATGTCCTGCCAGCGCTGCGCGGTCGATTTCGCGTAGTCGTAGTTCGCCTGCGCGCTCGCTTCGTCCGCGCGCGCCTGGCGCAACTGCGCGTCGAGATCGGGCGCCGAGATCTGCGCGAGCGTCTGGCCGGCCTTCACGTGCGTGCCGAGATCGGCGCTCCAATGCGCGATATAGCCGCTCGTGCGCGCATAGATCGATGCGTCCGCATACGGCGTCACCGCGCCGGGCAAGGTCAGCGTCTGGTCGGCCGGCGCCGTGCCGGGCACGACGACCGACACCGGCAGCGCCCGCTGCGCGGCCACCTGCGCACGCTGTGCGGCGCGCGCGTCGATACGCGGCACGATGCCGAGCGCGAGCAGCGCGGCAGCGAGCGCGGCGGCCGCGAGCGGCACGGTCAGCTTGCGGCCGCGGCGAGCCGGCGGGGTGTCGGAGGCGGCGCCGCGCGCGGCAGGCGGCACGGCTGCGGCGGCGGGGGCCGCGGTGGCCGTTTCGGCGGCCGGCGGCGGGGCGACGGGTTCGATCGAGTCGTTCATGATGGGTCCGGGGTCGGGCGAATCGAAGGATGGGAAGGGGCGGCCGTGCGCGCTCAACGCAGTGCCGGCGTATCGGGCGCGGGCTGCGCGCGCCGGGCGGCCGCGGCGTCGCGGCGCCGCGCGAGCCACGCGTGGACGAAGCCGAACACCACCGGCACGAACAGCAGCGTCGACACCGTGCCGAACGCGAGGCCGCCAATCACCGCGCGGCCGAGCGGCGCATTCTGTTCGCCGCCGTCGCCGAGGCCGAGCGCCATCGGCAGCATGCCGATCAGCATCGCGAGCGCGGTCATCACGACGGGGCGGAAGCGGTTGAAGCCGGCATCGAGCGCCGCTTGCCACGGCGACGCGCCGCCCGCGAGCAGCTCGCGCGCCGCGTTCACGACGAGAATGCTGTTCGCGGTCGCGATGCCGATGCACAGGATCGTGCCGGTCAGCGCGGGCACCGACAGCGTGGTGCGCGTGACGAACAGCATCCATGCGATGCCGGCGAGCGACGCCGGCAGCCCGCCGACGATCACGAGCGGATCGAGCCACGACTGGAAGTTCACGACCATCAGCAGGTAGACGAGCGCGATCGCGAGCGCGAGGCCGCCGAGCAGGCCCGTGAACGATTCGTGCATCGCCTGCACCTGGCCGCGCAGCACGATCGACGAGCCGGGCGGCAGTTGCGCCCGTGCGGCGTCGACGAGCTTCGTCACGTCGGCCGTGACGCCGCCGAGGTCGCGCCCCTGCACCGACGCGAAGATGTCGAGCACCGGCTGCACGTTGTAGTGCGACACCACGGCCTGCTGCGTCGAGCGCGAGAACGTGCCGAGCGAGCCGAGCAGGTTCTGCGCGGGCGCGCCCGCGGCCGGGCCGCCGGCCGGCGTCTGCGGCGCGCGCGCGGTGCCGGCCGGCAGCGGCACGTTCGCGAGCGACTGCAGCGAATTCACCGTGTATTGCGGCGTCTGCACGAGCACCGGGTAGCTGACGCCGTTGCGCGGATCGAGCCAGAAGTTCGGCGTGGTCTGCGAACTGCCGGACAGCGCGATCAGCAGGTTCTGCGCGACGTCGCGCTGTTCGAGGCCGGCCTGGATCGCCTTCGTGCGGTCGACGTTCACGTTGATCGCCGGTTCGTCGCCGGGCTGCTGGATGCGCGCGTCGACGAGCCCGCGCACGCCGCGCAGCTTCGCGAGCAGCGCATTCGCGACCGCGCGGTTCTGGTCGAGCTTGTTGCCGACGATCTGGATGTCGATCGGCGCGGGCAGCCCGAAGTTCAGGATCTGGCTGACGATGTCGGCCGGCAGGAACGCGAACGTCACGCCGGGGAACGACTGCGCGAGCACGTTGCGCAGCTTCGCGACGTATGCGGCCGTCGACGCGTGATTCGGTTTCAGCGTGACGAGCACGTCGGCGTCCTCGGTGCCGATCGGGTCGGACGAGTCGTACGTGAGGTTGATCCCGCTCACCGGCACGCCGATGTTGTCGAGCACGCCCGCGAGTTCGTTCGCCGGAATCACGCCGCGGATCTTGGCTTCGACTTCGTCGGTCAGCCGCGCGGTTTCCTCGATCCGCGTGCCGGTCGGCGCGCGCAGGTGCAGGCGGATTTCACCGGTGTCGACCGACGGAAAGAAGTCCTGCCCGGCGAACGCGTAGAGGCCCGTCGACGCGACGCACGCGAGCAGGAACGCGGCCGCGAAGCGGCGGCGCCGCGCGATCGCCGCCGAGAGCAATGCGCGATAGCGCAGCCGCACGGCCTCGAAGCGATGCTCGAACGCGGCCTGGAAACGCGCGACGCGCGCGAATACGCCGCGCGGCGGCCGGCCTTGCCCCTTCGCGCGCATCAGCGCCATCGCGAGCGTAGGCACCAGCGTGCGCGAGAAGAAGTACGACGCGATCATCGCGAAGATCACGGCCTCGGCCAGCGGCACGAACAGATAGCGCGCGACGCCCGTGAGCAGGAACATCGGCACGAACACGATGCAGATCGACAGCGTCGACACGAAGGTCGGCACCGCGATTTCGCCCGCGCCGGTCAGAATGGCTTCCTCTAGCGGCGCGCCGAGCTCCAGATGATGCGTGATGTTCTCGATCGCGACGGTCGCGTCGTCGACGAGGATCCCGACCGCGAGCGCGAGCCCGCCGAGCGTCATGATGTTGATGGTCTGGCCGAGCACGGACAGCGCGAGCAGCGACGTGAGCACCGCGAGCGGAATCGATACCGCGATGATCAGCGTCGCGCGCCAGCTGCCGAGAAACAGCAGGATCATCAGCGCGGTCAGGCACGCGGCGATCAGCGCCTCGCGCACGACGCCCTGGACCGCCGCCTTCACGAACACGGACTGATCGTCGAGCGGCGAAATGTGCAGCGCCTTCGGCAGCCCGGCCGCGATCTTCGGCAGCATCGCCTTCACCTGGTCGATGATCGTCAGCGTCGACGCGCTGCCGGTCTTCTCGACCGTCAGCAGCGCCGCGCGCTTGCCGTCCACGCGCACGATGTTGGTCTGCGGCGCGTAGCCGTCGCGAACGTGCGCGACGTCGCGCACGTACACGACGTTGCCGCCGATCGTCTTCACCGGCAGGTCGTTCAGCGCGGCGACCGTCTGCGTGCTGCCGTTCATCTGCACGTTGTATTCGTGCGTGCCGATCTTCGCGGTGCCGCCCGGCAGGATCAGGTTCTGCGCGTTGATCGCGTTCACGACGTCGATCGGCGCGAGCCCCTTCGCCTGCAGCGCGCGCGTATCGAGATCGACGACGATCTGGCGGATCTTGCCGCCGAACGGCAGCGGCACGGCCGCGCCCTGGACGGTCGCGAGCTGCGTGCGGATGAAGCTGTTGCCGAGGTCGTACAGCTGCTGCTCGGCGAGCGTGCCGCTCGACAGCCCGAGCTGCAGGATCGGCACCGTCGACGCGTTGTACGTGATGATGTTCGGCGGCAGCGTGCCGGGCGGCAGGATGCGCAGGATCGACGCGGCGTTGCTCGCGGCTTCCGCGATCGCGCGATTGATGTCGGCGCCCGGATGGAAGAAGATCTTCACGACGGACACGCCGTTCAGCGACTGCGACTCGATGTGCTCGATGTCGTCGACGTCGGACGTGAGCGCGCGCTCGTAGTTCGACGTGATCCGCTTGGCCATGTCCTCCGCGGAGAAGCCGTTGTACGACCAGACGATGCTGACGACCGGAATGTCGATGCTCGGAAAAATGTCGGTCGGCGTGCGCAGCAGGGCAAGCGGCCCCGCGATGAAGATCAGCAGCGCGAGTACGACGAACGTGTAGGGCCTGCGTAACGCCAGCCGGACGATCCACATGATGGTGCTCCTCGAAGCAGGGCTCGGATGCGCATTCGATGCGACGAGCATGCAGTCTGCCGGCGCGGCGTTGACCCGACCCTGACCCGAAGATTACGAAGTCGTTATCTGTGCGGATGCGGCGGCGCCGGCCGCGCCGCTTCGTCCCTATAATGTCCGGCCGTGAACCTTCACGCGTTCCCGTATCCCGCCGCTTTCAGGAGCCTGACCGATGTCGTTGCGCACCGATGCAGATTTCTTCCTCCTTCTCGCCGATTCCTACCGCCGGCTGTTGCACCGCCCGCTCGTTCCCGACGGGATGAGCGCGTCCGACGGCGCCGCGTGGCTGTACGAGACGGCGCCGTTCGGCGTGCTGGCGCACGACACGTCGGCCGATCCGGTGTTCGTGTACGGCAACCGGCGCGCGCAGGCGATTTTCGAATACGACTGGGACGAACTGACGGCGTTGCCGTCGCGCCTGTCGGCGGAGCCGATGGAGCGGCGCGAGCGGCAGATATTCCTCGACAAGGTGATGCGGGACGGCTTCGTGTCCGGATACCGCGGCGTGCGGGTCACGAAATCCGGCAAGCGGTTCTGGATCGAGCGCGCGACCGTGTGGCAGCTCACGGACGCAGACGGAATCGTGCGCGGCCAGGCCGCGATGATTCCGGAAGTGCGGCCGCTCGACGCGTCCGCATGAACGCGACGGTCGTCCGACGTGCGCGCCTGCGCGGTGCCCGGCGAGCCGGGCGCCCCTGCACGACGGGCGCCCGCGCCCGGATAACAAAACCGTAATCGAAGCCTCACCTTCAGGAAAGCGCGCGAATCGCAGAATGATCCCAACTCTTCATCACATCGATGGGGAGCGGATGTCCGGCCTGATCTGCGGACGCGAACACGCCATCTTTGAGAGGTGAACATCATGAACAACCTGATTCGTGCAGTCCTGCTTTCCTGTGCGCTGAGCGCACCGATCGTCGCATTTGCGCAAACCGCCGACCATGCGCTCACACGGGCCGACGTGCGCGCCGATCTCGTCCGTGTCGAAAAGGCCGGTTATCGGCCGGTCGGCAGCGATCCTTACTATCCCGAGGACATCCAGGCAGCGGAGGCGAAGGTCGCCGCCCAGCATCCGCAGTCGGTCGCTGCACGGCCGGATGCCGCCGCCGCGACGGGCGTGCCTTCGCTCGCATCGCTCGACACGCAGCAATTGTTCGAGCACCACTGAACGCGGTTTTTTCAGCCGCCGTCCGCCGCCGGCGTCGGGTCATTCGACGCCGGCAACGCACCCGTCACGCAACGAATCGCTTTCGCTCGCGCGGTCGTGCCGGCGGCGCGTCCCCATCGAATCGTTCTCGGGAGTGTCATCATGAACCGCAAGCTTGTCGCCGCCGCGTTGCTCGCTCTTTGCGTCGGCACGGCCGCCGCCACGCCGGCCTTCGCGCGCGGCCAGCCGCAACTGCCGGATGACGACGGCGGGCGCGCGAGCGTGCTGCACGCGCTCGACCCGGAGTCCGATGCGCCGCGCCCGGCGCATGACACGCGGCCCGCGAACGCTCAGGCCGCGCCCATCAAACGTGCGCCGAGCGCGATTCCGCGCGCGGCGATCGATGCGCTGGCGGCGCGCTGACGGGCGTCCCAGCCGGCCAGCCCGGCGTCGAACCTGCTGCCGGGCGCGACGTCGCGCAACGCCTGCGCGAGACCGACCGCATCGTCGGCCGCTTTCGCGACGCCCGCCGCCGTGTGCGGGCGCACCATGCAGGCGGCGTCGCCGAGCAGCACCGCGCGCCCGAACACCATTCGCTCGACCGCGAGATCGAGGATCGCCTGCGCGAACGGCGCGGGTGTCGCATCCACCAGCGCGGCGAGCGTCGGCGCGAGCATCCGGTCGGCGGCGTCGACGAGTTCCGCGCGGTTGTCGTCGCGCATCGCGCCGGGCGGCAGCGATCCGTCGCGCTGCGTGCCGTCGCGTGCAAGGAACAGCGATGCCAGCCGGTCGGACGCGAGACGCCGGTACCACACCCAGTTCACGCGCCGCTCGCCCGGTTCGAGCGCGCCGTCGGCGCCGGGCACCAGATAGGTGAGGAACAGGTGCCGGTCGCCTTGCTGGAACGTGAAGCGTTCGCGCAGCAGAACCAGCACCTGCTCGGGCAGCGCGCGTTCGTCGACGAGCCCGCGCCACGCGACATAGCCCGCATACGTCGGCCGTACGTCCGGCAGCAACTGCGCGCGCACGGTGGAGCGGCCGCCGTCCGCGCCGATCAGCAGGTCGGCCGTCTCGGCATGGCCGCTCGCGAAGTGCGCGACGATCCGCGCGCCGTCCTGCTCGAACCGCTCGAACGCGTCGCCGGCGTGGAGGATGCCGGCCGGCAGCGCACGCTTGAGCGCCGTGTAGATCACGTTCCACGCGGTCTGCGTCTGCGGCATCGCGAAGCGTTGCACGATCCGGTCCTGTGCGTCGACGTAGATCCGGTCGATCGAATCGACGCCGGCCTCGCGCGGCAGCGGCACGCCGCCGAACGCGAACGCGCGCTCGATCGGCGGCTGCAGCACGATGCCGCCGCCGCGGCTGTCGAGTTCGTGCGGCGATTGCTCGAATACGCGGACGTCCCAGCCGGCCGCGCGCAACGCGGTCGCCGCGAACAGCCCGCCGACCGATCCGCCGGCGATGACGGCCTTGCGGCCCGATCCGTGTCCCATCCGATGGTCCTCCGATGATGCCGCGTGCAGCGGCGTTGCGTCAGCCGGCCCAGCCGCGCAGGAAATCGAGCAGCAGCATGTTCACGCGCTCGGGCTGCTCCTCGTGCGGCAGGTGCCCGCACAGCGCGATCGGCTCGGCCCGCAGGTTCGCCGCCATGCCTTCCCATACGGCCTTCATGTCGAACATCTTGCCGACCGCGTAGAAATCCTCGCCCCAGATCGCCATGGTCGGGCACCCGATCCTGACATCCGCATCGACGAGATCCTGCTGCACGTCTTCCGCGTTCGCGCGATAGTCGGCCAACGCGCCGCGCACGGCCCCCGGGCGCCGATACGCGCGTACGTACGTGTCGAATGCATCGCCCGAGATCGCATGCGGGTTGTAGCACCAGTCGGCGAAGAAATAGCTGAGCCATTCGGCTTCCTTGCCCGCGATCAGCGCCTCCGGCAGGTCGGGCACCTGGTGGAACAGGAAGAACCAGTACGCGCGCGCCGTTTGCGCGGTCATGTTCTGCGCGACGATGCGCGTCGGCACGTTGTCCATCACGACGAGCCGCTCGACGCGCGCGGGGAAGTCCTTCGCGAAACGCGTCGCGACGCGTGCGCCGCGATCGTGGCCGACGAGCGCGATGCGGTCGATGCCGAGCGCATCGAGCAGCGCGGCGAGATCGCGCGCCATGTTGCGCTTGTCGTAGCCGGCCGCGGGCTTGTCGGTTTCGCCGTAGCCGCGCAGGTCGGGCGCGATCACGCGGTAGTGCCGCGCGAGCACCGGGATCTGGTGGCGCCACGCGAAGCTGGTTTCGGGAAAGCCATGCAGCAGCACGACGACGGGCCCGGCGCCGGCATCGATGACGTGCTGGCGGATGCCGTTCGCGGTAATGGTGTGATGGGTGAGTGCGAGCGTGTCGGTCGTCATGTGGGAGCCCCGGTTCGATGCGGACGGTGCGCGGTACGGCACGCGTCCAATGCTGTCCGAGCATAGGGCAAGCAGCGACCGTCGCGGCTGAATCGTTCTGAATCGGCCCGGGCGCGGTGCAACGCCACGCCGCGCCGCGGCATCACGAGCGGCGGGCGCGCTTCGCGGCTGCGTCGGACGCGACACGCTTCAGCGCGGCCGGCGTGCCGTTCAGGAACGCGTCGATCTGCCGTTCGATTTCCGCGTCGAGATCGTCGGGTACCGGCAGCCCGTATACCCACTTGCGCACGCCGAGATAGAAGATGCTCGCGTGCAGGCTCCACACCAGTTCGATTTCCGCATTGCGCTGCGCTTCCGACGCCGGCGTCGCGATGTCGTACGCATGCCGCAGCTCGCGCAGCACCGGCAGGAACACGCGTTCGCGCAGCCGCGACAGATAGCGCGTGTTGAAGCCCTCGCGGCTGAGCCCCGCGAAGATGAACGTGCGAATCCATTCGCGCCGCAGGATCGTCTGCGCATACGACCGGTAGAACGCGACGAGCCGCTGCTGCAGCGGAACCGAGCGGTCGGCGATCAGTTTTTCCCACTCGGGATCCCACGTGTAGACCTCGTCGTATACGCGATCGATCAGCGCTTCCTTGCTCGGGAAATACCGGTAGAGCAGCGGCTGGGTCACGCCGATCTGCCGCGCGAGCTCGCGCGTGCTGCCGGAAAAACCGTGGGTCGCGAAGTGTTCGACCGCCTTTTCGACGATCTGCCGCTCGCGCGCTTCCGGCGTGAGGCGGCGGCCCGATGTGGCGGCGGTGTCGTCGGCGGTCGCCCCGCGCGTGCGGGGCGCTGCCTTGCGCTTGGTGTCGGTCATGCGTCGGCTCCTGAATGCGGCCATTCTGCACTTATCGATCGAAAAATAGCAAGGCGCGCCACCGCGAAGCCGGCCACGCGGCGCGGGCGTCGCCGCCCCGCGCGTTCAGAACGATTCAGTTCGCCGCCATGACTTTCAGGCCCGCATTCCGTAGTCTTGCTCCCGAGCCGCCGCACGCGGCCGAATCCCTTCGGCCGGCCCGGCCGGCGGCGTAACCGGAACGGACCATGCCTTACCTGATCTCGCCGGGAGCCGGCATCGCAGTCGGCCTCCCGCACCCCCTCGTGCGCGTGCAATCGCCCGCGCCGCCGCCGATCGCCCTGGCGGGCCGGCTCGGCCTCGTCTTGCGCGAGCATGCGGTCGCGCTCGCGCGGGCGCAATGGCGCGCGCGCGCCGCGCAGGTCCGCGATGCGGGCACCGTCGACCCAACCGCGGAAGCCACGACATGCAGCCCGCGCAAGTAACGGCAGCGGGCGCGGCGGCCCCCGATCGCCTGCGCGGCGAGGATGTGTTTCTCGCATCGATCGCCGGCTACGTCGACACGCTCGGCTTCGTCGCGCTGTTCGGGCTCTTCACCGCGCACGTTACCGGCAACTTCATCCTGATCGGCTCGGGCCTCGCCGGTGTCGGCCAGGGCCTGATGATCAAGTGGCTCGCGTTTCCGGCATTCATCGCGGGCATCGTGGCCGCCCGCCTGCTCGATCACCGGATGCGCGTGCGCGGGCATGGCCCGCGGGCGCGCTCGCTGTACGCGCTGCAGACGATCCTGCTGGCCGGCTTCATGCTCGCGGGCGTCGCGGCGTCGCCGATCGGCAGCGCCGATGCGCCCGCGACGATCGTCTGCGGGCTGCTGGGTGCGGCGGCAATGGGCGTGCAGAACGCGCACGGCCGGCTGACCGCGCGCACCGTCGTCGCGAACACCGTGATGACCGGCAACGTCACGCAGGCGGTCATCGATGCATTCGACTGGCTCGTGCCGATCGCCGCGCCGGCCGAACGGGAAGCCGCGCGCGCGCGGCTGCGACGCACGCTGCCGCCGGTCGCCGGGTTCGCGCTCGGTGCGGGCGCCGGCGCGAGCGCCTACCTGTACGCCGCGTTCTGGGCGCTGGCGCTGCCGCTCGCGATGCTCGCTTTCCTCACCTGGCGCGCCGGCCGGACCGGCGAGACGTCCGCGGCGCGTTGAACGCCGATGCCGCACGCGGCGTCGGCTGTCTGCAGCATCGGCGGCGGCGAAGCCGCTCCCGTTTCTTCATTCCGTCAACGCTGGCTTCAAGAATGGCTTGATTCGGGTCGGCAAGCGCCAGACGCCTCGACCGTTCACGGCTGATCGCCCGGAAACCGACACTCGGGGTGGCGGATGCGCAAATCACGCACAACGCGCGACTTCGCGCGCTGCGCCTTCCGTTCACGCTGTTCGGCAGCATCAAGAAGATGACGGCCTTCGTCGACGACGACGCGGCCCATGCGCGTGAGCTTCGCTCGACGTGTGCCTGTCACGTCGGTGTCGATTCGCGGTGCTTCACGGAAGCGTCGGAGGTGTGAGCGCCAGGTAACGGGCCGAACATGTGCTGACTGCACTTCGCGTCGCGCCACGCGGTTCCCGGTCGAATGCCGTCGAGCATCCGTCGCACCACGGGAAGAATCTGTTCGCCGGTCAGAATGCCAAGCAGGCCGGCGAGAGCGACAGCGGGCGGCGCCGGCGATTGCACGCCGATCAGCGCGTAGACGACGCCGGCGAGGATGCCGGCGAAAAGCGAAGCAGTGTACGGTTTCATCGTTCTGGAATGAAGTGACAGCCGTTAAAAATACGGATACCTCCCGGTCTGGCGTCGATCCGAAAGTCTTGGGCCAGCCTATCAGGTCGGCGCGCTCGTCGTTGGCGCATTCAATGAAATTCAGAACTTTTCAGTCTGAATGTCGAGCGTGGCGAGAATCAGAACAATTAACTGGTGCGGCTGCACGTTCGCGTATTGAATGACGCAGGCCGGCTGCCGACGCTTCCGACACCGCGCATTGGACGCTTCGCGGATTCGTCGGCCAGGCGAGTCTCATTTTTCTCCGCGTCAAAGGACATCATCACCATGAGCAATCCCAAGCTTGAAGTACTTACCCCGCACAACAGCCAGCTGATCTTCATCGACCAGCAGCCGCAGATGGCCTTCGGCGTGCAGTCGATCGATCGCCAGACGCTGAAGAACAACGTCGTCGGGCTCGCGAAGGCCGCGAAGGTCTTCAACATTCCCACCACGATCACGACGGTCGAAAGCGAGAGCTTCTCGGGCCACACCTATCCCGAGCTGCTCGACGTGTTCCCGAACCAGAAGACGCTCGAACGCACGTCGATGAACTCGTGGGACGACCAGAAGGTGCGCGACGCGCTCGCCGCGAATGGCCGCAAGAAGGTGGTCGTGTCGGGCCTGTGGACCGAAGTCTGCAATACGACGTTCGCGCTGTGCGCGATGCTCGAGGGCGACTACGAGATCTACATGGTCGCCGACGCTTCGGGCGGCACGACGCAGGCCGCGCACGATATCGCGATGCAGCGCATGGTGCAGGCCGGCGTGGTGCCGGTCACGTGGCAGCAGGTGCTGCTCGAATGGCAGCGCGACTGGGCGCACCGCGAGACGTACGACGCGGTGATGGCGATCGCGAAGGAGCATTCGGGCGCATACGGGATGGGCGTGGACTACGCGTACACGATGCTCCACAAGGCGCCGCAGCGTACCGCGACGCCGCACGAGTCGATTGCGCCCGTTCCGGCGAAGTAAGCGCGGACGGCCTGCAACGGCGGATGCCGGTGCGACGGGTTCGATGCGAACGCGCCGCATCGGCTCCATTGCCGCGGGCGGCGGACGTGACCGAAACACGAATGCCGCCCGCGGCATGCCGTTCGGCACACCGCGCCTGCATTTGAAATTGTCCGGGAGATTGATCGCATGAAACCTTATCTGGTTTCCCTTGGTGCGGGCCTGCTGATCGGTGTGATTTACAGCGCCATCAAGGTTCGCTCTCCCGCACCGCCGCTGATTGCGCTGGTCGGGTTGCTCGGCATGCTGATCGGCGTGCAAGCGTTACCCACCGTGAAACAGCTGTTTGGCTTCTGATCAACAAGAGGTGATGCACATGACCGCAACCGTGACCCAACCGGATCTGATCCTGCATAACGGACGATTCACGACGCTCGACCGCGCGAACCCCGTCGCGACGGCCGTCGCGATTGCCGCCGGCCGCTTCGTCGCCGTCGGCAGCGACGCGGACGTCATGCCGCTCGCGGGCCGCGCGACGAAAGTGGTCGATCTCGGCGGCCGCGGCGTGCTGCCGGGCCTGATCGACAACCACTGCCACGTGATTCGTGGCGGCCTGAACTACAACATGGAGCTGCGCTGGGACGGCGTGCCGTCGCTCGCGGTCGCGATGGAGATGCTCAAGCGCCAGGTCGCCGTGACGCCCGCGCCGCAATGGGTGCGTGTGGTCGGCGGCTTCACCGAGCACCAGTTCGTCGAGAAACGGCTGCCGACGATCGATGAGCTCAATGCGGTCGCGCCCGATACGCCCGTGTTCATCCTGCACCTGTACGACCGCGCGCTGCTGAACGCGGCCGCGCTGCGCGTGGTCGGCTATACGAAGGACACGCCGGAGCCGCCGGGCGGCACGATCCTGCGCGATGCCGGGGGCAATCCGACCGGCCTGCTGCTCGCGAACCCGAACGCGACGATCCTCTACGCGACGCTCGCGAAGGGGCCGAAGCTGCCGTTCGAGTATCAGTACAACTCGACGCGCCATTTCATGCGCGAGTTGAACCGGCTCGGCGTGACGGGCGTGATCGACGCGGGCGGCGGCTCGCAGAATTATCCCGACGATTACGAAGTGATCCGCAAGCTGCACGACGCGGGCGAGATGACGATCCGGATCGCGTACAACCTGTTCACGCAGAAGCCGAACGCGGAGAAGGAAGACTTCGTGAACTGGACGAAGAGCGTCAAGTACCACGATGGCACCGACTACTTCCGCAATAACGGCGCGGGCGAGATGCTGGCGTTTTCCGCGGCCGACTTCGAGGACTTCCGCGTCGCGCGGCCGGATTTGCCCGCGCAGATGGAGGACGACCTCGAAGGCGTCGTGCGCGTGCTCGCGGAAAACCGCTGGCCGTGGCGCATGCACGCGACCTATGACGAAACGATCAGCCGCGCGCTGGACGTGTTCGAGAAGGTCAACGAAGACATCCCGCTCGACGGGCTGAACTGGTTCTTCGATCATGCGGAAACCATCTCCGAGAAATCGATGGACCGGATCGCCGCGCTCGGCGGCGGCATCGCGGTGCAGCACCGGATGGCGTATCAGGGCGAATACTTCGTCGAGCGTTACGGCGCGCAGGCCGCCGAGGCGACGCTGCCTGTCGCGAAGATGCTCGGCAAGGGGCTCAGGGTGTCGGCCGGCACGGACGCGACGCGCGTCGCGTCGTACAACCCGTGGGTGTCGCTTGCATGGCTCGTGACGGGCAAGACGGTCGGCGGCATGCGCCTGTATCCGCAGCGCAACCTGCTCGATCGCGAAACCGCGCTGCGGATGTGGACCGAGTACGTGACGTGGTTCTCGAACGAGGAAGGCAAGAAAGGGCGCATCGCGGTGGGACAGCTTGCCGACCTGGTGGTCCCCGATCGCGATTTCTTCGCGTGCGCGGAAGACGATATCGCCGGCACGACCGCGTTGCTGACGGTGGTCGACGGGAAGATCGTGTGGGGCGCGGGGCCGTTCGCGTCGCACGACGCGCCGATCCCGCCGGCGATGCCGGACTGGTCGCCGGTGCGCGAGTTCGGCGGCTATGGCGGCTGGGGCGCGACGCAGCGCGCCGGCGCGCCGTTGCAGCGCGCGGCGGCCGCCGCGATGTGCGGCTGCGCGAACGAATGCAACGTTCACCAGCATGCGCACGCGAGCGCATGGGCGAACGCATTGCCGACGTCGGACGCGAAGGGTTTCTGGGGCGCGTTCGGCTGTTCGTGCTGGGCGGTCTGACAGGGCGATGCGCGCCACTTGCGACACCGCGGCGCAGGTCCGCGCGCTGCCGTCGCGGCCAGGGGAAATCCAGCAGCGCGTCACCGTGCTCGACGATATACGACGCCAGACCGGCAGCGTTCCCGCCATTCGGTGACGTTGCGGCGACCGCGCTGAAACGACGAGTCTGCGCCGTCTCCCGCCGAGCGGGAAGCCGCGCGCGCCGCTCGTGTTTCTCGCCGGTCGTCCGGCCGCCCGGACGCGTGGCCCGTATCCCGCTGAATCCGAATCCGCGCGCGGCGCTGGCCGCGCGCATCACCATCAAGGAGAAAACCGATGAGTTTATTGAACCTGCGCAACATGCTGCGCATGACCGCCGCGTCGTCGGCCGTGCTCGCCGCGCTGCTGGCCGGCACGCCGGCGCTCGCCGACGAAACCCACCTCGACGACATCGCGTCGCCGGCCGCCGCGGCGCGTTTTCCCGCCGTTGCGGTCGGCCCGCAGTACGACACGACCCACGTGTGCGTCGCGCCTGAGGACTTCGACCGCTTCACCGACAGCTTCGTCGCGACGTTCGGCGGCAAGAAGTCGAAGCAGGGCGTGTTCCAGGTCACGCCGACGCCGAGCCAGACGATGTCGCAGCTCGTGCTGACGCCGGTCGGCACGATCTCGGTGTTCGGTTTCAAGACGCCGATCCCGTATCCGTTCTGCGAGGAGCGCACCGGCTATCTCGTCACCGACATGGACGTCGCGGTGAAGTCGGCGCGCGCGCATGGCGCGGACATCGTCGTGGCGACGTTCCCCGACCCCATCGGCCGCGACGCGATCGTCCGCTGGCCGGGCGGCGTGAACATGCAGCTGTACTGGCATACGCAGGCGCCGAACTACGACCCGCTGCAGACGGTGCCGGAGAATCGCGTATACGTGTCGCCGGAAAGCGCGGGCAAGCTCGCGCGCGACTTCGCCGCGTTCTCGCACGGCAAGATCGTGTCGGACGTGCGCCATGCGCCGGGCATCGAGATCGGGCGGCCGAACGACACGTACCGCCGCATTCGCATCGAATCGGGCTTCGGCAAGATGACCGTGCTCGCGACCGACGGCCATCTGCCGTACCCGTTCGGGCGCGAGATGACGGGCTACGAAGTGGCCGATCTCGCGGCGACGCTGAAGCAGGCCGAAGCCGCGGGCGTGACGGTGCTCGTGCCGCCGTTCAAGTCGGACGGGCGCGACGCGGCGCTCGTGCAGTTCCCGGGCGGCTACGTCGCCGAGATCCACGCGCGGTCGAAATGACGGTGCGCCGGCCGATGAAGCGATCGTGGCGCGGCGCGCTGTCGTGCGTCGTGCTGGCGGGCGGTGCCGCGTCGCACGCGGGTACCGCCGTCGGCGCCGAAGCCGAGGCGGCGTCGGCCGGCGCGGCCGCGTCGCCGGCTGCCGCCGCCGCGTCGTGCACCGCGAAACGCCCGACGGTGCTGTTCAACCGCTGGCAGGAAGACTGGTCGGCGCTCGCGAATCCGTGCGTGCCGCGCAAGCCGTTCGACGCGCTGAAATACGTGCCGCTCGGCGGCGACCCGTCGACCTATCTGTCGCTCGGCGCGAACCTGCGCGAGCGCTTCGAGCTGAACAACGCGCCGCTGTTCGGCCTCGGCGCCGCGCACGACGACAACTACGTGATCCAGCGCGCGAACGTGCATGCGGACCTGCGCTATCGCGGGCACCTGCAGGCGTTCGTGCAGTTCGTCGATGCGCGGCCGTTCGGCAAGGATACGGTCGGCCCGGTCGACAAGGACCAGCTCGACCTCCAGCAGGCGTTCGTCGCGTACGTCGATCAACTGGGGCCCGGCACGTTCAAGACGCGGATCGGCCGGCAGGAGATGGCGTTCGACTTGCAGCGCTTCGTGTCGGTGCGCGACGGCCCGAACGTGCGCCAGGCATACGACGGACTGTGGACCGATTACGAAATCGGCAAATGGCGCGTGATCGGCTATGTGACGCGTCCGGTGCAGTATCGCAACGCGGCCGCGTTCGACGACGTGTCGAACCGGCACCTGCGATTCGACGGCGTGCGCGTCGAGCGCACGGGCACGGGGCCCGGCGATCTGTCCGCGTACTGGTCGCGCTACACGCGCGACAACGCGCGCTATCCGGATGCATCCGGCACCGAGCGGCGCGACGTGTTCGACATGCGCTACGCGGGCAAGACCGACGGGTTCGACTGGGACGTCGAGGCGATGCTGCAGACGGGCCACGTCGGGCAGGACACGATCGGCGCGTGGGCGTTCGGCGCGCTGGGCGGCTACACGTTCGCGAAGACGGCCGGCACGCCGCGCGTCGGCATCCAGGTCGACGGCGCATCGGGCGACGCGCATCCGGGCGACCGGCGCGTCGGCACGTTCAACCCGATGTTTCCGAACGGCTATTACTTCACGCTCGCCGGGTATACCGGATACAGCAACCTGATCCACGTGAAGCCGTCGCTGACCTTCAAGCCGGCGAGCTCGGTGACGGTGCTCACCGCCGTCGGCTTCCAGTGGCGGCAGACGACGGCCGACGCGATCTACGGGCAGGGGATGTCGGCGGTGCCGGGCACGGCGGGCAAGGGCGGCGCGTGGACGGGGATGTACGCGCAGGCGCGCGTCGACTGGCTCGTGAACGCGAACGTCGCGCTCGCGCTCGAAGCCGTGCACTTCCAGCTCGGCTCGTCGATTCGCGCGCTCGGCGCGCGCAATGCCGACTATGTCGGGATGGAAGCGAAGTTCGGCTGGTGACGCGCCGCGCCCGGCTCTCGCGTATCAGGGCTGCGCGCGGGCGAGCGATTCGACGAAATCGATGAACGCGGTCACGCGCTTCGAGCCGCGCTGGTTCGGCAGGTACAGGGCCGTGATCACCGCGCGCGCCGAGCCCGGCGTCACGTCGTACTGGTCGAACAGCCGCTGCAGGCGGCCGGCTTCGATATCCGCCTCGACCAGCCAGTCGGGCAGCAGCGCGATGCCGGCGCCGTCGAGCGCGGCCTCGCGCAGCACCTCGCTGTGATTCGATTTCAGCCGCCCGGTGACGACGACCTGCGTCGTGCGTGGCGCGCTGGCGAACGTCCACGCCTGCTGGTCGACGCCGAAATGAAAGCGCAGGCACGCGTGATCGACGAGTTCGCCGGGTGTCGCCGGCGTGCCGTGCGCGTCGAGGTAGCCGCGGCTCGCGACCACGTAGCGCCGGAACGTGCCGAGCGGACGCGCGACGACGTCCGCGGTCGGGGCCGCGTCGCCGAGCCGGATTGCGACGTCGATCCGCGCGGACACGAGATCGACGCGTTCGTCGGTCAGTTGCAGATCGAGGTCGAGCTTCGGATGGCGCGCGACGAACGCGGAGACGTGCGGCGCGATGCGGCGCAGCCCGTAGGCGACGGGGACCGATACGCGCAGCGGGCCGGACGGCGCGTCGCCGCGGTCGGCCACCAGCGCGTCGGCATCGGCGAGCTCGCCGAGCACGCGTTTCGCCCGCGCATAGTAGACGGCGCCCGCGTCGGACAGCGTGACTTGTCGCGTCGTGCGGTTCAGCAGCACGGTGCCGAGCGACGCCTCCAACGCGTCCACCGCGCGCACGACCGACGAAGCGGCGAGATCGAGCCGGCGCCCCGCGCTCGAGAAGCCGCCGGCTTCCGCGACTTCGACGAACGCGCGCAGCGCGGAGAATTTGTCCATGAGATCGTCCTTGGGCGGGTGGCAACGTCGCGTTGCATGCGGTTCGCATTCTAGCGCCGGGCGGTGCGGCGGCCGGATCGCGTGCGGCGTGTCTTCAGGACAATTCAGGCGTCGCTCAGGATTTTCGCCGCGGCGGCCGATAAGCTGCGCGACATCGCGTGTTGCGCTGGCCGTTCCGTTCGTGACGGGCCACGCGCACGATTCGTCACGGAGATCCGATGAAGAACCTGTTTCGGCACGCGTGCGTCGCGCAGACGGCCCGTTGGTTGATCGTGGCCGGGTGCGCGGGCCTGTTGGCGCCCGCGGTGCATGCGCAGGCCGGCGTGCGGGCCGATGCGCCGTCCGGCGTGCAGCCCGACGCGCCGGTGCCCGCCGCGGGCCGGCAGCCGCCCGGCTTCTATCGGCTGAAGATCGGCGACTTCACGGTGATCGCGCTGTCCGACGGCACGCATCCGTTTCCGGTCGATTCGGTGTTTCGCGACATCTCGAAGGACGAGATCCGGCGCGACCTCGACCGCGCATTCCTGGAGCCGCCCGTGCAAGGGTCGATCAACGCGTTCCTCGTCGATACCGGATCGAAGCGGATCCTCGTCGACGCGGGCGCCGGCACGCTGTACGGCGACTGCTGCGGCAAGCTGCTCGACGATCTGCGCGCGGCCGGCTACGCGCCCGCGCAGATCGACGAAGTGCTGCTCACGCACCTGCACAAGGACCATGTCGGCGGAATCGCGTCGAATGGCGCGATGACGTTTCCGAATGCCGTCGTGCGGGTGAACGCCGTCGAGGCCGCGTACTGGCTCGATCCGGCGAACAAGGCGCACGCGCCGGCGTTTCTCGCGTCGTTCTTCGATGCGGCCGCCGCGGCGGTCGCGCCGTACGTCGCGGCCGGCCGCTTCAAGACGTTTCGCGGCGACGCGACGCTCGCGCCCGGCATTCGCGCGGTGCCGATGCCCGGCCATACGCCGGGCCATACGGCTTACCTGATCGAGAGCGGCCGCGCGGGCCTGCTCGCGTGGGGCGACATCGTGCACGTGGCGGCGATCCAGTTGCGCGACGTCGACGCGACGGTCCAGTACGACAGCGATGCCGAGGCCGCCCGCCGCACGCGGCGGGATACGCTGAAGCGCGTCGCCGAGCGGCGCTATCTCGTCGGGGCCGCGCATATCGCGTTTCCCGGTCTCGGCCACCTGCGTCGGGACGGTGCGCAATACGACTGGGTGCCGGTCAACTACGACGCGACGCCGGTGCGGTGACGTCCCGGCGTGCGGCCCGGCGTGCGCCATGCCGCCGGTCAGCGCGCCCGTGCGCGCCGCCACGCGCCGGGCGGGTGCCCGACGATCCGCGCGAATACGCGGTTCAGGTGGCTCTGGTCGGCGAAGCCGCACGCGACCGCGATGTCGGCCAGCGTCATGTCGGACGTCTCGATCAGCTCGCGCGCGCGCATCACGCGCTGTTCGAGCAGCCACTGGTGCGGCGTGCGGCCGGTGGTGCGCGAGAACGCGCGGATGAAATAGCCGCGCGACAGGTCGCATTCGTTCGCCACTTCCTCGATCGACACGCCGAGGTCCGCCTTTTCCATCAACAGCTCCTTGGCGAGCGCCACCTTCGCGGGAGACAGCGCGCCCTTGTGCTCGAGTTCGCGCGCGCGCACGTTGCCGTAGCGGCGCACGAGATGCGTGCCCATCGCGAGCCCGACCTGCTCGATGAACAGCGCGTTCAGCGGGCCGGGCGCGTCGAGGCTGTCGGCCACCGCGTGCGCGAGATGCCCGAGCACCGGGTCGCGCGCATCGACGCGGCACGTGAGGCCGTCGACCGGGCTGCCGCCGTGTTCGGGGCCGATGCGCGCCAGATACGGGTGCGGCAGCTCGATCAGCACGAAGTCGAAATTGCCGTACAGGTCCGCGTGGAAATGGCGCGAGAAGTCGCGAATGTAGATCGAGTGATGCTGGAACCGGCGTTCGCTCGCGCCGGCGCGCCCATAGAGCGTGCGGCGGTGGCCGCCGTTCAGCGACACGCCGACCAGGAAGCCGCGGTCGCACGCGGGCATGTCGATCCGTTCGACGTGCGCTTCGCGCATGCATTTGCGGTGGAGCTTCAGGCCGCCGGATGCCGTCTCGACATCCTTCGCCAGCAGGCTCGACACGCACCCGAGCGTGTCTTTCGGCCGTGGAGGAGGCGATGCCGTCGGGGCTGCGATGACGGAGTCTGACATGGAATTCCCCAGCGAGGGACTCGGAGCGTGAAATGACGAGTCCAGTTTAGATGCGCGCGCGAACGTTCAAAATGAATTTGCATAAACGTCCGCTCTTCATCCTGACAAATTGCTTTCAATGCGTGCGCGCGGTGAGTGCGTGCCCCGGCGCGACGCCTGCGCGAGCGGCCCGGCAGAGTATAGCGCCCCACTTTTACACGCAAGCGATCGTGCCGGCCGCGCGTGCGCGGCATGCGCGGACAGCGCATTTTCCTTCAAGATTTTCACGGCATGCCCCTCTACACTCGACCCGTATTTCGACATTTATCGTCCGGCGCGGCAGCACGCCGGACTTGGACTCTCCGCCGGGCGAACTGCCGCGTTCACCCGGCGCTCATCCCGAGGTACCCGGAGGCGGCCATGGTCCAGATCGGAACTTTGTCGGTGGATTTCGAGCAGCGGGACATTCGCCGTCACGGCGCGTCGCTGCGCATCGGCGCGCGCGCGCTCGACATTCTCGAGGTCCTGCACCGCGCGAGCGGTTCGGTCGTGTCGAAAGACGACATCATGGATGCGGTCTGGCCGGGCCTGATCGTCGAGGAAAACCGGCTGCAGGTGCATGTGGCGACGCTGCGCAAGGCGCTCGGCGCGAGCCGCGATCTGATCAAGACGGTGCCCGGGCGCGGCTATCTGCTGGTCGCGAGCCCGTCGCCCGGCCCGGACCTCGCGCCCGCGGCCGACGCACCGGCCGTCGCGGCGCCGCCCGACGCCCCCGCGTCGTCGCTGCTCGCGCCGCTCGTCGGGCGCGACGCCGAAATCGCGCAGATCGTCGACATGCTCGAGCGTACGCCGGTCGTCACGCTCGTCGGCGCGGGCGGCATCGGCAAGACGAGTCTTGCCGTACGCGTCGCGCACGGCGTGCGCAGCCGCTCGCGCGAGCGCGTGCTGTTCGTCGAGCTGGCGCGCGCGTCGACGCGCGACGACATGCTGATCGCGCTGGCCGCCGAGCTCGGCCTCGACACGCAGGGCGTGCCGGCCATCGAGCGCATCGGCGACGCGTTCGCGACGTCGCGCTGCCTGCTCGTGCTCGACAACGCGGAGCACATCGTCGATCTGGTGGCGAGCCTCGTCGAAACGCTGACGTCGCGCGCGGGCTCGCCGCGCGTGCTCGTGACGAGCCGCGAGCCGCTGCACATCTCGGCCGAAGCGGTGCTGCGGATGAGCCCGCTCGCGGTGCCGGACGGCGGCGCGTCCGTCCCGGAAATGGCCCGCTGTTCGGCCGTCGAGCTGTTCCTGGAGCGCGTGCGCACGGCCGCGCCGGATTGCCCGGTCGACGAAGCCGGCGTGCGGGTGATCGCGGACATCTGCCGGCGCCTCGACGGGCTGCCGCTCGCGATCGAGCTGGCCGCGGCGCGCGTGGCGACGCTCGGGCTCGCGGTCGTCGCGTCGCGTCTCGACGACCGGCTGAACCTGCTGACGGGCGGGCTGCGCTCGGCGCTGCCGCGTCATCAGACGCTGCGGGCGACGTTCGACTGGAGCTACGTGCTGCTCGATCCGGCCGCGCGCGCGCTGTTTCGCCGGATGGGATGCTTCATCGGGCCGTTTTCGTTCGATGCCGCGCGCGCGGTCGCGACCGAGCCCGGCACGTCGGCCGCGGACATGATCGCGGTGCTCGGCGAGCTGGTGGCGAAATCGCTGGTGACCGTCGAGTTCCATGGCGCGTATGCGCGCTACCGGCTGACCGAATCGACGCGCGCGTACGCGCTCGAAAAACTGCACAACGAAGGCGAATTCGAACGCATCGTCGCGCGCCACGCGGCGTACGAGCGCGAGCATGCGCCCGCGCGTCCCGCGACGCTCGCCGACGCGCTGCCCGCGGATGCACCCGCGCCGGCCGCGGACGAACCGGCGGAGGCCGCCGTGGCCGCCGTGGCCGCAGGCGTGCCCGAGCCCGACCGGCTGGCGCGTGCGCTGCTCGAGCCGGCGCGGATGCGCGCGTGCACGGCGCGCGCGCGCCAGGTACTCGACGCACTCGACACGGGCGCCGCGGGCCCGGTCGACGCCGCGCGCGAGATGCGGCTGCGGGCGGCCTGCGCATCGGCGCTGCTGCATACCGATGGCGATGCGCCGGCCGCCGCCGCGATGTGGAACCGCACGCTCGGTCTCGCCGCGCATATCGGCGACGATGCGTTCGACGCGCGCGCGCTGGTCGGGCTGTGGCATACGATGCTGACGCTGTCGGACATCCACGAATCGCTGCGCTACGCGACGCGCTTCGAGCGCGCGGCCGAGCGGCGCGGGGACCGGTCGCAGCGGTTGCTGGCGAACACGATGGTCGCGACGTCGCTGCATTACTTCGGCGAGCATGCGCAGGCGCGCGAGCGGCTGGAAGCGGCGACGGCCGAACTCGCCGACGCGGACGAACCGGCGTGCGCGCAGGCCGCGCTCGGCGTCGACATGGCGACGCTGGGGCGCACGATGCTGATCCGTCTGCTCTGGATGCAAGGCGAGCCCGAGCATGCGATGCGCGTCGCCGCGCAGGCGGTCGAGTGCGCGCGCCGCGGCCCGTCGGCGCTCACGCTGTGCATCGTGCTCGGTGCGGCCGCCGCGCCGATCGCACTGCGCTACGGCGATCACGACATCACCTCCGACTATCTCGCGACGCTGCGCGCGACCGCCGACGCGCACGGCTTCGACATCTGGCGCAGTCACGCGGAATGCCTGACCGGACAGTTCGACATCCAGGCCGGCCATCCCGGCGCCGGTCTCGCCCGCCTCGAACCGGCGCTGCGGCGCGTCGAGGCGAGCGGTTTCCGGCGTCTGCTCGCGCCGTTGACCGTTGCGTACGCGGAGGGCCTCGTGCGGACCGGTCGCGCGAACGAAGCGCGCTCCCGGCTCGATGCGACGCTCGCGCGCTGCCGCGCGCACGGCGAGCACCTGTTCGTCCCCGAATTGCTGCGGGTGAACGGCGTCGCGATGCTCGAACAGGCGCGCACCGTCGGCGCGGATCTCGCGGTGGCGTACGAGGCCGACGGCCATCGTCATCTGCAGATGGCGATCCAGACCGCGAACGCGCAGGGCGCCGCGATGTGGGCGCTGCGCAGTTCGCTCGATCTCGCCGATCACCTGATCGAGCGCGGGCACACCGCGCAGGCGTCGACGCTGGTCGCCGCGGGCGCGCGGCACTTCGATCCGGATTCGCGCGCGCACGACGTGCGTCGCCTGCTGCGCGTGCAGAACTTCGTCCGTCAGGAGGCGCCGCTCGCGCCGTGCCGGACGCGCGCGCGACGCGATGCCGCCGACGCGGCGCAGCAGGCGGCATAGCGATGCGCGAATCCGGTGCAGCAGCGCGCCCGCGCGATCGCGGCATGCGTGCCGACGCGCGCGGTGCGGCCGCTTGTCAGGCAGCGGCGCCAAGCAGCATGTCGCACGCAGGCGCGCACGGGAGGCCTGACGGTGCTTAGGGCGACGGAACCCGCGCGCTCGGCGGACCTCGTCGTCTTCAACGGCAAGATCGCGACCCAGGACGAACGACGCTCGTTCGTCCGCGCGCTCGCCGTGAAGGACGGGACCATCGTCGCGACCGGCGACGATCGCGACGTGCTGCGCCATGCGCGCGACGGCACGACCCGTATCGATCTGAACGGCCGTACCGTGATTCCGGGCCTGATCGATGCGCACCTGCAGGCGATCCGCGGCGGCATGAACTTCAACCTCGAGGTGCGCTGGGACGGCGTGCCGTCGCTTGCCGACGCGCTCGAACTGCTGGGCCGGCAGGTGCGACGCACGCCCGCGCCGCAATGGGCGCGCGTGGCGGGCGGCTGGACGGCGCTGCAGTTCGCGGAAAAGCGCGGCCCGACGGTGGCCGAGCTCAACGCGATCGCGCCCGACACGCCCGTATTCATTCAGCATCTGGGCGACAGCGCGTGGCTGAATGCGGCCGCGCTGCGCGCGCTCGGCTACGGCCGCGACACGCCCGATCCGCCCGGCGGCGAACTGCGGCGCGACCGCCACGGGCGGCCGACCGGGCTGCTGCTCGCGCGTCGGGATCCGGCCGTGCTGTTCGCGGCGCTCGCCCGCGCGCCCATGCTCGATGCGGCCGACCGGCTCAACTCCACGCGCCAGTTCATGCGCGCGCTGAACCGCGTGGGCGTGACGAGCGCGATCGACGCCGGCGGCGACGGCCTCGCGTATCCGGACGACTACGCGGCGGTCGCGACGCTCGCGCGGCGCGGCGAACTGACGACGCGCATCGCCTATGCGCTGGGCGCGCGGCACGCCGGCCGCGAGCTCGACGATTTCGCGACATGGATCGCGCGGACGGCGCCCGGCGACGGCGACGCGTTCCTGCGCGTGAGCGGCGCGGGCGAGCGGCTGCTGTGCTCGGCGATCGATCTCGGGAATTTTCTCGAACCGTGCGTCGAGATGGCCGCGTCGGTCGACGCGGACCTGGCGGCCGTCGTCCGGCTGCTCGTGCGCCATCGCTGGCCGTTCCGGCTGCATGCGACCTACGACGAATCGATCGGCCGCTTCCTCGACGTGTTCGAAGCGGTGGATCGCGACACGCCGTTCGACGGGCTGCGCTGGTGCTTCGACCGCTGCGAGACGATCTCGGATGCCAATATCGCGCGTGTCGCGGCGCTGGGCGGCGGCATCACCGTGCAGCCGCGCATGGCGTTCCAGGGCGAAGCCTTCATCGCCCGCCACGGCGCGGCGGCGGCCACGCGCGCGCCGCCGATCCGCGCGATGCTCGCGGCCGGGCTGCCGGTCGGCGCGGGCTCCGGGGCGACGGGCGCGGCGAGCTACAACCCGTTCGTCGCGCTGTACTGGATGGTGTCGGGGCGCTCCGTCGGCGGCACCGCGCTGTATCCGGCGCGCAACCGGCTCGGCCGGATGGAGGCGCTGCGCCGCTATACGGTCGGCAGCGCATGGTTCTCCGCCGACGAGCACCGCAAGGGCGCGCTGGTGCCCGGCCGGTACGCCGACTTCGCGGTGCTGAGCGACGACTACTTCACGATCGACGCACGGCGCATCCCCGCGTTGTCGTCGGTGCTGACGGTCGTCGACGGCAAGGTCGTGCACGCGGAGCAGGAATTCGCGCCGCTGGCGCCGCCGCCGCCGCCCGTCAGTCCCGCATGGTCGCCGGTCGCGGAAGGCGGCGTCGGCGGCGCGGCGCTCGCCCGTCCGCATGCATCGGCGGCGGGCGACGCATGCGCGGCGCCCGGCAGCGATGCGTGCCGGGCGCGCGGTCACGGCCGCCGTTTCGCGCGGCCGCGCTATCCGACGGCAAGTGCGGCCGCCGAGCGCTGCGAAGCGTTCGGCCGCTGCTGCGTCGCGTTTTGAGCGGCGCGTGCCGGTGTGCGACGCGCCGCGCGCCGGACGCCCCCGGGCATTGAACGATTTTCCGCCCCGTGCGCGGGGCATGAAGGAGACAGGATGAATGCTGCGCACCCGCGCGCACCGGCCATCGGCGACGAAGTGGCCGGCGTTCGCATTCCGCGCACGCCCGTTGCGCTCGATGCGGCCGACGCGGCCCGCGCGTCGTTGCCCGCCGTGCTGGTCGATCACGCGGCGCGCGTGTTCGTGTTCGCGTCGCTCGCCGCGCGGCGGGCAGGCGACGCATGCAACGCATGCGACGCCGACGCGCTGTACGTCGCCGCGATGTACGCGAACATGGGGTTGAGCCATGCGTATTGCCGCTCGACCGAGCGCTACGAGCTCGACGGCGCCGATGCCGCATGCGCGCTGCTGTTGCGCCATCGGCGCTCGCGACGCGTGCGCGACGACGTGTGGCAGGCGATCGCGCTGCATACGACGCCCGGCGTGGCCGCCCGCGCGTCGCCGCTCGCGCGCGCGCTGGCGGCCGCCGTGTCGACCGATCTGATGGCGACCGACTTCGACGCATACACGCTCGACGAGCGTGACGCGTTGCTGGCCGCGTATCCGCGCGGCAGCGGTTTTCGCGAAACGTTCCTCGCGACGGTCGCGCGCGGCGTCGAACATCGGCCGCAATCGACGTTCGGCACGTGGAGTGCCGACGTGCTCGAACGCGCGGATCCGGATTTTCATCGGCCGAATTTCTGCGGGCGCGTGCTGGGCGCGCGGTGGAACGATACGTGACGGCGCCGCTCCGGCACGCGGTGGCCGGACGCGTTGCGGCACCGCGCCCGGCATGCCGGGCCCTGCGCGCCGCATGCGCGGATCATGCGTGCGACTGCGCGGCGTCGTGCCGCGCATAGTCGACGTAGCCGGCGCGGTCGCCGCCGTACCAGCCGATGGTCTTCGGCTCCGCGAGCGGTGCGCGGGCCGCGATGCGCTCCACGAGATCCGGGTTCGCGATGTACGCACGCGCAAACGCGACGAGATCGGCGTCGCCCGCGTCGATCAGCGCGTTCGCCGCGTCCGGTGAAATGCCGCCGTTGACGATCAGCGTGCCACGGAACGACCGCCGCGCGTGCTCGACGATGCGCGGCAGATCGGGCTCGCCGCTCCAGCCGTTGGTATCGGCCGCGTGCAGATAGGCGACGCCTGCCGCGTCGAGCATCCGGCCGACGTAGGCGAGCGTCGCGTCGGGGTCGGCGTCGCGCACGTTGTTGTATTTCGCGTACGGCGAGATGCGCACGCCGACGCGGTTCAACGGCATCACGCCGCCGACCGCGTCGACGATTTCCTCGAGAAAGCGCGCGCGGTTCGCGACCGAGCCGCCGTAGCGATCGTCGCGGCGGTTCAGCGTCGACGACAGGAACTGGTGCGGCAGGTAGCCGTTGGCCGCATGGATCTCGACACCGTCGAAGCCCGCGGCCATCGCGCGCGCGGCCGCCTGCCGGAATTCGTCGACGGTCGCGACGACTTCATCGGTCGTCATCGCGCGCGACGGCGTCGCATGAATCTTCGTGTAGTAGCCGTTCTGCAACTGTGCCCAGACCTGCAACTGTTCGAGGTCGTCGTTCACGCCGGACGGCGACAGCGGCGCGGCGCCGCCGAGCAGCGTCAGCGAGCTGACGCGGCCGCCGTGCCACAGCTGCGCGAAGATGCGCCCGCCGTTCGCGTGGACGGCGTCGGTGACGATTTTCCAGCCGGCGGCCTGTGCATCGTCGACGAGGCCGGGCGTCAGCTCGAACGCCGCGGAAGCCGCGCTGACGTTGGTGGCCTCGGTCACGATCAGGCCGGCCGACGCGCGCTGCGCGTAGTACTCGGCCATCAGTTCGGTGGGCAGGCCGCGCGACGGCGCGCGCGAGCGCGTCATCGGCCCCATCACGACGCGGTTCGGCAGCGCGAGGCCGCGCAGATCGTAGGCACTGAGCAGGGAAGACATGATGGACTCCTGTGGTTCGACGTGGAGCGGGGCGGCGGCGCGCCCCGCGAACGGATCGATTCGATGGGTGAGGGCGGCTCAACCCGCGGCGTGACGTTGCGCGTGCGTCCGCCCGACGAGCAGGTAGTGGGCGAGCGCGACGATCGGGAACGCGCCGGCCGCCGCGGCGACGAGCGGCCAGCCGCCACGCTCGTACAGCGGGCTCGCGAGCGCGGAGCCGACGGCGCCGCCGACGAAGATGCTCGTCATGTACAGCGCGTTCAGCCGGTTGCGGCTCGCCGCGTGCAGTGCGTAGATCTCGCGCTGGCCGAGCACCATGTTCATCTGCACCGCGAAGTCGAGCACGATGCCGGTGACGACGAGCCCGTACAGGCCGGTGCCGTGCACGAACCCGACCGCATACGACAGCGCGCCGGCCACGAGCGCGATCAGCGTCGCGCGCACCGTATGGCCGGCATCCGCCAGACGCCCGGCTACCGGCGCCGACGTCGCGCCGATCGCACCGACCAGCGCGAACAGGCCGATCGCCGATTGCGACAGTCCATAGTGACGCGTCAGTTCGACCGGCACGGCCGTCCAGAACAGGCTGAACGACGCGAACATCAGGCCCTGGTAGAACGCGCGGTGGCGCAGCACCGGCATCGTGCGAACGAGGTGCAGCAGCGAGCCGATCAGCTCGAAATAGGTCGCGCGGTGATCGGGCTGGCGCGACGGAATCGTCAGCGCGAGCACGGCCGTGACGAGCGTCATCAGCACGGCCGCGGCCGCGAACACGAAGCGCCAGCCGAATGCGTCGGCCACCACGCTCGACAGCGGGCGGGCCAGCAGGATGCCGAGTAGCAGCCCGCTCATGATCGTGCCGACGATGCGGCCGCGCGAATGATCCGGCGCGAGGTGCGCGGCGAGCGGCACGAGAATCTGCACGGCCACCGAGCTGAACCCGATCAGCAGCGAAACCGCGAGAAAGAGCCCGGGCGTGCGCACGAGCGCCGCCGCCGCGAGGCTCGCGATCGACACGACGGCCGTCACGATCATCAGCTTGCGGTTTTCGAGCAGGTCGCCGAGCGGCACGATGAAGAACAGGCCGAACGCATAGCCGATCTGCGTCAGCGACACGATCAGGCTCGCCGTGTCGTCGGACATGTGCAGGCTCGGCGCGATGAGCTCGGTGATCGGTTGTGCGTAGTACAGGTTCGCGACGATCGCGCCGCAACTGAAGGCGAACAGCAGGATCAGCCCCTGCGTGAGCTTGGCGCCGTGCGCGGGCGGCGCGAGCGGTGTTGAATCCGTTGACATGGTCGACTCCTGGAAAAGGGAAAGGCCGGCTACCGGAGCGTCGCGCCGGCATGGAGACCGGCCGGCCGCGATACGGTGCACCGCATTGCCGTCAATACTATTGATCAATCGATAAAGCCGGAAGCGGAACGCCGCGCAATCGAGCGTTGCGCGGCACGCAAAGGTGCCGCGCCGGGCGGGTTCAGCCGCGTTTGCCCTGCAGCGTCGGAATCTGCTCGAACAGCCCCGCGAGCCAGTCGACGAACACCTTCAGCTTGACCGGAATGTGCCGATTGGGCGGATACAGCACCGAGATCGGCCGGGCCGGCGCGTTGAAATCGGTCAGCACCTCGCGCAGCCGGCCCGATTTCAGGTACGGCTCGACGAGGTACAGCGACGTCTTGATCAGCCCGATGCCGGCGACGCCGCACTCGATGTAGTTGTCCGCGTCGTTGACGGCCACGGTGCCGCACATCTGCACGATGCGCGGCTCGCCGTCGACCACGTAGTCCCACGCGCGCGGCCGCCCGGTATCGGCGGAGATGTGACTGACCGCGACGTGCCGCGCGAGATCGTCGACGGTCTCCGGCTCGCCGAACCGCGCGAAATACGCGGGCGAGCCGCACGTGCAGGTGGTCAGGCTGCCGATCCGCCGCGCGATCATCCCCGAATCGTCCAGCGCGCCGATGCGCACCACGCAGTCGACCCCTTCGCCGACGAGGTCGATCTGCCGGTCGGTCACGCCGAGTTCGAGCATGATGTCCGGATGGGCGTCGAGAAACGCCGGCAGCGCGGGCACCGCGACCTGCTTCGCCATCGCCGGCGGCAGGTTCACCTTCAGCCGGCCGCGCGGCACGTTGCGCGCCTGCGAGACCGACGCCTCCATGTCGTCGATCTCGCGCAGCACCGCGACGGACCGTTCGTAGTAGGCCTGGCCGTCCTCGGTCAGCGAGATGCGGCGCGTGGTGCGGTTCAGCAGCCGGCAGCCGAGGTGCTGCTCGAGACCGCTCAGCAGCGCCGACACGCGCGGCGTGGTGAGGCCGGTCGTGTCGGACGCGCGCGTGAAGCTGCCGGTTTCGACGATGCGCGTGAACACGCGCATCGAAAGCAAGGTATCCATCGTCGGAAGTTCTCCAGCCTGTCGGCATGCGGCGCCGGTGCGTGCCGGCGCCGTCTGGTCGGATATCGGATATCGGGTATCGCGTAGCGGGGGCGACCGGGCCGCTATGCGTCGATGCGCTTTCTCAGCGCGTCGCCGGCAAACGGCATTTCACGCATGCGCTGGCCGGTCGCGTCGAAGATCGCGTTGGCCAGCGCGCCGGCGGTCGGCCCCATCGACGCCTCGGCCGCGCCGAGAAACGGCGCGCCGGGACGATTGATCAGATGAACCTTCACGCTTTGCGGCGCCGCCGAGAAACGCAGGATCGGATAGCTGCTCCAGTCGAAGCTGCGAATCCGTTCGGTGTCGTACTTCAGCGCCTCGTACAGCGTCCAGCTCGCGGCCTGCACGATGCCGCCCTCGATCTGGTTGCGGATCCCGTCCGGCGACACGACCTGGCCCGCGTCGACCGCCGCTTCCGCGCGCTCGAGCGTCACCTGGCCGGTTTCCGGCACGACCGACACCTCGACCGCGATCGCGACGTAGGCCATCAGGTTCTTGTACTTGCCGAACGCGAAGCCGACGCCGCGGTTGCGCGCACGCGGCGGCCGCGGCCAGCCGAAGTGCGTCGCGGCGAGCTTGATCACCTGCCGCGCGCGATGGTCGTCCATGTGGCGCAGCCGGAATTCGACCGGATCGACGCCGGCCGCATGCGCGAGCTCGTCCATGAAGCTTTCGATCGCCCAGACGTTGGTGTGCGCGCCGAGCGAGCGCATCGCGGAGGTCTGCAGCGGCATCGTCGGCGAGAAGTTGTTGACGATGTGCTGGTTCGGCAGCGCATACAGCGGAATCGCGTTGCGGTCGCCGCCGCCTTCCGGTTGCAGCATCGGCGTCGACGGCGCGGGCACGAACGGCGGCTCCAGCATGCGCGCCGGCAGCAGCCGGCCGGCGTTGACGATCCGCTCGTTGTGCGAGCTGCTCCACAACGCATAGTTCCAGTCGACGATGCGCCCGCTCGCGTCCAGCGATGCGCTGACCTCCGTCACCATCGCGGGCGTGAAGTGGTCCCACGTGTGTTCCTGTTCGCGCATCCATTGCACGCGAATCGGCTTGCCAGGCATCGCGGCGGCGATCAGCGCGGCGTGCGCGGCCGCGTCGTCCGCCGCATTGTGCCCGTAGCAGCCCGACCCCTCGGTGTGAATGCAGCGGATGCTCGACTTCGGCATCGACAGCATCTCGGCGAGCGCGTCGCGCAGCGGGTAGACGCCCTGCGAGTGCGTCCACACCGTCATCATCCCGTTCTCGAGATGCGCGACCGAACACGACGGCCCGATCGACCCGTGCAGCAGGTAGTTCTTCAGGAACGTCGCATTGAGCGTCTTCACGGCCGGCGCGGTGGCCGCGTGCGTGTTCGCGATCTCGATGCGCTGTGTCGCGATCCGCTTCAGGTCCGCGTGCACGGTGCCGCGCTCGGGCAGCGTGCGGCCCGGCGACCAGCGGCAGCCGGCGGCGAGCGCGCGCTGCGCGACCACCGCCTGCCATTCGCCCTGCGCGACGACCGCGAGCATGCTGCCGTTGCGCACGATCCGCACGACGCCCGGCAGCTTCAGGATCGCGGTTTCGTCGAACGACAGCAGCTTCGCTTCATATACCGGCGGCATCACGACGCGCGCGTGCAGCATGCCGGGCAACTGCATGTCCTGCACGTAGCTGACGCCGCCCGTGACCTTGTTCGGGATGTCGACGCGCGGCAGCGACGTGCCGATCACGGCGAACGTCGCCGGGTTCTTCAGCGGCGACGTGGGCGTCGCATTGCGATGCAGGTCGACCGTGCGGATCGCGTCGCCGTAGGTCATCGTGCGTCCGTCGGGCGCCGTGATCACCGCGTCGGCGGTCGTCAGCACGCGCGGCTCGACGCCGAAGCGCTTCGCCGCGCCTTCCACCAGCAGCGCACGCACCTGCGCGGCCGCGTTCAGCAGCGCGGAGCCGCTGTCGGCCATCGTGTGGCTGCCGGCCGTCAGGCCCTCGTCGGGCGACGCGCCGGTGTCGGCCGTCAGGAACGTGATCAGCGACGGCTTCATGTCGAGTTCCTCGGCGGCCACCTGCAGCAGCGCCGTGCGCACGCCGGTGCCGAGCTCGACCTTGCCGGTAAACACGGTGACCTTGCCGTCGGGCGCGATCTTGATCCATGCGTCGAGCAGCGGATTGGTCTTCAGGCTGCCGGCGAGCGCCTGCGTGGCTTTCGCCACGTGCACGGCCGCGCCTTCGTCGGCGATCACCAGCTGCGCGGCCGCGCGCGACGCGGGCGCGAGACTGAACGCGACGAACAGCGCGCCGGAGACGATGAAGTGCCGGCGGCTTTCGTCGATGTCGTCGTGGGAATTCATTACAGCCCCTTGCTGATCGTGACGGGAGCGGAAGCGGGTTCGGGGGCCGGCAGCCCCGCGACCGAGCGCACCGCCGCGAGAATCCGCATGTGCGTGCCGCAGCGGCACAGGTTCGGTTCCATGTGCGTGCGCAGTTCCTGTTCGGTCGGTTTCGGGTTGCGTTCGAGCAGCGCCTGCGCGCGCATGATCATCCCGGCGATGCAGTAGCCGCACTGCGCGGCCTGGTGCTCGATGAACGCGCGTTGCAGCGGGCCCGGACGCTCGGCGGTGCCGAGGCTCTCGATGGTACGCACGCTGCGCGAACCGACCGCGGCCACCGGCATCAGGCACGAGAACGTCGGCTTGCCGTCGACGATCACGGTGCACGCGCCGCACTGCCCGAGGCCGCAGCCGAACTTCGCGCCGTGCAGGTGCAGGTCGTTGCGCAGCGCGTACAGCAGCGGCGTGGACGGGTCGATGTCCAGCGTGTGGCGCACGCCGTTGACGGTGAGGGTGATCATCGTGCGGTGTCCTCTTTTCTGAGCTTCGCGGCCATCGCGTCGACGCCCGACCACGCGGGGCGGTCGGTATAGGTTTCTCGCACGTACGCGGCGAGATCGGCGATCTGCGCGTCGTCGTACTGGTCGACGAACGACGGCATGTAGTTGAGCGTATCCTCGCCGTGCCAGCCGATGCCGTTGAACATCATCTGGATCGCGTTGCGCGGCGTGTCTGCGTTGACCGCCGTGCTGAACGCGAGCGTCGGCCGTTCGCCGATCGACTGCATCGGCGCGGCCGGCCCGTGGCACTGCGCGCACGATGCCTGGAACAGCACCGCGCCGCGCTGCGCGGCCGGCGTCGTCGCGACGCGTTCGACCGGATGCGCAGCCGCGGCCGCACGTGCGTTCGCCGGTTTCTGGATCGACAGGATGTACGCGGCGATCGCCTCGACGTCCTCCACCGGCACCGTCGCGAGGTCGCGCGTGACAGGCAGCATCGGCCCGGCCGCCGCGCCGTGCTCGCTCGCGCGGCCGGTGCGCAGGTAGGTGACGAGCTGTGCCTGCGTCCACGGCCGCGCGGCATCCCCGAGCGCATTGAGCGGGGGCGCTTCCCAGCCGTCGACGATGCCGCCGTCGAACGCGCGGCCGCGCTGCTCGCCGCCGATCGCGTTCAGCGGCGAATGGCACGATGCGCAGTGGCCGAGCCCGTCGACGAGCATCCTGCCGCGGTTCCATTGCGCGGACTGCGCAGGGTCGGGTTGATATGCGCCTTCGTGCAGGAACAGCACGTTCCAGAACGCCACCAGCGGCCGGAAGTTCAGCGGGAATATCAGGTCGTTGGCGGGCGCCGTCGCGCGCACCGGCTCGCGGGTCATCAGGTACGCATACGCGGCGGCGATGTCGTCGTCGGACATCCGCGTGAAATGGATGTACGGAAACGCCGGATAGAGCGGCTGGCCGTTGCGTCCGATGCCGGTGCGCAGCGCGCGGGCGAACGCGTCGCGCGACCAGCGGCCGATCCCCGTTTCGGCATCCGGCGTGATGTTGGTCGCGTAGATCGTGCCGAACGGCGTCGCGAGCGGCAGCCCGCCCGCGAATGGCTTGCCGTCCTTCGCGGTGTGGCACACGACGCAGTCGCCGAGCGCGACGACGCGCGCGCCGGCGCGCACGAGTTGCGGATCGAACGAAGCGGGGGCGGGCGGATCGATCGGCGCGATCGACGGCCGCACCATGATGCCGATCGCGATCGCCAGGCCGGCGACCGCGATGCCGGCCGCGCCGAACCAGAGTCGTTTGTGCTTCATGCGCGCTCCGCGCGAAGCGGTGCGCCGCACGTCGCGCGCGGCGTGCCCGGGCCGTCGTGCGGCGGCCGGCCGGGCCGCGAACGCGTTGCGGCGAGGCGGTAATTGGCAACTGGATTCACGTCGTCACTCCATCAGTCGAAAAGGCGCGCGGGCTGGCCAGCGCGGTCGCTCTTGCAGCCAGTCTACGCAGACGCCCGCATCATTTCCTGAAGTCCGGCTGAAACGTTCTGAACGGCGGGCCGGGCCGGTTCGGCGACATCCGGCACGCGCGCGCCAGCTAGATCCGCAGCAGCCGGCCCGCATTGCCGCCGAGCACCATCGCGCGCTGGTCGTCGGGCAGGTCCAGCCGATCGAGAAAACGCACCGGTTGCGCGTAGCCCATGTCGAAACAATAGTCGCTGCCGAGCACCAGCCGGTCGATGCCGACGTTCTCGATCAGGAAGCTCAGCACCGGCCCCGAGTGGGACACCGTGTCGTAGCTGAAGCGCCGCAGATAGCTGCTCGGCTTGTGCGCGAGCCGGCGCGTTTCCGGCCGGACGGCCCAGCCGGCGTCCAGCCGGCCGACGAGGATCGGCAGCGCGCCGCCCGCATGCGGCAGCGTGACATGCAGCGCCGGATGGCGGTCGAGCACGCCGCCGAGGATCAGGTGCGAGGCGGCGATGGCCGTATCGAACGGATTGCCGAGCAGGTTGCTCAGGTAGAAATCGCCGAGGCGCGCGCCGCCGACGGTTTGCTGCGGATGCAGGAACACCGGCAGCCCGAGCTGTTCGATGCGCGCGAACACCGGCGCGAACCGCGGATCGTCGAGGTCGCGGTTGTCGATGTTCGTGCCCATGTACACGCCGCGCACGCCCGGCAGCGTCGACGCGCGCTCGAGCTCGTCGATCGCGTCGGTCGCGTCGAGCATCGGCAGCGTCGCGAGTACGACGAAGCGCGCCGGATGCCGCTGGTGCACGCGCGACGCGGCCGTATTCCATGCGCGCGCCAGTTTCGCGTTGAACGGCCGGTCGCCCCAGTACGCCATCGGCACGCTCAGCGACAGCGCCTGCACGTCGACGCCCGACGCGTCCATGTCCGCGAGCCGCGCATCGACGTCGATGAATTTCATCGGCAGCGGCCCGAGGCCGCCGGCCGGCGTGCGGAACGTGAACGTCGTGCCGTCGCACGCGAATGCGCCGCCGAAGCGCTTGCCGTCGCCGCCGACGAGGTCGCAGAAGCTTTCCGGGTAGTAATGCGCGTGGATGTCGATCGCGCGCGGACGCCGGCCAGCCAGCGTGGCCGAAGCGGCCGACACGGCCGACACGGCCGACACGGCCGACACGGCCGACACGGCCGACACGGCCGACGCGGGCGCCGGTTGCGCCGCCGCGGCGGGGCGTCCGGCAACGGCCGCGCCGGCAAGCGCGGCGAACGCGCCGAGCATGCGGCGGCGCCCGGCGGACAGACAGCAGGGGCAGGTCATCGAATCGTCTCCAGGTCGGGATTGTCGTGTTGCCGCGCGCCGTGGCGCGGCAGGGTGCCGAGTTCGCATGCGACGAGCTGCGCGTCGAAGCGCGCGCGTTCGCGTCGCGCGCGGGCCGACCCGTCGGTGGCCGATACCGCGACGATCGCGATGAACGCGGCGGCCATCGAGAACAGCGCCGGATATTCGTACGGGTAGGGCGCGTGCGCATGGCCGAGCACCTGGACCCAGACGGTCGGGCTCAGCACGGTGAGCGTGACCGCCGTGACGAGGCCGATCGTGCCGCCGGCCACCGCGCCGCGCGTCGACAGGCCGCGCCAGTAGATCGAGAGCAGCAGCACCGGAAAATTCGAGCTGGCGGCGATCGAGAACGTGAGGCTGACGATGAACGCGATGTTCTGCTTCTCGAATGCGATGCCCAGCACGATCGCGAGCACGCCGAGCACCAGCGTCGTCGCGCGTGCGACGCGCATTTCGTCGCGGTCGGTCGCCCGGCCGCGGCGCAGCACGTTCGCATAGAGGTCGTGCGAGATCGCGGACGAGCCGGCGAGCGTCAGCCCGGCGACCACGGCGAGAATCGTCGAGAACGCGACCGCGCAGATGAAGCCGAGGAAAAAGTTGCCGCCGACCGCATGCGCGAGATGGATCGCCACCATGTTCGCGCCGCCCGCGACCGCGCCGGAGGCATCGTGATACCGCGGGTCCGCCGCGACGAGCGCGATCGTGCCGAAGCCGATCACGATGATCAGCGCATAGCCGGCCCCGACGATGCCCGTCGCATGGAGGATGCTCTTGCGCGCCGCGCCGACGTCGCCGACCGTGAAGAAGCGCATCAGGATGTGCGGCAGGCCGGCCGTGCCGAAGATCAGCGCGAGGCCGAGCGATACCGCGGACACCGGATCGGACACGAGGCCGCCCGGCCGCATGATGGCCGCGTGCTTCGGATGGACGCGCAACGCCTGCGCGAACAGCGCGTCGAGGCTGAAGCCGAAGCGGCTCAGCACCATGAACGCCATGAAGGCCGCGCCGGCGAGCAGCAGCACGGCCTTGACGATCTGGATCCACGTGGTGGCGAGCATGCCGCCGAAGAATACGTAGACGACCATCAGCACGCCGACGATCACCACCGCGATCGTGTAGTCGAGCCCGAACAGCAGCTCGACGAGCTTGCCGGCGCCGACCATCTGCGACACGAGATACAGCAGGACGATGACGATCGAGCTCGACGCGGCGAACGCACGGATCGGCCGTTGCTGCAGCCGATACGACACGACGTCGGCGAGCGTGTACTTGCCGAGATTGCGCAACGGCTCCGCGATCAGGAACAGGATGATCGGCCAGCTCGCGAGAAAGCCGACCGAATAGATCAGCCCGTCGTAACCGCTCGTGAACACGAGCGCCGAGATGCCGAGCAGCGACGCGGCCGACATGTAGTCGCCGGCGATCGCCCAGCCGTTCTGCAGCGCGGTGATGCGCCCGCCGGCCGCGTAATGATCGGCGACGCTGCGGTTCTGGCGGGCGGCCCAGCGCGTGATGACGAGCGTCGACGCGACGAACAGCACGAACATGCCGATGGCGACCGGATTGTGCGGATGCGCGAGCGCGGCGGGGCCGGCCGCGAACGCCGGCGCCGCGGCGACCGCGGCCGCGGTGACGAGGATGGCGACGGTGCGTTTCATTGGCCGCCTCCGTCGCGGATCGACGCGACGAGCGCGTCGTGCACCGCATTCGCACGCCACACGTACAGCGCGACGAGTGCGAACGTCGCGACGAACATGCCGAAACCGACCGGGATGCCCCACGTGGTCGGGCGGCCCGCCACGATCGGCCGGCCGAGCCATGCCGGCGAGAACGCGAGCGACAGGATGAATGCGAAGTAAAGCGCGAGCATGACCGCGGTCAGCGACCACGCGAATCGCCTCCTTCGCGTGACGAGATGGCGGAAGCGGGCATCGCGCAGCAGCGGATGCATGGCCGCGGCGGGCAGGTCCGGATCGGGTGCGGGGCCGGCGGCAGCCGGAATCGAGCGGTTCACGGTGTCTCCTTGTCGGTATCGGATGGGGCGCGATGCGGCGGGCGCGACACGTCGTGCATGCGCCCGTCGGTGGTCAGAGCGACGGCGGCACGGCCGTTTCGCGCATCACGACTTCCGCGGTGCGGTAACGCTCGGCCATCTCGCGTTCGGTGTCGTTCTTCAGTTGCGCCTGCATGTACGCGCCGAGATGGCGCGCGTGTTCGACGATCGCGGCGCCGAACGCGGTGCGCGTGTCGCTGTACGCGTGCAGTGCGTCGAGCGGATCGGCATGCGCGGCCAGCGCGCCGACGAGCGCCAGCGCGTCGCCCGCGGCCTTCGTGACGCCCATTCCGCAATGCGGCCGCGCGACGAATGCGGCATCGCCGAGCAGCGCGATGCGGCCGAACGCCATGCGCGGCACCTCGAGATCGTAGATCGGCTGGAACAGCGGCTGCGCGGCGCGCGACACGACTTCCGCGAACTGCGGCGCGAGCAATGCATGCGCGGCGTCTTCCATGTCGGCGAGCACGTCGCGGCGGATCAGCGTCGGTGGAATGCCGGCCGCCCACAGCTTGCCCGTCGCGTCGGTGAGCAGGTTCGGCAGGTCGGTGTCCTCGCGGGTCGCGCGATACCACACGAAGTTGTAGCGGCGCTCGCCGGGCTGCGTGCTGTTGTGCTGGCCGGCGACCGGGTAGCCGAGGATCTGCTCGTGCGGCGGCAGGCCGAACGCGAACTTGTCGAACAGCGCCGCATGCGTGCGCCCGGACAGTTCGCGTTCGTCGACGAGGCCGCGCCACGCGACATAGCCCGCGTACTGCAGACGCGCGTCCGGCAGCAACCGTTCGCGGATCGCCGAACGGAAGCCGTCGGCCGCGACGACGAGGTCGGCATGCACGACCGATCCGTCGGCCAGCGTGAGCGTCGCGCGCTCGGGCCCGTCCGCGACGTCGGCGACGACGGCCCCCGCGTGATGGTGCTGGTCGGGCAGCGCGGCGCGCAACACGTGGTACATCTTGCTCCATGCGGTCAGCGTCTGCGGCTGTGGCCGCTCGGCGGCGAGCGTACCGTCCCGCGCCAGCGTGATGCGCGATTCGACGTTCACGCCGATCGATGCGTCGATGCGCACGCCGGCCGCGCGCAGCACGTCGAACAGCTCCGGATGCGTGACGATGCCGGCGCCGCGGCCGGACAGCGCGTCGGGCACGCGTTCGAACACGTCCACGTCCCAGCCGTGGCGCAGCAGCAGGTTGGCGGCGAACAGCCCGCCCAGCGAGCCGCCGACGATGGCGGCCTTGCGATGCGTCGAAGTGGTGCGCATGTCAGTCTCCACGGGTGGCGGCGGCCGCTGCGGCGCCGCGTATGTCGAGGCCGGCGACTTCGGCGGCCGGGTAGTTCAGTTCGATCGTCACGCCCGACGGATCCTCGATGAACACCTGATGCAGCCCGAGCCTCGGCACGGTGCGGTCGCGCCACGCGATGCGCTCGTCACGCAGCGTGCGCCACATCGCCTCGACGCCGGTCGCGACGAACGCGATGTGGTCGACGGTGCCGGTGCCCGCGGCCGGCACGGGCTTGTCGCCGAGATACGCGGCCAGCCCGTGGGGGTTGGCCGGATCGATGCCGATCAGGTGGACCGTGCCGTAATCGGCTTCGTCGTCGCCGAGATAGAGCCACGCGCCCGGAAAGTCGAACGGCGGGCGGTAGCCGCGTCTGAAGCCGAGCACGCGTTCGTAGAAGCGGCACGAGGCTTCGAGATCAGGCGTGCGGATCGAGTAATGCGCGAGTCGCGAGACAGGCATGGCGAACCTCTTGTTTATCGAAGGATAAGTTATCGTTCGATAAATTCTAGGCCGAAAACGACGCGGCGCAAAGCCGTGATCCAGCCGTGTTAACCCTTGGCCCGGAACCGGGGGCGAATCGGCGACGAACGGGCGCCGAGTGCGCCGCGCGTCACGTTACGACGGCACCTCGCCGGCGACGACTTCGTCCTCGTAGCACCAGATCCAGCGCTCGCCGGGCTCGATCGAGCGGACGAGCCGGTGTCCGGTGTCGCGGAAATGCCGGCTCGCGTGGCGATTCGGCGACGAGTCGCAGCAGCCGACGTGTCCGCAGATCAGGCACATCCGCAAATGCACCCAGCCGCTGCCCGATTTGATGCATTCCTCGCAGTAGTCCTTGTCGGTGTCGAGCACGCGTGCTTCGTCGAGATGCGTACAGGCGATGGCCATCTTGCGCTCCGGTGCCGGCGCGGGGAACGACGCTTGCGACGCGGCCGGCGCGATGCCGCAAGCGGGGACGGGGATGCCGCATTGTGCGGCGCCGCGCGGCGGCCGCGCCTTAATTGTTATGAAATCGCGCGTGCGGCGCGTCGGCGCGGCGTACAGTCGCGGTGCGTCCGGCTCACCCTTTTATCCTGGCGACGGCCGGACCGCATCCAGCATCGATTTCTTCGGGAGCCGCGCATGATTCAGTCGCAACTGGTCCGGATCGTCGGCCTGCCGCACAGCAAGGACGCGTACGCGATCCGCGATTTCCTGCAGCGGCGCATGGTCGCGTACGACTGGTGCGAGCTGACGTCCGACGCCGACTGCGCGCGCGAGCTCGGCATCGCGCCGCTGCGCGACATCCGGCTGCCGGTCGTGATCTTTCCGGACGGCTCGCGCCTGTACCAGCCGACGCTGGCCGACATCGCCGCGCGGCTCGGCTGGGTCGCGCGGCCGCGCTTCGTCGAATACGACGTGTCGATCTACGGCGCCGGGCCGGCCGGGTTGTCGGCGGCGGTCTACGCGGCGTCCGAAGGGCTGCGCGCGGTCGTGATCGAGCGCGGCGCGGTGGGCGGGCAGGCCGGCACGAGTTCGCTGATCGAGAACTACATGGGCTTCCCCGACGGCATTCCGGGCGCGGAACTCGCGGAACGCGCGCGCGAGCAGGCGGTCAAGTTCGGCGTCGAGCTGCTGACGATGCGCGAGGGCGTGCATGCGACCTTTGTCGACGGCAAGATCCGCGTCGAGCTCGCCGACGGGTCGACCCTGGTCGCGCGCGCGAACATCTGCGCGACCGGCATCGAATATCGCAGCCTCGGCCTGCCGGAAGAGCCGGCGTTCCTGAATGCAGGGCTGTTCTACGGCGCCGGTTCGAGCGAAGCGCCGATGTGCGCGGGCGAGCAGGTGTTCATCGTCGGCGGCGGCAACTCGGCCGGCCAGGCCGCGATGAATTTCTCGCGGCACGCGCGTCAGGTGACGATGCTCGTGCGCGGTGCGTCGCTCGCCGACACGCTGTCGCGCTACCTGATCGACCGGATCGAGCGGACGCCGAACATCGAGGTCCGCTACCAGTCGAGCGTCGTTGCCCTGCACGGCGACGGCTGGCTCGACGCGATCGAGCTTCGCTCGGCGGACGGCACGCGCGAACGGCTGCCGGCCACGCGCCTGTTCGTGTGCATCGGCGGCGCGCCGAACACCGACTGGGCGAAGGATACCGACATCATCCGCAATCCGGACGGTTATCTGGTCACCGGCGGCGACCTGTACGACTGTCCGGCGTTCGAGCGCGTGTGGCCGCTCGAGCGCCGGCCGTACCATCTGGAAACCAGCGTGCCGGGATCGTTCGCGGCCGGCGACGTGCGATCGGGGTCGGTCAAGCGCGTCGCGTCGGCGGTCGGCGAAGGCGCGATGGCCGTGACCTTCGTGCACCGGTTTCTCGGCGAGGACGCACATCGCCTCGCGAGGGCCTGACGCGCGTGCGAAGGCGTCGCGACCGCCCCGGATCGCGGTTTCATCCGGCGTCGGCCTGCGTCGAACCGCGCGACCCGTCATCGCGCGACCCGTCACGGCCCGTCCGCGCCGGCGGCGTCCACCCGCCGCCCAACGCACGCACGAGGCTCACCGTCGCGATCGCGAGCGCCTGCCGGCTGTGAATCAGCTGGCGCCGCGCGTTCAGTGCGTCGCGATCGGCATCGATGACTTCGAGGTAGCTGACGTAACCGTGCGCGTAACGGCTCAGCGACAGGCGCGCCGCCGCGTCGGTCGCGCGCGCGGCGCTGGCGTAGCGTGCGATCCGTTCCTTTTGCGCGGCGATGTCGTTGAGCGCGTCCTGCACGTCGCGCAGCGCGCCGAGCGCCGTCGCGCGATAGTTCGCGTCGGCGATGTCCGTGCCGGCCCGCGCGGCGGCAACCGCCGCGTCGCGCTTGCCGCCGTCGAACAGCGTCAGTGCGACGTTCGCGCCGAGGCTCCACAGCGAGCTGTTGCGGTCGAGAAACGAGCGCAGGTCGCGGGTGGCGAAACCGCCGTCGGCGGTCAGCGTCAGCGTGGGCAACCACGCGGTGCGCGCGATGCCCAGTTCGAGCGACGCCGCATCGGCGCGCCGCGCGGCCGCGAACACGTCGGGGCGTCGCGCCAGCAGCGCGGACGGCAGCCCGGCCGGCACGTCCGGCACGCGCACGGGTACGGCGCGCGTGTCGACGTCGAACGCAGTCGGCGACACGCCGGTCAGCACCGCGATGGCGTCGACGAGGTTGTCGCGCAGCCGGCGGCTTTCCGCGAGATCGGCATGCGCGGTATCGAGGTCGGCCGACGCGCGCAGCCCGTCGAGGTCGCTCGCCGCGCCGGCCCGCACGCGTGCGGCGATCACGTCCAGCGCGGTGCGGCGCAGCCCGATCGCTCTGTCGAGCGTCGCGAGATCGTCGTCGACGTAGCGTAGCGTCAGGTAGTCGACGGCGACTTCGGTCGCGATCCTCAAGCGGATCGCATCGCGATCGGCCGCGGCCTGCAGCACGTTCTGTTCGCCGACGTCGGCGTCGCCGCGCAAGCGCCCCCATAGATCGACTTCGTAGCTCGCGGCGACGGGAACCGACCAGTTGTGCATCGTCCGCTTCGGCAGCGCGTTGTCGACCGTGCCCGATACGCGCGTGCGGCTGAACGACGGATCGACGCGCACGGTCGGCGCGAGCGCGGCATCGCGGATGCCGAGCAGCGCCCGCGCCTGGTCGACGCGCGCGGCCGCCGCGCGGATATCGAGGTTGTGCGCGAGCGCGGCGTCGACGAGGCGGCCGAGCTGCGGATCGCCGAACCACGCGGGCCATGCCGCGAGCGACGGCGCACCCGCATCGGTCGACGGATCGGCATGGCGGAACCCGTCGTGTCCGACCGGGACGGGCGCGAGCGGTTGCGGCGAGATCGAGCACGCGGCCAGCACGCTCGCGGCGACGAGGATGCATGCGCGCTTCATCGCGATTCACCGCCGGGTTGCAGCGTGACGACGACCGACAGCCCGGGCCGGATGCGTGGCTCCGTCGCCGCCGGGCCGTCGAGCAGGATCTTCACGGGCACCCGTTGCGTGACCTTCGTGAAATTGCCGGTCGCGTTGTCGGGCGGCAGCAGCGCGAACTGCGCGCCCGTCGCGGGCGACAGGCTGTCGATGCGGCCGGTGAACGCGCGCTGCGGCAGCGCATCGAAGCGCAGTTGCACGGCGTCGCCGGCGCGCACGTGCCGCAGTTGCGTCTCGCGGAAATTGGCGACGATCCACGGATGCGGCTCGACCAGCGTGAGCAGCGCCTGACCGGGCGCGACATGCTCGCCGGTCTCGACGGTCTTCTTGCCGACGTAGCCGTCCGACGGCGCGACGACCGTCGTGTACCCGAGCTGCAACTGCGCGTCGCGCAGCTCGGCATCGTTCTGGCTCGACGCGGCATCGGCGGCCTGAGCGGCGGCGGCGGCGCTGCGCCGTTGCGCATCGGCCGCCGCGACGCGCGCGCGGGCCGACTTGCGTGCGGCATCGGCCGCATCGAACTCCTGCTTCGACAAGCCGCGCGGCGTCTCGCGGGTCAGCTCGCGGGCACGCGCGTAATCAAGTTCGGCTTTTTCGGCATCGGCGTGCGCCGACACGAGCGCCGCGTCCGCCTGTTCGATCAGCGCGCGTGCGCGGCTCGCATCGGCATGCGCCTGGGCGACGCGTGCGCGCTGCACCGCGACGCGCACGTCGAAATCGCGGCGGTCGATCTGCACGAGCGCGTCGCCCGCATGCACGAACTGGTTGTCGTCGACGAGCACGCGCTCGACCGCGCCGGCCACGCGCGGCGAGATCACGTGCAGGTGGCCGGTCACGTACGCGTCGTCGGTGCCGCGATCGCGTGCGTCGAACTCGTACACGAGCAACGCGACGAGCAACAGCGCGAGCACGGCGATCGCGACGACGGCCGGCCGGCGCGAGCGCGCGGGCGCGGGCGTGGAAGGCGCGGAGGCCGCGGAAGATCGGGTATCGGGCGAGGGCGGGGTCATGATCGGCACACTCCATCGTACGGACGGGATTCGGCGCATCGCGTTATGCTGGCGCCAGCTTGACAAACGGGAGCCGCTCGACGATGAACACGACGTTCGCCACCGGCAGTGCCGCGCCAGGGCCGGCCTCGGGCGCGGCCTCCGACGTTCCGACGTTCCGGTCGATCGCCGCGATCGCGGCCGTGCTGCTCGGTGCGGTCATCGCGACGCTGACGTCGCGCATCACGTCGCTCGGCTTGGCCGACGTGCGCGGCGCGCTCGGCATCGGCGTCGACGAAGGCGCGTGGATCAATACCGCATTTACCGCGTCGCAGATGTTCGTCGGGCCGCTGGCGATCGCCGCGGCCTACCTGTTCGGCACACGCCGCGTGCTGCTCGCGGGCGCCGTGGTGTTTCTCTGCGCCGAAAGCGTGCTGCCGCTCTGCACGCGATTCGGTGCGTTCATCGTGTTTCAGGCGCTCGCCGGGTGCGCATCGGGCGTGTTCGTGCCGCTGACGATCGGCTTCGTCGTGCGCACGCTGCCGCCGCGGCTCATTCCGTTCGGCATCGCCGCGTATGCGATGAATCTCGAGATGTCGCTGAACCTGTCGGCCACGCTCGAAGGCTGGTACAGCGAGCACCTGAGCTGGCGCTGGCTGTTCTGGCAGAACGCGGTGCTTACCCTGCCGTTCATCGCCTGCCTGATGCTGTCGCTCGCCGACGAGCCGGTCAAGCGCTTCGCGTCCGGCATCGACGCGCGCGGCATGCTGCTCGGCGCGGGCGGGTTCGCCTGCCTGTGCATCGCGCTCGACCAGGGCGAGCGGCTGTTCTGGCTGCAGTCGCCGCTGATCGTCACGCTGCTGGCCGTCGGCATCCTGATGGTCGCCGCGTTCCTGATCCACGAGCTCGCGTCGCCGCGCGCGGGCATCGATCTCGGCTACCTCGCGCGGCCGAACGTCGCGCTGCTGATCGTGCTCGTCGGCCTCGTGCGCTTCACCGTGCTCAACACGAGCTTCATCCCGTCGCTGTTCCTCGCGAGTACGTACGGGCTGCGCCCGCTGCAGATCGGCGATACGCTGCGCTGGATCGCGATTCCGCAGTTGCTGTTCGCGCCGTGCGTCGCGCTGTTGCTGCAGCGTGTCGACCCGCGCCGGCTGATCGTCGCCGGCTTCGCGGTGGTGGCGATCGCGTTCGCGCTCGGCTCGCGGCTCACGCCGGTGTGGGCCGAACCCGACTTCATTCCGTCGCAATTGCTGCAGGCGCTCGGCCAGACGATGGCGCTCACGTCGGTCATCGTCTTCTTCGGCAGGCACGTGACGGCCGAGCATGCGCTGACGTTCGGCGCGGTCGTGCAGACGACGCGCCTGCTGAGCGGGCAGCTCGGCACGACGTCGATCGCGGTGATTCAGCGGATCAGGGAGGCTACCCATTCGAATCTCGTCGGTCTGCATGTGTCGCTGTCGGATCCGGAAACGCTCGAGCGGCTACGGGCCGGCGCGGCGTCGCTGGTGGCGCACGGCGCCACGTTCGCGACGGGCAACGAGGCGGCCTATGCGCTCGTCGATCGTGCGGTGCGCGTGCAGGCCACGACGCTCGCGCTGGCCGACAACTTTCGCGTGGCGATGGCGTTCGCGCTCGCCGGCGCACTGCTCGGCATCCTGTTGCGCCCGGTGCGGGCGCCGTGAATGCGGCGCCGCGCGGGCTGAAATGTCCTGAAAAGTCCTGAACGGCACCTGCGGCGTCCGTCGCGGCGGCATGCGCGCCGCCGTGACGGACGGCAGGCTTACGCCTGCAGGAACGCCAGCAACTCGGCGTTGATGCGGTCGGCGCTCACCACGCACATCCCGTGCGAGCCGCCTTCGATCACCTTCAGCACCGCGTGCTTCACGATCTTCGACGACAGCCGGGCCGAATCGTCGATCGGCACGATCTGGTCGTCGTCGCCGTGCAGCACGAGCGTCGGCACGTCGATCTTCTTCAGGTCCTCCGTGTAGTCGACTTCGGAAAACTCCTTCACGCACAGGTACTGGCCATGGATGCCGCCCATCATCCCCTGCGACCAGAATGCGTCGATCGTCCCCTGCGACACCTTCGCGTTCGGGCGATTGAAACCGAAGAACGGCACGGCCAGATCCTTGTAGAACTGCGAACGGTTTTCCGCGACGTTCTTGCGGATGCCGTCGAATACCTCCATCGGCAGGCCGCCCGGATTGGTCGCCGATTTCACCATCTGCGGCGGCACCGCGCCGATCAGCACCGCCTTCGACACGCGTTTCGTGCCATGGCGGCCGATGTAGCGCGCGACTTCGCCGCCGCCGGTGGAGTGGCCGACGAGCGTCGCTTCGCGCACGTCGAGCGCGTCGAGCAGCGCGGCGAGATCGTCCGCGTACGTGTTCATGTCGTTGCCGTTCGACGGCTGGCTCGAACGGCCGTGGCCGCGGCGGTCGTGCGCGATCACGCGATAGCCGTGCTGCACGAGAAACAGCATCTGCGCGTCCCACGCGTCCGCGCACAGCGGCCAGCCGTGCGAGAACACGACCGGGCGGCCGCTGCCCCAGTCCTTGAAGTAGATCTGCGTGCCGTCCTTCGTGGTGATCGTGTTCATCGTGTGCGCTCCTGAATGCGCGGAAGAGGGGTGGCGGGAGGGCGTGCCGGCCGCGGCCGCCATCGCGGGCAGCGCGGCGGCCGCGACGGCGGTCGCGCCGGCGAGCAGCATGTCGCGGCGGCGAGCCGACGAAACGGCGTCGGTCTGTTCGGGATGCATCTGGACTCCTGAGGTGTGCGGCGGCGAGGCCGCGCGGGATGGTGGATCGGTGGCGGCCGGCCGCGGCCATCCCGCCCGGCGGCCGTCCGGCGTGCGCCGTCGCGTCGGCTGGTGCGCGCGGACGATCGGATGCCGTCAGGAGCGTATCCCGGCGCGGTGCGCGCCGTACTGAAATCCGGCTGAATTTTCTTGAACGCCGCGGCGCCGCGAGCGGCATTGCCGCACTGCAGAAAAATTAAGCGCGCGACCGGGACTCTTCAGCGCATGGCGACTATCGTCAGCATCGGGTCACCCGCCGTGCGTTTGCCGCGACGCGAGCGGGCCCGCCACGCCCGCACCGCCCGTCACTTGCCTGGATAAGCCGCCATGGACGCCTTCAATCGTTGGGAGCACATGATCACGTCGCTCAGGCCGTCGCCCGCCGCGAGCCTCCGGATGATGCCGCGCGAGCGGACGGCGGACGGCTCCTGTCGCCCGCATCGGGACGACGCGCCGACGCCATCGAGCGGCGACGTGCGCCGCCGCAGCGCGATCGTCGCCGTCGAGCGGCAGACCGATTCGTCGATGCTGGTGTCGTGGAGCGATCCGACGCGCTGCCGCTACGACGAGCAACGCTGGATCTGCGCGAAGGCGCGCAGGCTGGCGCGCTGCGCGCTCACCGGGCAACCGATCCGGGTGGGCGACGTGATCTACAAACCCCAATGGCGCGGCGAGAGACGCCCCGCGAACTGCCGCGAGATGATTCTCGCGGCGGCGCTCGAGCAGTTCGCCGCCCGGCAGTCCCGCGCATGACGCGCCGCGCCGCACGCTTCGGCCGCGCCCACATCCGCGGGCGCGGCTTCCCTATTCGGAAGGAACCCTCATGAGCACGTTCACCACCCGCGACGGCGTGTCGATTCACTACAAGGACTGGGGCAGCGGCCGCCCCGTCGTGTTCATTCACGGCTGGCCGCTGAATGCCGACATGTGGGACGTGCAGATGCACCATCTCGCGTCGCACGGCCTGCGCTGCGTCGCATACGACCGGCGCGGCTTCGGCCGCTCCGGCCAGCCGTGGGGCGGTTACGACTACGATACGCTGGCCGACGATCTCGCGACGCTGCTCGACACGCTCGACCTGCATGACGTGACGCTCGTCGGCTTTTCGATGGGCGGCGGCGAGGTGGCCCGCTACATCGGCCGGCATGGCACGAAGCGCGTGTCGAAGGCGGTGCTGATCGGCTCGGTGACGCCGCTCATCGCGCGCCGCGACGATCATCCGGAAGGCGTGGACGTCGCGCTCTTCGACGGCATTCGCGCGGGCATCGCGGCCGATCGCGCCGCCTTTTTCGACAGCTTCTGGCCCCTCTTTACCGGGTCGAACCGCGACGGTTCGACGGTTTCGCGCGCCGCGCTCGACTGGACGTCGTTCATGGCGTGGCAGGCCGGGCTGAAGGGCACGCTCGATTGCGTTCGCGCGTTTTCCGAGACCGATTTTCGGGCCGACCTGCAACGATTCGACGTGCCGACGCGCGTGATTCACGGCGACGACGACCAGACGGTTCCGCTCGCGCTGACCGGCGCCGCGACGGCGAAGCTTGTCCCGCATGCGACGCTGAGCGTCTATGAAGGCGGTCCGCATGCGCTTTACCTGACGCACGCGACGCGGCTGAACGACGAGCTGCTGGCGTTCGCGCGGTCCTGAGCGCGCGCCGCGGCGCCGCGCGGCGAATCGATTCGAGGCGGATGCCGATAATCCCGCGGATATTCGGCCGGTGCAACGGATCGAGCGGAAAATGAATCGGGAATCGGCCGGGCGAATCGAAAAGGAAAATGCGCGGCATTTCCGCGCTCGGCAATTTCGTCTGATATATCGAAATCGCGTTCATGGGCGCATCCATGATTTGCACATGAAACGGGCATCGTCGTGCCGCATGCCGGTGCATGCGGACGTGTCGGGCGCCGCGCCCGCCGCGGCATTTCGTCATTTCAAAAAATTCGAGCCGTCCATTCTGATAATTTGAATCATTCGATCATGCAAATACCGTAGCATTGATGGCGAACCGGCACCCGATTTCAGCCGGGCGCCGTTGAATGTCACCCTCAAGAAATTCCCATGATCCGGATTGGAACACTTCACGTTTTTCTCGACAGACGTGAAATTCGTTCGAACGGCAAGCTGCTGCGCATCGGCAGCCGCGCATTCGAAATTCTCGAACTGTTGATTCGGGCGAACGGTGCGCTGGTATCGAAAGATGAAATCATGCAGCGCGTGTGGCCGCACACCGTGGTGGAGGAAAACAACCTGCAGGTGCACATCGCATCGCTGCGCAAGGCGCTGGCCGGCGACCGGAACCTGATCGTGACGGTACCCGGTCGCGGCTATCGGCTGGTTTCCGGGCAGGACGCGGGCGCCGCGCCCGTGCGCCCGGCCACGTGGCGGCCGTCCGCCGCGCCGGGCGCGTTGTTCGGCCGCGAACAGACGGTCGCCGACGTGCTGGACGCACTGCGCACGGCGCGCATCGTGACGCTCGTCGGCGCGGGCGGCATCGGCAAGACGCGCGTCGCGATCGAAGCGGCGGCGCGCGCCGACGCGCGATTTCCGGAAGGCACCGTATTCGTTTCGCTCGCCACCGTCGCGTGTCCGCGCTTCGTGCCGGACGCGCTCGCCGGCGCGTTCGGCATCACGCAGCCGACCGGCTCGCTGACGCTCGAAGCGGTGCTCGCCAGCGTCGCGCGGCGCCGGATGCTGCTCGTGCTCGACAACTGCGAGCACCTGCTCGATGCCGCCGCGCGGATCGCGAGCGCGCTCACCGATGCGGACGACGGGCTGTGCGTCCTCGCGACGAGCCGGGAATCGCTGCGCATCCACGGCGAGCGCGTGTGCCCGGTGCCGCCGCTCGACATACCGGGCGAAGACGCCGGCGATCACGAGGCGATGAGCGCGAGCGCGGTGCAGTTGTTCGCGGCGCGCGCACGTGCGGCCGATCCGCGCTTTCCGCTCGATGCGCGCAGCCTGTCGTTGATGGCGTCGGTCTGCCGCCGCCTCGACGGCCTGCCGCTCGCGATCGAGCTGGCCGCGGCACGCGCCGCCGTGCTCGGCATCGACGTGCTGGCCGCCCATCTCGACGATCACTTCCGGCTGCTGACCGGCGGTTTCCGCACCGCGTTGCCGCGCCATCAGACGCTGCAGGCGATGTACGACTGGAGCTACCGGTTGCTCGGGGAGTCCGAGCGCCTGCTGCTGCGATGGCTCGGCGTGTTCCGCGACAGCTTCGCGATCGAGGCCGTGCGCGAGGTCGTCGGCGCCAACGGGCTGGCCGGCGCCGACCTGCTCGATACGATCGCCGGCCTCGTGTCCAAGTCGCTGCTGATCCTCGAGACCGCGCACGGCGCGCCGCGCTACCGGCTGCTGACGACCACGCGGGCCTACGCGCAACAGCAGCTCGACAGTCACGGCGAGGGCGAGGCTGCCGCCCGCGCGCATGCGGCCTACTTCCTCGCGCTGTTCCGGAGCGCGACCCACGGCGGCGAGCAGCCGGGCGGCGAGCCGGGCGGCACGACCCGGCTCGACGCGGTCCGGTGCGAACTCGGCAATCTGCGTGCCGCGCTCGACTGGGCATTTTCGGCGCGCGGCGACGCGGCGCTCGGCATCGCGCTCGCGGCCGTCGCGGTGCCTTGCCTGTTCGATCTGTCGCTCGTCGACGAATGTCGGGAGCGCGCGCGCGTCGCGCTCGATGCGATGCGCGACGCGGATGCCGCCCTGGTGTCCGACGATGCGCGCGTGCGCTTGCTGGCCGCGTATGCGGCTGCGCTCGCGCATACGGCGGAGTCGACGCAGGCTGCGCATGATGCGTGGTCGGAAGTGCACGCGCTCGGATTCGATGCGGCCGAGGCCGAGTTGCCGTCGCGCGAGTCGTGACGCCGGGTTCGCGCGCCGCTCGCCTGTTTCAGAACGATTCAGCCCGGATACAGGACAGCGGCAGGCGGCACGCGTAGATTGCCTGGACGGCGGGCGCCGGCATGCCGTCGGCGCGCGCCGCCACGGCATGCCCGCGCGGCATGCCACGCGGCGCACGCCGCCGTGCATCCCGCTCAATCGACGAAACGCCGTATGAATCCTGCCCACTCCGACCTTTCCAGCCACGCGACCGATCTCGGCCTGCTGTTCCTGCGTGTATCCGCCAGCGTGCTGCTGCTCGTGGTTCACGGCCTGCCGAAGATCCTGCATTACACGGCCGAAGCCGCCGCCATCGAGGATCCGTTCCATCTCGGCCGCACGCTGTCGATCGTGTTCGCGATCTTCGCGGAGGTCGTGTGCCCGATCTTCATGATCGTCGGCCTGTACCCGAGGCTCGCGGCGCTGCCGGTGATGATCGTCACGCTCGTCGCGCTGGTGTTCGTGCACCCGGACTGGCCGCTGCGCGATGCGCAGTTCGCATGGATGCTGCTGATCCTGTTCGGCACGATCGCGATCGCCGGCGCCGGCCGCTACGTGTTGCCGTTGCCGGGCGTCGCGCGCCGGCGGGACTAGCCGCGACCGGCGCGACGGCGGTCGGCACGCGATGCGTCCGATGATTCCGTTCCCGCGGCGACGTTCGTCTTGCCGCCTTGACCCTTTCGCGCGCCGCGCTGGCGATCCGACATGTTGAATTTCTCCGATACGGCGATCTACGGCGCGCCGATCGTGCTGGCCGATCTCGCCGCGTGGCGGCTGTTCGGGCGCGCGGGCCCCGTGACGCGCGCGATCCGGCGCTGTGCGGCGTTCGCCGCGCTGAGCGCCGTGCTGTTCGCGACCGGCGTGAGCCCGCTCGCGGTGCCCGCATCAATCGGCGGGCTCGACCGGATCGCGGTCCAGGCGATCTGCATCGCATGGTGGCTCCAGTGCGCGATCGTGTTCAGCCTGCTGCTCAATCATCTGCTGCTGCCGCGTGCATGGCACAGCCAGCGGCTCTTTCACGACATCGCCGCGGGCATCGTGTTCGGCGCGGCCGCGGTGGCCGCGCTGGGCTACGTGCTCGGCCTGCCGTTGAGCGGCCTCGTCGCGACCTCCGGCGCCGTCGCGGTGATACTCGGTCTCGCGCTCCAGAACACGCTGAACGACGTGTTCTCCGGGCTCGTGCTGAATACCACGCAACCGTTCCGGCTCGACGATACGGTGTCGATCGGCGAGCTCGAAGGGCGGATCGTCGAGAGCAACTGGCGCGCGACGAAGCTGATCGACAGCCTCGGCAACCTGGTCGTCGTGCCGAACAGCGCGGCGGCGCGCGCCACGATCGTGAACCTCAGCGAGCCGGCCGGCCTGCACGGCGTCACGCTCGCGCTCGACCTCGATCCCGCGGTGCGGCCGGCCGTCGCCGTCGGCGCACTGGAGCGGGCCGCGGCGAGTTCGCTCGACGTGCTCGCGCGCCCCGCGCCGATCGCCGTCGTGAAGGCGTTCCGCGCGAACGCGATCCAGTACGAACTCGTCTGTTACGTCGACGCACTGCAGAAGAAAACCACCGTGCGCAACGCGCTCTACGATCTCGCGCATCGGCACCTGGCCGCGGCGGGCGTCGCGTGGCGGCCGCTCGCGGGCGCCGCGCCGGCGTGTGCGTCGCCATCGACATCGCAAGCGCATCCGGTATCGCGCCGGCTGCTGCTGTTGCGGGCGGTCGAATTGTTCGCATGCGTCGACGACGACGATCTGGCCGTGCTGGCCGATGCGCTGGTATCGCGTTCGTTCGGCAAGGGCGACGTGATCTATGCGTCGAATGCCGAGTCGCGCGTGCTGACGATCGTCGAATCGGGTGTCGCGGCGGTGTTCGTGCCGGGCGCGGCGGGCGACGTCGAAGTCCGTCGGATGGCGCCCGGCGATGCGATCGGGCAGTCGGTCGTGCTCGCCGGCACGCGGCTTCATGCGACCGTCCACGCGGTGACCGCGATGACCGTGCATCAGCTTCGCAGCGAGGATCTGGCGGCGCTGATCGGCAGGAAGCCGGCGCTCGGCAGGCTGATGTGCGAGTCGCTCACCGAACATGTCGCGACCGAGGAAAGGATGATGATTCCGCCGGTCGAGCAGGCGCACGCGGGGTTCAGCCTGATCGGATGGCTCGAGAAGGAAATGAAGCGGCTGCACGATTCGCTCGGCTGACGCGCGGCGCGGATGGCGAGGGTCGCCGGCGGGACGGGATGGACGTGCGCTTGCCGTCGCGGCGCGTGGCGCCGTGCCGGGGCGCTGCGTGACGCGTGCGATGCCGGGCCGTCAGTCATCGGCGGGCGGCCGGGCGGCAGCGCGTGCGGCCCCGGCGTGCCGGCGGGCGGGGAACGGGTGCGTCAGTCGGGTGTCGTGAAACGCTCGACGAGATCCGGCTGGTCGAGTTGCTCGACCCACCAGTGCAGCGCGCGGCCCGCCTCGTCGCCGCGCCACGCGAGATAGCAGTGCGTGGTGTCGCGCATGCCCGTCACCTGGCGCGCGACGAGCTTGCCGTCGGCGATCGCGCGCGCCGCGATGCATTCCGGCAGCGTGCCGACCGCGAGCCCTTCGCATTGCGCTTCCAGTTTCGCGGCCAGCGTCGGTACCGCGAGGTAAGGCTGGCCCGCATCGATCGCGACGGACTGCGGCTGCAATTCGCGCGACGTATCGCTGATCACCGCGCCGCGATACTGGACGACCGACGCCATCGCGAGCGGTTCGGGCAACGCCGCGAGCGGATGGGACGGCGCGACCGCGAACACGTGCCTGAGCGAGCCGATCGGCCGCGCGACGATGCCCGGCAATTCCGGCGGTTCGCCCGCCGCGCCGACGACGAGATCGGCCCGCCGCGAAATCAGCGCATCCCACGCGCCGCCGAGCACTTCGGTCGACAGGCGCAGCCGCGTGTCCATTCCGAGCGCGTAGAAGCGGTGGACGTACGGCCACAGCGCGCCGAACGGCAGAATTTCGTCGATACAGACGCGCACTTCCGTTTCCCAGCCCTGTTGCGCACGCAGCGCCTTCAGCTCGAGTTGCTCGGCCGCGCGCAGCAGGCGGCGGCCTTCCTCGACGACGATGCGTCCCGCATGCGTGAGCTTCGCGCGCCGGCCGCTGCGGTCGAACAGCGCCACGCCGAGATCGCTTTCAAGTTTCTGCACGAGGTAGGTCAGCGCGGACGGCACGCGATGCAGCAGTTCCGCGGCTTCGGCAAAGGTTCCGGTGCGGTCGATCGCGTCCAGGGCTTCGAGCGCTTCGAATGACAGCTTCATCGCAAATTCCGGTAGGGGGTGGCTGGCGCATCATACCAGTGCCGCCGCGGCGCGAGCGGCGCGCGTCACCGTGATTTGCTAGAGTGGCCACTCCTGTCATTCGTCTCTTCGCATCGTCCCATGACCACCGCTCAGCCGGACACCGCATCCTCCGATTTCATCCCGGCCGACGTCAGGCAGACCATCGTCACGCAGGCGTTGCCGAAGGGGCAAATCGGTATCGTCCGACTCAAGACCTTGCGCCGGAACATGGGGCTGACCGCGCCCTATGAACTGGAGAATACGGATCTGATCGTCTTGCAGTTGCATGCGTTCGGCGAACAGGATCTGTGGCTCGATGGCCGCCCCGCGCCGTTCGTTCCGTACGACGCGGGAACCGTGTCGATCTACGATCTCGACCGTCGCTGGGTGGCCGACCTGAAGGGCGCGTTCGATTGCCTGCATTTCCACCTGCCGCGCCCCATGCTCGAGGAAACGGTCGACGACCTCGGCGGCCGGCGGCGGCCGCAGCTTTATCTGCCGCCGCATCTGAGCACCCACGATTCGGTCATCCATGCGCTCGGACGCGCGCTGCTGCCCGCGCTGGCCCGGCCTGGCGAGGCGTCGCAGATCTTCATCGATCACGTGGGGCTGGCGTTTCAGGCGCACGTCGCGTGCCGGTACGGCGGCATCGGCGAACGGCGGGAAAAGTCGGACGGCAAGCTCACGCCGTCGCAGGCGCGCCGTGCGAAAGAACTGCTGCTCGCGCATCTCGACGGCAACATCGGGCTGGCCGACGTGGCGAGCGCGTGCGGGCTGTCTCGCAGTCATTTCGTCAAGGCGTTTCATCGGACGACCGGGCTGCCGCCGCATCGCTGGCTCATCGTGCAGCGCGTCGAACGGGCGAAGGAATGGATGCGCAACCCGGACGTGCCGTTGAGCCTGATCGCCGCCGCGTGCGGCTTCGCCGATCAGAGCCATTTCTCGCGAACCTTCACGCGCTTGACCGGTGTCACGCCTCGCCGGTGGCGCGCGGACCATACGTGATCGTGATCGTCACGATGCGAAGGCGGGGTGCGCCGGTCCGCCCCGCGCGCTGCCATGGCGGATCGGCGGCGTATGTTTCGGGCAGCCGGTGCAACTGCGTGGCCAGCACGAGATCGCGGCCCATGGACGGATGCGATGCGTGCGCGTGCAACCATGACGCGGTACAGTGCGTGTTCGCGACCCGCACGAGCGCTGCGCGCTTCGTTGTCCGCGTCGTCCTGCAGCGTCGTCGCGTAGACGACATCATGGGCCCAAGCCGCGAGCTCGATGGCCGGCCACGGCGGTTCCGTACGATACGGCGCGAGGTGCGCGAACAATTCCGCCAGATGCGCGAGCGTGTGATCGAAGCGCCGCAGCTCGCCGTATGCGCGCTCGACGAGCGGCCACACGGCCGCCGCGCCGAAGCAGGCATCGCGGGCGGCGCGCAGCGTGCGTGCGATATCGGCGGAGACGGCGTTCATGACGGCGATCGCTCGGGCGGACGATGCGCGCAGCATGGCAAACGTGGCGCCGTGCGGGCATGCAACTTGCGCGCCTGCACGGGCCGCACCACCTTGGAGATTTTCATGAAACGACGCTGGCCGCGACAACCGATGCTCGCGATAGGTGTGTTCGCAACGTTCGCGCTGCATGCAGCCGCCGCATCGGCGGCGCCCGACGTGTCGATCAGCCGCGCCGATTACGGGACGACCGCGAGCGGGCAGGCGGTGAGCCAGTACACGCTCGCGAACCGGCACGGCGTGACGCTGAAAGTCATCACGTACGGCGGCATCGTGACCGCGCTCGACGTGCCCGACCGCACCGGCCACGTTGCCGACATCGTGCTCGGCTTCGATTCGCTGCGCGACTACGAAGCGCACAACGGCAACATCCATTTTGGCGCGCTGATCGGCCGGTATGCGAACCGCATCGCGGGCGGGCGTTTCACGCTCGGCGGCAAGACGTGGACGCTGCCGGTCAACGACGGGCCGAACACGCTGCACGGCGGCCCGGACAGTTTCGACGCGAAGGTGTGGAAGGTCACCGGTACGCACAGCGACGCGGCCGGTTCGAGCGTCACGCTGCGCTACGTGAGCCCCGACGGCGAGAACGGCTTCCCCGGCACGCTGACGACGGACGTCACCTACACGCTGACCCGCGACGACGAGATCCGCATCGACTACCGCGCGACGACCGACCGGGACACGGTCGTCAACCTGACCAACCACAGCTACTTCAATCTGGCGGGGCAGGCAGCCGGTAGCGTCGAGCGGCAACTGATCGAGATCGCCGCATCGCGTTTCACGCCGACCGACGGCACGTCGATTCCGACCGGGCAACTGGCGAGCGTCGCGGGCACGCCGATGGATCTGCGCCAGTTGACGCCGATCGGCGCGCATTTGCGCGATGCGTATCCGCAGCTTGCGATCGCGCATGGCTACGACCAGAACTGGGTGCTCGACCAGGGCGGCCAGACGGCGCCGGCGTTTGCCGCGCGTGCTTACGACCCGGCGTCCGGGCGGTTCCTCGAGCTGTACACGACGCAGCCGGGGCTGCAGTTCTATACGGCCAACGGGTTGAACGGCAGTGTCGCGGGCAAGGGCGGGACGGCCTACCGGCAAACCGATGCGTTCGCGCTGGAGGCCGAGCATTTTCCCGATTCGCCGAATCATCCGGCCTTCCCGTCGACGGCGCTCAAGCCGGGCGAGACGCTGCACGAAGTGACGGTGTGGCGGGTAGGCGCGCGATGAGCGTCGGCGTCGGCATCGGCGGGCGTGCGTCGGTCACACGTTGATCACGCCGCGCCCGATTTCGATCACGCGCCCGCCGACGCCGATTTCGCCCGCGGCATCGACCGACAAGCGCAGCAGGCAGGGCCGGCCGACGGCTTCGCCTTGCTCGACCCGAAACGCGGCCGGCAGATCGTGTCCGGCGGCGAGCAGCCAGCCGCCCAGATTCGCGCAGGCCGATCCGGTGCCTGGGTCTTCCGACACGCCGCCGCCTTGCTTCACGAAGAAGTAGCGGGACACGACCGTCCCCGGGCGCGCGGCATCGAACGCGAACACATAGGCGGTCTTGCGGCCGAGGCTGCTTCGCGGCCAGACGTCGAGGTGCGCGCTATCGGGCTGCGCGCGCCGCACGGCGGCCGGGTCCTTGAGCGCGACCAGCAACTGGTCGGCACCGGTGTCGACCCACAGCGGCGGCGCGAGCAGGTCGCTTTCCGCGATTCCGAGCAGCGCCGCGACCTGCGCATTCGGCAACGCGCACGGCGCCGTGTTCGGCATGCCGGCGTGCGGCGCGATGAAGGTCCACACGTCGCCGCGCGCGGCGACGTCGACGACGCCGGCCTTGAATTCGAGCGACAGCGCATCGCCTGCCTCGAGCAGGTCCCGCACGACGTGCGCGGTGCCGAGCGTCGGATGGCCCGCGAAAGCCATCTCGTAGCCGGGCGTGAAGATGCGCACGCGTGCATGCGCGCGCTCGGACGGCAGCACGAAGGTCGTCTCCGACAGATTGAACTGCACGGCCAGCGCCTGCATGGTCGCGTCGTCCATGCCGCGCGCATCGTCGAACACGCACAGCGGGTTGCCGCCGAACGTCGATTCGGCGAAGACGTTCAGCAGGCGGAAGGTGTACTGGGTCATCGGTATCTCGTGTGGGTCAGCCCTGTTTGTCGAGCGGTGCGAGCATCGCCTGCATGTCGGGATGCTTCAGCACTTTCCGGTATTCTGCCGGACTCATCGCGTCGATCAAGACGCGGCCGCTCACGTCGGCCTTGATGGACTCGACCGCGAGCAGCGCGATGACCGGATGGGTCGTCAGCGTCGCGTGGTCGGGCGACGGGTCGCCGAATTCCGCCATCACTGCCTCGGTATTGTCCGCGACCGCGACGGCCAGCGGCCGGCCCGAGAGCCGAAGTCTCGCGCTGGCGCCGCAGGGCATCCGGGGCGTGACCGCGTTCATCCTGAAGTCGCCGCCCGGCCGCGCGCTCGATGCGGCGCGATGAACGCGCGCGTCGCGGCGGGGGGGCGGCGCACGTCAACGACGTCAATGCGACGACACGAACACCGCATCGTCGAACGCCTCCGGAATCGCGAAGCTCGCGCGCATGCGCCGCGCTTCCTTCGCCGGCGTCAAGCCGAACAGGCGCTTGAATTCCCGGCTGAACTGCGACGGGCTCGTATAGCCGACCGCATAGCCGGCCGCCTCCGCCGTCAGGTCCTGGCGCACCATCAACAGCCGCGCCTGATGCAGCCGCGTCGATTTCAGGTACTGCATCGGCGACACCTGCGTGATCGCCTTGAAGTGACTGTGAAAGCTCGGCACGCTCATGCCGGCTTCGTCGGCCAGTTGCGACACGTCGAGCGGCCGCGCGTAATCGGCGTGGATCATGCGCAGCGATCGCCCGATCCGGCCGTATTGCCCGCGCATCGCCAGCGCGCTGCGCATCGCATGGCCCTGCGCGCCGGTCAGCACGCGGAAATACAGCTCGCGCAGCAGCGCCGGGCCGAGCACGGCGGCGTCGAGCGGCCGCTGCATCGCGTCGACGAAACGCAGCACCGACGCGTGCATCGCTTCGTCCATCGGCGTCGACATCATGCTCTTCGGCGCCTGCACCGTTTCCGCGACGCCCACGCGGTCGATCTGCGCGGCGAGTTCGGCGGCCAGCGTGAAATCGAGGTGCAGGTACAGCGCGAGCAGCGGGCGCTCCGGCGTCGCGTCGGTTTCCATGCTGAACGGGACCGGCACGGAGACGGCCAGGTAATGGTGTTCGTCGTACAGATAGCACTCGCCGCCGAAGTAGCCGCGCTTCGACCCCTGGCACACGATCACGATGCCCGGGTCGTACAGCACCGGCGTGCGCGACAGCGCGCGGTTCGAGCGCAGGATGCGCACGCTCGGCAGCGCGGTCAGGTTGTAGCCCTCGTTCGGCGCCAGCGCGCGCAGCAGCGCCACCAGGCGCTTCCGGTCGCGCGGCGACAGCGCTGGAGATCGGGCGGAGACGGGCACGGTGCTCATAGTTTTGTGCAAGAAAATCAGCGGAATCGGGCTTATTCGGCGTCGTTCGTCACACTAGTATGCACGCTTGAATCGACATTCGGGAGAAGCTCACATGGCATCCGGCAACATCATGCTCATTACCGGCGTCAGCAGCGGTTTCGGCCGCGCGCTGGCCCACGAAGCGCTGGCCGCCGGCCACACGGTGGTCGGCACGGTGCGCAGCGCGCAGGCGGCGCGCGACTTCGAGGCGCTGTCCGCGCAGGCGGCCGTCGCACGCGTGCTCGACGTGACCGATTTCGAGCGGATCGACGGCGTCGTCGCGGACATCGAGGCGAACGTCGGGCCCGTCGACGTGCTGGTGAACAACGCGGGTTACGGGCACGAAGGGATCATGGAGGAGTCGCCGCTCGACGAGATGCGCCGGCAGTTCGACGTGAACGTGTTCGGCGCGGTCGCGATGATGAAGGCCGTCGTGCCGTTCATGCGCGAACGCCGGCGCGGACGCATCCTGAACATCACGTCGATGGGCGGGCACATCACGATGCCGGGCATCGCGTATTACTGCGGCAGCAAGTTCGCGCTGGAGGGCATTTCCGAGACCCTCGGCAAGGAACTCGAGCCGTTCGGCATCGCGGTGACGGCCGTCGCGCCGGGTTCGTTCCGCACCGACTGGGCCGGCCGCTCGATGGCGCGCACGCCGCGCTCGATCGCCGACTACGACGCGCTGTTCGACCCGATCCGCCGCGCACGCGAGGAAAAAAGCGGCAAGCAGCCGGGCGACCCCGCGAAGGCCGCGCGGGCGATGCTCGCCGTCATCGCGGCGGACCATCCGCCCGCGCATCTGCTGCTCGGCAGCGACGCGCTGCGGCTCGTGCGGAGCAAGCTGGCGGCGCTGGACGACGAAATCCGCGCGTGGGAGGCGCTGACGGTGTCGACGGACGGCTGACGCGCGCCGCCTCGTCCGTTTCCTGCCGGTGGAGGATCGGCCATCGCATTGCACGATGGCGTCGTGGTTTCACAATAAAGCCGATAATGGCAGCGGCCCGTTCGCCACGTTCATCCACCTCACAGGAGTACCGCGATGCCGTACGTCACCACGAAGGACAACGTCGAGATTTTCTACAAGGATTGGGGCCCGAAAGACGCGCAGCCCATCATGTTCCACCACGGCTGGCCGCTGTCCAGCGACGACTGGGATGCGCAACTGCTGTTCTTCGTCCAGCACGGCTATCGCGTGATCGCGCACGACCGCCGCGGGCACGGCCGCTCGGCGCAGGTCTGGGACGGCCACGACATGGACCATTACGCGGCGGACGCGTTCGCGGTCGTCGAGGCGCTCGACCTGCGCAATGCGGTGCATGTCGGCCATTCGACGGGCGGCGGCGAAGTGGCGCGCTACGTCGCGAAGCACGGCGAGCCGGCCGGCCGCGTCGCGAAGGCCGTGCTGGTCAGCGCGGTGCCGCCGCTGATGCTAAAAACCGAATCGAACCCCGAAGGCCTGCCGCTGGAGGTGTTCGACGGCTTCCGGAAAGCGCTCGCCGACAATCGCGCGCAGTTCTTCCTCGACGTGGCGAGCGGTCCGTTCTACGGGTTCAATCGCGAAGGCGCGACCGTGCACCAGGGCGTGATCCGCAACTGGTGGCGGCAGGGGATGGAAGGCGGCGCGAAGGCGCATTACGACGGCATCAAGGCGTTTTCGGAAACGGACCAGACCGACGACCTGAAGTCGATCTCCGTCCCGACGCTCGTGCTGCACGGCGAGGACGATCAGATCGTGCCGATCGCGGATGCCGCGCTGAAGTCGATCAAGCTGCTGAAGAACGGCACGCTGAAGACGTACCCGGGCTATTCGCACGGCATGCTGACGGTCAATGCGGACGTGCTGAACGCCGATCTGCTGGCGTTCGTGCGGGCATGACGGTGGCGGCGCCGGCCCGCCGCGGCGGGCGGCGCCGCGATTGAAAACCGGCGATCCGACGCCCATCGAACGTCCGCCACACTAACCGTTGCGCAGGAACACGACGTAGCCGCGGAACCACGGGTTCGTCGCGAGATACGGCGGCGCGTCCCAGTCGCCGCCCTGGATCACGCCGATGCGAAACGGCAGTTGCAGCCGCGCGACGCGCGGCAGGTACGCCGCATAGTCGGGGATCGTGCGGCGGCCCTGGTAGGTCTGCACGACCACCTCGTCGACGATGCCCTTGAGCGCGTTGACCTGGTCGGTATCGATGCGGCTGCTCCAGTCGAGCAGCCCCGTGATGCTGAGCCGGCAATCGGCGGGCAAGGTCTCGCGCAGCGTGCGCAGGAACGCGAGGTAATCCTGCAGGTGGCGCGTGCCCGCATCGAAATCGATCTGGATGCCGGCGATCGTGCGGCCCGATGCACGCCAGCGCGCGAGCTGCGCGAGCATGATCCGCGTGACGCGCGGCGTCCAGCGCAGCGTATGCGCACGATAGACGAGCCACACGCGCGCGTGGGGCGCGGGCGGCAGCGCAACGCCCTGTGCGATCACGCGCACCTGCGACTCGTCCCGCGGCGACGCCTCGATCTGTCCTTGCAGCACGTAGACGATGCGCGCGTCGCGCACGACCGCCTGCGGCTTCACGCCGGCCCACAGCCAGAACGCGTCGTACCGCGCGGCGTCGACGGTGCCGGCCAGCGCGACGCGCGCGGCCAGCAGCAGCGCGACGCACGCGATGCGCTTCATGCGGCCTACCAGTAGTAGCGGAGCTTCTGCGCCCACGGGCTGCCCGGATAGGCCGTCTTCAGCGTGTCGAACCAGCGCTTGCGCGTGCTCTTCGACACCTCCTTGCCGCCGCATTCGTTGGCGCCGGCCGGTGCATAGCACCTGATCGCACGGTAGAACGCGTACGCGCGATCGTTCGGGTTCGCCTGCGTATCGGCCATCACCGTCACGTAGCTCGACATCCGCTCGTACGGCTTGCCGGCGAACTGCGACGGCGCCGCGCCGAGTGTCGGCGGCACGCGCGTGGCGGCCGCGCTCGATCCGTTGCGGACCCACGCGGGCACCGGATCGATTTCGAGGCCCGACGCCGGCGGATGCACGCGCACGAAATCGGCGAGGCAGTTCAGCCCTTTCGGATCGGCCGGATTCTGCTGCAGCGTCGCGGCGACGTCGCGCGCCGACGGGCACGTGTAGCCGTCGTCGTTTTTCGCGCCGGCGGCGATGAACGGCTTCAACGGATCGGCGGGCGTGCCCGACACCAGCGCGGTATCGGCGAGGAAGTCCGCGTAGTGCGAACGCGTGAGTTCCTTGTACAGCAGCGTATACAGCGCGGTGTCGCGCAGCGCGCCGCTCGTCGCCTGATTCTGCGCCTGCGCGCGCAACAGGTCGGCATTGGCCGCGCGCTGCAGCAGCACCGCACGGATCGCGGCGTTCTGCACGAGCGAATCGTCGGCGAACGCGTCGTTGACGAGCCCGGCCTGTTCCAGGTTGATCGCGAGCGCGAGTTCCAGCATTTCGCGCTGGAAGCGGAATTTCGCGAGCGGGATCAGGTCGCGCCATAGCTGGCGGGCCGTGTCGTTCTGGCCGCTGTCCTCCAGCGCGAACCCGCGCAGCGCCTGCTGGCTGAGGCCGAAGTAGTCGAGCGGCGCGGCGGGCGTCCGCGGCAGCAGATCGAGGGCGGCGTCCGGCTTGTGCCCGATCTGCACGTACCAGGTCGCGAGCAGGTAGTCGTACAGCGCGGGCGCGTTCGCGAAGCGCGGCTTCTGCGCCTGCAGTTCGTCGAGGGTCATCGGCTTGCGGCTCGCATCGCTGCTGTCCGACGCGCGCATGCGCAGCAGGTCGACGGTGGCGAGCACGGTCGGCGACTGGATCTGGCCGGCGTCGAATTCCGGGCCGAACAGCAGCTTGCTGTCGAGTTCGTTCGCCAGTTGCATCAGCGGCACGTTCGACGTCGCTGGCGACCAGCGCGCGAGTGCATGGCTGTACAGGTCGGCCTGCTGCGTGACGTTGCCGCCGAGCCACGCGACCCGTCGCAACAGCCCGGCCGCGGACACCGCATAGCGTCCCTTCGGATACACCTTCAGGTAGGTTCGGAACACGGTGTTCGCCGCGTCGAGCGACACCTTCGTCACGCGCGCGCGCGTCGGCGTCGGGCTGTCGTGGTCGAATACGTTGGCTTGCGCGGCGTTCAACTGCGCGCGCCCGGCCATGTAGAGGCCGGTTTCCTTCAGCCACGGGTCCGCGCTGTGCGATGCGTTCGCGAAGGCGCGGGTCGCGGTGAGGAAGTCGGCGCGATAGAACGCGTTCGTGCCGTCGAGGTACGCGGCGAACTGCTGGCCGAGCGGCGACTTGACCGGCGGCTTCGCCCATGCGGCGCTCGCGGCGCCCGCGCCACAGGTTTTCTGCGCGATGTCGGCGCGCGCCGCGCGCAGGCGGGCGGCTTCGTCGGCGGGCAGGCCGCCGGCGCCGCCGAGTGCTTCGTTGAACGCGTCCACGCCGGCGCTCATGCTGCGGCAGATGCTGCCTTCGCCGTCCGCGTACCGGTTCGACGACGCATCGGCGTCCGCCGCGCTACCGGTCTTGTCGGGCTCCTTCTGGCCGATGTAGATCCATCCGGAGAAATCCATCGGGAACGGCACGACGATCTGGTTGATCCGCTCTTTCGCCGGGATGGTCTTCGGGTCCGGGAACACCTGCGCGACCTTGGCGCTGTCGGCCATCATCAGCATCGCGTTGATGCGCGTGTCGTTGGCGGGCGTCAGCATCGGCACGTTGCCGCACGAGTATGAAGCCTGCCGGAGCGTGGTCGGCACGTAGCAGCCGTCGTCGCCGCTGGCATGGGCGGCCGGCATCCAGAGCAGGCTGGCCGCCAGCGCGGCGAACAGGTGGCGGTGCAGCGTCGGTGTTTTTCGCATTTTTCTTGTGCTGGTTAGGGGCCGCGACGGCCGGGTCTCTCAGGGGGGCGCGCTGCCCCGGCGCGTATCGTACCTCACGCCGCGTGACGGCCGGCGGGGCGCCAACCGAGCCAGGCGCGCGCGAGCGTCGCGCGCCGTGCCCGCGCCTCACGCGCACACGCTGCTGGCGATGCCTCCGTCGTCCATTTCGTCGAGCGTGGCGCGCAAATCGTCGATGGCCACCATCAGCTCGCGCACTTGCCGCAACGACGGGTACTGATGCAGCACGGCTTGCCATTGCGGCAGCGTCAGCAGGGCATGCCAGATGACGCCGAGGCCGTCCGGATCGGCGTCCGGCCGCCGCGCGAGCGCGCTCGCGTATTCGAGGCTCGCCTGCGCGGACAGCAACTGCATCCGGCTCGCGGCGCCGAGCAGGCGCGGCGTCGCGTCCGCGGACGCGTCGCAGCAATACAGTACTTCGCGCGGCAGCGCCGCTTCGTCGGTCGTCAATGCGTGCAGCGATGCGCCATGCACGCGCACCGTGCCCTGGTGCGTCTCGAATGCATAGACCGTGTCGGGATCCGCCTGCGCGAGCAGGTTCAGGCCGCGCAGCAGCCGCGGCAGATCGGTCGTCGCGGCATCCGCGGAGGCCTTCGCCTCGACGAGGAAGCGCACGTTCCACGCAGGCGCCGGGTCGCTGCCGCGCGCACGTTCGAGCAGGATCGCGTCCCATTCGGTTTTCGCGCGGTCGTGCCGGCCCGGGATCGACGACGGCACGCGCATCGACGTGACCACGCGGTAGGTACGCTGCTCGTCCGCCGCGTCGAGCCGGCGCGCCAATGCGTCGAGCGCCTGTGCCGCCAGCGCTTCGACGGCCGCGCCGCGCCGCTGGGACGCGGCGCCTTGCGCGACGGCCACCGTGCTGCCGACGAGCGGCCCCTGCCGGACCCACAACGCGCGGTAGCGACGAACGTCCTCGTCCGCGGCGAGCGCATCGAGCCGCAGCATGCGTTCGAGCGCGGGGCTGTCCTTGAGCCTGACGATGTCCTGCTCGAATGCCGTGTCGGTCGCCGTCTCGGGCCGCGCGAGCAGGTGCGCGAGCGCCGCGTGCAGTTCGGCCCACGACGCCGCGGCCGCGGCCGCGTGCAGGCGCGCGAGGCCGTCGCGTTGCCATGCGTGGGCGCTGCGCTCGAGCTTGGCCGGGTGCGCGATCGCATTGACGGCCGAGTGCAGCGCGCGCCGGTCCTGCTCCGCGTGCGCGGACAACGACGCGTATTCGCGCACGCTCGGCGCATCGTGGCGCAGCACCGATGCCTGAAACGACGGATCGCCGGACGACGGATCCATCGCATCGCGGATCATCCGCCCGAGCGCGTCGATGAAGCGCTGCCGCAAGTCCGCGCCGGGCGCGTGGCCGTCCGCCCGCATGCTGCGCGCTTCCTCGATCACGATCGCCAGCGCGGTGGCCGGATTCGTCGCGTCGGTCAGCGCCGACGCGCGGTCGAGCGGCGGCAGCCGGTAACGGCGCGCGACGGTGCGCAGCGTGGCGTCGAGCAGGGCGGGAAGCGGTGTCAGCGGCATGGCGGACGGGGGCGTGAAAGCGACCGAACCGTCACGCGGTCAACGTCACCGACAGGCTGCCGAGCTCGCCGAAGCGGACCGTCAGCACATCGCCGAGCGGCACGTCGATCGCGCCCCCGTACGAGCCTGTCGTCACGATCTGGCCGGCGCGCACCGCGTCGCCGCGCGACGCGAGGAAATTGACGAGCCACACCAGTGGCTTGAGCGGATCGCCGTCCGGATGGCTGCCGTCGATCGTGCGGTTCAGCGCGCCTTCGAACGACAGCGCCAGCGTCGCGAGCGGCACGTTCAACCCATCGGGCACGACCGGGCCGACGCACAGGCCCTGGTTGAATTGCCCGTCGGCCAGCAGCTCGAACTTCGACGCGCGCGCGGGCTCCGCAAAGCGGCAGCCGAGCACCTCGAGCACGATGCGCACCTCGCGGATCGCCGCGCGCACGTCGCCTTCGTCGTACGGGTGCTCGCGCGCGGGCAGGTCGCGATCGAGCACGAATGCGATTTCCGGTTCGATCCGCACGATCGGTCCGCCGACGACGCGGTACGGTGCGTCGGCTTCGCGGATCGTCGACGCGAAGATCGGCGCGAGGATCACGCGATCGGGCGGCGGCAGCGCGCATTTCCATCCGCCGACGGGTTCGCCGAGCAAATCGGCCACGCGCTGCTGGATCGCGAGCGCGGTCTCGATGTCGTCGGGACGCAGTGCATCGGGCAACAGCGGGCCGGGCGAGCCGGCATGGCGGGCGGCGACGAGATGCTGGGCGGCGCCGTCCACGCGTTCGATAGTCGTTGTCATGTCGGTTGAGCGAGTTGAAAGTGGGGCCGGAAAAAAAGGGCCGGACGAAAGTCGCATGGTTGATGATAGCGCCTTCGGCGCGATGGCTGTTCGGTCGTGTCGGGATCGACAGCGGCAACGCGAGCACGGAAGCCGGCGGAATCCGCCCGGACGCTCCGACCGACATGCGGATCGGCGGCCTGATCGACGACGTGGTTCGCACTTCCGGTTCCGCTTCGCCGCTTGTCCGGGCGACCGCGTCCTCCGGTCGCAGGCCGGACGTCTGCCGGCTTGATCGTCGTCAAGACTGGAACCCGCTGTCGGCCGATGATGGTGACATGGCCGCGCGACAGGGCGCACGGCAGTTCACCCCAGCGAGGTTCGCATGTACGAGAAAATCATGGTGGCCGTCGACGGCAGCGCTTCGTCGAAACAGGCGCTTGCCGAGGCCGTGAAGGTGGCGCTGGCGGGCGACGCGCACGTCAGCGTCGTGTATGTGGTCGACAAGTCAGTGCTGTTCACGTATGCGGGCCGTCTCGATCCGCATGCGCTCGTCGAGGAAATCCGCGACGACGGGCGCAAGGTGCTGCGCGAAGCCGAACAGGTCATCGCGCTGGCCGGCGCGAAGGGCGAAGCCGAACTGGTCGAGACCGAGAGCATCGGCGAGGACATCGCGGAACGCCTGCAACGCTACGTGAAGGAGCGCGGGATCGATCTCGCGGTGGTCGGCACGCACGGGCGGCGCGGCATCCGGCGCGTGCTGCTCGGCAGCGTCGCCGAGCGCTTCGTGCGCGGCTCGAAGTGCCCGGTGCTGCTGATTCGCGGCGACGACGCCGACGTGAAGGCCGCCTCGGCCGCGGCATGACGCGGCGCGCGCGATGATACGCCGCCAGTCCCGCATCGTCGTCGTGGCGATCGCCGTGTTCATGTCGCTCGCCGGAATGATGGCCGTCGTGACGGGCCTGCTGCTCGATGCCGCGACGGTGCTGCGCGGCGGCGCCCTCGCGTTGATCGTCGGCGTGGCCGGCTTCGTCGTGATGTTGAACCCGGGGCCGAAAGGCGAGGAGTGATGCGTCGCGTCGCGCGCGATGGCGAACGCATCCGCACACGTCGACATGCTGTCCCGCGACGATCCGCGCCAGCCGTGATGTGGGGTTTCCCGACGATCACGGCTTGCCGCGCGTGTCGTCACGTGCGGCTCGTACCGGGCGCCGTCGCACCGGCCGAGCGCGCCTGCACGTTCAACCGCTTCAACGTTTCCGCCAGCGCGTCGTTCGCCGGCTGAATTTTCTCCGCCTGCGCGAACGCGTTGCGCGCTTCATCCCGGTGGCCCAGCTTCCACAGCACTTCGCCCTTGCGCTCGAGCCCGATCGCCAGGGCTTCGCGCGCGTCGTCGTCCTTCGCGAGGATTGCGATCGCGCGGTCGAACCATGCGAGCGCGTCGTCGTTGCGGCCGAGGCGATACAGCGCCCAGCCCTTGCTGTCGAGCGCATACGCCACGTCCGGCGATTGCGCGAGATGCGTGTCGATCATCGCGAGCCCGCGCTCGACCGCGACGCCCGCATCGGCGAGCCGATAGCCGACGTCGTTCAGCAGATCGTCCGGAATCCTGTCGAAAGATCGACGTTGCTCGGCGTGCGCGACTGCGCGTAGTCGGGGTAGCCGTTCGCATCCGAATGGCCGCACGGCAGATATCCGTTCTCCACGTCTAGCAGATACGGGACGCCGGCGTGCACCTTTTGGCCGCCCGGGTCGATCAGATGGAACGACTCGCCGAGGTCGCCGTCGCCGACGACCGCGTTGAACACCCACTTCTTTTGCGGATGCCATTTCGGCAGGCGAATCCTCGCCGTGCGGCCGGCCGCGTCCGTCGTGCCGAAGATCACGCTGTCGTGCTGGTCCGGCTTGACGGGCGCCCCCGCAATGACCTGGCCGGGCAGAAACAGCCGGTCGCGCACGTTCGGCCGCGGTTGTTGCGCGCAGCATAGCAGGCGGCGCGATTCGAGCGCTCTCCCTTTGCCCTCATTGTTGCGGGCAGATGAACGATTCCGTGATTTGTATCAACTTGTGATATTTGGATCCGTCTGACAATGGGTTCGACCACGGTGAGCAGGGCGAAATGATCGAAATCCGATCGTCCTTTACAACCGGCATTTCACCTCCTTAAATAATCAGGGTCTGCAAAAAGACCGGAAAAACGAGATCCCCATGAGCCATTTCCTGGATAGATTGCGTTATTTCTCCACCACGAGGCCACGCTTTTCCGATGGACACGGCGCCGTCACAGACGAAGACCGCAAGTGGGAAGACGGTTACCGGATGCGCTGGCAGCACGACAAGATCGTCCGTTCGACCCACGGTGTGAACTGCACGGGTTCGTGCTCGTGGAAGGTCTACGTGAAAGGTGGGATCGTCACGTGGGAAACCCAGCAGACCGACTATCCGCGCACGCGCCCGGACATGCCGAACCACGAGCCGCGCGGCTGCTCGCGCGGCGCATCGTACTCGTGGTATCTGTACAGCGCGAACCGTCTCAAGCACCCGATGGTGCGCAGCGCGCTCGTGAAGCTGTGGCGTGAACGCCGCCGCACGCTGGGCGCCGTCGACGCGTGGCGCTCGATCGTCGAGGACGACGAAGCACGCCGGTCGTACCAGAGCCGGCGCGGGCTCGGCGGGTTCGTGCGCGCGAGCTGGGACGAGGTCAACGAGCTCGTTGCGGCCGCAAACGTCTACACGGTCGAGCGTCATGGCCCCGATCGCGTGGTCGGCTTCTCGCCGATCCCGGCGATGTCGATGGTGTCGTACGCCGCCGGCTCGCGCTACCTGTCGCTGATCGGCGGCGTGTGCCTGAGCTTCTACGACTGGTATTGCGACCTGCCGCCCGCGTCGCCGCAGACCTGGGGCGAGCAGACCGACGTGCCGGAATCGGCCGACTGGTACAACTCGACGTTCATCATGATGTGGGGCTCCAATGTCCCGCAGACGCGCACGCCCGACGCGCACTTCCTCGTCGAGGCGCGCTATCGCGGCACCAAGGTCGTGTCGGTGTTCCCCGACTACTCGGAAGGCGCGAAATTCGGCGACCTGTGGCTGCATCCGAAGCAGGGCACCGACGCGGCGCTCGCGCTCGCGATGGGGCACGTGATCCTGAAGGAGTTCCATTTAGCGCGCAAGAGCGACTACTTCATCGACTACTGCAAGCGCTACACCGACATGCCGGCGCTCGTGCGCCTCGTGCCGCACGGCGACGGCTACGTGCCCGAGCGCCTCGTGCGCGCGTCCGACTTCGACGACGCGCTCGACGAAGCCGCGCATCCGGAGTGGAAGACCGTGATGATCGACGACGCGACCGGTGAATTCGTCGTGCCGGTCGGCTCGATCGGCTTCCGCTGGGGCCAGCAGGGCAAGGACGGATCGAGCGACAAGGGCAAGTGGAACCTGCGCGGCGAGACGTCGAAGGGCGCGGCGCTGTCGCCGCGGCTGTCGTGCACGACCGCGCACGACGACGTGGTCGACGTGCTGTTCCCGTACTTCGGCAACCAGCCGCATGCGCACTTCAATTCGACGCAGCACGCATCCGAGCTGTCGCGCCGGATCGGCGTGCGGCGCGTGGCGAACCGCGACGGCGACATGCTGGTCGCGACCGTCTACGACCTGTTCGTCGCGAACTACGGGCTCGACCAGGGGCTGGGCGGGCGCGACGTGGCCGCGAGCTACGACGACGACCTGCCCTACACGCCCGCATGGCAGGAGGCAATCACCGGCGTGAAGCGCGCGGACGTGATCTCGGTCGCGCGGCAGTTCGCGGAGAACGCGCACAAGACGCAGGGCAAGTCGATGGTGATCATCGGCGCGGGGATCAACCACTGGTTCCACATGGACATGTCGTACCGCGCGATCATCAACATGCTGATCATGTGCGGCTGCATCGGCAAGCCGGGCGGCGGCTGGTCGCATTACGTCGGCCAGGAGAAACTGCGCCCGCAGACCGGCTGGACCGCGCTCGCGTTCGCGCTCGACTGGAGCCGGCCGCCGCGGCACATGAATGCGACCTCGTTCTTCTACGCGCACACCGACCAGTGGCGCTACGACACGATGGACCCGGGCGCGCTGCTGTCGCCGCTCGCGGACAGGGCGCAGTTCCACGGCTCGCCGATCGACTACAACGTGCGTGCGGAACGGATGGGCTGGCTGCCGTCCGCGCCGCAGCTCGCGGCGAATCCGCTGAAGGTCGGCGCGAGCCTGGACGACCCGTCGCGGGCCGGTGCGGACATCGCGCAACGGTTGAAGGCCGGCACGCTGCGGATGGCGTGCGAGGACCCGGACGCACCCGGCAACTTCCCGCGCAACCTGTTCGTGTGGCGCTCGAACCTGCTCGGCTCGTCGGGCAAGGGCCACGAGTATTTCCTGAAGCATCTGCTCGGCACCACCAACGGTGTGCAAGGGGAGGACCTCGGCGCGACGGGCGGCGCGCGCCCCGAGGAAGTGAATTGGCGCGACGACGCGCCGCGCGGCAAGCTCGACCTGCTCGTCACGCTCGACTTCCGGATGTCGACGACCTGCATGTATTCGGACATCGTGCTGCCGACCGCGACGTGGTACGAGAAGGACGACATGAACACGTCCGACATGCATCCGTTCATTCATCCGCTGTCGGCGGCGGTCGATCCTGCATGGGAATCGAAGAGCGACTGGGAGATCTTCAAGGGGATCGCGAAGCGCTTCTCCGAGCTGTGCGACGGGCATCTCGGCGTCGAGCGCGACGTCGTGCTCGCGCCGATCGCGCACGACACGCCGGGCGAGCTCGCGCAGCCGTTCGACGTGCAGGACTGGAAGCGCGGCGAATGCGAACCGGTGCCGGGTCGCACGATGCCGAACGTGATCGCGGTCGAGCGCGACTACCCGAACACGTATGCGCGCTTCACGTCGCTCGGGCCCCTGATGGACAAGCTCGGCAACGCGGGCAAGGGCATCGGGTGGGATACGCGGGATGAAGTGAAGCTGCTCGGCGAGCTCAACTACACGGTCGCTCAAGGCGCTGCACAAGGCCGCCCGCGCATCGACACCGCGCTCGACGCGGCCGAGGTGATTCTCGCGCTCGCGCCGGAGACCAACGGGGAAGTGGCGGTGAAGGCATGGCGCGCGCTGTCCGGCATCACCGGTATCGACCACACGCACCTGGCCGCCGCGCGCGCGGACGAGAAGATCCGCTTTCGCGACATCCAGGCGCAGCCGCGCAAGATCATCTCGTCGCCGACGTGGAGCGGGATTGAATCGGAGCACGTGTCGTACAACGCGGGCTACGTGAACGTGCACGAGCTGGTGCCGTGGCGCACGCTGACCGGCCGTCAGCAGTTGTACCAGGATCACCCGTGGATGCGCGCGTTCGGCGAATCGCTGTGCGCATACAAGCCGCCGATCGACACCGGCAGCTACGCGCACATGGTCGGCAAGCGTTCGAACGGCAACCCGGAGCGCGTGCTGAATTTCCTGACGCCGCATCAGAAGTGGGGGATCCACAGCACGTACACCGACAACCTGCTGATGCTGACGCTGTCGCGCGGCGGCCCGATCGTATGGATGTCGGAGGACGACGCGAAGGCGATCGGCGCGGCCGACAACGACTGGATCGAGTGCTACAACTCGAACGGCGCGTTGTGCGCGCGGGCCGTCGTGAGCCAGCGGATTCCGTCCGGGATGGTGATGATGTACCACGCGCAGGAAAAGATCGTGAACACGCCGGGATCCGAGATCACCGGCACGCGCGGCGGCATTCACAACTCGGTCACGCGCATCGCGCTGAAGCCGACTCACATGATCGGCGGCTATGCGCAACTGTCGTACGGCTTCAACTACTACGGCACGGTCGGCTCGAATCGCGACGAGTTCCTGATCGTGCGCAGGATGAACAGGATCGACTGGCTCGACGGGGAAGACGCCGCGAGCGACCCGACAACGCAGGCCGTTCGCATCGGAGAAACGTCATGAAAATCCGCGCACAGATCGCGATGGTGCTGAACCTCGACAAGTGCATCGGCTGCCATACCTGCTCGGTGACCTGCAAGAACGTGTGGACGAGCCGCGAAGGAATGGAATACGCGTGGTTCAACAACGTCGAGACGAAGCCGGGCATCGGCTATCCGAAGGACTGGGAGAACCAGGATCGCTGGCGCGGCGGCTGGCAGCGGCGCGCGGACGGCAGGATCGAGCCGCGCCTCGGCGGCAAGTGGCGGCTGCTCGCGCAGATCTTCGCGAACCCGCACCTGCCCGAGATAGACGATTACTACGAGCCGTTCACATTCGATTACGCGCACCTGCAGGAAGCCGGCAACACGCGCGCGATGCCGGTCGCGCGGCCGCGTTCGGTGATCAGCGGCCAGCGGCTCGAGAAGATCGAGTGGGGGCCGAACTGGGAGGAAATCCTCGGCGGCGAGTTCGAGAAGCGCGCGAAGGACATCAACTTCGAGAACGTGCAGAAGGACATCTACGGGCAGTTCGAGAACACCTTCATGATGTACCTGCCGCGCCTGTGCGAGCACTGCCTGAACCCGGCGTGCGTCGCGTCGTGCCCGTCGGGCTCGATCTACAAGCGCGAGGAAGACGGCATCGTGCTGATCGACCAGGACAAGTGCCGCGGCTGGCGCATGTGCGTGTCGGGCTGCCCGTACAAGAAGATCTACTACAACTGGCAGAGCGGCAAGGCCGAGAAGTGCATCTTCTGCTATCCGCGCATCGAGGCCGGCCAGCCGACCGTGTGCTCGGAAACCTGCGTGGGCCGCATCCGCTACCTCGGCGTGCTGCTGTACGACGCCGACCGGATCGGCGAGGCGGCCAGTGCCGCGAACGAGAAGGATCTGTACGAAGCGCAACTGTCGCTGTTCGTCGATCCGGACGATCCGGCCGTGATCGCGCAGGCCGAGCGCGACGGCGTGCCGGCCGCGTGGATCGACGCCGCGCGGCGTTCGCCGACCTACAAGATGGCGATCGACTGGAAGATCGCGTTCCCGCTGCATCCGGAATACCGGACGCTGCCGATGGTGTGGTACGTGCCGCCGCTGTCGCCGATCAACGCGGCCGCCAATAGCGGCGACCTGGGGATGAACGGCTACCTGCCGGACGTCGAATCGCTGCGCATTCCGCTGCGCTATCTGGCCAATCTGCTGACGGCCGGTGACGAGGCGCCCGTGAAGCGCGCGCTCGAACGGCTGCTGGCGATGCGCGCGTTCATGCGCGCGCGCCACGTGGACGGCATCGATGCGCGCGGCGTGCTCGATCAGGTCGGGCTGTCGCTCGCGCAGGTCGAGGAGATGTATCGCTATCTGGCGATCGCGAACTACGAGGATCGCTTCGTGATCCCGACCACCCACCGCGAATACGCGGAGAACGCGTACGACCTGCGCGCGTCGTGCGGCTTTTCGTTCGGCAACGGCTGCTCGGACGGCCGTTCCGAGACGAGCCTGTTCAGCCCGAGGAAGGGCAACAAGACGATTCCGATTCACGAGGCTGCCCGATGACGAGCACCGCACCCGATCCGACCTATGCGGCGCTCGCGGCGCTGCTCGACTATCCCGACGAATCGCTGGTCGCCGCGCTCGATTCGATCGACGCGCACCTGCGCGAGCGCACGCGTTTGCCGAAAGCGGTGCGCGCGGGCCTCGACCGGTTTTTTGCGTACGTGCGCGAGCGCGATCTGCTGACGCTGCAGGAGAACTACGTCGGGCTGTTCGACCGTGGCCGCGCGACGTCGCTGTACCTGTTCGAGCACGTGCACGGCGAATCGCGCGACCGCGGGCAGGCGATGGTCGACCTGCTGCAGATGTACGAGCGGCACGGGCTGTTCCTGAACCCGGGCGAGCTGCCCGACTACCTGCCCGTGTTTCTCGAATACCTGTCGCGGCTGCCGGCGCCCGATGCCCGCAAGCTGCTCGCCGAAACCGGCGAGATCCTGCGCGCGCTGGCAGGGCACCTCGCGCAGCGCGACAGCCACTACAGCTTCGTCGTCGGCGCGCTGCTGCCGATGGCCGGCCTCGCACCGGTTGACGCGCCCGACGCGGCCGACGACGACGTGGCCGCCGAGCGGCCGAGCGTCGACGACTACCGCGCGCTCGACGCGTCGTATGCGGACGAGGCCGTGCGCTTCGTCGGGGCGGCGACGCCAGCGTCGGCCGCGCAGACGGTGCGATTCCACGACAAGCGGCCGGCCCGCCGTGCATGAGCGCCGGTCCAACTGGGGAAACACATGAACGCTTACCTGCATCAGTTCCTGTTCGGGATCTACCCGTACATCTGCCTCGCCGTCTTGCTGGTGGGCAGCCTGATCCGCTTCGACCGCGAGCAGTACACGTGGAAAAGCGATTCGTCGCAACTGCTGCGCCACGGCATGCTGCGGCTCGGCAGCAACCTGTTCCACTGGGGCGTGCTGGTCGTCGTGCTCGGGCACTTCGGCGGCTTCCTTGCGCCGCACTGGCTCGTGTCGCCGTTTCTGTCGGCATCCGCACACCAGTTGGTCGCGATGGTGGCGGGCGGCGCGGCCGGCGTCGCGGCGATCGTCGGGCTCACGATCCTGATCCGGCGGCGCCTCGGTGATGCGCGCATCCGCCGCAACAGCCGCCGGTCGGACATCCTGATCGTGTTGATGCTGTGGGTGCAGCTCGCGCTCGGGCTCGGCACCGTCGTGCTGTCGACGCGCCACATGGACGGCGTGATGTTCGAACAGCTCACCGATTACGTGAAGGGCGTCGTCACGTTCCGTCCGGACATCGCGAGCCTGCTCGTCGGCGTGCCGCTCACGTACCGGCTGCACATCCTGCTCGGCTTCACGATCTTCCTCGTATCGCCGTTCACGCGGATGGTGCACGTCTGGAGCGGGATCGCGTCGGTCGCGTACCTGATCCGCCCGTACCAGCTCGTGCGCAAGCGCTGAGGAGGCTGCATGAACGACGTTCTCTCCGAAGTCGTCACGGCGCCGCTCACGGTCAACGGCGTAGCGATCGGCAACGACGCGATCGCGGCCGAAGCCGCGCATCACGGCGATGCGCCCGATCCGCTCGATGCGGCGCGGCGCGCGCTCGCGGTGCGCGAATTGCTGCGGCAGCGCGCGGTGTCGCTCGCGCTGCTCGACGAAAGCGCGGCGCTCGACGACGCGGCGGTCGACGCATTGCTCGAACGCGAACTCACACACGTGCCCGACCCCGACCGCGAGGCGTGCGAGCGCTATTACGCGCGGCATCCGGCGCGCTTTCGCCGCAACGACATCGTCTATGCGAGCCACGTGCTGTTCGCGATGACGGACCGCGTGCCGCTCGCGCCGCTGCGGCAGCGCGCGGAACGGGCGCTCGCCGGCATCGTGGCCGCGCCCGATACGTTCGAGACGGTCGCGCGCGCATCGTCGAACTGTCCGTCGGCCGAAGTCGGCGGTAGCCTCGGGCAACTGCTGCGCGGCGACACGGTGCCGGAATTCGAGGCCGCGCTGTTCGACACCGACAGCATCGGCGTGCTGCCGAAACTCGTCAACACGCGCTTCGGCTTCCACATCGTGCGCATCGAGCGCCGCGTGCCGGGCGATGCGGTGCCGTTCGACGAAGCAGCCGATCAGATCGCCGCGCACCTGGCCGCGCGCGTACGGCAGCAGGCGATGCGGCAGTACGTGGCGATTCTCGCGGGCGGCGCACGGGTCGAAGGCGTGACCTTCGACGGTGCGAACGGGCCGCTGGTCCAATGAAAACGAGGTTGACGTATGGCAACTCAACAAGGTAACGCCGGGCCGGTCGTGAGCGCGCCGGCCGTCCCGCTGCGCGCGTGGTCGGTGCTGGCCGCGAGCACGCTCGCGTTCATGGTGTGTTTCGTCGTGTGGATGATGTTCGGCGTGCTCGGCGTGCAACTGCGCGCCGATCTCGGCCTGAACAGCACCGAGTTCGGGATGCTCACGTCGACGCCGGTGCTGACCGGCGCGCTGATGCGTTTGCCGCTCGGCACCTGGACCGACCGCTTCGGCGGTCGCATCGTGATGACGGTGCTGCTCGTCGTGTGCGCGGTGCCCGTCTATGTCGTCAGCTACGCGACGCAGCTGTGGCAGTTCCTGCTGATCGGGCTGTTCCTCGGCTGCGTCGGTGCGTCGTTCGCGGTCGGCACGCCGTATGTCGCGCGCTTTTTCCCGCCGCAGCGGCGCGGGCTTGCGATGGGCGTGTTCGGCGCGGGGACGTGCGGCGCGGCGGTCAACCTGTTCGTCACGCCGGTGCTGCTCGACGCGTACGGCTGGCGCGTCGTGCCGCGCATCTACGCGGTCGCGCTGCTCGTCACGGCGCTGATCTTCTGGTTCGCGTCGGCGCCCGATCCGGGCGCGGGCAAGCGCGGCGGATCGATGCTCGATTCGTTCAAGGTGCTGCGCGACCCGCGCGTGTGGCGGCTCTGCCAGTACTATTCGATCACGTTCGGCGGCTTCACCGCGCTGTCGCTGTGGATCCCGCAGTACCTGAAGAGCGAATACGGGATGTCGCTGGTGATGGCGTCCGCGTTTGCGGCCGGCTTTTCGCTGCCGGGCTCCGTGCTGCGCGCGCTCGGCGGCGCGCTGTCCGATCGCTTCGGCGCGCATGCGGTCACGTGGTGGGGGCTGTGGGTCGCGTGGATCGCGCTGTTCCTGCTGTCGTATCCGGCGACCGATTTCGTGATCCACACGATCGACGGCACCGCGACGCTGAACGTCGCGATGCCGGTGGCCGGCTTCGTCGCGCTGACCTTCGTGCTCGGTGCGGTGTTCGCGCTCGGGATGGCCTCGACGTTCAAGTACGTCGCCGACGATTTCGCGGACAATATGGGCGTCGTCACCGGCATCGTCGGGCTCGCGGGCGGGCTCGGCGGTTTCCTGCTGCCGATCCTGTTCGGCATGTTGCTCGACCTGCTGCGCGTGCGCACGACCTGCTTCATGTTTTTGTACGGAATCGTGTGGGTGTCGCTGATTCTCATCTACCTGTCCGAAGTGCGCCGCACGCCTGTCGTCACGGGTTGAGGTCGGTTCGAACGGTCCGATGCGCTCGCGTGATGCCCGGAGGAGGGTTCGGGGTCGCGCACGCGCATCGTTGCGTTCTGGAGGTTCGCGCGCGACGTACCCGGCCGCCCGTGCTTCTGTCAAACTGGCGCCCATGAAACCGCGCCTCACTGCACAGCTTTCCCCCGATTCCACGCCTGCGCCCGCAGGCTTTCCCGATGCCGACGAACTGGCTGCACTGCGCGCGTGGTACGCGGCCATGGCCGTGCGCCAGGCCGTCGAGCGCTATCTGCCCGACCGGCTCGGCGACGGGCGTTCGGCGCGCGGCGTGATCGGCGCGATTCGCCGCCGCCTCGTGCGCGTCGCGCGGCAGGTCGGCCGCCCCGATCTCGCGGAACGGCTCGGCCATCCGGACGGTGAGCGTTTGCGGGAGGCGAAAGCGGCCACCGACGCGATCGGCCAGTTGCGTCATGCGCGCGCGCCGGTCCCGCAGATGGGCGACGACGTCGGCCTGTGGCTGCCGGCACGCGCGGTCGTTGCGTTGCGTGCGCACGGCATCGCGACGCTCGCCGACCTGACGGTGCGGATTCCGCGCCGGCGCCAGTGGTGGCGCGCGATCGCGGGCCTCGGCATGGCCGGCGCGCGGCGCATCGAGGCATTCTTCGCCGCGCATCCGGACCTGACCGAACGGGCGCGTGCGCTGATCGTCGCGACGCCGCGCGGCAGCATCGTGCCGTGGGAGCAATTGAAGCTGCCGCACGAAGTCGACGGCTCGGCCGGCACGTTCCGCGCGCCGCGCGCGACCTGCACGCTCGACGCGGACAACGATTACGCGGCCGTGCACGCGTGGCTGTCGCTGCACGAATCGGAGGCGACGCGGCGCGCGTACCGCAAGGAGGCCGAGCGGCTGATCCTCTGGGCGATCGTCGAGCGCGGCCGCGCGCTGTCGTCGCTGACGACCGAGGACGCGCTCGCCTATCGCGCGTTCATCCGCCGCCCGACGCCGCACGAACGCTGGGTCGGGCCCGTGCGGCCGCGCGGCGCGCCCGACTGGCGGCCGTTCTCGGGTGCGTTGTCCGCGCGGTCGGCGGCGTACACGCTGTCGGTGCTCGGCGCGCTGTTCCGCTGGCTGATCGAGCAGCGCTACCTGCTCGCGAATCCGTTCGCGGGCGTGAAGGTGCGCGACACGCGCGGCGTGACCGCACTCGATACGTCGCATGCGTTCACCGAAGGCGAGTGGCTGCTGGTCCGCACGATCGCCGACGGGCTCGAATTCGGCAAGCGTACGGCCGACGGTGCGCCGCGGTCGGGCTGGACGCCGGCCGCCGCGCAACGGCTGCGCTTCATTCTCGATTTCGGCTATGCGACCGGGCTGCGCGCGAGCGAACTGGTCGGCGCGACGCTCGGCGACATCGAGACGGACGCGCACGGCGACGCGTGGCTGAAGGTCGTCGGCAAGGGCAGCAAGGCCGCCCGCGTCGCGCTGCCGCCGCTCGCGCGCACGGCGCTCGATCGCTATCTGGTCGCGCGCCGGTTGCCGGTCACGCCGGCGCGCTGGCGGCCCGATACGCCGCTGATTCCGAGCCTCGCCGAAGACGACGCGGCCGCGATCACGAGCGTGCGGCTGTGGAAGGTGATGCAGCGCTTCTTCGCGCAGACGGCCGATGCCGTCGAAGCCGACAACCCGGCGCTCGCGCACAAGCTGCGCCAGGCGAGCCCGCACTGGATGCGGCATACGCATGCGACGCACGCGCTGGCGCGCGGCGCGGAGCTGACGACGGTGCGCGACAACCTGCGGCACGCGTCGATCTCGACGACGTCGATCTATCTGCATGGCGACGACGTGAAGCGGGCACGGCAGATGTCGAGCGCGTTCGGCATCGACAAATGAGTGGAACGGCGCGGCATCGACGCAGGTCAGACGAATTTTCGATTCCGGAGATCGCTATGGCATCGAGCCAGGGTACGTCGATTTCATCGTCGAGCAGATCGCGGCGGCCGGTACGGTATCGGCGCGCAAGCTGTTCGGCGATCGCCGGGACGATCGCGCATGGCTGGCGACGCCGATCCGGATCACCGCCGCGCGCTTGCCGCTGCCGGTGAAGCGCGGCCGATGACGAACGCGCCGCATGCCGCACCGCATAGCAGGCAGGCGTATTCTGTGACACATGCGCGCGACCATCGTGCGCCAGGGAGTACCAACATGGAGACATCCGGAGCTTCGCGCGGCACGCGGCTGGCGCGCCGCGCCTGGCGCGCGCTCGTCGTGACCGTGTGCGTGGGATGGAGCGCGCTGTCGTTCGGCGCGGAGGGCGCGAACGGCGCGGCCGCGCTGCTCGAGCGCTATCGCAGCCTCGGCGCGCAACTGAAGGACAACGCGTTTCACCGGCCGGTGGTGCTCGAATCGTCGGAAGCGTCGTCTTCGCTGAAGGGCGACATCTATGCGGTCGTCGATTATCCGTTCGCGGTGGTGAACGGCCAGCTCAACGATCCCGCGCAAGGCCCCGCGAACTGGTGCGCGGTGCTGATCCTGCACCTGAACACGAAGTACTGTCGTGCGTCGAGCGGCGGCAACGGCCCGGTGCTCGACGTGAACCTCGGCCGCAAGGTCGAGCAAAAGCTGTCGGATACCTATCGCGTGCAGTTCCGCTATCGCGTGGCGGCCGCGACGCCCGACTATTTCCAGGTCGACCTGACCGCCGACAGCGGCCCGATGGGCACGAAGGATTACCGGATTGCGCTCGAAGCCGTGCCGGTCGGCGCGTCGCGCACGTTCCTGCACCTCACGTATTCGTATGGTTTCGGCACGGTCGGCCGGATGGCGATGAAGACCTACCTCGCGACGGTCGGCAGCGACAAGGTCGGGTTCACGCCCGCCAGCGGCGCGTCGGCCGCGCAGCCGCAGTACATCGGCGGCGTGCGCGGGCTGCTGGAGCGCAACACGATGCGCTACTACCTCGCGATCGACACCTACCTCGCGACGCTCGACAAGCCGCTCGACCAGCGCCTCGCGCGCTGGTTCGACGCGACCGAGCAGTATCCGCAGCAACTGCATGAAGTGGAGCGCGGCGCGTATCTGCAGATGAAAGCGCAGGAGGTGCAGCGGCAGCAGACGGCGCGATGACGCCGCCTGCCGCCTGCCGCTCGGCGTCGATCAGTTCGACGCGCCGCCGACCGTGCGAATGCTGCGCCACTGTCCTTGTTCGACACGGAACAGCGTGTACGGCGGCTTGATCAGGTCGCCGCGCTCGTCGAACGAGATCTTGCCGTGCGCAACCGATTCGACGAATACGACGACAGCACCTGCCTGCGCTGTCGCGCCATCACACCCGGTGGTAAATCCTACAAGCGGTTCAGGCGGCGCCAGCGTTGCGTCCCGATATCGCGCTGGCGGACCGGATTCGTCGCGCGGGCACCGGCCGCCGTACGGGGCGCATCGTCGTCGAGCGCGAACGTGGACACGGACACGCTGACGAGCAGGTCGACCGCACGCGCGACTTCCGAAAACACCACCGAATGGCGCCCGCCGATCGGCAACGGCGCCCCGGCGCGCGCCGTGCCGGTGAAGCGTGGGCGGGCATCCCGGGCCGATTCGGCCGCGCGGTGCTGGCCAACCGGCCGTCCGGCCATTTCATAAGACGTACAGTTCCCCCGCGATGCGCGATTCGCGCCGAACTGTACTCTTGTTCGCGCGCTCGATGTGTGTACTCGCCGCCAACTGTTCTTCTCTTAAGATTCCACCATCAAGTGCACAGTGCTGCAGATCCAGCCGTATCGGAACCCTGCCGGCGCATCTTCAAGAGAGAGCCAGTGCGATGGAAAAGGCAAAACCGGAGGGAAAGATCAGGAATCACGGCGGCCCGGTCGGCGGGCGAAACATCTGCAACACGTGCGTATGGGACGCACACGGCGAAGCGGTGCGATGGCGCGTGCCGGCAGGAGACGCACGATGAAACTCTATGAAAAACTCGCGGACGATATCGAGCGCCTGATCCGCCAGGGCGTGTACCGGCACGGCGATCGGATTCCGTCGGTGCGGCAGGCGAGCCAGCAACACCGGATCAGCATCACGACCGTGCTGCACGCGTATCTGCTGCTGGAAAGCCGCGGGCTGCTCGAAAGCCGGCCGCAGTCCGGCTATTTCGTGAACCTGCGGCGCGACGACGGCCATGCGCCGGTGCGCGAGCTGCGGCCGTCGAAGCCGATCGCGATCTCGTCGTCGGTCGACGTGAGCCGGCTCGTGCTGTCGACGCTGCGCTCGATCGGCACGGACGACGCGGTGCCGCTGGGTTCGCCGTATCCGGACCCGAGCTTGTTCCCGTTCGAGAAACTGAACCGCTATGCGTACGCGGCCGGTCGCGACAAGTCGCTGTGGGGCGTGACCGACGGGCTACCGCCGGGCCATCCGCGGCTGATCCGGCAGATCGCACGCCGCTACCTGGAAAACGGGATGTCGGTGGACCCGAACGAGATCATCGTGACGGTCGGCGCGACGGAGGCGATCAACCTGTGCCTGCAGGCGGTGGCGAAGCCGGGCGACACGATCGCGGTGGAATCACCGACGTTCTACGCGATGCTGCACGCGATCGAGCGGATGGGGATGAAGGCGATCGAGGTGGCCACGCATCCGGAATACGGGATCGACATCGCGGCACTGGCCGCGATCGCGAAGTCGCAGCCGATCGCTGCGTGCATGGTGATGCCGAATTTCCAGAATCCGCTGGGCTTCCAGATGCCGGACGAGCGAAAACGCGAACTGGTTGAGTTCGCAACGAAGGCTGGCATGCCGATCATCGAGAACGGCGTGTACAACGAACTGTATTTCGGCGATACGCATCCGAGTTCGCTGAAATCCTACGACCGGACCGGGATCGTGCTGCATTGCTCGTCGTTCTCGAAGAGCCTGACGGCCGCGTACCGGATCGGCTGGGCGCTGCCGGGCCGCTACCGAGATCAGGTCGAGAAGCTGAAATTCCTGAATACGCTGGCGACGCCGTCGTTGCCGCAACTGGCGATCGCGGAGTTTCTCGAACGCGACGGCTACGAGCATCACCTGCGGCGGATCCGGAAGGCGTATGCGCAGCAGGCGAACCTGATGCGCGCGATGGTGTCGCGGTTCTTTCCGGAGGGCACGCGCATTTCGAGCCCGGCGGGCGGGTACGTGCTGTGGGTCGAGCTGCCCGCGCAGGTCGATGCGATGCGACTGTATCAGCTCGCGCTGGAGCAGGGGATCACGATCGGGCCCGGCTACATGTTCTCGATCACGGACAATTACCGGAACTTCATCCGGCTGAACTACAGTAGCCCGTGGTCGCCGGAGATCGAGCAGGCGGTGATCACGGTCGGGAAGCTGGCCACGGCATGCATGCGGTGAATGGACGCGCGCGGTACGCCGCGCTTCGATGACACAGCCGGCCTCGTGCCGGCTTTGTTTTTCCCGGCCGGCGCCGACGACCGCGTTCGCGGTCGTCGCGTCGAAACGACTGCATGCGAGCCCGCGTCCCCGCGCGTCCCGTCATCCCCCCGTCACCGGCGGAAAGAACGCAACCTCGCTATCCTCCCGCACGACGAATTCCCCCGTCACCATTTCGAGGTTCACGGCCGCGCGTACGGGGCGGTCCATCCGCAGTGCTTCGGCGCTGCGCGCGTCACGCGCGGCTAGCGTGCCGCGCAGCGCGTCGACGGTGAGTTCGCGGGCATCGATCTCGACGGTTTCTTCGTCGATTGCCAGTCGTTCGCGAATGCTTGCGAAGTATTTGATCGTCAGTTTCATTGGGATGTCTCGAGCAGGAGCGGCGGAATCGGAAACGCGAAGCGAACGCAATCAGCCCCAGCGTCGCATCGCCTGGTCGTCACGCGCCTTCGCCTCGACCCAGCCGGATTCGCCGTCGTGCCGGATCTCCTTCTTCCAGAACGGCGCATGGGTCTTCAGGAAATCCATCAGGAATTCGCACGCGTCGAACGCGGACGCGCGATGCGCGGCGGCCACCACGACCAGCACGACCGGCTGGCCGAGCGGAATGCGGCCGACGCGGTGCACGATCCTGACCGCTTCGAGCCGCCAGCGCGCGGTCGCTTCCTCGACGATGCTCCACAGCGCCTGTTCGGTCATCGTCGGATAGTGCTCGACTTCCAGTGCGACGACGTCGTCCACATCGCCTTCCTTGCGCACGACCCCGAGAAAATTCACGACCGCACCGACATTCGGATTACGAACGATCGGCGCGAGTTCCGCGCCCGCGTCGATCGGCGCATGCTGCACGCGCACCTCGAAGCCGGCGGCAATCGCGGGCGCCGCTTCGGGGTAGGGTTCGGTCGGGTCGACGGGCGGCGCGGAGCTGCCGGCGCGCAGCGGATCGTCCGGCAGCCCGGCGCGGGATTCGGTGAAAGTGGTCATGACAGGTTCTCCAGTGGGCGGCGCATCCTGTATCGCGCGGCGGCCCGTCAGCCGCCGACGAGCGACATGCGCACGGTCGGATAGGTCTTGCCCGGCGCGCGGGCCGGCCGTAGGGCCCGGCGCTCGGAATAGCGGTCGTCGCGTCGCGTCCAGCGTTCGCGCACGGCGGCGGCGAGGTCGGCGGTCGACGTCGCTTCGTCGAGCCACGGCCGCAGGTCGGTGCCCTGCGTCGCGAACAGGCACGTATAGAGCTGGCCGTCAGCCGACACGCGGGCGCGCGAACAGGTGCCGCAAAACGGATGCGACACGCTCGCGATGAAGCCGACTTCGCCGGCGCCGTCGATGTGCGCGCAACGGATCGCGGTGGCGTCGTGCCCCGGTTCGCCGACGAGCACGAGTGGATAGTGCTCGTCGATCAGCTCGCGCATCCGCGCGGCCGGCACCACCTTGTCGCCGGACCAGAAGCTGGCGCCGCCGACGTCCATGTATTCGATGAAACGCACGGCCACGCCCGTATGCCGGAAGTGCCGCACGAGCGGCACGATCTGGTCGTCGTTCACGCCGCGCTCGATCACCGCGTTGACCTTGACCGGCGCGAGCCCGGCCGCCTGCGCGGCCTCGATGCCGGCCAGCACGCGCGCGACGGGCACGTCGGCGTCGCTCATCCTGCGAAACACCGTGTCGTCGAGCGCATCGAGGCTCACGGTCACGCGCGTCAGTCCCGCGTCGCGCAACGTGCGTGCCTTCGCGGCGAGCAGCGAGCCGTTGGTCGTCAGTGCGATTTCGACGGGCTTGCCGTCGACGGTCGTCAGCGCGGCAAGCCGTTCGATCAGCGCTTCGAGGTGGCGGCGCAGCAGCGGCTCGCCGCCCGTGATGCGGATCTTCTCGACGCCGAGCGACGTGAAGGCGCGCGCGATCTTTTCCAGTTGCGCGAACGACAATCGCTCGGACGACGGCATGAACGCGTAGTCGGCGCCGAAGCTCTCGCGCGGCATGCAGTAGCCGCAGCGGAAATTGCACTGGTCGATGACGGACAGGCGCATGTCGCGCAGCGGGCGGCCGAGCGTGTCGAACGGGCGGGGAGAAGCGCCGGGTGACGCGCCGCCGGATAAAGCGGCGGCGGCCGGCGCGGCGGAAACGATGGCATTCACGATCGGGTCGTCGGCCTGCATGAAGTAAGCGGAGGGGCGTCGCCGCCCGGCCGTGCGGGTGCCGACGTGTCGGCGCACAGGTCGTGACGAGCCTCATCGTGAGCATAGTCCGCCGGGTTTCGTCGGCAGAGACACAATCGCGCCCGAATGGCAGGAATACAGTTCGCCGCGCGGGAGGTTCGGCACGCACGGCGAATCGGCCGAAGGCGCCGCATGGGGCGGGTATTCGGCGTCGTGCTCATGCGAGCCAGCGCGCGAATTCGTAATACGGTACCGCGTCGCCGCGCGCGATGCTGCTCCCGGCCGGCAGCCGCGCGAGCCCGCTGGCCTGCACCAGCGACTGCAGCGTGCCGGCGCCTTGCTGGCGCAACGTGTCGAGCACCGGCGCGCCGTCGGCGCCCACCGTACAGCACACGCGCACGAACCGATCGCGCTGCGCATCCGGCTCGAAGCCGGTGTCGATCGGCAGCGACGGCACGGCCGGCAGGCACGTGTCGCGCCCTTGCAGGCGGCGGATCAGCGGCGCGACGAACAGCGCGAACGCCGTCATCGCGGCGCCCGGATTGCCGGGCAGCAGCACCACGGGCCGCGCATCGAGGCGTGCGAGCGCGACCGGCTTGCCGGGTTTCATGCGCACGCCGGCGACGAGGAGCGACGCGCCGAGTGCGGCCAGCGCGGGGCGCAGCAGGTCCTTGTCGCCGACCGACGCGCCGCCGACGCAGATCACGAGGTCGCACTGCGCGTGCAGGTCGCGCAGCGCCCGATCGACGGCGGCCGCCGTATCGGCCGCGTGCACGCTCATCGCGACGTCGGCGCCGGTGCCCGCCACCAGCGCGCCGAGCATCGGCGCGTTGCTGTTGTAGATTTGCTGCGGCGCGCGCGGCTGGCCGCACGCGATCAACTCGTCGCCGGTCGTCAGGATACCGACGCGCAGCGCCGCACGCACGTCGATGCGCGCGAACCCTTGCGCGGCGGCGACGCCAACGTGCATCGCGCCCATCCGCACGCCGGCCGGCACGAGCCGATCGCCGGCGCGCACTTCCTCGCCGCGGCGGCGGATGTGCGACCCGCTGCGTTGGGGCGCGTCGAACGTGACGTCGCCCGCTTGTTCGCGCGCATGCTCCTGCATCACGACGGTGTCGGCGCCGGGCGGAATCAGGCTGCCGGTGAAGAGGCGTGCGGCCGTGCGCGGTGCGAGCGGCGCGGGCGTGTCGCCGGCATAGCAGCACTGTGCGACGCGCAGCGGCTCGCCGTGCGCGAGGTCGACGTGCCGCACGGCATAGCCGTCCATCGCGCTCTGGTCGGCCGGCGGCTGGTCGAGCACCGCGGTCAGCGGCGCGGCCAGCACGTGGCCGGCTGCCTGCGCGATCGGCACGGACCGGGTGCTGTCGAGCGGCGCGAACGCGCCGGCGAATTGCTGCTGCGCGGTATCGAAATCGAGCAGGTGTTTCATGACGAATGGGCCGGGTGCGCCGGTGCGGGCGCCGTTGAGTGGAAGGGCGCGACAGCGGGCGACACGTATTCGACGAAGCCGTCGTTGCGGCAAAAGCCGAGCAGCCGCACGCCGGCTTCGCGGGCGACGTCGATCGCGAGCGACGTCGGCGCCGAGATCGTCGCGACCATCGGGATGCCGACCCGCGCGGCCTTGCGCACCAGTTCGTAGCTTGCGCGGCTTGACAGGAACACGAAGCCCGCGCTCCAGTCGGCGCGGCGGCGCGCGAGCTGCCCGATCAGCTTGTCGAGCGCGTTGTGGCGACCGACGTCCTCGAACACGTCGAGCACGGCGCCGTCGCGGTCGCACCACGCGGCCGCGTGGATGCCGCCCGTCTCGCGCATCAGCGTCTGCCGGGCCGGCAATGCACGAGCGGCGCGTGCGATCGCGTCGGCGCCGATGCCCGCGGCCGCGCCGGCGGCGGCGATGCGCGGCGGCTGCAGGTCGAGTTGCGCGATGCTTTCGATGCCGCACACGCCGCAGCCCGTGCGGCCGGCCAGCGCGCGGCGGTGCGCCTTCAGCGCCATGAACGCCTGCTGCGACACGGTCAGCCGCACTTCGGCGCCACCGGGCCGGCATTCGCTCTCGATATCGAAGACGTCCGACGCGCGCTCGACGATGCCTTCGCTCAGTGCGAAGCCGAGGCCGAACGCGTCGAGGTCGATCGGCGTCGCCATCATGACCGTGTGCGAGATGCCGTTGAACACGAGTGCAACCGGCGTCTCGTCGACGACGCGATCGACGGTGTCGCGCGCGTCGCCGGCACGATGGCGCGTCACCCGACACGCGGTACTGCCGGTCGGATCGTCGCGGCGGATGCAGGACTCCATGCAGGTTTCTCCAGGCGGGGCGGCCGGCGGGCCGGCCGGGCTCGGCGCATGCGCCGAACGACGGGAATCGATGCCGCCGGGCGGGGCGCCGAAGGGCGCGCGACCGCCGCGGGCTGGCGTTGCATCACATGTTAAGTGGAGCGAACAGCGCACCGCAGGTACAGCGCCGCAACGGGGAAAGCAGTACAGCTGAGCGTCCCGCCGGCACGGAAAGTGTTTTCCGTGCACACATCTTTGGCGGAGCGGGCATCACAGTTTCAGCGCACGTCCGAATGATTGCGAGTATCGTTGCAAACGCGATATCGTCATTCACGCTTCGATGCCGTGCGAGCGACCGGTTGCGTTCGCATGTGTCGCCGCCAAGCCGTCGCGCGATTTCCTGCTTCGAGCGTACGTCCTCACAAACCACGAGCAAATTACGGTCATGGAAATCTTCGATGCGTTCCATCTCGCCCGATTGCAATTCGCATTCACGGTGTCGTTCCACATCGTGTTCCCCGCGATCAGCATCGGCATGGCGAGCTTTCTGGCAGTGCTGGAATGGCGCTATCTCGTCACCGGCGACGCCGCCTACAAATCCATGTTTCAGTTCTGGTCGAAGATCTTCGCGATCGGCTTCGGGATGGGCGTGGTCTCCGGCGTCGTGATGGCGTACGAGTTCGGCACCAACTGGTCCGGGTTCTCGCGCGTCGCGGGCAACATCACGGGGCCGCTGCTCACGTACGAAGTGCTGACGGCGTTCTTCCTCGAAGCCGGCTTCCTCGGCGTGATGCTGTTCGGCTGGCAGCGCGTCAGCCCGCGCGCGCACTTCTTCGCGACGCTGATGGTCGCGGTCGGCACGCTGATCTCGACGTTCTGGATTCTCGCGTCGAACAGCTTCATGCAGACGCCGCAAGGCTACAAGATCGAAAACGGCCTCGTCGTGCCGGTCGACTGGTTCAAGGTGATCTTCAACCCGTCGTTTCCGTACCGGCTCGCGCACATGACGATCGCGGCGTTCATCGTCGCGGGCTTCATCGTCGCCGCGTGCGGCGCGTGGCACCTGCTGAAGGGCCGCCGCGACGAGCCGGTGAAGCGCAGCTTCTCGATGGCGCTGTGGATGCTGCTGGTGCTCGCGCCGATCCAGATCTTCGTCGGCGACGCGCACGGGCTGAACACGCGCGAATACCAGCCGGCGAAGATCGCGGCGATCGAGGGGCTGTGGGAAACCGAGAAGGGCGGCACCGCGCTGAACCTCGTCGGGCTGCCCGACATGCAGGCCGAAACCACGCGCTATGCGATCCAGGTGCCGCACCTCGGCAGCCTGATCCTCACGCACAGCTGGGACGGCGAGATCCGCGGGCTGAAGGAATTCGCGCCGCAGGATCGCCCGTATTCTCCGATCATCTTCTGGACGTTCCGGATCATGGCCGGCCTGGGGATGCTGATGCTGCTGACCGCGCTGCTCGGGCTGCTGCTGAGAAAGGGCGGGCGCCTGTACGAGACGCGCTGGTTCCAGTGGCTCGTCGTGTGCATGGGGCCGTCGGGCATCGTCGCGCTGCTGGCCGGCTGGATCACGACCGAGGTCGGGCGCCAGCCGTGGACCGTGTACGGCGTGCTGCGCACCATCGATTCGGTCGCGCCGCTCACCGCGCAGCAGGTCGGCGTATCGCTGCTGATTTTCGTGGTCGTGTACTTCCTGGTATTCGGAACGGGTATCTACTACATGATGAAACTGATGAAGCGCGGGCCGGCCGCCCAGGCCGGGTACATCGAGCTGCACCGGCATCCGGGGCTGCGCAAGAGCGCGCTGTCCACGCCGCTGAACGTCACCGAGGCGGAGTAACCATGCACATCGATCTTCCTGTCGTCTGGGCCGCGATCATCGGCCTCGGCGTGTTCATCTACGTGATGCTGGACGGCTTCGACCTCGGCATCGGGCTGCTGTTTCCGTTTTTCGATGCGAAGGCCGAGCGCCAGGTGATGCTCGACACCGTCGCGCCGGTGTGGGACGGCAACGAGACGTTCCTCGTGCTCGGCGGCGCGGGCCTCTATGGCGCGTTTCCGGTCGTGTATTCGACGCTGCTGCCGGCCAACTACCTGCCGCTGGTGCTGATGCTGGTCGGGCTGATCTTCCGCGGCGCGGCGTTCGAGCTGCGCGCGAAAGCCACCCGCACGCAGCACATGTGGGATCTGGCGTTCATCGGCGGCTCGGCGCTCGCCGCGTTCTGCCAGGGGATCGTGCTCGGTTCGCTGCTGCAGGGCATCAAGATCGAGAACAACCATTTCGTGGGCGGGCCGTTCGACTGGCTGTCGCCGTTCAGCATGCTGTGCGGGATCGGCGTGCTCGTCACCTATGCGACGCTCGGCTGCGGCTGGCTGATCCTGAAGGTCGACGGCGAACTCCAGCGCAAGATGCGGTTGCTGATGAAGCCGCTCACGGGCGTGCTGCTCGCGGTGATGGGCGTCGTGAGCCTGTGGACCGTGATCGGGCTGCCGGCCGTCGCGCACCGCTGGTTCGGCAGCGGCAACCTCGGCTGGTTCCTGCCGGTGCCGGTCCTCGTCGTCGCATGCGTGTGGGGCATCTTCCACGCGGTGAAGCGTGCGCACGAGGCCACGCCGTTCCTGCTGACGCTCGCGCTCGTGTTCCTCGGCTACACGGGGCTCGTGATCAGCATCTGGCCGAACATCGTGCCGCCGTCGCTGACGATCTGGGACGCGTCGTCGAGCCATTCGAGCCAGTTGTTCGCGCTGGTCGGCACCGTCATCGTGCTGCCGATCATCCTCGTGTACAACGCGATGCAGTATCGCGTGTTTCGCGGCAAGGTGCGCGAGGGCGACATCGGCTATCACTGAGCGGCACGCGAGGTGACAGGGCGCGGCGCTCGCGTATCATCACGCGCGGCGCGGTGCCCGGCACGGTGCCCGACAGAAAGCGGCCCGCCACGCGCGGGCCGTTGCGCATCGGGTGCGGGCGCAACGGGCTGCGTTGCGCATTCCTTTGGCAGTCGAGAAAACATCATGATCGTCAGACCGCGACAGAACTGGCTCAGGATGCTGTTCGTATGGAACGGCTCCGTGCTGCAATCGATCATTCCGCAGCTCGTGTTCATGGCGATCGTCAGCACGCTGGCGGTCTTCACGAACGGGCGCATCTTCGGCGAGAAGATTCCGCTCAACACCGCGCCGTTCACGCTGTTCGGGCTCGCGCTCGCGATCTTCCTCGGGTTTCGCAACAACGCGAGCTTCGAGCGCTTCAAGGAAGCGCGGCATCTGTGGGGCAACCTGCTGATCGTCGCACGCGCGGTGACGTCGCAACTGCATCGCTACCTGCCCGACAGCGTGAGCGACGCCGAGCGCAACCGGCTCACCGATCTGCTGATCGCGCTCGCGTATGCGTTGAAGCATCAGTTGCGTCATACCGATCCGACCGCGGATCTGCAGCGCATTCTCGGGGCGGAACGCGCGGCGGCGCTTGGCGGCAAATGCTACAAGCCGGTCGCGATCCTCGACGAACTGCGCGGCGGGATCGTCCGTGCGCTAGGCCGCGCGCCCGGCAGCGACACGGCCTGCTGGATGTTCGAGACGCAACTCGACGAGCTCGGCAAGTCGATCGGTGGTTGCGAGCGCATCCTGTCGACGCCGATCCCGTTTTCGTACAGCGTGCTGCTCCATCGCACCGTGTATGCGTATTGCGTGCTGCTGCCGTTCGGGCTCGTCGATTCGACGGAGTTCTTCACGCCGCTGATCTGCGTGTTCATCTCGTACACGCTGATCGCGCTCGAAGCGATCGCGAACGAAGTGGCCGAACCGTTCGGGCTCGCGCCGAATGCGCTCGCGCTCGATGCGATCACGCGCACGATCGAGCGGTCGGTGCTCGAACTCGGCGATCGGCCGATGCCGGAGGAGTTCGTGCCGGCGTCGACGTATCAGATCACGTAGGCGGCGCGGTCGGTAGTGCAGTCGTCGGTAAGGTTGATCGGCCGGGCCGGGAACGGTTGTGTAGACTCTGGCTCGTTCAATGGAGCCCATACCATGCAACTTCTCGATCACGTGTCGATCAGTGTTCCGGACATCGACCTGGCACGCCCCTTCTACGATGCCGTCATGGCTGCGCTGGGCGCGACCAAGGTCTATGACCGGCCCAACGCGCTCGGCTATGGCGAACGTTGCAGCGCGAATGACCCGGAGTCGACTTTTCTGGCGGTGTATCTGGACCCCGCCGAAATCGGGGCGAGCAAGCGGCACTGGTGTTTCAAGGCTGCTTCCCGCGAGCAGGTGCATGCGTTCTTCGACGCAGGACTCGCGACGGGCGGCCAGTCCGACGGCGCCCCCGGCTTGCGGCCGCAGTACCACGGCGACTACTACGCGGCTTTCCTGGTCGATCCGGCCGGCAACCGGATCGAGGCCGTGTGTCATGCGGCGGGGGCGGGGCGCGAGCGGACGTGACGGAGGTGAGGCCCGGCGGCCGCTAGTTTTCGACTGCGTGGGAGTCCCACGTCCCGAGCGATATCGCTTTACTCGGCATGCCGACGGTCAACGCATGCCGCCGGAACGTATCAGTCGAAATACGTCAACCCCATCGCACCCTTCACCTCCGCGAGCGTCGCGCCTGCCACTTCCCGTGCATGCAGCGTGCCGCGCTTCAGGATCGCCATCACTTCCGCCTTGTCGGCCTCGAATTCGCGGCGGCGCGCGCGGATCGGCTCGATCAGCGCCTGCAGCCGCTCGTTGAGCACGCGCTTGACCACGCTATCGCCGAGGCCGCCGCGGCGATAGTGGGCCTTCAGTTCGTCGACCTTCGCGACGTCGGGCTCGAACGCATCGAGGAACGTGAACACGACGTTACCCTCGACCTGGCCCGGGTCGCTCACGCGCAGGTGGTTGGGGTCCGTGTACATGTCCTTCACGGCTTGCGCGATCTCGTCCGGCGTCGAGCCGAGCGTGATCGCGTTGCCGAGCGACTTGCTCATCTTCGCCTTGCCGTCGATGCCCGGCAGCCGCGTGACCGACGACAGCACGGCCTCGCATTCGACCAGCACCGGCTGCTCGACGGTCGCGTTGAAGCGGCGCACGAGTTCGTTGGTTTGCTCGATCATCGGCAGTTGATCGTCGCCGACCGGCACGTGGGTCGCCTTGAACGCGGTGATGTCGGCCGCCTGGCTCACCGGATAGGTGAGGAAGCCGGCCGGGATGTCGCGCTCGAACCCGCGCAGGCGGATTTCTTCCTTGATGGTCGGATTGCGTTCGAGGCGCGCGACCGTGACGAGATTGAGCAGGTATTGCGACAGCTCGGCGAGTTCGGGCACCTGCGATTGCACGACGATCGTCGAGATCGCCGGATCGATGCCGACGGCGAGGTAGTCGAGCGCGACCTCGATCACGTTCTCGGTGACGCGCTGGCGGCGGCCCATGTTGTCGGTCAGCGCCTGCGTGTCGGCGAGCAGCAGGAATTGCCGCGCTTCGTGCTGCATCTGCACGCGTGCGCGTAGCGAGCCGATGTAGTGGCCGAGATGCAGCGGGCCGGTCGTGCGGTCGCCGGTGAGAATGGTCGGGCGGGCGGGGTGAGTCATGGTCGTCGTTGGCTCCGGGTTGTCGAGGCCGCCAGCCATGATGTCGGCGCAGAAACGCGAATGCCGCCATCGCTGGCGGCATCACGTTTGGGACATGCAAAAGGAAACGGGCCGCCTGGGTCAGGCGCGCCACCAGCAATGCACGATCGGCGAGGCGGGTCGGGTTTCCATCGCGGCAGTATAGCGTAGTGCGTCGGGGGACGTGCGCGTCAGCGGATCACCGACTCCATCGCGAGGTAGGCGGTTTCGGCGGACGGCCACAGCAGATACAGCAGGCCGGCCATCAGCAGCCACGCGCCGGCGCGTACGAGCGCCGTGCGGTCCTTGTCGCGTGGGGAATGGATGGGCTGCTTCGATTTCTTCATGCTTGCAGGCGCGAGGTGCGCCACTCCAACGTTACTGCAACGGGTCGCGCGGGGCGAGGCCGGGGTGTTGCGGGGAAATGGGGCTCAATCTGGCTTCCCGTGCGGCGGGGCACGCGCGGGCATTTAAAGGGGAACGATCATGTGTTCCGCGAACGCATCGTTTCGTGCGAAGCGGTGCGCATGCTACCAGTTCGGGGCGGTACGCACAGTCAGGAATTGTAGGGCAATGGCCCGAATGGATCGCGTCGCGTTCGGTCGGCGAGCCAAGCCGAGGCCGCGGTATTTCTCGGTCGGGTGCGACTGCCGGGGGCCAATGATATCACCCGGAAAAAACCGGATGGACCCGCTGGTCGCGCGCGTGGGCACCATAATGAGCGGGGCGATAATGGGTTCGCTTTTCTTGCGTGGGTATTCGAAATCGTGCGAAATCAATTACGTCCGACTGCTGCCAACCGTATTGGCTTCATGCAATTGGTTTCTGTTTTCCTGTTCTTCGCGTGTACAGCCTGTTCGAGGAACGATGTTCTCCCTCGGAATATGTCGCTGACTGCCTTCAATCCGCATCGCGGGGCATTTGCGTGCAAGCACGAATCTTCCGTCGCGCCGCCTGTCGAGCCAGAGGCCGATCGCTGGAATCAGGAAGCAATGGCGCTGACCAGTTCGCTGTTGTGGCCGAACCAGCGCGATTACAAGGGCGCTGTCGACTTGTGGACGAAGGCGGCCGAGCGCAAGCACTGGAAAGCCATGTTGAATCTGGCGAATGCCTACGCTCAGGGCCAGGGTGTGGAACGTGATGCGGAACATGCCGTTCAGATCACCGAACAGGCGATGAAACTCGGCATTCCGGCAGCCTACGACCTGATGGGCACGTACCACATGAACGGGATGGGCGTTAGGCAGGATGCCAGCCGCGCCTATGCATTCTGGCAACTGGCCGCCGATATGGGCAGCCCGAGTGCGATGGCGTATCTGGGCGGCAAGATGGACGCGCTCTATGACGACCCGAAGGCGGGCTTCTGGGGGAACCGCAAGATCGCACTCCAGATGCTTGAATGTGCGGTTGCGCAGGGCAACGGACTTGCCGCATATGAATTGGGAACGACGATTGCCGGCGATCGAGCCGAGTTGAGCGAGAACAACGAACGCGCACTCCAGACGCTGCATACGGGTGTGAAATTCGGTAATGCCGAGAGTGCGGGGTGGTTGAGTGCGTCGTTTGGCAAGGGGGACGCTCTGGTCGGCCATGTCAAGGATGAAGCCCGCGCCGAGCGCTACAGTGTCCTTGCCGATCGCCTCGAGCGCGACCCCGGCCTGCGTCTGCCGAATCTGGACAAGGTCGTGCCGCTGCCGCCCGCCAAGCTGCCCAGGTGGGACGGAAAGAAGGAGACGTTGATCGACGCGGCGAAGGCGGAGACGGAGACGTCCGCGCCGGTGTCGCCGGTCAAGCCCGCGGCGCATCCCGCGTCGTCGCGTACGGGCCGCGTGCATGTGCCCGATGGCTACATGCCGCCGGAGAAGCCGCAAGCCGCCGATCCTCCCCGAGCGGAAACGACGGCCGCTCCTGTCGGTGGTTACCGGCTCACCTGACACACACCGCCCGCCCCGCCTCCCGACTTCACATCCCCGTCGCACGGTTCGTCCTTGCAACAGTCCTGCCGACATTTCCGGCAAGGCCGTCGCACGTCCCTTTCCCGGAGAACACCATGCGATATCCATTGCAGCACGCCGACCAGGCCGCCGTGACGCGGCGCCCATCCGAACCCGAACCGCACGTACTCGCGCCGCGAGCGACCGGCGAGGAGGGGTAAGCCATGAGCACTGAAGCACTGACCCCGCTGCTGCGGCAGCTTGCGGAGAAGCGACTCGGACGGCCTCTCGAGCCCGAAGAACAGGCGTTGCTCGAGCGGCTGCCGAGCCGGCAGGGGAACCCGCCGCCGCCCGCCGGCGGCCCGGCCGTGCAGGCGGGCGCCGCGAAGCCGCCATTGCCGCAATTCAAAACGCGGCAAGAGGCGCGCGAACAGATCAAGCATTTCCTGCAGCTCAACCAGCAAAAGGCGTACGAGAAGATGCGCGGGATCCTGCAGACGATCGATACGCAGAACGAGACGACCCTCGGCATGCTCGCGTCGGAGCAGCGGAAAGTATCGGGCGTACTCGACGCGCACGAGCCGGCGGCCGACGCGCAGGCGTCCGGCGCGGTCGAGATTCAGGACAGCACCCGCGAGGCGCTGACGATGATCGGGGAACAACTGACGGGGCTGATCCGGCAGGAAATCGAAGCATGCTTCCGGCAATACGGCGATGCGCTCGCGGAACGGCTCGCCGAACGGCTCGCCGGAGGGCTCGCCGTCAGGCTCGACGCGATGGAGGACCGGTTGCGGAGCATCGGCGCCGGCCCGGCCGGCCCGGCCGAACCCACCGCTGCCGTTCACGATACGCCCGGCGCAGCGTCCATGGAGTAGCACGCGGGTCATGCGGCCGAACGCGAAACCGGCCGGCCCCGAAGTGCGACCTCTCAACTACGTGAACCAAGGAGCAACAAATGGCTGATACGTGTCAAGTGTGCCAGGTCAATCCCGCGATTACCGATGCGGTCACACAGGTCAACGTCAAGGTGGTCGCGGAAGCGCCGGCAATGGCGATGGGCTCGCTGTACCAGGCCCAGAGCCATTCGCTCAGCATCCTGTTCGAGAACGCGGTGCAGCAGCAGTCGCAGGCCGCGATCCAGTCGCAAACGTCGACGAACGTGGGGACGATGCAGCTCTACACGATCGGGCCGGAAAGCGCGGGCGCGGCCGCCACCGAAATCGGCGCGAACGGGATCATTTCGATTCTGGCCGACGTGATCGCGATCGGGAAGGCAGTCAAGGGCTGACGCGCCATCGCAACGCCGTGGTCGAGCGGCGGCGCAAGCGGCGTGAGCCGCCCATGCCACCGCCGTGCCGCGAGTCGGCAGCATGGCCGCCGGCGCCTGAACAGCGGTGCCGCGCGATGTTCCGGAGCAATCGACAGAACGGGCAGCACCGATTCGATGCGGCGCCCGTTCGCCAATCAGGAGAAATACGATGGCAAACGACGTAGACGATCCGAAAGACCCCTGCAACTGCACGACGTGCGCGGTCAACGCCGCGATCACCGACGCGGTCACGCAGACCAACGTCAAGGTGGTCGGCGAAGCGCCCGCGATGGCAACGGGCTCGCTGTACCAGGCGCAGAGCCACTCGCTGAGCGTGTTGTTCGAGAACGCGGTGCAGCAGCAGTCGCAGTCCGCGGTGCAACTGCCGACCTCGACGAACGTGGGCACGATGCAGCTGTACACGCTCGGGCCGGCGAGCGCCGGCGCATCCGCGACGGAAATCGGCTCGAACGGCGTGCTTTCCGTGCTGGCCGACGTGCTCGCGCTCGGCAAGGCGCTTGCCTGACGCATCGCTGGCGCGGACGCCGGGCGGCGGCTCCCATCGGGTGCTGCCGCCCGGCGTCGGACGCCGTGTCGACACGCCCGCGCACGCGGGCCCCAGCGGGCGCATCGGCGGCGCCGTGCCGCGCGCGGCAGCGACCGACCCACTCATGCTTTCGCCGTGACAGCGCGTCAGCGGCGAACCAACCAGGAGCAACGACATGCCGGAACAGGTTTCTCCCGCGATGACCGATGCGGTCACGCAAGCCAACGTGAAGGTGGTGGGCGAAGCGCCCGCCGTGGCGTTGGGCACGCTCATGCAGTCGAACAGCCATGCGTCCGCGATCCTGCTTCACAACGCGGTGCAGATGCAGGCGAACCAGGCGATGTCCAACCTTGCCGCCACGACCGTCGGCGTCATGCAGCTCTATGCCGGGTCGCCGGCGGCGGCGGCCGGCGCGGCGCGCTCGGCGAACGACAGCTTCGTATCGCAACTCGCCGCCGTCGCGCAGTTGATGAACGCCCTCGGTCACGGGCGCGGCTGACCTTCACCGCGCGCCGCATGACCCGGCGCGCATCCGCCCGCCCGGCGGCGCTGCCCGACGCACGCGCTTGCCGCGGCATCAATTGGCGTCGACGATGGTCCGGAGCTGCTCCGGTTTCTGAATCGTCACGCCGTGTTCGTGTAGCCGGATCAGGCCGTCGCGCTGCATCTTCCGCAGGCTGCTGTTCAGTCGCGGCCGGCTGACGTTGAGCATCGCGGCGAGGATGCTCTGGTTCTCCGGCAGCGGCACCTCGAGATCGTTCCCTTGCATGCGGTTCAGCAGATGGCGCGCGAGCCGTGCTTCGACCCGGTACAGGCATGCCGACTCGACGAAGTCGCTCAACTGGTGAAGGTGCCGGCACAGCTGCTCATGGATGCGCCCCATGAATTCCGCGTTCGCCAGCAGCGGCGCGAAGTACTGGCGATACAGCAGCGAAATGCGGCAGTCGGCGCTCAACTGGGCGGTGAAACTGCGCCGGTGCGCGCGAATCAACGTGTTTTCGCCGATGAGTTCGCCGGGCATCGAGTGGCCGAGAATGATCTCGCGCCCGCCGGGTTCGTGCAGTGTCTTGTAGACGCGGCCGCTGTGCACGAACGCGACGAAATCCCCCGGATCGCCCTTGAAGAACAACAGGCGATTGCCGTGTTCGGGCCAGGGCGTCACGTGCCGCTCGATGTGGGCGATCAGGCTTTCCGGGAGGCCGGCGAGTATCGGTATATTGCGCGTTTGAGCGTTAGCAAGGGCAGGCATGGTTTCCGCGCGAGGTTGTTTGACGATGCGGCCACCTAGCGAAAAACGCTGCCTTCGGCATTGCGTGAAAAATGAATAATGAAAGTATTGAAATAATCGGCAAGCAGTCCGGACAGGGCGGCGCTCCGGCGGCAAGCGCGCTCGATCGACCGACACGGGAAGCAGCATGCCGACGCAAGGACGCATCGCGGCGGTAGTCGTTCTTGTTCATCGCAATGCCGTTATTCAGTCAGGTCCGGCGGCGCACCTGAAACGACGGATCGGGCTATGCCGGCTAATTAAAATTTCCGTTCATAATAATCAAGATAATTTACTGCGCCCGATTATCGTTATATCGGTGTTACGCGGGTAACAGCGCCATTCCCGGCGTCGAATCGATTCTGTGTTTTCCATAAAAAAAGGAAGACACGGGATGACAACCTCGAACCAGCACGCTGCCTCGGCGCCCGAGTCTCCGGCGCAGCAGCTCGACCGCGCATGGCGGGAAATGCAGGGGAAATTGCGGCGCCGTGCGCGCCTGTTGTGCAAGGGTGATATTCACCGCGCCGACGAACTGCTTTCCGATACCGCGCTCAAGGTCCACATTTACCTGCAGCGCTCGCCCGAGCGCGTGCGGAATCTGACGGGCTTTCTCTTTCTGGCGCTGAATCACGCGTTCCTCGATGGCGCGCGCCGCCGTGTGCGCGAAAGCGGCATGCTCGAATTCGACTCGGGCTGGGACGACGATCACGCCGTCGAGCTCGCCGGCCACGCGCCGTCGGTGGAGCAGCAACTGCTGCTGCGGCAACAGCTGCTGCGTCTCGAACAGGCGCTGTCGATGCTTTCCCCGCAGCAGCAGATGCTGTTCACGCTGAAGTTCGAGGAGGACCGGCCCTATCTGCACATCGCCGCGACGCTCGGGATCAACGAGCCGCTCGCCAGAAAACGCGTCGAGCTGCTGCGCAAGAAGTTGCGCGAGGAACTCGCGTGAGCGCGTTCACGAATGCCGGCACGCAGCGTTCCTAACGGCATGCGCGGCGTCGATGGCCTGCCGGCCCGCCCGTTCCTTCAACCGCATGCCGGAGCCGAGATCCGAGGAGGCCTCGTGGCAGACACAGTCAATGAGCAGATTACCGACGCGGTGACGCAGACCAACGTCAACGTCGTGGCGGGATCGCCGGCCCAGGCGCTGGGCATGCTTTACCAGATGTTCAGCCAGGCCGTCGGCATCTCGGCGCAGAACATGACGCAGCAGCAGGCCGCGCTGAACCAGATTTCGAACGCCGTGGTGTCGAAGGCCGTGGCCATGATCCTGTCCGTCGAAGCGTCGCCGAAGCCGGCCTCGGGCGGCGCGTCGCAGCCGGAGGCGGGCGCGCCGAAGACGGGTTCCACGCATTAGTACGCGATGACTCTCGGGATACCTGAATCATGAACATGAAAGGTCTTTTGGGCGGACGCGGCGACGGCGCGACGCCGGCGCCGGACGATGGCGCGGCCGCCGCGGCCGAAGCAACGACGGCGGCCGATGTCGCATCGCAAGCCACGGCTTCGACAGCCGGCACGCGCACGTGGCCGGTCAACCGGCAGCGCAGGTTCACCGACGCGCTGAAGGCGCCGGACCAGATCGCGGGGGCCACCGGGGCCGCCTCGTCGGCGCTGCAGACCGTGCAGGCGATCAACGCGGAGGCGGCGTCCTACGCGACGACGCAGATCGCCGTCGGCCCGAACATGATGATCACGCAGGCGGGCGGCATGGTCGCGCAGGCGGCGGCCAACTACTTCGAGGCGACGACGTCGCTGGCGATCGCGGGCAAGAGCGTGTTGATGAAGGACCTGGCGCAGAAGACCATCGACGAGAACGTGAAAGGCATGGCGATGGATGCGGTGGGCCTGCTGTTGACGGACTTGTTCGTCGCGACCGCGGCGATCGTCGCCGGCGCCGCGGAGGCGATCGAAGGAGAAGCCGCGAGCGTCGCGCTCGACAAGATCGACGAGAGCCTGCAGAGGTATCAGGCGCTGCTGGACAAGAAGGGCACGTAGGGCGCGCCAGCGGCGCATGACGATGCCATCGCAGGCCGCGCCCAGCACGCCGACGACGGTGCGGCGTGCTCGACCGGCATCGATCGACACGACCCGCCGGGCCGTCGGGCCGGACGGGATGTGAGCGGCAGGCGCGACGCGCGTTCTTCGTCGAATACGTCGCGGCCTGCTACCGGCAGTGTTGTCCAGTCATGCGAGGAATCCATGTCCTACATCATTCAGAACGTAAACGGTCCCGCGCCGCTGGGGGTTGGCGAGCGCAAATGGGGAGATGCGGCGGAAATCGATTTCGGCGCGATGACGAGCTGCATCGCGCTCGTCGAGCAAACGCCGGGTCAACCGACGTTGGTGCGCGGCATTCATCTGTCGATCGTGAGCCCCGACGGCACGAATGTCTACGATCCGGCGGCGGACGTTGCCGGACAGGTCGAGACAATCATGCAGCAGCAGGGCAACATGCGCGCGTGCCTCGGGCGCATCGATCTCTGGCAGGCCAGCACGTCGCAAGAGCTGCAGGATTTCTTCGTCGCGTTGATGATGAGTCTCGACATGACCGAATGGGTGCAGGTGCCGGACGGCAACCTGCGGGTGCGGCTCCACGGCGGCGTGATGCAGTATCAGCACGGCACTGGCGCATGGACCAACGTGTAGCCGAAACGATCGGCTGAAGCCGGCGCCCGCCATGCAGGTAGGCGCCGGTGCAGTGTCGTTCGACGGTATCGGCGCTGCGCGCCGGTACGGCCGGCCGTCCAGGCCGTCCCCAGCTTTTTTCTCGTCAACACCAACAAAAATCATCATTTCGCCCCCGGCGGCGTGTCAGCAGAATGTCTCCATTCCAGCTCACGCGACAGCACGCGCGTCGCACCGAGCCGCACTTCAGAAGGAGACAGCCGTGGCAGTCGAAACAACTTCAATCGATACGCTCGTCGTCGGCGCCGGGCAGGCCGGCATCGCGATGAGCGAGCATCTGGGCAAGCTGGGGGTGCCCCATCTCGTGCTGGAGCGCAGCCGCATCGCCGAGCGCTGGCGCACGGGGCGCTGGGATTCGCTGGTCGCGAACGGCCCCGCGTGGCACGACCGTTTCCCGGGGCTCGAATTCGACGGCCTCGCGCCCGATGCGTTCGCATCGAAAGACCAGGTCGCCGACTACTTCGAAGCGTATGCGCGCAAATTCAACGCGCCGATCCGGACCGGCGTCGAAGTGAAGAGCGTCGTGCGCAACACCGGCAAGCCCGGCTTCGTCGTCGAGACATCCGACGGCACGATCGACGCGAATCGCGTGGTGGTCGCCACCGGCCCGTTCCAGCGCCCGGTGATTCCGCCGATCGCACCGGACGACGCGCGCGTCGTGCAGATCCATTCCGCTGACTATCGCAACCCGGGCCAGCTTCCGGAAGGCGCGGTGCTGGTGGTCGGTGCCGGCTCGTCGGGCGTGCAGATCGCCGACGAACTGCAGCGCGCCGGCCGGCAGGTCTATCTGTCGGTCGGGCCGCACGATCGCCCGCCGCGCGCATATCGCGGCCGCGACTTCTGCTGGTGGCTCGGCGTGCTCGGCGAATGGGACAAGGAAGTCGCGACCCCGGGCCGCGAACACGTGACGATCGCGGTGAGCGGCGCGCGCGGCGGCCACACGGTCGATTTCCGCGCGCTCGCGAATCAGGGCGTGACGCTGGTCGGGCTGACCAAGGCGTTCGACGGTGGCGTGGCCACTTTCGAACGCGATCTCGCGATCAATCTCGCGCGTGGCGACGAGAACTACCTGTCACTGCTCGACGCGGCCGACGCCTACGTGGCCCGCAACGGCCTCGACCTGCCGGAAGAACCGGAAGCCCGCCGCATCCTGCCTGACCCGGCATGCGTCGCGCATCCGCTCCTCTCGCTCGATCTCGCCGCCGCCGGCGTCACGTCGATCGTGTGGGCGACCGGCTATGCGGTCGACTACGGCTGGCTGAACGTCGACGCATTCGCGCCGAACGGCAAGCCGCAGCACCAGCGCGGCGTGTCGAAGGAGCCGGGCATCTATTTCCTTGGCCTGCCGTGGCTGTCGCGGCGCGGCTCCAGCTTCATCTGGGGCGTGTGGCACGACGCGAAGCACATCGCCGATCACATCGTCACGCAGCGCAAGTACCTCGCGTACCACGACGCGGCGCAGCACTGCGCGGCCGCGCACGCGGCACGGCCCGAAGCCAACGCGCTCGCCGAAGCGGCGAACTGACCTCCCGACCCATTCCGCCGCGCCGCGACCGCTTCCGGCGCGGCGGGCGATCATACCGACACTCGAAGGACTTCGATGAGCCAGCCTACCCATACGCGTATCCGCATGTTCAACACGAAGGATACCTACCCGAACCAGACGCTCGACAACGACCTGTGCCAGGCGGTGCGCGCCGGCAACACCGTCTACGTGCGCGGCCAGGTCGGCACCGATTTCGGCGGCAACCTGATCGGCCTCGGCGATGCACGCGCGCAGGCGGAGCAGGCGATGAAGAACGTCAAGCAGTTGCTCGAGGAAGCCGGCAGCGACCTCACGCACATCGTGAAGACGACGACCTACCTGATCGACCCGCGTTATCGCGAACCCGTGTACCAGGAAGTCGGCAAGTGGCTGAAGGGCGTCTATCCGATCTCGACGGGGCTCGTCGTCTCGGCGCTCGGCCAGCCGCAATGGCTGATGGAGATCGACGTGATTGCGGTGATTCCCGACAACGGGCAGCCGAACCGCGCACAGGAGGCGACATGACTTTCTCCATCGTCGGGCGTTGCCCGGAGACGGGCCAGCTCGGTATCGCGATCAGCTCGTCGAGCATCGCGGTGGGCGCACGCTGCCCGTGGGTGCGCGCGGGCGTCGGCGCGGTCGCGACGCAGAACGTCACGCTGCCGGCCCTTGGGCCGCAGACGCTGGACCTGATCGAGCACGAGCAGCTCGCGCCCGCCGCCGCGCTCGACCGCGCGCTGAGCGCGAACGGCTGGAGCCAGTACCGGCAGGTCACGGTGATCGACGGGCAGGGGCAAACGGCGTGTTTCACCGGTAAGGAAGCGCTCGGCACGCACCACGCGGTGCGCGGCGAGCAATGCGTGGCGGCCGGCAACCTGCTGGCTTCGCCCGACGTGATCGGCGCGATGGTGCGCGCGTTCGAGCAGGCGTCCGGCTTGCTCGCCGATCGTCTGCTGGCCGCGATGCACGCGGCGATGGTAGCCGGCGGCGAGGCGGGGCCCGTGCATTCGGCCGCGTTGAAGGTGGCCGGCGACGTGGTCTGGCCGATCGTCGACCTGCGCGTCGACTGGGCCGATACCGACCCGATCGGGCAGCTCGATGCGCTATGGCGTGCGTATCGGCCGCAGATGCAGGACTACCAGACGCGCGCGCTGGACCCGACCGCCGCGCCGAGCTACGGAGTGCCGGGCGATGAATGACACGTCGAGCCGCGCGTTGCTCGAACGGCTGATCGCGTTCGCGACGGTCAGCCGCGATTCGAACCTCGAGATGATCGGCTTCATCCGCGACTATCTCGCGGGCTTTGGCGTGGCGAGCGAGCTGTTCCACAACGCGGACCGCACAAAGGCGAGCCTGTACGCGACGATCGGCCCGTACGTGCGCGGCGGCGTGGCGCTGTCAGGCCATACCGACGTCGTGCCGGTCGACGGGCAGGCGTGGACGGTCGAGCCGTTCCGGCTGACCGAGCGCGACGGCCGCCTGTACGGCCGCGGCACGGCCGACATGAAGGGTTTCATCGCGTCGGTGCTCGCGGCCGTGCCGGCGTTCGTCGCGCGGCAGTCGCGTGAACCGGTGCATCTCGCGTTCTCGTACGACGAGGAAATCGGTTGCGTCGGCGTGCGGCCGATGCTCGCCGAGTTGGCCAAGCGTGCGCACCGCCCGCGCGTATGCGTGATCGGCGAGCCGACCGAGCTCAAGCCGGTGCTCGGCCACAAAGGCAAGCTCGCGATGCGGTGCCACGTGAAGGGCGCGGCGTGCCACTCGGCGTATGCGCCGCTCGGTGTCAACGCAATCGACTACGCGGCGAAGCTGATCGGCCGGCTCGGCGAGATCGGCGCGGCGCTCGCGCGGCCCGACCGGCACGACAGCCGTTTCGATCCGCCGTTCTCGACCGTGCAGACGGGGCTGATCAAGGGCGGCCGCGCGCTGAACATCGTGCCGGCCGAATGCGAATTCGATTTCGAGGTGCGGGCGCTGCCCGATTTCGATGCGCACGACGTGCCGAGAACGCTGCAGGACTATGCGGAATCCGAACTGTTGCCGAAGATGCGCGCGGTGCAGCCCGATACCGACATCCGGCTGCAGCCGCTCGGTGCGTATCCGGGGCTGGCGACCGCGCCGGACAGCGATGCCGCGCGCCTGCTCGCGACGTTGAGTGGGTCCGACGCGTTCGGCACGGTGGCGTTCGGCACCGAGGGCGGCCTGTTCGGGCAGGCCGGCATTCCGACCGTCGTGTGCGGGCCCGGCAGCATGGATCAGGGGCACAAGCCCGACGAGTTCGTCACGCTCGAACAACTGCACGGATGCGACGCGATGATGGCGCGCCTCGCCGCATATCTCGCTTGCGCCGGCTGAACCGGCGGCCGACACGCACGCATCGCATCGTGCGGCGCGTGCGTTTGCTTGTTCCCGTTCCTGTTTGCGATCGCGGCGCTTACCGCGCCGCTCGAGCGACGATCTGCGCGAGCCGCTCGCGGCAGAAGTCGACGAATGACTGCGCCTGCTTCGTGAGCTGGCCGCGCTTCAGCCGCGCACTCACGAGCCCCGACGGGCTCACCGTTTCGCTGAGCGCGATCGTCACGACGCGCTGGCCGTCGTACGTGTATTCGGAGTGCGGACGCGTGACGAGCAGCGAGAAGCCGAATCCCTGGCCGACCATCCCGCGCACCATCTCGATCGACGGCGAGCCGAACACGATGTTCGGCGTGAGCCCGAGTTCATGAAACAGACTGACGAAGTACGTGCGGCTCGGCTGCACGTCGAGCAGGATCATCGGCTCGACGCACAGGTCGCGTAGCGACACGTGCGTCTGGCCCGCGAACCGATGGTGCTCCGGCAGCAGCACGTACGGCTGCTGTGGCGGCATCAGCGGCTCGGTTTCGATCGTGCCGTCCAGATCGTGGTCGTACATCAGAGCGAGGTCGAACGTGCCCGACGTCAGCCCCTGCACGAGTTCCTGCTGGTCGCCGTCGCGCAGCCGGATGTTCACGCCCGGGTAGCGCTCGCGAAAGCCGGCGATCAGTTGCGGCAGATAGAGCGGCGCGACGGTCTCGAAGCAGCCGATGTCGATCTGCCCGGTGACCACGTCGTTGTCGGCGAGCGCGTTCTGTTCGAACTCGTGCGCGATGCGCAGCAGTTCCTGCGCTTTCCGGTAGAAGCGCGTGCCGCTCGGCGTCAGCGACACGCCCTGCGCGTGATGGCGAATGAACAGCTTCACGCCGAAGCTTTCCTCGAGCCCCTTGATCGCGCTGGAAATCGACGGCTGCGCGATGAAGAGCTGGCGCGACGCCTCGGCGACGCTGCCGGATTCGACCGTCGTGACGAAGTATTTCAGTTGCCGCAAAGTGTAGTGAGCCACAAGCACCTCTGATGCCCGGCCCCGGCGTGCCGCCGCGGGCGCACGTGCGTTCCATAGGGAAACAGACCCTGGCACCTTACCCGAAGTCGTCCGGCGCCGAACATTCCGCTGCAGAGCTTTTTCGTATATCCCGAAAATATTTTTAGTATTTTCCGGTCCCCACCCCCGTGGCGCACCATCGTCTCCAACCTGGATCGCGACGAGGCCGCGTACGCCGGCGGGCGTCATCCGCCCCCGTCTGCCGCGCATCGCGCATCCGGACCCGATTGCAGGCGCGCATCCCGGCGCGCACCGGCGAAAACGGCCCGCGCGCATCGCCGCGCACGACAGGAGGCGTCACCATGACGAACGCGGAACGCAATGCGTCCCCGATGATAGAGAAACACACGATCGGCTACGTGCCGCCCACGGAGCGCCACGGCAAGGTGCGCGACCTGTTCACGCTCTGGTTCGGCGGCAACATCGCGCCGCTGCCGATCGTGACCGGCGCGCTCGGCGTGCAGCTGTTCCACCTGAACCTGATGTGGGGCATCGTCGCGATCGTCGTGGGCCAGGCGGTCGGCGGCGTGCTGATGGCCCTGCATTCGGCGCAGGGGCCGCAGATGGGCATCCCGCAGATGATCCAGAGCCGCGCGCAGTTCGGCTCGTGGGGCGCGCTGCTCGTCACGGTGATCGCGGCGGTGATGTATGTCGGTTTCTTCGCGTCGAACATCGTGCTCGCCGGCAAGTCGGTGCACGGCATCGCACCGTCGGTGCCGGTGCCCGTCGGCATCGTGATCGGTGCGGTCGGCTCCGGGCTGATCGGGATCGTCGGTTACCGGTTCATCCACATCCTGAACCGCATCGGCACGTGGGTGCTCGGCATCGGCATCGCCGTCGGCTTCTGGATGATCCTCTCGCACGTGAGCACGGCCGATTTCCTCACGCGCGGCGGTTTCGACTTCGCGGGCTGGCTCGCGACGGTGTCGCTGTCGGCGCTGTGGCAGATCGCGTTCGCGCCGTACGTGTCGGACTATTCGCGCTATCTGCCGGAGGACGTCGGTGTCGCGTCGACGTTCTGGGCGACCTATCTCGGCTGCACGATCGGCTCGACGCTCGCGTTCATCTTCGGCGCGGTCGCGGTGCTCGCGGTGCCCGCCGGCGCGGACACGATGGATGCGGTCAAGCAGGCGACGGGCCCGCTCGGCCCGCTGATGCTCGTGCTGTTCCTGCTGAGCGTGATCAGCCACAACGCGCTGAACCTGTACGGCGCGGTGCTCGCGGTGATCACGTCGGTGCAGACGTTCGCGTACAAGTGGATTCCGACCGCGAAGGCGCGCGCGGTGGTATCGGTCGTGATCTTCGTCGCGTGCTGCTATGCGGCGATCGGCGCGTCGACGAACTTCGTCGGCAACCTCGTCGATCTGGTGCTTGCGCTGCTGGTGGTGCTGGTGCCGTGGACGGCGATCAACCTGATCGACTTCTACGTGATCCACAAGGGCAAGTACGATATTCAGTCGATCTTCATGGCCGATGGCGGCGTGTACGGCCGCTTCAACCCGCAGGCGCTGCTCGCGTATGCGATCGGCATCGTCGTGCAGATTCCGTTCATGAACACGCCGATGTATGCGGGCCCGATTCCCGCGCATCTGGGCGGCGCGGACCTGTCGTGGCTCGTGGGCCTGCTGCTCACCTCGCCGCTGTACTACTGGCTCGCGACGCGCGACAGCGCGTACCGGCGCCGGCAGGGCGCGGCGCATCTGCCGCCGACGGCGGCGCGGTAAACGCGGCGTCGTTCGACGCGATCGAATGAAACGGCCGCTGCATCGGTAGCGACGCGGCGGCCGCGAGGCCGAGGAGCAGGGCGGCAGGCGGGCCGAAGGGCGCGGCGTGTGCCGCGACCCCGCCCGCCCGCGGATCAGACCACCGCCGAGCGCGCGACGCGCACCGGCACCGACTTGTACGACGGCGTGCCGCTTTCCTTGTCGATGTAGTCGAGCGGCACGAGCACGTTCGCTTCCGGATAGTACGCACCGACCGAGCCCGGCGCGATGTCGTACTCGATCGCGGTGATCTTCTCGAGGCGCAGTGTGCGGCCCGACGCGGTGACCGTCTCGATGTCGACGAGGTCGCCGTGCTCGAGCCCGTACTTGTCGAGATCGGCCGCGTTCATGAACAGCACGTCACGCCGGCCGAACACGCCGCGATAGCGATCGTCGAGACCGTAGATCGTCGTGTTGTACTGATCGTGGCTGCGCAGCGTGATGAGACGCAGCACCTGCTCGGCGCCGAGCACGTCCGCGTCCTCCTTCACGCCCTTGTAGACCGAGAACATCGCCTTGCCGGTCGGCGTCGGCCATACGCGCTCGGTGGGCGGCAGCGGCAGGCGGAAGCCGCCCGGCGTGCGGATCCGCTCGTTGAACGCCTCGAAGCCGGATACCGTCTTGTCGATCAGGTCGCGGATGCGGTCGTAGTCGGCGATCAGGTCGAGCCACGCGACCTTGCTGTTCGGCAGCGTCGCGTGCGCGATGCCGGCGACGATCGCGGGCTCCGAGCGCAACTGGTCCGACGCAGGCTTGAGCTTGCCGGCCGACGCGTGGACCATCGACATCGAATCCTCGACCGTGATCGACTGCGGGCCGGTGGCCTGCATGTCGAGCTCGGTGCGGCCGAGCACCGGCAGGATGAAGGTTTCCTTGCCGACCAGCAGATGCGAACGGTTCAGCTTCGTGCCGAGATGCACGCTCAGGTCGAGCTTCGCCATCGCGGGGAACGACAGCTCGGGATCGGGCAGCGCGACCGCGAAGTTGCCGCCGAGGCACAGCAGCGCCTTCGCGGTGCCGTCGATCATCGCCTGCATCGCCTGTACCGCGTCGTGCCCGTGCTGCGCGGGCGGCGTGAAGCCGCACACGTCCTCGATCTTCTTCAGGAATTCGGCCGACGGCTTCTCGGTGATGCCGACGGTGCGGTTGCCCTGCACGTTCGAATGGCCGCGCAGCGGGCACACGCCGGCGCCCGGCTTGCCGATGTTGCCGCGCATCAGCAGCAGGTCGGCGATCAGGCGCACGGTGGCCGTGCCCTTGTTGTGCTGCGTGACGCCCATCCCGTACGTGATGATCGTCGCGTTCGACTTCGCGTACGCGAGCGCGACCTGTTCGAGCTGCGCCTGGCTCAGGCCGCTCGCGCGCTCGATGTCGTCCCACGACGTCGCTTCGAGGTCGGCCGAGAACGCATCGAAGCCGTTGGTGTGCTGCGCGATGAAGTCGCGGTCGAGCACGCCGCCTTGCTCGGCTTCGAGCTTCAGCAGCGCCTTCATGATGCCCTTCAGCGCGGCCGCGTCGCCGCCCGCGTCGACCTGGTAGTACGTCGACGCGATCCGCGTCGAGCCGAACGACGCCATCTCGATCATGTCCTGCGGATCGGCGAAGCGCTCGAGCGCGCGCTCGCGCAGCGGGTTGAACACGATGATCGGTACGTTGCGGCGCGCGCACTCGTGCAGCGTGCCCATCATCCGCGGATGGTTCGTGCCGGGATTGTGGCCGATCGAGATGATCAGCTCGCAGTGGTCGAAATCCTCCAGCGACACGGTGCCCTTGCCGATGCCGATCGACTGCGGCAGGCCGACGCTGGTCGGCTCGTGACACATGTTCGAGCAATCGGGGAAGTTGTTGGTGCCGAGCTCGCGCGCGAACAACTGGTACAGGTACGCGGCTTCGTTCGACGCGCGGCCGGACGTGTAGAACTCGACCTGCTCGGGCGGCAGCGCGCGCAGCACTTCGCCGATGCGCGCGAAGGCGTCGTCCCATTCGATCGCGCGGAACGTGTCGGTCGCGCGGTCGTAGGCGAGCGGATGCGTGAGCCGGCCCATGTTCTCCAGTTCGTAGTCCGACATGCGCAGCAGCGACGACACGGTGTTCGCCGCGAAGAACTCGGGCGTCACGCGCTTGGTCGTCGCTTCCCACGTGACGGCCTTCGCGCCGTTCTCGCAGAACTGGAACGTCGACTTGTGTTCCTTGTCCGGCCACGCACAGCCGGGACAGTCGAAGCCGTCGGGCTGGTTGGTCCGCATCAGCACGATCGGCGCCTCGATGGTTTCCATCTGCGTGCGCACCGCATCGGCTGTCGCGCGAAGCGCGCCCCAACCGCCGGCGGGCCCGTCGTATTTCCTGATGCCTGGCACTTCGCGTCGATTTGTCATGGTGAATCTCCAATAGCCGGGCCCGATGCGGGTGGCTCGGTTGCGCCGTGTCGCGGCGTGGGGCGACTCCGTCCGGCGGACGGAGCCGATCATGCGTGCCTCGGGTGGCGGGGCATGCGTTTTTTTAGTGCGCGTCCTTCTTCGCGCCGGACGATTTCTTGCCCGACCGCTTCGCGGCAGGCGGTGGGGCGTCCGCGGGTGTATCTTCCGGCTTCGCATCTGTTGCCGCCTTGGCGGCCTTGCCGTTTGGCTTGGCCTTGCCGTCGGCGTCCTTCGCCTCTTTCGCTTCCTTCGCTTCCCTCGCTTCAGGCGCGGCGAGCTTGTTGAACGTCACTTCGTCGCTGTCCTTGTCGTAGTCGACCTCGCACTTGTCGCCCGACTTCAGCCGGTCGGCGAGGATCTCCTTCGCGAGCCGCGTCTCGATCGTCTGGCGGATCTGGCGCTTCAGTTCGCGCGCGCCGAACTCCGGCTGGTAGCCGGCTTCGGTCAGGTGCTCGACGAGCGAGTCGCCCATCACGAGCGTGATGTCCTGCGCGGCGGCCGTGCGCACCACGCGGTCGAGCTGGATCTGCACGATCGCGCGGATGTTCTCCTTCGACAGCGCGTGGAACACGATCACCTCGTCGATCCGGTTCAGGAACTCGGGGCGGAAATGCCCTTTGAGCACCTGCATCAGTTCGTCGCGGATCGCCTTGTCGGTCTTGCGCGCGGCTTCCGGCTGCGTGAGGTTGTCCATGATGATCGCCGCGCCGAGGTTGCTGGTCGCGATGATGATCGTGTTGCTGAAATCGACCACGCGGCCCTTGCCGTCGGTGAGACGCCCGTCGTCGAACACCTGCAGCAGCACGTTGTAGACGTCCGGATGCGCCTTCTCGATCTCGTCGAGCAGGATCACGCTGTACGGGCGGCGCCGCACGCGCTCGGTGAGCTGGCCGCCTTCGTCGTAGCCGACGTAGCCGGGCGGCGCGCCGATCAGCCGCGCGACCGCATGCCGCTCCATGTATTCGGACATGTCGATGCGGATGATCGCCTGCTCGTCGCCGAACACGGTCTCGGCCAGCGCCTTCGCGAGTTCGGTCTTGCCGACGCCCGTCGGCCCGAGGAACAGGAACGTCGCGATCGGCCGGTGCGTCTGGCCGAGCCCCGCGCGCGACAGCCGCACGGCATCGCTGACGGCGACCACCGCATCGCTCTGGCCGACCACGCGCTCGCGCAGCTGCTCTTCCATCTTCAGCAGCTTCTGGCGTTCTTCCTGCGTGAGCTCGGATACGGGGATGCCGGTCAGCCGCGACACGACCTCGGCCACCGATTCGACGGTCACTTCGAGCGTTTCCGAGCCGGTCTTGCGCTGCCACGCCTCCATCATCTCGTCGACGGCCTTTTGCTTCGCGTTGATCTGCTCTTCGAACTGTTTCGCTTCGTCGAAGCGCTTGCGCGACGTCGCATAATCCTGCTCGCGCTTCAGTTGCGCGATCTGCGCTTCGCCTTCCTGAATGTCGACCGGGCGCGACGTCGCGCCGATCCGCACGCGCGCGGCGGCCTGGTCGATCAGGTCGATCGCCTTGTCGGGCAGGAAGCGCGACGTGATGTAGCGGTCGGCGAACTCGGCGGCCGCGACGAACGCGTCGTCGGCGAACGTCACCTGGTGGTGCGCCTCGAGGCTGTCGCGCAGCCCGCGCAGGATCACGATCGTCTGCTCGACGCTCGGCTCCGGCACGAACACCGGCTGGAAGCGGCGTTCGAGCGCGGCGTCCTTCTCGATGTACTTCTGGTATTCGTTGAGCGTCGTCGCGCCGATCAGGCTCAGCTCGCCGCGCGCGAGCGCGGGCTTCAGCACGTTCGCGATGTCGAGGCCGCCTTCGCCGCCGCCCTGGCCCGCGCCGACGATCGTGTGCAGCTCGTCGATGAACAGGATCAGTTCGTCCTGCTTCGCGGTCACCTCGTCGATCAGCTGCTTCGCGCGTTCCTCGAATTCGCCGCGATACTTCGCGCCGGCCACCATCGAGTTGATGTTGACTTCGACGAGCCGCTTGTCGCGCAGCACTTCGGGCACGTCGCCGTTGACGATGCGCTGCGCGAGGCCTTCGACGATCGCGGTCTTGCCGACGCCCGGCTCGCCGATCAGCACCGGGTTGTTCTTCTTGCGGCGGGCGAGCACCTCGATCGTGCTCTCGATTTCCTGCGCGCGGCCGAGCACCGGATCGAGCTTGCCCTGGCGCGCGATCGCGGTGAGGTCGCGGCCGAACTTGTCGAGGTTCGGCGTGCCGGTCGGCGCATCGACGCGGCCGTCCTCGGCGCCCTTGCCGACCACCTTCACGACCTTCTGGCGCAGCGCCTCGGGCGTCACGCCGTATTTCTTCAGCAACGTGCCGGCGACACTGTCCGGCACCGCCGCGAGCCCGATCAGCAGGTGCTCGGGGCCGATATACGAGTGGCCGAGATCGCGCGACGCCTGGAACGCATACTGCACGGCCTTCTTCACGCGCGGCGAGATCGACAGCTTGTCGAGCGGCGCATCGGGGGCGGCCGTGCCGGTGTGTGCATGCGCGTCGATGTACGACTTGATGTCGTCCGGTGACAGCTTCAGTTCCTTCAGCAGCGCGGCGCAGACGTCGGTGTCCGCGAGCGCGTACAGCAGATGCTCGGAATCGAGTTCGCCGCGGCGCAATTCATGCGCCTTCTCGGCCGCGCGCTGCAGCAGTTCGAGCGTCTGTTCGCTGAACGCGTCGGTCGGGTCGACCGATTCGCGCGGAATCTCGGCGGCGAGCGGCGATTCGTCGCCGAGCCCGCCGAACAGCGACGACGGTCCGCCTCCGCCCAGCAGCGAATCGAACGGATTCAGCATGCTCTGATGCCGCATCAGTTGACGGAAATGGTAATCGCAGATCGAGATCGTCTTGCGCTCGCCGTCCTGCATCACGGTTGCGCGCGCAACGGCCGGCCGCGCGTGGCAGATATCGCAAAGTGCGGGCATGGTGGTCTGGCTCCTGTCGGTGAAGGTGGGTCGAAGGTGCGGCCCGATGCGGTGCGGCGCTCGCGCGTCCCGACCGCACGTGCACGGCGTGCACCGCGGCGGCGCGCGCGCCGCACCCGTGCGGTCGCATGGCGCGCGCCGGCGTGGCGCACGGTCGCGGTCGGGGCGGGAAGCGCGAGTGCCGCGAGGAGCCCGCGGCATCGCTTCGACTGCGTTCAAAATAACGAATCGGCGTGGGCCATCCAAGACACAGTTCCTGGCCGGGCCGACCGTGAATTGCACCCTCACATGGGCGCGCGATTCGGCGGCAAGGAGTACAGACGGGCAAGCGCGCGGCGGCGCGGGCGTGCGCGGCGTGTGCGGCTGGCGGTGGAAGGGGGCGGGAACCGACGGCGTGCGAACGGCACGCGGTGCGACATCGGCGCGCATGGTGCCGGCCGCCGGCAAACGGGGCGCGAAACGGGGCGCAACACGCGATGCAACACGCGATGCAACACGCGGCGCGGGTGCGAACCGGTGACGTCCGACCGCGCCCGCACCGCAGCCGATGCGCGCCATGGGGCCGGCGAAGGCGAGGGCGGGTTGCACGGTAGACGCCGGGCATCGCGCAACCATGGTGAGCCGCGATCAGTCCGACAGGTTCATCGCGAGCCGTTGCCGTGCGATCTGTTTCACGTCGGCGGACAGTGCCGCATTCGGCAGACCATTGGCCCAGACGGAGAACGAATCCTCGATCAGGTTGCGCGTGTCGGGCGGCAGCTCGGCCAGCATCAGCGACACGACGGTAAACAGCACGGCGGTGTCGCCGGCCTGGCGGCTCGCGTTGGCGTCGACCGTCTGCTTCAGGGTCGCGACGGACGCCTGCAGCGTCTGTAATGCGTCATTTGATTCGCTCACGACATTCTCCATGCAAGATGGGCTGGATCGGCGACGAACCTGCGGCCGGCGGGGCGGCCGTCGCGTGCGGCGCCCGGGCGGGCACCGCGCGCCGGCAACCGCGCTCAGGCGGCCGCGTTGCCCTGCGGCGCCACGGCCACCGATGCCTCGCTCGTCAGCATCAGGAACGTGAACGTTTCGCGCAGGTACAGGCGGACGCTCTTGTCGGTGTGGCTCGTGTAGCCGATCGACACGTCTTCCCCGAGGTGCAGCTCGTAATCGCCGCCGCGCGTGGACAGCACGCAGCCGCCGCTGATCGCCGGCGCCCAGATGATCTCGCCGCTGACGATGCGCTTGATATGGCCGAGGACCGGATAGCCCTGGTCGCGCGCTTCGCTGAGCGCGGTGTACGCGTCCGACCCGAGCACGACCGAGTACGGGCCGTCGACGCCGGCGAGGCGCAGCGCTTCCAGCGCGTCGCTGATCGCGTCCGGGTACGCGCCGACGTCAGCCGGTAGCGTGAGCCTGCGGTTCGACGTGCCTTCGCGGATGCCGACGATGCCAGCCGCGTGGTAGCCGTCGAAGATCGCGCCGTCCTCGGCGAACGCGAGCCGCTGTGCGGCTTCCTTCGCCGGCTGCCAGTCGGCGTCGCGCGCGCCGCGCTCGACGCTGTCGATTGCGTCGCGGCTCAGCTCGAACGGCACCGTCAGCTCGACGATCGTGCGCGCTTCGCGCAGCCGCGCGTTCACGAGCTCGCGCGGCGCGGCGACGTCGAGCAGGTGCCCGGTGCCGACGGCCGACAGTTCGGGGCCTGCGGGGCCCTCGACGTCGACGACGCGGCGCCCGGCCACCGAGCGTTTGAAGGTGCGCGCCACTTCCTCCTCGATTTGTTCCCAGGCGGACGACGAGATCGGGGCGAGTTCGCGGTGCAGGTTATTCATAGGTCGGGGTTCCTTTCAGCGAGCCGATGTTCAGCGAGCCGTCGCGCTGCGGTGCGCAAGGCGCGGGCGGCGTGGATTCCGGTTGGGCGGCGTCGGCGGCCGGCGCCGCGCGGTCGGCGAGCGCTTCGAGCAGGTCGGCCGACGGCACGAAGAACAGCGAGCCGGTGACCGCGCGGCTGTAGTCGAGCAGGCGGTCGTAGTTGCCGGGCGGGCGGCCGACGAACATGTTCTCGAGCATCTGCTCGATCGGCGCCGGCGAGCGCGCATAGCCGATGAAATAGGTGCCGAATTCGCCGGCGCCCGGGCGCCCGAACGGCATGTTGTCGCGCAGGATCTTCACTTCCTGGCCGCCCTCGTCGAGCGTGGTCAGCGAGCTGTGCGAGCACGACGGCTTCACATCCGGCGCGAGCTCGATGTCGGACAGTTTGGTGCGGCCGATGATGCGCTCCTGCGTCTCGACCGCGAGCGCGTTCCAGCCGGCCATGTCGTGCAGGTACTTCTGCACGAGCACGTAGCTGCCGCCCGCGAATTCGGCGTCCTCGTCGCCGATCACCGTGAAGTCGACGGCCTCGCGGCCTTCCGGGTTCTCGGTGCCGTCGACGAAGCCGATCATCGCGCGCTGGTCGAAATTGCGGAAGCCGTGCACCTCGTCGACGACCGTGACCGCATCGCCGAGCGCGCCGAGCAGTTGCGTCGCGAGCTCGAAGCACAGGTCCATCGCTTCGGCGCGGATGTGCAGCAGGATGTCGCCGGGCGTCGCGATGGCGACGCGCTGGCCGGCGCCGAATTCGCGGAACGGATGCAGCGACGCGGGGCGCGGCTCGCCGAACAGCGCATCCCATGCATCGGAGCCGAAGCCGCATACGCACGTGAGGTTGCCGCCCGGCACGCGCTTGCCGACCGAGCGCACGAGCGCGGCGATGTCGCCGCACCATGAACGGATCGTGTCGGCGTGATCGGCGCCGGGATTGATCGTCGCCACGAGAAAGATCGCGCTGCGCGTGATCGGGCTGTGGACGGCCTGGGAAAGCGGGGGGCGGTTGGTTTGCATCGCGGCCTGCCGGTCAGTCATGTCGGGACGGACGGGCCGCGGCAGCCGCGGCGCGCGAAGGCGAACGGTTGGACTGTGTCATGCGACTGATCTCTTTGTGACGTGCGGATGAAGGACGTTGCGCGGGCATCGCGCAACGGGCCGCTGCGGCGGCCGGCCCCCCGGCGCGAAGGGGAGGCAGACGTGGGGGCCGCGCGTTCGCCCGGCGCGTGACCGCCTGCACCGCGTAACGTCGTCGAGCATGCAATCTAGCAGCTTCGGCGGGTCTTTGGAACACGTATCGACGATCTGTCATTCGAATGGGTTGATCGAGGTCCGATTGGGCGCGGCGCGCGTGCAGCTGTACTCCTGAAGCCGGCGACGCTGTGCTCTTGAGCGGGCGTGGCGCATGCAGTAGATTGGGTTCGCTCCGCCCGGCGACGGTCATCATGATGAACCTTTTGGAAGCGATGCGTATTTTCGGTGCAATCGTCGGGCACGGCGGGCCGTCCGGCGCGGGCTTTCCGTTCCCCGAGATCCCTTGCCGCGGCGACGGCGCGTCGATCGCGGCACCTACGACACTATGAGCGCGTTGAATACATCCACTGCATCCGCCGATACGGCCGCCGAACGCATCCGCCGCCGCTTCGGCCATTTCCTTCATGCGGCCGAGTTGGCCGGGCTGGTCGTGATCGGGCTCGCGACCGCGTTCGCGATGGCGCAGGAGGCGTGGAAGGTCGTGCTCGCGGGCGAGGTGTCGCTGACCGACCTGCTGCTGATGTTCCTGTATCTGGAAGTGCTCGCGATGGACTTGCGCTACCTGCGGCTCGGCCGGTTGCCGGTGCGGTTCCCGCTATTCATCGCGATGACGTCGCTCGCGCGCGACCTGATCCTGCGCGGCGCGACCGACAGCCCCGAGCGGATGCTGATGACGACCTTCGGGATCGTGCTGCTCGCGGTCGGCGTGCTGATCCTGAGCTTCGGCCAGCATCGCTTTCCGGCGGACGTCGACGATGTCGAGGACGACGTGCATGCCAGCCGATAACGCGCGGGCGGCGTCCGAAGCGAAGCCCGACACGCCGTGCACGGCGCGGCGGCTCCACCCTCATTCAATCACGCGAGGTGTTGCATGACCAGACAATTGATCGTCGCCGTGTTCGGCAGCGTCGAGACGGCCCGCCAGGCCGCGCACGATTTCGACGCGCTGTCGGAGAAGAGCGAAGGATTCCACATCGAGAATGGCATCGTCGTCGAGAAGGACGCGAACGGCAAGCTCGCGGTGCTCGACGCCGAATCGCGGCCGTTCAAGGGCGGCGTGATCGGCGCGCTCGCGGGTGGGTTGCTCGGCCTGCTCGCCGGGCCGCTCGGCGTGGTGACCGGCATGGCGGCCGGCGCGGGTGCCGGCATTCTCGCGCAGGCGGCCGGCAACGCGCTGCTCGACGGCACGTTCGTCGAGACGGTCGCGGCGCGGCTCGTGCCCGGCAGCGTCGCGGTCATTCTCGAAGCGAAGGAGGACACGCCGTTCTCGGTCAACAACGTCGTGACGGGATTCGGCGGCAAGGTCTTTCGCCAGGCGCTCGGCTGAGCGCGCACCTTTCGAACCGATTCGGGAGAACCGCATGCGCATCGATCAATCGTACCGGCGCTTCGACATCGCGGCGACGCTGTCGCCGTTACCCGGCAACCGCGCGATCGCGAGCGTCGACGTGACGACCGACGATCCGGGCCGCCTCGCCGATCTCGGCACCGGCCAGTTCCTGCAGATCCGCAAGTGGCTCGAGTCGAACGACGTCGCGCTGCTGACGGTGGTGTTCGACGAGTGCAAGGTCGCGATCGACCACTACGCGGACAACGTCGACGACGCGTAAGGGCGAGCGGGCCCGCGCATTCATGGGCGGGCCGCGCCGTCGCATTCGCATCTGTTCACCACGCCGGCCGGAATTGCCGTTTCCCCGCCAAACTGTCACTTACATTCGCCGAAATGACGCAGTAGGATGCCGAACCTTGTCTTCATGAGATTCGCATTGCTATTCGCCTTCAACTTCGGTAACGGACGAGGTTCCAGCCGGGACACCCGCACCCGGCGACGGCTATCCGGCTTCGTGCGTCGGCGCGGCCGTGCCGTCCATGCCGCGCAAGCCGGTTCATCGCTCGCGGGGCGAGGCGGATGAAGCTCTACGAGAAATTTGCGAACGACGTAGAGCGACTCATTCGGCAAGGGGTATATCGGCACGGCGATCGCGTGCCGTCGGTGCGGCAGGCGAGCCAGCAGCACCGGATCAGCATCACGACGGTGCTGCATGCGTATCTGCTGCTGGAAAGCCGCGGGCTGCTCGAAAGCCGTCCGCAGTCCGGCTATTTCGTGAACCTGCGGCGCGACGACGGCCATGCGCCGGTGCGCGAGCTGCGGCCGTCGAAGCCGATCGCGATCTCGTCGTCGGTCGACGTGAGCCGGCTCGTGCTGTCGACGCTGCGCTCGATCGGCACGGACGACGCGGTGCCGCTGGGTTCGCCGTATCCGGACCCGAGCCTGTTTCCGTTCGAGAAGCTGAACCGCTACGCGTATGCGGCCGGCCGCGACAAGTCGCTGTGGGGCGTGACCGACGGGCTGCCGCCGGGCCACCCGCGGCTGATCCGGCAGATCGCACGCCGCTACCTGGAAAACGGGATGTCGGTGGACCCGAACGAGATCATCGTGACGGTCGGCGCGACGGAGGCGATCAACCTGTGCCTGCAGGCGGTGGCGAAGCCGGGCGACACGATCGCGGTGGAGTCGCCGACGTTCTACGCGATGCTGCACGCGATCGAGCGGATGGGGATGAAGGCGATCGAGGTGGCGACGCATCCGGAATACGGGATCGACATCGCGGCGTTGGCCGCGATCGCGAAGTCGCAGCCGATCGCCGCGTGCATGGTGATGCCGAATTTCCAGAACCCGCTGGGCTTTCAGATGCCGGACGAGCGAAAACGCGAACTGGTCGAATTCGCAACGAAGGCCGACCTGCCGATCATCGAGAACGGCGTGTACAACGAACTGTATTTCGGCAACACGCATCCGAGCATGCTGAAGTCGTTCGACCGCCATGGCATCGTGCTGCACTGTTCGTCGTTCTCGAAGAGCCTGACGGCCGCGTACCGGATCGGCTGGGCACTGCCGGGTCGCTATCGCGAACAGGTCGAGAAGCTGAAGTTCCTGAATACGCTGGCGACGCCGTCGTTGCCGCAACTCGCGATCGCGGAGTTTCTCGAACGCGACGGCTACGAGCATCACCTGCGGCGGATTCGCAAGGCGTATGCGCAGCAGGCGAACCTGATGCGCGCGATGGTGTCGCGGTTCTTTCCGGAGGGCACGCGCATTTCGAGCCCGGCGGGCGGGTACGTGCTGTGGGTCGAGCTGCCCGCGCAGGTCGATGCGATGCGGCTGTACCAGCTCGCGCTGGAGCAGGGGATCACGATCGGCCCCGGCTACATGTTCTCGATCACGGACAACTACCAGAACTTCATCCGCCTGAACTACAGCAGCCCGTGGTCGCAGGAGATCGAGCAGGCGGTTGTCGTCATCGGCAAGCTAGTCGCATCGTGCATCGACTGAGCGCGCCGCGGCGTGCGGCGCGGCTTGCGCGCCCCGTCGCAGCGCGGCCGGCGTGTTGCGACGCAACGTCGACCACGTTCCACGCCGGTCATGGAGCGCGTGCAAGCTACAGTCCGCGTTTGCGTGCGCTGCGGGGCGTCTGTACCTGTTTCTTTTCAGGACGAATGCCGATAATGGGATCGTCACCTGACTTTTCGGGAGCCACGTCATGACTGGAAGCGATGCTGCGTCCTCGCCCGATCTCACCCAAGGGATCGCGCTCGACGATCTCGCCGACGGCGCGATGATCGAGGGCCATGTCGGCGACGCGGCGGTGCTGCTCGTGCGCCGCGGCGACGAACTGTTCGCGGTGGGCGCGCAATGCCCGCACTATGGCGGCCCGCTGGCCAAGGGCCTGCTGGTCGGCGACACGATTCGCTGTCCGTGGCATCACGCGGCGTTCTGCCTGCGCACCGGCGAGATGGAGCGCGCGCCGGCGCTCGACGGGCTGCCGTGCTGGCGCGTCGAGCGGCGCGATGGCCGCGCGGTCGTACTCGATGCGCGGCCGGCCGCCGTGCCGCCTGCGTTGGAGACGAGCGGGCTGCCCGCGTCGGTCGTGATCGTCGGCGGCGGCGCCGCTGCGATCGCGGCGGCCGTGACGCTGCGGCAGGAAGGCTATCCGCATGCGATCACGCTGCTGAGCGCCGATGCCGATCCGCCGTACGACCGGCCGAATCTGTCGAAGGATTACCTCGCGGGCACGGCGCAGGCCGACTGGCTGCCGTTGCGCGCGCCGTCGTTCTATACCGACCAGCGCATCGACGTGCGCTGCAACACGCGGGTCGCGCGCATCGATCCGGCGCAACGCGCGGTCGAGCTCGCCGACGGCAGCCGTATCGAGTACGGCGCGCTGCTGCTTGCCACGGGCGCCGAACCGAACCGGCTGAACGTGCCGGGCGCCGATCTGCCGCACGTGTGTACGTTGCGCTCGCGCGCCGATTGCGACGCGCTGATCGCCAGGCTGAAAACGGCGCGCCGCTGCGTGGTGGTTGGCGCGAGCTTCATCGGGCTCGAAGCGGCCGCCGCGTTGCGCACGCGCGGGCTCGACGTGCATGTGGTCGCGCCCGACCCGCATCCGATGGGCCGCGTGCTCGGCGATGCGCTCGGCGACACGATCAAGGCGCTGCACGAAGCGCACGGCGTCGTATTCCATCTCGGCGCGACGCCCGCGCGGATCGGGCCGGACAGCGTGACGCTGTCGAGCGGCGACGTGCTGCCGGCCGACGTCGTGCTGGTCGGCATCGGCGTGCATCCGAACGTCGCGCTCGCGCAGGACGCGGGGCTCGCCGTCGAACGCGGTGTCACGGTCGACCGCTTCCTGCAGACGAGCGCGCCTGGTATCCATGCGGCCGGCGATATCGCGCGCTGGCCCGATCCGCTGACGGGCGAGCGGATTCGCGTCGAGCACTGGGTCGTCGCCGAGCGGCAGGGCATCGTCGCCGCGCGCAACATGCTCGGCCAGCAGCGGCCGTTCGACGCGGTGCCGTTTTTCTGGAGCCAGCATTACGACGTGACGATCCGCTATGTCGGGCATGCGGCGCAATGGGATCGCGTCGAGATCGACGGCGACCTCGGCGCGCACGACTGCTCGATCGCGTACTGGCGCGGCAACACGCGGCTCGCGGTCGCGACGATGGCCCGCGATCTCGACAACCTGAAGGCCGAAGCAGCGCTCGAGCGGCAGATGGCTTCCGCATGAAAGCAGCATGACGATACACACCGAATCATGAATGGAGGCGAGATGAACCCCGACGTTCGTGCCCGTTTCGAAACCGAGTTTGCGCCGCGCATCGCGACGCGCCTGCGTGGCCTGTATCAACGCGGGGAAGTGAAGGTCGACGTCGTGCCGCACGACGGGCAGGGCAGCCCGACCTGTGTCGACGTGATCGGCCTCACGTCGACGGTCGGCCTGCCGAACCGGCTGAACGCGCGGCTCGCGTGGCGCGACGACGCGATCGCCGGTCTGCTGGCCGAGCCCGATCACAGCCGCTTCGATCGCTATCTCGCGGCGCTGCCGGTCACGATCGAGCGCTGGCAGATGGAGTTGCCGGTCGATTTCAGCACCCGGACGCAGCGCGATCGCGAGATCCTGATCGGCGACCTCGATTTCGATGCGTGACCTGCATCGTGCGATGCCGGCCGACGCTGCGCGGATGAGCCGGGTGCGGTTACCGGTCGCGCGTCCGGATCATCACGCGCCCCTGGTCGATACCGCCGCGCAGCGCTTCGTCGCATGTCAGCCATTCGGGCGTGACGAGTTCGGGCGCGGGCAGATCGACGGGCGCGCCGTCGCGGAAGATCCGCACCTGCGCAACCCACGCGCCGTTCGCGTTGCGCGTCGCGTCGACGCGAATCTCGTGACCCATGAAAGTGTCGGTGGCTTGCATCGATCGGGGCCCTCCGTCGTGATTGAACGTCGTGCGTGGATCGTATCAGCATGGCGTGCGCCGCGCATCGAAAACGAACCGGCGTGGGCGTTTCACTTGCCGCGCGAGACGGGAGCGACCCTGTGGCCTTCGACCTGACCTTTTCCGTCAAGGTGTTCGCGGCGCTGTTCGCGATCATGAACCCGATCGCGAACATCCCGGTGTTCCTGTCGCTGACCGAAGGCGCGGCGGACGGCGTGCGCCGCAAGGTCGCGCTCACGGCCGCGATCGGCGTGACGGTCGGCTGCATCGTGTCGGCCGTCGCGGGCGGCGCGATCCTGCGCGTGTTCGGTTTGACGATCGACGATTTCCGCCTCGCGGGCGGGCTGCTGGTGCTGCTGATCGCGCTGTCGATGCTGCATGGTGCGCCGAGCCGCCAGCATGCGCCGGGCAGCGACGAAGGCGCCGATCCGACGGCCGCCGAAAGCGTCGCGATCTACCCGTTGACGATCCCGTTGCTGGTGGGCCCCGGCACGATCGCGACGATGATCGTGCTCGGGCACGGTGCCGTCGCGACCGGGCAGGAACTCGCGTTCGCGCTCGGGCTCGGCGCGTTTCTCGTGCTGCTGGCCGCGTCGCTGCTGTCGGCGCCGGTGATCGGCCATTACCTGTCGCCGCGCGTGACGGCCGTCACGCAGCGCCTGATGGGGATGATTCTCGCGGCCATCGCGATGCAGATGGTCGTCGCGAGCCTGAAGGCCGCGTTCGGGCTGCCGCACTGAGCACGCCCATCCGATTGCATGGAGTCGCCGATGAACACGCTGATCGTGTTGTCCTATCCCGATCTCGACGCGGCCCGTCGCGCGCTGGCCGAACTCGGCACGTTGCGCGACCGGCACGTCGTCGCGCTGTCGGGTGTCGTGATCGTCGAGTGCTCGACCGACGGACAGTTGCGCACGCATGCAATCGACACGGGCCGCGTGTCGTCCGGATCGCTGCTCGACAGCGTGGTCGCGCGCATCGAATCGTCGCTCGACGCGTGGCGCGAGCGGCCGGTGGACGATGCGCTGACCGACCGCGTCGCGCGCAAGGCGCGCCCCGGCACCGTGTCGCTCGGGCTGGCCGCGACGCAGCTTGACATCTACGCGCTGAGCGCGGCGCTCGCGCCGCTGGGCGGCGACGTGACCGACACGACGCTGTCGATCGACGACGAACTGAAGCTCGTCGAAGCGATCTCGAACGCGCGTGACGTCAACAGCGACAACAGCGGCAACAGCCCACCGACGGACTGACGCGCAGGCGCGATCCCTCCCCGAAACCGAAGCACTTCCGCTCCGCGCATCACGGCGCCGCACGCGCTGCACAGGCGCACCCCTTGCTCGATCGGCTCGACGGTCACATTCACCGTTTCCGCTTTCGACAAGGAGGGCCTGACATGAAAGCAGTCGTATTCCACGGCATCGGCGACATTCGCATCGACACGGTGCCCGATCCGGAAGTCTCCGAGGCGACCGACGCGGTCGTGCGCCTGACGGCCAGCGCGATCTGCGGCACCGATCTGCACATGGTGCGCGGCACGCTCGGCGGAATGAAGCCGGGCACGATTCTCGGCCATGAAGGTGTCGGCATCGTCGAGGCGGTCGGGCGCGACGTGCGCAACCTGCGGCGCGGCGATCGCGTGCTGATTCCGTCGACGATCGCGTGCGGCAGTTGCGCGTACTGCCGCGCGGGCTACACCGCGCAGTGCGACGTCGCGAACCCGGGCGGGCCGCGCGCGGGCACCGCGTTCTTCGGCGGGCCGGCCGATACGGGCCCGTTCGACGGGCTGCAGGCCGAATATGCGCGCACGCCGCTTGCGCACGCGAGCCTGATCCGGCTGCCCGATGCGATCGACGACGATCGCGCGATCCTGATGTCGGACATTTTCCCGACCGGCTATTTCGGCGCGCAGCTCGCGGAAGTGAAGCCGGGCGATACGGTCGCCGTGTTCGGCGCGGGGCCGGTCGGCCAGTTCGCGATCGCGAGCGCGAAGCTGATGGGCGCGGGGCGCGTGATCGCGGTCGACCGCATCGCGTCGCGGCTCGAGATGGCATGCGCGCAGGGCGCCGAGACCGTCGATTTTTCCGAGGACGATCCGGTGGACACGATATTGCGGCTGACGGGCGGGATCGGCGTCGATCGCGTGATCGACGCGGTGGGCGTCGACGCGATGCGCGCGACGCACGGGCCGGCCGCGGCCGATCGCGACGCCGCGCGCGCGTTCGATGCGGAAGTCGACGCGGTCGCGCCGCACCGCAAGCCGGACGGCCGCAACTGGGTGCCGGGCGACGGGCCGTCGCAGGTGCTGCAATGGGCGGTGCGCGCGGTCGCGAAGGCCGGCACGGTCTCGGTGATCGGCGTGTATCCGCCGGCCGCACGCGTGTTTCCGATCGGCGAGGCGATGAACCGCAACCTCACGATCAAGATGGGCAACTGCAATCACCGGACGGTCACGCCGCCGCTCGTCGAACTCGTGCGCAGCGGTGCGTTCGACCCGCTGTCGGTGCTCACGCGCAGCGAGCCGCTGACGAACGCGATCGATGCGTATCGCGCGTTCGACGTGCGCGAGCCGGGCTGGATGAAGGTGAAGCTGACGCCGTGACGACAGGAACCGAAACGATGCAAACCGAAACCGGGAGCACTGCTATGAACGATCAGTACGACAACTGCATGGCCGCGTGCGACGCCTGCGCGCACGCATGCGACACCTGTTCCGCCGCCTGCCTCGCGGAGCGCGACGTGCACGCGTTGGCCACGTGCATCGCGCTCGACATCGAATGCGCGCAGCTGTGCCGCTTTGCGTCGGGCGCGATGGCGCGCCGCAGCGGGCTCGCCCCGCGCATTTGCGCGCTGTGCGCGCACGCGTGCGATCTGTGTGCGGCCGAGTGTTCGCGGCATGCGCACGAGCATTGCCGCCGCTGTGCGCTCGCATGCGAGGCGTGCGCGGCGATGTGCCGCGCGATGGCCTGAGCGTGAACAGGCGCTACGGCGTGCCCTGAACCTCGCGCGCGACGCGCTGCAGCAGCGCGTCGAGGACGGCCATCTCGACGGGCTTCACGAGATGGTCGTCGAAGCCCGCGCTTTCGGTACGCTCGAGATCGGATGCGCGCGCATGGCCGGACAGCGCGACGCAGGTCGTGTCGCGCAGCGCGTCGATCGCGCGTAGTTCGCGCAGCAGCGTGAAGCCGTCGACGTCCGGCATCGTCAGGTCGAGAATCATCAGGTGCGGTGCATAGTCGCGGGCGAGCGCGAGCGCTTCGTTCCCGTTGTATGCGACGCGCGGCGCGTGCCCTTTCAGTTGCAGCAGCACCGCGAGCGTGTCGGCCGAGTCGCGGTTGTCGTCGACGACGACGATGCGCAGCGGCTCGACGGCCGGCTGCGCGGGCGCGGCAGGCCCGGGCGCGGCGGCGTGCCCGCCGCGGGCCACCTGCGCGATCGGCAGCCATACCGTGAACGTCGCGCCGTGGCCGGGGCCGTCGCTCTCCGCGACGATCCGCCCGCCGTGCAGTTCGACGAACGACCGGCAGATCGCGAGACCGAGCCCGAAACCGCCGGACGGGGAGCGGCCCGTCGCGCCTTCCTGTTCGAATAGATCGAAAATCGTTTCGAGCGCGCCGGCGGCGATGCCCATGCCGTGATCGACGACGCGGATCGCGACCGACGGCCCTTCGATACGCGCGACGACGTCGATCCGGCCGCCGTGCGGCGAGAATTTCGACGCGTTGTCGAGCAGGTTGTGCAACACCTGGACGAGCCGTGCGTCGTCGCCGTGCAGCACCACGGAATCGTCCGGCAGGTCGACGCGAATCCACTGTCCGCGCGCGGCCAGTTTCGGCTGGACGCTCTCGACGCCGCGGCACACGATGTCCCGCACGGTGGTGGGGCGATCGTCGAGTTCGACCTTGCCGGCCGTGATGCGCCCGACGTCGAGCAGATCGTCGACGAGCCGCGTCAGTTGCCCGACCTGGCGGTGTACGGCGTCGCGGCACTGCGCGAGCATGGGCGGCGGATCGGGCAGGCTCTGCAGCACGCCGACCGAATTGCGCAGCGGCGCGAGATGATTGCGCAGCTCGTGCGCGAGCATCGCGATGAACACGCTGAGCCGGCGCGTCGACGCTTCGAGCTCCTCGAGCCGCTTGCGCTCGGTCATGTCGCGCGTGATCTTGATGAAGCCGCACAGCGCATGCGTCGCGTCGTACACCGGCGTGATCGTCACGCTCGCCCAGAACTGCGTGCCGTCCTTGCGCACGCGCCAGCCTTCGTCCTCGAAGTGGCCCTGCGCGGCGGCCCGCGCGAGCCCGTGCGCCGGCCGGCCCGCCGCGACCGCGTCGGCCGGGTAGAAACGCGAGAAATGGTGGCCGACGATCTCGGCGGCACGGTAGCCCTTGATGCGCTCAGCACCGGCGTTCCAGGTCGCGACGTTGCCGTGCGGGTCGAGCATGAACACCGCGTAGTCGGTGATCGACTCCACCACGGTCTGGAACCGGAATTCGGCGAAGCGATGCAGCAGGTCCCGCGCGCCGGGCGAGCTGGCGGGCGGTGGATGCGGGTGAAGATCGGCGTCGTCTTTCTTCATCGGGGCAGCAGGTCGGAAACGCGGTGGGCCGCACGCCGCCTGACCGCCGCCGGGCAAGCCCGTGGCGGCCATACGGTCGATTGGCACGTCCGAAAGAATAAAGGAACTCGATTCAGCTGATCAATGGGTGCGCATCGGCCGTGCCGTGCAGCGTGCCGGCGACGACGGGGCGGCAGCGGCCGGCGCGGCATGCCGATTGCACGACCGGGGCAGTACGCCTGCCGGGCGGCGGCCATCCGGCCGATCGCCCGGCGGCAAGCCAGGCAAGGAGGCCGACATGAACAGCACGCTGAATCCCGACAACGAACCGGCCGGCCCGGATGACGACAACGCCAGCCGCGGCCGCGACGGCCGCGCGCTCGGCCCGAGCGACTCGTCCGACAGCGGCAGCGACACGGCGGGCGCGCGGCGCCATCCGTTCGACGTCGATTCGCCGCTGGACGACCACGCGCTCGAACGCGGCGACGCGTCGCTCGACACCGACACGGACCGCGCGGGCACCGGCGAGCGTGCGTCGGCGGACGGCGACTCGACGCTCGAGGAGGGCGCCGACATCGAGCCGGACCGCACCGAGCGGTTGAGCGAGCCCGGCCGCATCGACGAATCGGACGACCCGGACGACGTGCCGTGACGCCCGGCGCGCAAAAACTGCAATCGCGTTGCAGATTGGGGCGCCTGACGGTGTCCCCGCGCTGCGACGCGCAACCATCGCGGTCCGGCAACCACGCCGGCACGCGATTTGCGTCGCCCCGACCGACGCGCGCGGCGACGCGGCTTGGCGCCGTGCGCGGCGCAGGCGATCAAGGAGAGACACGATGCAACGACGATATCCCGGACGGTACGGCGAGCGTGGCGGCCCGCCCGACTGGCACGCGCGCGACGAGCGCGCGTACCGGGGCGCTGGCGAGCGCGGCATCCCGGACGATCCGGCACGATGGCCGGAAGAGGACGACGAATCGGCTTACCGCCGCTTCGCGAGCGAGGACGTGGGCCCGGAAGACTGGGGCAGCGAATGGACCGAGCGCGCGGCGCGGCCGGCCGAGCAGCGGCGCGGCGCGGCCGACGCGGACCGGCAGGGCGGCGCGCGCCCGCCGGCGCGGGACGCCGAGCGCGGCTACGGCGAACCGGGCCGCCGCGTGGAGGGCCGTGAAGGCCGCTATGGCGGCGAGCGCCCGGAATGGCGCGACCAGCACCGGATGAGCGGGTACGGCGGCGAGCGCGATGGCGGCGACCCGCGCTACGGCGGCGCCCCCGATCTGTCGCGTTTCGGCGGGGATGCCGAACGCGATGCGCTGCGCCGTCGCCGCGGTCCGAAAGGCTACACGCGCTCGGACGAGCGGATTCGCGAGGACGTATGCGAGCGGCTCGCGCATGCGCTGGAGATCGACGTGAGCGACGTCACCGTGCAGGTGACCGACGGTCGCGTCGAGCTGGACGGCACGGTGCCGGTACGCTGGATGAAGCACGGCATCGAGGATCTGGCCGACGGCTGCCTCGGCGTGCGCGACGTCGAGAATCGCGTGCGCGTGCGCCGCGACGGCGAACACGATACGGGCATGGTGCTGCATCCGCACCAGCGGACCGTCACGCCCACGCAGCCCGCCGCGCGTGATCCCGAGCCCGGCACCGTCGTCGGCGGCCGGGAGCGCGAACCGCGCCACTGACTGCCCGTGCGTGAAACGGCGCGCCCCGACCGCGAGCACTGCCTGCATGACGACCGGAATCGACGAGACGCCAATCAAGGACCGTGATGCGGCCGCGGGCCGCGAGCGCCGGCAGCGCCGGGACGAGCGGGGCTTGAGGCTCAGGATCGCCGTCGAACTCTGGCGCGCGATCTGGCGTTACCGTGCGCGCGTGGTGGCGGCGGTCGTCCTGCTGGTGCTCGCGAAAGCGGCGGCCGTCTCGGTGCCGCTGCTGCTCAAGGACATCGTGGACGGTTTCGGCCGCGCGGCCGCCCAGCCCGTCGCGTGGCCGGTGCTGCTGCTGTTCGCCTACGCGGTGGTGCGCTTCGCGTCGAACGCGCTGAACGAAGTGCGCGACATGACGTTCGTGCAGGTCACGCAGCATACGGTCGCGTCGTTTACCGTGCGCACGTTCGGCCACCTGCACCGGCTCGGCGCGCGCTTTCATGCGCGGCGCGAGACGGGCGCCGTCGTGCGCGATCTCGAGAAAGGCACGGCCGGCATCGGTTATCTGCTCGGCGTCGCGGTGTTTACGGTCGTGCCGACGGCCATCGAGATCGGCTCGGTGCTCGTGATCGTGATCAGCAAGTACGGCGGCGGCTTTACCGCGATCATTTTCGTCACGTTCGCCGTCTATGCCGCGTATACGGTCGTATTCACGCGCCGCCGCATGCGTTACCAGCGGCGCGTGAATGCGCTGGAAGCCGAGTCGAATTCGCGCGTGGTCGACAGCCTGCTGAACGTCGACACGGTCAAGTACTTCGCGCGCGAGGACGTCGAGCGCGACCGGCTCGACCGCGTGCTCGACGCATGGCGCGAAGCCGGCGTGGACAACCAGTACGCGCTGTCGACGCTGCATATCGGGCAGAGCGCGTGCATCGGCGCGGGGATCGCGGCGGTGATGCTGCTCGCGGGCCAGCAGGTCGCGCGCGGTGCGCTGACGGTCGGCGATCTCGTGCTGATCAACGCGTACATCATCCAGATCAGCCTGCCGCTGAATGCGCTCGGCTTCGTGTTCCGGGAGGCGAACGACGCGATGACGAACATCGAGCGGCTGTTCGGGCTGCTCGACGCGCGCGGCAAGCCGGGCGAGGACGGCGATGCGCCCGGCGCGCAGCCGCTCGTGGTGCGCGGCGGCGCGATCGAGTTCGAGCACGTCGATTTCGGCTATGAGCCGAGCCGGCAGATCCTGTCCGACGTGTCGTTCCGCATCGAGCCCGGGCAGACGGTCGCCGTGGTCGGCGGCAGCGGCTCGGGCAAATCGACGCTCGCGCGGCTGCTGTTCCGGCTGTATCAGCCCGATGCGGGCACGATCCGCATCGACGGCCAGGACTTGCGGCTCGTCACCGAGCGCAGCCTGCGCGATGCGCTCGGCATCGTCCCGCAGGACACCATCCTGTTCAACGACACGCTCGCGTACAACATCGCGTACGGCAAGCGCGACGCGACCCGCGGCGAAGTGATCGCGGCCGCGCGCGGCGCGCAGCTCGACGCGTTCATCGAGCGGCTGCCCGATGCGTACGACACGCGCGTCGGCGAGCGCGGCGTGCGGCTGTCGGGCGGCGAGCGGCAGCGGGTCGCGATCGCGCGCGCGTTGCTGAAGGCGCCGCCGATCGTCGTGTTCGACGAGGCGACGTCGGCGCTCGACACGCGCTCGGAGCGCGCGATCCAGCAGGAGCTGATGCGCGTCGCGCGGCATCGCACGAGCCTCATCATCGCGCACCGGCTGTCGACGATCGTCGATGCCGATCGCATCCTCGTGATGGAGCACGGCCGGCTCGTCGAGCACGGCACCCACGACGAACTGCTCGAAAGCGGCGGCGTGTATGCGCAGATGTGGTCGCTGCAGGCGAAGCAGCGTGAGCTCGAACGCACGGAGGCGAAGTTCGCGCGGCAGCCGGTGCGCATCAATCCGCTCGTGTCGCAGGTGCTCGATTCGCTGGCGGAGGCGGCCGCGCAGCGCGGCGTGCCGGTGTTCCGCCATCTGTCGGACGAGGATCTCGTCGTCGAGGCAGATCCGGCCGCGCTGCGGCGCTTCGTGTGGGAACTGTGCCGCGGTGCGGTCGACGCGAGCCGCGGCGGGCAACTCGAGGTGCGCACGGGGCGCCACGATCCGGAAGCGCGGATCACGATCGCATGCGCGGGCGTCGACGCAACCGAGCTGTCGCTGATCGATCTCGAACGATTGCAGGACGCGATCGAGGAGGCCGGCGGCTACGTCGTGCGCGAACGCGACGACATCGGCGTGAAGCTGCATCTGTCGCTGCCGGTCTGCGCGGTGGCGCCGGCGTCGATGCAACCCGGCGACGCCGTGCCGCGTGCGGGCGCCGGTGCGCCGGGCGCGGCGAAGCCGCTCGACGGCCTGCGCATCGCGTGCGTGGACGACCACGACGAGGCGCGCGACGCGCTCGGCGCGCTGCTGAAGGTGGCCGGCGCCGACGTGCGCGCGTATGCGTCGGGCCAGGCGTTGCTGGACGACCTGTGGCGCGCGCGCCGCGCCGACTGGCCGGCGCTGCTCGTCTGCGACATCGACCTCGGCGACGACGAAGAGGACGGCTACACGGTGATGGCGCGCGTGCGCCAGCTCGACGCCGTACGCGATCGCGACGGCCGCGCGCCGCTCGAGGCGCTTGCCTTGTCCGGCCATGCGCGCGATCACGACCGCGCGCGCGCGGTCGAAGCCGGTTTCCACGCGTACCTGACCAAGCCCGCGGTAGCGGCCGACCTGATCGCGGCGTTGCGTGCGCTCGCGTTTTCCTCCGGAGAAATCCATGCCGAACCTTCTGAATCCGACGACACCCGAAGCCCCGAACGCGGCGCGTCGCGGCGGTAGTGCGTTCGCCGACCGCCAGGCCGCGGTGGCGGCCGTCGAGCTGCTGTTGCCGACCTTGTCCGCCGCGCTGCAAAGCGATTTCGTCGGCGACAGCGGCTGCCTGCACATCGTGATCATGGACCCGGCGCTCGGGCCGCGCGACGCGGCGTTCGAGGACGCGATCCTGTATGAGTTTTCGCTGCCCGACCCGAAGGACTGGGACGCCGATTACCGCGCCTACGCGCGCGCCAAGGCGCGGCTGTCCTGGGAAACGGGCCGCGACGGGCATGTCGTGCAGGCGCTGGAGCCGTACCGGCTGCGCGCGGGCGACACGAACCTGTGGGGCGGCGTCGCGCTCGGCGGCATCGTGGTGGGTGTGTCGGGCGCGCAGCCGTGGTTCGACGAGGCGTTCGCGGGCTGCATCGCGCACTGCCTGCGCGCGCTCGCGAAGCACCGCGCGCAGGCGACGCCCGACGCGCTCGCGATCTGAGGGGGCCGCCTAGGTGGGGCCGCCCAGGTGGGGCCGCCCAGGTGGGGCCGCCCGGATCGGGCCGCCCACGCGCGGGCGCCCGGACCCGTTTTTACAGCCGGTTATAAAAAAGCCAGCGCGCGCATGCAGTAGCCCGATGTGGCGCATGCGTGCGCAGGCCGGCACGGTTTTCGCTGTACCTCATGCACGGACGGTTGTCGCGACAAGTGTCGCCGTCAGCCGGATTGTTTTCCGACATCGACAGGAGGTGCAGGTGAACGCGACTCACGATCCAGCCAGACCGCCGCTCGCCGGCCGGACCGCACTCGTGACCGGGGGCGGCCGCGGCCTCGGCGAAGCCATTTGCGAGGAGTTGGCGCGGCACGGCGCGCATGTGGTCGTCGCCGATCTCGACGGCGACCGCGCGGCGGCCGTCGCGCAGCGGCTCGAACGGCACGGCGGGCACGCGGTAGGCCGGCCGCTCGACGTGCGCGACGAGGCATCGGTGCTGCAGGTCATGCACGATGCGCGCGAGTCGCTCGGCGATCTCGACGTGATCGTGAACAACGCGGCGATCGACGTGACCGCGCCGATCGACGACGTGAGCGTCGACGCATGGCAGCAGGTGCTGATGACGAACCTGTTCGGCCCGTACCTGATGTGCCATGCTGCCGTGCCGATGATGAAGGCGCGCGGCAACGGGCACATCGTCAACATCGCGTCGACCGCGTCGAAGCGGGCGTGGCCGAACGCGTCCGCGTATCACGCGACGAAGTGGGGGCTGCTCGGGCTCTCGCACGCGCTGCATGCGGAACTGCGGCCGAGCGGCGTGTGCGTGTCGGCGATCGTCGCGGGCGGGATGCGCACGCCGTTCCTGCTCGACCGCTTTCCGGACATCGACGAGGACACGCTGCAGCCGCCCGAGCACGTCGCGGCCGCCGTGCGCTTCGTGCTGACGCAGCCGCCGGGCACCGTGGTGCCGGAGCTGATGGTGCTGCCGATGAAGGAGACGTCATGGCCCTGAAGCGCGAACGGCGGCTGCCCGGCGCGGTGCTGCTCGACAAGGACGGCACGCTGCTCGACGACGTGCCGTACAACGTCGATCCCGCGCGCATGCGTCTCGCGCCGGGCGCGGCGCGCGCGCTGCGCACGCTCGGCGCGACCGGCATGCCGCTGGCGGTCGTGTCGAACCAGTCGGGCGTCGCGCTCGGCCGCTTTACCGAAAACGAGCTTGGCGCGGTCCGCCAGCGTCTCGCCGAACTGTTCGAAGCGAACGGCGCGACGCTGGCGGATTTTTTTTACTGCCCGCATCACCCGCAGGGCAGCGTGCCGCGCTATAGCGTCGAGTGCATCTGCCGCAAGCCGCGCCCGGGCATGCTGCGCCGCGCGCTGGCCGCGCTCGACGCCGTGCCGGAATGGAGCTGGATGATCGGCGACATTCTCGACGATGTCGAAGCCGGCCGCACCGCGCGCTGCGGTACGATCCTCGTCGACCGCGGCCACGAGACGGAATGGCGTGTCGACGCGGCGCGCACACCGCACCACGTCGTCGATCGCGTCGACCTGGCCGCCGACATCGTCGTGCGCGAAGCCGTGCGCCGGCACGGCGCGTGGGTGCGGCAATGAACACGGCCTGGAGCCGCGCCCGCCGCATCCTGTGCGTGCGGCTCGACAGCATCGGCGACGTACTGATGACCACGCCCGCGTTGCGTGCGCTGAAGGAAAGCGGCAGCGACCGCCGGCTGACGCTGCTGACGTCGCGCACGGGCGCCGCGCTCGCCAGGCATCTGCCGATGGTCGACGACGTGTGGAGCTACGACGCACCGTGGGTCAAGCATCCCGACGTGCGCGGCGATCCGGTGGCCGATCTCGACATGATCGACCGGCTGCTGGCCGGCCGCTTCGACGCCGCCGTGATCTTCACCGTGTACAGCCAGAACCCGTTGCCCGCCGCGATGATGTGCTGGCTCGCCGGTATTCCGCTGCGGCTCGCGCATTGCCGCGAAAACCCCTACGAATTGCTGACCGATCGCGTGCCGGAAACCGAGCCGGAATCGCACGTGCGCCACGAGGTCGCGCGCCAGCTCGCGCTGGTGCGCGCCGTCGGCGCGAAGACGTCGGACTGGCGGATGGCGTTCGCGCCCGGCGACGCGGCGCGGCATGCGGTGCACGCGCGCTTGCAGGCCGCGTTGCAGCGCGTCGGCGGCGCGCGCGAGCCGGATGCCGGGCGCGCGCGCTGGCTGGTCGTCCATCCGGGCGCGAGCGCGGCGTCGCGGCGCTGGCCGGCCGAGCGGTTCGGTGAAGCGGCGGCCGCCGTCGCGCCGCTGTTCGACGGCATCGCGGTGACGGGCAGTGCGGACGAACGCGCGCTGGTCGACACGGTGTGCGAACGGGCGGGGCCGCGCGCCGTGCCGCTCGCCGGCGCGTTGCCGCTCGGCGAACTGGGCGCGCTGATCGAGACGGCCGACCTGCTGCTGTCGAACAACAGCGGCCCCGTGCATCTCGCGGCCGCGCTCGGCACGCCGGTGGTCGACCTGTACGCGCTGACCAACCCGCAGCACACGCCGTGGCGTGTGCCGCACCGTGTGCTGAACGTCGATGTGCCGTGCCGCAACTGCTACCGCAGCGTGTGCGACCAGCCCGGCCATCCGTGCCTGCGCGGCGTGAGCGTCGACGACGTGGTCGCGGCCGTGCATGCGCTGCTGCGCGGCAGCGCGCGCCATGCGCAACGCGCGGCCGCGCGGGCTGCCGTGCACGGCGAAGAGCCGGCCGCGGCGCACGCATCGAACGTGATTCCGTTCGCGCACGTCATCACGAGGAACTGACGCATGCCAGACCCGATCCATACGCTCGGCATCAACGCCGCCTTCCACGACAGCGCCGCGTGCATCGTGCGCGACGGCGTCGTGATCGCGGCGGCCGAGGACGAACGCTTCACGCACGTGAAGCACGCGAAGCGCCCGGTGCCGTTCTCGACCTGGGAGCTGCCTTTCCACGCGATCGACTATTGCCTCGCGGAAGCCGGCATCACGCTCGCGGATGTCGACCACGTCGCGTATTCGTACGACCCGTGGTTCGAACTCGATCGCGAAGGCACCGCGCCGGCGCTGACCCTGCCGCTGTCGCCGTCCGCGCATGCGCCGCGCGAGGACGGCGCGTCGCCGTGGCATCCGCTGTTCCTGTCGTCGATCGTCAACGCGCCGCGCCAGCTCGCGGGCGGCGCGCCGCATCATCTGCAGCGGCGTTTTCGCGGCGTCACGCACGACGGGCCGTTCCGCTGGCATTTCATCGAGCACCATCTCGCGCACGAGGCGAGCGCGTTTCTCGCGGCGCCGTTCGAGCGCTGCGCGGTGATGACGATGGACGGGCGCGGCGAGCGCGCGACGACGAGCTACGGCGTGTTCGACGGCCGCTCGTACCGGCGGCTCGGGCAGGTGAACCTGCCGCATTCGCTCGGGCTGCTGTACGAGCGCGTGACGCGCTATCTCGGCTTCCTGCACTCGTCCGACGAATACAAGGTGATGGCGCTCGCGTCGTACGGCAAGCCGGTGTTCGCCGACGAGATGCGCAAGCTCGTGCAGTATCGCGGCGAAGGGCGCTATGAAGTGGTCGACGCGGACCTGGCCGCGCTGTTCGGTGCGCCGCGCGAGCGCGGCGGCCCGATCGAGCCGCATCACTGCGACATCGCGCATGCGCTGCAACTGGTGCTCGAGGAGACGACGCTGCGGGCGGTCGACTGGCTGGCCGCCGAGACCGGCGAGCGGCAGCTCGCGATGGCGGGCGGCGTCGCGCTGAACTGCGTGATGAACGCGCGGATCCGCGATCGCGGCCCGTTCGACGACGTGTGGGTGCAGCCGGCCGCCGGCGACGCGGGCACGGCGCTCGGCGCCGCGCTGTGGACCGACTTCCGGATGCGCGGCGCGCGCGGCGACTGGCGCATGGATCACGCGTATCTCGGCCCGGCCTACGACGACGACGCGATCGAGGCGTTCCTGAAGGAGGCACAGTTGCCGTACCGCCGGCTCGCCGACGTCGCCGCGCAGACGGCCGCGCTGCTCGCGGCGAACCGCGTGATCGGCTGGTTCCAGGGGCGCATGGAGTTCGGCCCGCGCGCGCTCGGCGCACGGTCGATCCTCGCGTCGCCGATCGACCCCGACATGCAGCGCAAGCTGAACCGGATCAAGGATCGCGAGGATTTCCGGCCGGTTGCGCCGGTCGTGCTCGAGGATCGCGCGCATCACTGGTTCAGCGGCGGCCGGCGCACGCCGCTGCGCGCGCCGTTCATGCTGTTCGTGTACGACGTCCTGCCCGAGCGCGCCGACAAGATTCCGGCGGTGCGCCACATCGACGGCACCGCGCGCGTGCAGACCGTCGATGAAACCCAGCATCCGCTGCTGCATGCACTGCTGACCGAGTTCGACGCGCTCACCGGCGTGCCGGTGCTCGTCAACACGTCGTTCAACACGCGCGGCGAACCGATCGTGTGCTCGCCGCGCGATGCGATCGAATGCTTCTGGACCTCGCCGCTCGACGCGCTCGTGATCGGCCCGTTCCTGCTGGAGAAGCCGAGATGAACATGCGCGACACGCACGTGGCGCCGGTCGTGTCGGTCGTCGTGCCGACCTACCGGCGGCCCGATCTGCTCGAACGCTGCCTCGATGCGCTGTGCGTGCAGGCGTTCGATCCGGCCACCTACGAGATCGTCGTGGTGGACGACGATCCGGCCGGCAGCGCGCGCGCCGTGGTCGATGCGTGCCGCGCGCGCGTGACCGACGTGCCGGCGATCCGCTACATGACGGCGCCCGACACGCAGGGGCCGGCCGGCGCGCGCAACGTCGGGTGGCGCAGCGCGGACGGCGCGCTGATCGCGTTCACCGACGACGACACGATTCCCGATCCGGCCTGGCTGCGCAACGGCGCGGCCGCGCTGCTGGCCGCGCCGTCGGCGGCGGCCGCGGCCGGCCGGATCGACGTGCCGTTGCGGCCGTGCCCGACCGACTACGAACGTGACGCGGCGGGGCTCGCCCATGCGGAATTCGCGACCGCGAACTGCTTCGTGCGGCGCGCGGCGCTCGAACGCGTCGGCGGCTTCGACGAACGCTTCACGCGCGCGTGGCGCGAGGACGCCGACCTGATGTTCGCGTTGCGCGAGCACGCGGGGCCGATCGTCGAGGCCGATGCCGCGCGCATCGTGCATCCGGTGCGTCCCGCCCGCTGGGGATCGAGCATCGGCGCGCAGTCGAAGGTGTATTTCGATGCGCTGCTGTACAAGAAGCATCGCGCGACCTACCGGCGCCATATCCGGCCCGTGCCGCCGTGGCATTACTACGCGGCCGTGCTCGCCGCGCTCGGCGCGCTCGGCTGTTTCGCGGCCGGCTGGCCGGCGCCGGCCATCGTGTGCGCGGCGGTGTGGGCCGCGATTACCGCCGGGTTCTGCGCGAAGCGATTGCGCGGCACGCAGCTCACGCCGTCGCATGTGGCCGAGATGATCGTCACCTCCATCGCGATTCCGCCCGTGTCGCTGTACTGGCGCATGCGCGGCGCGCTTCACTTCCGTGTGCTTTTCCTTTGACGTCCCCCTACCTTTCCTTCCCGCCATCCATGGCGGGGTTTCCCGGAGCAGATCGTGATGAAGCTCGATCCAGACCTCGATTCCGACGGCCCGCGCGGCCCGAAACGGATCGCGGTGTTCCGCGCGCTGCAGCTCGGCGACATGCTGTGCGCGGTGCCCGCGCTGCGGGCGTTGCGGCGCGGCGAACCCGATGCGCGCATCACGCTGATCGGCCTGCCGTGGGCGCGTGAATTCGCGTCGCGCTTTTCGGACTACGTCGACAGCTTCATCGCGTTCCCCGGCGCACCGGGGCTCGGCGAGCAGCCCGAACCCGACGCGGCCACGCGCGAGGCATTCATCGCCGAATGCCGCGCGCGCGACTTCGATCTCGCGATCCAGTTGCACGGCAGCGGCGCGCACACGAACGCGATCGTCGCGTCGCTCGGCGCGGCGCGCACGGCCGGCTTCGTGCCGGCCGACGGCGGCACGGCCGCGCTCGACTGCGCGCTCGTGTGGCGCGACGACGAGCCGGAAGTGACGCGCTACCTGGCGCTCACGCGCAAGCTCGGCTACGCGGACTGGGGCGACTTCCTCGAATTCCCGCTCGGCGGGCTCGACTACGCGCTGTGGCACGTGCTCTGCGACGAACATGGGCTGGATCCCGGCCGCTACGTGATCGTCCATCCCGGCGCGCGGATGGCGTCGCGCCGCTGGCCGGTCGAGCGCTTCGCGCTGGCGGCGCGGCAGCTCGCCGACGACGGCTGGCAGATCGTGCTGACCGGCACGCGCGCGGAACTGGCGCTGGCCGCCGCATTCGCCGAGCATCTCGGGCGGCCGTGCGTGAATCTGTGCGGCCGTACGCCGCTCGGCGCGCTCGCCGCGCTGATCGCCCGCGCGCGGCTGCTGTTGTGCAACGACACGGGCGTGTCGCACGTGGCGGCGGCGCTCGGCACGCCGAGCATCGTCGTCGCGTGCGGTAGCGATACGGCCCGCTGGGCGCCGCTCGACGCCGAACGCCATCGCGTACTCGCGAACTACCCGGCATGCCGGCCGTGCATGTTCGATACCTGTCCGTACGGGCACGAGTGCGCGACGGCGATCGGCGTCGGCGACGTGATCGAGCGGGCGGGCGAACTGCTCGCGGAGGAGAAGCGCCATGTCTGTTAAGCGGTTGCGCGTGCTGACCTGGCACGTGCATGGCAACTATCTGTATTACCTGTCGCAGGCGCCGCACGATTTCTACATCGTGACGAAGCCGCAGCATCCGCCCGGCTATGCGGGCCGGGTCGGGCACCTGCCGTGGGGCGACAACGTGCACGAGGTGCCGGCCGAGTGCGTGCGCGACACCGAATTCGACTGCGTGCTGTACCAGCACGTGAAGCATTACCAGCACGACCGCCTGCGGTTGCTGAGCGAAGCGCAGCGTGCGCTGCCGACGCTGTTCGTCGAGCACGATCCGCCGCGCGAGCATCCGACCGACACGCTGCATCCGGTGCAGGACCCGAACGTGTTGCTGGTGCACGTGACGCCGTTCAACGCGCTGATGTGGGACAACGGCGTGACGCCGACGCGCGTGATCGAGCATGGCGTGCTGGTGCCCGAAGGCATCGAGTATCGCGGCACGCTGCCGAAGGGCGTGGCCGTCGTGAACAATCTCGCGCGGCGCGGCCGGCGCCTCGGCGCGGATCTGTTCGAGGTCGTGCGGCACAGCGTGCCGATCGATCTCGTCGGGATGGGGTCGGCCGAACTCGGCGGGATCGGCGAGGTGCCGAACCCCGCGCTCCCGCAGTTCCTGTCGCACTACCGGTTCTTCTTCAATCCGATCCGCTACACGAGCCTCGGGCTCGCGGTGATCGAGGCGATGATGATCGGGCTGCCGATCGTCGCACTCGCGACGACGGAGATGGCACAACTCGTGAGGACCGGCAGCAACGGCGTGGCCGATACGCGGCCGGGCGTGCTGATCGACGCGATGCGCATGCTGATCCGCGATCCGGACCTGGCGCGCGAGTGGGGCGCGGCGGCCAGGCGCGACGCGTGCGAGCGATTCGGCATCGAACGCTTCGCACGCGACTGGGACGCCGCGCTGCGCGACATGACGGCGTGACGCGCCGACGCGACGGCGGCGGCGTGACCCGCCGCGCTCACGGCGTCGTCGCGGACGGCGACGCAGGCGGCGCAGCGGGGGCGCCGCCGCCGTTCGATGCATTCCCGGCCGGTGGCGCGTTGCCGCTTGCCGCGTTGCGCTCGCTTTCGGACAGCAGCGCGAGCCGGTTGTACAGCGTTTTCAGGCTGATGCCGAGCGCCTTCGCGGTGCGCGGCTTGTCGCCGTTGAAATGCCGCAGCGACGCGACGATGAAGCGCTGCTGTGTGTGCGCGAGCGTCGTGCCGATATGCAGCGTCATCGCGTTGTGACGCACTTCCTCGCGCGGCGGCGGACGGCGCGGCAACTGCAGTTCGATCTGCTCGTCGGCGAGGATGAACGCGCGCTCGAGTGCGTTGCGCAGTTCGCGCACGTTGCCGGGCCACGTGTAGGTGCGCAGCGCCTTCATCGCCTGGGTGGACAGCCGCTTTCGCGTGCGGTGCCGCGCGTTCAGCCGTTCGACGATCTGCACCGCGATGTCGCCGACGTCGTCCTCGCGCTGCCGCAGCGCGGGCACGTGCAACGCGATCGGCGCGATCCGGTAGAACAGGTCCTCGCGCAGCCTGCCGCTGCGCATCGCCTCGACCGGATCGTGATGCGTGGCCGCGACGATCCGCACGTCGAGCGGAATCGGCTCGTGACCGCCCACGCGCACGATCGTGTTGGTTTCGAGCGTGCGCAGCAGCTTGACCTGCAATTCGAGCGGCATCTCGGCGATCTCGTCGAGAAACAGCGTGCCGCCGCGCGCGGCTTCGAACATGCCCACGTGCTGCGCGACGGCGCCCGTGAAGCTGCCTTTCTCGTGACCGAACAACTGCGACTCCGCGATGTCCTTCGGAATCGCGCCGCAATTGACGGGCACGAACGGGCCGCGACGGCGCGGGCTCATGTCGTGAATGAGCCGGGCGACGATATCCTTGCCCGCGCCGCTTTCGCCGACCACCAGCACACTCACGCGGGTGGCGGCGACGCGCGACACTTTCAGCAGCAGATCCTGAATTGTTCGCGAACGACCGAACAGTCGCGTGCCGTCATCGTGGGATTTCGACATGGGGTAATAACCGGATTGGGAAGTTTTGACCGAATGTGTCGTGGCCAGGTAGAAACGACGTGACACACGTCGTCTTTCAGGTACTCAGAATACCTTTTATGCCGATTCGCCGACATTGAATCTGGCAATGCGGCTTGCGTCGGCGGATAGATTTATTCGATGGGCGACGAATGCGAGACACCGTTCTTCTATACTGCTAAGCACGCGTTTTCATTGCAGGACAGCTTGTCTGCGATTCGTGTGCAGCGTGGAGGATGCCGTCGTGGGCTCTGTGACGCGCATTGCGCTGCACGTGTCGCGGCGCCGGCCGATGTACGCGCCGGCCCGCATTACAAGGAGCCTCGATGCCTTACGTCCTGATCGTCGAAGACGACGCCGATACGCGAACGATGCTCGCCACGCTCGCACGCACGCAGCAGCTCTCGTGCGATACGGCCGCGACGCTTGAAGAAGCGCGCACGCTCGTCTCGACGCATACCCCCGATCTCGTGCTGTGCGACCTCGTGCTGCCCGATGGCAACGGGATGGATCTGTTCGACGCATTGCCCAAGCGCGGGCATTGCGAAATGGTGCTGACCACCGGCCACGCGAGCCTCGAAACCGCGATCGACGCATTGCGGCGCGGCGCGAGCGACTATCTGGTGAAGCCGCTCAACATGCAGCGGCTGAACAGCATCTTCGCGCGCGTGCCGCGCACGACCGCGCTGCACGAGGAAATCGCGGAGCTGCGCTCGGAGCTGCAGCGCCTCGGCCGCTTCGGCCGCATGCTCGGCAGCTCGCCCGCGATGCAGGCCGTCTACGATGCGATCGGCCGCGTCGCGCGCACCGAAGCGTCGGTGCTGCTCACCGGCGAATCGGGCACCGGCAAGGAACTCGCCGCGCAGACGGTGCACGACCTGAGCCTGCGCCGCCGCGGGCCGTTCCTCGCGGTGAATTGCGGCGCGATCGCCGCGAACCTCGTCGAGAGCGAGATGTTCGGCCACGACCGCGGCAGCTTCACCGGCGCCGAACGCCAGCACAAGGGCTTCTTCGAACGCGCCGACGGCGGCACGCTGTTTCTCGACGAAATCACCGAGATGCCGCTCGAATCGCAGGTCAAGCTGCTGCGCGTGCTGGAAACCGGGCGCGTCACGCGGCTCGGCTCGACGCGCGAGATCGACGTCGACGTGCGCATCGTCGCCGCGACGAACCGCGACCCGGAAGCCGCGATGGCGGACGGCAAGCTGCGGCCCGACCTGTTTCACCGGATCAACGTGTTCCCGATCCCGCTGCCGTCGCTGCGCGAACGCGGCGACGACATCCCGATGCTCGCCGATGCGTTCCTGCAGCGCTACAACGAGGAGAGCGGCCGCAACCTGCGCTTCTCGCCGGCCGCGCGCGAAGCGCTGAAGACCTACGAATGGCCGGGCAACGTGCGTGAGCTGCGCAACTTCGTGCAGCGCGCGAGCATCTTCACCGATGCCGACGTGATCGACACGCTGCCGCCGCCGATCATGGACGAGCTGTCGAGCATGGTCGATTCGCACGAGGATCGCGTGACGGTGCCGTTCGGCACGCCGCTCGAGGAAGTCGACCGCAAGCTGATCCTCGGCACGATCGCCCAATGCGGCGGCGTGAAGGCGCAGGCGGCCGAGGTGCTCGACGTCAGCCTGAAGACGATCTACAACCGGCTCGCGCAACTGGAAGACGAAGCGGAAAAACCCGATTCCTGATGCCGCTACGATCGCGTTCACGTTCCCGCTCATGTGCCCCTTCCGGTCTCGCGGCGCGTATCGCGCTCGAGCAGACGGCGCATGTGTTCGATCCGTGGCGGGATCGTGCGTCGTTCGCGCAGGATCCACGGCAGCCCGGCGAACGTGCGCACGATCGCACGTTCGCGGCGCAGGAGCGGCAGCATGCGCACCGTATGCAGCCACGCGGCGGCGGCGGGCCATCTGAGCCACGCGGTCCACACCGCGTTGCGGGCGGCGGTGTGCGCGCGCATCGTCCGGTCGCGCCGCGTCGACGGATGGTGATGGACGGTCAGGCCCGGCGCATACACGAGCCAGTGGCCGGAGCGATACAGGTCGAGCGCGAGCAGCGCTTCCTCGCCGCCGAGGAAGTAGCGCGGATGGTAGCCGCCGGCGCGCACGAACGCGTCGCGCCGGAATGCGGTCGCACCGGCCAGCAGCCCGAGGATCGGGCGGCCGGGCAGCGCGACCGGCGCGTCGAGCGGGCTGTCGGCCATCAGCCGGCAGGTCGGGTCCTCGCGCTCGTCGGGGCCGACCAGCACGCGTGCGGTGACGGCCGCGACGTGCGGATACGCGTCGAGCAGATTCGCGGCTTCGGCGATCGAGCCGGGCGCCCACCACGTGTCGTCGTCGCAGAACGCGACGTGGCGCGTGCGGGCCGCGGCGACGCCGAGATTGCGGCCGGCGGCGCCGAGATTGCCGGGCGCGTGCACGAGCGCGACATGCGGGTAGCGCTCGCGGATCAGCGTGGCCGTCTCGGCGTCCGCCGCGTTGTCGACGACCACGATCGCCGGCCGGTCGGGCAGCGCGGAAAGGTGGTCGAGCGTGCGCGCGAGTTCGGCCGCGCGCCGGCAGGTCAGCACGATCGCGGTCACGCGCGGCTCCCCCGGCGGCAGCGCGACGCGCGCGGGCGTTACGCGGACGTGACGTCGCATTCGAGCCGCCAGATCGTTTCGGGTTCGCGGAGAGCGGCACGCATATGAGGCTCGAGCAGCGTGACCTGGCTGGCATAGGCGTCGACGGCGGCGGCTTTCGCGGCGGCGCCGTCCGTCCCGCTGGCCGGCGGGGCGACCGGATGCGCGAGCCAGCCGTGCTCGCGCCAGCCGGCCACGCGCTCGGCCATCAGCCCGTCGATGCGGCGGTAGGGCGCGTCCTCGTAGAAGCGCCAGACGCGCGACGCATCGTCGTCGCGCAGCAGGCGCAGCATGGCTTCGTGCACCTGCAGATGATCGCGGTGGAACAGGCCGGCCGGCGCGAGCACGCCGAAGCCCGGGTGGGCGTCGATCACCGCGGCCACGCGTGTCGCGATCGCGGTCGACGTAGTCGGTATGCCATACTGATCGTCGAGGAAGTCGAGCCACACGGGGCGGGCGTCGAGCAGCGCGAGCGCGCGGCGGTCTTCGTCGCGGCGCGCGCGCATCGCTTCGTCGGCGTGGCGAAACCCCGCGCGGCGGTCCCACGGCGGCGCGGGCGTGCCGGGTGGCGGCATCCCCGCGAAGACGGTCACGACGATCGAGCCGGGCGCGTGCGCGAGCAGTTGCCCGCAACTGAAGACGGCATCGTCGAGATGCGGCGAGACGACGAGCCAGCGTGTCGGGTCGGGCATGGCGTGAAGATCTCCATCGTGAGCGGCCGGGCCGCCGGTGCGAATCGGCCAGCATGCGGGCCAGCACGCGCCGTGCCTGCCGGCGGCATCCGCGCCGGCCGCCGCCGACTGTCCCAGCAGGAGCGTGTCCGATGACCGAAATTGCACGGCCGCAGGCCGGAAATTACGCGACGGCCGTGATGCTGGTCGCGATCGCGACCGTGCTGCAGACGCTCGCGATCCGCTTCGGCGGCGTGAATCTGCCGTTCGTGTTGTATTACCCGCTGCTCGCCGGCGCCGCGTGGGTGACGTCGTTCCTGTTCGGCATCGTGTCGACGGTGGTCAGCGGGCTGCTCGTGTGGACGCTGTTCCTGTCCGATCCGGCTGCCTATACGGCGCCGCTGCCCGACCGGCTCGTGCAGCTCGGCACGTTCATGCTGATCGGGGCGCTGGTATGCGCGGTCGCGTCGATGCTGCATCGCACGCGCGTCACGAGCGATCGCGCGCGCCGCCGCGAGGCCGCCGCGCGCCGGCGGCTCGAAGCCGTGCTGCGCGCGCTGCCGCACGGCGTGATCGCGACCGATCCGACGGGGCGGCTCACCTATCTGAACGCGGCCGCGGCCGAACTCGTCGGCTGCGAGCCGGACGAGGCGATCGGGCGGCCGGTGCGCGATGTATTGCGGATCGTCGATCACGAAGGGCGCCGCGTGCAAACCACGCCGCTCGATCGCGCGCTCGGCGGGGCCGAGGCGACGTCCGACCGGCATTGGCTGCGGGCCGGCGACCACGATCCGGTGCCGATCGTCGCGGTCGCGTCGCCGATCGGCGACGCGGACGGCAACCTCGACGGCGCGGTGCTGCTGTTGCGCGATGCTGGCGCGGAGCGCGCGCGCGTGGACGCATCGCGGCTCCAGCAGGCGGTCGTCGAGGCGTCGCCGGATGCGATCGTCGGGATCGACGCCGACGGCCGCATCGCGAGCTGGAACCCGGCCGCGCAGCGGATCTTCGGTTACGACGAGGCCGACGCGCGCGGCCGCCGGCTCGACACGCTGATCGCACGGCGCTGGTTGCGGCTCAATCCGCTCGCCGATACGTTCGACGCGATGCGCGAGCCGGTCGGGCCGGTCGAACTGCTGTGCGTGCGGCGCGACGGGCGGCGGTTTCGGGCGACGGTATCGGCGTGCCCGGTGCAGGGCGACGCGCGGGCCTGCGTCGCGCTGTCGCTGACACTGCGCGAAACCGGTGCGCAGCGCCGCCGCGACCTGCGGGCGCAGCGCTCGCTGCAAGGCGCCCGCGATGCGCTCGACCAGGCCGACACGTCGAATCGTCTGAAGGACGAACTGCTGGCCACGGTGTCGCACGAATTGCGTACGCCGCTGAACGTGATCTACGGGTGGATCGAGGTGCTGCGCAACACCGACGACCACGCGTTGCAGCATCAGGCGATCGACGCGATCGACCGCAGCGCGCGTTCGCTCACGCGGATGGTCGGCGACATCCTCGACGCGTCGTCGCTCGCGACCGGCAAACTGCGGCTCGATGCGACGCCGGTCGACGTCGTGCGGCTGTTCTCCGATCAGGTCGGCACGTTCCAGACCGCGGCGTCGTCGGCCGGCATCATGCTCGAATTCGACTGCGACGCCTCCGCGTGCATCGTGTCGGGCGACGCCGAGCGGTTGCGGCAGATGCTGTCGAATCTCATCTCGAATGCGATGAAATTCACGCCGGCCGGCGGCAGCGTGACTGTCCGGCTCGCGCGCGACGATGCGCATGCGGTGCTGACCGTCACCGATACCGGGCAGGGCATCGCGACGGAGTTCGTGCCATACGTGTTCGACATGTTCCGCCGCGCGGACGATTCGCCCGCGTCGCCGCGGCGGGGGCTCGGTCTCGGCCTGTCGATCGTGCGGCACATCGCGGAGCTGCACGGCGGCCGCGTGACCGTCGCGAGCGCGGGCCGCGATCGCGGCACGACGTTTACGGTGACGCTGCCGGCCGGGTGGCAGCCGGCCGGCGCGATGGCGTGGGGCATCGTGCAGGCGAGCGGCCGCCGCGACGCGCTCACGCTCGATACGCAGCGCATCCTGATCGTCGACGACGACGCGACCACGCGCGCGAGCCTCACGGCCGCGCTGACCACGCTCGGCGCGGCCGTCGCGATCGCGTCGTCGGGACGCGAGGCGCTCGCGATGGCGGCCGACATGCGCCCGACCGTCGTGCTGTCCGATCTCGCGATGCCCGACGGCGACGGCTTCTGGCTGCTGGAAGCGTTGCGGCGCGGCGCGCTGAACGGCGACGGCGGGCCGCCCGACGTGCGCGTGCTGGCCGTCACCGCGCACGCGGGCCTCGCCGACGAACGCCGCGCGCTGGAGGCCGGCTTCGACGGCTACCTGTGCAAGCCGGTCGACGTGCGCGAACTGGCGCGCAAGATCGCGCACGTGACGAAGCGCGACGGTTGACGCGTTTCGTCCAGCGGCGGCCGGCCGCCCGTCAGGTGGTCGGTGCCGGCCGGTTCTGCGTATGGACCTGCGCGAGCAGATGCGACGCGATTCGCGTGCTGCGCACGAGATCGCCGGGCGTGTGGTGCGTGACCTGGCGTTGAATGAAGTACCGCGCGGTATGCGCGAGCCCGTTCGCGAGCGTCGTCGTCGCGCGCCAGCCAAGCCGCTTCTGCGCGGCGGCGAGATTCGGCCGCCGCTGGCGCGGATCGTCGGCCGGCAGCGGCCGGAACTCGATCGGCACCGTCGCACCGACGATTCGTACGACTTCCCGCGCGACGTCGATCATCGCGATCTCGACGTCGCTGCCGAGGTTGACCGGCTCGCTCGCGTCGCCCGCTTCGTCCATCAGCCGGATCAACGCGTCGATCATGTCGTCCACGTAGCAGAACGAGCGCGTCTGCTTGCCGTCGCCGTAGACGGTCAACGGCTGTTCCGCGAGCGCCTGCGTGACGAAGTTCGACACGACGCGCCCGTCGGCCGGATGCATGCGCGGGCCATACGTATTGAAGATCCGCGCGATCCGCACGTCGACGCCGTACTGGCGGTGATAGTCCGCGAACAGCGTCTCCGCGCAGCGCTTGCCTTCGTCGTAGCACGCGCGGATGCCGGTCGGATTGACGCGGCCGCAATAGTGCTCGTCCTGCGGATGCACGTCGGGGTCGCCGTACACCTCGCTCGTCGATGCCTGCAGGATGCGCGCCTTCACGCGTTTGGCGAGGCCGAGCAGGTTGATCGCGCCGTGCACGCTGGTCTTCGTCGTCTGCACGGGGTCGCGCTGGTAGTGAACGGGCGACGCAGGGCATGCGAGGTTGTAGATCTCGTCCACTTCGACGTAGAGCGGAAACGTCACGTCGTGCCGCATCAGCTCGAAGTTCGGCGCATCGAGCAGGTGCGCGATGTTGTCCTTCGTGCCCGTGTAGAAATTGTCGACGCACAGCACGTCGTGGCCCTCCGTCACGAGGCGCTCGCACAGATGCGAACCGAGAAAGCCGGCGCCGCCGGTGACGAGGACGCGTTTTCGATCGTAGCCCTTCATTACGTATTCTCCTTGCGGTGTGCGAGCACGCCTTGCGTGGTGCCGACCGGCGTGCGCCGGCCGGTGGCCGCCGACGTGCCGGCGCGCTGCGCGCGGGCGACGTCGCGGTAGATGTCGACGAGCCGGTCGGCGACGCCTTGCCAGGTGTAGAAGCGGTGCGCGCGCAGGTAGCCGGCGCGGCCGAGCGCCGCGCACAGGTCCGGTTGCGCGCGCAGTTGCACGAGGCGCGCGGCCAGCGCGGCCGGGTCGCGAGGCGGCACGAGATAGCCGGTGGCGCCGTCGTCGACGGTCGTGCGGATGCCGCCGACGTCGCTGCCGATCACCGGCGTCGCGCATGCCATCGCCTCGACCGGCGTGATGCCGAACGGCTCGTACCACGGCGTCGTCACGAACACGTCGGCCGCGCTGTAGTACAGGTGCAGCGCGTCGCGATCGCGGCGGCCCACGAAGGTCACGCGGTTCGCGATGCCGAGTGCGTGCGCGAAGGCGGCGAGCCGCGCGAGTTCCGGGTCGCGCGCGGGGTCGGGCGTGGGCTGGCTGCCGCCGACCACGTACAGGTGCGTCGGCCGTTGCGGATCGCGCGGCATGCGCGCGAGCGCGTCGATCACGGTATCGATGCCCTTGCGCGGCACGAGGCGGCCCAGTTGCAGTATGACGAATGCGTCCTGCGGCCAACCCAGGCGTGCGCGCGCATCGACGCGCGGCACCGGCCGGAATTCCCGCGCGTCGAAGCCGCACGGCACGATCTCGATACGTGCGGTGTCGGCGCGATAGTGCGTCGTCAGGTCGAGCGCGTCCTGCGGGCATTCGGCGATCAGGCGGTCCGAGCGGCGCGCGAGCGTGTCCTCGATCGCGAAGCGCGCGTCGGGGAAGCCGTCGGCCGTGCCCTGGTGCAGCCGCCGCACGCGGCCGAGCGCATGGAACGTCATGACGAGCGGGATGCCGAGCGCCTTTTTCACGCGCAGCGCGGCGTCGCCGGACATGAAGAAGTTCGCGTGCATCACGTCGACGGGGTCGGGCTCGCGCCGCATGCGCGCGATCATGTACTGCGCGAACGCGCCCATGTACGGCAGCAGCCGCTCCTTGGGCACGTCGGTCGGCGGCCCGGCCGGCACGTGGATCACGCGCATGCGCGGGCCGATCGGCACGACTTCCGGCAAGTGCGGATTGTCGCAGCGCGTGTAGACGTCGACGTCGAGGCCGCGCTCCTCGAGCTGCTTCGCGACGTTCGCGACATAGATGTTCTGGCCGCCGGCATCGACGCCGCCGATCACCCCCAGCGGCGATGCATGTTCACTGATCAACGCGATTCTTTGCATGGTCTTGCTCCCGATATCGGGGCCGCGCACACGGGCCGCCGTTACCCGTCGCTCGGCAATCGGCATGCCCGCTGCATTGCGGGGAAAACCGCTTCCCCGTGTGCCGAAAAAATTACAACGCGTTGGATGAAAGGGCGTCTGATCGCGCTGGCGTGCATGCATGCGGCGCACGCGGCGCGGCACGCGACTTGCGCGGCTCCCGTTCACCTGCCGGCGCGTCCGGCTTGACGAAAAGGAGGTCACGATGAAGGTATCCCCGCTACCAGCCCGCTCCCCGCGAATCCGCCGTCAACGCGCGCTGCGCACCGGCATGGCGGTCGCGATCGCCGCGGCCACCGCGTGCATGGTCGTCGCGCCGAACGCGGTCGCCGCCGGCGACGACGGCGCCGCATCGTCGTCGACGTCGTCGTCGCGTTCGAGCACCGGCACGAAAATCCGCGACGCGACGATCACGACCAAGGCGAAGGCCGAGCTCGTCGGCACGAGCGGCCTGTCGGCCGGCGACATCCACGTGAAGACCCGGCACGGCACCGTGACGCTCACCGGCAGCGTGCCCGACGAGCAGCAGCGCACGCAGGCCGTCGGCGTCGTCAAGCAGGTCGACGGCGTGCAGGACGTGCGCGACCAGTTGACCATCCGGCCCAAATAACCGCGCGTCGACCGTCACAGGAGTCCAGCGATGAACTGCATGCTCAAACCGGTCGGCGAACAGACGATCGTGATTACCGGCGCGACGAGCGGCATCGGTCTCGTCACCGCGCGCAAGGCGGCGCGGCGGGGCGCGAAGCTCGTGCTGTTCGCACGCAACGAGGACGCGCTGAACACGCTGTGCGAGGAAATTCGCCAGCACGGCGGCCTCGCGGTGCCGGTCGCCGGCGACGTCGGCAACATCGAGGATCTGCAGCGCGCGGCCGCGACGGCGGCCGATACGTACGGCGGCTTCGACACCTGGGTCAACAATGCCGGTGTGTCGATCTTCGGGACGGCGGCCCAGGTGCCGCTCGAGGATCAGCGCCGGCTGTTCGACACCAACTACTGGGGCGTCGTGCACGGCTCGCTCGTCGCGGCCGACCATTTCCGGCGCAAGAGCGATTTCCATGGCGGCGCGATCATCAACATGGGCAGCGAGGCATCCGACGCGCCGGTGCCGCTGCAAAGCGCGTACGTCGCATCGAAGCACGCGGTGAAGGGCTTCACCGATTCGCTGCGACTCGAGATGGAGGCCGACCACCTGCCGGTTTCCGTCACGCTGATCAAGCCGGCCGCGATCGACACGATGTTCGTGATGCACGCGAAGAACTACATGAACGTCGAGGCGAAGCTGCCGCCGCCGATCTACGACCCCGACCTGGTGGCCGACGCGATCCTGTTCGCGGCCGCGCATCCGCGCCGCACGCTGTTCGTCGGCGGCGCCGCGAAGTTCACGTCTGCGAGCGCGTACCACGCGCCGCGCCTGTTCGATCGCGTGGCGGCCACGCTGTTCTCGCGCGGCCAGCGCACGGTGCGGCCCGCGCGGCCGCGCGACGACAACGCGCTGTACGACTCGCGCCATGCACTGCACGAGCGCGAAGGCATGGAAGGCCCCGTGCTGCGCAGCTGTGCGTACAACACGGTGGTGCAGCGGCCGAAGGTTGCCGGCGCGGTCGCGCTCGGCGCGGCGGCGCTGATGTTTGCCGCGTTCGCGCGCGCACGCCGTCCGTCCGCGTGATTTTCGTTCATTTTCCAAGGAGGCTTTCATGACATCCCGACAACATACGGGCCACGAATACAGCCACTCGCGTGCGCACGAAGGCGAGCGCACGCAGCAGGACCACGACAAGGGCGGCCATCAGACGGGCCACGGCAAGCCGCCGAGCCCGGTCGACGTGCAGAAGGCGCTCAAGGGCATGGACTACCCGGCGAGCAAGTCGGACGTCGTGCAGTGCGCGGAACGCGCGCATGCGGACCGCGAGGTGCTCGACATGCTGCGCAAGATCCCGGAGCGCGAGTACGACACGCCCGCATCGGTATCGAAGGAACTCGGGCGGCTGATGTAAGTGCCGTCCCGTCGCGCCGCGTGCGCGAGCGCGCGGCGCACCCATCACGAGGAGCACGACCATGGCGATGATCGTCGCAGGCCGTTTCACGACGTTCGATGAAGCGGAAGGTGGGGCGCGTCACCTCTACGAGCGCGCGTTCGGGCCCGACGACGTGTCGATCTTCTTCCTGAACCCCGGCGGCCAGCACGCGCGCTTCCCGATCGGCGGCGACGTGTATGCCGACACGGCGGCGAAACCGGGCGGGCGCGGCGCGATGATCGGCGCGATTCGCGGGCTGCTGATCGGCGTCGTGGCCGGATTGATCGTGTATGCGGTCGGCCTGCGCTACTGGTTCGTGCCGGCCGCCGGCGCGCTGGCCGGCGCCTATCTCGGCGCATTCGGCGGCGCGCTCGGCCGGATGCGCGGCGAGCAGGCCGAAGGCAAGGGCACGCTCGCGCAGAGCGAAACCGGCGTGATCCTCGCCGCGCGCGTGACGCCCGACACTGCGACGGCCGCCGAAGACGTGCTGCGCGCGACCGGCGCGAAGTCGATCGAGCGCGTCGAGGGCGACTGGCAGAACGGCGAATGGCGCGATTTCGATCCGGTGCGCCGGCCCGACGAAGCGCCATCCGACGTGCCGCGCTGAATACGCCCTTTTTTCCAAGCGCTTGCAAAGCACACCGTCGAAACCCGGCCGGCGCGCGCGGGCCGACGTGCGCCGCGCGCGGCACGCCGTTTGCGCAGCATCGACGGCATTCGTTCAAGGAGGAACACATGACCACCGCACAGACTCCACCGCCGCAGAAACAGTCGCATCAGCCGGGCACCGAGCGCGACATGCACCCGAAGCCGCGCGACGAGGCGGCCGACTACGTTGGCAGCGGCAAGCTCGCGGGCAAGGTCGCGCTGGTGACGGGCGGCGACAGCGGGATCGGCCGCGCCGTGGCGATCGGTTTCGCGAAGGAGGGCGCGGACGTCGCGATCGTCTACCTGAAGGAATCCGACGATGCCGCGCACACGAAGAAGCTGATCGAGCAGGCCGGCCGGCGTTGCGAGGCGATCGCATGCGACGTCGGCGATCGCCGGCAGGCGCGCGACGCGGTGGCGCGCACGGTCGAGCGGCTCGGCCGGCTCGACGTGCTCGTCAACAACGCAGGGGAGCAGCATCCGCAGCCGGGCATCGAGGACGTGTCGGAGGAACAGCTCGAACGCACGTTCCGCACGAACGTGTACGGCATGTTCTTCTGCACGCAGGCCGCGCTGCCGCACATGAAGCAGGGCGGCCGCATCGTCAACACGGCGTCGGTCACCGCGTATCACGGCAGCCCGAAGCTGCCCGACTACTCGGCGACCAAGGGCGCGATCGTCGCGTTCACGCGCTCGCTGTCGATCGAGCTGGCCGAGCGCGACATCCGCGTGAACGCGGTCGCGCCCGGGCCGATCTGGACGCCGCTGATTCCGTCGACGTTCACGCCGGAGCAGGTCGAGAAATTCGGCTCGAACGTGCCGCTCAAGCGGCCTGGCCAGCCGGACGAACTGATCGGCTGCTACGTGCTGCTCGCGTCGGAAGGCGCGAGCTACATGACCGGGCAGACGCTGCACCCGAACGGCGGCTCCATCGTCGGCGGCTGATGGCCGTTTCCACGCAAGTACCAGGAGAAAGCAGATGAGACAACCCAACTGGACGATCGCGGCGCTCGCCGCCGGCGTGCTCGCGGTGTCGGCGCTCGCCCGCGCGCAGATGCCGAGCGAGCCGCCCGCGTCGAATTCGCATGTGCCGGGCGGCGTGATCAATCCGTCGTCGGGCGCGGGCGCCGCGGGCGACCCCGGCATCGCGAAAGCGCCGAAGGGCGCCGACGCGGAATTCGTCGACAAGGCCGCGATGGCCGGCAAGGCGGAAGTGCAGGCCAGCCAGCTCGCGCTGAAGCAGGCGCAGTCGGCCGACGTGCGGGCATTCGCGAAACGGATGGTCGCGGACCACGGCAAGGCGAACGCGAAGCTCAGTGAGATCGCTGCGCGCAAGGGCATGAAGCCGCAGGTCGACACGATCTCGGACCCCGACGTGGAGGCGCTGCGCGGCAAGCGCGGGCACGACTTCGACACCGCCTATCTCGCGGCGGCCGGCCCCGATGCGCACAGGAAGGCGGTCGCGTTGTTCGAAGACGAAGCGCGCGACGGCAAGGACGCGCAACTGCGCGCGTTCGCGAAATCCACGCTGCCGACGCTCAAGCATCACCTGAGCATGGCGGAAACGGTCGCACGCAAGGTGGGCGCGCAATAACGCGCGCCCGGTTCCACCCCTGGGCCGCACGTGCGGCCCGCTTTTTCGGAGAAGCAGTCATGGCCCAACGGCAATCGAAGCACGAAGGTATCCTCGAACTGCTCTGCCAGGCATACGAGACCGAGCTTGGCGGCGCGCAGATCTACGAGGCCGCGCTCCAGTGCGCGACCGACGAGGACCTGCACAAGGAATGGGAGAAGTACCATCGGGAGACGCTGCATCACCAGGAGGTGCTGCGCAAGGTATTCGAAACGCTCGGCCTCGACCCGGATACGCAGTCGCCGGGGCGCGCCGCGGTGGCGGCGACCGGCAAGTCGCTGGTGCAGGTGATCGAGCAGGCGAAGAAGCAGGCCGACCCGGCGGTCGCGCAGGTCGTCGCGGCCGAATGCGTGGTGCTGGCCGAAACCAAGGACCACCTGAACTGGGAGCTGATCGGCTACGCGGCAGATCAACTGCCCGACAGTAACGCTGCGAAGGTGTTGAAGGCCGCGCACGATGAAGTCGAGGCCGACGAGGATCATCACCTGTATCACACGCGTGGCTGGGCGCGCGAGATGTGGATCGAGTCGATGGGCTTCAAGGCGGTGCTCCCGCCGCCGGAGGAAGTGAAGAAAGTGGAGTCCGCCGCCGATGCGGCGCGTGCCGAGCGCTCGCGCGGCAAGATGATGTAATATCGCGGGCCAAGCGGGCGGCGCGGCCGCCCGCTTGCTGGTCGAGAAGGTTGCGCACGCAACCTCGTTCATCTCCGTTCCGTCGATCACGTCAGCAGATCGACGATCATCGTGGCCACCGCCGCCGCCATCAGCACGACCGCCAGCCAGCCGAACAGTTTCGACACCGGCCCGCTGCCGGGCTGGCCGGCCGCATCGCGCTTGCGCGACAGCAGCATCACCAGCACGAGCATCGGCACCGCCGCGATGCCGTTGAGCACCGCGCTCCAGTACAACGCGCGGATCGGGTCGATCGGGCCGAAGCAGATCGCGATGCCGACGATCACGCACAGCGCCAGCACCGTGTAGAACGCGGGCGCGCGCTTCACGGGCTCGTTCAGCCCTTCGCGGAACCGCCACGCTTCCGCGCACCCGTAGGCAGCGCTGCCCGCGAACGCGGGAATCGCGAGCAGCCCGCAGCCGACGATGCCGAACGCGAATACGAGAAACGCGGCTTCGCCGGCGATCGGCCGCAATGCCTCCGCGGCCTGCGCGGTGCTGCCGATGTCGTGCCGGCCGCGCGCGAAGAAGACGGCCGAGCCGATCACCATGATGCAGAACGACACCGCGTTGGTGACGATCATGCCGGTCCACGTGTCGAACGTGATGCGCCGCTCGGTCTCGCGGCGCGTGCTGCGCTCGCCGTCCTGTTGCTCGGCCGTGGTTTCCTCGACTTCGAGCGCGGCTTGCCACACGAACAGGTATGGGCTAAGCGTCGTGCCGAGCACGGCGACCGCGGTGGTCGCATACGCATGCGTGAACGCGATCTGCGGCAGCACGATCGCATGCAGCAGGCCGGCCCAGTCGATGTGCACGAAGCCGAGTTCGAGTACGTACGCGATCAGGCCGAGCGTCATCCATTTCAGCCAGCGCGCGTAGCGTTCGTACGACAGCAGCACCTGCAACGCGAGCGACGCGATCCCGTAGAGCGGCGCATACCAGTAGCTGCGGCCGCCGACGACGAGCGCCGTCGCATCGCCCATCGCCGCGAGATCCGCGCCGACGTTCACGACGTTGACGATCACGACCATCACGATCAACGTCTTCGCGACGCGATCGGAAAAATGCTCGCGGATGCCGGCCACGAGCCCTTCGCGATTGCGCCGGCCGATGAATGCCGACGCGAGCTGCACCGCGACCATCATCGGCAGCGTGACAATGATCATCCACAGCATGTTGAAACCGAACTGGCTGCCGGCCTGCGCGTAGACGGCGACGTTGCTCGGATCGGCGTCCGACGCGCCCGCGAGCAGGCCGGGGCCGAGCCGCCGGTACCACGGCTTCGCGGCGGGCGGCGGCGCTTCGGTCGCCGGCCGCGCGTCTTCGTCGAGTCCGCTCATCCGGCGTCCCCGTGCGACGGGCGGCCGCCCCCGTGGCGCCGCTCGCGCGCGAGGCGCGACGCCGTGCGCAATGCGTCCACCAGCGTGCGGTAGGCGTGTTCGCGGGAATCGGCGCCGCGCGTGCGCAGCACGTACGACGGATGATAGGTGGCGACGACGAGCCGGCCGTCCTCGGTGCGCACCGGCGCGCGCGTGCGCTCGAGCGTCGCGTCGTTGTCCTGCAGCACCGCGCGCAGCGCCGTCGCGCCGAGCGCGACCACCACGCGCGGCTGTACGGCTTCGAGCTCGCGCTCGAGCCAGTAGTGGCACGCGGCCACTTCGCGCTGCGCGGGCGTCTTGTGCAGCCGCCGCTTGCCGCGCGGCTCCCATTTGAAGTGCTTGACCGCATTCGTCAGGTAGACGTGCGAGCGTTCGATCCCGGCTTCGTCGAGTGCGCGATCGAGCATGCGGCCGGCCGCGCCGACGAACGGCAGGCCCGCGCGGTCCTCCTGGTCGCCCGGCTGCTCGCCGACCAGCATGATCGGCGCGTCGACGGGCCCGGCGCCCGGCACCGGCTGCGTCGCGTGTTCCCACAGCGTGCAGCGGCGGCACGCGTCGAGCGTGGCCGGCGTATCGTCGTCGGTCGGCGGCGGCGTGGATGCCGGGCGCGCGGGCGGTTTGCGCGTCATGCGGCGCCCCGGGCCCGGGCCGGGCAAGCGGCGCGCCGCGGTTGCGCGGAACATGCCGGCGCGCGTGCTGTCGCACGGGCGGAGGGAAGCAGAGCGGGCGCGGGAAGCCGCATCGTGCGCATGAAAGACTCCTGTGTCGGCGATGCGAAAGAGACAGCAACCGGCATGCCGCACTCGGTCGATATGGGCGCGCGCCTTGCTTGGCAAACCGGTCCAACGACAGGAGAAGCACGATGCAACCCGACCCCGGCGACGATCCGGCCGCCGACGACGTGCTGCTGTGGCGCGCGCCCGACAGCGTGCCGCGCCGCCCGCGCCGCGTGCTGGTCGTCGACGACTATCGCGAAGCGGCCGATGCGCTGCGCCTGCTGCTGGAGGCGCGCGGCTTCGAGTGCCGGGTTGCCGACGATCCGTTCGCGGTGTGCGACGTCGCGCGCGACTGGCAGCCATTCGCGGTCGTGCTCGACATCGCGATGCCGGGCCTCGACGGGCTGCAACTCGCGGCGCGACTGCGCGGCGATCCGCAAACGGCCGACATGCTGCTGGTGGCGTGCAGCGGGCTCGCGTCGCGGCGGGATCAGGAACAGGCGAAGGAAGCCGGCTTCGACGCGCATTGCGCGAAGCCGCTGACGCCGCACCGGCTGCTGGGCTACCTCGAATCGGCAAGCGGCGGTGCCGCGAAGCCGGACGGGGACGTTACACGCCCCTTGTAAAAAGGCTGGCGGCGCGCGGGGTGCGGCACCTGCCGGCACGGCGCGGCGGACAAAAAACGCCCCGCGCGGAGCGGGGCGTGTCGCATCAAAGGCGCCGGCGCTCCGGCGCCACGTCGTGGCGCGCTCAGTGGCGGCCGCGCGGATCGTTCAGGTCCTCGGTCGGGTCGGTGAGCCCGAGCTCGTCGCCGGCACTCCAGTACGGTGTGCTGCCGTAGAACTCGTGCAGCGGCTCGGCCCATTGCGGATCGGCCATCGCCGGCCAATGGTCCTTGTCGAACCCCGGCGCGTTGCGGATCCGCTCGGACGACACCGACAGCAGGAAGCACTTGCGCTCGGTGTCGAGCGTCAGCGCGCTCCACGGAATGGCGTGCAGCTTGTCGCCGATGCCGAGGATGCCGCCGCTCGACAGCACCGCATACGCGATGCGGCCGGAGCGCACGTCGAGCATGATGTCCTTGATCTTGCCGACGTCGTCGCCGTCGGTCGTATAGACCTTGTCGCCTTCCAGCGTATCGGCCGCCATCACGTCGGGGCCGGGGCCGGCCGCCGTCGCGGCGCCCTTGCCGATGATGCGGGTCTGACCTTGATTGGAAGTCTGCATGGTTTCCTCCAGGCTGCGTGGGGCGCGACCGTGCCCGGGGCGGGCCCTGCGGGTCGCGCGGGGTGGGCAGGGCGAAGCGGGAATCGCTTCGTCACGTCTGCTTCGGTTGCGACACGCCTTCGAGCGTGTTCGCCACGTCGTCGCGCTCGGGGCTCGCCGTGCGCGTCGCGATGTCGGCGAGCGACAGCATGCCGACCAGTCGCTTGTCGTGATCGACGACGGGCAGCCGGCGCAGTTGCGCGTCGGCCATGTAGTGCTGGATCTCGTCCAGCGAATCGTCGTCGAAGCACCATTCGATCGGGCCGGACGCCACCTCGTGGATTCGCGTCTCCGGCGGCTTGCCAGCCGAGATCGCGCGCACCGCGAGATCGCGGTCCGTCACCATCCCGACCAGCCGGTTGTTGTCGCACACGGGCAGCGCGCCGATGTCGTAGCGCTCCATCAGTTGGGCGGCGTGACGGATCGAGTCGGTCGGCGAGATCCGCACGACGTCCTGCGACATGATTTCGTTGACGCGATGCATGCAATTCTCCTTGCGGGTAGGTGTAGCAGTGTGTAGCAATGGGCCGATGCGGCCGCCGGATTCAGCAAAGCACATGCCGTGCGCGCGGCCGCCGCGTCACGCGTCATCGCGATCGCGTTTGTCTTGCCACGGCCCGTCGTCGTGCGTGCCGGGCGGCGTGTCGGGTTCGATGCGCGTCACGCCGCCCGTCGCGGGCGCATCGCTCGCCGGAAACGTGTCCTCGAGCTGCTTGTCGATGTGACGTTCGGAATGGCGCGTGCGCGTGCGGTCCTGATCCTTCAGCGGGGGTTGCGGGTCGGGCTGCCGCTCGTGCGCCGGTGCGTTCTGGCCGGGCCGGGTCGACTCCTTCATGACGGTGCTCCGTATCGGTGACGATGATGCGCCAGTGTCGCAACCGGCGTTCCCGGTTCGCCCCCCGGCACGCGACTTGCCGCAGCGAGGCAGACGACCATGACGACGCAGGCGCGACGGCGTGTCTGCTGCGCACACATCAAGCGGAGGCACGACGATGATTCCGAAACGACGACCAGGCGTGCGCTATGAGATCAACGTATGCGGGGGCGGATTCGATTCGGTGAAAAGCCATTTCGATACGTGGAAGCGCGAGCCGCTGATCTACCGGCCCGAGCGCCGGATGTTCGAAGGCAAGGCCGACGTGCGGCCGCTCGGCGACGAGACGTTCGGCGCGACCGAGCCCGCGCGCTTCGCGCTGCAGCGGGCGTGCGAGCCGTCGGATCCGTACGCGCTCGCCGCGCGCGTGCGCGACGACGGCCGCGAGCTGTGGCTGGTGATGGCCGCCTATGACGCGTAGCGGCGCGCTTGCAAGATTTTCAGCGAACGGTGTAGCGAAGGCATGGCGCTTCGCGCCGCACCGCGCGGCTGTGTATCCGCCCGCGTATCGATTCCCGCGCGGTCCCCGTGCGATCTCCGTGTGCGGGCGGCCCGGCCGCACGGCATGCGGTTTGCGAATCCTCGCCATGCGGCTGTCGCGCCGATCCCGACCGAATCCCGCAACGATGGAATTGCCGATGAAAAACGAACCCGCGCAGTGGCTGCAACGGCCCGAACCGCCGCTTCCCGACATCGAGCCGGACCCCGAGCCGCCCGACCCCGACGACGTGCCGCCGGACATGCCCGAGCCGTACCGGCAGCCGGAGGGCGATCCGCCCGGGCATGCGCCGCCGGAACGCGATCCGCCGTCGCGCGAGCCGCCGGTGCGGGCGCCGCCGGTGAGCGCGGCGTCGCGAACGACACCGGCAAGGGAGGGCCTGCGATGAGCATCCGCGTGAAACCCGGCCTGCTGCGCGACATCGCCGAAACGCTGGGCCGCCATTTCGAGGCGCGCGCGATCCCGTTCCATGTCGAGGAGCAACCGGCCGGCGCATTGCATATCGGCTTTCGCGTCGACGGCCATCCGGCGTCGCTGACCGTGACGTTCGACGGCGATGCATTCGCCGCGCTCGAACGGGCCGACGTCGGCCGGCAACGCGGCACGCTCGCGCGCGTCGCGGCCGAATTCGACACGATGATGGCGCGCCGCGCACCGACCGCGTACGCGGGCGATTTCCATTTCAACCGGCTCTGAGCCGCGCCGCCACGGCGCGGCCCGCAGCCATGGGAGGAGCGTTCGATGAACACGATCCAGACGATCCGCGTGGGCGCGTGTGCGTTGGCCGCCGCGTGCGCGCTGGGCGCATGCACGCAACCGGCCGGCGGCCCGTACGGCACGCGCGCGGCGCCGCCCGCGCCGCCCGACGGCCGCGGCGCGCAATCGACCACGACGATGCCGGACGCGAACACGCGCTACGACACGCGTCCGTCACCGGGCAACACGATGCCGCCGGGCGCAACCGTCGGCGAACCGGTCGACGCACCGCCGCCCGGCCCGAACGGCACGCAGGGCGATCGGCCGCTGCCGGGCACGCCGCCGCCGATGCAGTACTGACAGGACGTTGCGGTGTGGCGCCGCGCCACGGCATGCGGCACCGCGATGCGGCCGGGGCAACGCGATGGCGAATCCGCACGAGCATCCGGCGCCATCTGCCCGAATCGTCGATCGCTTTACTCGACCGGTCGTAGGGCGACCGCATCGATGCGAATGAGGACGGGCAGTCAGCCCAGGGCGGGGCCGCGTTTGCCCGAGCGAAATACGTGCCCCCAAACTTGCCCCGGCCTTGTAAAAAGGCAGGCTCCGGCGCGGGGCGACACGGGGTGCGAACCCCCGAGAGCCGCGCCCTGCCGCGCTTCGCGCGGCTGGCACGGATGCTGCATGACGTTCGGTAGAAGACACACCCGAACCGAACCGTCAGGAGGCTTTTGATGCCCGTCTCGCTTGCGCTGCAGATGCGACAGCATCTCGCACTCACGCCGAGGCTTCAGCAGTCGCTGCGGCTGCTGCAGTTGTCCTCGCTCGAATTTCAACAGGAATTGCGTCAGGCGCTCGACATGAACCCGTTTCTCGAAGACGGCCCGGGCGACGACGAAACCGCTGCCGCCACCCCCGAGCAACCGACCGAAGCGGCCGCGCCTGAAACGGCGCCCGAGCGCGACGAAATGCGCCCGCCGAACGGCGAGGTGCCGTTTACCGCCGCGCCCGCGCCGCGCGGCACGAGCCGCCAGGGCGACGACACCGACGGGCTGTCGCCCGGCGAATGGATGGCCGCCGAGCCGTCGCTGCATCAGCAACTGCACGATGCGCTGCGGCTCTATCCGCTCAACAAACGTGATCGCGAGGCCGCGCGCCTCGTGATCGATGCGCTCGACGACGACGGCTACCTGCGGCAGGAACTCCCTGAACTGCTGGTCGCCGCCGATCCCGCGTGGCTGCTGTCGGAGCAGGATCTGGCGGTCGCGCTGCGGCTCGTGCAGATGCTCGACCGGCCGGGTATCGCCGCTCGTTCGTTATCCGAATGCCTGGTGCTGCAACTGGACGCGATTCCGGCCGGCACGCCGGCGCTCGCGGAAGCGAAAGCGATCGCGCGCGAGCATCTGGAGCGGCTCGCGCGCCGCGAGACGGCCGAAATCCAGCGGCGCCTCGGCTGCAATCAGCAGACGCTGCAGGCCGCCTGCGCGCTGGTGCGTGGGCTCGACCCGCGCCCCGGCAATCACTACGGCAGCACGCGCGGCGACTACGTGGTGCCCGACGTGATCGTGCGTCAGGTGCGCGACGAATGGATCGTCACGATCAATCCGGCCGTGCTCCCGCGTGCGCGGTTGCACGAGCGCTATGCGACGCTGTTCGCGCAATCGAGCGGCGAGCGCGATTCGCCGCTCGGCCAGCAATTGCAGGAAGCGCGCTGGCTGATCCGCAACGTGCAGAAGCGCTTCGACACGATCCAGCGCGTGGGCGAATGCATCGTCGCGCGGCAGCGCGATTTCTTCCGCTACGGCGAGATCGCGATGAAGCCGCTGGTGCTGCGCGATATCGCGGAGGAACTGGACCTGCACGAATCGACCGTGTCGCGCGCGACCGGCAACAAGTACATGGCCACGCCGCACGGCACGTTCGAGTTCAAGCATTTCTTCCCGCGCAAGCTCGAGGCGGCCGGCAAGGGCGTGTGCTCGGCCTCCGCCGCGAAGGTGCTGATCCGCGACATGATCGCGGCCGAGCGGCATACCGATCCGCTGTCCGACGTCGCGCTCGCCGAAAATCTCGCGGGCCGCGGCATTCTTCTTGCGCGTCGGACGGTGACCAAGTATCGCCAGGCGATGAAGATTCCGCCGGCCGACCTGCGGCGCCGCGACGCCGCGTGACGGCCTCATTGTTCCAACCACGCGCGCGCCGTCCGTCGCGTCGGCTCGCGCCAACGAGAGGAGCGCAATCATGCCAGCCAAATCCCAGGCGCAGCAGCGCGCCGCAGGGGCCGCGCTGTCGGCCAAGCGCGGTGACACGAAAATGAAAGACCTGAAGCCGCCGTCGAAATCGATGGCCAAGTCGATGAGCGAGAAAGAGCTCGAGAAAATGGCTTCCACGCCCACGCACGGCAAACCGAAACACAAGCACGATGCGTGAGCGCCGCCGACGTTTAGTGACGACCGCTGTCATCCAGGAGGGTTCCATGCTTCGATACGCCATCATCTTCTTCGTCATCGCGATCATCGCGGCGGTGTTCGGGTTCGGCGGCATTGCCGCCGGCGCGGCCGAGATCGCGAAGATCCTGTTCTACATCTTCGTCGTGATCTTCCTGGTCACGCTGTTGCTGGGGGTCGTGCGCCGATGACGGTCGCGCCCGACCGGTCGCGGCGCGTCGCGGAACTCGAGCACGCGTTCGCGATCGGCTTTCCGTCGCAGTCGACCGTCGTCGTTCACGAGGACGACGCGTCGGGCCGGCTGACGATCCACGTATCGTGGGTGCGCGTGCCCTCCGACGAGGATGCGCGCGAATGGCGCTGCACGGTCGACATGCGGTTCGATGCGGACGTGATCGAGCGGTACGCGCTGCTCGACACGGCCGACCGGCTGCGCGTGCGCACGCAACTGTGCGACCGCGCGCGGCGCGCGGTGGACGAGCACAAGCCGCGCGTCGAGGATGCCGTGATCGAATGCAACGTGGCGCTCGACGTGACGGCCGTCGAATTCGACGCGGCGCTGCGCGCGCCCTGACGCCGCCGGCCCGCGGGCGCCCATCGGGCGCCGGGCCGGCTTTCCCCGCCGTTCGCACGCGCGCGCCGCGGCGCGCCGGCGTGCATGGCGGCTCCCCATTCGAATACCAAGAGGACACCTGACGATGACGAATCCCCCATCCGCCGGCAAGACGCCCCCGACGCAGCCGCACGACAGCGCGAAGTCGCGCCAGCTCGAAGCGAACCGTGCGCGGCCCGACGGCGAGGCGTTGCGCACCAACCAGGGCGTGCGGATCGCCGACAACCAGAATACGCTGCGAGGCGGCGCGCGCGGCCCGTCGCTGCTCGAAGACTTCATCATGCGCGAGAAGATCACGCATTTCGATCATGAGCGCATTCCGGAGCGCGTGGTGCACGCGCGCGGCTCGGGCGCGCACGGCGTGTTCCGCGTCTACGAGCCGATGGCCGACTACACGAAGGCCGCGTTCCTGCAGGACCCGGCCGTCGAAACGCCGGTGTACGTGCGCTTCTCGACCGTGCAGGGGCCGCGCGGGTCGGCCGACACCGTGCGCGACGTGCGCGGCTTCGCGGTGAAGTTCTATACCGAGGAAGGCAACTACGACCTCGTCGGCAACAACATGCCGGTGTTCTTCATCCAGGATGCGATCAAGTTTCCCGACTTCGTGCATGCGGTGAAGCCCGAGGCGCCGAACGAGATGCCGACCGGCGCGTCCGCGCACGACACGTTCTGGGATTTCGTGTCGCTGGTGCCGGAAACCACGCACATGGTGCTGTGGCTGATGTCGGATCGCGCGCTGCCGGCGAGCTATCGCGCGATGGACGGCTTCGGCGTGCACACGTTCCGCTTCGTGAACGCGGCCGGCGTCGAGCGTTTCGTGAAATTCCACTGGCGGCCCGTGAGCGGCGCGTATTCGCTGCTGTGGGACGAGGCGCAGCGCATCGCCGGCCACGACCCGGATTTCAACCGGCGCGACCTGTGGATGGCGATCGAGCGCGGCGACTATCCGGAGTTCGAGCTCGGCGTGCAGATGATCGATCCGGACGATGCCGACAAATTCGACTTCGACCTGCTGGACCCGACCAAGCTCGTGCCGGAAGAACACGTGCCGGTGCGGCCGATCGGCCGGATGACGCTGAACCGCAACCCCGACAACTTCTTCGCGGAGACCGAGCAGGTCGCGTTTCACCCGGGCCACGTGGTGCCGGGCATCGATTTCACGAACGATCCGCTGTTGCAGGGGCGGCTGTTCTCGTACACCGATACGCAACTAAGCCGGCTCGGCGGCCCGAACTTCCACGAGATTCCGATCAACCGGCCGGTGTGCCCGTTCGCGAACAACCAGCGCGACGCGATGCACCGGCAGACGATCAACGTCGGGCAGGCGTCGTACGAGCCGAACTCGACGAGCGGCGGCTGGCCGCGCGAGACGCCGCCCGCGCCGTCCGGCGGCGGCTTCGAGACCGTGCCCGAGCCGCTCGAAGGCCACAAGGTGCGCGTGCGCAGCGAATCGTTCGCCGATCATTTCTCGCAAGCCGCGCTGTTCTACCAGAGCATGACCGAGATCGAGCAGCGGCATATTCGCGACGCGTACTGCTTCGAGCTCGGCAAGGTGACGCAGCCGCACATTCGCGAGCGGGTGGTCAACGAAATCATCGCGCGCTTCGACGCGGGGCTCGCCGCGCAGGTCGCCGAACGGCTCGGGCTGCCCGCGCCGCAGGCGGCCGCGACGCCGGCCGTTCCGCGGCCCTCGCCGGCGCTGAGCCTGGTCGGCCGCGCGAAGCCCGGCATCCGCTCGCGCAAGATCGCGCTGATCGCGACGCCGGGCGTGAACCCGGTGCTCGTCGAGCAGGTGCGCGACGCGTTGCAGGCCGCGCACGCGGTGCCGACGATCGTCGCGCCGACGCTCGCGCCGATCGGCGGCATCGTGCCGGAGGCGACGCTCGCCGGCATGCCGTCGGTGATGTTCGACGCGGTGTTCGTGTGCGGCGGCGACGGCGATGGCCGCGATCTCGCGCACAGCGCCGACGCCCGCCATTTCGTGCGCGAGGCGTTCAAGCACCTGAAGCCGATCGCGGCCGTCGGCTCGGGGCGGCAATTGCTCAGCGCCGCGCACTTGCCGGATCCGGCTGAAGGCGTGTGCGTCGGGCAGGCCGTCGATCTCGACAAGGTGCTGAACACGCTGTCGGATCACCTCGGCCAGCATCGCGTGTGGGCGCGCGAACAGCAGGCGGCGGAACTACCGGCATAGGGCCGGCGGCGGTTCGCGCCGGACGGCGCGCCTGCCCTCGGGCGGGCGCGCATCGGGCAAGGAGGAACAGCATGGCACCGCGGATGATATGGAAAGGCGCGATCAGCTTCGGGCTCGTGCACGTGCCCGTGCAACTGTTTCCGGCGACGCGCACCGTGAAGCCGTCGTTCCGGATGCTCGACAAGCGCTCGATGGACCCGATCGGCTATCGGCAGATCAACAAGCGCACCGGCAAGGAGGTCACGCGCGAGGACATCGTGCGCGGCTACGAGTACGAGAAGGAGCGCTACGTCGTGCTGACCGACGACGAAATCCGCGCGGCGAACCCGGAATCGACGCAGACCGTCGACATCCTGACCTTCGTCGACGAGGACGCCGTGTCGTTCCTCTATCTCGACACGCCGTACTACCTGGTGCCGGACCGCAAGGGCGAGAAGGTCTATGCACTGCTGCGCGACGCGCTGAAGGACAGCGGCAAGATCGGCATCGCGCTCGTCGTGATGCGCGACCGCCAGCACCTGGGCGCGCTGATCCCGGTCGGGCCGATGCTCGCGCTCGATACGCTGCGCTGGCAGGAGGAACTGCGGCCGCTCGACGAGCTGTCGGTGCCGGCCGACGACGCGAAGGGCGCGGGCGTCACCGCGCGCGAACTCGCGATGGCGAAGAAGCTGATCGACGACATGTCCGGCAAATGGACGCCCGACGAATATCACGACACGTTTCGCGACGACATCCTCGAACTGGTCGAGCGCAAGGTGCGCGCGGGCAAGGTCGAGGAGATCGAGGACCGGCCCGCGCAGACGGGCCGCGCGGCGACCAACGTGGTCGATCTCACCGAGCTGCTGAAGCGCAGCCTCAAGGGCGGCGCCGGCGCGCGCGCGGCAGATCTGCGTGACGAGCGCGACGAAGCGGAAGAGGAGGCGTCATCGTCGTCATCGTCGCGCCGCAAGTCGCCCTCGAAATCCGCGTCGAAAGGCGCGGCGACGAAAACCGCGGCGAAGCGCGGCACCGCGAAACGCGCGGCGAGCGAGCCTGCGGCGAAGAAGACCGCCGCGCGACGCAAGCACGCGGCGTGAAGCCGATGACGCCGACTCCGATTTCGACGAGGTGACGCGATGGCCGGCAAGCTCGATCCGTATCGCCGCAAGCGCCATTTCGGCGCGACGCCAGAGCCCGAAGGCGCGCACGGGAAGCGTCGCGCGAAGGCGGAGGTGAAAGCGGGCACGAAGGCGAAACCCGCCGCGCGCGCCCGCCACCCGCTGCGCTTCGTGATCCAGGAGCACCACGCGCGCCGGCTGCACTACGATTTCCGGCTCGAGCTCGACGGCACGCTGAAGTCGTGGGCCGTGCCGAAGGGGCCGAGCTTCGATCCGCAGGTGAAGCGGCTCGCGGTGCATGTCGAGGACCATCCGCTCGAATACGCGTCGTTCGAAGGCGAGATTCCGGCCGGGCATTACGGCGCGGGGTCGGTCGTCGTCTGGGACGAGGGCACGTGGACGCCCGACGGCGGCGTCGCGCAGGCACGCGAAGGCTACCGGGCCGGCAAGCTGACGTTCCGGCTCGACGGCGAGAAGCTGCACGGCGGCTGGGCGCTCGTACGTAGCGGGCGCCAGGAAGGGCGCCAGGAGCAGTGGCTGCTGATCAAGGAGCGCGACGACGACGCGCGCAACGCCGATGAATTCGACGTGGTCGGCGAGCGGCCGGGCAGCGTGCATGACGGCGCGTCCGACGGCGCGGCGCGCAAGCGAGCGGCGCGACGCGGCGGCTCGAGCGGCGCGAACGGCGATTCACGGGCAACGCGACCTGCAAGCCGCGAAGGCAACGAAAGCCAGCGCCCCACCGATCCGTCGCAAGTCGAGGGCGCGGTGCGCGCGCCGCTGCCCGAGCGCGTCGCGCCGCAACTCGCGACGCTGGTCGACGCACCGCCGACGCACGGCGGCTGGTGCTACGAACTGAAGTTCGACGGTTACCGGATCCTCGCGCGCATTGCCGGCAAGGGCGCGCGCCGGCGCGTCACGCTGATGACGCGGGAAGGCCGCGACTGGACTGCGAAGCTGCGCGCGCAGCGCGACGCGCTCGCGGCGCTCGATGTCGACGACGCGTGGCTGGACGGCGAGGCCGTCGTGCTCGGCGAAAACGGCCTGCCCGATTTCCAGGCGTTGCAGAACGCGTTCGGCACGGGCCGCTCGGATGCAATCACCTTCTTCGCGTTCGATCTGCCCTATCTCGACGGATACGACCTGCGCGACGCGCCGCTCACGGCCCGTCGCGCGCTGCTCGAACCGCTGCTCGCGAACAGCGACCCGACGCGCGTGCGTTTTTCGCCCGATCTCGGCGAGGACGTCGCGTCGCTGATCGCGAGCGCCTGCGACACGGGCCTCGAAGGGCTGATCGGCAAGCGCGCGGAGTCGCGCTATCGCGCCGGCCGTTCGCCGGCGTGGATCAAGCTCAAATGCCGGCGCCGGCAGGAATTCGTGATCGGCGGCTTTACGGAGCCATCGGGCAGCCGGCACGGCTTCGGCGCGCTGCTGCTCGGCGTGCACGAACCGCCGCCGGCCGGCAAGCGGCGGCGCGGGCCGGGGCCGCTGCGCTACGTCGGCCGCGTCGGCACGGGATTCGACGCGCGCATGCTCGACCGTCTCGCCGCGATCCTGCGCAAGCACGAGCGCGACACAATGCCGTTCGACGCACCGCCGCGCGAACGCACGCGCACGCGCGTGCACTGGGTCGAGCCGACGCTCGTCGCCGAATGCGAATTCGCGGAATGGACCGGCGACGGCATCGTGCGGCAGGCCGCGTTCATCGCGCTGCGCGACGACAAGCCGGCGCAGCAGATCGTCCGCGAAATGCCGAAACACACGGAAACGGAGGTGACGATGGATCGACGCGAAACCACGCACGACGACAAACGCAAGCGCGCATCGCCTGCCGCTCATGAAACGGCCGCTCGCAAGCGCACCGCACGTTCCGGCGCGGCCGCGCGCGCCGAAGACGGCGCGGCCGCGCGCGCCGAAGACGGCGCGGCTGCGCCAGACTCGCTCGGCGGCGTGCGCATCACGCATCCCGAGCGCGTGCTCGACCCGCAAAGCGGCACGCGCAAGATCGATCTCGCGCAGTATTGGCAATGGGTCGCGCCGTGGCTGCTGCCCGACCTGAAAGGCCGGCCCGTCTCGCTCGTGCGCGCCCCGGGCGACATCGCCGGCGAGCTGTTTTTCCAGAAACACGCGGAGCGCCGCGAGATTCCGTTCGTCACGCAGCACGAAGGGCTCGACCCCGGCCACGGGCCGTTGCTGTCGATCGACAGCGTCGACGCGCTGCTCGGCGCCGCGCAAATGGGCACGGTCGAACTGCACACGTGGAACGCGCATGCGTCGAACATCGAGCGGCCCGACCGCATCGTGTTCGACCTCGATCCCGATCCGGCGCTGCCGTGGCGCACGATGATCGACGCCGCGCAACTGGTGCGCGGCCTGCTCGACGAGCTGGGGCTCGTGTCGTTCTGCAAAACGAGCGGCGGCAAGGGGCTGCACGTCGTCGTGCCGCTCACGCGGCACGCGGGCTGGGACGACGTGAAGGATTTTTCGCGCGCGGTCGCGCAGCACGTCGCCGGCACGCTGCCCGAGCGTTTCACCGCGACGATGGGGCCGCGCCACCGGCGCGGCAAGATCTTCGTCGACTACCTGCGCAACGGGCGCGGCGCGAGCACGATCGCCGCGTATTCGGTGCGCGCGCGGCCCGGCATGGGCGTGTCGGTGCCGCTCGAGTGGGACGAGGTGCCGCAGACGACGGGCGGCGCACAATGGACGATCGACACGTTGCACGTGCGGCTGGACGCGCTGAAGCGTGACCCGTGGGAAGGCTATGCGAAGGCGCGCCAGCGCATCACCGCGGCGATGCGGGCGCGGCTCGGCGCGGACACGTGAACCGTCAGCGACGGCGCTGCTGCAACCGGTAATACCAGTTCATCAGCGGCGTCGCGGAGACCCCGTGCGCCACCACCGACGCGGACACGACGGCCAGCACGGGCGCCGCCAGCGGGCGCACGGCCTCGGACGGCCCGTGCTCGAGCGCGAACAGCAGATAGTAGAACGAGCCGATCCCGCGGATGCCGAACCACGCCATCAGCCGCCGCTGCGCATGCGTCGCCCGCGACCCGACGAGCGTGACCAGCACCGCGAGCGGGCGCACGGCGACGAACAGCACGGTGGCCAGTGCGGCGGCGCCCCACGTGAACAGCGGGCCGGGCAGCGTCGACAGCACGCTGCCGATCATCGTCATCACGATCGCCTCCGCGATCCGTTCGAGCTCGATCGTGAAGCCGAGCACCGATTCGGCCATGAACGCATGCGCCTTGTCCGGATGCTTTTCGGTCGCGACGACGTCTTCCGAATCGATCTGGCCGATCACTTCGCGCGGCGGACGGTCGCCGCTCGCACGATGCTCGACGCGCCGCATCGCGACGCCGGCCGCGAACGTCGCGATGAAGCCGAACGTGTGCGCGAGCTGCGCGGCACCGAACGACAGCACGATCAGCGCGAGCGCGAAGAAGCCTTCGAGGCCGAGCGCCTGCGCGTGGCGCGTGCGCAGCCAGCCGATCGTCTTCGTCATGGCCCAGCCGAGCCCGCCGCCGATCGCCGTCGCACCGGCGATGCCCCACAGCGCGACCAGCGCGAACGTGCCGGACAGCGGCGGGATGCCGTGCGTTGCGCCCGGTGCGCCGCACAGCGCGAGCCCCGCGAGCGCGAACGGCAGCGCGATGCCGTCGTTCATCCCGCCTTCGCCGGACAACGCGAAGCGCACCATATCGCGATCGCCCGGGTCGTGCACCTGCACGTCGTGCGCGAGCACCGGATCGGTCGGTGCGAGGATCGCCGCGAGCAGCAGCGCGGGGCCCCAGCCGACGCCAAGCGCGAGCACCGTGCACGCGGCGAGCAGCGGCACGGTGACGACCATCGCGAGCAGCCCGAGGCGGCACGGCACGAGCCACAGCTTGTCGGACAGCGGCACGCGCAGCCGCAGCCCGATCGCGAACAGCGATACGAGCAGCGCGACTTCGACGATCGCGCGCAGCAGGGGGCCGTCGCGTTCGAGGTCGAGATGCAGCAGGCCGGCGCCGCTCGGGCCGAGCGCGACGCCGAGCACCAGGTAGATCATGGCCGAGCTGCAGGGCAGGTGGCGCAACGCGGATGTCACGACGCCCATGCCCAGCAGCACCGCGCCGATGATCAGGTACCAGAGGGTTTCGTGCATGTGTGATCGCAGCGGAGGGAGACGGGCGACGCGCCGGCCGTCAGGGCTTGCGACCGAACGCTTCGCGCAGCTTGCGCTTCGCGCGTTCGAGCGTTGCACGGCGCGTTTTCGGCAGGTTGCGGCCCGCGCGGTTCACGTAGAAGTTCAGCATCGACATCGCCGACTGGAACGGCGACGCCTTGCGGCGGCGGCTGTGTTCGGCCGAGTGCTTCAGCGACGCGGCGATCGCCGCCGGATCGTCGGACTTGAAGATGTCGGGCTCGATGTCGAGCGCATCGCTTTTTTGCGTGACTTCGCCGGACCAGCGCTTGCGGTGGTTCGGATCGGCGCCGCGTGCGCGGCCGGGGCGGCGCGTATGGCGCTTGCCGTGTGGGTGGGAAGCGGAAGCAGAAGCGGAAGGCATAAGGCGGAGGCTCCGTATGGGTCACGGACAAGTCGTGCGCGGGAGGGGAGCAAACCGCGTGCCGCATCTCGAACGTCGCCGGCGCGGCATGGGCCTTGCTGAAAGACCGGAGCAGGAATTTCCATCACGCGATCGTCCATAGGGAGAAAACGCCATGAAGTCAGTATTCGAATCGAAGTTCGTCGCGCGGCACGTGCTGGGCTGCGCGGCCGTCGCGATCGCCGCCGCCGCGCCGGCCGCGTGGGCGCAGAACTCGCAGCGCTCTGACGAGGGCACCGGCGCGCCAAACCCGTCGATGGACATGTCGACGCCGGGCACCAACGGCAATACGGCCGCGCCGCCGCCGCCGGCGGGCACGCAGCGGCATGGCGCGAAGCACGGGATGCGGTCGCACAGCGGGTCGGCCGGGCATGTGAAGCCGGGCGGCGGCCCGAACGGTGCCGGCCAGGGCGGCAGCGGCTCCCCCGGCGGCGGCGTCGGCGGCGGGTCCGGTGGGGCCGGCGGCTCGGGCGGCTCGGGCGGCACGAGCGGGACGGGCGCCGGCAACGGCGGGTCGGCGGGCTCGACGGGCACGGGCGGCGGCGGGGCCGGCGGGACGGGCGGCGGTTCCAGCGGTTATTGACGGTGTCGTGCCGGCGCGGCCGGCACGGCGCGATGGCGGCGCGGTTACCCGGGACGGGCGCGCCGTCACCACGCAGGAGGACATCATGCAATCGAATTCCCGGATTTTTCTGGAGCACGACGAGATCGACGACGATGCAGGCGACATGGACGATCTCGACACGACGGTGCACGTGGACGTCGAAACGGGCAGGGTCATGTTTCATGCGGCGTGGGCGAACGCGGTCGAGGCGCCACCCGAGGCGGCGCGGCATTCGGTCGTGCTCGCGCTCGAATGCTCGACGATGGAACGCTATACGGACCTCGACGACGGCGCGCGGATGCGCGTGCATGCGATGTTGCACGACGCCGTGCAGCAGACGCTCGAACAGTTGCCCGATACCGACGAGAATCTGACGCTGACGGTCGAGCTGACCGACGCGATGCTCGACGCCGCGCGTCATTTGCAGTGATCGCGGCGCATCGAACGGGCGCACGGCGTCGGCTTACATCCCGTTGAAAAGTTTGCACCCCCGACCGTGACGAACGGGGCAGGCGAGACGACGAGAGGCATACGCACGCCGGCGCGCGGGTCGTTCCCCGATTGCAGGGCAATACAAGCGCGCATGGTTGCTGCGGCGTGCGGCAGCCTGCGGCGCCTCGAGCACGCGGCACGCCGATTGCTGCGCGACGAACACGGCACGACGTGTGCCACACCTTCCACGGAGGCATTCATGAGCGGCAGGCTGGATCATTGCAAGGTAGCGATTCTCGCGGTCGACGGCTTCGAGGAAGCCGAGCTCGTCGAACCGCAGCGCGCGCTCGCGGCAGAAGGCGCGCAGGTGGACGTGATTTCGCAGAAGGGCGGCGAGATCCAGGGCTTCAGGCATGTCGACAAGGGCGAGCGCGTGAAGGTCGATCGCACGTTCGACGAGGCACGCGAAGGCGACTACGACGCGGTCGTGTTGCCGGGCGGCGTCATCAACGGCGACGCGATCCGGATGGTGCCCGCCGCGCGCGAATTCGTGACGGCGGCGGTGGGCGCCGGCAAGCCGGTCGCGGCGATCTGTCACGGCGGCTGGCTGCTGGTATCGGCCGGGCTGGTCGACGGCAAGACGATGACGAGCTGGCCGAGCCTGCAGGACGACATTCGTCATGCGGGCGGCAAGTGGGTGGACGAGGAAGTCGTGCGCGACGGCAACCTGATCACGAGCCGCAAGCCGGCCGACCTGCCCGCGTTCAACGGCGCGCTGGTCGAGCGCCTCGCGGCGCGGGGGGCGTGAGCCGATGCCGACAGGTTCCCCGCGCGCCGTCACGCTGACCGACGAACCGCCCGCGTTCGACGGCGCGGCGCTGCAAATGCGCTTCGTCGTCGAGGTCGGTGGCGTGCCGCATGACTGCGCGATCACCGTCGAGGCGCTCGAAGACCATTTCGGCGCGCGCTCCGCGCTGGAAGCCGACTTGCGCGACGCGTTCGAGCGCGGCCGTGCGCGGATCGAAGCCGCATGCGCGGACGTGCTGGCGAGCGGCAACCACGACGTGGTGCTGCACAGCGGGTATTTCCGTGCGCCGGCAGGCGCAGCGAGGGCAGGGCTGTTTCGTTCGCGGCGGCCCTGAATCGGGCGGGCGTCCGCTCGGCGCCTTCAGCTTGAAACTCGACAGCCGGCTGACGCTGTTTCAGCGCGGCATGAGCGAAGTTGGGCTGCTCGCCTCTCGCTACGATCATGGTGCAAAGCACGTCAATCAGACCGGTCCGATTTTGCCTGTTCCGTAGCATTTGAGAAACGTTCTCCGTTTCTCAAAAATTATTCCGAATACGGTTCATCGATCTAACAAGTACCAGCGTCAGAGCGATGAACAAAGAGACCTACCGTCTGGTGCATTCCGGGCGCCGAGGGATGGCGGTCGCAGTCGGGGAAACCGCGACCACCACGGGGAAATCAGCGAGCGGCGACGCGCGTGCGCGCCGCACATCCCGCAGCGCGTCGATCGCGACGCTGGCCGCCGCGCTCGGTTCCATGCCCGCGATCCCCTGGGCGCAAATCGCACCGACGCCAGGCACCCCGACCCACGTCATCCAGACGCCGAACGGCTTGCCGCAGGTCAACATCGCCGCGCCGAGCGGTGCCGGCGTATCGGTCAACAACTACGATCGGTTCGATGTGCACCGCAACGGCGCGCTGCTGAACAACTCGCCCGCGATGGTGCACACGCAGCAGGCGGGGATGATCAACGGCAACCCGAACTTCGGCCCCGGGCAATCGGCACGCATCATCGTCAATCAGGTCAACAGCACGGCCGCCAGCCAGATTCGAGGCTATGTGGAGGTCGCGGGCAACCGCGCGGAAGTGGTGCTCGCGAATCCGGCCGGCATCGTGGTGGACGGCGGTGGTTTCATCAATACCAGCCGCGCCACCTTGACGACCGGGCGGCCGTACTATGGTGCCGACGGCTCGCTCGCCGGCTACCACGTGAATCGCGGGTTGATCACGGTCCAAGGCGCGGGTCTGGACGCATCGAGCGTCGATCAGGTCGATCTGATCGCGCGCGCCGTGCAGGCCAATGCAGCGATCCACGCGAAAAAACTGAACGTGATCGCAGGCGCCAGTCAGGTCGATCGCGATACGCTCGCCGCGACGCCAATCGAGGGCGATGGCGCCGCGCCGGGCGTCGCCATCGACGTCAGTCAATTGGGCGGCATGTACGCCGAGCGGATCCTGCTCGTCTCGAACGAACGCGGCGTAGGGGTGGCGAACGCCGGGACGATCGCCGCGCAGTCGGGTGACCTGACGCTGCAGTCGAACGGCCAGCTCGTGCTCGGTGGCAAGACGAACGCGACCGGCAATCTCGCAATCACCGCGCAAGGCGGTATCCGGAACGACGGCACGACGTACGGGCAGCGCAACGTGTCGGTATCGACGACCGGCACGCTGTCGAATAACGGTGCCCTGGCCGCACGGCACGCACTCAACGTCTCGGCCGACAGCGTCGCGTCGACGGGCTCGTTGGGCGCGGGCGTCAATGCGGACGGCGCGGTAACCCATGACGGCGACCTGATCGTCACCGCGACCGGTCAGCTGACGGCGAACGGCCGGAACGTCGCGGGCGGCAACGTCGCGTTCACGGGCAGCGGCATCGACCTGTCGGGCTCGAAGACGGCTGCGAACGCAAACGTTTCGCTGCTTGCTCACGCTGGCGGCCTGAACCTGACGAACGCGACGACCAGCGCGCAACGTGCGATCGATGCACGTGCCGCAGGCGTACTCGTCAACGACCACGGTACGCTATCGAGCCAGGCTGGCACGACGCTCGCGGCCCGCGCGCTGTCGAATCGTGGCGGACAGCTTTCGGCAGTCGGCCCGCTTGCAATCGATACATCGGGACGGCTCGAGAACCAGGGCGGCACGCTCGTCACGGACGGGGCGTTGACGCTCAGTGCCGGCGATATCGCAAACCGTGCCGGCACGATGCAAAGCGGCGGCGCGCTGTCGGTGAAGGGCGCGTCGCTCGACAACTCGGCGGGCCGGATCGTGTCGCTCAATGGCGACGGCCTGACACTGTCGGCGACCGGCCGGCTGACGAACGCCGGCGGCACGACGGCGACCGGTGTGCAAGGTGGCGTGATCGGCGGCAACGGAGACGTGACCGTGCAGGCGGGTCGTGTCATGAATCACGGCAGCCTGACGGCACAGCACGCACTGCAAGTCACGGCGGCCCTGGTCGACAACCGCGACGGCGCGATGGCGGCGGATCGGCTGAACGTGAAGACCACGGATCTGCACAACGCGCGCGGCACGCTCACGCAGTACGGCAGTCAGGAAACGACGGTCGACGTCAGCGGCACGCTCGACAACGCGAGCGGTACGATCCAGACCAACGGCACGAACCTCACACTGGCACCGGCGGCGCTCGACAACGCGAGCGGGATGATCGTGCACGCCGGTACCGGCACGCTGGCGCTGATGCCGGGCCTCGGTTCGGGGCTGCTGACGAACGCCGGTGGCACGATCCTGAGCCGTGGCACCATCGGGTTGTCGGCAGGCGCCTTCGACAACATCGGCGGCACGTTGGCCGCGCTCGGTTCGATCTCGGCCCGCATCGGCGGCGAACTGAACAACACGGGCGGCGCGCTTGCCGCGAACGGTGACGTGACGCTCGATGCCGGTTCCATGACCAACGGACGGGGCGGCCAATTGAACGGCGCGAATGTACTGCTTCGCGCAAATAGCCTGAACAACGACGGCGGCGGAATCACCGGCGCCGGCGGCGACGTCGGCATCACGACTGCCGGCGCAGTCTCCAACGCGGGTGGCCAGATCGGCGCGATGCGCGATCTGTCGATCCGCGCGAGCACGCTCTACGGCGGTGGAGCGTATAGCGCGGCGAACGATCTGGCGTTGTACTTGCGCGGCGATTTTACGAACACGTCGGACTACCAGTTCAATGCAGGCCGCAATCTGGCGTTCACACTGCCGGGGACGTTCAACAACGACGCCGGTCTGATGAGCGTGAACGACCTGAGCGTCGATGCGGGCGACGTCGTCAACAGTGGCGCAATGGCAGCGGGCGGCCGGCTGCGCACGCAGTCGAACACGCTGATCAACACCGGCACGCTGGTGGGCGCAAGCGTGTCGCTCTCGGCTGCGTCTGCGCTGGCGAACGTCGGGCCGACCGCGCTGATCGGGGCGTCTGCCAGCGATGGGCTGCTCGAACTGCTCGCGCAAAACATCGAGAACCGCGACGACACGACGACAACCGATACCCCGGCGCTGACCGCGATCTACGGTCTTGGCCGTGTGGTGCTGGCGGGTGGCAAGGATGCAGCCGGCCAATACACGAAGGCTGCGCATATCCTGAATCAGTCAGGCCTGATCCAGTCGGACGGCGACATGGCGCTGCATGCCGATCTCGTGACGAACACGCGTCGCGAGATGCAAACGGCATGGACCTCGCAAGTCGATGCCACGCTGCTCGAGCGGCTCGGGATCAGTCTGTCCGGCCGCACCGGCCAGGTCGGCGTCAAGGATCCGGACAGCATCGGCGGCGTCTACGTCGAGCCGCCGCATGGTGGCGAGTACAACAGCACGTACCAATACACGACCTATACCGGCACGCCGCTGGCGAACCTTGTCTCGAAGATCAGTCCGGCCGCGCAGATCGTGGTGGGCGGGAGTCTGAACGCGTCGTCCGTCGACACGTTCCAGAACTACTGGAGCCAGGTGACGGCGGCAGGCGATATCGAGATACCGCGCACGCTCGATCAGGATAGCTGGAGGGGACAGCTCGCGCCGCAGGTCAAGGTGACCTACACGGGCAAATATTGGTACCGAAACTACGACGGCACCAAGTTCTGGAGCTATTCGTTCTGCGACACGCCGGGCTGCAATGCGCCATCGGACATTCGCGAGTACGCGCTGCCGAGCTACGAATCGAGCTTCGTCGCGAACGGCACGCTCTCCGGCACGGGCGTGAGTATCGACAACCCGGCCGGCAATGCGGGGCGCCCACCGATCGGCCTGCCGCCGGGTGTCGACGTTGGCGCCGTCGGCGGCGGCATCGACCGCGTGATCGCGAGCGCGACGGCGGTCGACGTGCTGAAGAACCTGACGATTCCGCAGGGCGGCCTGTTCCATCCGAACCCGGCGCCGAACGCGAACTACCTGATCGAGACGAACCCGGCGTTCACGAGCCGACGCGCGTTCATGTCGAGCGACTACTATCTGCAGCAGCTCGGGCTGAACCCGGAGCAGACGGCGAAGCGCGTTGGCGACGGGTTCTACGAGCAATGGCTGGTGCGCAATCAACTCACCTCCCTGACCGGCAAGGCGGTGCTCGGGCCGTACACGGACATCGAATCGATGTATCAGGCGCTGTTGTCGTCGGGTGCCGCGCTGTCGAAATCCCTCGATCTGCCGCTCGGCGCGAGCCTGTCGGCCGAACAGGTCGCGCAGCTCACGAGCAACGTGGTGCTGCTGGAGACGCGTGTCGTCGACGGGCAATCGGTGCTGGTGCCAGTCGTGTATCTCGCACAGGCGAGCCGGCAGGACATGAACGGCCCGCTGATCGCAGGCGGAAACGTCGATCTGAAGGACGTGCGGTCGTTCTCGAACAGCGGCACGCTCCGCGCCGCGGACAGCCTTTCGATCGGCGGCCGGAGCCTCGACAACCGCTTCGGTGCGCTGCAAAGCGGCGGCCGGATGACGCTGGTGACGACCGGGACAGTCGATCTGACCTCGGCAAGCGTAAAGGCCGGCGGTCTGGCGCTGGCAGCAGGCGGCGACCTGATCCTCGATACCGCGACGCACACGCGCAGCCAGGCGAGCGCAGACGGCGCGACGCGCGTGTCGACGACGCTCGGACCGCAAGCGGGCATCGACGTGGCCGGCGACGCGGCGATCGCGACGGGCGGCAGCTTCCGGCAGAACGCGGGCAATCTGAGTGTCGGCGGCGATCTCGGGATGCAGGTCGGCGGCGACTGGACGCTCGGCGCGCAGCAGGTCGGCGAGCACAAGGTAGTCGAGCGCGCGAACGGCGTGTCGGACACGGAAGTCAATCGATCCATCGGCAGTGCGGTCAAGGTCGGCGGGAAGTCGGCGATCGTCGTAGGAAGGGATCTCACCGCGAAGGGGGCGCAGATCGAACTGGGCGGTGGCGGTGCGGTCGTGGCCGGCGGCACCGTGACACTGGGCGTGGCGAGCGCGACGTCGACCGTGAACAGTACCAGCTCGGGTAACGAGGGCAGCCGCGGCTATGCCGAGTCGCTGCACACGTCGGATCAGGCCCTGAGCGGCACGACGCTGACCGGTGGCGAAAGCGTGGCGATCGTGGCGGGTAAAGACCTGAACGTGATCGGCAGCGCGATCGGTCTGGACAAGGGCAATGTGACGCTGGCTGCCGCGGGCGACGTGAACATCGGTGCGGCGACCGGGACGCACGAACTGAATGCGCACGAAACGCACAGCCGCAGCGGCGTGGTGAGCGGCACGAAGGTCGCGAGCGGGATCGACCAGACGATGACGCTGAACCAGGGCAGCCTGGTATCGGCCGATGGCGTGACGATCGCTGCTGGCCGCGATCTGATTATCCAGGGCAGCACGGTCGTCGGTACGAACGACGTCGCGCTGAGCGCGGCGCGCAACGTGACCGTCGCGACGACGCAGGATACGCTCGCGTCGTCGAGCTACTACCAGAAGAAGGAAACGGGGCTGATGTCGGGCGGCGGCCTGTCGGTGTCGGTGGGCAGCAGTTCGCTGAAGACGACGAGCCAGACGAGCGAGGTGTCGAATAATGGCAGCACGATCGGCTCGCTCAACGGCAATCTGAGCATCGTCGCCGGGAACGACCTGCGTGTGACGGGCAGCGACCTGATTGCCGCGCGGAACATCAGCGGCACGGGCGCGAACGTGACGATCGATGCGGCACAGGCCACTGGTCATCGCGCGCAGACGCAGGAAGTATCGAAGAGCGGGTTGACGCTCGCGCTGAAGGCGCCGGTGATCGACGCCGTGTCGAACGTGGTGGGCCAGTCGCGCGCAGCCGGCAAGAGTCAGGATGGTCGTGCGGCCGCACTGCACGGGATGGCAGCCGCGAGCGGGGCAATCGATGCGGTGGGCGCAGGCGCGGCGGCATTGGCCGGAGGCGCGACACCCGAGTTCAAGGTCGAACTCAGCGTCGGCAGCAGCCACAGCAAGAGCGCGTTCAGCGAGGACAGCGTGACGAATCGCGGCTCGAATGTGAACGCCGGCGGAACGGTGGCGTTTGCGGCAACCGGCAACGGTCAGGCGGGCAGCGGCAATGTGACGATTGCCGGATCGAACGTGAACGCGAGCGACGTGATTCTGGCCGCGAAGAACGACGTCAACATCGTCAATACGACGGATACCGATTCGACGCGCAGCACGAACGAGTCGAAGAGCGCGAGCGTGGGTGTGTCGGTCGGCACGGGCGGGTTCGGTATCTCGGCGGCGATGTCGAAAGCCAACGGCGACGGTAACAGCGATCTGGCCACGCAGAACAACAGCCACGTGAATGCTGCAAACGGTGTGACGATCATTTCGGGCGGTGATACGAACATCATCGGCTCGAACGTGAAAGGCAATCAGGTGAATGCCGACGTAGGCGGAAACCTGAACATCGCCAGCGTGCAGGATACGCTGGCGAGCGCGGCGCATCAGTCGAGTTCGGGTGGCGGTTTCAGCATCAGTCAGGGTGGCGCCAGCGCGAGCTTCAGCCAGAGCAAAGGGAATGCGACGGGCAGCTATGCGGGTGTCGATGAGCAGGCCGGCATTCAGGCGGGCGATGAGGGCTTCAATATCAACGTCACCGGCAATACGGACCTGAAGGGTGGGTTGATCGCGAGTAGCGCGGATGCGTCGAAGAATTCGTTGACGACAGGTTCCCTCACCTTCTCGGACATCCAGAACCAGTCGCACTACGATGCGAGCTCGAGTGGCTTCAGCGCGGGCGCGACGACAGGCGATGGCGGGATGAACTACAGCACGCATGGAAGCGCGTCGGGCAAGAACGCGGGTGGTGCCGCGCCCATGCTTGGCCAGAACGACAGCGGAAGTGATAGCGCGACGACGAAGAGCGGTGTCAGCGCCGGAACGGTCACGATCACGGATTCGGCGAACCAGAAGCAGGATGCGGCGAGCTTGAGCCGCGATACGACGAACACGAACGGGACGGTCGCCAAACTGCCCGACGTGCAGAACCTGCTGGCCAATCAGTCGGACATGATGGCTGCAGCCAGCGCGGCCGGCGAAGCGGTGTCGCGCCGGATCGGAGACTACGCGGACAAGATGATGAAGGATGCGGCTGCCAACGGTGACCAGGCAGGTGTCGACGCGTGGAAGGAAGGCGGAGCGAATCGCGCGCTGATGCAAGGTGCTGGTGCGGCGCTCGTGACGGGCCTGGCCGGCGGCAACGCGGTTGGCGGTGCTGCCGGCGCGGCGGTCGCGTCGATTGCCGCAGGCAAACTGAACGAACTGAGCAGCGCGATCGCAGGCAGTGATCCGACCGGCAATGCCAATATGAATCAGGCGCTGGGCAACATCGTGGCGAACGTGATCGCGACGGGGGCCGGCGCCGCCGTGGGCGGCGACGCGGGAGCGTTCTCGGGGTACAACGTCGACCGATTCAATCGCCAACTTCACTCCGAAGAAAAGAAAGTCATACATGAATTGGCCAACGGCGATCCTAACAAGGAGCATCGACTGGAAGCGGCCGGATGTGCACTCGTCCACTGTGCAGCCGAGTACGCACCGGGTACGGCAGACTACGCAAAGTACTCGGCGCTGGAGCAAGAAGGTGCCGGTTATACGGCCGAACAGACTCAACTGAAGAATTACAATGGGACGTACTTCGCGGCTTCGGGCTACGGTGGCATGGTAAAGCTAACGCCGGCGAGCGGTTTGTTTCAGTACAGCACTGATGATTTGCGAGCTGACAGTAACGCATTCGTCTCGAATGTACTCTCCACACGCCCCGGAAAGCTGGATTACGTATCTATCGGGGGAGCGGCTTTTGGTAGTTCGGCGGGTATTTCTATTAATTTGCATAATGGAAATGTTTATCTTGGAGGGGGCGGTGCTGTCCCGGTGGTACCGGGAGCGTCCGTTACCGTCGGCGTTATTCCGACTGCGGCTAATCAAGCTCCCACTATTCAGGCAGATAAAACTGATAATTTTCTTGCGGGCGCATCACTTGGTGTAAATATGTGTGCGTACGGGGCGTGTGTCGGTGGCAATCACGCTTTCGGCGGAGATACATCCGTAGAAGTGGGTGTAGGTTTTGGCGGGATTACACGTGCGCCAAATCTGGGTGGAGGTGGTTCCACCAGTGTTAGTTTTCCAGTTTTTACAATTCCTGGCATGCAACCTAAACGGAGATGATTGCTCGCATGACGAAGATGAAATTCGATAAACGAGTTTGGATGGTTGTCGCTGTTATTGTGTTTATTGTAGTGATTTATGGATTGAGAAATAATCCTGTTGACGGGCAAGAGAAGCTTGATGTTATGCGGCGCGATATGGATGTGATTTTGATGAATGGGGGCGTCGTGGCAGTGAGGTCTCAAAGCTATAAATATGGGGCCGCATATTTATATGTGGGGGTCGACGCGAAGTCATGGTCGCCAGAATTGGCGGATAAGTACAGTCGAGGACTAGTGGATATTGGTTGGAGGGAAGTTAATTCAGATGAAGTGGTGATTCTTTGTAAAAAAGGGATTAGTGCCGAAGTGCAGCGGGGGATGGAGCGTGGTGACGGGAAGGCAGTGTATGGAATTAATATGACTTATAACGCTTTGACGATTCGCAGATGTAAGGCGGGTTGATTTGATAAAATCAATCGGCAGATTGCGATACTGCGAAAGCTAATGATTAGATGTTGATGAATGGTGTGATTGGTGCAGTAACATATGCCTATGGCGAAACTGGCGCGGTTGACTTTGGCGTTGGTCAGACGAATTCTGTTCACTTTGGTGTAGTGCTATGGGACCATTCGATCAAAGTGACTGAAGATGGAAATGGAAGGCTTAAATGGCTGCAGTCGGCGGAGGCCCGAATCGAGAAAAGTGGGCCAAGATGATGCATAGGCAAAAAAATTGCTTACTGGGTTGCTGTAACCGCTGCCGGTGTATTTATTGGTGCACTGCTGATAAGGAAATGGTTTTTTAGGCGTTATACCTACTGACTAGATTAATAGGCGATCGGTAAGCTAAACGAACTGAGGAGCGCGATCGCCGGCAGTGATTCGACCGGTAGTCATATCAGCAGCGCGGAACCCAACGGCGGCGACGTTACACGCCGTTGAAAACTTTGCAGCGGTTCACGATCGCCCCCAAGTGCCCTATCACGTGGCATCGGCGCGGCACGGATACCGGCCGAAGTATGCCACTTGGCACGGTCCGTGCATGCCCCTGACGTCGCCGGCGCACGATACGCGCCGCATGCCGAGGCGACGCCGTCGTCGCATCGAGCGCAGCCGTCAACCGGGGAAACGAGCATGCTGACTGCCCACGAATTCGCCGCACTGTTCCTCGCGCATCACGCGCCGGAACAGATCCAGATCGATCGCGACGACGTCGTCGCGCTCGTCGAACGACGCCTGATCGTGATGGAGCACGACGACGCGTCGGGCGCGCACCGACCCGCGCTGACCGCCGATGGCCTGTCGGTGCTGCAATGCGTGCAGCGTCATGACGCCGCCGGTGCCCACGCGATCGGCCTGCACGATGTGACCGACGGGTGATGCGCAGGGCCGCGCGCCGCGCTCACCGCGCGACCGCAACCGGCGCATTGACCTGCACGACGGGCGGCTCGCCTTCGAACGGCGGCGCGTACAGGAAGCGGTCGATCACGCCGGGCTCGAACAGCAGGCAGTAGGTCGAGCCGCCGAACTGGAAGTAACCGATCTCGTCGCCCTTGTCGACGCGCTGCCCCGGCACGACCTCGACCACGCACGACGATACGTCGCCCATCCCGACGAACACGGCCGCCACGGTGCCGATGCCCGGATCGTCGCTCGCGATCGCGATCACCGCGCGTGCGGCCACCGCCGTCATGTAGCCCTGCGAGTCGTTGAGCCCGGCCGGGTCCGGGCCTTCCGCTTCGGCGACCGAATAATAGGCGCCGTCTACCCGATACGCGTGCGTGACGACGCCGCGCACCGGCGCATGCCAGCGGTGATAGTTGTACGCGCTGAGGTAGGCCTGATAGACGTCGCCGCCGACGAAGCGCTCGGCGAGCGGCAGCCACGCGGGCGTGAAGAGGTCGCGCAGCGAATACGGCTGCGACTTGATCCAGAACGTGTCGCGCAGCTTCACGTTGGTTTCGGCGTGATAGGGCGCGGCTTCGCACGCGCTGACGATCACGTGTGGATCGTCCGGGGCCGCGACGGGCCGCGCGCCATCGCGAAAGCGCCGCGTGAAGAAGTCGTTCCACGAATCGAAGCCCCAGTGCGGCTGGTCTTCGCGATACTGGAACTGCGACAGCCCCAGACGCTTGCGTGCTGCGTCGCAGAACCAGCCGTCGGGCGCGGACGTGTCGAGATGCGTGCGCGAGTGCGGGCCGCCAAGGAAGTCGCACCAGACGTTCAGCACGCGCTTCAACTGCGCGTTCACGGCCGCGTCGCGAAACACCGCGTGGCCCGACGGCATGCACATCGGCCAGTCGAAGAACGCGTTCAGCGGGCACACGATCAGGCTTTCCTCGCTGAACGGCGGCGTGTAGGTCATCAGATGGTCGAGCACGGTCATCAGCTCGCCGATCGACGTGTAGCCGAGCCGGTATCCCGATTCGCACGCTTCGTCGATCGCGCGGGTCAGGCTCATGCGCAGCACCGCGTTGTCGTCGAACAGCCGCGCGAGGTCCTGCACGGCCGGCGTGCGCAGCCGTTCGCCGGCATGCGCGCGGGCTTCGTTCGCGATTTTTTCGCGGAACGCGGCCATGCGGGATTCCTCGGTGGCCATCCATCCGCCGAGGCGGCGGCGCGTGGCGGGCGGCGTGTTGCGATTCGTCGGCATCGTCACCTCCGGAACGGTTTCGGTCGAATCAGCGGAGCAAGATGCTTGCCCGGCCGGCGGCACCGAAATTGCTGCGTTCGGGTGACCGGTTTCTTTCGATGACTCAGGAGAACGAAATGGCTACAGCTTCGAATGCACGACAGACCCACGATGCAGGCTCGACGGACGAGCGTCGCCGCGACGGGCAACGGACCGTGACGCCGACGCGTACGCGGACTCGTGTGCGAGCGCAGGCGGTACCGCGCGACGGCGCGCGGCGGGCCGAGCGCGGTGACCGCGGCACAAGCGGAAACGGGCCGGTGACGCCGAGCCGCGGAGAAGAGGCGGCGAAACCGCTGTGGGAGGACGACCGCGGCGAGATGCCGCCGGAGGAGTGGTCGTAAGGTCGTTGACGCAGATCGTCGGCTGAACAAACTGGCTAGCGATCGGAGGCTTCGGGTGAAAGCCGATCACGCGTTTGAAAGATCGATTATTCACGGCACGTTTTGCACAAAATCGATCGCGGGCTCGCTCCCTGACTACCGTCAATCGGACATCGCCTTCAGTTTTCACTCCGCGCCGCGACGAGCACCGCCACAGGCAACTCGGCCAGGCAGCGATCGAGCGCCAGCACACCATCCGGCGCATCGATCGCGTCCCCGGCATTCAACGCGTCTGTCCAGGGCCATTCGACGCCGCGCGGCAGCACGACGGCCGTATCGCCCCATCGCGCCGGTTCCACGCGCGGCAATCCGGGCGCTTCGCCCAGCAACCGGCACGCGAGCCGCGTCGCGACCACCACCACGGTCGCCGCATCGTCGCACCGCGCGAACGCCACCGCATGCCGTGCCAACTTGCCGCGCACGCGCAGCGGAACGTACGCGCCATCCGCGAACGTCGCCGGCCATCGCGCGCGCAGCGCCAGCATCCGCTCGATCAGCGCGCGCTTCACGCGCGCGTCGGGCCACGTCGGCAGATACGACGCAACGGGCGCGTCGACCGCTTCGGCCGCCAGCGTCGCGAACGGTACGTCGCGCCGGTTGTCCGGATCGACGAGCGAGTGATCCCATGACTCGGTACCTTGATACAGATCGGGCACGCCGGGCGACGCGATCCGCAGCGCCGTCTGCGCGAGGCTGTTGACGACGCCGGCCGGCGCGATCCGCGCGACGAACGCATGCAGCCGATGCGGAAAATCCCCGGCGCCGCGCGGCGTCAGGATCGCGCGAACGAATGCCTCGCAGCCGCGCTCGTAGTCGGGCTCGGGCGCGAGCCAGTCGGTGTGCTGCTTCGCTTCGCGCAGCGCCTTCGTCTGCCATTGCACGACGCGCGTCGCGAGCGCGTCGAGGCCGGCCGCATCGTCGGGTGCGAGCGCGGGCGGCCAGCAGCCGACGAGCGTCTGGTACAGCATCGCCTCGGCGGCCGGCCCGGGCGTCCACGCGAGGTCGCGGTGCGCGCCGCCGCGATGCGGCAGGTTCAGCGCCGACCAGTCGAGCGATGCCGCGCGCCACGCATCGGGCGCCTCGCTGAGCACCGCGAGCCGCGCACGCGCGTCCTCGCCGCGCTTGTGGTCGTGCGTGGCCGTCGCGACGAGCCCGTGCGGCACGGTGCGCACGCGACGCCGGTTGCGTGCATGGAACGCGCCGCGCGACAGGCTGAAGTCGCCGGCGTCGGCGCCGACCTCGTTGCGCGACAGCAGCCGGCCATAGCGATAGTTGGCCGTATCCTCGACACCCTTCGCGGCCAGCGGCGCGGTGAGCTGCGCGAACGCGACGCGCGCCGCGACCAGCGCGTCCGCGTTCGCGCGCGGTACGCGCACGACCGGCAGGCCGAGCCACGCGGCGACGCGCTCGAGCGCGAACCGGTCGGTCGGATCGACGGCCGCATACGCACCGTCATACGCGTGGGCGAGCACGCGCCGGTCGGCGTCGGCGAGTTCCTCGCCCGGCGCCGGATACATCCGGTACACGGGCAGCCGCACCGCGAGTTCGCCGAGCACGCGGTGGATCGCGAGCCGGCTCACGTCGCGCGTCGCCGGCGACGCCCGCGCGATCCCGTGCAGCAACCGCGCGACCCGCGCATGCTCGACGGCGAGCTGGCGCATCAGCACGCGCCGCTTGCCGTCGAGCGCTTCCTGCGCGAACGTGCGCGCCGAACCCGACACGGCCGCCCAGTGCGCGGCGAGCGGCGCGGCGCCGGCCGGGTCGTGCAGCAGCGCGCCGACGTCGTTCATGAAGTCGTAGCCGGTCGTGCCGTCGACGGCCCAGTCGCTGCGCAGCGCCTCGCCGGGCGCGAGGATCTTCTCGACCACGATGTAGGGCCGCGCGTCGCGCTGCGCGGCGAGCCGCGCGTGCAGCCGCCGGCAGTACGCGCGCGGATCGGCGAGGCCGTCGACGTGATCGACGCGCACGCCGTCGACCAGCCCGGCCGCGTGGAGGCGCAGCGGCAGCGCATGAACGGCGTCGAACACCGCGTCGTCTTCGACGCGTACGGCCGCGAGCGTCGCGATGTCGAAGAAGCGCCGCCAGTTCAGCTCGTCGGCGGCCGTGCGCCACCACGCGAGCCGGTAGTGCTGGCGTTCGAGCAATCGGTGCAGGCAGGCGCGCGAGCGGGCGCGGCGCGGGTCGGCGCCGCGCAATACCGCGTCGAGCGCGTGCGGGCCGTGCGCGGCCGCATGATCGCGCAGCGCCGCATGGGCGGCGGCCAGCCGCGCGCTGCCGCGTGCCGGCGCGGCATCGAAGCGCTCGGCGAGCGCGTTCAGGTCCGCGCGGTTCGCGATGCGCAGGATTTCCGCGTAGGTGGCGGCGGCCACGGGCAGCCGCCGCCCGGGGCACGCGATATAGAAGCGGCCCGCGGCCGGATCGGCGCGCAGCGTGATGTCGCCGGCCGCGAGCGCATCGCCGTACGGCGCGCCGAGGCACGGCAGCAGCACCTTGCCGTCGAGCGCCGGGTCGGGCGGATGCCAGTCGATGTCGAAGGTGCGTGCATACGGGCTCGCCGGCCCCCATTCGAGCACGTCGTTCCACCAGCCGTTCGACGACCCGCCGACGCCCATGTGGTTCGGCACGATGTCGATGATGATGCCGAGGCCGCGCGCGCGCAGCGCATCGACCAGCCGCAGGAAGCCGGCTTCGCCGCCGAGTTCGGCGCTGAGCGCGCCGTAGTCGACGGTGTCGTAGCCGTGCAGCGAGCCGCGCTCGGCCGTCGACACCGGCGACAGGTACAGGTGGCTCACGCCGAGCCGCGCGAAGTAGTCGGCGTGCGCGGCCGCGTCGTCGAACGTGAAGCCCGCGTGCAACTGCAGGCGCAGCGTCGCGCGCGGCGTCATGAGCGGCGCCCCCGCGAACGGCGCGCATGCACGACGGCGGCGATGCGCGTGCGCACGTCGGTGTCGAACAGCGTGTCGACCGTGCGCGGCAGACGCTGCCGCCAGTTCGGATGGCCGCACGGCGGCCGCGGCAGGTTCGGCTGCGCGTCGAGCGCGAGCAAATCCTCGAGCGGCAGCAGCGCGAGCGGCGACGGGCTGATCGCGACGTAGCCGAGGATCGCGTTCACCGGCGGCATGTCGGCCGGCGGCGCCGCGGCGCCGGCCGGCGCGCACCCGGCCTGTTGCAGCGCGTGCCACAGCGCCGCGCGCTCGGTGGCGCGTTCCGCGTGGGCGGCGAGCAGCTCGGGCGGCGAAGCCGGCGGCGGCGTCGGCTTGCCCGGCTCGGGGCGCTGCACGGTATCGTGTCCGAACGCCATGCGCTGCACGATCTCGTCGGAATCGTGCGCGCTCGCATCGTTCGGCGCCGGGGCGGCCACGTCGCGCGGCGGTGTGTCGTCGCGCCGTTTACCGGCTTCGGCGTCGGCGGCGACGCGCCGCCATCCGAGATCGACGCCGCGCCACCAGCCGGCCACGGTCGGCAAGTCATGCGTCGAGGTGGTCGCGATCGCATCGCGATCCCATGCGGACGGCGGCCGGAACGCGCCGTTCGCGTCGCGCTCGAACCACAGCACGCGCATGCCCGCGACGCCCTGCGCGCTGAGCCGTTCGCGCAATCCGGCCGGCACGGTGCCGAGATCCTCGCCGATCGCGATCGCGCGATGGCGGGCCGCCTCGAGCGCGACGAGCCGCACCAGATCGTCGAGCGGATAGCGCAGGTACGCGCCGCTGCGCGGCGAGCCGCCGTCCGGCACGATCCACATCCGCGCGAAGCCGAGCACGTGATCGATGCGGATGCCGCCCGCGTGCGCGAACGCGGCGCGCAGCAGCTCGATGAACGGCACGAAGCCGTCCGCGCGCAGCGCGGCGGGCGTCCACGTCGTCACGCCCCACGCCTGGCCAGCCGCATTGAACAGGTCGGGCGGCGCGCCGAGCGACACGCCGCGCAGCAGCGTCGTGCCGTGCGCCCACGCGTCGCTGCCGGCGCGATCGGAGCCGACCGCGAGATCGGCGATCAGCCCGGTCGCCATGCCCGCGCCGCGCGCCGCGTGCTGCGCGTCGCCCAGCGCGCGCGACGCGCACCATTGCAGGAAGGTGTGGAACGCGATCGTGTCGGCATGCGCGTGCGCGAACGCGTCGACTTCCGCCGATCCCGGCATGCGCCATTGCGCCGGCCATTGCCGCCAATCCGCGCCGATCCCGTGCTCGATGCAGAACGCCTGCAGCGCATCGAAGCGCGCGTGCGCGTCGAGCGCCGCGCCGCCCGCCGCGCGAAACCGCTGGTACGTGTCGCGCGACGGGTCGTCGCTCGCTCGCCATGCGTCGAAGCATGCACGCAGACGGCGCAGCTTCGCCGGCAGCACGCGGGGCCAGTCGATCAGTGCGGCGTCGGCGTCGGCGACGGCGGCCGATGCGCGCGGCGCGGCATCGGCGCCCGGCACCGCGTCGCAGTCGAGATACGCGACGTTGTGCCAGCGCCTCGACGACGGCGAATACGGGCTGTCGTGCGCGGGGAGGGCCGGAAAGCCGGCGTGCGTCGGGCTGATCGCCACGGCCTGCGCGCCGTGGCGCGCCGCGTGCGCGGCGAGCCGCGCGAGCGTCGTGTAGTCGCCCGCGCCGTCGTCGCCGGTGCGGCGCAGGCCGTAGAGCTGCGCGGCGATGCCCCAGCGGCTGTTCGCGTCGCGTGTGCGCGCGAACGCGTCGAACGGCCGCGCGCGCGGCGGTGCGATCGCGAGCCCGATACGCTGCTCGCCGACGTCGAGCGCGTGATAGCCGGCCATCGCGAGCGGCGGCAGCGTGCCGTGTTCGCCCGTGCCGCCCACGCGCCCGTCCACGTGCCCGCCGCTTTCGAGCGAGATCCTGAAGCGCGCGCCCGGCGCCGCGACGGTCGCGGGCAGCGTCAGCGGCAGGCCGGCGTCGCCGGTCACGGTACGCGGCGGCGCCGCGTTCGCGTCGGCGAGCGCCGCCGCGCTGTCGACCCGCTGGATCGCGGTGCCGCACGGCCAGCCGAGCGCATCGACGAGCGCGACGAGCGCGTCGTCGTCCACGCGCCGCGCGACGCCGCCCGCGTCGGTCCAGTCGGGCTCCAGCCCGGCCGCACGGGCGAGCGCCGCGATCGGAACGTCGGTCGTCATGATGAACTCCGTCCGTTCGCGCGGTGATGCCGCGCATCCTGGTTGACCGCGCCGTCGCGCCACGCGATGCACGCGCGGGGCGGCACGTGCCCGCCCGGCAGCCGGTCGCGCGCGCGCGGCGGCGTCTCGAACACGATCTTGCCGACCGGCAGCGCGGGCAGCGTCGCGTCGTGCGAGCCGAGATTCAGCGCGATCGTCAGCGTGCTGCCGTCGCCGAGGCGCCAGCGCGCGGCGAGGGCGGGCGGGTCGCCGTCGCCCGCGAGCAGATCGACGCCGAGCGACCGCGCGCCGGCCAGGTGCGGCGTCACGAGCGCCGCGCGCACGGCCAGCGCGCTGCGGTAGAAGCGCCGCCACGCGGCCGCGTCGGGCCACGATTCGTCGGGCGGATGGTGCAACGACGAGCGCACGAACGTCGCGATGTCGTTCGGATCGGGAATCGCGTCGCGATGCGCGGCATCGGCGAACGCGGGAAACGCGGCGAATTCGCGACGCCGGCCTTCGCGCACCGCGTCGGCGAGCGCGCCGCGATAGTCGGTGAAGAACTGGAACGGCTGCGTGCTGCCGTCTTCCTCGCCCATGAACAGCAGCGGAATCGACGGTGCAAGCAGCATCAGCGCGGTGGCCGCGCGCACCGCGTCGTCGTTCGCGAGCGCGCGCAGCCGTTCGCCGAACGCGCGGTTGCCGATCTGGTCGTGGTTCTGCAGAAACACGACGAACGCCGTCGGCGGCAGGTGCGCGCTCGGCTCGCCGCGCGCGGCACCGTCGTGCAGCGGCGACGGTTCGCCCTGATACGCGAAGCCTTCGCCGAGCGTGCGCGCGAAATGGCGCAGCGGCGCGTCGGCGTACGCGCGATAGTAGCCGTCGCGCTCGCCGGTCAGCAGCACGTGCGCGCTGTTGTGAAAGTCGTCGTTCCATTGCGCGTCGAAGCCGCCGGGGCCGAGCAGGCTCGCGGTATTGCGCTCGTTCTCCAGCACGAGATGCACGTGGCGCGCGTCGCCCGCGTGCGCGCGTACGCGGCGCGCGAGTTCGCGCAGCCATGCGTCGTCGCCGATCGCGTGCGCGGCGTCGATGCGCAGCCCGTCGAAACGGTACTCGTCGAGCCAGTACAGCGCGTTGTCGATGAAGAACGCGCTCGTCTGCGGACGGGAGAAATCGATCGCCGGTCCCCACGCGGTCTGCCGGTCCGCGCGGAAGAATTCGGGCGCGTAGCGCGGCAGCAGATTGCCGTCGGGGCCAAAGTGGTTGTAGACGACGTCGAGGAACACCTGCAGCCCGAGCCCGTGCGCGGTGTCGACCAGCGACTTCAGCTCCTCGGGCCGCCCGTACGACGCGTCGGGCGCGAACGGTAGCACGCCGTCGTAGCCCCAGTTGCGCGCGCCCGGGAACGCGTTGACGGGCATCAGCTCGACGGCGGTCACGCCGAGTTCGGCGATCGTCGGCAGCCGCCGCTCGACGGCCGCGTAGCCGCCGCACGCGCCGACATGCAGCTCGTACAGCACCGTCTCGTGCCACGGGCGGCCGCGCCATGCGTCGTGACGCCAGCGGTACGCGGTTGGATCGACGATCTGGCTCGGTCCGTGCACGTCGTACGGCTGGAAGCGCGACGCGGGATCGGGCACCGCGAGCGCGTCGTCGAGCAGGTAGCGGTACAGCGTGCCGGGGCCGCACGGCGCGACCGTCTCGAACCAGCCGTCGCCGGCCGGCGTCATCGGAATCGCGCGGCCGCCTTCGTCCTGCAGCTCGACGGCGGCCGTGCGGCTCGCGGGCGCCCACAGCCGGAAACGCGTGTGGTCGGCATCGACGCAGGTCGCGCCGAACGACGATTCGAATGCATGCGTGCCGGTTGGGCGGGCGGAACGGGATGTCATGGCGATCCTCGGGAAGGAGACTGATCGGGCGGCGGCACGGCCGCGACCGCGATCGCGGCCGCATGCGCGGCGACGTCGAGGCCCGCTTCCGGCCACGAGCGCGGGCCCGAGTCGGGCGTCGCGGTGTCGAGCAGGATCCGGTAATCGAGTACGGGCGCGGGCGGCATGAACGTGATGGTGTCGGCCGATGCGTTCAGCATCACGAGCAACGCCTCGGTGCGTCCGGTGCGGCCGGTGCCGACGCGCCGCATCGTCAGCGCGCGGCGTTCGCCGTCTTCCCACGCGGGGACGGTCAGCGCGTCGCCGCGTTCGTCGAACCATTCGATCTCGCGCATGCCCGGCGCGCCGTCGCGGTCGCCCGATGGGTAGCCCGGCGCCGACATCACCGGGTACATGCGCCGCAGCGCGGCGAGCCGCGACACGAAGCGGGTCATCTCGATGCCTTCGTCGCCGTGCGCCAGGTCCCAGTCGAGCCAGGACAGTTCGTTATCCTGGCAATACGCGTTGTTGTTGCCCTGCTGCGTGCGGCCGAATTCGTCGCCCGCCACGAGCATCGGCGTGCCGAGCGCGGTAAACAGCGTCGCGAGCATCGAGCGCGCGACGCGCCGGCGCACGTCGCGGATCGCCGCGTCGTCGGTCGGCCCTTCGGCGCCCCAGTTCGCGCTGCAGTTGTCGTCGCGGCCGTCGCGGTTGTCCTCGCCGTTCGCGTCGTTGTGCTTGCCCGCGTACGACACCAGATCGGCGAGCGTGAAGCCGTCGTGCGCGGTGACGAAATTGATCGATGCCCAGGTGCGGCGCCGCCCGTGATTGAACAGGTCGGCCGAGCCCGACAAGCGTGCCGCCAGTTCCGGGCGCTGGCCAGCGTCGCCGCGCCAGAAGCGTCGCACGGTGTCGCGAAACCGGTCGTTCCACTCGGCGAAGCCGGGCGGATGGCGGCCGAGCTGATAGCCGCCGGGGCCGAGATCCCACGGCTCGGTGATGAGCTTGCGCTGCGCGAGCACGGGGTCCTGCCGCAGCGCGTCGAAGAACCCCGCGCCGGGTTCGAAGCCGTGATCCTCGCGGCCGAGCGTCACGCCGAGATCGAAGCGGAAGCCGTCGATGTTGAACGCGGTGGCCCAGTAGCGCAGCGAATCCATCACCATCTGCACGACGCGCGGATGCGACATGTTCAGCGTGTTGCCGCACCCGGTTTCGTCGACGTGGTAGCGCGGATCGTCGGGCCGCAGCCGGTAATAGCTCGCGTTGTCGAGGCCGCGCCACGACAGCGTGGGCCCGAGCTGGTTGCCTTCGCACGTGTGGTTGTAGACGACGTCGAGCACGACCTCGATGCCGGCCGCGTGCAACTGGCGCACCGCGATGCGCATTTCGTCGAGTCGCCGCGTCGTCAGATACGACGGCTCCGGCGCGAAGAACGCCGCCGTGTCGTAGCCCCAGTAGTTGCGCAGCCCGCGTTTCACGAGCTCGCGCTGCTGCAGGAACGCGTGAATCGGCAACAGCTCGACCGTCGTCACGCCGATCGACAGCAGATGATCGATGAACGCCGGATGCGCGAGCGACGCGAACGTGCCGCGCTCCGGCGGGCGCAGCCCGGCGCGGCGCATCGACGCGCCGCGGACGTGCGTCTCGTAGATCACGGTACTGCGCCACGGCACGTTCGGGCGCCGGTCGTTGCTCCAGTCGAACGCTTCGTCGACGACCACGGCTTTCGGCATCGCGGGCGCCGAATCGCGGCGGTCCATCGACAGATCGGCCCGATTCGAATGCACGCGATAGCCGAACAGCGCGTCCGACCAGCGGAACTGGCCGACCAGCTTGCGTGCGTACGGATCGAGCAGCAGCTTGGTCGGATTGAAGCGATGGCCGTTCTGCGGCTGGTACGGGCCGTCCGCGCGAAACCCGTACACGGTGCCCGGATGCGCGTTGGGCAGGTAGCCGTGCCACACCTCGTCGGTGCATTCGGGCAGGTCGAGGCGCGCGAGTTCCTTGCGGCCGGTCGGATCGAACACGCACAGCTGAATGCGATGCGCGTGCGCGGAAAACACCGCGAAATTGGTCCCGAGGCCGTCCCAGGTCGCGCCGAGCGGATAGCTGCGGCCGGATTCGAGACGGGTGGGGAGGGCGGTCGGCATGGGGCGGTTCTCCGTGTCGAGGGCGCGAGCGAGTGATCAGGCAGGGGTAAGCCACAGCGTCGCGAGCGGCGGCAGGCGCAAGGTCGCCGACCACGCCTCGCCGTGGGCCGGCACGGCTTCGGCCCACACGGCGCCGTCGTTGCCGGCGTTGGTGCCGCCGTACGTCGCGGCATCGGTGTTCATCAGTTCGCGCCAGTGCCCGGGCGCGGGCAGCCCGAGGCGGTAGCCGCTGCGCGGCACGGGCGTGAAGTTGCACACGGCGACGACGAGGTGCCCCGCATCGTCGCGGCGGGCGAACGCGAACACGCTGTTGTCGCGGTCGTCGCCGATCAGCCAGGAGAACCCGGCCGCGTGGCAGTCGAGCGCATGCAGCGCCGGTTCGGCCGCATACGTGCGGTTCAGATCCCGCACCAGCCGCTGCACGCCGCGATGCGCGGGCGCGTCGAGCAAGTCCCAATGCGGTGTCGCATCGTGCGCGAACTCCGACCATTGCGCGAATTCGCTGCCCATGAACAGCAGCTTCTTGCCGGGATGCGCCCACATGAAGCCGAAATACGCGCGCAGCGTCGCGAGCCGCTGCCACGCGTCGCCGGGCATCTTCGCGACGAGCGAGCCCTTGCCGTGCACGACCTCGTCGTGCGACAGCGGCAGCACGAAGCGCTCGGAGAACGCGTACACGAGCCCGAACGTCATCCGGTCGTGGTGATAGCGGCGGTGGATCGGGTCTTCGTGCAGGTATGCGAGCGTGTCGTGCATCCAGCCCATGTTCCATTTGAAGTCGAAGCCGAGCCCGCCGTCGGCGGTCGACGCGGTGACGCCCGGCCACGCGGTAGATTCTTCCGCGACCGTGACGACGCCGGCCGGCGCGGACGCACCGTGCAGCGTGTCGTTCAGCCGGCGCAGGAACGCGACCGATTCGAGGTTCTCGCGGCCGCCGTACACGTTCGGCACCCACTCGCCTTCCTTGCGCGAATAGTCGCGGTACAGCATCGACGCGACCGCGTCGACGCGGATGCCGTCGACGTGATAGCGGCGCGCCCATGCGAGCGCCGACGCGACGAGGAATGCACTGACTTCGGTGCGCCCGACGTTGAACACGCACGTGTTCCAGTCGGGATGCATGCCTTCGCGCGGATCGGCATGCTCGTACAGCGCGCTGCCGTCGAATTGCGCGAGCCCGTGCGCGTCGTTCGGAAAATGCGCGGGCACCCAGTCGACGATCACGCCGATGCCGGCCGCATGCGCGCGATCGACGAACCGCGCGAAACCCTCGACCGGCCCGAAGCGCGCGGACGGCGCGAACTGCGCGAGCGGCTGGTAGCCCCACGAGCCGCCGAACGGGTATTCGGCGATCGGCATGAACTCGACGTGCGTGAAGCCCATCCCCTTCACGTATGGAATCAGCCGCTCGGCGAGTTCGTCCCACGTCGCGCTGCGGTCCATCTGTTCGGGGATGCGCTGCCACGATTCCGGATGGACCTCGTAGATCGACCACGGCACGCGATAGCGGTCGTCGTTGCGCGGCCGCGCGTGCATCCAGCCGTCGTCGTGCCATGCGAACGCGTGGAGCGCCGCGACGTCGGCGACCACCGATGCCGTGCTCGGCGGCGCCTCGGTCGCACGCGCGCACGGGTCGGCCTTGTGCGGCAGCACGCGCCCGTCGGCCGCGCGCAGCTCGTACTTGTAGCGCTCGCCCGCGCCGATGCCCGGCACGAACAGCTCCCATACGCCCGACGGCCGCCGCAGCCGCATCGGATGGCGGCGCCCGTCCCATGCATTGAAATCGCCGACCACCGATACGCGCTGCGCGTTCGGCGCCCAGACCGCGAAGCGCACGCCGTCGGTATCGTCGATGCGCACCGGTGCCGCGCCGAGGCAGTCGAGCACGGCATCGGGATCGCCGGCCGAGAAGCGCGCGAGCGCCGCTTCGTCGAGCAGCGTGCCGAATGCATACGCGTCGTCGGTGACCTGGTGCGCGTCCGGCCAGTCGATCGAGAGCAGGTAATGCGGCCAGCCGCCGTCGTGCGCGATCGTCCCCGCGAAGCAGCCGGCGCGATCGATGCAGGCGAGCGCGCCGAGCTCGGCGCCGTCCGGCGACAGCGCGCGCACGCGCTCCGCACCGGGCAGCAGCGCGCGTACGACGATCCGGTCGGCCTGTTCGTGCGGGCCGAGGCACGCAAACGGGTCGGGATGGCGGCCGGCGAGCAGCGCGTCGATATCGGCGCGTTCGAACAGCGTGTCGGTCATGGGTGTCCTCCGTCGTCGGGCAGCACGCCGTCGCCGAGCAGCCGGTCGACCAGCGCCGCGAGCCCGCCGACCGGCACGCTCAGCCAGTCGGGCCGGTTCGCGGCTTCGTAGCACAGCTCGTACGACGCCTTGTCGATCAGAAACAGCGCGAGCAGGCGGTCCGCGTAGTGCGGATCGACGAAGCGCGCGGGCGCGTGGTCCGCGGCCGCGCGATAGCATTCGACGAAGCGGTCGGCGGCGGCCTGCCCGAAGCGGTCGAACAGCGCGCGCTTGCGGCCGGCGGCCTGGGGCGGCGCTTTTTCGATCGCGAACTGCGCGGTCGCGCTGACGTATGACAGCGAGCGCAGCAGGCCGGCCACGTCGCGCAGCGGATGCGATTTCGCGCGACGCCGCTCGAGCGGGCGCGCCGGTTCGCCTTCGAAGTCGATCAGCAGCGCGTCGCCCTGCACGTCGAGCACCTGGCCCAGATGGAAATCGCCGTGAATCCGCGTGCATTGCGCGTCGAGCGTGCGCGGCACGAGCTCGCCGAGCGCCAGCACGGCCGCGTCGCGCGACGCGAGCAGCGCATCGGCCGACGCGCGGGTGGGCACATCGAGCGCATCGAGCCGCGTGCGCAGCACGTCGAGCGCGCGCTCGAACGATGCGATCGCGTCCATGCACCAGCCGTCGATGTGATCGGGCGTCGCGCGCTCCGGCGAGAACGCGGGATCGTCGGACGGCTGCGCGAGCGCGACGTGCAACTGGCCGAGCCGCGTGCCGATGATGCCCGCGAACGCCGCGTAGCCGAGCAGCGCATCGGGTTCCTCGTCCGTTTCGGCCGCCTCGCCTTCGTCCGCGGCCGGCAGCGCGAGTTCGTCGATCGCGCGCCGCAGGAAGTCGAACGAGCGCGTCCACGCATCGCCCTGGTTGTCGACGTAGCGCTGCAGGATCGCGACCGTATGGGGCGTGCCGTCCGGATCGACGTGCACGACTTCGCCGGCCAGCGTCGCGGTGTTCGCATAGCCGATGCGCGTCAGGTGCCGGCTCATTTCCGCTTCCGGATGAACGCCGTGCGCGACCTTGCGCACCAGCTTCAGCACGATCGCGTCGCCGATCACGAGCGAGCTGTTGCTCTGCTCGGCCGCGAGCCAGCGCACTTCCGCGTCGTCGCCCGGATCGAGCCCGGCGAGCGCGTCTTCCGGCAGAAAGGTGAGCCGGCCGCCGTCGGACGTGGGCACCGTCGCGCCGTCGCGCAGCTTGCGCAGCATCCCGCGCGCGAACGCCGGCAGCGCGAACGCGTCGGTCAGGTAGCCGACCGTATGGCCACGCCGCACGCGCGCCAGCGCGAGTTGCGCGAACAGCGGATGGGACGTCTCGCCGCCCCACGCGGCCGCGAGCGGCACCACGTAGCGTTCGACGCCGCCGTCGCTCGCCGACACCCATGCCTCCGCATACTGGAACGGCTCGTCCGGAATCGGCGTGACGACGTTCAGCCACGCGTCGCCGATCTTGCGGTCCTTCGACGCGAACCAGCGCCGCCGCGCGAGCCATGACGCAAGCGCGTCGTGCGCGAGCGTGTGCAGCTGCGAGACGTCCGGCCGCGTGTCGCCGCGCCGCATCACGAGCGTCACGTATTCGGGCAACGGTTCCGCGTGCGGCTGCCGCCACGACGGCTCGCGGCCGTGCTCGGCGAGCACGAACCAGAGGAATCCGTACGGCGGAAAGGTGAGGAGATACGGGAGCTGTCCGATCGGCGGAAACGGCGAATCGGACGTCATCTCGATCGGCACGCGGCCCGCGAATTCGGACAGGTCGAGCTCGACCGCCTGCGATGCGCGCGACAGGTTCGCGACGCACAGCAGCGGCTCGTGGCCGTCCAGCTCGCGCAGATACGCGAGCACCTTGCGGTTGTCCGGGCGCAGGAAGCGGATCGTGCCGCGCCCGAACGCCTGCGACGCCCGGCGCGTCGCGAGGATGCGCCGCGTCCAGTTCAGCAGCGAATGCGGGTCGCGCGTCTGCGCCTCGACGTTGATCGCGTCATAGCCGTACAGCGAGCCCATCACCGGCGGCAGCACCAGCAGTTCGGGGTCGGCGCGCGAGAAGCCGCCGTTGCGGTCCGACGACCACTGCATCGGCGTGCGTACGCCGTCGCGGTCGCCGAGGTGGATGTTGTCGCCCATCCCGAGCTCGTCGCCGTAGTAGATCACCGGCGTGCCGGGCATCGACAGCAGCAGCGAATTGATCAGCTCGATGCGGCGCCGGTCGCGCTCCATCAGCGGCGCGAGCCGGCGCCGGATCCCGAGGTTCAGCCGCGCGCGCCGGTCGCTCGCATAGGTCTGCCATAGCAGGTCGCGCTCCGAATCGGTGACCATCTCGAGCGTCAGCTCGTCGTGGTTGCGCAGGAACACGGCCCACTGGTTGCTCGGCGCGAGCGCCGGCGTCTGGCGCATGATGTCGAGGATCGGGAAGCGGTCCTCGCTCGCGATCGACATGTAGATGCGCGGCATCAGCGGGAAGTGGAACGCCATGTGGCATTCGTCCTCGTTGCCGAAATATTCCTGCACGTCTTCCGGCCACTGGTTCGCTTCCGCGAGCAGCATCCGGTTCGGGTATTCGGCGTCAATCGTCGCGCGGATCCGCTTCAGGATCGCATGCGTCTCCGGCAGGTTCTCGTTGTTGGTGCCTTCGCGCTCGACGAGGTACGGCACCGCGTCGAGCCGCAGCCCGTCGATGCCGAGGTCGAGCCAGAAGCGCATCACCTGGATCACTTCGCGCACGACGGCCGGGTTGTCGAAGTTCAGGTCGGGCTGGTGCGAGTAGAAGCGGTGCCAGTAATACTGGCCGGCCACCGGGTCGTGCGTCCAGTTCGACGTTTCGGTATCCAGAAAGATGATCCGCGTGCCCGCGTATTTCGTATCGGTGTCGGACCACACGTAGTAATCGCGATACGTGGAGCCCGGCTTCGCGCGGCGTGCGCGCTGGAACCACGGATGCTGGTCCGACGTGTGGTTGATCACCAGCTCGGCGATCACGCGGATGCCGCGCGCATGCGCTTCGCGGATGAAGCGCCGCACGTCGGCCAGCGTGCCGTAGTCGGGATGCACGTCGCGGTAGTCGGCGATGTCGTAGCCGTCGTCGCGTCGCGGCGACGGATAGAACGGCAGCAGCCAGATCGTGTCGACGCCGAGCTCGGCGATGTAGTCGAGCTTCGCGATCAGGCCGGGGAAATCGCCGATGCCGTCGTTGTTCGAATCGTAGAACGACTTCACGTGCACCTGGTAGATGATCGCGTCCTTGTACCACAGCGGATCGTCCGCGCAGAGCGCGGGTTCGCGGCGGCGCGCGCGGCGCCGGCGCGGCGTGCCGGCCGGCGCGAGCGACGGGAATTGCGCGCGGCGCACGTCGTCGAGGGAATCTTCGCGTTTCATCATCCGTGGGCTCCCGAGGAAGGTCGGGCGTCGTCCGGCGCGGGCGTCGCCGCCCGCGCGGCGCCCGGAGGCGGCGTGAGCCGCCAGATGGCGTACGGCCGCACGTGCGGATCGAGCGACACGTACTGGCGCTGGCCGCGCCAGGTCTGCGCGTGCGCGGCGTCCTGTTCGAGCGCATCGAGCGGCTCGCCGTCGGCCAGCCCGAGGCCGCGCCACAGCGCCGCATCGAGCGTGAAGTTGGCGGCCTGCGGATGCCACGGGTCGAGGCTGATCGCGACGACCACCACGCTGTCGAACGCGGGGGTCGCCTTCATGAACACGAGCACCGAATCGTTGTCCGCGTCGACGAACGTGAGCCCGAGATGCGTCTGCAGCGCCGGGTGATCGCGCCGCGCGCGGTTCAGCCGCGCGATTTCCGCGCCGATGTGCGCGGCCTTGCTCCAGTCGCGCGCGCGCAGCTCGTATTTCTCCGCATCCGCGTATTCCTCGCTGTCCGGCAGCGGCGCCGATTCGCCGAGCTCGAAGCCCGAGTACAGGCCCCACGAGCCGGCCAGCGTCGCTGCGAGCGCCGCGCGGATCACGAACTGCGAGCGCGGCGCGTTCTGCAGGTGGCGCGGGTTGATGTCGGGCGTGTTGACGAAGAAGTTCGGCCGGAAGAATTCGCGCGCGGGGCCGGCCGTCAGCTCGGTCAGGTAATCGATGAAGTCGCGCTTCGATTCGCGCCACGTGAAATACGTGTAGGACTGCGAGAAGCCGACTTTCGCGAGGCGATACATCATCCCCGGGCGCGTGAACGCCTCGGACAGGAACACGACGCCCGGATGCCGGCCGCGCACGTCGTCGATCATCCACGCCCAGAACGGCAGCGGCTTCGTGTGCGGGTTGTCGACGCGGAAGATCCGCACGCCCGCGTCGACCCAGAACAGCACCGCGTCGCGCAGCGCGAGCCACAGGTCGGGCAGCGCGTCCGGCGCGTAGAAATCGGGGTTCACGATGTCCTGGTAACGCTTCGGCGGGTTTTCGGCGAAGCGCAGCGAGCCGTCGGGCCGCCACGCGAACCAGCCCGGATGCGCGGCGAGCCACGGATGGTCGGGCGAGCACTGGATCGCGAAATCGAGCGCGATCTCGAGCCCGTGCCCGCGCGCGGCGTCGACCAGCGCGCGGAACGAATCGAGCGTGCCGAGTTGCGGATGCACGGCCGTGTGCCCGCCGTCGGGCGAGCCGATCGCATACGGGCTGCCGACGTCGTCGGGGCCCGCGGTCAGGCTGTTGTTGCGGCCCTTGCGGGCCGACATGCCGATCGGGTGGATCGGCGGGAAATACAGCACGTCGAAGCCCATGTCGCGGATGCGCGGCAAATGCGCGATCACGTCGTCGAACGTGCCGTGCCGGTGCGGATCGTCGCTCGCCGAGCGCGGAAACATCTCGTACCAGCTCGAGAAGCGCGCCTTGCGGCGTTCGACGTCGACGGGGTAGGTCGTCGCGTCGTGCGTGACGAACGGGCGGTAGCGCAGCGCCGCGTACGCATCGGCGAGTTCGGGCGCGCCGATCAGTGCGAGGCGGTCGTCGGGCGACGCGTCCTTGAGCTCGGCGGCGAGCCGCTCCATCTGCTTGCGCGCGCGCGGATCGACCGGCTCGGCGTGCTTCAGCGCGGTCGCGAGCAGCAGTTGCGCTTCGCGCACCTCCAGCGTCACGTCCTGGCCGGCCGCGCGCTTCTTTGCGATATCGGTGACGAGTGACGCCCAGTCGTCGCGCCACGCGACCACGCGGAATTCATGACGGCCGAGCCGGTCGAGCGTGACGCGCGCATGCCAGCGGTCGTTCGGCTCGGCGTTGAACGGCACTTCGCGCCAGGTATCGTCGTCGGCGGCGCGCCACTGAAGCACGGCCGCCAGATGCGCGTGGCCGTCGGTGAAGATCGACGCACCGACGACGAGCGGCTCGCCGATCACGCGCTTGATCGCGAAGCGGCCGCCGTCGACCGACGGCTCGACGCGCTCGATCGCGATCCGGTCGGCCGCGAGCGCCGCCGACAGCACGGTGCGTTCACGCGCGGCGTCCGGGCGTGTCGTGACGGGCGGCGCCCGCCACGCGTGCAGCAGCGCATACGCGCCGGGCGCGAGCGCGAACGGTTCGAGCGCGGCAGGCGGATGCGCGTGCGCGCCGGCCTGCGTGACGACGCGCGTGAAGCCGCCCGGCACGCCGGGCAGGATCGTCGCGGGGTCGAGCGTGGCGGGCGCGTCGAGATCGGGATTCAACGCGATCAGCAACGCCGCGTCGTCATGGTCGAGCGACGGGCCCGTACCGCGCAGCAGCGCGGTCGCGTGCGCGGCCGGCGCGCTCAGTTGCACGATTTCGCCGCGCGTCGCCGCGACCGGGGTGGCGCGGCGCCACGCGTTCGCATCGGCGAGCGCGCCCGACAGGTCGAAACGCGCGTGCTCGAATGCGGCGCGGTAACGTTCGGCATCCGCGTCGCGCGCCATCAGCGGCACCGTCACGCCGCGCTCGAATCCCATCGGCACGAGCCAGCCGGTGCCGACGGCCGCGGCCGTCCACAGCGCGCGGCGATACGCGCGGGCGACGGTGTCGTCCGACGCGTCGGGCCAGTCGTCGGCGAGACGCGGGCCGTCCGGCGCATCGGGGAACGCGATCGGCGCGCCGATCCGACGCAGCAGCCGGTGTTCGTCCGCGAACCACGGCGCGCGCAAGTCCCACCAGCGCACCGATGAAAACACCGCGTCGAACCCGGCGCCTTCGAGCTGCGCGAGCGCATCGCGCGCATGGCCGGGCACACCGGCGAGCACCGCGACGTCCGGGCGTGCGCGGCGCAGCGCCGCGCGCCACCCCGGCCACCAGTCGGCCGGCAGATGATGCGGCGCGTCGATCAGGAAGCCGGCCGCGCCCGCGTCGGCGAACGCCGCGAGATGCGCGCACCACCATGCCGACAGCGCGTCGCGCACCGCTTCGTCGCCGGCGTTCGCATGCGCGATATCCAGCGCGTGCGCGGTGCCGCGCGGATCGATCAGCGCGTCGTCGTGCGTGTGCTCGACGTACCAGTCCGGATGCTCGGCGCGCAGCGGGTTCTCGCGTGCGATGCGATCGGGCACGACTTCGAGCAGCAGGCGCAGCCCGTGGCCTTTCGCCAGTTGCGCGAGCCGCGAGAAGGTTTCGAGCGCGCTCGCGCGCGTCTCGAACGACCGGGCCGGCCGCCGGAAATCGGCCACGTGGCGCGGAAAGCCGGCGACGCTCGCGGCCCAGAACGCGCCGACCAGCACGTGGTCGAAGCCCATCCCGGCGATATGCGCGAAGGTCTGCGGCCACGCGTCGAGCGGCCCGACGAGGCGGGCGTCGCAGAAGTAGAGGTGTGGAGCGAACGGCGGTGTGGAGTCCATGGCGTGGCGCGGGCGGATGGCGGCGAGCGGTAACGCAGCGGCATCGCAATCGGTGTGCCTGCTGCGCGATCACCGGCGGAACAGGGCGTGCACGGGAAGGCGGTTTGAAAGGGCCTGTCGTTTTTACATGACCGCCGAGGCCGCACCTGTATTACATGCGCGGGATGGACCGAATATCCGAGCTGTCGCCCGTCGCCGGATCATCGTCCGTATCCGGAATCGGCACACCGGGGTCATAGCGCACCACCTTGCCGTGCTCGATCCGGTGCGGGAACGACGGCGGCGCGTCCACGTCATCGCCGAAACGCGCACGCACGAACGCGCGCAGCAGCGCCACGCGCGTCTCGCGGCCGTGGGCGCCGCAGGTCGACGGGCCGTCGACGAAGGTGGCGTCGCATTCGACGTCGTCGCCGTGACGCGCGATCCGCAGGTCCTCCACGCGATCGAGCACCGCACCGGCGTCGGCCCACGACGCCGACGGCGCGAACGGCGCATCGAGATGCCGGAACGCGTCGCAGGCGGCCGTCACGACGACGGTCGGCGCGACGGCCGTGAAGCGCAGCGTGTCTTCATCGTCGGCGCACAACGCGCGTGCGCACCAGTAGTCGAGATCCTTTCCGTCGAGTGCGTCGGTTCGCATGGGCTGCCTCCGTCGGAGCGAGAAATGGCTCACCGCGCAAACGCCGTGCCCGTCGCGGGCGTCGCGCGCATCCGCGCGACCAGCGGATAGTGGTCCGATGCGTGCCGCGCCCGCGCGCTGCGATGCACGACCACGTCGACCAGCAGCTCGCCCGGATGAATCCAGATGCGGTCCAGCGAGAACACCGGGCACACGGTCGGGAACGTGCGCGGCGCCGGCGCGCGCCGGAACCGCGTGACCAGCGCCTGCAGCGCGCGGCCGCGCACGAACCACTCGTTGATGTCGCCAAGCAGGATCACCGGCATCGCGCCCGTGTCGAACGCCGCGAGCAGCCGCTGCACCTGCGCGCTGCGTTCGCTCGCCGACAGCCCGAGATGGGTCGCCACCACGCGGATCGGGCCGGCGCTGCACTCGATGTCGGCGTCGAGCGCGCCGCGCGGCTCGCGCGGGTGGAACGACAGGTCGAGCGTGCGCGCCGCGCGGATCGGGCAGCGCGACAGCACCGCATTGCCGTAGCGGCGCTCCGGCGTGTCGATCGTCGGGCCGGCCACCGCGTGCATGCCGGTTGCGTCGCGCAGATGCGCGAGCACGTCCGGCGCGCGCGTGCCGCCGAGCGGCACCTCCTGCAGCGCGATCACGTCCGCGTCGAGTTCGTCGATCACGGCCGCGATCCGGTCGGCCGCGCGCGCCGGCCACGCGCCGTAGCCGCCGCGGATGTTGTAGGTCGCGATCCGGAGGTCGCGCCCGCCCGGCGCGGCGGCAGGTGCCGCGTCGGCGGTGACGACGTGCGGCGGCGGGGCCGCGTGTTTGCTCAGCGCCATCGTCGCAATATCCTCACGAGCAGGATCGACACGCCGACCAGCGCGAGGCCGATCGCCGCGAGCCACGCGAACGCGCCAGGGCCGGGATGGCTGAGCGCCGCGGTCAACTGATGCGCGAACGTGACGGTCAGCACGATGCCGGGCAGCATCCCGAGCGCCGTGCCGATCAGGAAGTCGCGCAGCCCGATGTGCGACGCGCCGGCGACGAGGTTCACGACGGTAAACGGCGCGATCGGCAGCAGCCGCAGCACGGCCATCGCGACCACGCCGCGGCGGCCGATGTGCTCGCTCAGCCGGTTCGCGCGCGGGCCGGCGAGCCGGCGCACCGCGTCGCGCCCGAGCCAGCGGCCGAGCGCGTAGGTCGCGGCGGCCGCCGCCATCGAGCCGACGCCCGCATACGCGAAGCCTGGCCACGCGCCGAACACGAGCCCCGTCGCGGCGATCAGCAGCGTGATCGGCACCGCGAAGGTCGCCGCGACCACGTAGGCCGCGAGCAGCAGCGCCGGCGCGGCCGGCAGCCGGGCGATGGCGGCCACCGCGTGCGACAGCGACGCGACGTTCAGGTGCGCGCCCAGCGGCGTGAAGCGCCACGCGAGCGCGAGCGCGGCGATCGCGAGCACGATCGCTCCGAGCACGAAAAAGCGCGCGGTGAGCGAGCGGTGCTGCTCGTGCGGCACGAATTCGCGCACGAACCGGTCCGGCTCGATCGGCTGCTCGGGATCGAGCCGCGCGCTGACCGGCACGAGCGCCTCGAATTGCGGCGACACGGCCGGATCGAGCGTGCGCAGCGTGCGGCCCGGCTTCGCGCGCAGCCGGTCGAGCACGACGTTCGGCCGCTCCCCGCCCGCGAACGCGTCGGCCACCGCGGCGGGCGTCGTGCCGAGATGTTCGGCCAGCAGCCGCTCGCGCATGCCGGCGATCGCCGCGCGAATGCGTGGATCGCCTGCCGCGACGAGCGCGATGCAGCATTCGGTGTCGAGCAGCATCGAGCGGTTGTTCAGGTTCGCGCTGCCGATCACGATGCATTCGTCGTCGACGATCGCGACCTTGCTGTGCACGTTCACGCACGCGTCGCCGAGCCCGTCGACGTGCGGATACAGCAGCCGGTAGCGGTCGAAGCGGTCGGCCGACGCGAGCGTCGCGTGCAGCCGCGCGCGCAGCACGCCCATCGTCGCTTCCTGCAGCCAGCCGCTCTGCACGCGCGGCGCGACGACCGTCACGTCCGGCCCGTGCGCGTCGGCGAGGCGCGCGGACAACGCTTCGCGCACCACCGCCGCGGTGAAGTACTGGTTTTCGATATACAGGTGCCGGTGCGCGGCGCGGATCGTGTCCTCGACGAGCGCGCGCACCTGCAGCACCGGCTCGCGGCCGCCGTGGCGCGGCGCCGTATACGCGATGCCGAGCCGCACGTCGCGCACGTCGACGCGCGCATCGGGCGGCCACGGATCGTCGTCGGCCGCCCGCTCGAGATGCCGCTGCGCGCGGATCGCGATCGGGCGCCCGCACGCCTGCAGCCAGCGCGAGCGCGCCTGTTCGCCGATCGCGGCGGCCGCGTCGCCGTCGAACATCGCGTGCACGTCGTGGAACGGCGCGTACGGCATGCCATGCTCGTCGCGGCGGCGCGGGTCGTCGGCCGCATGGGCCGGCGTGTCCCAGCGGGCGCGCGTCAGGTCGAGGCCGCCGACGAACGCGAGCCGGTCGTCGATCACGACGAGCTTCTGGTGATGCGACGCGCCGCGCGGATGTGCGTCGTCGAGCCGGAACCGGATGCCGCGATGCGCGCGCCAGCCGGCCCGGTACACGGGCGGCCAGTCGCGCTCCAGCGCGTAGATCATCGCGAAGTCCCACGCGAGCACGTAGATGCGCAGGTTGTGGCGGGCGGACGCGAGCGCGTGCAGGAAGGCGGCGAGCGTGTCGGGCAGCGTGTCGCCGGCGCCCGCGGGCGCGAGCCGCATCCGGCTGTCCACGTCCCAGCCGACGATGAACACGGTATGGCGCGCGCGCAGCAGCGCCGCGCGCAGCGTCGAGAAGTACGCGTCGCCGTCGACGAGCATCGCGAAGCGGTCCGCGCCGCGGATCGCGTCGCAGTTGCGCCCGCGCTCGAGCAGGCCGTGCCGCGGCGGGCCGTCCGCCGGCGCGGCGTCGATGCGCCGATCCTCGGCGCGGGTCACGCGGTCCGGCACGATCATCGTGCGCCGACGTCCCGGTCGCCGTCGATCCGCTGCAACAGTGCGTCGCAGCGCGCACGCAGCGCCTGCAGTTCCGGCGAATGCGCGTCGAGCCGCACGCGTTCGCCGTGCACGACCGCGATGTCGTAGATCTCCTGCGCGATCGTCGCCGACGCGTATGCGATCCTGATCCGGTCGAGCCAGTCGCATTCGGCGCGCCGGCACGCGAGCCACGCGCGCAACGCGCCGACCAGCTGGCTGGTCGTGAGCCAGGCGCCGGTGCGCATGCGCGCGGCGAGCTGGCTCGTCACGAGATAGGAGAGCAGGTCGGTCTGGGTCACACGAAACTCCTTGACGAGGTGTCGGGTTGACAGGTCCGCACGCACGCGATGTTTTGCAGCGTCTCGCAGATCGCCGCGAATTCCGGCCCGCTCGTGCGCGAGAACGAGACGGAGATGTCGTCGGTGTCCGGATCGTCGTCCGACTGCTGGACGATGAACCGTTTCACGCGCACGCGGCCGGGGCCGAGCGCTTCGTGCAGCGTGTTGAGCGTCAGGCCGCCGCGCTCGGCCACCAGCAGCAGCGTGCGTTGCTGGCGCTGCGCGATGAAACGGCGCTCGAGCGGCTTCACGCCTGCGAGGATAACGAGCACGATCGCCGTCGCGCCGACCGACGCAACGACCATGCCGCCGCCCGCGGCAAGCCCGACGCCGGCCACGGCCCACAGGCTCGCGGCCGTCGTCAACCCGCGCACCACTTCGCCGCGCAGCAGGATCGAGCCCGCGCCGAGGAAGCCGATGCCGGACACGACCTGCGCGGCGACCCGCGACGGATCGACCACGACGCCGTTCTGCCCGCGCACGTCCTCGAAGCCGAACGTCGACACCAGCATCACGAGCGCGGAGCCCACGCACACGAGCATGTGCGTGCGCAGCCCGGCGGCCCAGTTCAGACGCTCGCGTTCGAGCCCGATCACGCTGCCGAGCAGCGCGGCCAGCAGCAGGCGTCCAAGCAATTCGAGATGACCGATCATGATGTGCATCCGTTCGGGCCCTGCGCGAGGCGGGCCCGGTAGCGCTTCGATGCGGAAAAGGGACGCAAGCAGCGTGCCGGCCGGGCACGGTCCGTGCGCGCAAGGCCCGGGGTGTGCGCTGCGTGCATGCGGCGCGCATTTTTTGCATCGCCATCGCAGATAAGACAGGAGGCCACCTTGGCACATCAACAGGACGCACAAGTTCGGGACCCGTATCGCGGCCACGAGATTCTCGTGTGGGCGCGACCCAACGAGCGCGGCGCATGGCGCGACGAGGTACAGGTATACGTCAACGGCGCGCGCATCGAGCTCGTGGTGCCGGAGGCAGCCGGCCCGGAATGGTTGACCGAGGTCGAGGCGCTGCGGGCAGGCGTCGAACGCGGCCGCTATTTGATCGATAAGCGCGTCGACGACGACTGATCGGCATGGCGCTTGCGGCGCCGCGTGCCGCGACAGTATCCCGCAGCACTCCGAGAACCCATGCCGGCTGGCGCCGGGAGGAACCGATGAGCGATCCGCGCACCCTGCATATCTATCGTTACGACCCCGATCGGGACGCGCAGCCGTACCTGCAGCGCTACGAGATCGACGTGGACCCGGCCGACCGCATGCTGCTCGACGTGCTCGGCCGCGTGAAGCGCGACGACGAGACGCTCGCGTATCGCCGCTCTTGCCGGGAAGGCATCTGCGGCTCGGACGCGATGAACATCAACGGCAAGAACGGTCTCGCGTGCCTGACCAACATGCAGACGCTGCCGCGCGAGATCGTGCTGCGGCCGTTGCCGGGGCTGCCGGTGGTGCGCGACCTGATCGTCGACATGACGGATTTCTTCAATCAGTACCACTCGATTCGCCCCTACCTGATCAACGACACGACGCCGCCCGCGCGCGAGCGGCTGCAGTCGCCGGAAGAGCGCGACCAGCTCGACGGGCTGTATGAATGCATCCTGTGCGCGTGCTGTTCGACGTCGTGCCCGAGCTACTGGTGGAACCCGGACAAGTTCGTCGGCCCGGCCGGGCTGCTGCAGGCGTACCGGTTCATCGCCGATTCGCGCGATCTCGCGACGGCCGAGCGGCTCGACGATCTGGAGGATCCGTACCGGCTGTTCCGCTGCCGGACGATCATGAATTGCACGGACGTGTGCCCGAAGGGGCTGAATCCGACCAAGGCGATTTCGGAGATCCGGACGATGCTGGTCAGGCGGACGGTGTGATGTGCCACGTCTGAATGCTTGCTCCCGGGCTTATGAAAATACCGAGATCAGTCGTTGGAGCAAAGGCATTTGGGCCGTCAACCGGTCCATCCTGGAAGGCGGCATGGCGATGAAGCGCAAGGGCGACGACTTCGATTGGTCGTAGTAGAAAATCGTGTCGTCGCCGTACTCCAGTTCCCGAGGAACTGCATCGTTGATCGTGCGCACCGCGAAATACCTCTCCGCCAGCACATTCCCTGCCGACCCTATCACCCGGAGACGAATTTCGTCGCCGTCGCCAAGAGAGCGAGGTGCCCCACACAGCTCGATTTTGTATTGCTCGCCACTGAACTCTTTCGTTCCCCCGTTAAAAGCTTGAGTATAGTTTTCGCAACCCCCATATGATTCGCGCAACATAAGAGACGGAATCGCCAAGACCAAAACGGCCGAGATCGCGATTAGATTTTTTCTGGTGACCTGCATATTTCGCCCAGACTTAATTGTGGCAACGGGAATATATCCGGCTGTTTCGCTGCCGGACGATGCTGGTCAGGCGGACGGTGTAGGGTCGTGCGTTCGGCGGGCGCGCCGCGTACATTCCTCCCTTGGCTATTTTTCGGCGACCGTGTCCGCATGCGCGACCGGGCGCCGCGCCGCGGGCCGCTCGACGCCCGGATAGAACTGCCGCGCCCAGCGCTGAAACACCGGGTACGGTCCGTCACCGGCACCCGGCGTACCGTAGCCCGTGTAGTCGCGATTGTTCCACACCATGATGTCTTCCTTGAACACGGGCACCAGCCACAGCCGGTGCAGCACGCGGCCGAGCACGGCGTAGACGAGCCGCTGCAACGGCCCCGGCCACCTCGCCAGCCACGAGAAGCGGAATGCGATGCCGTCCCGGAAGGTCCAGCGCAGCGGCGCGATCTGCACGCCGCACGCGAAGATCTTCGCTTCGAGGCCGATCGCCTTCATTTCATGGTCGGACGACACGCAGCCCAGGCCATGAACGCCAATCAGCGTGCTCCATCTGATGTTCTTCCACGCCATGTCCACCTGCATCGAAATGCGCGGCCCGTCGATCACGGGCGCATGCGGTTTCATGTCCTTCCAGCGATGCAGCGCGCCGAAATGTTCGAGGTCGTAGCCGTTTTCCGGCAGGTTCTGCATCACGCCGCGCAGCGTGAATGCCCGGCCGACCGGCGCCGAGAAGCCGGTCATGTCCACTTCGGGCAGCTCCCACGTCGGCGCCAGCCCGTCGGCGTTCTGCCATACGAACACGAAGCCGTTCCATTCGCGCACGTGCCATGTGCGAAGCACCAGTTCCTGGCTACCCTTCATGCAGCGGGCCGTGGTGCGCCGGCCGTCGGGGCCGTACGCGTAGTGATGGAACGGACAGACGATCTGTTCGCCGTCGACGGTGCCCCCGTGGCCGAGATGCGCGCCCTGATGCGGGCAATATGCGTCGACCGCACACGCGACGCCCGAGGCCGTCCGGTACAGCACGACATCGCGCCCCATGAAAGGCGTCGTGAGCACGGCCCCGCGCTTCAGCTCGCGGCTGAAGCACAGCGCGAACCATCCGTCCGGATAGGGCAGCGGGGCGGCTTCGTCGACAGGGCTGGCTGCATGCATCGCGCGCTCCTGCGTCGGCATGGCGTTCATCGCGCGAATGCCCGGTCGGCGTGGGCGACGGCCGCCGGCACGGCGCCGTGTTGCCCGTGTTGCCCGTCGGGCGCGTCGCCGCGGGCTTCCGGATAGAACTGCGCGGCCCAGCGCCGGAACGTCATGATCGGCATCTCGCCGGCCATCAGCGTCGGGCGCGCGTCGTAGTCGCGGTGATCCCAGATGCGCAGGTCGCGCTTGAATTGCGGCACGAACCACAACCGGTACGCGGCGCTCACGAGCATCTCGTGCACGACCCGGCGCAGCGGCGACGGCCACGCCGACGCGCGTTCGACGCGCAGCGCAACGAATTCACGGCACGTCCAGCGATCAGGTTCGATCTGCGTCGGGAACAGTACGACCCGCGCGTGCAGCCCGAGGTCCGGCAGTTCCATGCGCGCGGCCATGCAGCCGAGGCCGTGCATCGTGATATCCAGCAGCAGCCGCTGCCCGAGCAGCACGAGCGTCGAACGCATCGTCATTTGGTGGCCGTCGGCTTCCGGCGGCTCCAGCGCGGGATTCGACCACCCGTGCACCGGGCTGAAATGGTTGACGTCGACGCCGTTCTCGGCCGGATTCTGCAGGCTGCCGTTCAGCGTGTGGCACTGGCCGCGCGGCCGCGAATAGCCCGTGAGGTCCAGCTCGGGCAGCGACCACCGCGGCGCGGCGCCCGCACGGTCCTGCCACGCGAGCACGACGCCGTTCCATTCGCACACGTGGCGCTGCCGCAGCACGACGGCGGGCGGCTTGCCGTCGCGCCCGGCCCGCACGCAAGTGCCGTCCGGCGCGAACGCGAGATGATGGAACGGGCACACGATCTCCTCGCCGCGCACGACGCCGCCATGCCCGAGATGGGCGCCGAGGTGCGGGCAATGCGGCGCGACCGCACGAATCAGGCCGGATGCCGTTCGATAGAGCACGACGTCCTCGCCCATGAAGCGCGTGACGACGAGCGCGCCGGGTCTGACGTCGCGGCTGTATGCCAGCGCGAACCAGCCGTCCGGGTAGCGAGGTCGCGCCGCCGCGGCGGGGTCGGGCGGGAAATGAATCGATGAATGCATGCGCATGTCTCCGTTCACCAGCGCGAATCGCGACGGTCGCGCACAGCGATTTCGTCGAGTGTCGGGAGCGCCGTCATCGCGATTTCGCCCCCTGTGAAGCGCCCGCCACCGAAATCGTCGCCGTGGTAGCGGGTGCTGAACGCGTGAAACTCCGCATTGCCCGCACTCATGTAGCCGAGCTCCGTCACGTACGCGTGCGCGTCGGCGTCGCCTGCCAGCACGCCTGTCGCTACCGCCTGCTGCGCGTCGATCAGGCGGCGTTCGTTCGCCGTGCAGAGCGCGGCCAACCGGTCGAGCGCTGCCTGAACGCCCAATTCCTCCACGCGCATCAGGATCCACACGGCGTTGAAGCGCTCGCGCGCGGACCGTTCCTTGCGAAACGAAAACAGGTCGTTGACGAGGATCACCGAATCGATCGCGGCGTTACGCGCGTCGGCCAGTGCCGCGTATTGCGCGAGGCGCTGCCCCATGTCGACGTCGAGCGCATATTCGGTGAGCAGCGTGATCCAGTGTCCGAAGCCCTCGACCCGGCGAAACGCCAGATAATCGGCGAGCGACAGGCGCGCCGCGTCGGTCGCCGTCGGGTCGGCCTGCGTGCGGATCTGTTCGCGGATGCATTCGACGAGCCGCTGCCGGAACGCCGGACGCGCGTCGAGTACGGTGCGCATCGCGCGCAGCGTGTCGTACAGCAGTTGCGCGGCAGGCGCATCGGCCGGCGGCGGCGTGCCGTCGACCGCGGCGAGGAAATGAGCGTGCAACGCGTCGAGCCCCGCCTGATCGCCGGTGCGCGCGAGATGCGTGAAGGCATCGTCCATCAGCGTCGTGACGTTCATCATGCGATGGATCGCGTACACGCGATCGGGCCGCGCGTTCGGGTAGCACAGGCTGCCGTATGCGGGAATCCGCTGCGCGAGAAAACGGCGAGCCGCCGCCTCGCTGCGATAGTGCCGCAGGATGTACGGGTAGTCGTCGATCGCAAGCTGCTGCTCGATCGCTTGATGCTGAGGGTGCCGGGCAAGCGGCAGCGACAGACGCGGCAGCGGGAGCACCAGCGTGTCCGTCGCGCCCGACGGGGCGGCCGCGGCGCGTGGCGTTCCGGATGCTTGCATGCGGATCTCCCGGTTACGCGTCGGGTTTGACCGCGACGATGCTGTAGGTCGACACCTTGTTCTTGATCAGCGCGACGGACCAGTTTTCGGCGAGCACGCGCAATTCTTCCAGCGTGTCCGGCGCGCGGTGCGGAAAATGGCGATCGATGTTGGCCTTGGCATCCATCAGCCAGCGCGCGACGTCGATGTTCGACGGCAGCACGCGCATGTCGCGGATCGCGAACCCGGCGTCGATCAGCACCTGCCTGAAATAGTCGGGAGTCTTGCGATGCTTGCACGCGATCCGGTCGACCTCGTCCGGCGTGTCGGACCGGTATTCGTTCAGATCGACGTTGTACAGATTGTCCGAGATGACGACCGAGCCGCCGCCGCGCACACGCGCATGCAGCGCGCGCATCGCCTTTTCGTACAGCGCGTTCGGGAAATGCGAGATCACGCCGCGAATGATGACGAGATCGTACGGCGTCCCGGGATCGGGCAGCCGATCGACGTCCTGCGCGTTGCACTGATACAGGTTGATGCGCCCGGCGAGCCCGTGCTGCGCATGAAAACGTGCGCAGTACTCGAGCTGTTCGCGACTGACGTTGACGCCGTCGAGGCGGATGCAGCCCGGGAAACGGCCGGCGAGATACTTGAGGATGTAGCCCCAGCCGCAGCCGATGTCGAGAATGCGCTCGACGCGCGCGGGAACGGGATCGTCGAAGCCGGCGAGGCCAAGCTGGCGTTCGAAGTAGCGAATGCCCGACTCGTCGAGCGAGATCGGCGGCGTGGAGCGCGGATCGTCGTAGACGCCGAACTGGAACAACAGATATTCGCCGATCGCCTTGCGCCAGTCGTCCGGGCTGCCGGCGTAGGTCGTCTGCACTTTCCGCTCGTAATCGCTCACCGTGTCGCCGTGCAGCACCCGGATCGGCAGGGCGGGCGCCGGATGCGCTGCCCGCATGTCGACGATCGCCTGTTCGCTGACCTGATTCATCGGAATCCTCGCGTCGTTTATTTTCGTCAAACTGGACAAAAACAACACCCGCCGATCGAGCGGCAGCACACGTATTCACGAAACGCCGGAACGAAAAAAAAGCGCGTGCCGATACGTACGATCGTGCGATTGAATAAAACGATGTAATGCTTTCGTTGAAACGTTATGAAGGTGAAAGATCCGTGCGCATTTATAGAATCCCCGGATAAATGGCGGAAAGGGCGCCGTGACGCGGCATCGCGAGGCAGGCCCGATCATGTGCGGGACGCCTAGCGACGCGGGTTGCACCGGCTGGCCGGTTCGGCTCCGTATGTGACTCGCATTTTCACGATTCGGATACTGCGATCGTGAGCCGGAAACGAAGTGTCTTTGTTATATGAGAGTCGATTCGATTTTTCAAGAATCTTCCCGTCTGTTTTAAAAACACGGGAAAACGGGCGCCGATAAAGATATTGAAATCGCGATCGTCAATGGCGGTGGGGATCGTTTCGATTCGATGAATCGAAAAAGCAGCCGCGCCGCGAACGAATCGCGCACGCGGCTGCCTCGGCCGGACGAGGTCGCGCGGACACACGGCGTCCGGCCCGACTGAAACGCCGCTCACGCACGGACGGACCGGGCGCGACCCAACTGCGCCTACGGCCGCGCGGCGACCTCGTCCAGATGCCAGAGCAGATCCGCAGGATCGTCGTACACGCGCAGCGCGCCCGCCCGCTCCAGTTCGTCGCTGCCGTAGCCGCCCGAGAGCAGCCCGACGCCCAGCGCGCGGCAGCGGGCGGCGGCGAGCATGTCCCAGATGCTGTCGCCGACCACCACCGTATGCTCGATCGGCACGTTCAGTTTCGCGGCGGCGGTCAGGAACAGGTCGGGGTCCGGCTTCGCATACTTCACCTGATCGCGCGTGACGACGACGTTCTTCGCCGGATCGACGCCGAGCGCCTCGAGATTGATCGCCGCGGTTTCCATTCGCCCGCTGGTCGCGATCGCCCAGCGAATGCCGGCATTCGACAGCGCGGCGAGCAACTCGCGCGCACCCGGCAGCGGCCGGACCTGCGCGCGCAGCCGCTGGTACGCGGCCGCATGCAGCCGCGCGAGCCGCTCGACGCGCTCCGCGTCGATATCGCCGGCCGTCTCGCGCAGCAGCTGGTTCAGGAACAGGCCGCCGCTCATCCCGATCTTGCGATGGATGCGCCATACCGACAGTTCGATGCCTTCGGCATCGAGCGCTTCCTTCCACGCGAGCACGTGCTGATAGACGCTGTCGACGAGCGTGCCGTCGAGATCGAACAGAAATGACGTTTCAATGCGCATGTAACTCTCCTGGCCTGATGGTTGTCGGGCAAATCGTCGGTAAAACCCGGTTCGTCACATTATCGGCGCGCGGCCGTGTCACCGCCATGTCCCGCGCCGCACGCGCCGCACGCGCCGCACGCGCCGCGCCCGGCGGCGGCGTGTCGAACAGCGCTGGTACAATCGCGCCGATGCGCCGGGCGGGCCGCCCGCGCGCGCCCAACCTTCGTCGAATCCCCGTATGGCAACCCCCGACGCCGTCAGTTCCGAACAATCGTGGTGGGGCGTTCTGGCCCTGGCACTCTCCGCCTTCATCTTCAATACCACCGAATTCGTGCCCGTCGCGCTGTTGAGCGCGATCGGCGACAGCCTGCAGATGCAGCCGACCGCCGTCGGCCTGATGCTGACGATCTACGCGTGGGCCGTCGCGGTCGTGTCGCTGCCGCTGACCTTCGTCACGCGGCACGTCGAGCGCCGCAAGCTGTTGAGCGTCGCGCTGCTGGTGTTCGTCGGCAGCCACGTCGTGACCGGCTTCGCGTGGAATTTCACGGTGCTGATGATCGGCCGGCTCGGCATCGCGTGCGCGCATGCGGTGTTCTGGTCGATTTCGATCCCGCTCGCGGTGCGGCTCGCGCCGAGCGACCGCAAGAGCCGCGCGCTCAGCCTGATCGCGATGGGCTCGGCGATCGCGATGGTGGCCGGCATTCCGCTCGGACGCGTGATCGGCGAGGCGTTCGGCTGGCGCATCACGTTCCTGATCATCGCGGGCGCGGCGGGCGTCACGCTGCTGTTGCTGCGCGCCACGTTGCCGTTGCTGCCGAGCCAGGGCGCCGGGTCGCTGAGCAGCATCGGCGTGTTCCTGCGCAAGCCGGCGCTGGTCGCGCTGTACGCGATCACGGTGCTGGTCGTGTCCGCGCACTTCACGTCGTACACGTACATCGAACCGTTCGTGCAGAGCATCAACCATGCGAGCAACAGCCGGATCACGTACGTGCTGATCCTGTTCGGCGTCGCCGGCCTGCCGGCCGCGGTCTGCTTCAATCGCGTCTATCCGCACCGGCCCGACGATTTCCTGCTGGCGTCGATCGTCGCGCTGTCGGGCTGCCTGCTGATCCTGTTCCCGTGCGCGCTGAACATCGTCACGCTGTCCGTGCACACGCTGGTGTGGGGCGGCGCGATCGTCTGTTTCGGGCTGGCGATGCAGGCATGGGTGCTGAAGCTGGCGCCGGAGGCGACCGACCTGGCCGTGTCGATCTACTCCGGGCTATACAACGTCGGGATCGGCGCCGGCGCGCTGCTCGGCAACCATATCGCGGGCGACTTCGGGCTGCCGTGGATCGGTACCTTCGGCGGCGTGGTCGCGATCTTCGCGGCCGGTGTCGCGTGGGCAGCGTTGCGGCTGCATGAGCGGCGGGCAGTGGCTTAGCGCCATCGCCACACCGCACTTCATCCCGCATGGTCAATGCGCCCCGCCGTGCCTGATCCCCGCCGCATCGCGCTGTCGCAGCTTCGCATACAGCGTCGTGCGTGAAATGCCGAGTTGCCGCGCGGCCGCCGACACGTTGCCGTCATGCTCGTCGAGCGCGCGCCGGATCGCATCGAGCGACTGTTCGCGCAGGCTGGCGTTGGCGTGAGGGTGGCCGGCCGGCGCCGCGTGGCACACGTCATCCGCGTCGGCGAGTACGTCGGCGTGCCGCGCCGCGGTCGTGCGATCGAGCGGGGCGCGCACGGTGCGCACCCATACGTGGCTGCCATCGTCGCGCGCGATCCGCTGCGGCGTGCGCGACGGTGTCAGCAAGCGACGCTGCTGCGCGGGTGTCGCGCCGGGAAACAGTTGGCGGTGACCGACCGGCGCGACCGGCCCTTCGGGCGCGAGATCGAGCATCCGGCGCGCCAGGCGGCTCACCGCACGCACGCGGCCCGCTTCGTCGAGCGCGATGACGCCGGCGAGCGGCGTGCCGAGCCAGCGCGGATCGAATTGCACCTGCAGCAGATGGCAGTCGCGCAGCATCGCATAGAGCCGCTGCTCGGCCGACAGCGACGCATGCCGGAACGGCTCGTGCAATTGCGCGACGTTGCGCCGGCCGATCCCGGTGATATCGAGCGCGCCGATCACTTCGCCGTCGAAACCGACGAGCGGCACCGCGAGACAGAACACCCGCGAGAACTCGTCGAGATAGTGTTGCGCGCCCGCGACGACGGCCTCGGCGCCGTCGTGAATCACGCAGCTCGGCGCGGTCGTGCCGATGTTCGGTTCGACGATCCGGCGGCCGGCGACGATCGGCGTCAGCAGCGCGTCGTCGCATTGCGGGCTGCGCCGCGCATGCACGATCGTGCCGCGTGGGTTGACGCACATGATCGCCCATTCGCGGCCGCCGAACGCGGCCCACAGCGGCTCGATCTCCTGCGCGACGCAGCGATAGAGCCGCCGGTCGTCGCGGGATTCGTCGCGCTCGCGCTGCATTTCATAGCGGGCGGCTTCCCACGGCCGCAGCCCGGCCGCGCGCGAACGCAGCCACGAGCGCGCGACGCTGGCCGGCAACGCCGTTTCCGGCAGCGGCTCGCCCGCGGCGAAGCGGGCGCGAAGCCGGTCGAGGTCGACCGGCCGTGCAGGGGATTCGGGGGCTGTATTCACGCTGCGCTCCAGTTGGGGTCGAAGGTCGGGGCTGGACGTGCGGGCCCCGTGTCGCGCGAATGCGTAATATAGCCCGGCGCCCCCGGCGCGGTATTTTCGCGGCGGCTACGCGCGGCCCCCGGCGGTCGCGATCTATTGCGCGGACGGCGGCGCATCGCGGCTCAATGCGGCAACCGCAGGATCGGCTTGAGCGTGCTTCCGTTGCTGCTGTCTTCCGCCGCCTGGTTGATCTGGTCGAGCGGATAGAACTTCACCAGCCGGTCGAACGGAAACCGTCCTTGCAGATACAGCTGCACGAGCTGCGGAATGAACGTTTGCGGCACGCTGTCGCCTTCGACGATGCCGCGGATCGCGTGGCCGCCGAGCAGCAGGCTGTTCACGTCGAATTCCGCCTTCGTGCCCAGCTTCGGCGCGCCGACCACGCCCATCGTGCCGCGCGAGCCGAGTGCGTCGATCCCTTGCGACAGCACGGCCGGCAGCCCGGTCGATTCGAGCGCGTAGTCGACGCCGCCGTCGGTGATCTCGCGGATCGTGCCGACGACGTCGACTTCTCGGCTGTTGATCGCATGCGTCGCGCCGAGCTCCAGCGCCAGCGCGAGCCGTGACGGCACGATGTCGACGGCGATGATCGTCGTCGCGCCGGCGATGCGCGCGGCCATCACCGCGCTCATGCCGACCGCGCCGGCGCCGAAGCTCGCGAAGCTGCTGCCCGGGCGCACCGCGAGCGAGTTGATTACCGCGCCCGCGCCGGTCTGGATTCCGCAGCCGAGCGGGCCGAGCAGTTCGAGCGGCGCTTCCTTCGGCACCTTGATCGCGTTGTTCTCGCGTGCGAGCGCGTAGCTCGCGAACGACGACTGCGCGAAGAAGTGATCGTGCAGCGGTTGCCCGGCCTCGTCCCGCATGGCCGTCTGGCCGTCCGAGTCGGCGCCACCGAAATTCAGCGCGAAGAACTGCCGGCAATACGCGCCGTGACCGCCGACGCACGACGCGCAGTGGCCGCACGCGCCGTAGGTCAGCACGACGTGATCGCCGGCCGCGAGCGTCTTCACGTTCGGGCCGACCGCCTCGACCACGCCGGCGCCTTCGTGGCCGAGCACGGCCGGCAGCGGCACCGGATAGTACTGGTCGCGCACGATCAGGTCGGTATGGCACAAGCCGGTCGCGACGACGCGCACGAGCACCTCGTCGCCGCGCGGCGCGCGAATGCGGGCGGATTCAATGGAGAAGGGTGCGCCGGCCGCGCGCGCGACGGCCGCGGTGACGGCGCGTGTATCGTGTTCGGTGTACATGATCGGTCTCCTCGTCAAATCGGATACAGCGGCGCTTCGCCCTTGATCGTCAGCCACTGCCACTGCGTGAATTCCTCCCAGTTTGCCGCACCGCCGATGCTCGAGCCATTGCCCGATGCGCCGACGCCGCCGAACGGGTTGATCGCTTCGTCGTTGACCGTCTGGTCGTTGATGTGCAGCAGCCCGGTGTTCAACCGCTCGCCGATCCGCAGCGCGCGGCCGACGTCGGCCGACAGGATCGCCATCGACAGCCCGTATTCGGTTTGATTGGCGAGTGCGATCGCGTCCTCGTCGGTATCGAACGGCACGACGATCGCGACCGGCCCGAAGATTTCCTCGTCGAATGCCGGATTGCCCGGCGCGACGCCGCTCAGCACGGTCGGCTCGAAGAACAGGCCGCGATGGCCGCCGCCCGTCTCGACACGCGCGCCCGCGCGGCGGGCCGCGTCGACCACGCTCGCCGCATGGTCGCGCTGCGCGGCGTTGATCAGCGGGCCCAGGCCGACGTCGCCGGTGGCCGGGTCGCCCACGCGCAGGCTTTGCGCCTTTTCGACGAGCTTCGCGACGAAGCGGTCGTGAATCGCGCGCTGCACGAGCACGCGGCCGGTCGCCATGCAGATCTGGCCTTGATGCAGATACGCGCCCCACGCGGTGTTCGCGACCGCGCGATCGAGGTCGGCATCGTCGAGCACGATCAGCGAGTTCTTGCCGCCGAGTTCGAGCGATACCTTCTTCAGATGGCGGCCCGCCGCTTCGCCGACCTTGCGCCCGGCCGCGGTGGAACCCGTGAACTGGATCATCGCGACGTGCGGATCGGCGACCAGCGCCGCGCCGGCCGCGCCGTCGCCGGGCAGCACGTGCAGCACGCCTTCGGGCAAGCCGGCGAGCTCGAACACGCGGGCGATCGCGATGCCGCCGCACACGGCGGTGCGCGGATCGGGCTTCAGCACGACCGCGTTGCCGAGCGCGAGCGCCGGCGCGACCGCGCGTATCGCGAGGTACAGTGGGAAATTGAACGGCGAGATCACGCCGACCACCCCGCGCGGGCGGCGGCGCGCGAGCGACAGCCGGCCGGCCGTCGACGGCAGCACTTCGCCGGCCGCGCGCGACGGCAGTCCGGCCGCTTCGTGCAGCGCCTTGATCGTGACCGACGTTTCGAACGACGCCTTCGCGCGGGTCGAGCCGCTTTCGCGCACGAGCCAGTCGACGATCGCGTCGAAGTGCGTTTCGGCGACGGCCGCCGCGCGGCGCAGGACCGCCGCGCGGTCGTCGTAGGGTAGGGCGAACCACGCGGGCTGTGCGCGATGTGCGGCGGCCGATGCGTCGGCGATGGCCGCGCTGTCCGCGAGACCGATGCGGCCGAGCGTGTTGCCGGTCGCCGGTTCGATCACGTCGGCCGCGTGCGGGCTCGCGTGCCAGCGTCCGGTGAAGATCCTGCCGCGCCAGATGTCGGCGTCGAAGAGGGCGGGGTTCCTGCTGCTATCCATGTGCGCTCCTGGGGAAATTCGGATCGCCGGATCGGGTGTTGCCTGGCGTCGACCGGCGTGCGCGCGAGGGTAGGCCGGTGTGGGGAAGCGGGGCTATCCGGGTTTCTTCCCACGCGCGGCGCGCGCATGGTTTGGAGAGCGTTCGCGATTCGGTGTACGGAAACTGGACAGTCGGTGGGTGGATTGTTGCGGCGTGCCGGCCGATGACGCGGCAGGTAGAGCGGGTGCGGCGCGACGTGCGCCGTATCCGAAGGCTCGGCGCGCAAAGCGGCGCCAAGGCCCATGCTCGGCTTTTCTCGAGCCAGGCCACCTCCACCAGCAACAAGGCGCCAGACTTGCGCGTGATCGTCTCAGGCGTCGAGACCGGCGCCGCCTGCCGCCGGAACGCGACGCACACCAACCGCTCCTGCCATTCCGTCAAACTGGACGAATCCGTCCTTCACCTCGCCGATCCACGCCAGTCGCTTCGAAAGGGTCGATGCAGCCGGAGAACGGAATCCGCGTGCTCAAACCAGCATCGATTGTTGGGCGAAGATACCCGCCATCGCGCCCTGCGACGATGCCTGGGTGACCGAGGGCAAGAATGGCGTGGCGAGGTCGCCGGCGGCGTAGATACCGGGCATGCTGGTTTGGCGGCGCGCGTCGACCTCGAGGACGATGCCGGTGGGCGTATCGACCGTGGCGAGGCCCAGCGATTCATGCAGGCTTGCGGACGGCTTGTTGCGCGGCTGGGCGAACAGGATGTCGACCGCGACATGGCGGCGGGTATCGAGATTGACGGTGGTGATATGGCCATTGCGATGGGCGATCTCCACGATCCGGCCATCGACGACAGGGATGTTGCGGCGGGCCAGATCGGCCTGGATATCCGGCGCGATGTCGTGACCATCGGCGAAGACGGTCAATTTGTCGGTCCAGTCGCGGAACAGCCTGACAGACTGGTGCGACTGCGGGCCGGACCAAACGAGCCCCCAATGCTGGCCGGCGGCTTCAAAGCCGTCGCAATAGGGGCAGGGTACGATGGACGTGCCCCAGCTTTCCGCGAAGCCCGGAACATCGGGCATCTGATCGGCGACGCCATAGCTCAGGATCAGGCGGCGCGCCGTCAGGATTTCGTTATCGTCCGTGACGACACGGAAATCGTCGATCGCGCCGGACACGCTCTCCGCCCGGGCATTGACCAGCCTGATCGTCGGATAGCGCGCCAGTTGCCGTCGCGCCTCGACCAGGATGTCCAGCGGCGGCTTGTGATCGTGGCCGAGCAGGCCATGCGAATGGCCGGCAAAGCGGTTGCGCGGCCGGCCGGTATCGAGCACGGTGACCGAGCGGCGGGCCCGACCGAGCTGCAGGGCGGCGGCGAGGCCGGCAAAGCTGCCGCCGATGATGATGACGTCGTTCATGGTGATGGGCTCCGTGTCGTGGATGGAGGGGGCGGGCTGATGCGCAATATCGTCCAGCGATACGCGAAGCCGACCCCATTGGCTTGCACATTTGTGATACTGCGTGGTATCGTAATGCTGGAATTTGAATACTGTCAAGTACTGGAATTGTCGTGACCGAAAACAACCCGGGCCGCCGCGGCCGGCCGGCGAACGAAGCGCTTCGCCAAACGATAGTCGACGCCGCGTCCGAACTCTTTGTGGAATTGGGTTTTCAAGCGACGACCATGGACAAGGTCGCCCAGCGGGCGAAGATATCCAAGCTCAGCATCTATCGGCACTTCGAGAACAAGGAGGCGCTGTTCAGCGCGGCCATGGTGGCTCGTTGCGATCAATTCGCACCGCAGACCCTTTCCGAAGGCGTCGACGGTTCGGTCGAAGATCAGCTCATGGCGGTGGGATCATCGCTGCTTCGCACGCTGTTGAGCCCGGACGTCCGCAGTGTCGAAGCCATGGTTTTGGCCGACAAGACGAATCAAAGGTCGTTGAGCAAGCTTCATTACGAAGCCGGGCCGGCCCGTGTCATCGCTCAAATCGAGGCGGTGTTGCGTCAGTTGCACGCGAAAGCGATTCTGAACGTGCCCGATGCTCACCGGTCCGCCCGCTTGTTTGCCGCGCTTTTCAAAGGATCCGATCTTCTGCTTGTCGCGCGCTTCGATGAGGCGCGCGCAGAGGACGACGACGAAATCGAGTCCTATTGCCGGTCGGCCGTCGCCATGTTCATTGCCGCGCACGGTGGCATCTAGGCCGCGAACGAAGGTCGCTTTCTGGGCGATAGCGCCCGTCGGCTTCTGACAGACGACGAGGGCGTTCAAGAACGTCGATATCCGCCTACCCACTTCCTTCCGATCATTCGCAGCAACCGACACCGAAGCTGAAGACCGGGCGACCAGCCCCACCCTTTTTCCCATCAGGAAAACCCTGATCGCCTCGACAGGCCACCGGTTTCAGCGGGCTTTCCGGCTGCCAAAAGCAGTAGCAATAAGCTTCCGCTCAAACACCACCCCGAGCCCGCGCGACCGCGCGCCAGCAAGCCTCCCAGCCAGCATACCTATCCAAAACAGGTATGGCGCACCGCCATATTTCGCGCCGCCAGTGCGGTTTCAATACCTGCCAGGTATCGAAAATCCCGCCTAAAAGTATTGGACGCCCCGTTTCCCCGCCGCGTATAAATCCGTCCCATGAACCACCCCCACGCAGCGCACCCCATGTCCTCCGCGACCATCGAACGCATCGAAACCCGCCTCGTCGATCTGCCGACGATCCGCCCGCACAAGCTGTCGGTGGCCACGATGCACGGCCAGACGCTGATGCTCGTGAAAGTGTTCTGCAGCGACGGCGTGACCGGTATCGGCGAAGGCACGACGATCGCCGGAATGGCCTACGGCCCGGAAAGCCCGGAAGCGATGAAGCTCGCGATCGACGCGTACCTCGCGCCGGCGATCGTCGGCCGTGACGCGACGCGCGTCCAGGCGCTGATGGCGCATGTCGGCAAGCTCGCGAAGGTCAATCACTTCGCGAAGAGCGCGCTCGAAACCGCGCTGCTCGACGCGCACGGCAAGCGTCTCGGCGTGCCGGTCAGCGAACTGCTCGGCGGCCGCCGTCGCGACCGCCTGCCGGTTGCATGGACGCTCGCGTCGGGCGATACGGCCATTGACATCGCCGAAGCCGAGCGGATGCTCGACCTGCGCCGCCACAACGTATTCAAGCTGAAGATCGGCGCGAGAGCGCCGGAAACGGATATCCGCCACGTGGCCGAGATCAAGCAGGCGCTCGGCGAGCGCGCGTCGGTGCGCGTCGACGTGAACATGGCGTGGAGCGAAACGCAGGCCACGCGCGCGATCCCGGCGCTCGCCGATGCGGGCTGCGAACTGGTCGAGCAGCCCGTCGCGTCGGCCGCGGCGCTCGCGCGCCTGATGCGCCGCTTCCCGGTCGCGCTGATGGCCGACGAAATCCTGCAAGGCCCGGACAGCGCATTCGAGATCGCGAAGCATCACGGCGCCGACGTGTTCGCGATCAAGATCGAACAGAGTGGCGGCCTGTTCGCCGCGCAACGCGTCGCGGCGATCGCGGACGCGGCCGGCATCGAGCTGTACGGCGGCACGATGCTCGAAGGCGCGTTCGGCACGGTGGCGTCCGCGCACCTGTTCGCGAGCGTCGCGAACCTGCAGTGGGGCACCGAACTGTTCGGTCCGCTGTTGATCACCGAGGAAATCCTGACGCAGCCGCTGGATTACAGCGACTTCGAACTGACCGTGCCGGACGGCCCCGGTCTCGGCATCGCGCTCGACGAGGACAAGGTCAGGCGCTTCACCCGCGACGGGCTGACGAAAGTCGTGCGGTAATCGAGTCAGGCAAAGACCGTCATCCCCCAATACACATGGAGACAGCATCATGAGCGTCAAGGTTTTCGACACGAACGAAGTGCAGGATCTGCTGAAGGCCGCATCGAACGCGAGCGGGAGCGGCGGAAACGGCTCGAAGGGCGACGCACGTACGCAGCAGATCGTGCTGCGCCTGCTCGGCGACCTGTTCAAGGCGATCGACGATCTCGACATCACGCCGGACGAAGTGTGGGCCGGCGTGAACTACCTGAACAAGCTTGGTCAGGATGGCGAAGCGGCGCTGCTCGCGGCCGGCCTCGGTCTCGAGAAGTATCTCGACATCCGGATGGATGCCGAGGACGAGGCGATCGGCCTCGACGGCGGCACGCCGCGCACGATCGAGGGGCCGCTGTACGTGGCGGGCGCTCCGGTGCGCGACGGCGTCGCGAAGATCGACCTCGACGCGGACGACGGCGCGGGCCCGCTCGTGATCCACGGCACGGTGAAGGATCTCGACGGCAAGCCGGTGGCTGGCGCGCTGGTCGAATGCTGGCATGCGAATTCGCACGGCTTCTATTCGCACTTCGATCCGACCGGCGCGCAGACCGACTTCAACCTGCGCGGCGCGGTGAGGACGGGCGCGGACGGCAAATACGAATTCCGCACGCTGATGCCGGTCGGCTACGGCTGCCCGCCGCAGGGCGCGACGCAGCAACTGTTGAACCGTCTCGGCCGTCACGGCAACCGTCCCGCGCACGTGCACTTCTTCGTGACGAGCGACGACCACCGCAAGCTCACGACGCAGTTCAACATCGACGGCGATCCGCTGATCTGGGACGACTTCGCGTATGCGACGCGCGAGGAATTGATTCCGCCCGTCACGCAGAAGACCGGCGGCACGGCGCTCGGGCTCAAGGCCGACGCGTACCAGGACATCGAATTCGACTTCGTGCTGACGCCGCTCGTACAGGGCAAGGACAACCAGATCGTCGAACGCCTGCGCGCGTCCGCCACGGCATAACCCGCCCGACGGCACGGCGGCGCGCGTGCGCCGACGCTGCCGGCCGGTTCCCCGAGACTCAACCGATACCGATGCGAGCGTGCTTGCAGGACGCGGCACGCGCATGGAAGGAGCCATCATGTCCGTCACGATCAACCCTGCGAACGAACTGGATCACCTGCTCGAAACCGCCGTGCAGGATGACAAGGAGGCCGGCATTTTCCGCTGCCGCCGCGACATCTTCACGAACGCGGCGCTGTACGAGCTCGAGATGAAGCATATCTTCGAGGGCAACTGGGTGTATCTGGCGCACGAAAGCCAGATTCCCGACAACAACGATTACTACACGACGTGGATCGGCCGCCAGCCGATCGTCATCACGCGCGACAAGACCGGCGAGCTGCATGCGGTGATCAATGCGTGTGCGCACAAGGGCGCGATGCTGTGCCGCCGCAAGCACGGCAACAAGGGCAGCTTCACGTGCCCGTTCCACGGCTGGACCTTCTCGAACACCGGCAAGCTACTGAAGGTGAAGGACGAGAAAACGACCGAGTATCCGGTGCAGTTCAACACGCACGGCTCGCACGACCTGAAGAAGGTCGCGCGCTTCGCGAACTATCGCGGCTTCCTGTTCGGCAGCCTCAACGCCGACGTGCTGCCGCTCGAGGACTACCTCGGCGAAGCGCGCGTGATCATCGACCAGATCGTCGATCAGGCGCCGAACGGTCTCGAAGTGCTGCGCGGCAACTCGTCCTACATCTACGAAGGCAACTGGAAGATGCAGATGGAGAACGGCTGCGACGGCTATCACGTCAGCACCGTGCACTGGAACTATGCGGCGACGATGGGCCGCCGCAAGGAAGAGGGCACCAAGGCGGTCGACGCGAACAGCTGGAGCAAGTCGGTCGCGGGCGTGTACGGCTTCGACCACGGCCACATCCTGCTGTGGACCAAGACGATGAACCCGGAAGTGCGGCCCGTGTACCGGCACCGCGACGAGATCCGTGCGCGCGTCGGCGACGTGCAGGCCGATTTCATCGTGAACCAGACGCGCAACCTGTGCGTGTATCCGAACGTGTTCCTGATGGACCAGTTCAGCACGCAGATCCGCGTGGTGCGTCCGCTCGCGGTCGACAAGACCGAAGTCAGCATCTTCTGCTTCGCGCCGAAGGGCGAGAGCGAAGCCGACCGCACGACGCGCATCCGCCAGTACGAGGATTTCTTCAACGTGACCGGCATGGGCACGGCCGACGATCTCGAGGAATTCCGCGCGTGCCAGGCCGGCTATGCGGGCATCACGGCGATGTGGAACGACCTGTCGCGCGGTGCGCCGCTGTGGATCGACGGGCCCGACGAGAACGCGAGGAAGATGGGGCTGAACCCGCGCATTTCGGGCGAGCGCAGCGAGGACGAAGGGCTGTTCGTGTGCCAGCACGAACACTGGGTGCACGTGATGCGCGATGCGCTGAAGAAGGAACGCGGGGAGGTGGCGGCATGAGCTTCGATTACCGGACGATTTGCGCGACGCTGTATCGCGAGGCGCGTCTGCTCGACGATCGCGAGTGGGACGCATGGCTGACCTGCTACACGGAGGACGTCACGTACTGGATGCCCGCGTGGGACGACGACGATCGGCCGACCGACGATCCGCAGCGCCAGATTTCGCTGATGTACTACCCGGATCGCGGCGGGCTCGAGGATCGCGTGTTCCGGATCAAGACCGAGCGCAGCGGCGCATCGACGCCTGAACCGCGCACCAGCCACAACGTGACGAACGTCGAGGTGCTGGCCGAACGCGACGGCGAGGTCGACGTGCGCTACAACTTTCATACGCTGAATCACCGCTACCGCGTCACCGACCACTTCTTCGGCACGGTGTTCGTCACGCTGCGGCAGGCGGGCGACGCGCTGCTGATCTCGCACAAGAAGATCGTGCTGAAGAACGACTACATCCGGCAGGTGCTCGACGTCTATCACGTCTGACGCCCGTTGTTTGCCATGAAAGGAAGTGGAGGTGACGCGATGTCCAGCTACAAGATTGCATTGAATTTCGAGGACGGGGTAACCCGCTTCATCGACTGCAAGGCCGGCGAGAAGGTGCTCGATGCGGCTTTCCGCGCGAAGATCAACCTGCCGATGGATTGTTCCGACGGCGTGTGCGGCACCTGCAAGTGCCGCGCCGAAAGCGGCCGCTACGACCTCGGCGACGACTACATCGACGATGCGCTCACCGATGACGAAAAGGACGGTGGCCTCGTGCTGACGTGCCAGATGGTGCCGCAAAGCGACTGCGTGATCGCGGTGCCGACGTCGTCGGTCGCGTGCAAGACCGGGCAGAGCAGCTTCGCCGCGACGGTCACGAAGGTCGAGCAGCACAACGATGCGGCCGTCGTGCTCGAGCTCGATGTCGGCGCGAGCGCACCGGCGTTCCTGCCGGGCCAGTACGTGAACATCGGCGTGCCGGGCACCGGCCAGCATCGTTCGTATTCATTCTCGTCCGCGCCGGGCGATACGAAGGTCGGATTCCTGATCAAGAAGATTCCGGGCGGCGTGATGAGCACGTGGCTCGAATCGGCGAAACCCGGCGACACGCTCGAACTGAACGGGCCGCTCGGCAGCTTCTACCTGCGCGACGTGCAGCGGCCGCTGCTGTTCCTCGCCGGCGGCACGGGCCTCGCGCCGTTCCTGTCGATGCTCGACGTGCTCGCGCGCAGCGGGTCGCAGCAGAAGGTGCACCTCGTCTACGGCGTGACGCGCGATCTCGATCTCGTGCTGGTCGACGCGATCGAGGCGGTTGCGGCGAAGCTGCCGAACTTCAGCTTTGCCACCGTCGTCGCGGACGCCGCGTCGAACCATCCGCGCAAGGGCTGGGTCACGCAGCACATCCCGGCCGACGCGCTGAACGACGGCGACGTCGACGTGTATCTGTGCGGCCCGCCGCCGATGGTCGATGCGGTGCGCCAGTACTTCGACGACGCGGGCGTGAAGCCGAACAGCTTCCACTACGAGAAGTTCACCCCCAACGTCACGGCAAAGGCGGCATGACCATGCAACGATTCTCCGGCAAGGTCGTCGTCGTCACCGGCGCGGCGCAGGGCATCGGCCGCGGCGTCGCGCTGCGCGCGGCGGCCGAGGGCGGCAGGGTGCTGTTCGTCGATCGCGCGGATTTCGTCGCCGAGGTGGCGGCCGAAGCGAGGGGGAGCGACACGGCAGGCTTCGTCACCGATCTCGAAACGTACGAAGGCGCGCATGCGGCGATTGCGCACGCGGTGCGGACGTTCGGCGGCGTCGACATCCTGATCAACGGCGTCGGCGGCGCGATTCGCATGCGGCCGTTCGCCGAGTTCGAGCCCGCGCAGATCGACGCGGAAATCCGCCGTTCGCTGATGCCGACGCTCTATACCTGCCATGCCGTGCTGCCGCACCTGATCGCGCGTGGCGGCGGCACGATCGTCAACATCTCGTCGAACGCGACGCGCGGGATTCGCCGCGTGCCGTATTCGGCCGCGAAGGGCGGTGTAAACGCGCTGACGTCGGCGCTCGCGATGGAGTACGCGGAACACAACATCCGCGTCGTCGCCACCGCGCCGGGTGGCACCAGCGCACCGCCGCGCCGCGTGCCGCGCAATGCGGCCGGCGACACCGAGCAGGAACAGGCGTGGATGGGGGAAGCGGTGCGGCAGGTGACCGACTCGACGTACTTCAAGCGCTACGGCACGCTCGACGAACAGATCGCGCCGATTCTGTTTCTCGCGTCCGATGAAGCGAGCTATATCACCGGGACGGTGCTGCCGGTGGCGGGCGGCGATACGGGTTGAGCGGCGCGCGCACCGATCCTCACACGAACAATCGGCCGGCGCTGCGAGTCCGGCCACGGAGACACTCATGCAAAAACGCGAAGCGATCGTTCCGGCCGGCATGGAAGCCGTGTACGAAAAAATCGGCTATGCGCCGGCGGTCAAGGTGGGCGATACGTTGTACGTGTCCGGCCAGATCGGCCGCGACGCGGCGATGCAACTGGTCGAAGGCCGTGAAGCACAGATCGTGCAGGCGTTCGAGAACCTGAAGCGCGTGCTCGAAGCGGGCGGTGCGTCGCTCGACGACGTCGTGGATCTCACGACCTTCCACACCGACATGCGCGACCTGCCGCTGTTCATGCAGGTGCGCGACCGCTACCTCCGCGCGCATCCGAAGCCGGCGTGGACGGCGGTCGGCGCGCACATGCTGGGCGGCGCACCCGGCTCTATCGTCGAGATCAAGGCGGTGGCGGTGTTGCAGCGGTGAGTGTCGGCGTCGCGGCTTGCTTCGCATCGCTTTCGTCCCCGGCGGCCGTCATCGCGAGGCGCCCCGGCGTTCCGGCTACCGCCCTCAGCCGGTACGCAAGCCGGTTCCGATGATGCCGATTTCCCTGGCGGGTGCCTCGTCCACGGACGTTTCGGCGGCCGGCCGCGTCACGCGAGACGGAATTTTTTCCGCAGGCTCGCATCGACCGGGCCGGCCGGCATGAAGCGCCGCAACCTGCGCAGCAGCGACGCCTCGCCGTTGGGCGTACGCCGCATCCGCCATGCGCCGAGCGCCGCGTCGACGACGGTGGCGGCCACGCCCTCGGGGTGCGGCGCGGCTTTCACGCTGTCGCCGACGGCGCGCGCGGCGAGCGTGCGCTCGCGGTCGTAATCGGCGATCGGCGCGCTCGCCTGCGGCGCGTTGACGTCCAGGTTGGTCCGCGTAAACGACGGCTCGACCAGCGTCGCGCGAATGCCGAACTGGCGCAGCTCGTGATCGAGCGATTCGGTCAAACCTTCCACCGCATGTTTGGACGCCGAATAAAGCCCCATGTACGGCGCCGGCAGAAAGCCGAGCACCGAGCTGACATTGACGATCCGGCCGCGCCGTTGCGCCCGCATGTGCGGAAGTACCGCACGGGTCGTACGCAGGATGCCGAATACATTGGTGTCGAACAACGCCTCGGCTTCGTCCACCGACGTCTCCTCGACCGCGCCGATCAGGCTCATGCCCGCATTGTTTACGAGTACGTCGATACGCGCGGCGCGGTCGATGATCGTCCGGATGCCGGATCGAACGGACGCGTCGTCACGCACGTCCATCTCGATCAGCTCGACACCGGCAACGGGCGCCGTTCGCGCGATGCTGCGCACGGTGCCGAACACGCGGCAGCCGCGTCCGGCGAATCGTTCTGCGGCGACGCGCCCGATGCCCGACGACACGCCGGTCACGACGACAACGGTGGAATTCGACATGGCTGCTTCCTTCGATACGGGGAATGGAGAATATCAATCGCGCGCATCCAGCGCGGGCTGAAGTGCGGTCGTGGCGGGCGCCGCCGGTTCATGGCCGCCGTGGCGGGCGGTGGCGGAATGACCGGGCCGGATCCTGAACCAGATTGCGTACATCGCCGGCAGGAACATCAACGTGAGGATCGTCCCGGCGAACGTGCCGCCAATCAGCGTGTACGCGAGCGTGCCCCAGAACACCGAATGCGTGAGCGGTATGAACGCGAGCACGGCCGCCATCGCGGTGAGGATCACCGGGCGCGCCCGCTGCACGGTCGCCTCGACGACCGCGTGGAACGGATCCAGCCCAGCCTGTTCGTTCTGGTGAATCTGGCCGATCAGGATCAGCGTGTTGCGCATCAGGATCCCCGACAGCGCGATGAGGCCCACCAGCGCATTGATGCCGAACGGCTGCCGGAACAGGATCAGCGTCGGCACCACGCCGATCAGGCCGAGCGGGCTCGTCAGGAACACCATCACCATCGCGGAGATCGAGCGCACCTGGAAGATGATGATGATCAGCGTCACCGCCAGCATGATCGGGAACAGCGGCAGCATCGCCTTCGTGGCCTTGCCCGATTCCTCGATCGAGCCGGCTTCCTCGATTCGATAGCCGCTCGGCAGCGCGGCGATGATCGGCTGAAGCTGCTTCGTGATCGCGGCCGACACGTCCGGCGGCTGCAGGCCGTCGGCGATGTCGCCGCGCACCGTGAGCGTCGGCACGCGATCGCGCCAGCGCATGATCGGCTCTTCCATGCGCACGTCGACCTTGCCGACCTGCGACAGCGGAATGCGCTGCCCGTTCGCGCCGGCGAGCGTGAAGTCGTCGAGCCGCGCCGGGTCGAGCCGTGCATCGCCGCCCGAGCGCGCGACCACCTGCACGGTCCGGATATCCTCGCGCACTTCGGTGACGGGTACCCCGGTCAACAGAAACTGCAGCTGCTGCGCGACCGCGCTGGACGTCAACCCGACGGCCTGCAGGCGGTCCTGCTCCAACGTGAAATGCAGCGCCGGCGCGCGCGTGCCCCAATCGGCATTGACCGTGCGCATCATCGGGCTGCCGGCCATCACGCGCTCGACGTCGGCCGCGATGCCGCGCAGCGTGTCCGGATCGGATCCCGTGACCCGATACGCGACCGGGAACGGCGAATACGGGCCGAACACGAGCTGCGTCACACGCACGCGCGCGTCGGGCGCGAGGCCGTCGGCGATCGCCCGCCGCAGGCGTGCCTTCAATGCGTCGCGCTCGTCCTGGCTGTCGGTGCGCACGACGATCTTCGCGAACGACGGATCGGGCAGCTCCGGCCCCATCGCCAGATAAAAGCGCGGCGCGCCCTGGCCGACGTACGCGGTGACGATCCTCGCTTCCTTCTGCTTCGCGAGCCACGCTTCGACCTTCGACGTGGCCGCGCTCGTTTGCGAAATCGACGTGCCGTACGGCATCTGCACCTCGACGAGGACCTCGGGGCGATCGGAGATCGGGAAGAACTGCTTCTTGACGACGGCCATGCCGAGAATGGCGAGTACGAACAGGCCGACGACGGACGCCGCAACCAGCCATTTGCGCGCAATCACGCGCGTCAGCACCTGTCGGAAACGGTTGTAGCGCGGCGTGTCGTAGATCGCATCGTGACCGCCTTCGAACTTCTTGAGGTTCGGCAGCATCTTCACGCCGAGGTACGGCGTGAACGCGACGGCGACGACCCACGATGCGATCAGCGCGATCCCGACGATCCAGAACATGTTGCTCGTGTATTCGCCGGCGGTCGAGCGCGCGAAGCCGTTCGGCATGAAGCCGACCGCGGTGACCAGCGTGCCGGCCAGCATCGGCGCGGCCGTATGGCTCCACGCGTAAGCCGACGCGGCCACACGGTCGTAGCCTTCCTCCATCTTCACGACCATCATTTCGATCGCGATGATCGCGTCGTCGACGAGCAGACCGAGCGCGAGGATCAGCGAACCGAGCGTGATGCGATCGAAGTTCTTGCCGGTGGCGGCCATCACGACGAACACCACGGCGAGCGTCAGCGGCACGGCCGCGGCGACGACGAGGCCGACGCGCCAGCCCATGCTGACGAAGCTCACCAGCATCACGACGAGCAGCGCGGCGAAGAACTTGACCATGAACTCGTCGACGGCCGAGCTGATGTTCACGGACTGGTCGGTGACCTTGGTCAGGCTCATGCCGAGCGGCAACTCCGCGTTGATCGCGCCGACTTCCCGGTCCAGCGCGCGGCCGAGGTCGAGCCCGTTCCAGCCGTCGCGCATCACGACGCCGAGCAGCAGCGCGGGTTCGCCGTTGTTGCGGATCATGAAGGTGGACGGGTCTTCGTAGCCGCGCTCGACGGTGGCGATGTCCGACAGTTTCAACGTGCGGCCCTGCGCGACGATCGGCGTGTCGCGAATCTTCTGCAGCTTGTCGAACGCGCCGTCCATGCGAATGAAGATCTCCGGCCCGCGCGTCTCGACGGAGCCGGCCGGCGTCAGTGCGTTCTGGCCATTGAGCGCGGCGAATACGTCCTGCGGGCTCACGCCGAGCGTCGCGAGCCGGTCGTGCGACAGCTGCACGTAGATGCGCTCCGCCTGTTCGCCGATGATGTCGACCTTCTTCACGCCCGGCACATGCAGCAGCCGCTGGCGCTGCGTCTCCGCATCGCGAACCAGCAGGCGCTGCGGTTCGCCCTTGGCCTTCAGCGCGAACAGCGCGAACGTGACGTCCGCGTATTCGTCGTTGACCAGCGGGCCGATCACGCCGGCCGGCAGATCGTTCGCGACGTCGCCGATTTTCTTGCGCGCCTGATAGAACTGCTCCTGCACCTCGGACGGCGGCGTGCTGTCGAGCAACGTCAGCGTCGTGAACGCGAGGCCGGGGCGCGTGTAGGTTTCGGTGCGGTCGTACCAGCGCAACGCCTGCAATCGCTTTTCGATCTTTTCGGCCACCTGGTCGTGCATTTCCTGCGCGGTCGCGCCCGGCCATGCGGTGACGATGGTCATCACCTTGACGGTGAAGGCAGGGTCTTCCGCGCGCCCCAGCTTGAAGAACGATACGAGCCCCGCGAGCGAAATCAGGCAGATCAGGAACAGCGTGATCGCGCGCTCGCGCACCGCGAGCGCCGACAGGTTGAAGCGGCGTTCGCTCACGGCCGTGCTCCTTCGTGTGCGGTCGTGGCGGCCACGCGAACCGCTTCGCCGTCGCGCAGCAACTGCGCGCCGAGCGCGACGACCCGCTCGCCTTGCTTCAGTGCGCCGGACACGCGTGCGCTGTCGTCGTCCAGATGCTCGACCGTGACGGGCCGCCATCCCACCTTGGCCGGATCGCCCGAGACGACCCACACGCCGGGCCCTTTGCCTGCATCCAGCAGCGCGCCGATCGGTACCTGCAGGCCGGCTTGCGGCGCCGCGCGCGCGTCGTCCGGCATGCGGATCGTGACGGTCGCGCCCAGCGGTGCGGCGGCCAGCGCGCCCTGCAACACGTAGCGCGCTTCGAACGTGCGCGTTCGCGCATCCGCGGCGTTGGACAACTGGCGCAGCGTCGCGGGGACACTCGCGCCCGGCTTGCCGAACAGCTCTGCCTGCGCGATGGATCCGACCGCGGGGCGCAGCGTTTCCGGCAGCTGGATCACCGCTTCCCGGCTGCCGGCGTGCGCGAGCCGCACGACCGGCTGGCCGGCGCTGACGACCTGGCCGGGCTCCGCGAGCGTTTCCATCACGACGCCGTCGCCGTCCGCGACCAGTTCCGCGTAGCCGGTCGCATTGCGCGCGACGTCGGCGTCGGCCTCGGCGGCGCTCAACTGGGCTTTCGCGGCGTCGGCCGCGGCCTTGACCTGGTCATAGGCCGATGCCGATATCGCGCCGGTGCCGCGCAGGTCGCGGTAGCGCGCTTCGTCTTCGGCGGTCTGCCGCGCGCGTGCCCGTGCCGCGGCCACCGCTTCATCGCGTGCGCGCGCCGCGAGCTTCAGGTCGACGGGGTCGATGCGCATCAGCGGCTGGCCGCGGCGGACGGTTTGCCCGGTATCGACGAGCCGCTCCAGCACCTTGCCGGACACCCGGAACCCGAGGTCGCTCTGCACGCGGGCGGCGACGGTGCCGGTAAACGACCGCGATGCGGGCGCGGCTGCGTGCACGATGGCGGTACGCACGAGCGGCGCTTCCGTGCGCGGATCGGAAGGCGCTTTTCCGCTGCAGGCGGCTAGCGCGAGGGGCAGCGCGGAAGCGACTGCAAGGAGAGCGAGGCGACGCCGGACCATGAAAGACCCACTGACGAGGTGATCGGGGCTTTCATTGTGTATCTAGTGACCAAAATAGTCAATAGTCACAAACAGTGTCGGTTCATGGGGCGAGGCTGCGGAGCACCAGGCTCGACAACTGCGCGGGCGCGGCGTCGGTCGTGTCGAGGTTGTACTGCAGCAGCAGCGGATTCAGGTACGGCCGCATCACGAGGTAGATCGCCGTCGCGGTTTCGTCCAGCGGCGTCTTGCGCTCGAACTCGCCGCTTTGCCTGCCCGCCTGCAGCACCTCCTGCAGCAGCTTCTGCACACGGGCCTCATAGGCCTGCACCGACTGCCAGTTGCCGGTGGCGGCCGACGCGGCGATGTCGTACAGCTTGCGGTCGCGGAAGAACAGCCGCAGGCTCGCTTCGGTAGAAACCTTGAACATGCGCCGCAGCTTTTCGGTGGGCAGTTCCGCTTCGGCGACGGCGGCGCGCACGTCGGTCTCGATTTCATGCAGGCAGTTCGCGCAGATCATCTCGCCGATCGCCTGTTTCGACTCGAAGAACTTGTAGATATAGGCCTTCGAGAAGCCGATGGACTTCGCGAGGTCGGACACGGTCGTCTTCTCGTAGCCGTACCGGCTGAAGTGCTCGGTGGCGGCGGCCACGATCTGGTCGCGCACGTCGTGATCGGCCGGGCCGCGTGCGGGCGCGGGGGAAGCGGTGTTTTCTTTCATGGGTTGCGGCTGGCAGGGATGGACAACGAGTGACTATTTGGTATTATAGTCACTACCTGATCTTGACTGAAACCGTCATGCTACCGAAACCCATCGTTGCCGCGCTGCTCGCCGCGCTCCTGTCTGCCGGATGCGCCGTCGGTCCCGACTACGTGCGGCCGGACGTCGCCATGCCGCAGCGCTTCCAGGGCCAGAGCGCCGTGGAGCAGCGGCGCGCGGCGGCCGACGCCGAACTCGCGACGTGGTGGACGGGCTTCGGCGATCCGCAGTTGACCCGGTTCGTCACGCTCGCGCTTGCACAGAACCTCGATCTCGCGCAGGCCGCGGCCCGCGTCACGCAAGCGCGTGCCGGGCTCGGGGCGGCCGATGCGGCGCTGTTGCCGTCTGGCAATGTGACGGGCCAGGCTGCGCGCGCCTACCAGTCGGTCGAAACGCCGTTGGGGAGTGTCCTGAATTCGACGCCCGGTTTCGACCGTCACGGGAGCGCCTACGAAGCCGATTTCAACGCGAGCTGGGAACTGGATGTGTTCGGCGGGCTGCGCCGCGGGCGGCAAGCCGCCCTTGCCGACTATCAGGCGTCCGAAGCGGCGGCGGTCGCCACGCGCCTGGCCGTCGCCGCGCAGACGGCCGACATCTACATCACGATTCGCGGGTTGCAGGGCCGGTTGAAGGTCGCGCAGCATCAGGTGCGGACCGAGCAGGATCTGTTGTCGACGATCAATCTGCTGTACGGGAAGGGGCTCGCGGCGGAGCTTCAGGTCAGGCAGGCCGAAGGTGCGCTCGCGCAGGTTCGTGCGACGGTGCCGGTGCTCGAAGCGGCGCTGGACACGGCGATGAATGCGCTCGACGTGATGCTCGGCGCGCAGCCCGGCACGCATCGCGCGGAACTGCTCGATGGCGGCGACGTGCCGGTGGCGCCGCGGATCGCGGCGACGGGCACGCCGGGCGAATTGCTCAGACGGCGGCCCGACCTGATGGTCGCCGAGCGACGGCTTGCGGCGTCGAACGCGCGCATCGGCGTGGCGATTGCCGAGTATTACCCGAAGTTTTCGCTGAGCGGATTGCTCGGCAGCGCGACGACGATGGGCGCGGGCAACCTGTTTGCCGGCGGCGCGAACCAGGCGGCCGGCGTGCTCGGCCTGCGCTGGCGCCTGTTCGACTTCGGCCGGATCAATGCGCAGATCGCCGACGCCAAAGGAAAGGAAGCCGAAATGCTGGCCGCGTATCGGCTCGCGGCGCTGCACGCCACCGAGGATGTCGAAAATGCGTTCTCTGCGCTCGTCAAGCGCGACGAACAGGCGGCCGTGCTGGCCAGCGGCGTCGATTCGCTCGGCCGCGCGCGGGCCGCGTCGTTCGCGGCTTACCAGAAAGGCGTCGTCAGCCTGATCGAAGTGTTGCAGGCCGACGAAAGCTTGCTGCGCGCGTCCGACGAACGCGTGCAGGCCCGAACCGAATCGGCGCGTGCGGCGGTCGCGGCGTTCAAGGCGCTCGGTGGAGGATGGCAGGCGCCGGAGGCCGAGGCCGTTGCGAGCCGGTAGCGGTAGCGCCGGAGCCTCTGATCGGCATCGTTCGGGAAGCCCTGCATGCGGCACGCGACTACCGATGGATCGCTCGCCGCAACCGCCTCACATCCTGCTCCGACACCGGCGCCGCCCGATTCCCCCACGCGCCGCGCACGTAACTGACCACCGCCGCGATTTCTCCGCTCGTCAACGTGCCGCGCATCGCCGGCATCCGCTGCACGGGGCCGTTTTCACCCGGCGCCGGCCGAGCGCCTTCGACGACGATCCGGATCGTGCTCGTCGGATCGGCGGCCAGCACGACCGAACTGCTCGCGAGCGCCGGCCCGTGATCGCGCACGCCCGTGCCGTCCGCACCGTGGCAACGTGCACAGAACCCCGCATACACACCGGCCCCGGGCGCTTGCTGGCCGCCTTCCGGGCGCGGGCCGGCGGGCGTCAACCGCGGCACGCCGACGCCCAGCGGATTCGTCGCGGCGGTCGGTTGCGCGGGCAACGATTTGAGGTACACGGCGATCGCCCGACGATCGTCCTCCGTCAGCAATGCAGTGCTTTCTCCGACGACCGGGGCCATCGCGCCGAACACCGAGCCGCGCGCCGCATGGCCGCTGCGCAGGAACGCGGCGATGTCGTCGGTCGACCAGCGGCCGAGGCCGTCCGGGTCCGCGCCGGTCAGGTTCGGCGCGAACCAGTGATCGTTGATACCGCCGGTCAGGAACGCGGGGCTGCGTTCGTCGTAGCCGCGTTCGTTGTAGGCCGGCCCGCGCGGCGTATGGCATGCGCCGCAATGGCCGAGCCCCTGCACGAGATAGGCGCCGCGATTCCATTGCGCTGATTGCGACGGCTGAGGCGTGAACCGGTCGCGGTTCGCGAACGCGAGGCTCCACAGCCCGAGGGCCCAGCGCTGGTTGAACGGAAACGGCAGTTGCGTGAGCTTCGCCGCGTTCGGGGAAGGCGCGACGCCGCGCATGAAATACGCGTACAGCGCGCGCACGTCGTCGTCGGTCAGGTGCGCGAGCGACGGGTACGGCATCGCCGGATACAGCCGGCTGCCGTCCGCGCGCACGCCGCGCCGCAACGCGTCGTCGAACTGGCGCAGCGTGTAGTGGCCGATCCCGTGCGTCGGGTCCGGCGTGATGTTCGGCGCATAGATCGGCCCGAACGGCGAATTCACCGGCTGGCCGCCCGCGTACGGCGTATGGTCGGCCGCGTCGTGGCACGCGGCGCAATCGCCGGCCAGCGCGAGATAGCGGCCGCGCGCGATCGTCGCGGCGTCGGCGCTTGCGGCGGCCGCGGCAATGACCGGGCGGCGGGCGGTCGACGCGGAAGCGGAGTCCGGCGGCGGGGCGGAAGCGCCGGACGCTGCCGAATTGGCGACACTCGCCTCCCGCTTGCGTGAAAGCCGCGGATCCTCTCTCGCACGAGCGGACATCGACGCACCGGCATCGGCCGCCGACGCGTGAATCCGCACGAACCGCCAGCCCGACGCGGGCTCGGGCGCTTCGGCCGCCGACGCGCCGCCGCCCGTATCGCCGGCTGCCGCTGCGTTGTCGTCGGGCTGCATGTCGCACGCGCCGAGCATGACACACAGCGCGAGCGCGACACCCGCACGGCGGCCGGGCACGCAGCACGAAGCGAACGAGATCAGCGCCATGGACTGCAAGGCCCCACGAAAGCCGTGACGATTCCCGTGAACACGAGACCGATCACGAAGCCGAGCGCGGCGAGCATTCCGCAGCGCGCGAGAAAGCGCGTACTGTCGTCGCGCGTCACGGCGGGCGCATCGGCATCGCGTCGATATCGGTGCCGCCACGCCCGCGCGAGCCACGTCGCGCAGGCCGCGGCCAGTGCGAACGCGCCCGCGGCGATCAGTGCGAGCCACACGCCGACGTGCGTCCAGCGCGGCGCGGCCTGCGCGACGCCGAGCGGGTAGCATGCGGTGGACGCGAGCGTCTCGGACACGAGCATCTGCGCAAACCACAGCGCGGGCGCGCCGACGATGCCGGCCGCGATCGCGAGCAGCGGGGTCCACGCGCGTCGGGCGTCGCTCATCCGGTGCTCCTCAGCCAGAACGGCGATACGTACAGCGCGGTGAAGATGAACAGCCACACGATGTCGACGAAGTGCCAGTAGAGCCCGCCGACCGTCAGCGCGACGCGTCGCTCGCGGCTGAAGAAACCGGCGGCCGTCCACCCCGCGAGCAGCGCGAGGATCGCGAGGCCGGCCACGACGTGCGCGAGATGGAACCCGGTGATCGTGAAATAGAGGCTGCCGTACAGGTGCGCGGTCGGGCCATACGGATGGTCGCGCCATTCGTGAAGCTGGACCAGCGCGAACGCGGTGCCGAGCACCAGCGCGACGACGAGCATCGCGACCGCGCGGGCCTGCCGCTCGGCCCGCACCGCGCGCTCGGCGAGCCACACGAACACGCTGCTCGACAGCAGCACGACCGTGTTGACGGCCGCGAGCCCGATCTTCGGCATCCCTTCGGGCGGCCACGGCGCGGACCATTGCGACTGCAGGTAGAAATAGCAGAACAGCAGATAGCCGAACAGCCCGGCCTCGGTCACGATCAGCGTGAGCACGCCCCACCAGCCGCCCGCGCGTTCGCCGCAACTGCCGACAGGCAGCGGGTCGATGCAGGCGGCCGGCGCGCCGGCCGGCACCGCGGCCGACGGCGGTTCGGCGGCTGCGGCAGGCGTCTGCGTGTTCGCGCGGGCGGGCAGGTGAGCACGTTGCCCGAGCGCGCGGCGCGGCCACAGCCACACGGCGGTGGCGACCGCGCAACCGGCCGCGGCCACGCACACGAGCGTTGGCGAGCGCACGAGCATCGCCGCGAACACGGCGGTCGCCAGCAGCGCGAGCACGAACGGCACGCAACTGTCGTCGGGCATCTTCAGGATCGCGCTCGGCGCCGCGGCGAGCGGCGTGACCGCGAGCGCCTCGCGCCCGTGTGCGAGCCGGTAGCCGACCCGCAGGCTGGTGCGCGTCGGATCGTCGCGCGTTTCCCACAGCGGATGCCGCGACGCGACGAGCGGCAGCACCGCGAAGTTGTACACGGGCGTCGGCGACGCGACCGACCACTCGAGGCCCGCCGCGCCCCACGGATTGTCGCCGGCGCGCACGCCGCGCCGTGCGCTCACCAGCGCGTTGACGACGAACATCACGATGCCGATCCCGAACACGAACGAGCCGATCGTCGTCAGCAGGTTCGACGTGTCCCAGCCCATTCCAGATGGATACGTATAGATGCGGCGCGGCATTCCGAGCAACCCGGAAACGTGCATCGGGAAGAAGCCGAGGTTGAAGCCGATCAGCACGACCCAGAAGGTCCAGCGGCCGAACCGCTCGTTCATCATCCGCCCGGTGAACTTCGGGAACCAGTACGCGACGCCGCCGAGCACCGGGAACACGTTGATGCCGAGCAGTACGTAATGCAGGTGCGCGACGACGAAGTACGTATCGGTGAGCTGCCAGTCGAGCGGCACGGCCGCCGTCATCACGCCCGACACGCCGCCGATCACGAACATCAGCACGAAGCCCGCGAAATACAGGAACGGCGTGCGAAACACGGGGCGGCCGGTCCAGATCGTCGCGATCCACGCGAACACCGCGACAGCGCTCGGGATCGAGATCAGCATGCTCGCGGCGCCGAAGAACGCGAGCGCGAGCGGCGCGATACCGGTCGCGAACATGTGGTGGACCCACACCTCGAAGCCGATCAGCATCGTCGCCACCGTCGATACCGCGACGGCCTCGTACGCGACGAGCGGCCGCCGGCAGAAGGTCGGTAGCGCGTCCGACACGATCCCCATCGCCGGCAGCACGACCACGTACACCCACGGATGCGCGAACATCCAGAACAGGTGCTGCCACAACAGCGGCCGGCCGCCATGCGCGACGTCGAAGAAGTGCGTGCCCGCATTGCGGTCGAGCCACAGCAGCAGGAACGCGAGGCTCACCGACGGCACCGCCACCAGGTTCGCGACCGACGCGGTCAGCGTGCCCCACACGATGATCGGCACGCGGTCGATCGACATGCCGTGCGCGCGCATCCGCAGCAGCGTGACGACGAAGTTCGCGGCGCCGCCGGTCGTCGAGATGCCGAGCAGGATCATCCCGAGCGCATAGATGTCGATGTTCGCGCCGGCGCTGTAGTCGAGCGACGTGAGCGGCACGTAGTTGAACCAGCCGCCGTCCGGCACCGCGCCGAGCGGAAAGCTCGCGTACAGGAACAACCCGGCGAACAGGAACGACCAGTACGAGAACGCGTTCAGCCGCGGGAACGCCATGTCGCGCGAGCCGAGCATCAGCGGCCACAGGTAGTTCGCGAAGCCCGACAGCACCGGCAGCGCGTACAGGAAGATCATCGTGACGCCGTGCATCGTGAACAGCGAATCGTATTGCGCGGGCGTGAGCAGCGTCGCGTTCGGTCGTGCGAGCTGGATGCGCATCACGAGCGCCTCCACGCCGCCGAGCAGCAGGAACGCGAACGCGGTGACGATGTAGCGCAGCCCGATGCGCTTGTGATCGACGGTGCCGAGCCAGCCGCGCCAGCCGGGTTCCGATTCCCACAACTCGGCCAGCGCGCGCTCGTGCGCGGAACCGGGCGGCGCTTCGCCGAGATCGGGTACGCGGTTGAGCGGGGCCGGCGTGTCGCGGGCAATGGCCATCGGCATCCTCGATTCAGTGCAGCGTCGCGAGATACGCGGCGAGATCGTCGGCGTCGCGCGGCGCGAGCGCGATCGACGGCATCAGCGACTGCGGCTTGATCTGCTGCGCATGCGCGACCCAGCGGTGCAGGTTGTCGGGCGTGTTGTCGAGCGTGCCGGCCGCGAGCAGCCGACGCATGCCGACGTGCGTGAGATCGGGGCCCGCGTCGCCGGCCGCGTCGGTGCCGCGCACCGCGTGACAGCCCGCGCAGCGCGCGGCGAACACGCGCTGGCCGCGGCGTTCGGCGCTCGCCGCGGGGGCCGGAGCCGGTTGGCGCTGCGCGGCGAGCCACGCACGGAACGCGGCCGGCGGCTCGGCCACGACTTCGAACGCCATGTGCGCGTGCTGCGCGCCGCAGTATTGCGAGCACTGCCCGCGATAGACGCCCGGCCGGTCGGCCTGCAGCCATTGGCGATTGGTCTGGCCGGGTATCGTCTGCGTCTTGCCGGCGAGTTGCGGCACCCAGAACGCGTGGATCACGTCGGCGCTCTTCAGTTCGATTGCGATGGGTTCGCCTACCGGAATATGGATCTCGTTCGCCGTGACGAAGCCGGCCCCGTCAATATCGTCCGGATAACGCACGGCCCACCACCAGTCTTGCGCGGTCACGGTGATCGTCAGCGCGGGCGGACGCGGCGGCGCCGCGACGGCACCCAGCACCCGCAGCATGTAGACGAGCGCGCCGAACAGCAGCACGATCGAGATCGCGGTGCCCACGGTCACGATCGTCAGCCCGCTGCCGTGGCCGGCGCCCGCGTGCGCGCGACGGCGAAACAGCGCGATCAGCAGCAGCACCGCGATCGCGACGCAGACGAACGTGCACAGCGCGAGCAGCGCCCAGCCGAGCACGAAGACCGGCTGCGCCGCAGGGCCGGCCGCGTGCACGACGTACGCGAGCGGCAGCGGCGCGGACGGATTGCCGGGCTCGGCAGGCGCGGCGGCCGCGCGCGCGACGATCGGCACGATCGTCCACGCGACCGGTGCGATCCATGCGGCATGACGGGTTTTCAGGAACGGCGGAACGGGCAACGCGACTCCTTGCCGGGTTGGGCGGCATGACGACGGCCGTTCGCGGCGGAGCAAATTTCATGCGCACGCGGCTCGCACGCATGCGGCTGTGGAAGGGCGGGATGACGTGCACGACGGCCGGCGCGTTACAGCCGGCTTGTAAATTGGGCGGTCATTCACGTCGCCGAACGCGCTTTTCCGCGGCCGGCTTCCGGCTCGTGCAGGTGTACCGGATACAGTGGCGCGACGACGACGCGCACGCGCTGTTCGAACGGCCACTCGGCGTGCGTGACGATGTCGGGCTGCGATCCGAGGAATACGACGTGAGGGCGCGGCGCATGTGCGGGATTTCCCGCTCACACTCGCGCAAGTCAGGCGTCGTAACCGCGGTGCTCGGCGGTGCTCGGCGGTGCTCGGCGGTGCTCGCACGGCCGGGCGACGGGCGAGACGACGCCGACATCGGCCAGCACCGTCCCGCGCGCTTGCCTTACGATTCGCCTTTCCCTTCCTTGCCGCGCTTGTCGCCGTGTTCGCCGTTGCCGGGCAGCACGGCCGACAGCACCTGCCGCGCGGTCTCGACGATCACGTTCGCTTCACGCGGGTCGCCTTTCGCCAGCGTTTCGGCAAAATGCTTCGCCTGCTGCAGCGTCACGTGCGGCGGCAGCGGCGGCACCTCGGGGTCGCTCTTCACTTCGAGCACGACCGGTCGGTCGGACGCGAGCGCTTCGTCCCACGCGGCGCCGAGCTGTTCCGGATCGTCGACGTAGATGCCCTTGAGGCCGAGGAGGGTCGCGAAGCGGTAGTACGGCACGTTCGGGATCTGCTGCGACGCGTCGAACTTCGGGTCGCCCTCCATCACGCGCTGCTCCCACGTGACCTGGTTCAGGTCCTCGTTGTTCAGCACCATGCAGATCCAGCGCGGGTCGGGCCACTGGCGCCAGTATTTCGCGACCGTGATCAGCTCGGCCATGTTGTTCATCTGCATCGCGCCGTCGCCGACCATCGCGATCACCGGGCGCACCGGGTGCGCGAACTTCGCGGCGATCGCGTAAGGCACCGCGGCGCCCATCGACGCGAGGCCGCCGGACAGCGATCCCATCATCCCGCGCCGCATCATCAGGTCGCGCGCATACCAGTTCGCGCAGGAGCCCGAATCGCTCGTCAGGATCGCGTCGTCGGGCAGGCGCGGCGACAGCTCGGTGAACGCGCGTTGCGGATTCACACCGCGGCCCGCGCTGGCCTTCGCGGCCGCGCGGGCGGCGAGCGTCTCGCGCCAGTCGCGGTTCCATTTCGCGATCCGGTCGCGCCATGCGGTGTCGCGCCGCTCGTTCAGGAGCGGCAGCAGCGCGCGCAGCGTCTCGGCGCTGTCGCCGACCAGATTGACTTCCATCGGATAGCGCAGGCTCAGCATGTCGGCCTTCAGGTCGATCTGCACGCCGCGCGCCTGGCCTTCCTTCGGCAGGAACTCCGAATACGGAAAGCCGGAGCCGACGACCAGCAGCGTGTCGCATTCGGTCATCAGCTCGTAGCTGGGCTTCGTGCCGAGTAGCCCGATCGAGCCGGTGACCCACGGCAGGTCGTCCGGCAGCGCGGCCTTGCCGAGCAGCGCCTTCGCGGCGCCGGCGCCGAGCCGGTCGGCCACCGCGATGACTTCGTCGGTCGCCTTCAGCGCGCCGGCGCCGACCAGCAGCGCGACTTTCGATCCCGCATTGAGCACGTCGGCCGCGCGCCGCAGGTCGTCCGCGTACGGGACGACTTTCGGCGCCGTATAGCCGACCCCTGAATGCACGGTGCCGTGCGCGCGCTTCGGCGGCGCGTAGTCGAGCTCCTGCAGGTCGTTCGGCAGCACGAGCGCGGTGACCGTGCGCGCGCCGAGCGCGGTGCGCACCGCGCGGTCGACTAGGTGCCGCACCTGGCCCGGTACCGTCGCAAGCTGAACGAATGCGCCCGCAACGTCCTTGTAAAGGGCCGGCAGATCCACTTCCTGCTGATAGTGGCCGCCGAGCGCCGCGCGTGCCTGCTGGCCGACGATCGCGAGCACGGGCATGTGGTCGAGCCGCGCGTCGTACAGGCCCGTCACGAGGTGCGTGGCGCCGGGGCCCGAGGTCGCGACGCATACGCCGAGCTCGCCTGTAAATTTTGCATGCGCGGACGCCATGAAGGCCGCCATCTCCTCGTGGCGCGCCTGGATGAATTCGATCTTGCCGTCCGCGCGGTTCAGCGCGCCGAAAAAGCCGTTGATGCCGTCGCCCGGGTAGCCGTAGATGCGGCGCACGCCCCAGTCGTACAGCCGCTGGACGATGAAATCCGCCACTGTCGCCATGCCGTTTCTCCTTGGTTCGGGATGAGCCGATGCGGGGCTGCCGCGCAAGGCACGTGCCGCGCCGCGTGCGTCGGGCACGGCGGTTGCACGCGGCATCCGCGAGCAACGAGCAAGCTGACCGGAGCGCAACGATGGCCGCATTCGCACGCTGGTCGCGCCCGGCGACGCGCGTGCGTGGTGGCGGTAACGCGGGTCGCGCGGCCTCAGCCGTTTCAATGCGTGCGAACGAAAGGGGGATGACGCACGCGGACCGTTCACTTTCTTGTCGAGGATTCGTCTCATGCGTGCATTCAACCGTTCATCCATACGCCGTTGTGCCGCCAGCGCGCTGCTCGCGGCGTGCGCGTCGGCGCTGCCCGCGGCCGCACAGTTGCGCCCGGCCAATCCGGTCAGCGTGCCCGACACGTCCACGCAGGCGTTCAAGCGCGCCGACCGAAAAATGATGGAAGCGATGGAAAGCGCGCCGTACACGGGCGACGCCGACCGCGATTTCGTCGCGCACATGGCGCCGCATCACCAGGGCGCGATCGACATGGCGCAGGTCGAACTCAAATACGGCAAGGATCCGACGCTGCGGCAACTCGCGAGCCGGATCGTCGCCGCGCAGCGCGACGAGATCGCGTTGATGGAGCGCTGGCAGAAGGAGCACGGCAGCACGCCGTGAACCGCGATGCGAGACGGCGATACGCGGGCGACCGTACCGGTGGTTCCGCATCCGGCAAGCGGCGACGTCGGACGCGCGCCGAGCCGATGGCCGCGTGTACGGGCAGGCACGGCGGGAGGCGCGATGCATGGACGGTAAGCGCGAGAGCACAGGCCGCTCGATCGACAGCGTCGCCGACTACATGACCGTGATCGGCGGGCAGCGGCAGACGATGGCGTTGCGGCTTTTTCGCGGCCAGTGCAATGCCGGCTGGCCGCTCGCGCCGGGCATCGCGCGGCAGCACGCGTCGCCCGACGTCGAAGCGCGGATGCTCGATGAATTCACGCGGCGCGCGCTGCCGCATCTCGAACCCGGGCAGAACCTCGAGGCATGCGACTGGCTCGCGCTCGCGCAGCAGCACGGGATGCGCACGCGCCTGCTCGACTGGTCCGGCAACGCGCTGGCCGCGCTGTGGTTCGCGGTCAGGCGCGCGGGCGAATCGGGCGGCGACGGCGTGGTGTGGTGCCTGTCGCACGACGCCGAAGACATCGCGACCGCCGCGGACCGGCGCGCGCCGCTGGAGGTCACGCGCACCAAGGTGTTCCGGCCGCGTCACGTCATGCCCAGGATCACCGCGCAGGACGGCTGGTTCACGATTCACCGTTATGACGCGCGCGGCGGGCGCTTCGTGCCGCTCGACGAGGACGCGGATCTCGCCGGCCGCCTCGTGCGCATCGCCGTGCCGGGCGCCCGGTTCGCGTCGATCCGGCAGGAGCTTGCCGGCGTCGGCGTGAGCATCGCGACGATCTTTCCGGATCTCGACGGCATCGCTCAACTGACCGACACGCGCTATTTCCCGGACGACGAGGACACGCACGCACCGCGCTAAAGCCGGCGCTGCACGGGCGTACGGGGCGGGCACGCGCGATGCTTCTCCCGACGGCGCGCACGCGGGACCGAACCCCGAGCGGCCGCTGGCGTGCGGTTCGCGGCGGGCGGCGACGCGGCTCATGCGCACATTCAAACAGACTATCGATCCGGGAGGCATTCATGCGCGAACTCAACGAACCACCGAGCGACCGTCGCGGCACGGCGTGCAAGCGCGGCGCCGGTTCCGGGCCGGCCGGGCACGCCGTTACCCGTGCGTTCGAACGTTTTGCGTCGCGCGTGACCACCTGGGCCGGCTCGCCGGTCGCATTCGGCAGCGCGGTCGCGATCACTGCGATATGGCTCGTGAGCGGGCCGGTGTTTCACTACTCGGACGCGTGGCAGCTCGTCATCAATACCGGCACCACGATCATCACGTTTCTGATGGTGTTCCTGCTGCAGCGCAACCAGAATCGCGACAGCGTGGCGTTGCACCTGAAGCTCGACGAACTGCTCGCCGTCACGCGCGCGGCGAGCGACCGGCTGATCGGGATCGAGGATGCGTCCGAGGAAGAATTGCGCGCGTTGGCGCAGACCTACGTCGAAATGGCGCAGCGCGCGGCCGAGCGCGGCGACGACGAGCCGGGCGGAAAACGGGCGGAAGCGGCCGACACGAAAACGGCCGACACGCCGCCCGAATCCTGATCTCGCGATCGAGCGATGCGCGGCCCGATGATTTTTCAAACGCTTGTCGTTTCCGGCGCCGCATCGCGGCGCGACGGCTCGTTCGCGCCGCTCGCGGCGGGGAACGGCACGTGCTGCATGCCGACACGAAGCCCGGTCGTTCCGGGTATAGCCCAGGGTGCCGCCATGAACTCCAGAGTCCCGTCGAATCCGTTGTTGAATCTTGCGGTGGCCGTCGCCTGCGGGGCGGCCGCGATGTACTTCCTCGATCCTGCGTCCGGCCGGCGCCGCCGCGCGTATCTGCGCGACAAGGCGGCCGCGGGCCGGCACGACGTGGCCGATTATGCGAATACGCAGGTGAAGCGGGCGGCCGACCATGCGCGCGGCGCGATCGCCGGGCTGCGGGCCGACTGGCTCGCGGGCGACGCGAACGACGTACAGGTCGCCGAGCGCGTGCGTGCGGCGCTCGGCCGGCTCGTCGCTCGCCCGCGCGACATCGACGTGAGCGTCGAGCGCGGCAACGTGTGCCTGACCGGACAGGTCGACGAGGCCGAACGGCAGGCGCTGATCGACGGTGTCGCCGCGCTGCATGGCGTGCATCGCGTCGAGGACGCGATGGGCGCGCGCAGCGAATACAAGGCGCCGACCGACGGTCATTCGCAGTGACGCGGCCGCGGCTGACCGCCCCGGCGGGGGCCGGTGAACGAGTACGACCTGCATTCGGCGCACGCACGGCTGCCGGAACGACGGCAGCCTGGCGCCTCAACCGGAGCCACCCATGACCGAACGCCAGCCTCCCGACACGACGTCCGCGCATCCGGAGCCGGGCGCGCACGACGCGCTCGAACATCTGCTCGGCAGCCTGCATCGGCACGGCTTCCTGCGCTTCGCGAACGAGGTCGTCAGCGCGAACGCGCGGCTGGCCGACACGTTCGTCGACGCGCTCGACAAGCCCGGCATGCAGAGCGGCATGCAGAATCTCGCGATGCTCGTGACGGCGCTCTCGCGCATTCCGCCGGAACAGTTCGGCCGCGCCGCGTTCGCGGCGGCCGACGCGCTGCATCACGTCGGCGCATGGCAACCGGCGCAGCACCCGCACGTCGCGCCCGGCGTTCGCGGCGTCTACCGCTTGCTGCACGACGAGGCGCTGTGGGATGCATTGACGCCGCTGCTCGAAGGGCTGAAGGTCTTCGCGCAAGGGCTTGCGCGCGATCCGCAGCCGCCCGTCGCCGGGCTCAGCGAGACGGCGAAAGACGCGTGACCGCGCCCGGCCGCGGATCGCTCGCCACGCACAGGCCCGCGAACTGACGGATGATGCGCTGCGTCGGCGCGCTCGCCGGCCAGTGCGGCACCGCGTCGATGCCGACCCAGCGGCACAGCGCGATTTCCCGGCCCGGGCAAGCGTGCGCGCCGCGCGGCAGGCTCGCGACGAACACGTGATGACGCTTCACGCTGCCGTCCACGTAGAAGAAATACGCGAGTTCGAGACCGGTGAGCCCGGTTTCCTCGCGAAGTTCGCGATGCGCGGCGTCGAGCGCCGATTCGCCGCGCCGGATCACGCCGCCGGGCAGCGTCCAGCGCGACGATCGCCCGCGGGCGACCAGCAGCACGCGCCGGTTGCGATGGCAGACGATCGTGGCGCGTTCCTTCGCCAGCGGCGCGAGCGGTACCGCGCGAACGGGGAAATCGGACGGGTCGGGTAGCGTCATGCAGGGCACGCGGCAGATGGGCGAAAGATCCATGCGCCCCCTGCCGCAACGTGCGTTCCCGCTTCGCTGTCGCATGTGCCCTCGTGCGAGTGTTTCGGGCCCGCTGGCCGGCCTTCGTCCGCGATTTTTCAACGGCTTGTCATTTCTGCCGCCGCCCGCTGCGGCCGTTTCGCGCGAGCGGGACGGCGGTATGGCGCGACGCGCGTCGATCACGCGTCGCCGCGTTCGGCAGAGGGCGTGCGACGCGGCGGCGCCCCGCTTGGCGGTGCGGCCGGCTTGCCTTCGGCCGGGTCGTGCGCGCTGCGCGGCGGTGGTGTGGCGGTGCCGCGGCGCTTGCCTTCGGGGCCGGGCGTGCTGTCGCCGCGATCTTCGTCGCGTGTGTCGGTGTCGAGCGGGGTCGAGCGTGTCATGGTTCGCGAGTCCTGTCGGGGCGGTCGAGGCGTACACGTCGCGCATCGCGCATGCCGCGGTGGACGACGCGCGTTGCCGGGCCCGCTGTTTGCTCGATCGCGCGCTTGAGGTCGGCGCGGGCAATGGCGCCCGCGGCCGCCGCCTGGAGCCCCGTTTCATGTCCGATGCGATCCTGTGCCCGTGGTCCGTTCGTGAGCGATCTTGCGTCGCGCTGCGGCGCGCGTCGACACCCGGACGGCGCGGCACCGGCGCGCCGGACGCGTTCGCGCCGGCGGTGGCCGGCGTCGTACTGTCGACGCCGCTGCCTACCCGCTGGCCTGCCGTCGTCGCCCGCGCGGGCGACGACCCGTCCGGCGGCGGCAGCGGCTCGGGAGCGGCGCCGGGCCGCAACGGCGAGCACCCGACCGACGCGCCGGGCGGCGGTGGCGGCGACGGCCATCCGCACGACGATCGCGGCGGCCGCACCGGCGGCGACGGAGACGGGGACGGCAACAACGGCGAAGGCGAACGCAAGCGGCCCAGTAAGAAAACGCTGATCATTCTCGGCGCGGTGCTGGTCGTGCTGCTCGTCGGCGGGCTCGTCTGGTGGCTCGCGACGCGCAACCAGGAAAGCACCGACGATGCGTACACCGACGGCAACGCGATCGCGGTCGCGCCGCACGTGTCCGGCTACGTGACGCGGCTCGCGGTCGACGACAACAGCTTCGTGCGGCGCGGCGACGTGCTCGTCGAGATCGATCCGCGCGACTACCGCGCGCAGGTCGACGCGGCGCAGGCGCAGCTCGGTCTCGCACAGGCGCAGCTCGACGCGGCGCGCGTGCAGCTCGATATCGCGCGTGTGCAGTATCCGGCCCAGTATCGGCAGGCGCGCGCGCAGATCGAGTCGGCGGAAGCCGCGTACCGGCAGGCGCTCGCCGCGCAGGCGCGGCAGCGGGCGGTCGATGCGCGCGCAACTTCCCAGCAGGCGATCGATGCGGCCGACGCGCAACGTGCGACCGCCGACGCGAACGTCGCGATGGCCCAGGCGCAGGCGCGCACCGCGAGCCTCGTGCCGCAGCAGATCCGGCAGGCCGAGACGGCCGTCGAGGAACGCCGCCAGCAGGTGCTGCAGGCGCGCGCGCAGCTCGAGACGGCCAACCTCAACCTGTCGTACTGCGAGATGCGCGCGCCGTCCGACGGCTGGGTCACGCGGCGCAACGTGCAATTGGGCTCGTTCCTGCAAGCCGGCACGTCGATCTTCTCGATCGTCACGCCGCGCGTGTGGATCACCGCGAATTTCAAGGAGTCGCAGCTCGAACGGATGCGCGTCGGCGATCGCGTCGACGTGTCGGTCGACGCGTATCCCGATCTCGACCTGCATGGCCACGTCGACAGCATCCAGCTCGGCAGCGGCTCGCGCTTCTCCGCGTTCCCGGCCGAGAACGCGACCGGCAACTTCGTGAAGATCGTGCAGCGCGTGCCGGTGAAGATCGTGCTCGACGGCCCGCTGCCGACCCGTCCGCCGCTCGGTCTCGGCCTGTCGGTCGAGCCGACCGTCCATCTGAAATGACCGGCCGCCGTGCCGCGGCCGGCGTCGACCGGAGCGATCCGATGCCCGATACCCGCATGCCGTTCCCGCCTCGCGAGGCCCGCCGATGAACCGGCCGCCCGACCGCGGCGGCGCGTCCGGCGGCGCATGGCGCCCCGCCGCGAACCCGTGGCTCATCGCGATCGTCGTCACGCTCGCCGCGTTCATGGAGGTGCTCGACACGACGATCGTCAACGTCGCGCTGCCGCACATCGCCGGCACGATGTCGGCGAGCTACGACGAGGCGACCTGGACGCTCACGTCGTACCTCGTCGCGAACGGCATCGTGCTGCCGATCTCGGGCTTCCTCGGGCGCCTGCTCGGCCGCAAGCGCTACTTCCTGCTGTGCATCGCCGCGTTCACCGTGTGCTCGTTCCTGTGCGGCGTCGCGACCAACCTCGGCGAACTGATTGTGTTCCGCGTGCTGCAGGGGCTGTTCGGCGGCGGGCTGCAGCCAAACCAGCAGTCGATCATCCTCGATACGTTCCCGCCCGAGCAGCGCAACCGCGCGTTCTCGATCTCGGCGATCGCGATCGTCGTCGCGCCGGTGCTCGGGCCGACGCTCGGCGGCTGGATCACCGACCATTTCTCGTGGCGCTGGGTGTTCCTGCTCAACGTGCCGATCGGCGCGCTGACCGTGCTCGCGGTGATGCAGCTCGTCGAGGATCCGCCGTGGCGGCGCGACGCCGAACGCGGGATCTCGATCGACTACATCGGCATCGGGTTGATCGCGATCGGCCTCGGCTGCCTGCAGGTGATGCTCGATCGCGGCGAGGACGAGGACTGGTTCGGCTCGACCTTCATCCGCGTCTTCGCGGTGCTGTCCGCGCTCGGGCTGATCGGTGCGACGCTGTGGCTGCTGCGCACGAAGAAACCGGTGGTCGACCTGTCGTGCCTGCGCGACCGCAATTTCGCGCTCGGCTGCGTGACGATCGCGACGTTCGCGGCGGTGCTGTACGGCAGCGCAGTGATCGTGCCGCAGCTCGCCCAGCAGCATCTCGGCTACACGGCGACGCTCGCGGGGCTCGTGCTGTCGCCCGGCGCGCTGCTGATCACGCTCGAGATTCCGCTCGTGAGCCGGCTGATGCCGCACGTGCAGACGCGCTATCTCGTCGGGTTCGGCTTCGTGCTGCTGTGCGGCGCGCTGATCTATTCGCGCATGCTGGTGCCGGACATCGACTACAAGCACCTCGTGATGATCCGGTGCGCGCAGTCGCTCGCGATCGGCTTCATGTTCGTGCCGATCACGACGCTCGCGTACCTGACCGTGCCGCGGCGGCTCAACGACGACGCGTCCGCGCTGTTCACGATGTTCCGCAACGTCGCGGGCTCGATCGGCATCTCGGTGTCGACCGCGCTGATCCGCGAGCGCACGCAGGCGCGCATGGCGCACCTGTCCACGCACATGTCGACGCTGTCGCAGAACTTCCAGGATGCGCTGCGGGAGAACGCGCGCGCGATCGGCGCGCTGACGGGCGCGCCGCCGCCGGCCGCGTTGCAGACCGCGACCGGCCGGCTCTACGAAACGTTCGTCTCGCAGGCGACGATCCTCGCGTATATCGACGTGTTCGCGATCCTCGCGGTGTTCTGCGCGTTCAGCATTCCGCTGACGTTCCTGTTCTCGCCGGCGAAGGCCGCGCGCGGCGCGGGAGGGCATTGACATGCGCATGCGCCGCGACAATCGCAGCCACCGCCTGATTCGCCGCATCGTGTGCGGCGCGATGACGACGATCATCGCCGGCTGCACCGTCGGCCCCGATTACCAGCCGCCGCAAGCGGACGTCCCGGCCACCTGGCATGCGATGCAGGCGGACGGGCAGGCGGCGTCTCCCGCATCCGGCGTGGCCGCGCGGTCGTCGCCCACGATCGACGCCGATCCCGATCCGCGCTGGTGGCGCGCGTTCGGCGATCCGCTGCTCGACCGGCTCGTCGAGCGCGCCGCGCACGACAACCTCGACGTGCAGGCGGCCGTGCTGCGCATCGCGCAGGCACGCGCGCAGGTGCGCGCGGCCGCCGCGCAGGGCTTGCCGAACGTGCGCGCGAACGCGAGCTACCAGCGCGAGCAGCTCGGCCTGAAGGGCATCGTCGAGGAGCAGGGCATCGACCAGCGCGTCGATCGTCTCGGCGCGCCGGGCTCACCGCTCGACCGGTTCGGGCCAGGCACCGGGGCAAGCGTGCAGCAAGGTGCGCGCGGCGCGTTCGATGCCCTCGAATCGCCGGTCAACCTGTGGCAGGCCGGGTTCGACGCATCGTGGGAACTGGACCTGTTCGGCCGCGTGCGCCGCTCGGTCGAAGCGGCCGGCGCGCAGACGAGCGCCGCGGTCGCGAGCCGCGACGACGCGTTGCTGTCGCTCGAGGCCGAAGTCGCGCAGACCTATCTGCAACTGCGCGGCGCGCAAGCGCAGCGCGCGCTGGCCGACGACCTGCAACGCGCGCAGCGCGAATTGCTCGACCTGACGCGCGAGCAGGCCGCGCACGGTCTCGCGAGCGATCTCGACGTGCGCAGCGCCGACGCGCGGCTCGCGCAGATCCGCGCGCAACTGCCGCAGTTCGACCAGCAGATCGTGCTGCTGCGCAACGGTCTCGCCTATCTGGTCGGCGGCGCGCCGGGCGCGCTCGACGACTGGCTGGCCGCCCCGCGCGCGTTGCCGGCGGTGCCGCCGACCGTGCCGGTCGGCCTGCCGTCGACGCTCGCGCGCCGGCGCCCCGACATCCGCCGTGCGGAGGCCGAGCTGCATGCGGCCACCGCCGACGTCGGCGTCGCGGTCGCGCAGTTCTATCCGGACATTTCGCTGACGGGGCAGGTCGGCCTGCGCGCGTCGCACGTGCGCGAGCTCGCGCACTGGTCGCATCTGTTCTACGCGTTCGGGCCGGCCGTGTCGCTGCCGATCTTTTCCGGCGGCGCGCTCGTGTCGAACCTGCGGCTGTCGCAGGCGCGCCAGGCCGAAGCGGCGCTCGCTTACCGGCAAGCCGTGCTCGTCGCGCTGCGCGACGTCGACAATGCGCTGGCCGTGTACCGCACCGACCAGGCGCGCGCGGCCGCGCTCGACGACGCGGTGAAGGCCGAACAGGGCGCGCTGGACCTCGCGCGCGATCGCTACCGGAAGGGCCTGTCGCCGTTCCTCGACGTGCTGGATGCCGAGCGGCAATGGTCGGAGGGCCGGCAGCAGGCCGAGCAGGGCGCGTTGCAGACGACCACCGATCTCGTCGCGCTGTACAAGGCGCTCGGCGGCGGCTGGCAGGCGGGGCCGGCCGCGAATGAGGATACCGGCACGGCGCGCGCGCAGTAGCCTCGCGCGCGCGGCGGGCATCGGGTGCCGCGCTCGCGCAACGCCGTCCGTCGGCCCGCGCGCGGCCTCAATCCCATGCGTGCTTGCTGAACTGATAGCCCCTGGAGCGGATGGTCTTGATCCGTTTCGGTTCGTTCGCGTCGTCGCGCAGCTTGCGGCGCAGCTTCGAGATGCGGCCGTCGATCGAACGATCGAGGCCGTCGAACGCGATGCCGCGCAGCAGCAGCGTCAGGTCTTCCCGGCTCACCACCTCGCCCGCGCGGCACACGAGGGCCCACAGCAGATCGAATTCCGTCGACGTCAGGCGCGGCATGCTGCCGTCGGGCAGATGCACGCGGCGATCGGCCCGGTCGATCGAGAACTTGCCGAACACGTATCGCTGCGGCGAAGCCTGCACGGCGTCGCCCGCCGGCACGCGCGTGCGCCGCAACTGCGCCTTGATTCGCGCGAGCAGCAGACGCGGTTCGAGCGGCTTGCGGAGAAAATCGTCCGCGCCCAGTTCCAGGCCGAGCAATTCGTCGAACGGCTCGTCGCGACCCGTCACCATGATCACGATGCCGTCGTACTGCATGCGCGCCGCGCGGCAGATCTCGAAGCCGTCCTTGCCCGGCAGGTTGACGTCGAGCAGCACCACGTCGGGGCGGCTCGCGACGATCGCCGCTGCCGCGCCGGCGCCGTCGCACAGCGTGTCCACCTGGTAATGATGCGTGCGCAGGTACTCGGCGATCAGCGCGGACAGCGGGGCGTCGTCTTCGACGATCAGGATTCGGATGGGCATCGCTAAACGAAGGGGCAAAACGGGAAGGTGGCGAGCGGTCAGGCCCAGTCCGAGCGTGTCGTGGCCGAAGCGACGTGGATGATACTGCGCAACATTCCGATGGAATGTGGGGAAATCTGGATCGTTCGGTGAGCTTATCTGCGCGCCAATCGCCGCCATCGAAGGAAACGCGCGGGGCGAGCGACGCGGGGCCGCGCGTGAGGCTGAAACGGTTCGATGCGAGAGTCGGCGCGGCGCTCGGGACGATGCGCGCCCGCGCATCCGTCAGACGAAAACGTTTGCGCCACTTCGACGCCGCGCACCGTTCCCGCACCGCCCGACACCACGCCAGGCAAGGTTAGTCGACATATCATTACAAAATATTACCGACGTCGCCGCGTTCCGCTCCCTACAATCCACACACCTGATCCGCGCGTCGCGCATTGCGCCTGTTTCGCGATCGTATCGGCTACCGGTCTCGGCGAAGCGTCGAGTCATGTCGCTCACGTGACGAACCGGATGCGCGCGAGTCGGGTCGCCGCCGCGCCGGCTCCGATGGGCAGTCGGGCGGATGCTATCGATTACTGACGGGGGAAGCGAAATGACGCCGTTGCAAGTCGTCCAGAGTCTCGACGCACTCACGCATGCGATCGAAGCGGCGGTGGCGCGCGCCGACTGGAGCGAGGCCGTTCGGGCCGCCGAGACGCGTTCGGCGTTCATCGTTGCGCTTGCACCCGATCAACCGGACGAGGTCGTGTCGGCGCTGATGAAAGTGCAGGAGATCGATGTCCGGATTTCCACCGTCGCGCGCGACACGCTCGAGGCGCTCGTCGCGGAGGGCTGGATGGCGCTGCACGCAGCCCGCACGGCAACGAACGCGCTGAGGGCGCGGCAGCGGTCGCTCGATGCCGGCGCCGCGGCCACGCGACACTGAAATCCGTTTCATTTGGTGATGGCATGAAATTCAGAGAACGCGCCAGTCAGGTCGATGCAACACGGTGGTTCGCCGAGGGCGACCATGAACGGGTAGAGCGCCGTCACGGCCTGTGGGCGATCGCGACGCCGGAAGGCTGGCGATCCGTGAAGCCGGGCGACTGGATCGTGCGCGACGAATCCGGCAACTGCTGGCCGATGGACGACGGCCTCTTCATGCATCGCTACGAACCGGTCGCCGACTGACTCGGCCGCCGGTTCGACGCGCCTACCGGCGCTTGCGTGAAAACATCAATGAATCGGCGTCGTTGAAGCGGATGCGCCGCGGCTCGCCGTACCCGGCTTTCTCCGCGACCCGGATCGACGCGACATTCGTCGGCGCGATCAGACACACGCTGCGCTCGAACCGCTGTTGCGCGTCGAGCCATGCGAGCGCGGCCGCGAGCGCCTCGGTCGCATAGCCGTTGCCTTGCGCCCACGTCGCCAGCGCCCAGCCGGCTTCCGGCACGCCGCGGATCGGCGGGTCGATGTTGCGGTGGAAATCCGCGAAGCCGAGATCGCCGACGTAACGCCCCGACGCCTTTTCGCGAATCGCCCAGTAACCATAGCCGAGCAGCGGCCACAGCCCGCGATACGCGAGCATGCGCATCCACGAGTCGCGCGGCGTGGAAGGCGTGCCGTTGAAGATGTGCGCGACGACGCCCGGTTCCGCCCACATCGCGGCGAGTGCGTCGAAGTCCCCGAGCGGGTGGCCTTCAAGGATCAGACGGGGCGTGTCGAGAACGGGCGGAGACGAGACGGGGGGCACGGCGCTGAATGTCATCGGGCGTTCCATGAGGAAGGGGCGGCGACGCAGGGCGCCGCGCTCGGGTCTCGTACGATACCGCGTAAACGGCGACGTGGACGCAATTCCCCACCCGCATCGAGGCATGCGACCGCATCGCGCGGACGGCCGGCGGTGCCCGCATGGACCGGCTCGCGTGACGACGTCGCGGTCGGGTGCATCGCGCGGGGCGTTCGACGAATGCGTCCGTTCGTGGCCGTGTGGCAAACGCCTGTAGCGAACCCCGACCGCGGCGAGCGGTCGGCCTGCTTCCTGACGGTGGTCATCGGCACGCCCGCGTGCTGCGCGCAATGCGGGATCGCGCCCGTGCCGGATGGCGTTACTTGCGGCTTTTCAGGAACGAGCGCCCTTCGGCCGTGATCGATGCGCCGGAGCGGCCGTGCGGAGGATGGCTGACGAACCCGGCGTTGACGAGCTCCCGCGCGATCGACCAGCCGAGCGCCGGCGCATCGCGGCCGTAGCGAACATCGGCGAGGCGTTCGAGCGCCCAGATCGCGGAGGCCGACAGGTTGGGGGTGTTGGACGTGAGCGTATCGTTCATGGCTTCCTCGGGAAATGGCGTTTCGGGGTGGGCGGCACACGGCCGGACGGGAGGAGGTGCAAGCATCAGCTTGCCTGCAACAACGGCAGCAGCGCGTGCAGCGCCGCTTCCTCGTCGGGGCCGGTGGCGAGCACCTGGGCCGACGTGCCGCCGTGAACCTGCAGCGACGCGATCGCGCCGCTGTCTTTTGCGTTGCTGCCGTGCCCGTTCGCGATCAGCTGGATGTCGCTGTCGAAGCGGCGTGCCGCGTCGACGGTCGCATCGCGCGCGGCGCGGCCGCGATTGCGGTTCCATGCGGGGCCGATTTCAACGTACACAACGGTTGCCACGATGCTGGAAAGCCTCCGGACAAGTGGGCGGGGCGGCGCGCGACATGCAGGGTTACGCACGTGTAGCGGACATCGGGCGGCTGGCATGTCACGAATTCCCGCAGGGGCGCGGGTGCCGGCCGGGTGCATTGTACGCGCCATTCGGCGCGAACATGCCGACATCCGCTGCAAAGGCGTATTCAAATTCGCGGATTGTCGGAAAGTGGGGGATTATAATGCATCGGCCAGATCATGTGAATTACATTATAATGCCGTGTGCGCCGATGCCGGCCCGCGGCGTTGCCGGCGGGCGAGTCTCGGCGTAGCCGGGCGCGCAACCTGCTCGCCCGGCATCGTCGACCGACCCGAACTCCTCCCGAATGGAAGCTGCAATGAATGCCCCCGCCTGCCCGCAATGCGCGATGGAAAACACTTACCCCGACGGCGCGCTGACCGTGTGCGCGGACTGCGGCCACGAATGGTCGGCCGACGCCGGCGCCGAGGCCGGTGACGAACCGGCGGGCGACGTCGTCAAGGACGCGAACGGCAACGTGCTGTCGGACGGCGATTCGGTCGTGCTGATCAAGGACCTGCGCGTGAAGGGTTCGTCGATCACGCTGAAGATGGGCACCAAGGTCAAGAGCATCCGGCTCGTCGGCGGCGATCACGAAGTCGACTGCAAGACCGACATGGGCGGCTTCATGCTGAAGGCGTGCTACTTGAAGAAGGTCTGAGCGCACGGTCAGGCGACCGTTGCATCCGCGTTTTCAGCCGCTGTCTTTTTCATTCGACTACCCGCACATGGCCGAGGATCGCACTGCCTACGACGCGTTCGTCAGGTTCCTGGCGACGCCGCTGAACGACGGCCGGCCGTTCGTGCTGGAGACGCAGCACGCGGTCTCGCTGCACTTCGATCATTTCGGCACCCAGAGCTTCATGTCGCTGCATGATCCGGTGCGGCTCGCACTCGGTTATACGCGCGTGATGATGGGCTTCCTGCTGCTGCAGGCCGAGCCCGCACACATCTGCATGCTCGGGCTCGGCGGCGGGTCGCTCGCGAAGTACTGCTACCGCCACCTGCCCGGCACGGCGATCGATGCGGTCGAGATCAATCCCGACGTGATCGCGCTGCGCGACACGTTCAGGATTCCTGCCGACGATGCGCGCTTCACCGTGGTGTGCGCCGACGGCGCGGATCATCTGGAGCGGGCGGACGTCCGCACGGACGTGATCCTGCACGATGCGTTCGTCGCCGACGGCATGCGCGGCCGCTGTACGGGTGCCACTTTTCTCGATGCGTGCCGCGCACGCCTGAGCGAATCCGGCGTGCTCGCGATCAACTTCATGGACGACGATCCGGCGTTGCCGCAGCACCTCGAGCAGTTGCGATCGGTATTCGGTTCGTCGTATGCGCTGGTGCCGTGCGGCGACGACAACAACTTCGTTGCATTCGCATGGAAGGACGGCAGCCGGTTGCCGTCGTTGCGTATCCTGCTGGAGCGGGCGCTCGCGTGCCCGCAGGCCGGTGAACTGAAGCTGGCCGCCACCGCGAGACGCATGAAGCACGGCGAGGGCATCGATTCGCGGCGGCTGGTCTGGCGCGCGCAGTCGCACGAACGTTGGGAGATCGGCGCGTAGCCGTACCGAGAGGGGCGGGCCGCGCTCGGCCTGTGCGGCCGTGCTTACTTCACGCGCTTGCCGATCGCGCTGCGGGTCTTGTACGTGACGCCGTGCCGGTCGAGATAGTCGCGGATCAACTGCCGCACGACTTGCGACGGCGTAAGATCCTGCTCCGCGCAGAGCATCTCGAAGGCTTCCTTCTTCGCGGGATCGATCAGGACGGTCAGGCGGGCGGTTTTCGTTTCCATGACGGGGCGAGGGTGGTCGATATGTTAATCAAATTATAATCGATCCGTTTTCGGCGTTACCGCGGCAAGCGCCGCACGATCAGCGTTTGCTGCGCACCAGCGCGAGCAGATCGTCGATCACCGGCACGACGGCGAGCGTGACGAGCACCGCGGCGAGCGGCACGGTCGACACGTAACCCACGTGCTTGAACCCGATCGCGCCGGCCAGGCCGCCGACGAAGAACGACGCGAGCATCGTCGCGTGTATCCGCAGTTTCGACCGGTTGGCGATTACCGCGTGCGCGTCGACGTCGATGGCCGAGCGGTTCCAGTAGAACAGCTTGCCGAGCTCGATGCCGAGGTCGGTCACGATGCCGGTGATGTGCGTCGTGCGGATTTCCGCGCCGGACAACTTCGTGATCGTCGCGTTCTGCAGCCCCATGATGAAGCACAGCAGCGTCACGGTCACCGGCACGAAGAACGTTTCCCACAGCGCGAGATGGCTGCCGAGCAGCCCGAACAGCAACAGCAGCGCGGCTTCGACCAGCAGCGGCAGCATGAACTGGCTGTGCAGCCCGCGGCGGCGGCCCCAGTTGACGAGGATCGCCGAACAGGCGGCGCCGATCAGGAACGACCCCAGCGAGCTGATGCCGGCGAGCGCGAGCCGCACGTCGCCGAGCGCCGTCTGGTCGGCGATCGCCGACACGATGCCGCTCATGTGCGACGTGTATTGCTTGACCGCGAGAAAGCCGCCGGCATTGGCCGCGCCGGCGACGAACGCGAGCGAAAACCCGAGCTGGCGGTTGGCGTCCGCGCTGCGGTGTTTTCCGGTCAGGTTTCGAAAGTACTGCGCTGGCATAGGGGCTTCGCTCGATCGTCGCGGATTCGCGGGTACAGGCGGAAAACCGGTGCCGGAGGGCGTGGCGGGCCCGCCGCTTGCACCGGATGCCGCGGCTGTCGAATCATGTGATGGACATGATAATGTCATTATCATACTCTGTTGGCCGGATGGTGCATTCAGTACAATGACGGAAGGCGCCGCCGGCCGGCTGTTTCGCCGCCGCGCGGCGCCGATCACTTCTGCCCACCGCTTCATGACCCCGATCAAGTTCATCCTTCGCTACACGGCGATCCCGTTCACGGCCATCGTCGCCGTGGTGGTCTGGACCGTCATTCCATCGTCGAAAGAGATCGATGCGAGACAATATGCGGCGCTGTCGCGTGCGTACGCAAGTTTCCCGCTGCCGTTCCGGCGCGAGATCTCGGACACGATGGCGGACGGCACGATCAACGACCGGCGCTACCAGGCGCTCGTGCGCGATTCGCTGGGCAACGGCGTCGCGCTGGACTGGCCGGCGTCGGGCGTCGGCGGCGTCGCCGACGAGCGGCAAAAACTGGCCGAACTGATTCAGGCCGATTCGGATCTTCAAAGGCAACGGCAATGAAAACCCTGCTGGTTTCTGTGGCATTCGCGATGATCATCGCGAGCCTGATCTTCGCGCTGTACTTCATGAATCACGATCGCGGCAAGTCCAAGCGGATGGCGTGGTCGCTCGCCGCGCGCGTCGGATTGTCGGTCACGCTGTTTCTGTCGCTGCTGATCGCGTACAAGCTCGGCTGGATCGAACCGACCGGGTTGCCGATCGGGCGGTGAGGCGCAGGTTTCGGGCGGGGGCGGGCGGTTCGGGCCGGCGATGCCGCGTCGTGCCGCCTTCGCCTCAACGGCGGCTCGTACCGTTTCAGGCGGGGCACTCGGCGAGCGGCGCTGCGTTCCGCGTGTGGTATGCGGATCGGTTGACTCGTCGTATATCGCCGGATCAGATATTCATCGAAAAAATAACCATTTGGTACACACATAGGCAGGCTCTACAGTCTCGCATCCTGCTGCCGGTTGCGATGCCGGCGATTTCGAGACTATTTCAGAAGCCTGCCTGATGAATCGACTGCTCTACTCCCGGGCCTGCACCGCAGCGGCCGCGCTGTTCGTGCTCGGCCTCGTGCCGGTTTCCCATGCGGCTCAGCCGACGTTGCGCGTCGGCATCGACGCCGAGTCGTATCCGCCTTTCTTTTCGAAGGACGCGACCGGCAAGTGGAAGGGGTGGGAAGTCGACGTGCTCGATGCCGCGTGCGGCAAGCTGAACGTGCGATGCGAGCTCACCGACATTGCGTGGGACGGCCTGATTCCGGCGTTGCAGAACCGCAAGATCGACGTGATCTGGTCGTCGATGACGATCACCGGCGAACGGCAGAAAGCCATCGATTTCAGCCGCGCGTATTACGAATCGCCGACGGTGTTCGTCGGCGCGAAAAGCGACCGGCGCCGCGTCGACTGCGCGGTCCCCGCGACCTTCAAGGGCCGCGTGATCGGCGTCGAGGCCGGCACCAACTTCTCGGCATTCCTGGATGCCCGCTTCAAGCAGGACGCGCAGATCAAGGCGTTCGACAAGTTCGACAACGCGCTCGCCGATCTGGTGTCCGGTCGCGTCGACTACGTGCAGGAAGGCAAGGGGCTGTTCACGGCGTTCCTCGCGTCGCGCGACGGCAAGGACTTCGAGGTCAAGGCCACGTGCGCGGACGATCCGGTGCTGGGCCTCGGCATCGGCGCGGGCGTGCGCCACGGCGATGAGCTGCGCGGCAAGCTGTCGACCGCGATCACGCAACTGCAGCAGGACGGCACGTGGGATGCGATCACCGCCCGCTATCCGAACCTGAAAGGCACGATCGAGAAGGGCCGCTGAACCGATGGCCGCGGACGATTCGCTACTCGCTTTGCTCGCCTTCGGCGACGGCGGTTATGGCCGCGTGTTCGCGAGCGCGTTCGCGCTGACGTTCGGCGTCGCGGCCGCGTCGTTCTGCACCGGCGTGCTGCTCGGCATCGCCGGCGCGCTCGGCAAGCTGTCGCGTTACGCGGCGCTCGTGTGGCTGGCGCGGCTCTATACGATGCTCGTGCGCGCGCTGCCCGAGCTGCTGTGCCTGCTGCTCGCGTTCTACGCGGTCGCACCGGCCATCGAGAACGCGCTGCGCGGCAGCGGCATCGTACCCGGCGACTTCGCGTTCGACCCGTTCGTCGTCGCCGCACTGTCGCTCGGCTTCATCCAGGGCGCGTATCTCACCGACATCTTCCGCGCGGCGCTCGTCAACGTGCCGGTCGGCCAGATCGAAGCCGCGCACGCGTATGGGATGACGTCCTGGCAGACGTTCGCGCGCATCCGGCTGCCGGCCGCCGCGCGGCTCGCGCTGCCGGGCGTCGGCAACGTGTGGCTGAACGCGACCAAGGACGCGTCGTTCATCAGCGTGCTCGGTTCGTTCACGGATCTGCTGAAGGCGAGCCAGCTCGCGGCCGGCGCGACGCGGCACTACGTATTCTTCTATCTGGTCACGGCCGCGCTGTTCCTGTTGCTGAGCGTCACGTCGGCGGGCATCTTCGCGGCGCTCGAGCGGCATGCGAATCGCGGCACGAGGCGTGCGACGACATGATCTTCTCGCTGCCTTTCCTGCTCGACACGGTAATGCCGAAGCTGCTCGCCGCGGTGCCGACGACGCTGGCGCTGACGCTTGTGTCGGGTGCGGCCAGCGTGCTGCTGGGCGTGCCGCTCGCGCTCGCCGCCGGCGCACGCCATACGCCGTTGCGCTGGTCCGCGCGCGGCTGGCTCATGCTGATCCGCGGCACGCCGCTGCTCGTCCAGCTCTATCTGTTGTACTACGGATTCGGGCAGATCGTCCCGCGCGAGTGGATGCGCGACAGCTGGGCGTCGCCGCTGCTGCGTGACGCGTTCTGGTACGCGATCGTCGCGTTGAGCGTGAACGAGAGCGCGTATGTCGCGACGATCCTGCGCGGCGCGATCGCCGGCGTGCCGGCTGGCGAGATCGAGGCCGGCCACGCATACGGGATGACGCGCGTGCAGGTGCTGCGCCGCATCGTCGGCCCGCGTGCGTGGCGGCTTGCGCTGCCCGCGCTCACCGGAGAGGCGATCCTGCTGCTGAAATCGACCGTCCTCGCGTCCACCGTGACCGTGTTCGACGTGATGGGCACGGCCAATACGCTGCGCTTCGAGACGTTGCGCGTGTACGAACCGCTGGCCGGTGCGGCGATCGTCTATGTCGTGCTGGTCGCGCTGCTGACCATTCCTGCCGCCCGTCTCGAGCAGCGCGTCAATCGCTACCTGACGCGCGCACCCGACGAACGCATGCCCGCCCGACGCCGCCGCGCGTCGTCGGGCGCGTGGGCGGCGCCCAACTGATTCCTGCCCTGGTAACGAATTCCACGATGTCCGATCCTCGCCCCTTGCTGTTTTCCCTGTATGAACAAGCCAGCGTCGGCTGCGGCGGCGCGCCGAGCCTGTGGACCCATCCGGCTGATGAACGGCTGCGTGCGAATACGCTCGGGTTCTGGTCGAACCTCGCGCGCACGGCCGAACAGGCCGATCTCGACATGCTGTTCTTCGCGGACGTGCTCGGCCTGTACGACGTCTATGGCGGGTCGGCCGACGCGGCGCTGCAGTGGGCGGTCGAGGCGCCCGCGAACGATCCGATGATGCTGATCGCGGCGCTGGTCGCGCAGACGGAGCGGCTCGCGTTCGGAGTGACCGCGAGCACGACCTACGAGCACCCGTTCGCGCTCGCGCGCCGCTTCAGCACGCTCGATCATCTGAGCAACGGCCGGATCGGCTGGAACATCGTGACGTCCTATCTGACGAGCGCCGCACGCAACTTCGGGCTCGACCGGATGATCGGCCACGACGAACGCTACGCGCGCGCGGAGGAATTTCTCGACGTCGTGTACAAACTGTGGGAAGGGAGCTGGGCGGACGATGCGGTCGTCGCCGACAAGCACGCGCCGCGCTATGCGCGTGGCGACCGCGTGCGGCCGATCGCGCACGAAGGCACGCACTATCGCGTGCAGGGGCCGCACGTCTGCGCGCCGTCGCCGCAGCGCTCGCCCGTGCTGATCCAGGCCGGCTGGTCGGGGCGCGGACGCGCGTTCGCGGCGAAGCATGCGGAGGTGGTGTTCGTCGCGAAGTCGAACCCGCACGAGATTCGTGCGGGCCTCGACGAGATCCGACGACTCGCGGCCGAACGCGGCCGGGCGGCGGACGACGTGAAGTCGCTGACGGTGCTGCGGATCGTGACGGCGCGCTCGTCGAGCGACGCGAAGGAGAAATATCACACGCTGCAGCAACACTATCACCGGCACGCGCAACTCGTCAGCTATGCGGGCGACACCGGCATCGACATCGACCGCTATGCGGACGACGAGCCGCTGACGACGCACACGGAAGGGCTGACGTCCTACGTGGTGCGGCCGGACGGCAGCGGCAAGCCGCTCACGGCCGGCGACGTGCGGCGCAAGTTCGCGAGCGTCACGCGCGGCACCGACCTGATCCTCGTCGGCTCGCCCGACGAAATCGCGGACCAGCTCGCCGAGCATGCGCGGCAGTCGACGACGAGCGGCTACATGCTCAATCCGCTGATCAGCCCGGGCACGCTCGACGATTTCGCCGAACTGATCGTGCCGGAACTGAAGAAGCGCGGCCTGTACCGCACGACGCCGGCGAGCGGCACCTTCCGTTCACGGCTGGGCGGCCGCGACCGCCTGCCGGATACGGCCTACGGCGCTTCGTTCCGGTTTCCCGTGCCGGAAGCGGGCTGACGAGGCGATCGATGCCGGACGACCCTCAGCGGAGTTGCATGACATGACCGACGACGTACTGTTCCTGCTGCAACCGCATCGTGCCGACCGGAATCTTCGGGCATGAATGGCGCGATGAACGAAACCATGGACACGACGCGGCGCGAAGATCGATCGCATCGATCGGCGTCGCCGCCCGTCCTGAGCGCCGCCGGCATCGCGAAACGCTTCGACGCGACCGTCGCGCTGGCGGCGCTCGATCTGTCGATCGGCGCCGGAGAAGTCGTCGCGCTGATGGGCGCGAATGGCGCGGGCAAGTCGACCTTTGTCAAGATCCTGAGCGGCGCGCTGCAAGCGGACGCCGGCACGCTGACGCTGCACGGCGAACCGTATCGGCCGGGTTCGCCGCACGCGGCCAAGCGGCTCGGCGTCGCGACCGTGCACCAGTCGGTGGCCGACGCCGTCGTGCCGACGCTATCGATCGCCGACAACCTGCTGCTGGACCGACTGTGCGATCCGGCCTCGCCGTGGCGCGTGCCGCCGGCCGCGCGGCGTGGCGCGGCGCGATCGCTCGCCGCGCGGGTCGGGCTCGACGTCGATCTGGCGGCGCCGCTGGCCTCGCTGTCGCTGGCCGACCAGCAGCGCGTGACCTTGGCGCGCGCGCTGGCCGGGCAGCCGTCGTTGTTGATTCTCGACGAGCCGACTGCCAGCTTGTCCGCCGCGGAGGCCGAACGGCTGTTCGTCCTGATGGACGCATTGCGCCGCGACGGCGTCGCCATCCTGCTGGTATCGCATCGGCTCGGCGATTTGCGTCGCATCGCCGATCGTGCGGCGATCGTCCGCGACGGCCGGATCGTTGCCGATCTGGCCGCGCCGATCGATTTCGACGCCGCGGTGGAAACGATGATCGGCCGGCCGCTGCCGCGTACGCGTGCGGCGGCGCCGGAGCGTGCCGGGCTGGCCGGATCCGGGGCCGAGGTCGGTTCAGGCTTCAGCGTGCGGCAGATCCGGCTGACGCCGACCAGTACGCCGTTCGATCTCGACGTCCGGCGCGGCGAGATCGTCGCGATCGCGGGCCCGGTCGGCGGGGGCAAGTCGCGCTTCGCACGGACGATCTTCGGCGCGGTGCGGGCGGCGGCCGGCGAGATGACGCTCGACGGCCGGCCGTGGCGGCCGCGTTCGCCGGCGGACGCGATTCGCGCCGGCGTATTCCTGGCCGGCGAGGATCGCTGGCGCACGTCGCTGTTTCCCGACAGCGTGCCGTTCGCGTCGATCGCGGGCACGATCGGCTTTCCGTTCCTGTCGCGCTGGTTCGCGAGCGGCGCGGTGCGCCGAGCCCGCGAACGCACGGCGGCCGCGGCGGCGATCGCGCGGTTCGGCATTCGCTGCGAGGGGCCCGACGATCGCGTCGCGCACCTGTCCGGCGGCAACCAGCAGAAGGTCGTGCTCGCGCGCTGGCACGCCGAACCGGCGCGGCTGCTGCTGCTCGACGAACCGTTCCAGGGCATCGATGCGGGCGCGCGCGCCGATATCGTCGATACGCTGCGCCGTCATGCGCATGAGCGCGCGACGATCGTGTTCGTCGGCGATCTCGAGGAAGCCGCCGAGATCGCCGACCGTATCGTGCGGTTCGATCGCGCGACGCTCGATGGTCTGCCTCCGACTGCTTCCATCGTGGGTGCTTGCTCATGAAACCCGTGACTTCTTCCGATGTACGTCATGCCGCATCCGTCGAACGGTCGTCGCGCGCCGGGCCGGCGCGCATCCGCGATGTGCTCGAACGAACCGGCATCCTGCTCGTGCTCGCCGCTCTCGTGGTCGTGTTCGCGATCAGGGAGCCCGCGTTCCTGAACCTCGACAACCTGTTCAGCATCCTGCAGGCGGTGTCGATCGTCGCGTTGCTCGGCGTCGGCGTGACGGTCACGCTCGCGGCCGGTGGTTTCGACCTGTCGGTCGGCAGCGTGGCCGCGACCGCGCAGATGGCCGCGAGCTACGTGCTGGTCGTCTGGCACGGCAGCGCGTGGGCGGCCGTGATCGCCTGCGTCGCGCTCGGCGTGGCCGCCGGATTGTTCAACGGCCTGCTGATTACGCGGCTGCGCGTGCCCGACCAGCTCGCGACGCTCGGCACGCTGTTCCTGCTGGCCGGCCTGCAGTTGATCCCCACCGGCGGCCGTTCGCTGGCGACCGGCTCCGTGCTGCCCGACGGCACGGATGCGACGGGCGTGTTCCCCGACGCGTTTCTCGCGCTCGGCCGGCTGCGCGTGTTCGACGTCGTACCGTTGCCGGTGCTGGTGCTTGCGGCCGTGACGGTGCTGGCCTGCATCACGATGGAAGCGACGCGCTGGGGGCGCGTGATCTATGCGATCGGCGGCAACGAAACGGCCGCGCGGCTGGCCGGCGCACCGGCCGCGCGCTACCGCGTCGCCGCATATGTCGTGTCGGGCGCGATCGCATCGCTGGGCGGCGTGCTGATCGCCGCGCGGGTCGGCCGCGGCGACGTGAGCGCGGGGCACTCGCTGCTGCTCGACGCGGTGGCCGCCGCGCTGATCGGTCACGCGGTGTGGGGCGCGAAGCGGCCCAACGTGTTCGGCACGGTCGTCGGCGCGGTGTTCGTCGGCGTGCTGCTCAACGGGCTGACGATGCTGAACGCACCGTACTACATGCAGGATTTCATCAAGGGCGTGCTGCTCGTGCTGGCCTTGGCGTTTACGTTCGGCATCGGGCGGCGTGCGGATGCCCGGGCGTGATGGGTGAGGTCGCCGAGACTCGGATCAGGCATGGACGGATTCGAAGAATCTTCAGGCTGGGCTGTTTGTTATCCAAAGTAATATCGATTGCCGAATCGGTCGGTTTGAGTTTGCGTGTCGCGCTGATAGATTGAACCGATATCGTTCTATATGGAGACAGACGCGCCATGCGCTCATTGCTTCGCCGAAAGTCACGCATCGAACCGAAACTCGGCGCGCTCGCGCTGGGCGTCGCGCTCGTGCTGGGTGTGCCCGCGGCGTACGCCGGCCCGCTCAAGGGCGCGCCGGCGCCGTTCGACAAGGGCGGCGTGAAGATCGCGCTCGTCAACTACCTGTCGACCGGCGATTTCTTCCAGGCCTACGAAGCTGGCGCGCAGAAGCAGGCACGTGCGCTCGGCGTCGATCTGCGCATCTACGAAGGCCGGCAGGACGCGGCCGAGCAGCGCGAGCAGATTCAGCAGGCGATCAGCATCGGCGTGTCCGCGATCATCGTCAATCACGGCTTGCCGGAATCGCTGAAGGACGTCGTTCAGCGTGCGCTGGACAAAGGCATCAAGGTCGTTGCGTTCGACGTCGATCTCGCCAATCCGAAGGTGCCGCAGATCGAGCAGAACGATCGCGACCTCGCAAACCTGCTGCTCGATCAGGCCGTGAAGGACAACGGCGACGCGTTCGCGGCAGGGTACGTGTACGTGGCCGGATTCGCGCCGCTCGACCGGCGCGATGCCGCGTGGCGCGACTTCAAGCGTGCGCACCCGAAGGTGAAGGAAAAGGCGCGCTGGGGCACCGTCGACAATCCGATCGCGCAATCGGTCGCGAACCAGGCGGCCGCGGCGTATCGCGCCAATCCCGACATTCGTGTGGTGTTCGCGCCGTACGACGAGTTCGCGCGCGGCGCAAAGCTCGCGGCGGACGAGGCCAGGCTGTCGTCGAAGCTGCGCATCTACAGCGCGGACGTGTCGACGGCCGACATCGAGGCGATTCGCGCGCCGAACAGCGCGTGGGTCGCGACGGCCGCGACCAATCCGGCGGTCGTCGGCGCGGTGTCGGTCCGAGCCGCGGCGCTGCTGGTGGCCGGGCAAAACCCGGGCGCGCGCATCGCGGTCAAGCCGACGCTGATTACGCGCGACGATCTCGTGAAGAACGACATTCATACCGTCGCCGAACTCGGCGCGAGGTTTCCGGCGTTCCGCGCGAGCGACGCGGCGACGGCCGCGTGGATTCCGGCGGCCGAGTAATCGCCCTGGCGCGCAACGAACCGATCCGTCGCCTGCGTGCCGCCTACCCATGACTCGACCATGACGACCCTGAACGACTATCTCGTACAAAAGCGCGACGCCTGGCGAGCGAAGCAGCAGGCCGCCCGCAACGATCCCGATCTCAAGGCGACGCCGCTGAAGGCGACCGTGCGCGCGCTCGGTCGCAGCGGCGTGCGCGAGATCCGGATTCGCGACTTCCAGGTGATCAGCGACAGCCCGCCCGATTTCGCGGGCTACAACCTCGGGCCTGCGTCGCCGGAACTGCAACTGGGCGTGCTCGGCAGTTGCCTCACGCACATCACGTTGATCCAGGCCGCGGAGCGGGGCCTGAAGATCGACGCGATCGAAGTCGAAGTCACCGGCGACCAGCATCCGCTCGCGCAGCAGCCGGGGTTCGAGCACGTTCCGGTATTCCCGCACAACATCCGCTATACGCTGGACATCGTGTCGCCGGAGCCGCCGGAGGTCATTCGGGCGTTGCATCAGGCGGTCGAAGCGGTGTGCCCGATCTTCAATTTGCTGAGGCTGCCGCAGCACATCGAAGGGGAATTGCGGCATACGAGCGGGTGATGCGCCGACGCATTGCTGCTCGGCCGAGTTTGTAAATGGAATCGGTGTATTGTGATAAGAATACTTATCCCGATGGTGGTAATTCAAGTGCAGAGCGTTGGCGTATTCGGACCACCGCGTGCCCGACGAGGGCCGTAACGACGCTAGTTGCCCGATTCCTTCGTCACGTCATGACGATAGGCACGCGGCGAGCAGCCCACGATGCGTTTGAACGCATGGCCGAACGCGCTATCCGAGTCGTAGCCGAGCCGCTGCGCGATCGCCGAGATCGACGCCGTGGAGTGGCGCAGTTCGTGCATCGCCAGCTGTATCCGCCACCGCAGCACGTATTCGAGCGGGCCGAACCCGAGCCGCCGCTTGAAATGCAGCGCGAACGTCGAACGCGACACATGGCAGCAGGCCGCCAGCGCGTCGACGGTCCAGCGTCGCTCGGGCGCCGCGTGAATCGCGGCCAGCGCCGCGCTCACCCGCGGATCCGCGAATCCGGCCAGCCACCCGACGTCGCCGTTCGCGCCGGCGTCCACATAGCGCCGCAGGATCTGCACGAGCATCATGTGTCCGAGATGCCGAACCATCAGCGAGCCGCCCGGCGACGCCGCGACGAACTCCCGTGCGAGTTGCTGCAGCGACCAGCGCAGTACCGCCGCCGGTTCGGAATCGCCGCTCACGATCACCACGGGCGGCAGGCTGCCGAGCAGCAGCGGCATCCGTTCTTCGTAGGCGAAGCGGCCGCCGATCAGAAAGCAATCGGCCGGTTCGCCATAGTGCGCGATACCGCGGTCGACATGTCGGTACACGTCGGCGGCGGGCACCGGCGCGACCGACGGATCGCTCGCCAGCGAAAATGCCCGCGGCGCGGCGAGCAGGAAGCAGTCGCCCGTGCGCAGCCGGACGGGTGGCCCCGCACCGTCGACGGTCAGCCAGCAACTGCCTTCGACCACCGCGTTGAACTTGATCCCGTCGGGCGGGGGAAGGTCGACCGCCCACGGGCCGCCGGCCCGCAGGCCGGTGAAAAACGAGTCGCGCGTTTCCAGCAGCGACAGCACTTCCGATAGCGGGTCCACGCGCAATCCCGGACGATCTCGACGAAAAACCGGATTCTATTGCATTCACAGTCCGGATGCGCGGCCGGAGAATGGGCTCATGCAGTGACGCGGCCGATGGGCGGCCGCGTGCTTCGCACGCCGTTCCTGGAGCTTTCAATGACGAGCAGGCAGCACCCCCTTTATTCCGGATTCGACGCTGCATCGACGGCGAGCGACGTCCTGGCCGGTCTCGACCTGCGCGGCAAGACCGCGATCGTCACGGGCGGCCATTCGGGTCTCGGGCTCGCAACCACGCGTGCACTGGCGCAAGCCGGCGCGCGCGTCGTCGTCGGCGCGCGGAGCGTCGCGGCCGCGCGCGAGGCGACGCGCGACATCGCCGGCGTGGAGATCGCGACGCTCGATCTCGCGGACCCCGCGAGCGTGGATGCATTCGCGGCCCGGTTTGTCGACGCGCGGCGCAACGTACATATCGTCATCAACAGCGCGGGCATCATGGCCTGCCCCGAGACCCGCGTCGGCGACGGTCGGGAAGCGCAGATGGCCGTCAATCACCTCGGTCACTACGTGCTCGTCAACCGCCTATGGCCTGCGCTCGCGCACGGCGACGGCGCACGTGTGGTCGCGGTGTCGTCGCTCGGGCACCGGCTGTCGCCGATCCGTTGGGACGATATCGCGTTCACGCGCGGTTACGACAAATGGCTGGCGTACGGACAGTCGAAAACCGCTAACGCCTTGTTCGCGGTGCAGCTCGACGTGCTCGGTGCGCCATTCGGCGTTCGCGCATATTCGCTGCATCCCGGCAAGATCGCGACGCCGCTGCAGCGCCATCTGACGCGCGAGGAAATGATGGCGCAAGGTTGGGTGGACGAGCACGGTGTGCCGATCGATCCGACTTTCAAGACACCTGAGCAGGGTGCGGCAACCCAGGTATGGGCGGCGACGTCGCCGCGCGTTGCCGATCTCGGCGGTGTTTATTGCGAGGATTGCGACGTCGCGACAGTGACGCGCGGCAACGAGGAATCAGGCGTGCGGCCGCATGCGATCGATCCGGAGGAAGCGGCGCGGCTGTGGGCGTGGTCCGCGGCCGCGACGGGCGTCGATGCCTTTGCCGTGCGGCGCTGACGCCTAGGTATTCGCCGGGCCGGGCGCCGCGGGGGTATCCGGCGGCGGCACGACATCCGCGCGCGGCAGCCTATCCGCACGTCTACCGCAGCGCGCGCCCCATCTCCGCGATCGGCATCGCGACGATCGAATTCAGCAATCGCATTTCCCCGGCGTCCGGATGCGCGATGTGCCGCACTTCATCGAGCGCCTGCACGACGAGACGATCGAGCGGTTCGAGAAAGCGCCGCAGTTCGCTGGCGGCCGCTTTCTCCCTGAGCCCGAGCGCCTGGCCGAACACGACCAGTGCGTCCATGTCGATATCGGCGAACCGCGTCGCATGTCCGAGCGGCATCGTCAGCTCGCAGTGCGGCCAGTGATCGCCGCGATGGTCGGGCCGGTGCGTCGGCGTGTGATACACGACCGTGCTGACGATGTCGTAGAACGGCGCGAGCCGATAGCCGCGCGCGTCGACGAAGAACGACAGGTTCTTCAGGTGCGCGTCGGCATTGCCGACCACCACGTTGAACACGGTCCAGCGGAACACCGACAGGCGCGTGAGCGCTCTCGTGCTGGTGCGCTCGATCGCGCGGGCCAGTTCCTGTGCGTTCGCCCGCTGATATTTGAAACCGCGGTCGTAGTTGAGCAACTGCATCGCGTCGATCGTATGCACGCGCGCGGCCGGTTCGGACGCGACATCGCGGTCGAACCGGTCGATCACGTAGCACGCGGACGGCGCGCGCAGGAAATGCACGTCCGGTACGTCGAGCCCCATCTTCTTCGCGAGCCGCATGCAGAAGAACTCGTTGATCGCCGAATGCGGATAGCCGGCAGCACGCATGTCGGGTTTGAGGAGGTGCATCGACGGTTCGCTGCCGACCGGCTCGAACAGCGCGTAGTCGGGCGCGTCGCCGCGCAGCACCAGCAGCAGCTTCTGCTGCGCTCCGGCCGCCGACATGCGCTTGGGTGCGGTAGCCGTCAGCGCGCGTTCGGGCATCGCCTGGATTCGCCGTTCGAGCTCGTCGAGCGGCAGCGGCTGCAGGCCGCCGGGCGCTTCGCGTTCGCCATCGGCCAGCAGCGTCAGCGCGCCGGCCGATTCGCGGCCGAAGTACGCGAGCAGGCCCCACGCGTCGGCCGCATCGACCTTCGCCTCGCGCGCGAGCGACGTGCGCATGCCTTCCTCGGGCAGCAGGTTGTCGAAGAACCACTGCACTGGACGATCGGTCGACGTGTCGGTGAACACGCCCGCGCGCAGCGGGAACGCCGGCGACAGTGGATACGCGGCGGGTGACGCGAGCCATTGCGGGTCGTACGCGAACGACCAGATGCCTTTATCGTCGGTCAGCGTGCCCATGCGCACGCCGTTGGCGGACGCGATCAGCGTTCTAGCCGCCATGGCTGCTCCTGCGGCGTTGCGCGGCTTTCAGCGCGGTGGCTTCGGATATCTCGACCGACGACTCGGCGTACAGGCGCACGCCGAGCTCGGCCAGCAGCAGCATGACCTTGCCGATTTGCGCGGTCGGCTTGCCGGCTTCCACCTGACTGATGAATTTCGGCGACAGGCCGGTCGCGTTCGCGAGCTCGTCCCGCGTGAACCCCTGCTGGATCCGCGCGGAACGAATGAGGTGGGCGAGCGCGCCGATCGTGTCGACGGACTGGGACTCCGACATGACGTTCTCCGTGCTTCGTATCTGAGCGGGAACAGTATCGCATAACTCGCCAAGTCGGGCGGTAATTCGTATTCGTACGGGAACGAACAGATGCTTCCGACGCCGGGGGACGGCATTTCGTACCCGCTCGGGAACAGATTGTCTGGAAACGGCCGTTGAGAGCCGTTCGCGTATCTGATCGGATACGGAGCGAGGGGCGCCGGGCGCCTTTGCATGCGCGTCCGACCCGCTACGCCGGGAAAGGCACCCGGCGGATGTTCGCGGGCGGCGGGTCGGTTCGTCGCCGTCTGCGCCCGGCGTGGCGACGCACGATCATTCCGCGAACGGGCGCCGACCACCTCCGCCACGGTGGCACGGTGCGCGCCGAACCCCCTTTCTACAATTCCGTCCGACGTACTACAGGCGCCGCCGCACCCGAAAAGCAGGCCCGGTCCTTGCGCCGGGCAGGCGTCGCCGGCGGCGTTCGCGCCCCGACACATGACGATTTGCACGGGAGGCGCGCATGGAACCGATGCCGGTCGTACTGCAGTGGCACGACGTTCTCGTCAGGATCGCGCTGGCGCTCGTCGCGGGCGGGCTGATCGGCCTCGATCGCAGCGAATCCGGCAAGACGGCCGGGCTGCGGACGACGATCCTCGTCTGTCTCGCCGCATGTCTGTCGATGCTGCAGGTCAATGCGCTGCTGCTGCAGGCGGGCAAACCGGAGGGCGCGTTTTCGGTGCTGGACCTGATGCGGCTGCCGCTCGGCATCCTGACCGGAATGGGCTTCATCGGCGGCGGCGCGATCCTTCATCGCGATGGCCTCGTATCCGGCGTCACCACGGCCGCGACGCTGTGGTTCGTCACCGTCATCGGGCTGTGCGTCGGCGGCGGCCAGTTGTCACTCGGCGCGCTCGGGCTGGTGCTCGCCTTGCTCGTCGTCTGGCCGCTGCGGCTGGTCGAGCAGCGCTTGCGGCGCGTCCGGACCGCGCTGGTCACGATCGAATATCCGCCGGGCTCGGTTGCGCGCGAACAACTGATCGCGAAGCTGAGCCGGGCGGGATTCACGTGCCGGACGAAAAGCTTTTGCGAAACGGCTGCACGCGCGGTGCGCGAGGAAGAACTGTTCGTGCAGTGGCGCGAAGCGGCCAGCGCCGACGTGATGCTGAAGCAGTTGATGCGGATCGTCGAATCCGCGGGCCTGACGTCGGTCCGTTGCTCGACGGAGAACTGACGCGCGCGGCCGCTGGAACGCGCGATGCTCGTGCAGCAGGCCGCCGTGGGCGGCTTACCCAGGAGCGAAACATGACATGTGTATCGGAGGTGATGACACGCGACGCCGCGACCATCGGCCCGACGCAGAGCCTGCGCGAGGCGGCCCGGCTGATGAGCGAGCTGAACGTCGGCGCGCTGCCCGTTTGCGATGGCACGCGGCTGATCGGGATGCTGACGGATCGCGACATCGTCGTGCGCGCGGTGTCGATGGGCGTGCCGCCGAACGAGTCGATCGAGGGCGTCGTCAGCGGACCCGCGAACTGGTGTTATGAGGACGACGACATTTCAGTGGTGCAAAAGAAGATGGAAGATGCGCAGATTCGCCGCGTGCCGGTGGTCGACCGGCAGAAGCGGCTGGTCGGCATCGTCGCGCTGGGCGATCTGGCGACGGCCGCGGACGGCGCGATGTCGTCGACGCTCGGCGCGGTGTCGGCGCCGGCGCGCCCGGATCGGTGAAGTGCCATGACAGACACGGAGAACGACATGAACGAAGACAGGGAAACGCAGGTTCGCGAGCGTGCGTATCGGCTGTGGCAGGCGGATGGCGCGCCGGACGGCCGGGCCGACGAATACTGGCAGCGGGCCGAGCAGCAGCTCGATGCCGAGGGCAGAAGCGCGGACGGGCGCGTCGGGCAGACGGCCGATTCGCCGGTCGATCAGTCCGCGAAGCGCCGCATTCCGGGCGACCCGCTGCAGGACGTCGATGCGGTGCCGACCGGCGAGGTCGCGCATGAAAGGCGGCGTACGCGGTGAAGCGCGGGTAAGGCCGAGCCGGAAGGAGGACGACGATGACGGCGCATGCAGGCGAAAAGGCGGAAAAGACCGGTAACTTTCGATGCGAGAAATGCAATCGGTCGACGCACGTGCAGGCGGGGCACCCGATCCCGACGTGCCCGCATGGCGGCAACGACACGTACGGCGAGCGAACGCGCGAACCGGGCAACAAGCAGTAAGGTGATGCGGGCGGCGCACTTCGCTTCGCGCGACGCGCAGACCGGCAACGCGCGCCGCGGCGACACGCGTGCTAACCGTCCTCGCCCACTTCGGTCGGGTCCGGCAAGTCGGGCAGGTCGTCGTGACGGTCGTCGCGCTCCGGCGCTGGAATGTCCGGCGTGTCGGTCATATCGTCGTCGTTCGGTGTCGCGTTTGTCGCGGGCGTCGTGATCATGATTGTCCTCCTCGGTGTCGAAAGGGCACCGGCGCGCAGCCGGCATGTCGCTATCGAGCATCGCGCGTGCCACGGGTATTGCCGTTCCTGCATCGGGTGATGCGTCGCTTGTAATTTCTTCAGCGGATTCATCCGCTGGCCGTGCGACGAGGCAGCCCGATAACGGCATGTCGCTTGCTGGAAGCGTTGCAGGCTGCCGCACCGCCCGTCGCCGCGTGGCGCGGCGCAGTCAGCATCCGGACAGGGAGAACGTCATGACGCAGGACACTCAACGACAGCACACCGCGTCGCCCGATGCGGCACGCGAGACGACCGACGCGCCGGACCGGCGCAAGCCGGCGCCCGGTGGCGAATCGACCGCGCGCCCCGGCCATGCGCCCGGTGGCGGCGAACTCGACACGATTCCGGAGGACCAGGCGCGCAAGGTCGTGCCCGACGATCCGCGCCAGACCGAGGTGCGCGATCCGGCCGGCAAGCCGCGGCCCGACGAGCACGACGTGCCGGACGATTCGGGCAATCGGCCGCGGCCGCTGTAGCGCGGCTCGCGGCGCAGGCTGACGCGGGATGAACCCGGGTGGAGTCTCCGGCCATCGGCACCGGCTGCACGATCCCCCGAGCGGCGCCGTATGCGCGAGCAGCGATCTTTATCACCGCAGCAGATAAACGTATCGGAATCGCTTCGTTGACGCACGCCGGCACGGCCTCGTAGATTCGCGTTTTGACCGAATCAGGGGCCGTGCCGTGACGACTACCGCCATCCGCGACGCCGCAACGCTTTCCGCCGGGCATCCCGCCTTGCGGCCGGACGGCGCGGCGCAGCATTTCGACATCGTGCCGTTCGACGCGCCGCTCGGCGCCGAGGTGATCGGCGTCGACCTGTCGCAACCGCTCCACGACGACGATTTCGCGCGCATCCATCGCGCGCATCTCGATCACCACGTGCTGGTGTTTCGCGACCAGCGCATCACGCCGGACGAGCACATCGCATTCAGCCGCCGCTTCGGGCCGCTGCAGATTCACGTACTGCACCAGTTCGCGCTGGCCGGCCACCCGGAAGTGCTGATCGTGTCGAACATCGTCGAGAACGGCAAACCGGTCGGGCTCGGCGACGCCGGTCATTTCTGGCACTCCGACCTGTCGTACAAGGAAAAGCCGAGCCTCGGCTCGCTGCTGCACGCGCAGGAATTGCCGGCGGAAGGCGGCGACACGCTGTTCGCGAACATGCACCTCGCGTGGGACACGCTGCCGGCCCACTTGCGCCGCGCGGTCGAAGGGCGGCGCGCCGAGCATACGTATCTCGCGCGCTATGCGGAGCTGCAGGCGCGCAGCCCGTGGCGTCCCAACCTGTCGCCCGAACAGATCGCGCAGGTCGCGGCAGTCGTTCATCCGGTCGTGCGCACGCATCCGGAAACCGGCCGCAAGGCGCTGTTCGTCAGCGAGCATTTCACGACGCGCATCGTCGGCCTGCCCGACGACGAAAGCCGCGCGCTGCTCGACGAATTGTTCGCGCACAGCGTGCGCGCCGAGCACCTGTATCGGCACGCGTGGCGCGACCACGATCTGGTGTTCTGGGACAACCGTTCGCTGATGCATCTGGCCGCCGGCACGCCCGACCACCTGCGCCGCAAGCTGTACCGCACGACGATCGAAGGCGACGCGCCTTTCTGAGCCGCGCGCCGCGTCCTTCATTTCCGCCCGTTCCTGACCGGAGTTCCGATGTCGTTTTCGTTCTTGCCGGCGCGCCGCGCGCTGGCGGCCACGCTCACCGCCGCGCTCGCCTTCGCGGGTGCGGTGATCCCGCAAGCCGCGCACGCGGAGGGCCGCATCCGTATCGCCGAGCAGTTCGGCGTCGTCTACCTGATGTTGAACGTCGCGCGCGACCAGCAACTGATCGAGAAGGAAGGGCGCAAGGCCGGCCTCGACATCAAGGTCGACTGGGTGCGGCTGTCGGGCGGCGCGGCCGTGAACGACGCGCTGCTGTCCGGCGCGGTGGATGTCGCGGGCGCGGGCGTCGGCCCGCTCCTGACCGTGTGGGATCGCACGCGCGGCCGGCAGAACGTGAAGGGTGTCGCGTCGCTCGGCAATTTCCCGTACTACCTCGTGAGCAGCAACCCGAACGTGAAGACGATCGCCGATCTGAGCGCGAAGGACCGCATCGCGGTGCCGGCGGTTGGCGTGTCGGTGCAGTCGCGCGTGCTGCAGTACGCAGCGGCGAAGCAGTGGGGCGACAAGCAGTTCGACAAGCTCGACGCGCTCACGCAGGCGATTCCGCATCCCGACGCGACGGCCGCGATTCTCGCGAACAGCAACGTGATCACCGGCCACTTCGGCAATCCGCCGTTCCAGGAGCAGGAGCTCGCCGGCAACCCGAACGCGCACATCGTGCTGAATTCGTATGACGTGCTCGGCGGCCCGAGCTCCGCGACGGTGCTGTACGCGACCGAGAAATTCCGCGACGACAACCCGAAGACGTATCGCGCGTTCGTCGCCGCGCTGGCCGATGCCGCACGGCAGATCGCGGCCGACCCCGAGCGTGCGGCCGATACCTACATTCGCGTGAACGGGTCGAAGATCGACCGCGCGCTGCTGTTGAAGATCCTGCGCAATCCGCAGGTGCAGTTCAAGACCGCGCCGCAGAACACGCTGCCGCTCGCGCAGTTCATGCATCGCACCGGGGCGATCCGCAACGAGCCGAAGTCGTGGCGCGACTATTTCTTCGACGATCCCGCGACGGCAGGCGGCAGTTGAGCGGCGCCGATGCCGCGGCGCCGCGATCGACGCTTATGCGTCGGCGCGGTTTCGATATGCGCAATCGATGGTTGGTCCGCACGGTGCCCGGCCGTATGTTGATGCTTTCCCCGCAAGAGATTCGATCGTGAACGCCACTTCTCCCCGAACCTGGTTGCCGCCGTATGCGGCACGTGGCGGCGTGTCGCCGGCCGCGTCCGCCGTGCCCGATACACGTGCCGGCGATCGCCCGGCCGCGAGCGCCGCACCGGCCGGCACGCACAGCGAACGCCTGCTGGCGATCGACCAGGTCAGCCTCGAATACCGCAGCGGCACGCGGATCGTTCGCGCGACGCATCAGGTGAGCTTCGACGTATACGGCAGCGACCGCTTCGTGCTGCTCGGCCCGTCGGGATGCGGGAAGTCGACGCTGCTGAAGGCGATCGCCGGCTTCATCGAGCCCGTGTCGGGTTCGATCGCGCTCGACGGCCGGCCCGTGCGCGGGCCGGGCCCCGACCGCATCGTCGTGTTCCAGGAATTCGACCAGTTGCCGCCGTGGAAGACGGTCGTCGAGAACGTCGCGTTTCCGTTGCGCGCCGCCGCGAAGCTGTCGCGCGCCGAGGCACGCGAGCGCGCGCTGCACTATCTCGACAAGGTCGGGCTGAGCACGTTTTCCGATGCGTATCCGCATACGCTGTCGGGCGGCATGAAACAGCGCGTCGCGATCGCGCGGGCGCTGGCGATGCAGCCGCGCGTGCTGCTGATGGACGAACCGTTCGCCGCGCTCGACGCGCTCACGCGCCGCAAGATGCAGGAGGAACTGCTGCGGCTGTGGGACGAATTCCGCTTCACGCTGCTGTTCGTCACGCACTCGATCGAGGAGGCGCTCGTGGTGGGCAACCGGATTCTGCTGCTGTCGCCGCATCCGGGCCGCGTGCGCGCGGAGCTCAACAGTCACGAACATTCGCTCGCGAACGTCGACACCGGCGACTTCCGCGACAACGTCGCGCGGATCCACCGCCTGCTGTTCGACACCGACACATCGCAAGCACCGACGACGGAGGACGCCGCATCATGAATACGATCGATCCGGTCCTGCCGCCGCTGCCGCCCGTGCGCGCCGAATACACGCGCACGCTCGACACGCCGCCCGATGCCGAGCGCGCGGCGCCGGCGCCGTTGCTGCGCCGCGTCGCCGGCGCCGCGTGGTTTCGCCGCGGCGTCATCGCGCTCGTGTTGATCGCCGCATGGGAGATCGTCGCGCGCATCGTCGCGAACGATCTGCTCGTCCCCACCTTCGGCGCGACGCTGGCCGCGTTCGTGCAAGGCATCGAGTCGGGCGAACTGCTGGTCAAGACCGGCATCTCGATGTCCGTGCTGCTGCGCGGCTATGCGCTGGGCGTCCTGCTCGCGTTCGCGCTGACGTCGCTCGCGGTATCCACGCGCATCGGCCGCGATTTGCTGACGATGCTCACGTCGATGTTCAATCCGCTGCCGTCCATCGCGTTGCTGCCGATCGCGCTGCTGTGGTTCGGGCTCGGCACCGGCAGTCTGCTGTTCGTGCTCGTGCACGCGGTGCTGTGGCCGCTCGCGCTCAGCATGTATACCGGCTTCGCCGGCGTGCCCGCCACGCTGAAAATGGCCGGGCGCAATTACGGGCTCACGGGCCTGCGCCAGATCGCGCTGATCCTCGTGCCGGCCGCGCTGCCGTCGATCCTGTCGGGGCTGCGCGTCGGCTGGGCATTCGCGTGGCGCACGCTGATCGCGGCCGAGCTCGTGTTCGGCGCCAGCGCGGGGCAGGGCGGGCTCGGCTGGTACATCTTCCAGAACCGCAACGAGCTGTATACGGACCGCGTGTTCGCGGGGCTTGCGGCCGTCATCGTGATCGGGCTGCTGGTCGAGAACCTCGTATTCGATACGCTCGAACGCGCGACCGTGCGGCGGTGGGGCATTCAGCACTGACGCGTCCGTTCGCGATCAATCCCGGCGCGGGCATAACGTAAGCTGAAATCGGTTTTTCACGCGCAGTGAGCGCGTCTCTATACTTTGCGGACGCGTGTAACGGACGCGTGTAACGGACGCGTGTAACGGACGCGTGTAACGGACGCGTGTAACAGACGCCGTGTAACGGACGCCGTGTCGCGCGTTGCCGCGACGCTCCCCATCTCCCCAAACAAGGACCTGCCGAATGACTGCCCGTGACGCCGTCGATCCGCGTGAAGCATTGCGCGACGCGCTTGCCGCGCTGCCCGATCTCGCGACCGCGATCGGGCACGATGCCGCACAGCGCGAGGCGCGTCGCGAGTTGCCGTTCGAAGGCTTCGCGATCTTCCGGCGCTCGGCGCTGGGCGCGCTGCGGATTCCGGTCGCGCGCGGCGGCCTGGGCGGCACGCTGGTCGACCTGTTCGATACGATCGCGACGCTGGCGGCCGCCGATTCGAATCTCGCGCACGCGCTGCGCATCCACTACGACCAGACCGAGACGCTGCGGCTGTCGCCGCGCACCGCATTCAACGACGTGCAGCTCGAGCGCGTGCTGGCCGGTGCGATCTTCGGCGGCGCGTCGACCGAGCGCGGCACGTCGCGCCCGGGCGAGAACACGACCGTGCTGCGCCGCGACGGCGATCACCATCGCGTGACGGGCCGCAAATACTATTCGACGGGCACCGCGTTCGCCGATTTCGCGCGCATCAACGTGGAGAACGAGCAGGGGGACGCGCTCGCCGTGATCATTCCCGTGGCGCGCGACGGCCTGCAGGTGCTCGACGATTGGGACGGCATGGGCCAGCGCATGACCGCGAGCGGCAGCCTGCTGCTGAACGACGTGCAGGTGTTCGCGGACGAAGTGGCCCCGCGCGACGGATCGACGCTCGTCGGCCGTCATTGCGGCGCGCTGCGGCAGCTTCATCTCGTCGCGACGGGCGCGGGCATCGTGCGCAACGTGGTGGCCGACGCGCGCCGCTATGTGCTCGCGCACGGCCGTCCCGCGCTGCACAGCCCCGCGCCGACCGCGCGCGACGATCATTTCGTCCAGCAGATCGTCGGCGAGCTGTCCGCGCACAGCCACGCGATCGATGCGCTCGTGCGAGAAAACGCGCGCGCGCTCGACCGCTCCGCCGACGCAATCGAAGCGGGCGCCGCCGATGCGGATGCGCTCGTGCTCGACAGCGCGCTCGCCACTGCCCGCACGCAACTGATCGTCAGCAAGCTCGCGCTGCATGCGGCCGAGCGGCTGTTCGAAGTGGGCGGCGCGTCGGCGACGGCGCGCACGCACAACTTCGATCGCCACTGGCGCAACCTGCGCACGATCTTCAGCCACAACCCGCTGCTACACAAGGCGCGTGTGGTCGGCGATTACGAATTGAACGGCGTGACGACGCACCTGACCGAAGGGCGCGTGTTCTGACGACGGCCACCGCCGGCTATGGCTGTGCCGGCGCGCCGCGTTTCAAATCGGGCTTCAACGCCGCAAGCCGGCCTCGCGCAGCAGCGGCAGCACACGCTCGCCGAAGAAGTCGAGATCGGGCTTGAAATCGTAGAAACTCAACTGGATACCGTCGATGCCCGCGCGGTGCAGCCGCACGATGGTATCGGCGACTTCGTCGGGCGCGCCGGTGATCGAGATGTTGCCGCCGATCGCGCGTGCGGCGGCCTGCGCACGCTGCTCGAAACCGCCGCGCCACGCGTGTGCGTCGCTGTCGAAGCGGTGGAAGCTGCCTTCGTCCGCATGCGCGACGATCGCGTCGCGGTACGCGCGCGCTTCGGCCGCCGTCTCGCGGCAGATCACGAGCGGATTGAGCAGCGTGCGGATCGTGCGGCCGCGCGCGGCGGCGGCGGCCTTCACGCGTGCGGTGTGCGCGGGCAGCGCGTCGATCGCGCGTTCGGCGTCGGGGCCGGCCGGGCTCGTGACGAACACGATGTCCGAATAGCGCGCGGCGAACGCGATGCCCGCGTCGGAGCCCGTTGCGTTGATCAGCAGCGGGCGGCCGTAGCGCGGCTTCGGCGTCACGAATGCGCCGCCCAGCCGCCAGCTCGACAGTTCGGGCGTGTAGCTGAAATTGTCCGGTTGCGCCCACAACTGCTGGACCGCGTCGAGGAATTCCGCGGCCATCTCGTAGCGCCGGTCGTGTTCGATCCGGTTCCAGCCGAACATCTCGTGCTCGATCGCGCGGTGGCCGGTCACCACGTTGATGCCCCAGCGTCCGCGCGAGATGTGGTCGAGCGTCGCGGTGAACTTCGCGAAATGGAGCGGATGCCACGGCCCGTACAGCACGTGGCTCGTCGCGACGAGGATGATCCGCTCGGTGCGCGCGGTCAGCGCGGCGAGCGTCATGAACGAGTCGAGCGCCTGACCGTCGAACACGCCGCCGTAGCCGCCTTTCGGCAGCCACTGCGACAGCGCGAACACGAGATCGAAGCCGAGCGCTTCGGCGCGCGCCACGAGATCGGCGTTGTAGTCGAACGTCCAGTCGGTCGAGCGCGGCAGCGTCGATGCGCTCCATCCGCCGGTCTGGATCGGCAGGAACAGCCCGAGCATCAACGGCTGCGCGAGCGTGCGCGACACGGGGCTGTCGGGGAAATCCGCCGGCGAACGCACGTCGACGAACGGCGACGGCGCGAGCGGGGCGGTGACGGAGGGATCGCTCATCACGGGGTCCTTGCTGAAAGGTGCGGCGCGACGCACGCGGGTGCGCGGCTCGATGCGGCGGCAAGCGGTGCGGGACGCGTCATAGCTTGCCCGGCCTCGGATCGGGCACGAAGCCGTCGCGGTTCGGCATCCGCACGCGCGGCAGCGTGCGCGCGTCGAGCCGGGCGTCGCCGGGCACGATGCCGTTCAGGTGGAGAACGTACGCGGTGACCGCATAGACGTCGTCCGCGCTCAGCGATTGCGGCGCGTTGTACGGCATCGCCCGGCGAATGTAGTCGAACAGCGTCGTCGCGTAGGGCCAGTAGCTGCCGACCGTCTTTCTGGGCTTCGCGCTCGCGAGCGAGCCGATGCCGCCGACGAGCGGATCGCCGACGCTGCCTTCGCCGCCGGCGCCGTGACACATCGCGCATTTGTCGGCGAACACATGGCCGCCGCGTACGACCGTGCCCGCGCCGGGCGGCAGGCCGCTGCCGTCCGGCGCGACGTCGATGTCCCACGCGGCGAACGCCGCGCGATCGACCGGCTGCCCGAGGCCGAAGCCGGCGCCGAACGCGCCCGATGTCATCGTGCAGGCCGCCAGCAGGCAAGCGAGCGGCTTACGCATTGCGCACCTCGCCGTCCGTGTCGACACGCCAGTTCTGGATGCCGTTGTAGTGGTACTGCGAGTTCAGGCCGCGCGCGGCGACGAGCGCGTCGCGGGTCGGCTGTACGTAGCCGGTCTCGTCGGTCGCGCGGCTTTGCAGGTCGGCCGGCTCGCCGCGCCACACCCAGTCGGCCTCGAAGCGCGTCAGCGCACGGTCGCGTACGTCGCCGGCGAGCCGCGCGGGGCGCCACGTGCGGCCGCCATCGGTCGACACGTCGACGGCGCGAATCCGGCCGCGGCCCGACCACGCGTAGCCGCCGATCGTGTAATAGCCGTGCGCGGCGAGCCGATGGCCGGCCGACGGCCGCGTGATCACCGACTTCGCGTCCATCTCGAACACGAACTGCCGCGCGCAGCCGTCGGGCAGCAGGTTCGTGTATTTCGACGTTTCCTCGCGCGTCATCTCCGGCGCACGCACCAGCTTGAGCCGTCGCAGCCACTTGATGTTCGTGTTGCCTTCGAATCCCGGCACGATCAGCCGCACCGGGTAGCCGTTCTCCGGGCGCAGCCGTTCGCCGTTCTGCGCATAGACGACCAGCGCGCGCTCGAGGATCCGGTCGAGCGGCAGGCTGCGCGTCATCGCCGCGCCGTCCGCGCCTTCGGCGAGCAGCCAGCGTGCGTCGGGATCGATGCCCGTTTCGTCGAGCAGCGTCGACAGCCGGACGCCGGTCCATTCGCAGCACGACAGCAACCCGTGCGTGAACTGAACGGGCAACCCGCTCGGGCCGTTCCATTCGCTGCCGGTGTTGCCCGAGCATTCGAGGAAGTGGATCCGCGATTCGGACGGGAAGCGCAGCAGGTCGTCGAGCGTGAAGACGCGCGGCTCGCGCACGAGGCCGTGCACGACGACGCGATGGCGTTGCGCATCGATGTCCGGCACGCCCGCGTGATGACGCTCGTAGACGAGCCCGTTCGGCGTGATGTCGCCGAACAGGTCGGCGAGCGGCGTCATCGACGAGCCGGAACCGGGTAGCGCAGGGGGGCGGGCGCTGCGACGGATCACGTCGCGCTCGTGCTGACCCGGCACGCCGTACGGTGGCGACAGCAGCGGCGCGCCGGGCGCGCGCGTCCACGGCGGCACATCGAGCGGCGGGCTCGCGAGCGCGCCGCCGGCGGGCAGCATCGCGGCCGCCCAGCCGCCGGCGAGCTGACGCAGCGCCGCGCGTCGGCCGGCGCGCGGCGCACGGGGAGGGAAACGGGAATCGGTCATGGTCGAACGCGTGTCGCACGCGGGAGCCGCGCGCAGGGAAACGATCATTTTCGGCAACCGGGCGCGGCGCGGCAAACAACGATTCCCGCTTTGCTTATCGTGACGATTGCGTCGCGCCCGATGCGCATGCCGTCAGAACTTCACGCGCAGCCCGCTGACGAATGCAAGCTGACGATTCGTCGACGATGCGCTGCCGATGTTCGAGATCGCCGCGATCTTGCGATAGCCGCCCGAGGTCGAGGTGCTCGCATCGCCGGCCGCGAGCTGGTAAATGCCCGACACGTAGATATCGGTGCGCTTCGACAGCGCATAGTCGAACCCGAGTGTGAACTGGTGCCAGCGCGGTTTCAGCGTCTGGCCGCTCGTGCCCGGCAGGCCGCTCGCGCGCCCGTCGGTAAACGTATAGACACCGATCAGCGTGGCCGCCGGCGTGAGCTGGTAGCGCGCGTTCACGTCGTAGTTGTTGAACTTGCGCGACGAGCCGTCGAGATAGTCGAGCTGCGTGTGGCTCCACGCGAAGCCGAGCGTCGCGCGGCCAAGCGCGTAGTTCGCGCCCACCGCGCCGATCTGCTGCTTCAGTACGCCGCCGTTCAGCCCGTAGAAGAACGCGCCGCTGTAGTCGTTGCCGGTGGTCGAGGTCGCACCGCCCACCGCGCCGCTCGTATTCGACGCCGCATTCGGATGATTGAACCGCACATAGCCGCCGCCGAACGACAGCGGCCCGTTCACGTAGTTCGCCGATGCGCCCCACGCGTTGTTGTTCGAGAACCCGGTGCCTGCACCGCCATTGGCCTGGTTGCTGAACGCATAGAGCAGGTCGGCCGTGAAGCCGGCGATCGTGTCGCTGCGGAACTTCACCGCGTTGTTCAGCCGGAAGCTCTGGTTCAGGTTGTCGTTGTCACCCACGTGCGTGGCCGGCGACCAGAAACCCGGCCCCGAGTACGGCGCGACGAGATCGGTGATCGGCTCGTACTGACGGCCGAACGTCAGCGTGCCGAGGCCTTTCTTGCCGAGGCCCACGTACGCGGAGCGGCCGAACAGGCGCCCGCCCTGGCCGAGTCCGCCGTCGCTCGGGCGGAACCCGCTTTCGAGCGTGAAGACCGCCTGCACGCCGCCGCCGAGATCTTCCGCGCCTTTCAGGCCCCAGCGGCTGCCGCTCAGCTTGCCGCTCGTCTGCTGGATGTTGCTCGCGCCGCCCTGGTTGTTCGTATACGCGATGCCGGCATCGACCACGCCGTACAACGTCACCGAACTCTGCGCATGCGCGCCGACCGAACCGATCGAAACCAAACCCAGTACCACCGTTTTTTTGATCATGACCATCCTCTGTTTTTATCAGTACGTTTGTGAGGATCACGATGCTATTGATGATGGACGCGCCGATGAACGGCCGATCCGTGGTTTGTAATTCGCTGCGCGGCCGATTTGTAATGTGCGCTGCCGTCGGCCCGGCAGGTGCGCCGCGATCGCGTCCGGCGCGCCTGCTGCGGCGAACGCATCGCGCCGACCGCGAACGTCGCTCGCCGGAAATGCACGTATGCGGTCATATCGATCGATGAAATCATTCGATATGCGCAATACCCGTCGTTTGCACGGCGATGCGTTTACGCAACGACCGCTAGGCGGCGACCGGACGATGCGCTATGCGCGTTCGCATATCGATTTCGCAAAACGTTGGTAGGACCGTGCGGGGCGCAACGGTAGAGTCTGGCATCCGGCCGCGGGCCAGCATGCCTCGTGAGCGGCAAGGCGCTCGGCATGCGCGCTTGCCGATTGGGCCGATCAACGACAAAGGAGCCGTTTGACATGAGTCGCGATGTACTGTTTCTGCTGGAACCGGGCTTTGCCGATCCGAAGCATCCGGGCCAGCGCTTCGTCTGTCCGCATGGACTGCCGATCGAGGGGCTGCTGGCGAGCGCGCCCGATCTCGCGGCGCGCCTCGACGTGAAGCGCGTCGGCTTCGAGCGGCCGCGGCCTGCGGTGATCGACGCGCTCGACGACGCGCACCAGGGTCTGCCGGTGCTCGTGCTGGGCCGCGACCGGCCCGCGCCGGACGATGCGCAGACGCTCGGCGACGTGCGCTTCGTCACCGACGCGCGCCGCATCCTCGAACTGCTGGCCGAGCGCCACGGCTTTCCGGCGCTGCATTGACGCGGCGGTTTCGCTTTCCATCCTATTCCATCCGATCGACAGGAGCATCCGATGTCGTCAATGTCGGCAGTACGTCGCCGCCTGCTGCTTGCCGGCGCCGCAGTGGCGGCGCATCCATTGGCCGCGTTCGCCGCGCCGGCCGCCGACGCCGATCTGGCCGGCACGACGTTGCGCGTCGCGACCTACAAGGGCGGCTGGCGCGCGCTGCTGCAGGCAGCCGGGCTCGGCGACACGCCGTACCGGATCGACTGGCGCGAGCTGAACAACGGCGTGCTGCATATCGAGGCGCTCAACGCGGACGCGCTCGATATCGGTTCGGGTAGCGAAATTCCCGCCGTGTTCGCCGCGCGCCAGAAAGCCAATGTGAGATTCATCTCGCGTGTGCGCGAAGACCTGAACAACCAGGTCACGCTCGCGCGCAAGGACACGCCGATTCGTGGCATCGCCGATCTGAAGGGCAAGCGCGTCGGCTACGTGCGCGCGACGACCTCGCACTATTTCCTGTATCGACAACTGGCCGAAGCCGGCCTGAGCTTCGACGATATCCAGCCGATCAACCTGTCTCCGACCGACGGGTTGTCCGCGTACGATCGCGGCGACATCGACGCGTGGGCGATCTATGGCTACAACGGCCAGCTCGCGCGCAATCGCTACGGCGCCCGCGTGCTGAAAACGGGGAAGGGCTATCTGTCGGGCAATTTTCCGGTGTACGCGAATCCGCGCACGCTCGACGACGCGCGCCGCCGCGCGGCAACGGGCGATCTGCTGCTGCGGTTCCGGCGTGCGTATGCGTGGGCGAACGGGCATTTCCGCGACTACGCCATCGCGCAGAATCGCGAGACGCGCGTGCCGGTTGCCGACCTCGTCACGATGTTCGACCAGCGCAGCGAGGACTACGCGCTGCTGCCGGTGACGCCCGACGTGGTCGCCCAGCACCAGCAGGTCGCGGACGTGTTTGCCCGCATCGGCGTGCTGGACGGGCCGGCCCATGTCGCGCCGTTGTGGGACACGTCGTTCAATCCGCTGGTCGCGGCGGGGTGATGCGAAACCCGCGGCGCCACCGGCCGCCTGTGCGTACAGGCGGCCGGTTGGCATGTTCCCGTCATTCACTCGAGCGCCGCGTGACGATGACCGAATGGCTTTGCTCCGAAGCAAGGCCCGCCACGCGCCGTCCGGCGATCGACGCGTTCACCCGCACGCCGTCAGTTCACCCCGACCGCGCTCCACGCGCGCGCGACCGTCGCGCTTTCGGCCGAGTTCACGCCGTACAGGTCATTCGCCGCCTGGATCGACGCACGCCGCGCGTTCGGGTAGCTCGAGTTGGCGTTCAGGTACACGGTCAGCGTCCGGTACCAGATCTTGCCGGCCTTGTCGCGGCCCAACCCGCTGAAGGTCGTGTCGCCGTTGCAGACCAGTTGTGTCCTCGACAGGCCGGTGTCGGTGGACGGCACCGTCGGCCCTTCCGACAGCAGGTAGAAGAAGCGGTTGCCGACACCCGACGTGAAATGCGGATCGTGGCGCGGATTCGACCACGAGAAGCCGCCGGACGGATAGCAACTGTACGACCGGCCGTCGAGATCCTGCTTGTACATCTTCCGCAGGCCGCCGCTCACCACGCGCGCCCCGATCACGTAGTTGCCGGGATCGTTCGGATTGTTCGCGTAGAACTTCACGAGCGTGCCGAAGATGTCGGACGTCGCCTCGTTCAGGCCGCCCGCGTCGCCCGAATAGTTCAGGTTGGCGGTGGCCTCGGTCACGCCGTGGCTCATTTCGTGCCCGGCAACGTCGACCGACACCACGGGTTTCGGCAGGCGCGTGCCCGGCTCGCCGTCGCCGTATGCCATCACGCGCGACGACAGCCATGCCGCGTTCGCGCCGGTCGTGCCGCTGCCGGTATTGAACACCGCGTGGGCGTAGCTTTTCACGCCGCGGCCGTCGTTGAAGATGCCGTTGCGGTTGTGCGTGGTCTTGTAGTAGTCCCAAGTCAACGCGAGCCCGTAGTCGATGTCTGCCGCGACGGTCTGCCGGTCGGTGGTCGTATTGTTGCCCCACACGTTCGTGCTGCTCGTGAAGATCGGCAGGTCGGTCGCCTGTTCGACTTCGTCAGAGCTCAGCCCGCGGCCATCGTAGACGGAACCGCCGCCGCGGCCCGGGTCGAGCATCCGGTACGCGTTCGTGCCGGTCTGGTCCGTCGTGAGCGTCAGGTTGCCGTAGTACAGCGAGCGCCCGGTGCCGGTCGCGGCGGCGGTCTTGATCAGGTCCTGTGCGTCGAGCACGGTGCCGGTGCGCGCATCGACGTAGTACAGCACGGCGTCGCCGTGCGTGTCGGTCGCCTTGCCGTAGACGCGTACCGCATAGGCCAGCGTCGGCGTGACGTCGCGTGCGAACACGACGAGTTCCGGGTCGTCGACGCGGCGCACGTCCGAGTTGAAGCGCGCGGCCGCGATGTGCCTGGCCCGCGTCGCGCCTACGTCGGGTGCGTTGCGCACCACGGCGCGGTTCCCGACCTTGCCGATCGTGCCGGCGAGATTGATCGGTGCGAGCTGGGTCACGCTGGCCTGCTTCAGTTGCCCGTTGCTCGAGTGGACGACCACGTCGCCGCCTATCACGGGCAGGCCCGCATGGAACCGGTCGAAGCGCACGTGCTCGGTGCCGTCGGGATCGACGATCACGTCACGTACCTGGAACTGATCGCCATCGGTCGGTGCGGTTGCTTGCGGCCCCGCGAACTTCAACGTGCGTGCCGTGCCGCCGGTAGCCACACTGAAGGCGGCCGGGTTCTGCTGGATCAGTTGCAGCGCCTTGTCGACCGCGGCCGGCGGGTCGCCGGCCTGGGCAAAAGCGCTGAGACTCGCGATGGTAATCGCGGTGATGGGCAGCAGTCGGGACAGTTTCTTCATGTAATTCCCCAGGTTATGAATGGGTTTGTTCGAGGAATGCATCAAGTGATGACTTTTAAACAAGACATGTCGCGAACAGCAGGGGGATGCTAGGAGGTCGTTTTTATAATTACAAGATATTTTCTTTATTATTGATTTTTCATTTCGCTGCCGTTAATCAAGTCGGTATTTGGTGAGGAATTTTAAATGATTATGTCGGGTGCGGCGGGAATATCGGAGGCGGCTCACTGCGGTGGATAACGTCGAAACTTTGTGATATTCGGGCGAGGCAGGTGTGATCAGATGAAGTACCCGGAACCCCGCGCTGGTGGCGTTTGCGCGGTTGGCCGTCGGTGCATCAAAAACGACCTATTTAGAGAGAGGCCGGCGGGGAGGGGACTGCGATTTCCGGGCGCGGGGTCGGAGCTTGTGCACCTGCCCCGGCCCCTAACCCGGCCCGACCGGCCGACGTCCGCCTCCTGCCGGGCTTGCGGCCTCGCAGGAATACCCGAGACCGCCCCAACGGCCGGCGGCGCCAGCGGCCTGCTATCGCGTCGCCGGGAAGCAGGGCGAGATAGCCCATTTTGCTATCATTCGCCCGTTTGGTGATATCAATTTCTGATATCACCCACCCATGAAAACGAAACGCGCCCGCACGCTGACCGCGATCTATACGAAGCCAACCTTCGGCGGCATCGTGTGCGCGGATATCGAAGCTTTGGCTGTCGCGCTGGGCGGCAGCATTCACGCAAGCGCCGGGTCGCGCATCGCCTTCAAGCTGAACGGGGGGCGCCGATACCTGCATCGCCCGCATCCACGAGGCAAAGCGCTATCAGGTGGAGGATGCGCGCGACTGGTTCAACGAATAGCAGATAAAGCCATGACAAACGCAATGACGTACAAGGGCTATTACGCTCGCGTCGATTTCGACGGCCGCGACAATATTTTTGTCGGGCACGTGCTCGGCGTCGACGACAAGATCAGTTTTCACGGTGAGACGGTCGCCGAGCTGACGCAGGATTTTCATGCGGCCGTCGACCACTATCTCGAAGAATGCGCACGCATGGGGCGATCGCCGCAAAAGCCTGCGTCTGGAAAGCTGATGCCGCGACTCAATCCTGAGACACACGCGGCCGTAGGCGTCGCGGCGGCCGTTGCAGGGGAGAGCGTGAATCAATGGTCGGAAGAGGTATTAGGGCGCGCCGCGCGCGAAGTGCTCGAACGTGCTGCACACGCCTGATAGAGGTTGTTGGAAATATGACGTATCGGGTCGATGGCTCTCGCGCGATCTGATGGCCGAAACCAGCGTCACGCAATCTCATTATCGACGACAAAATCGCGCGGCAGATCGACGAGCGCGGGTGGACGGATAAAGAGGTTCAGGCGACCGTTGACGATGGCCCTGCAGGGACGACGATGGACAATCGGGGGGCATCGAAGACTCCGGATGGTATTCCCAGAAATGACCCGGCGACTGTGTATGGGTCACCGGATGGTTATGTCATAGTAAATGACATAACCGGAGAAGTTCTCCAGGTGAGCGGGAAGAATGATCCAACATGGATTCCCGATGGTCGGATCAAATGGAAATGAACACAATGAATATCGATCATCACCGCGTATACGATTCATCGAATGATTTTTTCTCCCTTGCTGGCAGTATCGTGATGAAACTCACGGCAGAAGCGGCAATCGCTGTTTGCGAGCAAGCAGCCAAACATGGTGTGGTTGTCGCTCGAATCGAAGGTGGAATCTGGCGTAACCCCGGATTCGAAGCGAGAGTCGATTGTATTTGGGATGGCGCTGATCCTCCCATTGACTTGGACACTGCCCAACGAAATAACAAAAGGGCAGCCGAGTTCATTCGGTCGGAGAGTCCTCCTCATGACGTTTTCTTGGTGACGGCCCCGCCGATGACAGGCTGGAAACCCAGACGGCACGCCGATCCTTGACAACCTATGTTGTTCCTACTCGACGCTACCCCTTAGATAAAACATTGAAATCTAGGGGCGACGGAGGTGCAGAAAGCTCTGTCAGGGCTCGCTTTCTTTGAATGGACTCGCGTCCGGTCGCAAGAATGCTAGTTAGCTCCACAATTCATCAATGGTTCTTGCAATTTTACATAATGCTGTCCGCCGTGACCCCATTTTCTTGTGCAGGTGCGGGTTGCGCAGGGGTAGGCGTCACTAATTTTGTGACAGCGGCGTCTGCCTCGTTAGGCGTCGTCGAATAGATCGCCAGTCCAAGGGTCACGGTCGCGGCTACCCCGGCCGCGCGCAGGTTTCCCAGGGCTCGTGCCCATACCGAAGCGTTCTTCTCGTCGAGTTGCTGCTCGACCTGCGCGAGCGTTTCGAAGGGCGGGAGTTCCGCCATCTCGGCAAGCATCATGATTTGGCTGGCGTTGGGCTTTTCTCGTCCGGATCGCCAGTTGGATAGGTTGGATTGGTGGAACCCGAAACGCTGCGCGATCACACCCAGCGATCCCTGTTTGCGCTTCGCTGCGTCCAGAAGTTCGGCAATCGTCATATCAAATCCCCTTGACTTTTTTGGTTATCACCAAAATAATCCACTCATGTGTTTGGCTTTTACCAAAAAGTTTTGGTGATAGCCCATAAGCGCGCAGTCTAGCAGTTTCGGCGGAAAGGTAAACCGCCGGGTTTCGTTGGTCGAGCCGTGCGGCCATCGCCTCGGAGCACGGCTGTTTTTGGACGGGCTTGGTCAGCCGTCCGTCCTTTTTATACGGGGTAGAAGAATGACAAGCGAGCATGACCGTCTGAGTTACGCCCTAGCAAACCAAGTGCCGGCGATGGGCCGGGGTTTCAGGATCAGCACGAGCTACGGCGACATTGAAATCGGCGCGGACGATGCGGACAAGGTTGCCGCCGTCGTTCGAATGGTGTTGGAGCGTCAGTTGCGTTCGTTGACTCGAGCCCGGGTTCAGCAAGGGGGCGAATGATGCCGCGCTTCGAAGTCCATGCCTATACGCCGCACGCGCATGCCCGCGTTGCGACGATCGAAGTCCGCGCTCGTGATGGCGAGAGCGCGCGTCAGAAAGCCCGTGCCGAGTTGTGTCGGCACGGCCGTCAACCGAATTTCCTAACGCTCGTGCCCGTTGAAGTCGGTGCGACGTTCAATCCCTTCCGAGTGTGAGCCGTGGCGAAGAGCCCGACCGATTACGTCACGCCTGATCTGTTCGACGGTCGTACGTCGATGCCGCCGCGTCGGATGCCGATGGACGTGCGGCGTCGCAATGTGCGGACGGTCCCGGTGGAGGTCGCGGATGAGATTTGCGGCTGGTGCGGTGTTGACCGTGTTGGTGGTTGTGGTGCCTGTAGTGATCTGAGAGTCGTTGAGCGCTGAGAGCGTATTTTGTCGCCCGACATGGGCTTATTTCGTGTGATTAGTGATCCTAATGGAGAAAGATATGAACAAGCAAAAGCTGTCCATTCTGCAAGTCATCAAGCGCGACGGCGTGTCCCAGAAAACGGGGCGGCCGTGGGCGATTCATTCGGCGCAATGCGTTCTGGAGCAGGACGTCGATGGTCAAAAGCAATTGCTCGTTGGCACGATCAACTTGCCGGATCACCTCAAGGCCGTGGAGCCGGGTGAGTACTTGGCTGACTTTGGGTTCTTCCAGTCGATGGAGGGCCGGCTTGAGCCGCGTATCACGTCGCTGGTGCCGTTCGGCATGCCTGTTCCGAAGGCCAAGCCGGGCGCGGGCGTGGGTGTGGGAGCGGCGGCGTAAGGCCGTGGTGGCTCGATGCTGCTGCTCGGCGTGCAGGTGGGTACACCTATGGCGCGCTCGGTTGCTTGACGCGCTGTCGGCGGGCGATCACGGGCTGGCGGCGTCGAGTCTTGCGATGCTCGGCGGGCTGTGTGGAGTGTGGTGAATGGAGAGTCTTCCGATAGATGCGTTGGACCGGATCGCATTGCAGTTGGCGTTGCTGAACGTACTTCTGTGTGTGTATCTCGTCTGCAAGGGTGTCGGGTACGCGTCGGCGGTCATCGGCCGGCGCGATCCGCCGAAGAAGTTGAATCGTTCGAAGCTGGCCCAATCGAACGGTTCCTAATCGGTGGGCTGAATCAGGGAGAAAGCAATGTTTCAAATCAAGAAAGTGATGGCTGGTTCGAAGCGTGCGGCTGTCGGCGTGGTGGCTGCGGTCGCTTCGGTGGGCGCGTTTGCGCAGTCGAGCGGTGGCACGACGGGTTCGTCGTTCGACGTTACGCCGATCGTCAACTCGATCAACTCGGTCGTGCCTGCCGTGGTTTCCGTTGGTGGCGCGGTGTTGGGCGTCGTCGCGGTGGCATGGGGTATCAAGATGGTGCGCTCGTTCGTCGGTCGCTGATCGGGGGCGGGTGGTGTTGGGGCGGCGTTCTGGTGTCCGGGGCGTCGCCCTTTTTGTTGGCGAGGGCGTGAGCATGGGCGGATCGATGAGGGCGGGTTTCGGTGTGCGGCGGTGGTATGCGGGTGCGTGGCGCGTGCTGGCCGTGCTCGTCGTTGCTCTCGTCGCTTCGGGCGCACGCGCTCAATCCTCGGCGCTGGCGGCAAACATTGTTGTCTGCGGTCCGCAAGGCTTGGCGGGTGTCACGTATGTGAGTGCGGCAGGTCAGTCGGTGTCGTGCGGTACGGATGCGAACGGTAATGCACTGGTTCTGCAGATGAGTACGCAATTGATCGCCTTGAACGCGAACGATACGACCGATGACGGTGGCGTTGTGGTCGGTTCGGCGATAGGCGCTGCGGTCCTTGGCGTGCTGGCGGTGGCGTACGGGTTTCGCGTGGTGCGTAATTGGATCAATTCATCGTCCGAGGGGTAAGCGATGCATATCGGCTTCTGGTTCGAAGTGGCGCTCATCGTTGGAACGTGCTGGTCGGTCGGTTTGATTCTCTTTCTTTGAAGCGATACGTGGGGGCGTCATGCGGTTTTCTCACTTCGTTTCGTCGTGCGCTGTTCTGCTGTACGGCATCTTTGCGACGATGCCGCACGACGTGGCTTATGCGCAGGTTTCGCCGGATTCGACGTCGGTGCCGCGTGCGATTGCGCAGTTGATTGCAAACAAGGCGGGGCAACTTGGGTACACCGGCACGGCGTTGGATGAGATTGTCGTGGCGACGGAACAGGCGATGTCGGCTGCTGCGCAGGCTGAGGCAGCCGTGGCGACAGGTGCATCGTGGCTGTTGGTTGGGCTACATGCCGTTGTAGGGGCGGGGCTAATGGCGATCCCTACATCGTTGGGTAACGATACGTTGACGACGTGGCAAATCAATAAGGACGGGACGGTGACGCTTGCGCACGGATCGGGGGCAACGGTTTCAAGTCCTTATCCGCCGTTGAATCCGGGCGTTGCCGTGTGGTGCTATTACGGGTGGTGCGGTTCGTCTGGCGAGGCCGCTGTGCAGTCGTATTCGCAGTACAACACGGGCAATCTGGCTTCAGATGGGCTGTCTGAGCACGTGGTGAGTTGTTCCGGTACGAGCAGTACGTCAGTAACGTGCACTGTCGAAATCGATCGAGTGCGCGATGGTTCTCACTATACGCAGGATGGCTTTATCGCAAACAGAAATGGCACGTATGGCGGCGGGGCATGTGCGAGCGGGATGCTCGATAAGACCGGCACTTGTACAGCTTACGTGCCGCCGAAGACAACGACGCCGGCCCCGGTGACGGAGTCCTTGCCTCAGGCTATTAGCGGTTTGTCGAGCGACGAATTGAGTCAACCGCTCAACCCTGAGGTTCTCGCGGACATTGTTGATGCGCTTTGGCAGGATGCGTCGCAACAGTCGGGATATCAGGGCATTCCGTATCCGGTTGATAACCCCGTTACTTCATCGGATGCGGGCGCGGTTCAGCAGTCGAATCCTTCGGCATGGCCGACAGTCGGCAGCAGTGCGGCACCGGTTGCCGCACCTTCGGGCGGTGGTAATCCATACGGGATTTCGAGTCCGTCGACGGGTACCGGTACCGGGACAGGTACGGGCACCGGCACCGGGACGGGTACGGGCACAGGAACCGGCACCGGAACGGGTACGGGCACCGGTACTGGGACGAGTCCGGGAACAGGAACAGGGACCGGCACCGGCACTGACCCGGGGTCCGGAGGTTCGTCCGGATCGTCCGACACGTCGGACCTGTGTCGATTGAACCCGTCAATTGTCGCGTGTCAGCAGTTGGGCTCTGCGTCGGCTCCGACGTTGCCGTCGAGCAGCGCATCGGTTTCGTTGTCGCCCGTCTCGGTGGGTGGTCCGTCGAATCCGGTCTGTCCCGCACCGGTCAGCGTAGATGTGTTCGGGAGCCAATTGCTGATTCAGTATCAACCGGAGTGCGATTTCATGGTCCGCGTTAAGCCATTTATCGTGGCGATGTGCGGGATCGTCGCGGCGGGGATTTTTGTTGCGGGGCTTCGATCATGACGATTGCCGCGTGGTTAATGTCTCTGGTCGGACCGATGCTGATTCAGGCGCTGATTGCGGTCGGCGTCGGTGTCTTGACCGTCGCTGGAACAGACGTGGCGTTGAATCAGGCGATCGGATGGATCACGAGCGGCGTCGGTGGGCTGCCGAGCGACATGGCGAATGTGCTGGCGCTCGGCGGCGTTTTTCAAGGCGTCTCGTACATCGTCGGGGCCTTTACTGCGCGCGTGACGATGTTCGGCCTGTCGGCTGCTAAACGGTTCTTCCTGAAATGATTACGCTCATAACGGGGGTGCCCGGTAGCGGCAAGTCGTTGCGGGCCGTGTTCGAAATGTCGCGCGAGGTTAAGGCCGGTCGGCGGCTCATGGTCGATGGCATCAAAGACTTGGCGCTCGATCATGTCATGGTCGATGAGCCGTGGTTGCGCAAGTGGTTCGAGCACGCGCAGGCTCAGGACCTAATCGTCGTCGATGAGGCTCAGCGGATTTGGCCGCCTACGTCCGTGAGCGTGAAGCCGGGCGAGGATATCGAAAAGCTGCATGTGCATCGCCATATGGGCGTCGATTTCATCCTGATCACGCAACACCCACAGCGAATCAATAAGACCGTGCGCGATCTGGTCGGCCGGCATGTGCACGTGCGCAAGCTGTTCGGGCTCAATCGGGCGATGCTTTACGAGTGGGACCATTGCCATAACGTCGCGAGCCTTAAGGACGCGGTAAAGACGGTGTGGGCATATCCGCGCGAGGTGTTCAGGCTATACACAAGCGCCGAGGTCCATACCAAACCAAAGGCGGTCATTCCAAAGTCGCTGTTTCTGATTCCGATTGCTGCTGTCGTCGCGGTCGTCGCGGGATACGCCGGTTTGAAGTCGATTCATAGCGGCTTCGGTGCGACCAATAAATCGGGCGGTCAAGCATCGGCCACCGCCCCGGCACCATTGCCCGCCGCAGGGATACCGAGCGTTTCGTCAGCATCGGATAGTGCCTCGGAAAGTTGGCGAGTGGTCGGCCGCTATGCGTTGGGTAGCCGCGCGTTCGTAGTCCTCGCGAATGAACGCGGTGCGCTGCGGGTCGAGGATTCCGCGCATTTCGTGGGCGAAGGGTTGGCGACGGTGGGGACCGTTGACGGGCAACGCGTCGGGATGTGGTCGGGCAAGCTACGGGGAGCAGAAAAATGATGCGTGCGTTAGGCGTTGCGCTGTTGATGGTTTGCGGTCCTGTTTGGGCGGACGTGCCGGGTTTGCCTCCGTTGCCGCCGTCGCTCGCGTCTGCGCCTATGTCTGCGGTCGCGTTGAAGCCGCTGCCGCCCGTTCGCAATGGAGCGTTCGACCTGCGATTCGTGAACGTCGGTCAAGTGGTCGATCTCGTATATGGCGACGCGCTCAAGGTGCCGCACGTGATTTCGTCGGACGTGCTCGAAGATACCCGGCTCGTGTCGTTTCAGTTCGATAGCAGCAAGGGCGATTTGCACGAGTTCTTTAAGGCGTTCCTCGATTCGCAAGGGTTCGAAGTGGTGACGCGTAACGGCGTGGATTTCGTCGGGAAGAAGCGTGACGCGAGTCCGGCCGAACGCGAGACCTTCGTCTATACGCCGCGCCATCGCAGCGCGGGCTACCTGCTGAAACTCGTGCAGCCGCTTTTCGGGAGTCGGCTTGCGAGTGTCGCGCAAGTACCGCCGGTGCAGTCGGTCGCCGCGGCTGTACCCGTTTCGGCGTCCGGCGTTCCCGCGGCTGTGCCGAGCGCGGCCATGCCGAGTAATGACGGGCCGATGGCAGCGGCCGGTGATCAGCTTGTTTTCGTCGGTGCGCCAAGCGACGTGAAGCAAGTCAAGGCGCTGTTGCCCGAACTGGATACGGTGGTGGGCGAGGTCGTCGTACGGGGATGGGCGTATGAGGTTGACGATACGGACGGGGGGAATACGGGTTTTAGCATCGTCTCCCGGCTGCTCGGCGTGGGGGTGCAAGTCGGCGGGGGTTCGACGGCTATCGATACAACGGCTCTGCAATTCGGCGCGGGCCGACTGAGTTTCGCGATATCGGCGCTGAGTACCGATTCCCGCTTTCATGAGGTGTCGTCGCCGAACGTGCGGTGCGTGTCGGGGCAACAGGTCAAGCTCAATGTCGGACAACGTGTGCCCACAGTGTCAAGCATCAGTTACCAAGGGACGAGCGGCACGCCTGTGCAGTCCATTGAATACCAGGATGCCGGCGTTATCTTCAACGTGACGCCGACCGTGCTTCAAGACACGATCCAGTTGAGCATCGATGAAGAAATTTCCAGCTTTGCGGCGACGACGACGGGCGTGAACGGCTCGCCGACGAAAAGCACCAGATCACTGCAAACCGTCGCGGCGCTCAAGGATGGCGAGGTGATCGTGCTCGGCGGGCTGATTCAGGATCAAGACAGCGAAACCCATAGCGGGCAGCGTTGGTTGCCGTCGTTCCTGCACGGGCATACGCGTTCGAAGGGACGAACCGAAGTTGTGCTCGTGCTGCAAGTGCAAAAGGTGTAAGTGCCGGCGTGCGGGCGGGGCGTCTAGCGTTAGGAGTGTCCCGCCGTGTTCGAAGCGACGTACCGCCTCGGCGGTTGTGCGAAGTCGGGGCGGTTGCGGCCTCTCAAGGCCCCTCGCGGGACCGAGTAGCGGGTATCGGCGCAGGCCGTGAACGTAGGCAGTGCGGCAATGCCGGGGCACCCCTCATTGCCAAGCCGATTTTCCGGGGCCTCTATCGAGCTATAGGGGCCGGCGTAGGGCGCTCTCGCGAGCCGGCCGATGGTTGTGTAGGGGAACATGCTGGCGGGGCGCGCGCGGGCCTCCCGCGAGCCGCAGGCCGCGAAGGCCGGCGCGCGCAGCGCGCCTAAACTTGTACCTCTAACACTTAACGGAAACGGCCTACGGCAGGGCGCTGGCAGCAAGGCGGAGACAGGCGGCAGTAAAAGAAAAACCCGGCGATCGCGGCAACGATCCCGGGCGGTGGCAAACATCGGATAAAGGGCTATCCAACGTGAGCAACGATATTGTAGTCGATGGTGGGCGTGAGTACGGCGATGGCTTGATGCAGTTTTCGCCGTTCAACGATGAGTACATTGTTCGCACGCGGCGCTTTGCGGACGGTCAGCAAGAGGTCGTGTCGTTTGCTGCACGCATCCGACGGCACTTCCAAGAGATCCGGTTACGCCCGAGGGCAGCGCGGGGCAAGCGCGAGAAAGCCGACGGTGAGACTGACGAGCAGGTCACGGTGCGGGCGTCGAAGTCGTTGCAAACGTCGATTGAGCGGTCAAAGCGCATGGTGCGGTTGAGGTGCAAGGCGATCGGCGCCGACCGCATGCTGACGCTCTCCACGCGTGAGAACGAGACGCGCGTCGAGGTTTGGGCGAAGTGGTGGGATGAGTTTCGGCGCCGATTGAACCGCATCCAGGATTTCCATTACGTCGCGGTGCTCGAGCGACAGCAGCGTGGCGCGTGGCATATCCATGTGGCCGTGAGCGGCCGGCAAAACTGGAAACTGCTGCGCTCGATCTGGCTGTCGGTCATCAGCAAGGCGGGCACTGATGGCGCGGTCAATGACAGCACCGGCAACAAGAAATGGCGTGCGCTGGTGCGTCGGATGGGCGGCAAGGGGCGTGCGATGCGCCATCGGATTGCGACGTATATCGCGAAATACATTGGTAAGGACGCGGACGCATCGACGTTCAACAAGAAACGGTATTGGACGAGCCGGGGCATTGTGGTGCCCGAGGTCGAGCCGTATGCGCACCTGGGGCCGGAGTTTGGCGCGAAGGATGCCATTGTCGAGGCGCATCGTGCTGTGCTATCGGCGGGCTCCTCGTGCGATGGGGCGCAGTTTTACTGGAATCAGGGGATAGGTGTTTTCTGGATGGCGACGGGCAACGGGACGTAATGATTTTGAATGCGTCGGTAATGCATTCGAAGTCAACGTAACAGATTGCAACAGATTGTTGGTAGCGTTTGCTTAAATGGCGGACATTCGTGTTTTTTGTCGGGGTGGGTATGCACGGATTGCTTCCGATTTTAGTGGTCGGTCTGGTTGCGCTTCTTTTTATGGCTGGTGGCGCTAAGAAAGGTGCCAGCGGTCCTAGACGCGACGGTTCTGTGCGTTACATTCGTCGTCGGCTCATGACGGCTCGGGAGTTTCAATTTTTCGGCGCGTTACGGGCGGCGCTTCCTGATGCGGTGATTCATTCGCAGGTGGCTATGGCTGCGCTTATTGATGTTGAGGGGGCGAACCGCTCGGCGCGGAATTCGTTCGACCGAAAGATTTTCGATTTCGTGGTATGTCGCGCGGACGGGGACGTACTGTACGTAATCGAGTTGGATGACAAGTCGCATGCGTCGGGGAGCGCACGTCGTCGTGACTCTGTTAAAGACGATATTGCGGCCGCTGCTGGTTTGCGTGTGGTGCGATATCGGAGTGTTGGCACGGACGCGGCCGTTTTGCGACGTGATTTCGAGTCGCTGGGTGCGTTGGCGACGGGTAGCGCGAGGCGTGTCGCCTAGCTATGGTTCAATTGGAATTGTGGGAACGTGAGCCGTTGTCGGGATCTCAGTTGGCGGCGGTGGTCGGCGAGATACGGAATCTGTACTGGCATATTCGCAACACGCGTCGAGGGCTGCATGATGCACGTCGTCGGCGCGTGTATCGTCAAATCGCGGTTCAAAAAAAACGCCTGCTTGAGGCAGGCGTTTCGAGGCGTGAGGTGTTGGACCTGCTAGCTTGTTGCAGGTCGAGGAAATGCCGCGCGAAAGGCTGCCTTGGCTGCACGGATCGCGCGCCCAAGCATAGCCAGAATACTTGACATAATGCTGTTTATCAATTTAAAAGGGTCTGATCCCAAACCAGCCAGAGCCCCCATCACCGTCGAGAAGGTATGCATATTGCACCGCAGCCTCGTCTTTCCCGACCAAAACAGGAGAACCGATGAGCGATCCCACCGCAAACTCCGGGACGGCTGCAAAAGCAATACCGTCCCCACGAGACCCCCATCTTCGCGCGCTGGCGAACTGTATCCGCTTCCTCACCATGGACGCAGTACAGAAAGCCAACAGCGGCCATCCTGGTGCGCCAATGGGGCTGGCTGACGTCGCGACGGTCCTGTTCAAGGAGTTCATGCAATTCGATGCATCGGCGCCCCACTGGATCGATCGCGACCGGTTGATCCTTTCCAACGGACACGCGTCGATGCTGCTCTACAGCCTTCTCTATCTCACCGGCTATGCCGACATGACCATTGACGAGCTGAAGCGGTTCCGGCAAGTCGGCAGCAAGACGCCGGGTCACCCGGAGTACTCGCACGCCGACGGAATCGAACTGACTACCGGTCCCCTCGGACAAGGCATCGCGGAATCCGTCGGCATGGCGCTGGCCGAGCGCGTGATGAATGCGCACTTCGGCGACGATCTCGTCGATCACTACACATACGTATTTCTCGGTGACGGTTGCCTGATGGAAGGCATCAGCCACGAGGCCATTTCGTTGGCCGGCCACCTACGGTTGGGCAGACTGATCGCGTTTTGGGACAACAATTCGATTTCCATCGACGGCGCCACCCGGCTCGCGGTCTCGGACAACGAGATCGAGCGCTTTCACTCGGCGGGATGGCACGTCCTGGAAATCGACGGTCACGACACGGATGCGATCCGGAACGCTATCGCGACCGCCCGCGCAACGCCTGACCGGCCGACCCTGATCGCATGCAAGACGATCATCGGGTTCGGCTTTCCGACGAAGGCTGGAACCGAGAAAGCCCATAGCGATGCGCCGGGCGAGGATGAAATCGCGGGCGCACGCCAAGCCCTCGATTGGCATTCGCCGCCGTTTGAAATCCCGGATGACTTGCTGAAAGCATGGCGGGAGATCGGCGCGCGCGGCCGCAAGACGAGACTCGCGTGGGACGAGCGTGTCCGCCGGGCGCCGCAGGCGCTACGCACCGAATTCGACCGGCGCAATGCCGGAAAGCTCCCGGATAACTGGCAGGCGGCGATCGCGGCGGCACGGCAGGCATTTATTGCCAGTGGCAGTGCAATGGCCACCCGCAAGGCCAGCGGTGCGGTGCTCGATCATCTCGTCGACGCGATTCCGGAATTGCTGGGCGGCTCCGCGGATCTGACGCAGTCCAACAATACGAGGACGAAGAACCAGATCGCGATCGAGCCCGGCCGGTTCAAAGGTTCATACCTCCACTACGGCGTGCGCGAACACGGCATGGCCGCGGCCATGAACGGCATCGCGCTTCATGGAGGCCTCATTCCGTACGGTGGCACCTTCCTGTGTTTTTCGGACTACTGCCGTCCGGCGATCCGGTTGAGCGCGATGATGCGGGTGCGATCCATCTTCGTGATGACGCACGATTCCATCGGTCTCGGAGAAGATGGCCCGACTCATCAACCCGTCGAACACCTTGCCGCCCTTCGGGCCATTCCCCAACTCGCCGTCTACCGGCCAGCCGATCCGGTCGAAACGGCAGAGTGTTGGGAACTGATTCTCGAACAGCCCCGCCGGGCCGCACTGCTCGCATTGTCGCGCCAGCCGGTGCCGCTCCTGCGCAACGAGCCTGGAAACGAAAACAAGTCGGCGCGGGGCGCCTATATCTTGCGGGAGGCCGATGGCGGGCCGCGCCGACTCACGCTGCTCGCGACAGGCTCGGAGGTCGACCTCGCCGTCCAGGCACGCGACATCCTGCAACAGGAAGGAGTACCGACAGCCGTTGTATCGATGCCGTGCCGCCTGCTCTTCGAGGAACAGCCACGCGATTATCAACGGGCCGTGCTCGGCACGTCCCCTGCGAGAGTCGCGGTCGAGGCGGCCGTCGAACTGGGATGGGAGCGGTACATCGGTCCGCAAGGCCGGTTCGTCGGAATGCACAGCTTTGGCGAGTCCGGGAAAATCAAGGATGTGTACGACAAGTTCGACATTACGGTCGACGCGGTTGTTCGCGCGGCGCATCAGGCTTTATCCGAAGCGTGACATTGCCGCGATCCGCCTGAGATGCGATGACTTCGCAGTGCGCGTAGACATGCGTGGAGAAGTGGGCGGCCTCCATTTTCGGTGGATCCTCGCGTAGCGTTAGAATAGCGCCCCTTCTCATGGGAGACGACAATGTCCTGGTTCGTTTATGAAGTGCCCGAGTACCACGAAGACGCCGCGCGCATCGAACCCTTCAGCGACCTGCGTAGCCGCGTGCTGAAAGCCGGTGGCCCGGCCATGGCAGACGACCTGGAAAGCGTTCGCGAAAACGCCGCGGCGACGGCGGACACGCCGGAGCGCCCGCTGCGTACGCCGGAAAATCCGCAGGTCTTTCCGATTCCTTACGCCGACTCGATGATCCTGGTCGGATTTATCTTCGATCTGAAACGCGAATTCCGGCAGCTGGTCGTGTCGCCCGTGGAAATGCCCTGGCTGAAAGACGCGTAAAGCGTGGCTCCGGCGTGATGTCGTACACGGCGATTCGTTCACGGATCGTCGTGACGAGACTGTCCGGATCGGCACGCGCGCAGGCCCGCCAGCATCGCGATCTGACTGCCGCCCCCACGTACGAGCTTTATCTGCACTGGCATCCGCGCTTTCATCACGAGCCGGCCAACCGCTGGATCCGCGACGCGATGAGCGAACTCGTCAAGGGGCCGATGCAGCACGCGCCGTTGCCGAATACGAAGCGGATGCGGACGACGGGGGCGCAATAGCCCGCGCGGTGGCGGCGGGCCGCGGTGATCGCCGCGCGGCTCGCGCCGCGTGGCCGGAAAGGAGCAGGCGCGACCCGACCTCCACGATGGACGTAATCGCCGGCAGCAGTCCCTGGCTCAGCGGCGTCACTTTTCGGCGACAACGAATGGGGCCGTACCGCTCGAGTCGGGATCCGCATGCGCGCGGCCCGCGCCTTGCTCATTGCAAGGTGCGCAACATTCCCCGTTGCGACAAGGAGCGCAAAATGACACGTCAACAGCAACAGCCGGACAAACAGGACGGCGACGCGAAACCTGCCCAGAAGCCCGATGACGGGCAGTCGACCTTCGAAACCGATATTTCAGAAACCGGCGAAGACGGTACCACGGTGCGTCAGGCCGAGGTTCGCGAGGACGATCTCTCCGAAGTGAAGCCGCCGTCGGGCCCGGCGCGTTGAGCGCACGAAACCGGCGCGACGGCGTAGTCACGCCGCCGCGTCTATTCGCATGCGTTGCAAATTCCGCCTTCTTCCTCTCCGTGCCCGCTCTCTCCACCAGCCGCCGATGCGCGGCAGCAAGCCGGCCACGCGCCGCGTGACCGACTACGTGCGGATCGCGTGCACTCCCCTCTTGAAATTCGGTCGGCGTATCCTATTTTAGGTATCGCTCAAGGCAGTCGCGGTTTACGCGCTGCGTGTTTCGATTTGTTAGTCAGCGACCCTCATCGCGGATGGACGAACTGGAGCGCGTGGTCCGGTTCATCCCCCGCAGGGGTACAACAGGAGCGAGTCATGAGCGATATCTTCTTCCCCTCCGATCTGCTGGCGGAATTCGACCGCCTGCAACGGCAGATGGCCGGCATGTTCACGGGTTTTCCGGCCAGCCTGCGCGCCCCGCGGCCCGGTGCGTTTCCACCGGTCAATATCGGCAGCACCGACGATACGGTCGAGATCGTCGCGTTCGCGCCGGGTCTCGACCCCGCGAAGATCGACATCTCGGTCGATCGCCGGCTGCTGACGATCAGCGGCGAGCGCACGCCCCCGGACGGCGCCACGGCCGACGACGAGCGGCGCGTCTACGCGAACGAGCGGTTCATGGGCGCGTTCCGCCGCGTGGTCGAACTCCCGCCGCATGCGGACCCCGACAAGATCGAGGCCCGCTATACGAACGGCTGCCTGACGATCACCGTCGGCAAGTCGGAAGCATCGAAGCCGCGGGCGATTACGGTCCAGTAAAACACGGCGCAACGTCACGAACGCATGACGGAGGACATCATGAGTGACACCAACACGACTGAATTGACGACCCGTTCGGCCGATACCGGAACGGCCGTGACGAGCCGCGAACCGGCTCGGCGCGACACGCCGCGCACGCGGATTGCGCCAGCCGTCGACATCGTCGAGGATACGCACGGCATCACGTTGTACGCGGACTTGCCGGGCGTGCCGCGCGAAAAGCTCGACGTCCGCGTGCATGACGGCAGCCTTGCGATCGAAGCGGAGGCCGTCATTCCGACGCCACCGGGGCTGCGCCTGCAGCACGGCGAAGTGCAGCATCCGCACTTCTCGCGCGCCTTTACGCTCAGCCCGGACTTCGACGTGTCGCGCATCGACGCGCAACTGCGCGACGGCGTGCTGAAACTGAGCATCCCGCGGCGCGAAGAAGCGAAGCCGCGGCGCATCCAGGTGACGGCGGCATAAGCGGACGCGCCGGCCGCGTTTCATCGACCGGCGCGACCCGCGACGCTTGCCGGCATCCCGCGCTTGCGCTTGCGGCATGAAGTGCTGGCGCCCCGCTTTCGCGGCGGCGCCAGCGCGTCGTCACACCTGTCGAATTTTCCTGCAGGAGGCACCCGATGCATACCAACAGGACGCTCGAACATGGCGGATATGAGGTCCGGGCCGTGGTGACCGACACGGAGACGGGCCGCTACTCGGCGGCGGCGATCCTCACGGATCGCGACGGGGAAACCCGGACGCTCGGCGTCGACGGCGACTTCGCCGATACCCGCGAAGCATGCGACCAGGCGCTCGAACTCGCGGTCGCGTGGATCCAGCGACGGTCCGTCGTGTCGGACCGGTATGTCAGACGTAATCAAGCCGGGTCAAGCAGCGATTCGGATCGCGAACGGCGCACGCGACGCCAGGACGGTCGGCCGATCATCCGAGCCACGACCTGATAGTCGCTCGCATCGCGCCGACCGAGATCCCGTACCGCTCGTGCAACGTCGGCAACGCGCCCGCCGCGAGATACGCATCCGGCAGGGCGATCTGCCGAAACGGCACGGTAACGCCGGCCCCGAGCAGCGTGGTCGCCACCGCTTCGCCAAGCCCGCCGATCGCCGTATGGTTCTCCGCGACGATGACCATGCGCCCTTTGCGCCCGGCCTCGCGGACGATGGTCGCCGTGTCGAGCGGCTTGATTGTCGGTACGTGCAGCACGGCGACGTCGACGCGGTCGGCTTCGAGCGCCTTCGCGACCTCGAGCGCACGCATCGTCATGATGCCGGACGAGATCATCAGGACGTCGTTGCCGTCGCGCAGCAGCTTGGCCTTGCCGAGTTCGAAACGGTAATCGTATTCGTCGAGCACGGCCGGCACGTTGCCGCGCAGCAGACGGGCATACACCGGCCCGTTGTGCGCGGCGATGGCCGGCACCATCTGCTCGATGTCCAGCGCGTCGCACGGATCGATCACGGTCATGTTCGGCATCGCGCGCATCAGCGCGAGATCCTCGGCGGCCTGGTGGCTCGGCCCGTAGCCGGTCGTGAGCCCCGGCAGCGCGCAGACGAGCTTCACATCGAGATTGTCCTCGGCAATCGCCTGATGAATGAAGTCGTACGCGCGGCGCGTTGCAAACACCGCATAGGTCGTGACGAACGGCTGCGCGCCTTCGTGCGCAAATCCCGCCGCGGCGCCCATCAGCAATTGCTCCGCCATGCCCATCTGGTAGTAACGCTCGGGAAATGCCTTCGCGAAGACGTGCAGGTCGGTGTACTTGCCGAGATCGGCCGTCATGCCGATCACGTTGCCGTTCGTGCGTGCGAGTTCGGTCAGCGCATGGCCGAACGGCGCGGCGCGGGTCGCCTGCCCTTCCGCCGCGATGGAGGCGATCATCGCCGAGGTCTTCAGGCGCGGCTTGTTGTCGACGGTGCTCATGCGTGTCTCCCTGCTTCGAGTGCATCGAGCGCGAGTTGCCACTCGTGCGCATCGACCCGGATGAAATGGCTTTTCTCGCGTGCTTCGAGGAACGGCACGCCGCACCCCATCCTCGTGTCGCAGACGATGATGCGCGGCTGCGGCGCGTGATGCCGGCGCGCGTGGTCGAACGCGCGCTTGACCGCATCGATGTCGTTGCCGTCCACGCGTTGCACGTACCAGCCGAACGCCTCGAGCTTGTCGACCAGCGGCTCGAACGCCATGACCTGGGTCGACGGGCCGTCGGCCTGCTGGTTGTTCACGTCGACGATCGCGATCAGGTTGTCGAGCTTCCAGTGCGCGGCCGACATCAACCCTTCCCAGATCGCGCCTTCGTCGAGCTCGCCGTCCGAGAACAGCGTATAGACGAACGCATCCGAGCCGTTGCGCTTCAGGCCGAGACAACGGCCGACCGCGATCGTCAGCCCCTGCCCGAGCGAGCCGCCGGACATTTCCATGCCGGGCGTGTAGCTCGCCATGCCGGACATCGGCAGGCGACTGTCGTCGCTGCCATAGGTTTCGAGTTCAGCGGCCGGCAGGATGCCGGCTTCGAACAGCGCCGCGTACAGCGCGATCGCGTAGTGCCCGTTCGACAGCAGGAAGCGGTCGCGCCCTTCCCATTCGGGATCGTCGGCGCGATAGCGCATCGCGCCGAAATACGCGACGGCCAGCACGTCGGCGATGTCGAGCGCCTGGCCGACATAGCCCTGCCCCTGCACTTCGCCCATCAGCACGGCATTTCTTCGGATGCGGTACGCGCGCTCGGCGAGCGTGACCGGTTCATGAATGGTTTCGGTCTCCATCGATATCTCCATGTGGGAAGGAATACGAATCGAATCAGCGGTTGACGGATCGGGGCACGAGGAACACCAGCAGCGCGCCGGCCGTGATCGCGATGGCGATGAACACGAGTCCCGCGGTCGACTTGCCGGTCAGGTCGTTCAGCCAGCCGACGATCGCCGGCGAGAAGAAACCCGCGAGGTTGGCAAAGCAGTTGACCGCGGCGATGCCGGCTGCCGCCGACATCCCGCCCAGCAATGCGGTGGGCAGCGACCAGAACTGCGACGACGACGCGAGGATGCCGGCGGACGCGATACTCAGGCATACGATCGACGCGCCGACGCTACCGAGCATCGGCAACGTCGCGAAGCCCGCCGCCGCGACCAGCATCGGCACCGCGAGATGGAAACGGCGCTCGCGGCGGCGATCCGCGCTGATGCCGATCAGCGGCAGCGCGACGATTGCGCAGGCATACGGAATCGCGGTCAACAGGCCGACCCACAGCGGATCGGCCACGCCCGCCTTGCGGATGATCGTCGGCAGCCAGAACGTGAGGCCGTATTGCCCGAGCACGACACAGAAGTAGATCGCCGCCATCAGCCAGAGGCGACGGTCCGCGACGAACGTACGGATCGATGCATGGGCAGTGGTGTGCTCGGCGTCGGCCGATACGTTGCGTGCGAGCAAGGCCTTTTCGGCGTCGGTCAGCCATGTCGCGCCGGCGATGCCGTCGTCGAGATACAGCAGGATCGCGAAGCCCAGCACGAACGACGGCAGCGCCTCGAGCAGGAACAGCCACTTCCAGCCGGCCAGCGACATCGCGCCGTGCAGCGCATGCATGATCGCGCCCGACAGCGGCCCGCCGACGATCCCGGCGAGCGGAATCGCCATGAAGAACAGCGACAGCGCCTTCGCGCGCCGCGCGGACGGGAACCAGTACGTGAGGTACAGGATCACGCCCGGCGCAAAGCCCGCTTCGGCGACGCCGAGCAGAAACCGCAGCGCGTAGAACGCGGTGGGCGACTTGACGAACACGAAGCTCGCCGAGATCACCGCCCACGTCAGCATGATGCGCGCGAGCCAGCGGCGCGCGCCGACGCGATGCAGGATCAGGTTGCTCGGCACCTCGAACATGAAATAGCCGAGGAAGAAGATGCCCGCGCCCATGCCGTAGACGGCCTCGCTGAAACGCAGGTCGTTGAGCATCTGCAGTTTCGCGAACCCGACGTTGACGCGGTCGAGATACGCGCCGAGGTAGCACAACATCAGGAACGGGATCAGCCTGCGCGCCACCTTCGCGTATGTGGCGGTCTCGAAGGTCTGCGCGTCGTCCCGTTGCAGCGTCTCGCCCTGAACCGGCGATGCGGGGTACTTTGCTCTCATGTCTGTCTCCTGCCATGGCCCCGGTTTGTCCCGGGTGCATGATGGTCGGCGCCGCTTGTCGGGCGGCGCCGTTCTCAGTGAATCAGCATCCCGCCATTGACGTCGAGCGTGACGCCCGTCAGGTAGCTCGACAGGTCGCTCAGCAGGAACAGGCACGTATTGGCGACATCGGCGGCATCGCCGAGCCGGCCGAGCGGAATGCCCTTGATGATGTCCTCGCGCATGTCGGGCGTCAGCTTGTCGCCGGTGATGTCGGTCTGGATCAGGCCGGGCGCGATCGAATTGACGCGGATACGGTCGGCGCCGAATTCGCGCGCCATCGCCTTCGCGAGGCCGAGCACGCCGGCCTTGGCGGCGCTGTAGTGCGGCCCGCCGAAAATGCCGCCGCCGCGTTGCGCGGAGACCGACGACATGCAGACGATGCTGCCGCCGCGCTGCGCCTTCATCGCGGGCAGCACCGCTTGCGACATGTACAGCGTGCCGCGCAGGTTCACGTCGACGATCGCATCGAAGTCGCGCGCCGAGATATCCAGCGTGCGCACGGGCTGCGTGATGCCGGCGTTGTTCACGAGGCCGTCGATGCGGCCGAAGTGCTCCAGCGCCGCGTGGGCGGCCGCCACGCATGCGTCGCGGTCGGTGACGTCGCATGCGAGGCCGAGATGGTCGCGGCCGAGTTCGGCGGCGGCCGCTTCCGCGTCTTCGCGGCGAAGGTCGAGGATCGCCACACGTGCCCCCTGCGCGGCCAGCGCGCGGGCCGTGGCCTTGCCGATACCGCGGGGCGACGCGGCGCCGGTCACGATGATGGCCTGGTTGTCGAGCAACATCGCTTGTCTCCTGTGTTGATGTGTTGTCCGGAGTGTCGGCTCACCGGGCACCCGCATCAACGCGGAAACGTTCAGCCATAGTTGAGAAAATTTCAGATATCGGCCGGCTGCCGGTGCTGCACCGCAATATCGGGGCACGCCGCCGGACGTGTCGTTCAATCCGCCCGCTCGTGAGCGGCGACCTCCCGCTCGATCCAGGCAAGGAAGCGCTTCACGCGCGGCAGTTCCGCGTTCTGCCGCGGGTACACGAGATGATGCGCGCCGACTTCGACCGCGTGGGCCGCGCCGAAGACCGGCACCAGCAGCCCTTCGCGGATCTTCACCGACGCGAGCATCAGGCTTTCGAGCGCGATGCCGAGGCCGAGCGCGGCGGTTTCGAGCGACATGTATGAACGGTCAAACGAAAAATCGAAGGTCTTCTGGGCCGCAAGCGGGACGCCGGTCCGCCCGAACCACTGTTTCCACTGGACCAGCGGCGTTTCGGAATAGATCAGACGATGCGCGAGCAGGTCTTCCGGCGCGTTCACCGGATGCCGTTCGAGATAGCGCGGCGACGCGAGCGGCGCGATGAACTCGCCGCGCACGGTCCGGACCTCGAGATTGTCCCAGTTGCCGTAGCCGTGCCGGACGTCGATGTCGTAGAAGCCGTTCGAGAACGACACGTTTTCGTATGAGCACGCGAGGTTCAGCTGGATATCGCCGTTCGCCTCCTGGAACGACGACAGTCGCGGCAGCAGCCACATCAGCCCGAAGCTCGGGCTCGAATGCACGCGCAGGATATCGACTTCCGTGCGGCTCGACGCGCGCTCGGTCGCGCGGCTCAGGTCGGCCAGCGAGCCGGTGACGTCGGCCAGATAGCGCTCGCCGGTCGGCGTGAGGACGAGGCCGCGCCCGGCGCGCTGAAACAGCGGCTGACCGATCTGCGATTCGAGGTTGCTGAGCTGATGGCTCACGGCGGACGCGGTCAGGCCGAGCTCTTCCGCCGCGCGGTTGACGCTTTTGGTCCGGGCGACGCTTTCGAACGCGATGATGGCCTTGAGCGGTGGAATGCGCATGCTGGAATCCGTTGAAGAGAGCGGCTCGCCCGAGTGGCCGGCGCCGCGCCGAAGCATTGCCCGGCCAAAAGCGATACGGTACATCAGGAAGCGGCGCGGAACGATCGATTCGCGGCGCGGCCCTCGGCATCGTGGCCGGCCCGGCGGCACCCCGCGCCGCGCGATCGCCGCCGCACGGGCGACGCCGCACGCATGATGCCGGCGGAATCATGCAAAATGCTGCGCATCCTGAGTGGCGGAGATTCACCCGTGAGCATCAACTTCGATTTGACGGACTTGCAGGCGTTTCGCGCGGTGGTGGAAACGGGCAGTTTCCGCAAGGCCGCCGATGCGGTCAACCTTTCCCAGCCTGCGTTGAGCCGCCGGATCGACAAGCTCGAAGACGCGCTCGGCGTGCGGCTCTTCGAGCGCACCACGCGCCGCGTCGCGCTCACCACCGTCGGCCGCGTGTTCGCGCAGAGCGCGGAACAACTGCTCGACGATCTCGACGCCGCGCTGCTCGGCATCCGCGACGTGTCGTCGAGCCGCCTGGGCCATGTGACGATCGCCTGCGTGCCGTCGGTCGCCTACTACTTCCTGCCGCCCATCATCGCCCGCTATCATCAGCGCTTTCCGCGCATCCGGGTGAAACTGCTCGACGCTGGCGCGAACGACGTGCTGGGCGCCGTCATCAGCGGCGAGGCGGATTTCGGCGTGAGCTTTCTCGGCAGCCAGGAGGCCGAGATCGAGTTCAAGGTGTTGCTCCAGGAACGGTTCGTCGCCGCCTGTCGTCGCGACCACCCGCTCGCGCGCCGGAAGCGCGTGACCTGGAGCGAACTCTACGAGCACGATTACGTGTCGGTGGACAAGACTTCCGGTAACCGCCTGCTGCTCGACCAGGCGCTGGCGGCCGTCGCGCCGCGTAAGCCGAGCGTGTGCGAGGCGCGCCACGTCACGACCCTGCTCGGCCTGATCGAGGCGGGGCTCGGCGTCGCCGCGGTGCCGTCGATGGCGATGCCGGGGCATGACCACCCTGTCCTCACGAGCGTGCCGCTCGTCGAGCCGGCGGTGAAACGGCGCGTGGGCATCGTCAAACGGCGCGGGCGCTCGCTGACGCCGGCCGCCGAGGCGTTTCACCGGATGATCGTCGACGCGAAGCGCGGCGGCGCCGCCGGCAACGGCACATCGGCATGACGACGACGGCACGCAAACGAAGGAAGACGGCATCGTGAGGTGGGCCCGGCTGTTCAAATCGCTCTACGTGCAGGTCCTGCTCGCGATGATGCTCGGCATCGGCATCGGTCACGCGTGGCCGGCCGCAGGCGCGATGTTCAAGCCGCTCAGCGACGCGTTCGTCGCGCTCGTGAAGATGACCATCGCCCCGATCGTCTTTTGCACGATCGTGTCGGGCATCACGTCGTTGTCGGACGGGCGGGCCATCGGCCGCACGATCGTGCGGGCGCTCGCCCTCTTCTATCTGTTGACGGCCGCCGCGCTCGCGTTCGGGCTCGCCGCCGCGTACGTGCTGCAACCGGGCGCCGGCATGCACATCGACGTTCATCATCTGGATGCGAGCATCCTGGCGCCGTATGCGAGGCATGCGGAGCCACGCAGCCTCGTGGCGTTCGCGCTCGGCGTGATTCCGGACACGATGCTCGGCGCATTCGCGACCGGCGAAGTGTTGCCGGTGCTGCTGCTGTCGCTGTTGTTCGGTTTCTCGCTGAATGCGCACCCGCGCGCCGGCCGGCCCGTTCTTGCGCTGATCGACGGCATCGCCCAGGTCGTCTTTCGCGTGCTGGCGATGATCATGCGGCTCGCGCCGCTCGGCGCATTCGGCGCGATGGCGTTCACGGTGGGCCGCTTCGGCATCGGCTCGGTCGGCTCGCTCGCGAAGCTGATGGTGTGCTTCTACGTGGCTTGCGTGCTGTTCGTCGCGCTGGTGCTCGCGCCGCTCGCGCGGCTGCACGGCTTCGCGCTGTGGCGGCTCCTGCGCTACCTGCGCGAGGAGTTGCTGATCGTCCTCGCGACCTCGTCCACGGAGCCGGTCCTGCCGCGCCTGATCGTCAAGCTGGAAGCGCTCGGCTGCGACAAGGGCGTGGTGGGGCTCGTGCTGCCGGCCGGCTATTCGTTCAATCTGGACGGTACCGCGATCTATCTGACGCTCGCGGCATTGTTCATCGCGCAGGCGTGCGACATCCCGCTTTCCGCGCCGCAGATCGCGACGATGCTCGCGATCATGCTGCTCACGTCCAAGGGAGCGGCCGGCGTGTCCGGCAGCGGGCTCGTGGCGCTGGTCGCGACGCTTGCCGTGATGCCCGACCTGCCCGTCGCCGGCGTCGCGCTGCTGGTCGGCATCGATCGCTTCATGTCGGAGGCGCGCGCGCTGACCAGCGTGATCAGCAATGCGTGCGCGGTGATTTTCGTGTCGTCGTGGGAAGGCGCGTGTGATCGTACGCGGCTGGTGCGGCGGCTCGCCGTGGCCGCGCCGGCATCGGCGGACGCGGCCGATGAAGACGCTGCCGCCGCGAACGGCGGCGGTGACGGGAAGGCGGTCTGACGCCAAGCCTTGCCGTCGACTGGGCTCAATGTGCGGAAACGGAATCCAGGCCGGTCGCTTTCACGTCGGCCTGCACGTCGGGCGACGCAAGATAGTCGAGCAGCGCCTTCGCTTCCCGCGGGTGCTGCGCGCCGACCGGGATGCCTGCGGCGAAGCGCGTGACGGACTGCAGCGATTCGGGAATCTTGCCGACGAAGGTCGCGCCCTTGACGGGCAGCAACTCGCTGACCTGCTGGAAGCCGATTTCGTAGTCGCCGTTCGCGACGACCGACGCCACCGGAATCCGCGGAATCATCTTCGCCTTCGACTTCACCTGCTCCTCGATGCCGAGCTTCCTGAACAGCTCGCGCTCGACGTACACGCCGCTCGCGCTGTCCGAATAGGCGATCGACTTCGCATGCAGCAGCACCTGCTTGAGGCCTTCGGCGGTGCTGATGTCGGGTTTCGCCGCGCCGTCGCGCACGACCATGCCGATGCGCGAATCGGCCAGCTCGACGCGGGATTCGGGGATGACCTTGCCTTGCTTGATCAGATCGTCCAGCGCGTAGCCGACCATGATCACGGCGTCGGCGGGCTCGCCGCGCGCGAGCCGGTTCGGAATCGCTTCGGGCGACTTGCCCATCGACGGGCCGAGCGCAGTCGCGAGCGTGTTGCCCGACGTGGACGCGAACCGGGGGCCGAGCACCTTGTAGGCGGCGGTGAAGCCGCCCGAGCTCATCACGTGCAGTTCGGCGGCCTGTACGTTGTGGACGTTGGCCGCCACCGCCGCGGTGGCGACGAGCGCGGTCGCGCAGAATTTCAGAAGCGGATTTCTCATGGTCGTGGTCGTGCGGATTCGTGGGTATGAGTGAACGTTCCAGAGGAGCGGGACATCAATGCGCGGGCGTCAACGTTGCCGCGCGGCGACGATAGAGCGCGAACGTCGCGAGCAGCGCGCACACCGCGGCGAAGCTCATCCAGTAGCCCGGTGCGGCCTTGTCGCCCGTCATGTGAATGAGCCCGGTCGAAATGGCCGGCGTGAAGCCGCCGAACACGGCCGTCGCGAGGCTGTACGCGAGCGAGAAGCCCGCGACGCGCACCTGCACCGGCATCACTTCAGTGAGCGCGACGACCATCGCACCGTTATAGATGCCGTACATGAACGACAGCCAGAGCAGGACGAGCAGCATGTTCGCGAACGACGGCGCGTGAGCGAGGAACGACAGCGCCGGGTAGGCGGTCACGACGGCGAGCATCGTCATGCCGACCAGCAGCGGCCGGCGGCCGATCCGGTCGGACAGCGCCCCGCCGATCGGCAGCCACACGAAGTTCGACACGCCGACGCAGAGCGTCACGAGCAGGCTGTCGGCGGTGCTCAGATGCAGCACCGTCTTGCCGAAGGTCGGTGCATAGACGGTGATCAGGTAGAAGCTCGTGGTGGTCATCGCGACCAGCATCATGCCGGCGATCACGACGCCCCAGTTCTGGACGAGCGTGCCGAACACTTCCTTCATGCCCGGGCGATGCTTGCGCGCCTTGAATTCCCGGGTTTCCTCCAGGTTGCGGCGCAGCATGAAGATGAACGGCACGATCATGCAGCCGACGAAGAACGGCGCGCGCCATCCCCAGGTGGCGATCTGCGCCGCGCTCAGCCACTGATTGAGCGCGAAGCCGAGGCCCGCGGCAACGACGATCGCCACCTGCTGGCTCGCCGATTGCCAGCTTGTGAAGAAGCCCTTGCGGCCCGGCGTCGCCAGCTCGGCGAGATAGACCGATACGCCGCCGAGTTCGGCGCCCGCGGAGAAGCCCTGCAGCAGCCGGCCGATCAGTACGAGCACGGGCGCGAGCAGGCCGATCGTCGCGTAGCCCGGCACGAACGCGATCAGGATGGTGCCGCTCGCCATGATGGACAGCGTGACGATCAGGCCCTTGCGGCGGCCGACCTCGTCGATGTACGCGCCCAGCACGATGGCGCCCAGCGGCCGCATCAGGAAGCCTGCGCCGAACACGGCGAAGGTCATCATCAACGACGCGAATTCGCTTTGCGCGGGGAAGAAGACGTTGGCGATCTGCGTGGCGTAGAAGCCGAACAGGAAGAAGTCGAACTGCTCGAGAAAATTGCCGGCCGTGACGCGAAAGATCGCGGCGGCCTTCGAACGTTCGGCCGGAAGGCTGGACGAGGGATGCATCGGGGTGTCTCCTGAAAATCCTGGAATACGCGGGAGGGGCGGGTCGATTGTCGTTTTCCGGCATGTTGGCGCGGTATTGATGAAACGATAAGTGCGATTTTCGGAATGATTGATGCGATATGGTTATCAATCGACCGGAATCTCCACCGCTCCGGGAGTGGCCGCACGCGCCGCCGCGTCTCGCGATGCCGCGGCCGTCCACCGGCGGCCATGTCGGCCTCGATTTTCCGTTACCCGTGCCGTTAACCCGGATTTGCCCGGCGCAATTGCAGCCGGCATCGGAAACCGCACGCGAGCATGCCCGCCTTCACTTCGATCGAGAAAATCGCCGACTGGGCCGGACGCCACCCGCGCGTCGTCGGCGCGTTGGGCACGCTGATGTCGCTCGCGGCGCTCGGGATCAGCGCGGTGACGCTGCGGGCCGCGCGCAGCGAAGTCGTCGTGCACGCGCACGAGACGTCGCGCAACGTCGCGGCCGTGCTCGCGAGCCAGATCGCGCGGACGGTCGAAACGTCGAACAACGCGCTGATCGCGCTGGCTGCCAATCTCGGCCAACCGGCCGTGCAGCGCATGGACGCGGGGTTGCGGCACGACCTGCTGTTCGAGCGCACCGCGGCGCAATACGTGACCGGCATGGGCGTGACCGACAGGCGCGGCCGGCTGATCGACGGGTGCTGCGGCGCGACCCGGCAGTGGGACTTCGGCGATCGCGACTACTTCAAGGTTCATCGCGATGCGGACAACGTCGGGCTCTACGTGTCCCAGCCCTATCGCGCACGCTCGCGCGACGGCAAGGAATCCATCGCGCTGTCGCGGCGCATCGAGCGGCCCGATCATGCGTTCGACGGGATCGCGGTCGTCGCCATCGATCTGGCTTACTTCGAGCAGCTCCTGTCCCGGCTCGACGTCGGCCCGAACGGCGTCAGCGCGATCGTGCGCGCGGACGGCACGATCCTCGCGAGAAATCCGTCGTTGAACGACGGCCAGATGAATCTCCTGCGTCGCTCGAAATCGTTCAAGCGGATGGTGAACAGCGAATCGGGCTTCTATCCCGCCCGTTCGAGCATCGACGGCGTCGTGCGCCTGTATACATACCAGCGGATACCGGGCACGCCGCTGATCGCGGTCGTCGCGCCGGCCGAACACGACGTGCTGGCCGGCATCCGTCGTCTATCGTGGACGGTCGGCGTGTCGGCCATCGTGATCAGCACGCTGTTCTGCGCCGTGGTCTGGCTGCTGGCGTTCGCGCTGCGCGACAACCTGCGCAAGCAGACGCTGCTGACCGATCTCACGCGGACCGATCCGCTCACGGGCCTGCACAATCGCCGCGCGCTCGATACCGCGCTGGCCGACGAATGGGAACGCCTGCAACGGGGCAGCGACGGCAGCCTCTCGCTGCTGTTCATCGACGCCGATCACTTCAAGCAGTACAACGACCGGCATGGGCACGCAGTGGGTGACACCGCGCTGCGCTTTCTCGCCGAATGCATCCGCGCGCATACGCGGCGGCGCGGCGACCTCGCCGCGCGCTACGGCGGCGAGGAATTCGTCGCGGTGTTGCCCGATACGGACGAAACCGGCGCCGCGCAGGTCGCGGAGGCGATTCGCCGCGAGGTGGAACGCAACCGGCTCGACGGGTTTGCGGATGCGGTGCCGCCCTTTACCGTCAGCATCGGCTGTGCGACCGGGCGGCGCGCGCGGCACGCTTCCGTGCACGCGCTGTCGCATCAAGCGGACATGGCGCTCTATCGCGCGAAGCGCGAAGGCAGGAATCGTGTGTGCCGTGCGCAGGGGGAGCCGGTCGCGCAACCGGCGTGAAAGCGCCGGTTCGAATCGGAAGGGGCGACGGCATCCGGCTCACGACATCGCGACGCGCGTGCGCTGCCGCGACCGCGGCCGTTTCACTGCCCGGGTTCGATATACGCAGCCAGTTCTTCCGGCTTGCCTGAAGGAAACGCCTCCTTCAGGTGATCGAGAAACGCGGAAACGCGCGCGCTCAACAATCGCCTGGACGGATACAACGCCCACAGCGCGATATCCGGCCCCAGCACGTCGCCCCAACTGACGAGCGTACCGGCCGCCAGGTCGCGGCTCACGAGCGACACCGGCAGGCACGCGGCGCCCAGGCCGAGGCGGACCGTATCGCGCACCATGCTCAGCGACGACAGCCGCGCCACGGGTTCGACCGGTATGCGCGCCGTACCGTCCGGGCCCGCGACCTCCCATGCCGCACGGCCGTCGCTTGTGCCGCGAACCACGGCCGGTGCGGGCGCGTCGCCGCTCGGCCGCGCCAGCTCGGGCCGCGCGACGACGACCAGCCGATCGCGCAGGAACACGCGCCCGATCAGGCTTTCGTCATCGGCCGGGTTCACGCGGATCACGAGGTCGTAGCCCTCCTCGATCATGTCGACGGGCCGGTCTTCGGTCGTCACCTCCAGCCGGACGTCAGGGTATTTCAGCGCGAACGTCGCCACGAGCCGCCCCATCGCGAACTGGGAAAAGACCATCGGCGCGCTGATGCGCAGCCGGCCACGCGGCCGTTCGCTTCCCGCTGCAATGGCCGACGCGCTGTCGGCGAGTTCCGCGAGCAGCGCGCCTGTCCGCTCGTAGAGCGCGCGCCCTTCCTGCGTGAGCTTCACGCCGCGCGAGCCGCGCTCGAACAGACGCAGCGACAGACTGTTCTCCAGTTCCGCGACGCGGCGCGACAGCGTCGCCTTCGGGCGATCGGCCACCCGCGCGGCCTCCCCGAAACTGCCATGGCGGGCGACGAGATTGAAATCGGCGAGTGCGAGCAGGTCCATGTGTTCCACCAGTGAGACGATGTGTCTATTTACCACATCTTCCGGATCGCATGTGGATCACCTAACTTACGTGGGCAGTCAACCCTATCGTTATCTCAGGAGCGAACATCATGACCATTCTCGTTACCGGTGCCACCGGCCGCGTGGGCCGCCAGGTCGTCCATCAACTCGTCGATCGCGGCGCCGACGTGCGCGTGCTGGTGCGCGATCCGGCCAAGGCCGATTTTCCGGCGGCCGTGACCGTCGCGCAGGGCGACATGCTCGACGTCGACGCGCTTCGTACGGCGTTCTCCGGCGTCCGCACGCTGTTCCTGCTCAACGGCGTGGCGGGCGACGAATTCACGCAGGCGCTGATCGCGCTGAACCTCGCCCGCGAAGCCGGTATCGAGCGCGTCGTCTATCTGTCGGTGCTCCACGCCGACCGCTTCGTGAACGTGCCGCACTTCGCGGTGAAGTCCGGCGCGGAGCGGATGATCGAGCGAATGGGCTTCAGCGCGACGATCCTGCGGCCTGCGTATTTCATGGACAACGAATCGATGGTCAAGGACGTGATCGCCGGCCACGGCGTCTACCCGATGCCGATCGGCGGCAAGGGCGTCGCGATGGTCGACGTGCGCGACATCGCGGAAGTCGCGGCGATCGAGCTGATCCGTCGCAACGACGCGCCGGGCAAGCTGCCGCTCGAGACCATCAACCTCGTCGGGCCCGACACGCTGACGGGCGAACAACTGGCATCGATCTGGTCGGACACGCTGGGCCGCGCCGTTGCCTATGGCGGCGACGATCCGACACCGTTCGAACGCAATCTGGCGCAGTTCATGCCGAAATGGATGGCGTACGAAATGCGGCTGATGGCCGAACGCTACGTCAGCGACGGCATGGTGCCGGATGCCGGCGACGTCGAGCGGTTGACCGCGATCCTCGGCCGCCCGCTGCGGACGTATCGCGCCTTCGCGGCCGCGCTGCTGCGTTGAACGCGATGCCGCGCCTTCATGCTCCGTGCGGGAGTGCAGGCGGTCGCCAGGCGGTTGAACCGGCATCGCGCGCGACCGGTTCGCCGCAATCGCCGTGCCGCCGCCGGCGACGGCGATCGCGCCGCGGCAGCGCGGAACACGTACCGGATGGCCCGGCATTCGGATGTCGGGCAGCGAAGCGGCGGCGTCGATACAATCGGTTGTTCCCGCCTGCCGCCACGATCGCCTATCCGGCCGATAGCCTACAACATCGCCTGACTGACGAGCCCGTACAGTCCGTAAATCGGGTCGGCCGCGCCCTCGTGCGCCGCGGCCGGCGCGTTGCGAACCATCTTCGAACAGGTATCCACGTGTTTCAGTCCCTGTTCGCTCAACCAGTCCGGCAAACTGCTCCCGTCAGGCACATCGATACGAACGAATTCACCGTCTCGTTTCGTCAGCCAATAGCCGATCAGCGCCTTCGCACGCGCATCGTCGCTCGAACGCGGCGCGACCACCGGACCGATCACGTAACCGCGACCGAAGCGCCGCAGCACCGAAAACCCGACGACCTCGCCGTCACGTTCGAGCACGACGCTTTCTCCCCGCTTCTGCAATGCGGACAACAGCGCCTCGCGCTCAAGGCCGGACGCACGCGTGGCGAGGTCGACCAGGCGCGGCCAGTCGGCCGGCGATCCGGCACGCAGCCGCTCGCCGTCGGGCACGACAACGGCGGCAGGCCGATCGACGTTCCCCTGATATTGGCCCAGCGACCCGCACACGGTGAACCCCAGTTTCTCGTAGAGCGGCCGACCGGCCGGCGTCGCGTGCAGAAACGTGATGCGCGGCCCCAGTTCGTCGAGCAGCGTTTCCATTAGTTTGCGGCCGATGCCTCGGCCCTGATGCGCGTCGGAGACGATCACATGCCCGATCGCCGCGCGATCCGCACCGTACTTCCAGCACATCGCCGTGCCGATGACCTCGCCGTTTTCCTCGGCCGCGAACGCGACCGACGTTTCCGCGGAAAACTGCCAGTCTTCCGCCCGGAACGGCCAGCGAAGCGCCATGGAAAGAGCATGGGCGGCGGGGACGTCCGCCGCTGTGAATCTGCGGTAGCGAAGCGCCGACGTCGCGCCGTGCTCCTTCACTTCATGTTCGTGGCTCATTCAGCAATCCTTTCAAATAGTGTCGTTGTGCGACACGGCACATCATATAAATGCACGGCGATGACATCGAAGCGGCGACAAATTGCACGGCGCTCCCCGGCTGGCATGAGTGCACGACGATCAGGAAGCACGCCGCTCCCGGAGTTGACGCCCGATCAACCCAAAGTCAGCCGGTGTCAACGCCGCCCCGACGCATCACGGCGATCGCGAGAAATAATGCTGCGCCAGCGCGACCCAGTACCGGACGCCGGCCGGAATGATGTCATCGTTGAAGTCGTATTTCGGATGATGCAGCGCCGGTGCGCTCGTGCCGTCCTGCGCATTGCCGATCAGCACGTAAGCGCCCGGCCGCTCCTCCAGCATGAAGCCGAAGTCTTCGGACGTCATGTTCGGCGGCACGTTGGCGGACAGGCGTTCGTCGCCGAACGTGTCGCGAATCACCGCTTCGCACAGCGCCGTCTCGGCCGGCGTGTTGACCGTCGCCGGGTAGTACTGAAAAAACTCCACGTCGACCTGCGCGCCGTAGGCGCCCGCGAGCCCTTCGCACGCGAGCCGGACATCGTGCTGCAGCTTCTGCTGCAATGCCGACGACAGCGTGCGGATCGTGCCGCGCAGCTCGGCGGTGTCGGGAATCACGTTGTCCGTCGTGCCCGCATGGAACATGCACACGGAAATGACCGCCGGGTCGACGGGATCCTTGTGCCGCGCGGCGATGGTCTGACACTGCAGCACCATCGAGCATGCGAGCGGCACCGGATCGATGCCCAGATGCGGCTGCGCCGCGTGCGCGCCCTTGCCCGTCACCGTGATCCTGAAGCGCGAGCCCGCGGCCATGATCGGGCCCGTGCGCAACCCGAAATGCCCGGCCGGCAACCCGGGCCAGTTGTGCATGCCGAATACCGCTTCCGTCGGGTATTGCTCGAACAGGCCGTCGTCGATCATCCTGCGCGCGCCCGCGCCGCCCTCTTCGCCCGGCTGAAACACGAAATGGACGGTGCCGGGCAACCGCGGCAACGTCTTCAGCACGCGTGCGGCGCCGAGCAACATCACGGTATGGCCGTCATGGCCGCACGCGTGCATGATCCCGTGCGTGCACGACGCATGCGCGAAGTCGTTGGCTTCGTGGATCGGCAATGCGTCCAGATCGGCACGCAGCACGATGCCGCGGCGCGGGTCCGCACCGGGCAGGCTCGCGACCACGCCCGTGCCGCCCAGCCCGCGCGATACGGCATAGCCGAGCGCCTCGAGCTCGCGGGCGACGACGTCGGCCGTCCGGTGTTCTTCGAATCGCAACTCGGGATGCGCATGCAGGTCGCGGCGCAGCTTCGCCCAGTGCGCGTGATGCGTTTGCAGCGATGTGTCGGAGATGACGGGGTTGTCCAATTTCGGCACCTTCGGAATCTAACGGGCTTCCCACTGTACTGCCGGCGCGAATCGCGCGCAGCGGCTGCGTCAATCGTAAAAGCCGACGATCGACTTGACTTCCATATACTCCTCCATCCCTTCGATCCCGTACTCGCGGCCGTTGCCCGACTGCTTGTATCCGCCGAACGGCGCTTGAGGATCCCATGCCGGATAGTTCAGGTGCACCTGCCCCGCACGGATCCGTCCGGCCACCGCGCGCACCCGCTCCATGTCGGTGCCCTGCACGTGCGCGCCGAGCCCGTACACGGTGTCGTTCGCGATGGCGATCGCTTCGTCGACGGTGTCGTAAGGCAGGATCGCGAGGACCGGGCCGAAGATCTCCTGCTGCGCGATCGCCATGTCGGTGCGCACGTCGGAGAAAATCGTCGGCCGCGCATAGAAGCCCTTGTCGAAACCCGCGGGCCGGCCGGGGCCGCCGGCGATCAGCTTCGCGCGTTCGTCGATGCCCACGTCGATCATCTGCGCGACCCGTCGGAATTGCGCGCGATTGGCGAGCGGCCCGTGCGTCGTCGCCTCGTCGAACGGATCGCCGACGACGAGCGTTTGCGCGGTCGCGACGGCCAGCGCCTCGACCTCGCCGAGCGCGTCGCGCGGCACGATCATGCGGGTCGGCGCACTGCACGACTGGCCCATGTTCCGGAACGCGGCGGCGACGCCCGGCGGCACCGCACGCTGCAAATCGGCATCCGGCAACACGAGGTTCGGCGACTTGCCGCCCAGCTCCTGCGCGACGCGCTTGACGGTCGGCGCGGCCGCCTGCGCGACGAGCACGCCGGCCCGCGTCGAACCGGTGATCGACACCATGTCGACTTCCGGATGCGACGAAAGCGCGGCGCCCACCGTTTCGCCGCTGCCGCTCACGAGGTTGAATACGCCGGCGGGCACGCCCGCGTCGGCAATCACTTCCGCGAACAGCAGCGCGCTGAGCGGCGACAGCTCGCTCGGTTTCAGCACCACCGTGCAGCCTGCGGCGAGCGCCGGCCCGACCTTCGCGGTGATCTGGTAGATCGGCCAGTTCCACGGCGTGATCAACGCGCACACGCCGATCGGCTCGCGCGCGACCGCGGTCGTCCCACGCCGCTCGACGAACGGGTAGCGCGCGAGGTTGTCGCGTGCGACGCGGATATGTTCAGCCGCGAGCGGCACATGCGCGCCGCGTGCGTAGCCGATCGGCGCGCCCATCTCCAGCGCGAGCGCCGTGGCGAACAGCTCGGCGCGCGCCAGCATCAACGCATGGATACGATCGAGCAGCGCCGCGCGTTCCTGCGGTGACGTCGCGGACCAGCGTTCGAACGCGCGGCGCGCGGCCTGCACCGCGCGGTCGGCGTCGCGCGCGCTGCCGAGCGGAATCTCGCACAGCGTGTCTTCAGTCGACGGGCTGACGACCGCGAACCGGTCGCTGCCGTCGGGCTGCACCCAATCGCCGTCGATGAAAAAGCGATCGAGCCTGCCGGCTTGCATCAGGTGAACAACTGGGGAATTCATTGCAGAGTGTCCTTGAGTCGATACCACGCGCCGACGAACGGCAAGAACCACGGTTTGCCGAAGTGGCCCGGAATCGCGGGCCAGTCGAAACCTTTCCACGGGTTCAGTTCCGCGCGTCCGTCCATGATCTCCGCCATCAGCGTGCCCATCAGCGTGGCCATGTGCGTGCCGTGGCCGCTATAGCCCATCGAGTAGTAAACGCCGTCGCGCTCGCCCGCGCGCGGCAGCCGGTTGGCCGTCATGTCGACCATTCCGCCCCAGCAGTAGTCGATGCGCACGTCGGCCAATTCGGGAAACACGGCGGCCATCTGCTGCCGCAGGATCGCCCCGCTCTTTGCGTCGGAATGCGGGTTCGACGCGGCAAACCGCGCGCGCCCGCCGAACAGGATCCGGTTGTCGGGCGTGACACGAAAGAAATTGACGAAGTTCTTCGTGTCGGTCACCATCCGGCGCGTCGGCAGCAACCGGTCGAGCAGATCCTTCGGCAACGGCTCGGTGACGATGATGAACGCACCGACCGGCACGATCCTGCGGCGAATCCACCCGAACGGCCCGACCTGCGAAATGCCGCTCGCGAGCAGCACTTGGCGCGCGCGGATCTCGCCGAGCGGCGTGTGCACCGCGTAGGCGCCGCCTGCTTGCCGCTTCAGGCCGAGCACCGGCGCGTGCTCGAGAATATGCGCGCCGCGGGTTTGCGCGGCGCTCGCCAGCCCCCGCACGTAACGGCCGACATGCATCCCGGCACTCTTGCCGAAAAGCAGCCCGCCGTGATAACGGTTCGAACCGATCTCGTCGCGGAGTTCGGCCTTCGTGACCATGCGCGTGTCGGGGTCCACGCTCGCCGCGAGCAGCGCCTGACTGCGCACGAGCTTGTCGTAGTGCTCGGGCTTCGCCGCGAGCTTCAGCTTGCCGCGGCGCGCGAAATCGCAATCGATCGACTCCTCCCTGACCAGCCGCTCGACCGTGTCGACGCCCGCGTCGAACGCGAGATAGAGCCGGTTGGCGAGCTCCGTGCCGATGCGCTGCGACAGCGACGCGTAATCCTGCGCGAAGCCGTTGTTGCACATGCCGCCGTTGCGTCCCGATGCCGCCTGCCCGACGGTGCCCGCCTCGCAGACGATCACGCGCGCGCCTTTTTTGGCCAGCGCCAGTGCGGCGGCCGAACCGGTGATGCCGCCGCCCACCACCACCACGTCGCAACTTCCGCCGGGCAACGCCGGCGTGTGGCTCACGAATGGCTCCGACGTATCGAGCCAGTAGGAACTGAAACGCATCTGGAACTCCCAAGCTGTCGCATCGCATCACACGCGCGCTGACGAGCCGGCGAACGTTCGCCGCCCCGACCCGGTCGCGCGTGCGATCCGGACCGGCGCGACGGCCTTGTACTAGAAATCCGCGACCTTGCCCCACGCGGACTCGCTGAACCGGCCGGGCCGGTACGGCGTCGGGTCCACGAACGGCTGCGCGCCGGATGCGAGATCGGCGATCAGATGCCCGGCGCCCGGCCCGATCCCGAAGCCGTGCCCCGAAAAGCCCGCCGCGAGGATCAGCCCCGGCACGCCCGGCACTTCGCCGATGCCCGGCACGCCGTCCGGCGTGCTGTCGACGAAGCCGGCCCACGCATGCGTGATCGTCGCTTCGCGCAGTTCCGGCAGCAGTTCGGCCGCGCGGCGGTAGGTTTCGGCGACCGTCGGCATGTCGGGCTTCGGGTCGAGAATGCGCACCGCTTCCATCGGCGTCGGCGCATCGAGGCGCCAGCGCTTCAACGTTTCATGGCCGCCGCGCACGCCTTCGAGACCGCCCGGCAGCAGGTTGCGCCAGCGCTTCGCGAACATCGGCACGAATTGCGGCGCGAAACGCAGGAACTGCGGCGTCGGGTCCACGCGCGCGCGACCGCTGATCGCCAGCGCGTAGCGTCCGTCGCTGCGGCGCGTCACCGACACGCCGGACGTGTACATCGCATCCGGCAGCGGCGTTTCGACGGGCGACACGCTCAGGATCGACTGACGGATCGACGCCTGCGGAAACCGGATGCCGAGCTGGCGGCAGAACGACGACGCCCATGCGCCGCCGGCCATCACGGCCGTCCTCGTCCTGATGACGCCGGCCTCGGTGACGACGCCGGCCACGCGGCCGCCCTCGAGCTCGATGCCGCGCGCCGCGCAGTACTGATGGACGCTGCCGCCCAGCTTGATCAGCGCGGCGGCCACGGCCGGCGCGGCCTTGCCCGGGTCGGCCGTGCCGTCGGTCGGCGAGAACACGCCGCCCTTCCACTGCCGCCCGGTCGCCCGTCCGCGCTCGGCGGCCTGCTTGCTGTCGAGCATGTACGTGGTCACACCCGCGGTCTTCGCGAATTCGCCCCAACTGGCCCAGCGGGACAGCTCGGCCTCGTCGTTGCTGAGATACAGCAGCCCGCAGCGATGAAAGCCCGTGTCTTCTCCGGATTCGGCGGCGAACCGTTCCCACAGATCGATGCTCTTGCTCGCCATCGGCAACTCGCGCGCATCGCGGTTCTGCTGCCGGCACCAGCCCCAGTTGCGGCTCGATTGTTCGGCGCCGATGCGCCCTTTCTCGACGAGCGCGACCGACAGCCCGCGGCGGGCCAGATAGTAGGCGGTGAAGACGCCGATGATGCCGCCGCCGATCACGACGACGTCGGCCGCGGCCGGCGGCGTGGACAAGGTTTCGATATGGCGCAGCGGAGGGGACATGCTCAGTCTCGTTCGGTGGAGGGTTTGACGTTCTGCATCACGTAGAACTTCGCCACGCGTTCGCTGCTTTCCCACCCGATCGACGCGCCGCGCGGCACGAACAGCGCATCGCCGGCGCCGAGCGACAGCACGCTGCCGTCGGGCGCCGCGAACCGTACGCCGCCGTCCAGCAGGAACATGAACTCGTTGGCGCGATGCGGCCGCACGATCCGGTGATACGGTGTCGAATCCCACGTGCCCGCGCAGTATTCGGCGCCGTCGTCGGTGAACACGTTGTCGCTGCGGCATTGCGGCGCGGGGCTCAGCAGCACCTCGGCCGGCAGCGTGGCGGACGGCTTGAAGTCCGCGTCGGCGCGCAACTCGAAGAGGCCGCGTTTCGTCGGTGTCTCGCACGCTGCCGCGCAGAACGTCAGCAGCACCGGCGATTGCGCGGCGATGCGCAGCGCCGTGCCGCCGCCGATGACGGCGCCTTGCCCCGGGCCGAGCACCAGCGGAGCCGCCCCGGCCGCTTCGAGCGTCAGCTCGCCCTGGACGACGACGAGGGTTTCGATGTGCGGAAAGCTCGACACGTCCAGCTCGCCAACGAAGCCGATGCGTCCCGCGGCCATCGCGTCGGGGCCTTCCCACGCGATCTCGCGATGCGACGCGAACGGATCGTTCGCGCCGAACGCCTGCCGGCGAAACGCGGTGGAAGAAGGTGCGCCGTCGGCACGGTGCAACACGAAAGCTGCGGTCATTTCTGCTCCTGTGCAATGCGTGGCGGTCTGGTTCAACGCCGTCACGCGATATCGGAAATCGTCGTTCGCCGGCTCTTCTGCCGGAAAATCCTCAGCCAGGCATGTCGTCCATGCCTGGGCTTACGCCGCGTGACACGACGCATCGCGGCGTTCGCTGCGCAGGCGCGCCGATGGCGTTCGCATCGGCGCGCCGCCCATTCGGGCGACCACGTAATCGCGCGGCGTGATCCCGAGCACGCGCCGGAAATGCCGGCACAGATGGCTCTGGTCGAAGAAGCCGACGTCGGTCGCGACGACCGACGGCGCGAGACCGGCGCGCAACAGGTCCTGCGCCCGGCGTACCCGCACGAGACACAGATACCGGTGCGGCGACAGCCCGGTTTCGCTGCGAAAGCGCGCGGTGAAACGCGATACGCTCAACCCGGCCACGGCCGCGAGCGTGTCCAGGTTCAGCGGCTGCGCGAACGACGCGTCGATCGTGCGCAGCACGTCGTCGATCGCCGGCGAGACCGGCCGGGCGACACGAGGCGAGCCAATGAATTGCACTGTCATATCGGATTCTCCGGGGCGCTCGCTTCAATGCAGGAAATCCTGCATCCGGTAATACGCGCCGACGAGCGGCAGAAACCACGCGTGCCCGAAATGGCCGGGTATCGCCGGCCATTCGAGCTCGCGCCACGGGTTCGAGGCGGCCGCGCCATACAGCACGTCGGCCATCACACGGCCCATGTGCACCGACATCTGCACGCCGTGGCCGCTGTAGCCCATCGAGTAATAGAGCCCGTCGTGCTGGCCCGCGCGCGGCAGCCGGTCGGCGGTGATGTCGACGAGGCCGCCCCAGCAGTAGTCGAGCCGCACGCCGGCCAGTTCGGGGAAATAGCCCGCCATGCCGGCGCGCAGGACGTCGCCGCTCTTCGCATCGGAGCGCGGGCTCGACATCGCGAAACGCGCGCGGCCGCCGAACAGCAGCCGGTTGTCGGGCGTCACGCGGAAGTAGTTGCCGATCTGGCGCGACGTCACGTACGCGCGGCGGTGGGGAAACAGCCGGTTCAACTGCGCGTCGGGTAGCGGCTCGGTCACGACGATGAAGCTGCCGACCGGCGCGATGCGGCGCCGGAACCACGCGAACGGCCCATGTTGCGACGCGCCGGTCGCGACCAGCACGCGGTCGGCGACGATCGTGCCGCGCGTGCACGTGATCGTGTGGCGCTCGCCGTCGAGCCGCTCGATCTGCGTGACGGCCGCGTGCTCGTACACGCGTGCGCCCGCCCGCACGGCCGCCTGCGCGAGGCCGACGCCGAACTTGCCCATGTGCATCTGCGCGCCGTTGCGCTGCAGGAGCCCGCCGTAGAAACCGTCGGACGCGATTTCATCGCGGATCCGCGACGGCTCGATCAGTTCGATGTCCGGATCGACGTCGCGCCGCAACGCATCGAACGTCTTCGCGAGCCCAGCAAAGTGCTGCGGTTTCGCGGCGAGCTTCAGCTTGCCCGCGCGCCGGAAATCGCAGTCGATCGCATGGTCGGTCACGATCGTCTCGACGCTCTTCACCGCGCTTTCGTACGCGAGATAAAACTGCTTCGCCTGCGCGGCGCCGATGCGCGCGGCCAGCGACGCGTAATCCTGCGCGACGCCCGTATTGCACTGGCCGCCGTTGCGGCCGGATGCTTCGCCGGCGACCTGCGCGGCTTCGAGCACAACCACCGAGACGCCGCGCTGCGCGAGCGCGAGCGCTGCCGACAGGCCGGTGAAACCGCCGCCGATCACGACGACGTCGGCCCGCCCCTCGACGGGGCCAACGCTTGCGTCGCGAAACGCGGGGCGGGTATCCAGCCAGTACGATTCCAGTTTCATCGGATCCTTCTTGTGCATGCCGGCAACGACGATCGGCGACCGTTCAATGAGAATCATTTAATCACCGTCAAAAACCGCAGTTGCCGCGTATTCGCGCACGGCACGCGTATAAATTGCCGTTTTGCACGACCGCCGCGGCAGACTATGCGGCGGGCCGTTCACCGCACCGCGCGATGAACGGTTCGCGCGCCACGCACTACAACTGCACCGGCGTGACACCTGCGGGAATCGGCTCTGCCTGGAAGCGCGCGAGATCTTCCTCGCTGCGATGGCACAGCACCTGCGCGCCGTTGCCGAGCGTGCGCAGCGACGGCGCCGTCCGGTTGCACACGCCGTCCACGCGCATCGCGCAGCGCGACAGGAACGGACACAGCTCGGCCTCGTTCTCGCGCTCGCCGATCGACACCAGCGGCCGGTGGCAACGCTCGGCCGCATCGTCGAGCCAGCCCGCGCGCAGCTCCGGCGCGGACGACACCAGCAAGTGCGAATACGGGTGATAAGGCGGCGCGCACAGCGCGTCGCGGCTGCCCGTCTCCACGCGGTGGCCCGCATACAGCACGACGATGTCGTCGCTGATCGCGCGCACCTTCGCGATGTCGTGCGTGATGAACACGTACGACACGCCGAGCTTCGCCTGCAGGTCGCGCAACAAATCGATGATCGCGGCGCCGACGACGGTGTCGAGTGCCGACGTGACCTCGTCGCACAGGATCAGGTCGGGCTCGGCCGCGAGCGCGCGCGCGAGGTTCACGCGCTGCTTCTGCCCGCCCGACAGTTCGCCGGTACGCCGCGAGGCGACCGCCGGCGGCAGCCGCACGAGCTCGAGCAGCTCCGCGACGCGCTGGCGTGCACGCGCGCCCTTGATCCCGTGATAGAACGCGAGCGGCCGCGCGAGCGTGCGCTCGACGGTATGCACCGGGTTGAGCGCGGTATCGGCGTTCTGGAACACGATCTGCACGCGGCGGTGCTGCTCCTTCGTCCGTTTGCCGATATCGCGGGCGAGCGGCTCGCCGTCGAGCAGGATCTCGCCGCCGGTCGCCGGCACGAGGCCCGCGATCACCTTCGCGAGCGTCGTCTTGCCGGAACCCGATTCGCCGATCACGCCGACCGTCTGCCCGCGCCCGATGCGCAGGTCGACTTCATGCAGGATCACCTTCGCGGGCCAGCCGTTCGCGGCGCGGCCGCCGTAGCCGGCGATCGCGCCGCGCACGTCGAGCAGCGGCGCCGGCTCGGCCGGCGCTTGCGCCTGCGCGTCGCGTCCGGCATCGTTCGGCGTGACCGCCGCGATCAGGCTCTGCGTGTACGGGTGCGCCGGCGCATGCAGGATCTGTTCGGTCGCGCCCGCCTCGCGGATCACGCCATCGCTCAGCACGACGATCCGGTCGGCCATTTGCGCGACCACGGCCAGGTCGTGCGACACGTACACCGCACTCATCCCGTAGCGCCGGATCACGTTCTTGAACGCCTGCAGCACGTCGATCTGCGTGGTCACGTCGAGCGCGGTGGTCGGCTCGTCGAGGATCACCAGCTCCGGATCCGTGATCAGCGCCATCGCGGCCATCAGCCGCTGCAACTGCCCGCCCGATACCTGGTGCGGATAGCGCTTGCCGATCGTCTCCGGCTCCGGCAGCGCGAGCGCGCGAAACAGCTCGATCGCCTTCGCCTGCGCGTCGCGCTTCGTCATCGTCCCGTGGATCAGCGCGCTCTCGATCACCTGATCGAGAATCGTGCGCGACGGGTTGAACGCGGCGGCCGCGCTCTGCGCGATATACGCGACCTTGCGGCCGCGCAGCGCGGTCAGCGCCGGTCCGGAAAGCGTGCACACGTCGGTGCCGTCGAGCTTGACCGAGCCGCCGGCGATCCGGCATCCGGCGCGCGCGTGGCCCATCAGCGACAGCGCGATCGTCGTCTTGCCGGAGCCCGATTCGCCGATCAGCGCGAGCACCTCGCCGCGCCCGATGTCGAAGTCGACGCCGTGGACGATCGTCGTTTCCTCGCCACCCGGCCGGCCGCCGACCACGCGCAGCCCGCGCACCTCGACGAGCGGGTTCGATTCGTGTCGCATCAGTGTCCTCCGGCGGCACCGGCCGCGCCCTTGCGGCGGCCGCGATGCGGCAGGCCGTCGATCAACAGGTTGACGCCCACCGTCAGGATCGCGATCGCGACCGCGGGCATGATCGCGACGGCCGAGCCGTCGCCGAGGCTCGCGATGTTCTCGCGCACGAGCGAGCCGAGGTCCGCATACGGCGGCTGCACGCCGAGCCCGAGAAAGCTCAGGCCGCTCAGCAGCAGCACGACGAACGTGAAGCGCAGGCCGGTGTCCGCCAGCATCGGGTGGATCATGTTCGGCAGCATCTCCACGCACGCGATGTACAGCGCGCTTTCGCCGCGCGCCCCGGCCACCTGCACGAATTCGAGCGTGCTGATGTTGACGGCGAGCGCGCGCGCGATCCGGTACGAGCCCGGCATGTAGCTGACCGCGGCGGTAAGGATCAGCAGCGGCAGCGACGAGCCGAACGCGGCGACGAACATCAGCGCGAACATCTTCGACGGAATCGACGTGAGCGCGTCGAGCAGCCGGCTCATCGTCTCGTCGACCGCGCGGCCCGACACGGTCGCGAGCAGCCCGAGCGTCGTGCCGGTCACCGCGGCGAGCAGCACCGCGGCCAGCGCGAGCAGCACGGTCAGCCGCGTGCCGTACAGGATCCGGCTCAGCATGTCGCGGCCGAGGAAGTCGGAGCCGAACGGCAGCTTCGCGCTGAACGGCGCGAACACGTCGGGCGTGACGATCGCGCCGACGTCATGCGGCGCAATCAGCGGCGCGAACAGCGCGACGAACAGCATCAGGCCGGCCATCGACAGGCCGACGCGGCCGCCGGTCGTCAGGGCGATGCGCGCGGCGTGGCGCTTGCGCGGCTGGTCGGGGGCAGGCGCGGCAGGCGGCAGGCCGCCCCGCCCCAGGGGCGGATCGCCGGATGGCGGCAGCGCGCTGCTGCGTTGAACGGGTTCGATCGGTTGCATGGGCGGCATCTCGGAAGGAAGACGAAACACTCAGGTGCGCAGTCGCGGGTTCGACACGATCGAGCACAGGTCGGCGAACAGCACGAGCGTCAGGTAAGCGACGCAGAAGATCAGCGTGCACGCCTGGACCAACGGGAAATCGCGGTTGCTGACGGCGTCGACCATCAGGCTCGCGAGGCCCGGATAGTTGAAGATCGTCTCGACGACGATCACGCCGCCGAGCAGATACGACAGGCTCAGCGCGATCGCATTGGCGATCGGGCCGATCGCGTTCGGCAGCGCATGGCGCAGCACGACGCGCGCGGGGCTCGCGCCTTTCAACACGGCCATCTCGACATACGACGCGCTCAGTTGCTCGATCACCGCGGCGCGCGTCATCCGGGCCATCTGCGCGATCACGACCGCGCACAGCGTGAGCACCGGCATCGCATACGCACGCAGGAAATCGTGCAGGCTTTCGATCGGGCCGCTGTACGACAGCGCGGACAGCCAGTGCAGCTTCACCGCGAACACGAGCACGGCGACCGTCGCGATCAGGAATTCCGGCGTCGCGACGAGCGACAGCGTGCCGAGGCTGATCACGCGGTCGACCACCGATTCGCGCTTGACGGCCGCGAGGATGCCGAGCAGCAGCGCGATCGGCACCGACACGGCGGTCGTGATCGCCGCCAGCGTGAGCGACTTCGGCAGGCGCCCGCCGATCAGCTCCGACACCGGCATGTCGCCGGACAGCGACCGGCCGAAGTCGCCGTGCGCGAGCCCCGCGAGCCAGTGCGCGTAACGTACGTGCGCCGGCATGTCGAGACCGAACTGCTGGCGCAGCGCGGCGACCGTCTCCGGCGTCGCCGACTGGCCGAGCGCGGCCTGCGCGGCGTCGCCCGGCAGCAGGTTCGTGATCGTGAAGATGATCGCGGACACGATCAGCAGCGTCAGCGCGGTGACCGCGATGCGCCGGCCGATCAGCCCGATGAGGATTCGGTTCATGGTGCAGCACTCCCGAAAAAACCGCGCGTGGCCGGCGCGGTGGCCCGCACCGGCCGCGCGACGGCGGCCAGCCACAACGTCATGCGTTCCACCACACGTTCTCGGCGAACGTGAAGCCCATCATCGGCCCGGTAGGGATCGAGCCGAGGCCCGCGAGCCGCTTGTCGTAGCCGTCGAGGAAGCTGATGAACGCCGGAATGCCGACCCGGCCCTGCTGCGACACGATCACCTGCATGTCGCCGTACATCTGCTTGCGCTTCGCGTCGTCGGTTTCCGAGCGCGCGGCGAGCAGCAGCTGGTCGAACTTCGCGTTCTTCCAGCCCGACTCGTTCCACGGCGCATCCGACTTGAAGAATTGCGTGAACAGCACGTCGGCGCTCGAGCGCGGATTGATGTTGCCGAACGTGAGCGGGTGCTTCATCCAGTGGTTCGACCAGTAGCCGTCGGGCGACGCGCGGTTGACCTGCAGGTTCAGCCCGATCTTCTGGCCGACCTGCTGCAGCAGCACGGCCATTTCGATCGACCCGTTCGCGTCGGACGTCGCATAGATCGGCGGCAGCGTCGCGCCGAGCGCGCCCGCCTTCCGGAGCAGGAATTTCGCCTTGTCCGGATCGTGCGGCCGCTGTGGCAGCGACGCGTTGAAGTAGCGGTGCCCCGGCGGAATCGGCTGGTCGTTGCCGATCACCGAGTAGCCGCGAAACACCGCCGAGCGGATCTGCTCGCGATCGAACAGGTACTTCATCCCTTCGACGAAATCGGGGTTCGCGACGATCGGGTTGTCGCTGCGCATGATCAGGTCGGTGTAGAGGCCCGACTTGGTTTCCTTCAGCGCGTAGCCCGGCGTCGACGCGACCCGCTGCGTCGAGCGCGGATCGATCGCGTTGATCAGATGCACGTCGCCCGACAGCAGCGCGTTCAGGCGCGCGGCGCTGTCGCTGATGCCGATCATCTCGATCTCGTCGAGATACGGCTTGCCCGGCTTGAAGTAGCTATCGTTGCGCACGCCGACGGTCGACACGCCCGGCTTGAACGACTTCAGCTTGTACGGGCCGCAGCCGATACCGGTCGAGAAATCGGTCGTGCCGTCCTTGACGATCACGAGCTGCGGCGTCGCGAGGATCACCGGCAGATCGGCGTTCGCGCTCGCGAGCGTCAACGTGACTTCGTCGGGGCCGGTCGCCTTCGCATCCGCGAACTGTTCGGCAAGCGTCTTGACCTTCGACGCGGTGGCCGGATTCTTGTGGCGCATCAGCGAAAACACCACGTCGGCCGGGCCGACCGGCTTGCCGTCGTGGAACGTGACGCCCTTGCGCAGCTTGATGATCCAGGTCTTCGCGTCGGTCGTCTGCAGCGATTCGGCGAGATTCATTTGCGGCGTCAGGCTCTGGTCGAGCTGCGTGAGGCCGCTGTAGAACATGAAGAAGCGGGTGTAGTCCGCGCCCGTCGAGCCCTTGGCCGGGTCGAGCGTATCGGCCGTCGAGCCGGATTCGTTCGCGACCCGGATCTTGCCGCCGCGCTTCGGCGCGGGCGCGGCGAACGCCGGCTGCGCATCCACCAGCAGCCCGCCGCCGACGGCCATCATGCCGCTCGCCGCCATGACCTTCATCATGTCGCGGCGCGTGAAGCCGCCCTTGCCGTCATTGTCGATATCGTCGCTCATCCGAACTGCTCCTGACTGTGGGAAGTGGGTCCAAGGGTCCAGCGTGGTTGTTCAATCCCGCTACGTCCGCTTGCTGGTGGCGGGCGCGACGTCGTACACATGCAATTCATTTAAGCATCGCCAAAATGCGGTTTGTCGCGATTCGGGCCGCCCGCACGATACGAATCGACCGTTTTGGGCCACCCGCGCAGCATGAATTGCTGCGTGCGCGCACGTGTCGCCGTTGGCCCGGCGGCGTGTCGCGGCGGTTGCCGAACCCGTGTCGATGCAGGAAATCGTAAGGCCGTAGCCACCGCAGATTGCGCCGACAAAATTGCCCATTCGGCATCCGGCGCGCGTTTGGCTCACCCAAACCACGCGTTTGTGTCGAACGGGCGTGTGCGCGCCGAGCGCGGTCGAAATGCGCGGCACGTTGCGGCAGATCGCCGCATGCACGGGCGTCGGCGGTGGCGGTCGCGACGGTGCGTCGCGCAGGAAAGTTCAGAAGAATGCCGCGCGATCGGAACGGCGTGGCATGAAGACCGGAAAGTGACCGGGAGACGGCCGGAGCGCCCGGAAACCGGGCTGATGGAGCGCAAGATAAATCCAAGGGGATCGGTGCAAGAAATACGGGATTCCGTGAGCCGTTGGCTGGGTTCTGAGCTACACGGTCGGCCGGAATGGCCGCGAGGCCGTGCGGAGCGAACTGAAACTGATCGTGTACAGCCGGGCCGAGAGGTAGCGCCGGCCAGGCTGTTCCAGGCATTGCGGTACAGTAGCGCCTCCCTAGGAGTACGCGCTGAGAGAGCAGCGCCCTTGCTGGTTCAGGAGAAAAAAGAATGAGCGAAAATCGATACACGTACGGTACTTGGCACAATCTGCGTCCTGTCGACGTCTTCGCCCTGGTAGCGTTCGACGAGACGCGCAAGCAGCTCGGCCTCGACGATCTGGCCGCCGCGTCGGCAATGCTGCTCGGTCAGGGTGATGTCCCTGTCCCTGGCAAGGTGGCCGGAGCTACGCCGGGCACTTCCGTCACCTCGCTTGCCGCCCGCAAGCTGTTTCCCCAGACGCTGCCGTTTCGCTTGCCGATGATCACGGGTGTCGGGTTGTCGGGTATACGGATCTCGTTCACCCACCGCCTCGGTGCTTGGGTCGGCAGAACGATTCCCATCGTAGGCGAGGTGTTCCTGGCACGCGATGCCTACCTGATCATGCGCAACACCGTGACGACCTACAACCGACTTGTGAAGCCCGAAGACAGGGTACTCTGAGCCATGAACGACGATACCTGGGAACGTTTTGAAGCCTTTGCTCGCAAGGAGCTTGGCCGGCCGCTGTTCGGCAAGCTGAATCTCCAGCCGGAAACGCGGCTCGAGGAGGATCTCGGCGTGACTGGCCTTGACGGCGTCGAGTTTATCGACAACTGGGCCAAAACATTCAACGTCGACGCCGATGGATTCCCGTACCGGCGCTATTTCGGCCCCGAAGGTCAGGAACTGCTGTCGTCCCTCATCGGGCTGTTCGTAAAGCGGCTCCGGCCGCCGAAGCGTCACCCGTTGACCCTGGGCATGCTGGTCGAGGCAACGCGACGCGGGAAGTGGGACACGGACGCGATCGAGGCTGCTGCAGCGAAGTGATCGCATTTTGCGGCGTCGCGGCCGTCACCGGCGCGCTAACGCGCCGCGCGGGCTCACGCCGACGTGGCGAACAATGTACCGTCCTCAGGCGGCCGGCACACGATCGTCAGGCCGCCAGCCGGAATACCGATACGGCGGCCCGCAGGCGCGCGGCCTGCTCGTCCAGCGACGAGGCGGCGGCCGCCGCCTGCTCGACGAGCGCGGCGTTCTGCTGCGTGACTTCGTCCATTTGCGCGACCGCCAGCCCGATCTGTTCGATGCCGGTGCTTTGCTCGGCCGATGCCGCCGAAATCTCGCCCATGATGTCGGCCACCCGGTCGATCGAGCGGACGATCTCCGTCATGCGCTCACCGGCCGTCTCGACGAGCCGGCTGCCGCTGCCGGCCCGCTCGACCGACGCGTCGATCAATCCCTTGATGTCCTTCGCGGCCGCGGCGCTGCGTTGCGCGAGCGAGCGGACTTCCGATGCGACGACGGCGAACCCGCGCCCCTCCTCGCCGGCCCGCGCGGCTTCCACCGCGGCGTTGAGCGCGAGAATGTTGGTCTGGAATGCGATGCTTTCGATGACGACGGTAATGTCGGCGATCCGTACCGATCCGTCCGAAATCTGCCGCATCGTTTCGACGACCGCCTGCACGGCGGCGCCGCCGAGTTCGGTCGCATCCTTCGCCTGGGCCACGAGCGCATTCGCCTGGCGTGCGTTGTCGGCATTCTGTTTGACCGTGGACGTGATCTGCTCCATGCTCGCGGCCGTTTCCTGCAGCGACGCGGCCTGCTGCTCCGTGCGCTGCGACAGATCCAGGTTGCCTTGCGCGATCTCGCCGGTGCCGATGGCGATCGAGTGGGTCGTGGTCTGGATTTCGGCGATGGTCTCGGTCAGCCGCGCCTTCATGTCGCCGAGCGCGACGAGCAGGCTGCCGGGCGCGGCGTGCGCCGTATCGAACTGCACGTCCAGCTCGCCGGCGGCGATGCGGGCGGCGATCTGCGTCGCATGCGCGGGCTCGCCGCCGAGCGTACGTCTGACGCTGCGCAGCACGCCCCATGCGATGGCCGCGAGCGCCGCGGCGATGACGAGCGCGACGGCGCCCAGCACCATCGCGAGCCGGGTAAACGCCGCATTGATGTCGTCGTAGAAAAATCCCGTGCCGATCCACCAGTTCCAGTCCGGAATCGCGACCACGCCCTGGAGTTTCGGCTCCAGGTCCGCATCGGGGCTGCGCTTGACCAGCACGTCGACGAGCGCGAAATGCGCCTGCGCCATGCCCGCGCGGTACGCCTCGCTGTCGGTCAGGCCGCTGGTCGTGCGGTTGCCTTTCGCGCGCGTGCCGATGAATTTCGCGTTCGGGTGCACGAGGTTGACGCCGTCGGACGTCGTGACCCAGAAGTAGCTCTTCGAATTCGCGTTGAGCGCCGACAATGCGGCCTTGGCCTGCTGCTGCGCCTGCTCCTGCGTGAGCGTGCCGTTCGTCTGCATCGCGCGATACGAATCGACCAGATGCTCGGCCTTGGTCAGCAGAATGACGACCTCTTCGCGGCGGCTGTCGATCAGCGCGTCGCGCAGCGTATGCAGCGACAACGCGGCGAGCAGAACGACGCCGAGCAGCGCCGCGACGACGAGCATCAGCAGTTTCGTGGACAACTTCATGCGGGGCCTCGCAATATTAACCGTTCGGTACATATATCGGCCCGGGCGGGCCGGCCTTGAACGATTCAATATCGGTAATTACCCTCGCTTCGTGCGCTGAACGAACGCGCGACGAGACGCGACGGGCCTCGGCGGCATCGCGGCCGCGTCCCGTCGCGCGTTCGATGGATCTGCCGGCGCCGGCGGCTTACAGCCCGAGCTGCGTCGCGAGATGGCCGATGTCCGACACTTCGTAATAGTTGTAGAACGGCGTGCCCGGCTCGTGGCCGCGGTTCACGAACGCCTTGTGCTTGATCCCGAGATCCTCGGCCGTCATCAGGTCGTAGCGCAGGCTCGACGACACGTGCAGCACGTCCTCCGGCTTGCAGCCGAGCTTGTCGAACATGTATTCGAAGCCCTGCATCCGCGGCTTGTACGATTGCGCCTGCTGCGCGGTGAACACGGCATGGAACGGTGCGCCGAGCTTGTCGACGTTGCTCATGATCTGCTCGTCCATCGCGTTCGACAGGATCACGAGCTTGTACTTCGACGCCAGCCGCGACAGCCCGGCCGGCACGTCCGGGTGCGGGCCCCACGTCGGCACCGCCAGATAGAAGCGCTCGGCCTCGGCTTCGTCGAACTTCACGCCGATCCGCGCGCAGGTGCGGCGGACCGCGTTGACGACGACGTCGCGGTACGGCTTCCACGCGCCGAGCACCTCGTCGAGCCGATAGGCGGCGAACGCGCGCACGAATGCCTCCATCGCGGCCGGCGTCAGCCGGTCCGCATAGATTTCGCGCGCCGTCTCGGCCATCCGGAAATGGGTCAGCGTGCCGTAGCAGTCGAAGGTGATGTACTTCGGTTCAAACTGGATCATGGTGACGTCCTGTCGGTGTGAAGCCCCGGCAGGGCCGGGGGCGGGCTGGGTTGTACGAAATTGAATCAGGGCAAAAAGTCGTTCGCGCGTCGTTCGGCGCCGCTCAAAACGCAGAATCGCCGCGTGTTGCGCGGCACATGCAGCACGATCTGCGGTGCGATCCGGCGGGCGCCGCGCAGCCGGCCGATGGGCGCCGCGCCACCGCGTCCGGCTCGCCTGCCGGTGAGGCCCTTCGGCAGGCGGCACTGCCGCCGTGTATTCATCGTAGCGGCATTCCCACAGCACGAATGGTCGGATCGACCGGCCGCGCCGGCACGATCCGCGCGTTCGTGCGCGCCGATCGCGCGGGTTTGCGTCGATCGTGCGCCAGCGCCCGTCGGCGCGGGAAAACAGGCGAATCGTCCTATCCGCGCCGCCACCGCGCTGGCAGAGTGAACGAGTCATTTCCACCCATCCGGAGTCCGGCGTGTCCGACCTCAATCCTTCCCGCACGCTTACCTATCGCCCGTTCGCCGAAACGGACCTGCCCGCCGCCCATCGTCTGTCGGAGGCCGTCAAGTGGCCGCACCGGCTCGATGACTGGCGCTTCGTGTTCCAGCTCGGCGGCGGCTTCGTCGCCGAAGACGAAACCGGCGTCGTCGGCACCGCGCTCGGCTGGCGCTTCGGCGAATCGCACGCGTCGCTCGGCATGGTCATCGTGTCCCCCGAGCGCCAGGGCCGCGGCATCGGGCGCGAGTTGATGACCCGCGTGGTCGACAGCCTCGGCACGCGAACCATCTTTCTGCATGCGACGCCGGCGGGCGAGCCGCTGTACGCGAAATTCGGATTCGACGTGATCGATACGATCGATCAGCACCAGGGCGCCGCGTTCCAGCCTCCGCTGATCTCGCTGCCGCCCGGCGAGCGCCTGCGCCCGCTCGGCACCAACGACGGGCCGCGCCTCGCCGCGCTCGCGTCGCGCGCCGCCGGCTACGAACGCGGCGCGGTGATCGATGCGCTGCTCGACGCCGCGAACGGGATCGCGCTCGACCGCGACGGCGAGCTGCTCGGCTTCGCGCTGTTCCGCCGGTTCGGCCGCGGCCACGTGATCGGCCCGGTGGTCGCACCCGATGCACTGCGCGCGCAAGCGCTGATCAGCCACTGGCTCGCGCTGAACGAGGGCATGTTCGTGCGGCTCGACGTGCCGGGCGACAGCGGGCTGTCCGACTGGCTGCAGGGGCTCGGGCTGCCGCGCGTCGACACCGTCGTCGCGATGGCGCGCGGCGCAACGCCCGCGCGTGACCCGGCGCTGCGCACGTACGCGATCGTGAACCAGGCGCTCGGTTGACAGGACGCACGATGAGCTTTCTCTACAAGGCCGACCCGGTGCGCGGCGCGCAGTGGGCGGCGCGCTTCGCGCAACAGGCGCCCGATCTGCCGTTCCGGATCTGGCCGGACCTCGGCGACGCCGAAGCCGTCCGCTATCTCGCCGCATGGCAGCCGCCGGACGATCCCGTCGCGTTGCTGCCGAACCTCGAAGTCGTGTTCTCGGTCGGCGCCGGCATCGACCAGTTCGACCTGTCGCGCGTGCCTTCGCACATCCCCGTCGTGCGGATGATCGAGCCGGGCATCGTCGAAGGGATGGTCGAATACGTGACGCAGGCCGTGCTGACGATCCATCGCGACCTGTTCGACTATGCGGCGCAGCAGCGCGACCAGGTGTGGCGCGAGCATCCCGTGCGCGCGGCCGCGTCGCGGCGCGTCGGCGTGCTCGGGCTCGGCACGCTCGGCCAGGCCGTGCTCGACACGCTGCGGCGCTTCGGTTTCCCGTGCGCCGGCTGGAGCCGCACCCCGCGCACGCTCGACGGCGTCGACTGCTACGCGGGCGACGCGGCGCTCGACGCGTTCCTCGCCCGCACCGACATCCTGATCTGCCTGCTGCCGCTGACCGACAGCACGCGCGGCCTGCTCGGCGCGCGCGTGTTCGATGCGCTGCCGGCCGGCGCGTCGCTCGTGCAAGTCGGGCGCGGCCCGCAACTGGATTCGGCGGCGCTGCTCGCGGCGCTCGCGAGCGGCCGCCTCGACAGCGCGATCCTCGACGTGACGGATCCCGAACCGCTGCCGGCCGGCCATCCGTTCTGGACGCACCCGCGCATTCGCATCACGCCGCACATCGCCAGCGCGACGCGGCCCGACACCGCGGTCGACGCGGTGCTCGCGAACCTCGCCCGCCATCGCGCGGGCCAGCCGATGATCGGCGTCGTCGATCGCACGCGCGGCTATTGACCCGACGCGCGCCCGGCCCGCCGGGCGCGCAGCAGAAAATGCCGAAGCGCCCCGTGCAAACGCCTCGCGCGTACGTTTCGGGCCGCAAATTGAAGACGCATGCGGATTTCTCGCCCGTTAGCATGAACTCACCGCTGACACCTGACGAGAGTCCTGCCCTTCCATGAACCAAGCCGCGCTGATCGAAGCCGATCGTCAACACCTGATCCACCCCGTCGTCAATTACCGTGCGCACGAGGTGCGCGGCGTCACCGTGCTGGAATCCGCGGACGGCGTGTTCCTGCGCGACGCCGCGGGCCACACGCTGCTCGACGCGTTCTCGGGCCTGTGGTGCGTGAACGTCGGCTACGGCCGCGACAGCATCGTGAAAGCCGCCGCCGACCAGTTGGCGAAGCTGCCCTACGCGACCGGCTATTTCCATTTCGGCTCGCAGCCGGCGATCGAACTCGCCGAGCGGCTCGCCGCGCTGGCGCCGCCGTCGCTGAACCGTGTGTACTTCACGCTCGGCGGCTCGGACGCGGTCGATTCCGCGATCCGTTTCATCACGCACTATTTCAACGCGACCGGCCGCCCGTCGAAGAAGCAGATGATCGCGCTGGAACGCGGCTATCACGGCTCGTCGTCGATCGGCGCCGGGCTCACCGCGCTGCCGGCGTTCCACCGCCATTTCGACCTGCCGCGCGCGGACCAGCACCATATTCCGTCGCCCTACCCGTACCGCCATCCGCTCGGCGACGATCCGCAGGCGCTGATCGCCGCGTCGGTCGCCGCGCTCGAGGCGAAGGTCGCCGAACTCGGCGCGGACAACGTCGCCGCGTTCTTCTGCGAGCCGGTGCAAGGCTCGGGCGGCGTGATCGTGCCGCCAGTCGGCTGGCTGAAGGCGATGCGCGACGCGTGCCGGCGCCTCGGCATCCTGTTCGTCGCCGACGAGGTGATCACCGGCTTCGGCCGCACGGGCCCGCTGTTCGCATGCGAGGCCGAACAGGTCGATCCGGACCTGATGACCGTCGCGAAGGGACTGACCGCCGGCTATGCGCCGATGGGCGCGGTGCTGATGACCGACGAAATCTACGAAGGGATCGCGGGCAATCGCGCCGATTCGCCGGTGGTCGGGCACGGCCACACGTATTCCGCGCATCCGGTGAGCGCGGCCATCGGCCTCGAGGTGCTGAAGCTCTATCACGAAAGCGGGCTGCTCGCGAACGGCCAGGCGATGGCGCCGCGCTTCGCGGCCGGGCTCGATGCGCTGCGCGCGCATCCGCTCGTCGGCGACGCACGCTCGATCGGCCTGCTCGGCGCGCTCGAACTGGTGACCGACAAGGCGCGCAAGACGCGCTTCGACCCGGCGCTGAACGTGCCGGACAAGATCGCGGCCGCCGCGTACGCGAACGGCGTGGTGTTTCGCGCGTTCGGCGACGGCGTGCTCGGCTTCGCGCCGGCGCTGAGCTTCACCGCGGGCGAATTCGACCTGCTGTTCGAACGCGTGCGCAAGACGCTCGACGACGTGCTGGCCGACGCCGGCGTGCAGCGCGCGCTCGACGCCGCGCATGCGCAGCCGGCCTGACGGGCCAAGGGAAAGCCGGGCTTGTGGTGGCCATCGTTCGACTCTAAAGTAACCGGACATTCCATTTTTCCGACTCACGTGAACATGACGGACAGCAAGCTGGATCGCATCGACCTGCGCATCCTCTCCCAGTTGCAGAAGCGCGGCCGCATGACCAACGTCGAACTGGCCGATGCGGTCGGGCTGTCGCCCAGTCCATGCCTGATCCGCGTGAAGCGGCTCGAGAAGGCCGGCTACATCGGCGGCTACGGCGCGCACATCCAGCTCGAGAAACTCGGCGACGTGCAGGTCGTGTTTACCGAGGTCACGCTGGCCGACCACCGCCGCGAGGATTTCGACCGGTTCGTCGCGGCGATCCGCAACGTCGACGAGATCGTCGAATGCCACCTCGCGAGCGGCGGCTACGACTACCTGCTGAAGTTCATCACGCGCAGCGTGAGCCATTACCAGACGATCGTCGAAGGCCTGCTCGAGCAGAACATCGGCATCGAGAAGTATTTCAGTTACGTGATCATCAAATCGCCGTTCGTCAAACGGCACTACCCGCTCGAATCGCTGTTCGGCGAACGTCACTGACGCACGGCCGCGTCACCCCGGAACGCGACAGCCCGCTGTTCGCGCAGGGGTCATCGCGCCCCGCCGTGCCGCCTTCGTCACCGAACCGCCTCATCCAAGGACCTGCCATGCCGCTTACGCTGACCCGCACCGAACTCCTGCGCTCCGCCAACCTGATCGACGGCACGTGGCGCGACGCGCACGACGGCCGCCGCTTCGACGTCACCGATCCGGCGACGCTCGAGACCGTTGCCCACGCACCCGACAGCGGCGCCGCCGACGCACGCGCGGCGACCGATGCAGCGGCACGCGCGCTGCCCGCATGGCGCGCGACGCCCGCGCGCGAACGCGCCGCGATCCTGCGCGCCTGGCATGCGGCGATCGTCGCGCACACCGACGATCTCGCGAAGCTGATGTCGCGCGAACAAGGCAAGCCGCTTGCCGAAGCGCGCGGCGAAGTCGCGTACGGCGCGTCGTACGTGCTGTGGTTCGCCGAGGAAGCGACCCGCACGTATGGCGACCTGATCCCGCAGCAGCAGCGCGGCAAGCGGTTGAGCGCGGTGAAGGAGCCGATCGGCGTCGTCGCCGCGATCACGCCGTGGAATTTCCCGCTCGCGATGATCGCGCGCAAGATCGCACCCGCGCTCGCGGCCGGCTGCACGGTGGTCGCGAAGCCGGCGGAGGACACGCCGCTGACCGCGCTCGCGCTCGCGTTTCTCGCGCAGGAAGCCGGCGTGCCGGCCGGCGTGCTGAACCTGATCACCGCGTCGCGCGAACGCGGCATCGACGCCGCGGCGGACTGGCTCGCCGACGGCCGCGTGCGCAAGATCACGTTCACCGGCTCGACGCCCGTCGGCAAGCTGCTCGCGCGCGAATCGGCGGCGACGTTGAAGAAGCTGTCGCTGGAGCTTGGCGGCAATGCGCCGTTCATCGTGTTCGACGACGCCGAGCTCGATGCCGCGGTGGACGGGCTGATGGCCGCCAAGTTCCGCAACGGCGGGCAGACCTGCGTGTCGCCGAATCGCGTGTACGTGCAGGCCGGCGTCTACGATGCGTTCGCGCGGAAGCTCGCCGCGCGCGTGGCCGCGCTGAAGGTCGCGCCGGCGACCGATCCGGCCGCGCAGATCGGCCCGATGATCAACGCGCGCGCGGTCGACAAGATCGCGCGCCACGTCGGCGATGCCGTCGAACGCGGCGCGCGCGTGCTGACGGGCGGCAAGCGCCTGACCGCGCTCGGCGCGAACTTCTACGCGCCGACGGTGCTCGCCGACGCCACCGCCGACATGCAGCTCACCTGCGAGGAAACCTTCGGCCCGATCGCCGCGCTGTTCCGCTTCGATACCGAGGACGAAGCGGTCGATGCCGCGAACGACACGCCGTTCGGGCTCGCCGCGTATTTCTACACGCAGGACGTGCGGCGCATCGCGCGCGTGTCGGCACGGCTCGAAACGGGCATCGTCGGCATCAACGAAGGCGCGCTCGCGAGCGAGGCCGCGCCGTTCGGCGGCGTGAAGGAATCGGGCTATGGCCGCGAAGGCTCGCGCTATGGCCTCGACGATTATCTGTCGATCAAGTATCTGTGCCAGGGCGGGCTCGACTGAACCGGGGTCGCCGCGCGTTCCGCTCCCGTTGGCGTGTCCTTGCGGGTGTGGGTGCAACGAGGCGGCCGGTGCGAGCGCCATGCCGAATCATGCGTGCGCGACGCGTCACCCCGTCGTCCCCGGCGGAGTCGTACCCGCCGCCCCGGGTAAAAACGCATTGCCAACCGGAATTTGTGTGCGCATTGTCGGCGGACGCCTCGTCCACCGCCGCACTCGCCATGCATTCCGCTCCGCTGTCGTCCGCCGCAAGCCTTGCCGACACCGCGCCTGACGCGCTGCCGTTGATCCGGCGCTTCGCCAGCGAGGATGTCGATACCCACGCGGAATGCACGCACGGCTGGTCGATCCGGCTCGATCAGTTGTCGCCCGGGCCGTTCCGCGGCACGCTGCACGAAATCCGCTTCGACGGCATGCAATTGCTGCGCGAACGCGTGAACCGCGCGCTGCTCAAGCGCGGCAACCAATGCGCCGGCAGGACGTCGTTCAGCATCCCGCTGGAAACCGCTGGCGCCGGCTTCTGCGGCGGCGCGCCGCTGCGCGACAAGGCCCTGCTCGTCTCCGGCGGCACCGCGCTGCCGGAACTGCGCACGCCCGACCATCAGGACGTCGTGCTGTTGACGGTGCCCAACGACACGCTGCACCGACTGGCGTGGCTCGGCGATCGGGACGAAGACGGCGACCGCGTATCGTCGGGCGACACCCGCATCCTGCGGGTGCCCGCCGCGCGCCATCACGTGTTGACCTCGTTGCTGATGGCCGGCTTCGACGCGGCCGATACGCCGGAGCGCCCGCTCACGCGGCCGCACACAGGCAAGTCGCTGCGCGACGCCATTCTGGTCGAACTCGTGCACGCGATGGAGGCGGCCGGTCGCCCCGTCCGGCTCGAGCCGTCCGCGCGGCACCGCGTCGTCGATCGCGTACGCGAGCTCGTCGCGGCGCGGCCCGATGTTCCGTTGACCGTGCTGGACGTATGCCGCGAAGTCGGCGCGAGCCGGCGCAAATTGCAGTATTGCTTCGAGGAAATCCTCGGCACGCACCCCGCGTGGTACCTGCGCGTGCTGCGGCTGAACGCGGTGCGCCGCGAACTGCGCGAACATTCCCCGGCGAGCGCGTCGGTCAGCGATGTCGCGTGCCGCTGGGGCTTCTGGCACCTGAGCCGGTTCGCGTCGCACTACCGGGAACTGTTCGGCGAACTGCCGTCCGACACGCTCAAACGCCCACCGCGATAATTACCAAAAGCGGATAACGCCCCGGATTTTGACGTTCCTAGACTCCGTACACATTTCAACTGTACGGGGAACGGCACGATGGAAATCCTCAGACGTCCGCACGGCGTGCGGCGCTGCCGCACACGCACCACCGCCGTCGCGATCGGCACGTTGGCGGCCACGCTCGCCTGCCAGCACGCCCACGCGCTCGAAAACGACGGCCCGATCACGCCGTTCGGCGTATTCGATTTCGGCGCGGGCATCACGCCGCCGCCCACGCCGAACGGCACGCTCGCCACCCGCTTCGCGTACTACTCGACCCGCACGATCCGCAACGGCGGCAACGCCGACTTCTCGCTGACGGTCGCGTCCTGGAGCCTGGCGTACATCCGGATGACGAACGCGAAACTGTTCGGCGCGAACGTCGGCTTCGGTGCGGTCGTGCCGTTCCTGAACCTGAACGGGCACGTGAACGTACCGACGCCGGCCGGCACGCTCGCGATGTCGGCCGATCCGACCAACATCGGCGACGCGGACTTCCAGCCGCTGATCCTCGCATGGACCTCGCCGAACCTGTTCGTCAACGTCGCCCTGCAAGTGCAGGCGCCGACGGGCGCGTATCGCGCCACCCGCCTCTTCAATCCCGGCGTCAACCACTGGACCTTCTCGCCCATCATCGGCGCGACGTACATCACCGATAGCGGATTCGAAATCTCGACCAGCATCGAGATCGATCAGAACACGACGAACCGCGCAACCAACTATCGCAGCGGCACCGGGTTCCGCCAGGAATTCGCGCTCGGCCAGCACATCGGCCCGTTCACGGCGGGGTTGGGCGGCTACATCGAGCGGCAGTTGAGCAACGACCACGGCCCGAACGTCGACGGCAACCGTGCGCGCGTGAATGCGCTGGGCCCGGCGATCAGCTACGTCGAGCCGGGCAAGCCCGCGGTCTGGCTGCATGCGTACAAGGAATTCGGCGCGCAGAACCGCGCGCAGGGTTACCAGGTCGCGCTGCGTGCCGCGCTGTCGTTCTGATGTTCCGATTCGGGAGCCGTCGATGAATCCGCTTTCCTCAACGCAATCCGCGCCCGCCTATACGCATACCGCCCGACAGGCCGGTACCCGCCAGGGCGCCGTACTGCTGCTCGGCAGCAGTCTCACCGTGATGGGCGCGGTCATGATCGCACCGATCCTGCCGAAACTCGCGGCGGAATTCGTGCCGGCCGACCCGCGGCTGGCCGCGCTCGTCCCGCTCGTCGCGACCGGCCCCGCGCTCGCGATCGCGCTGTGCGCGCCGCTCGCCGGCTGGCTGGCCGATCGCGTCGGACGCAAGACGTTGCTGTTGCTCGCGACGCTCGTGTATGGGCTCGTCGGCGCGGCGCCGGCATGGCTCGACAGCCTCGCCGCGATCCTTGTGTGCCGGCTCGCGCTCGGCGCGGCGGAAGCGTGCGTGATGACCTGCTGCACGACGCTGATCGGCGATTACTGGCATGGCGAACAACGGGTGCGCTACGTGAACCGGCAGGTCGTCACGATCGGGATCGTGGGAACGGTGTTCTTCGTGCTCGGCGGCGCGGCCGGCGAGCACGCATGGCGCTATCCGTTCTATCTGTACCTGTTGCCGATCCTGCTCGTGCCGGCGATTGCGACCGTGCTGTGGGAACCGCTGCGCGACGGCCTGCCCGCCGAACCGGCCGACAGCGACACGCCGCCGGCCGGCAACCGGCTCGCGCCGACGCTCGCGGTCGGCTACGGACTGATCTGCATCGGCATGGTCAGTTCGTTCGTGGTGCCGGTGCAGATGCCGCAGTTGATGGTCGACATCGGTCAGCGCTCGTCGACGATGATCGGTGCGGTCGCGGGCGTCGGCCTGCTGTCGACGCTGGCCGGTTCGATCGCGTGGCCCTGGTTGCGCGATGCGCTCGGCCGCCGCTTCGTCAACGTCGTGCTCCTGGCGCTGCTCGCGGCGGGCCTGTTCTTGCTGGCCCGCGCGCATACGGTGCCGGCCATCGTCGTGGCGGTCGTGATTCACGGCTTCGGCGGCGGCATGCTGGTGCCCAATGCGATTCTGCCGCTGATGCGCACGCTGTCGCTCGCGATGCGCGGCCGCGGCCTCGGCGGTTTCACGGCCGCGCTCTATCTGGGCCAGTTCGTCAGCCCGCTCGTCGTGCTGGGCTGTGCGCAGGCATTCGGCGGGTTGCGCGCGGCGGTGTGCGCGATTGCGTCGGGCACGGCCGTCGCCGCATTGTCGTGGTTGTTGCCGGCGCTTCGCCGTCGCGACGACGCATGACCCATTCACGTTTTCCCGTTCCCGAACCCTAGACCCATGAAAGATTTTCAGACGCTCATCGCCACGCACGACGGCATCGCCCTCGCGGCGCTCGTCCGTGCAAAAGAAGTACGGCCGACCGAATTGCTGGACGCCGTGCTTGCCAGTCTCGATACGCTCGACCCCGCGCTGAATGCCGTGGCGGAACGACTCGACGACCCGGCGAGACAGGCCGCGTCGTCCGTCACCGGGCACGAAAGCGTGCTCGCCGGCGTCCCGACGCTGATCAAGGACCTGTTCATGCCCGTGCGCGGCGCGCGGATGTCGAACGGATCGTTTTTGTTCGGCGACTACCGGCCGGACTTCGACGGCGAACTCGTGGCCCGTCTGCGGCGGGCCGGCATACCGATCGCGGGAACCTCGTTGTCGCCGGAACTGGGCACGTCGTATTGCACGTCGTCGGCGCGTTTCGGCGTCACGCGCAATCCGTGGCATCCGCACGTGAGCGCCGGCGGTTCGAGCGGCGCCGCGGCGGCGCTCGTCGCCGCCCGCGTGCTGCCGTTCGCGCACGGCAACGACGGCGGCGGCTCGCTGCGGGTGCCCGCGTCCTGCTGCGGCGTATTCGGGCTGAAGCCGACGCGCGGCCGAACGCCGAATGGCCCGATGATCGGCGAGGGATGGGCCGGCATGGGCATCAATCACGCGATCACGCGCTCGGTCCGCGACAGCGCCGCGCTACTGGACCTGACCGCCGGCGCCGATATCGGCGCGCCCTATGCGTCGCCGCACCAGGCCGACACGTTTCTCGCGGCCACGCAGCGCGATCCGCGGCCGCTGAGAATCGCCGTGATCGAGCAGGCGCCGCCGTGGCCGCTTCATCCGGCATGCCGGGCCGCACTGGACCATACCGTCGCGTTGCTGCGCTCGCTCGGACATGACGTCGAACCGCTCGACAGTCCCGTCGAGTCGGCCGCATTCTATGGCCACGTGTTCACGATCATCGGCGCGCAAACGCGCGCGCTGCTCGACACGATCGGCGCTCAGCGAAACGCGCCGGTACGCGGCGACGAAATCGAGGCGCGCACCCGCATCATCCTGCGCGAAAAGGGCAACGTGAGCGGCGCCGAATACGCAAGCGCGGTCGACTGGATCCATGCGTTGGGCAGGACGTTCGGCCGGTTGATGGAACGCTACGACGTGTTGCTGACGCCGACGCTCGCGATGCCGCCGCTCGCGCCAGCCGCCCTCGCGACGGTGGACGACGCGCAATCGCTGAGCGACGTCATCGATCGGTCGCATCGGTTTTCGCCGTTCACCGCGTGGTTCAACGCGACCGGCCAGCCCGCGATGTCGGTGCCGCTTTATTGGGACGAACAAGGTTTGCCGATCGGCAGCCAGTTCGCGGGGGCATTCGGCGCGGAGTCGCTGCTGTTCTCGCTCGCCGCTCAGCTCGAACGCGCCGCGCCGTGGGCCGATCGAGCCCCGCCGGTGTGCGTCGGGCTGTCGGGCGCGTGACCGGCTCGGTGGCGAGCGACAGGTGCGCGGCAGCCGGGTTTGAGCCTCGCGTGCGACGATCATCGGTGGTCGAAGCAGCCGGTGTGCCAGCCGCGGCCGAGCGTAGCGTCGCGCGAACGCGCTACCGCCCCACCGGCGGCGGCGGCCGTGCCGGAATCCGTGCCAGGGCGGGCTCGACTGATCCGGATGAATCCGGGCCGCCCGCGAGGGCGGCCATCGCCGTGCCCGGCGACATACACACGTTGACATCGGAATCGATCGGTCCATATAATGAATCAAACTTCAGACACCGCATCGTTTGCGAAACCGATCAATGGCAAATCCCGCTGGCGTGGGCCGTCCCCGCGAATTCGAACTTGGCGATGCCGCGCGCGACGCGATGGACGTTTTCTGGGATCGCGGCTATGAAGGCGCGTCCCTGCCCGACCTGATCGCCGGCACCGGCCTGTCGCGCGGCAGCCTGTACAAGGCGTTCGGCGACAAGAAGGCGCTGCTGCTGGCGGCGCTCGATCTGTATATGGCCGACGGGCTCAAGGCGACCGCGGACATCCTGTCGCAACCGGGCCCCGTGAAGAATGCGATTCGCGACTCGCTGCTGCGCTACGCGCGGCTCTCCGTCGGCGACGCGGGCCGGCGGGGATGTCTCGCCGTCGCGATGACCACCGAACTGGCCGCGCGCGACGCCGATGTCGCGGAACGCACGGGGCGCCTGTTCCGGCGCCTGCAGCAACTCTATGCGGGCGCGATCGTCCGCGGCCAGGCGAGCGGCGAGATCCCCGAGCAGGACGAACAGGTGCTGGCACGTTTGCTCGTCTGCCAGATCGAGGGCATGCGCGTGCTGGGGAAAACCGGCGTGGCCGAAAGCGACATGCTCGCGCTGGTCGACCGCACGATGCGCATCCTCGACTGATATTTTTTTACCCAATTTGGAACCGAATGGTTCCGTATGGAGAGCCGTCCATGTCACGGAATGACCCCGTATCACCCGACCCGCGTCGCTGGGCCATGTTTTCGGTTCTGCTCGTCGGCGCGTTCCTGCCGCCGCTGGATTTCTTCATCGTCAACGTCGCACTGCCGTCGATTCGCGCGGAACTGGGCGCCTCGTCGTCGGCCGAGCAACTCGTCATTTCGTCGTATGCGGGCCTGTACGCGGTGACGCTGATCACCGGCGGGCGATTGGGCGACCTGTTCGGCCGCGGCCGCGTGTTTTTTCTCGGGTTGATCGGCTTTGCGATCGCCTCGACGCTGTGCGGTCTCGCGAATTCGCCGTGGACGCTCATCGTCGGTCGCGCGTTGCAGGGCGTGACGGCCGCGATCATGGCGCCGCAGGCGCTCGCCTCGATCCAGGCGATCTTCCCCGAATCGGAAAAGCCGCTCGCGCTCAGCTTGTACGGCGCGGTGTTCGGCCTCGCCGCCGTGGTCGGGCAGGCGCTCGGCGGGATTCTGATCTCGCTGAATCTGTTGAATCTGGGTTGGCGCACGATCTTCCTCGTCAACCTGCCGCTCGCGATTCTGGTCGTCCTGTTCGGGATTCCGCTGTTGAAGGAAACGCGTGCGCAGCATGCGCGCAAGCTCGACCTCGGCGGCACCGCGCTGTCGATGCTGACGCTGGGCGCGCTGATCGTGCCGCTGATCGAGGGGCGCGAAGCAGGCTGGCCCGTATGGGCATGGGCGTCGCTGCTCGCGGTGCCTGCCCTCGCGTGGTGCTTCTGGCGCTACGAGCGCCGGCTGGGCAGCCGCGGCGGCGCACCGCTGCTCGACCCGGCCGCGCTGCGCGCACCGGGGTTGGGCCGCGCGTTGCTGATCGCGCTGGTGCTGTATTCGATCGGCGCGTTCTTCCTGCTGTTCTCGGTGTATCTGCAGAATGCGTTGCACGTCGACGCGCTGAGCGCGGGCCTCGTGTTCTTGCCGTTCGGCGTGGGGTTCCTGCTCGGCCCGTTGTCGACGCCTTTCTGTGCACGTGTCATCGGCGCTTACGTCAATCCGTTCGGCATCAGCCTGGAGATCGTCGGGCTCGTCGGCCTCGCAGGGTTGATCGACGCCACGCCGGTCGGAATGCCGCTCGCTGCCGCACCGCTCGCCGCCGCTCTCTTCGTCATCGGTTTCGGACAAGGCCTCGCACTGCCGACGCTGATGCGCATGGTGACCGGGCGCGTCGCACCGGCGCTGTCCGGCATGATCGCCGGCATCGCCAGTTCGACGCTGCAGGTCAGCACGTCGCTCAGCGTGGCGATCATCGGCGGCATTTTTTATGCGACGCTCGGCACGCACCAGGATCCGGCGTCCATCGCGCACGCGTTCATCGTCGCACTCCTGTCGATCTCGTTTTTCCTCGCTGTCGGCGCCGCGCTGGGCATCTCGCTCGCACGCGCGCCCGCCGCGCACACGTCGATGCGGGCTGCTCCCCGGCCGGCATTCAGCGCCGAACGCGAACGGCCGTAGTCGCCCGTCGTCGCACGTATCGGCACTCATCGCTGTGGCAGTCCGACCTGGAGGTTCCGCATGTATTTCGTCGTTTCCTATCGCCGAGCCGCGGGCACGCGGTTCGATTCACGTTACTACGTCGAGCAACACATTCCACTCGTGGAAAAATCCTGGAAACCGTACGGGCTCGAATACGTCGACGCTTTCTTTCCGGCACGTGAGGATAGCGAACTGATCGTCGTGGCGATCTGCCGCTTCACGGATCGAGCCGCGCTGGACGCCGCGTTCGCATCCGCGCGGACGGCAGACGTCATGGCCGACATCGATGCGTTCACCGACATCGAACCCGATCGGCACATCGCGGACGTGTTCTCGCCGGTGCCGTAACGGCGATCGCGCGCTTCCGTGCATCGGTTCTGCCGGCACCATCGGTCACTTGTCCGATAGCGCCGCGAACGACCGGGTGTCAGGATAGGCAACCGTCACGCGAATACACTGACCGGGAGGATGACTGCAATGTCGGTACGTCAGATCTTCATCGTCGAATTGGCGAGCGGCCTGCCCCGTGCATTCGGCGTGCTCGCCGTCGTGACTGGCCTGTTTCGGATCGGCATCGCGGTGCGTCGCGGAAAGCACGCGGGCGCGCCGTCGCGAACGATCTCATGTGGGGCGCGAACGGCGCTGGCCGGCGCGCTGCTTTCGTGCGAAGCCGTCGGTGCCGTCTACTTCGCGATCGCGGCGTTGGGGTACGGTTGGGCCGACACCGACGCAACGGCCACGACTCGGCGGAAACGGGCGAACGACTGGCTGACTTGAACGGCGCAACCGCCGTTTTCGACACGCGGGATAAACCATCGGACGAGCGGGCTTCAAAGGCCGCACCGGCCGGGCCGTCTGTCCGCGCAAACACACGCAAGCGTCCGCATCGCGGATCGCGTCAGAGCAGCCCCAGCGTCGATGCCTTGAGGGTCGCCGCGGCGCGTGTCGAACATTCGAGCTTGCGAAACGCCTTCTCGACATGGGTGCGCACCGTGCTCGGACTCATCGCGAGCGCCTGCGCGACCTGCTTGTTGCTCGCGCCGCGGGAGATCGCCCGCAGGACGTCGATTTCCCGCGCGGACAGGCGCGGGCCGGCGGACGACGGGCGCGTGGCGGCACGCCGGAGCGTGGGCGCGCCGCCCGTCACGAGCGCGGCCACCACTTCGCCGCATAGCCGGCCGCACGCCGCTTCTTCCTGCAACTGGCCGGCGGCGGCCGCATCGCTCAGCGCCGCGCGCCACGGACGCGCCGAGCGCAACGCGACCCACGCGAGCGACGCCGCCAGCACACGCGCTTCCAGCGTCAGCGCCGCATCGCGCGCGCCGCGAAAATAGCCCGAACCGTCCTGCCGCTCGTAGGCATAGGACGCAAGCACCGCGGCTTCGCCGAGCGCGCCGGTCTGCCTGCCGGCGCGCTCGGTCCAGTACGGCACGAGTCGCACCTTTTCCCACGCGCTCGCGGGCAGCCGCGTCGGCAGATTCCACACGTCGTTCGGCACCGCGGCCCTGCCGATGCCATGAATCAGCCCGGCGCGGTACACGCGTTCGCGCGCGGCCTCGTCGGACGAGAGCCGGCCGTAACAGGCGGCCGCCGTCGCGGCGACCGACCGCGAAAAGCCCGTCATCCACGGCAGTTTCAGATCGATGACGTCCGCAATCAATTCGGCGGACGTCGCGCCCTGCATGTCCGGCGTGGCCAATGCGGCGTCCAGGTCGGCGGGCGCCATGTGTTCGAGCGCCGCCAGCCAGCGCGATGCGTCGCGCGCAGCCGTCTCGACGAGCACGGCCGGATAGCATGACCCCGCGCGTTGGCCGATCAATTCGAGGGCCCGTTCGATGCCGTACGTGCGGCTGAACACGTCGAGGTCGCCCGCCAGCGCGACGATTGACACGGCGGGCGGCACCTGTTCGCGCGCGAGCCGCGCGGGCAGCCCGTTGCCGTCCCAGGTTTCGAAAATGTGCCGCAGCGCGGTTTCCGTTGCGCTGGACAGACCGAGTATTCGCGCGACCTCGCCCGAGACTTCGCAATGAATCTGCGCGAGCGGGATCAGCGCGACACCCGCGCCGCCGATCGCTTCGGCCATGCCGGGCCGGCTTTCGAGCATCGCGGCGCGGATCGCGACGTCGTCGCCGAATACCTGCGCGAAGCCCGCCGCGTTCGCCGTGCAGCCCGACCAGCGCAACAGCGCCACCTCGCGAGCCGTGTCGCACACCGATGCGTCGAATCGTGCTGCGTGCGCGAGCTGGGCGGCCAGCCAGCCGGTGCGCGGCGAATGGTCGGTCGGTTGGCCCATGCTGAGATCGCCGATGAAGGCCAGCGCGCGTACGGCGTCGACTATGCGCAGCGGGGCGTGACGGGCTTCGGCGTCGGACATTGGGCAGGTGGAGACATTCGCGAGGGCGGGAAAACGATCATACGCGACGGTGTGGCGGCGTGCATGCGCTCGCACGTCGGCGGCTCGCCGCGGCGAGCCCGGCACGATGTTCGCCCGTATCGGTGCAAACAACCGGCAGCGGACTTCACTATCGGACATCTGACCGATGGCGGCGGGCCCTGGCGATTGCGATACTCGGCGCACTGGAGATCCGGTCGGCGCCGCATCTGCGTGGTGCAAACCCTGCATGCCGGCCGGAACGACGATTCAATGTACGAAGGAGTGCAAATGGCTGACCGCTACCCCGAATTTCATCCCCCTGCCGACGAACCATGGCTGAAACGGTACTACTTTTCCAGGGCGGTGTTCTCGCTGATCTGGGTCGCGCTGGCGTTTTCCGTCGGCCGGCAAAGCGCGGCCGGCGCGGCGGTCCTGCTGATCGTTTATCCGGCCTGGGATGCGCTCGCCAATTTCGTCGACCTTTCTCGCAGCGGCGGGATGGCGGCAAACCGCACGCAGGCGGTAAACGTCGCGATCAGCGCCGTCACGACACTGGCGGTATTTCCCGCGTTGAATGCGGGCCTGCCCACGGTACTCGCGGTGTTCGGCGTGTGGGCGATTCTCTCCGGCGCGCTGCAACTCGGCACCGCCGTGCGGCGCTGGAAGCATGCCGGCGCACAGTGGGTGATGATCCTCAGCGGTGCGCAATCGGCGCTGGCCGGGGTGTTCTTCATTATCCAAAGCCACGCGCCGATGCCGCTCGCGATCGTGAAGATCGCGGGATACGCGGGAGTCGGTGCGCTTTATTTTCTGATATCCGCGATTTGGTTGCAGGTGCGGGGGATGCGGCGCAGTGTGTCGTGAGCCGGCGGTCGAAAGGAAGATGTCGTTCCACAGGTCGGCATCGCTGTGCCTGCGGTCGAGGCCACGCGTTGTGGAAAGCATGGGCTCCTGCGGATGATCGGAGTGGTGAAAAACGGAGCTTATTTCGCAGCCGCGTGCAGGCCCCGACACAGCAGGACCTGCACGTAGCTGCGAACGGCAGTCGTGGCCGACGCGAACGGGTCTGAACGCCCCGGAACGGTCAGCCGGTTCGCTCGGGGAGCGGTCGCTCATGTGGCAAAGCCGACGGCTTTGACCCGCGCGTTAGCCGCGACGTACGCAATCGGAACGTAACAACGAAAACCGCAGGAGATCGTGATAGGCACCATGCCAATACCCGGCTTGACGCTGATCCCCTTCCCGGACAAAGCCGAGCGTCTCCAGCACTTGTATAGAGGATGCGTTCTCAGGGTGAACCTGGGCTTCGATACGGTTTATCTGCATCATGTCGAAACCGTAATCGATCGCGGCAGAAAGCGCTTCGTTCATGTACCCCTTGCCACGCGCAAACGTAGCTAGCTCATAGCCAACGGCGCAGCTTCGCCAATTTCGATTCCATCGGAAGAGGCCACACGTACCAAGTAAAAGGCCGTCCGAAAGTCTCTCGATGGCCCAACGGACGCCGGAGCCACTGCGCCGCCAGTCGGCAAATACCTGAATCAACTTGTCGGCCTCTCCTATTTCGGTCATCGGATCGGTACCGAACCAGCGCATACCCTCAGCGTCGCCATGTACCGCGAACAGCGACGGCGCGTCGCTCGGCAAAAGCTCCCGCAATGACAGCCGGGAAGTTGTCAGCGTTGGAAATGTGCCTTTCGTTTCGCTTCCATTGACGGACACCAGCGCCCCCTGTGTCGATGTTTCACTTGGTTTCAATAGATTGTCGCCGATTCAGTCTCGCCGATCCAATGTCCGGTATTGGCTGCGGATTCAGCCCGACGCGGTGGGCTATAGTCGACCCGATGCAGTCTCGCAATTCTCCACAAAGCAGACGAACGTCTGGTCCAGCTTTATGCGACATTGCGTCGATACCATAGGAAAACTCAAGTAGGCCCGTTGCGTTGTTCCCTTAGTCAATAAGGTCGCCAGCCATTGAGCACGACATCGTATGAACTGGCCAGCGATGCTCGCGATGTCATCGAGTCGTTTGGATTCGTTGATGAATATCCTAAAAATACTCATAAGATCATGAGTGTTTGAGTTCAGAGTTTGGCTGAAGGTGAATCTGAAGAAAATCGGTGAATACAGTACGCAGATACTCAAGGGACGAATATTATACGCTGGCTTCATATGCAGCCATCTCTGCCTGGATGCTGTCGTCGACCGCGTGAATTAGTGACTCGATCTCCGGGAGCTTCTTGAGAAGAGATTCATAGTCGTAGCTTTTTAGTGACATTGGAAACCGCGATTTTAATTCACCATGAAATTTTGAAATATTGGGGCGATAGAATTTCAGATCGGTGTGCGCAAACTGCTCCTTCCGAAGACGGAGAAGTTCGCTGTGAAGATCTCTCATTGTTGCGGGAACATGTCGGGTCGAAAGGTGATGTCTATTAATTTTTTTCCCTTCGTTTCCTGAGAATGGCCGTGCATAAGTCACTGCGATGTCACGGAGCAGGGGATACTGAGCATCGGCTCGCTTGTGGCGCCGAAGAACCTTAATTGTGTGAACGGCCGTATCGAGGTCGATAGCGTAGAGGCGGAGGAAACAATATTGCTCGAACTTGAACGCGTCCATGTGCCCTCCCAGGGTTGTTGGGCGGAAAGCTTCGACCGCTATCGCCGCTCGGCGGTTAAGTTCGGCGCCCGACTAATTCGCCATCACGCGACAGCGCGGTCGATTGTCGGCGATCCAGGCACTAATGTCGAACGGCTTAACCTGGTCGAAAGGCCGACGGTCGGCCGCCGTCCTGCAACACGCGACCGTCACCGATCGACCCGAGCGGACAATTACGACCACCCTGAACGGAGCTTCAATTCAGGGCTCGTCACCGCGCGTCGAATGTATGACTACTGGAGCGCTCGGTAGCCTTGATTCAGCAATCGCTGACATACCCAGGCGCTGCCATGTCGGGCACTGTAGATGTTCTTTGCCACGAAGAGTATCAAAGCCGCAATCAAAAGGGCCGGATGGCCAAAGGAACAAAGGAGACCGGAGGCGGCATCGACAGCGGCCATCCGCCCTCCTTGAACAACCAACCTTTCGGAGTATGCCCAGATTATGCCGAATATCAGGGCAGACCAGTTGAAACCGAGCTTCACGCGCCGCTCCGGCATTGTGGGATGGATCATTAAGATTGATGGCATCGTAGAAAGGGAATTGATTGCGGTGATATGTCGATTATCGTCCTTGCAACGAGGTTCTTTAGACGTCCAGTAGCGAATGACTCAATACTTGATCTCACTGTCGACTGGCCGCCCGTGGCCGAACGCGGCCGACCACGGCGCAGCGACGCGCAGTCCTTGCAGGACGAGCGTAATCGATCATCAGTCGACCGATTACTATCGGCGGGTACTACGAAACATGACAACCCCATGGAGACCGACCTCGGCAAGGTCGATCTCCAGTTGCTTGGCCGATGCGACGTCCCTCACTGCGACCACTACCTCATGCCCGGCGAGACATTGATCGACCGCATGCTTTGCCTCCGCAAGACTTACGGGCGAATGTTGACGAATCAACCGTATCGCTTGAACCTTGTTCCCCCCGGCAGACCATCGCATGAGTCGAATCTGCGACTCTTCATAACCATTAGTGTCCCCGCATGCGCGGTAGGCGCGGATCGACTCGGCAATTGGCCTGTGATAGCTGATGGAGGTGGCTTGGCCATCAGCTCGACTGACAAATAATGGCGCATTCCCCGCCAGGCGATCTCTCATGTCGCCTGACTCAAGGAAGCGCGATGATTGATAGTAGAAGACCCAGCCAACATCGAACTCTTGAGTGTATTCGTCGATAACAACCGCGTCGCAGCCTTCCCCAACTGTCTTGGTGATGGCACGTTGGGCGACTTCCTTTGCTTGCTCGGCTGTGAGTTCCATCAGTCGTTAGTGTGGTGGAGTGTACGATCCGTCAGAGTTCGGCAGCGGGAAGCAGCCGCTCGGCGTTGGAGAGCACAAAGCGTGTAGACCTTTCGCGCTAGTGTGAACCAAATCACCGCGAGAAAAACCATGGACCGGTCGACGCCCCCGGCTCGACCCACATCCCTACCGGCTCCGCAACGCCTGAGCCAGCGCATCCCCCGCAGCCAGAATGTGCGCGGACAAAACTGCACACGCTGCGTCCACATCCCCCTCGCGTATCGCCCGAACGATGTTCCGATGCTCGTCGTTCGAGCGATCCTGCCACTCAAGTTGCTGCCACGTCGCATACAGATGCCGCGAGCTTGCCCGATGCATGTCGCCAATCGCGTCGATGAGCCGCGGCATCCCGCACCGCGCGGTCAATGCGCGATGAAACCTCAGATTCAGCGTCCCCAGCACGGCTATGCCACGCGCCGCCGCCTCCTGATCGAGGATCGCATCGAGTTCCTCCAGCGCCCCTGCGTCGAGAGCGGGAATCGCCTCGCGCAGCGCCAGCGCCTCGAAGGCAGCGCGCATCTTGGCCATTTCAAGTACGTCCGCCGGCTCGAGCGGCGCCGCCCGCACGCCTCGTCGCGGTTCCACCACGGCCAACCCCTGCGCTTCCAGCCGTCTGAACGCCTCGCGTACCGGCACATGGCTCGCGCCGAATTCAGCGGCGATGTGATCCTGACGCAGCCACTCCCCCGGCGCGATGGCACCCGAAATGATGCGGTCCGCCAATGCGGCAGCGATCCGGTCGGCCAGCGAGCGATCCTCCTTGACTTCGAAATTCATCCCGACCACCATGCATATATTATCTATTAAATTGTAACAAAATCGGAGGCCCGATGCGCCACCACCGCCCTGCCCGTCTGCGGCACATCGCCGGAATCGGCGTCGATCGCATGGGTTCGATCGCCGATCATGCCGACGTCGACCTTCTGCGACTCGAAAATCTCGATACCGACATTCCGCCTACTGCGGAGGCACTCGCTTTTACCCACGCGGCAATCCAGCGAGACTCGGCCAACTCCTATTTGCCATTCGTCGGTCAGGATCGGCTGCGCGCGAGCGCTGCCGCCCACGTGTCGGCGCTTTCGGGGCGGCACTTCACGGCCGACCAGGTGGTGGTGTCGGCGGGCGGACTCTCCGGCATTCTGAACACGCTGCTCGCCACCGTCGAGATCGGCGACGAAGTCATCGTCACCGATCCGACGTACGCGGGTCTGCTGAATCGCGTCCGCCTTGCGGGCGGCGTACCTCGGCAAGTACCGTTCGCCTTCACGCCGGGCGGCGAATGGAAGCTGGACCAGGCCGCGCTGCGCGCAGCGATCGGCCCGAAAACGCGAGCCATGCTGCTGATGTCTCCGTCAATGCCGTCGGGCGGTTTCTTCGATGCGTCCGACTGGCAACTGATCGCGAGCCTGTGTGTGCAGAACGATCTGCTGTTGATCCTCGACAGTGCGATGGAACGGCTGCTCTTCGATGGACGCACGGTCATCCATCCCGCGGGCCTGCCCGGCATGGCAGAGCGCACGGTCACGGTCGGCGCGGCGTCGAAAGAGTTGCGCATGATTGGCTGGCGGGTAGGCTGGATCGTCGCGCCGGAATGGCTGATTCCCGACCTCGTGGCGGTGTCGCTCGCCAATGTCGTGGTACCGGTCGGCATTGCCCAGGAGGCTGCGGCGGTTGCGCTCGAACATTCCGCATCCGATCTGCCTGGCTACGTGAGCGAACTCGAGAGACGGCGGGATACGGTCGCCGCCGAACTGTCGGGGCTCCCGTTCGGCATGCCGGCGGGCGGCTGGTCGATGCTGCTGCGCGTCTCCGACTTCGGCCTGACTGGATCGCGAATGTCGGAGCGGTTGCTGAACCACGGTGTATGTGCAACGGCCATGACCGGATGGGGCGTTGCGCACGGCGACGCGTATGTCCGTTTCGTGTTCGCGAACGAACCGGTCGAGCGCTTGCGCACGCTCGGGAACAAGGTGCGCTTCGCACTGGAGGGCGCATGACGGCGCCCACGAGAAAGCTGCGTAGTGCACCGAGCGTCCCTGGCGGAAGGTATCCGGAATTCCGTGTGTGACGGTCGAGGGATCTCACACGAGATCCTGTTTTTTTTGCGAAAGTACCGCGCGTAACAATCCACGTTGCGTGATGCATCCGGCGCCGGGGCGGTGCGATGTCCCAACCCGGGCCGGACGTAACGTCGGGCGAACGCCCTACCGCCCCACCGGCGGCCGCAGAATATCGCGCGGAATCGACGCGATCAGCACGCAACTGACCAGCAGGCAGGCGCCCAGCGCATAGGTACCGTTGTTGATGTTGCCGGTCATTTGCTTGGCGACGCCGGTGATCATCGACCCCGTGAAGCCGGACAGGTTGCCCACCGAGTTGATCAGCGCAATGCCGGCGGCCGCGGCCGTGCCGGACAGAATCTGCCCCGGAAAGGTCCAGTAGATCGGCATCAGCGCGAGAATGCCGCAGGTGGCGATGGTCAGCAATACGATCGATAGCGCCACGTTCTGCGCGAACGCCGCGCTCAGGATCAGGAAGACGCCGCCGATCAGCGCGGGAATCGCCGCATGCAGGCGGCGTTCGCCGGTCTTGCGCGAGTGCGATGCGTTCCACACCATCGCGAAGATGGCCGTCAGATACGGAATGGCCGTCAGCACTCCGATATGCAGTGGACTGTGCACGCCCGACGCGCGGATGATCGACGGCAGCCAGAAAGCCAGCCCGTAGAAGCCGGTATTGAACGTCAGCAGGATGAAGGTGAGCAGCCAGACGCGCGGGCTACGCAGTGCGGCGCCGATGCTGTGCGACTTGTGCACGGCCTCGGATTCGAGGTTGCGCGACAGCACCGCCTTTTCGTCAGCGGACAGCCACTTCGCCGACTGCGGGCCGTCGCCGAGGCAGGCCAGCACGATGAACGCCACCACGATCGACGGCAGCCCTTCGAGCAGCAGCATCCATTGCCAGCCGCTCATGCCCGACAGGCCGTGTGTCTGCTCCATCAGCCAGCCGGACACCACGCTGCCCAGCGTCAGGCTCAGCGGGATCGCGACCAGGAAGCCCGACATCGCCACGCTCTGGCGCCGCGCCGGGAACCAGTAGTTCATGTACAGGATGACGCCCGGGAAAAATCCCGCTTCGCACAGCCCCAGCAGGAAGCGCAGCGTGTAGAACATCGTGGTCGTCTGCACGTGGAAGAACTGCGCGAGCGGCACGATGAAGGCCATCGACGACGACACGATGCCCCACGTGATCATGATCCGCGCGATCCAGAAGCGTGCGCCGTAGCGGTGCAGCAGCAGATTGCTGGGCATCTCGAACAGGAAATAGCCCCAGAAGAAGATACTGGCGCCGAGCGCGTAGACGCCGTCGCTCAGGCTCAGGTCGTCGAGCATCTGCAGCTTCGCGAAACCCACGTTGACGCGGTCCAGGTAGGCCACGACGTAGCACAGCAGCAGCAACGGCAGGATGCGCCGCATGACCTTGCGGTAGAGGGCGTCTTCGGACGAGTCGGCCGCGGCCGGTGCGGCAGCGGCCTGCGTTAGGGATGGCATCGGTCTGTCTCCAGTTTGTGTAGGTCTTCTTCGTACCGGCGAGTGCGTTTGACGCATCGATGTTACCGATAACATTCCGTGGCAAAAAAAAGCCGACGAGGCGACGGGAGCGATCGGCAGCTGATACCGGTAACAAATTCGAAGGTAGCACGCGGCGATACGCACGTACAAGTGCCGCCGAACGCGTGGTTTCCCTAGTACGGGCATGGCGGCAACGTGCACGCGTGGGCTGGTCTGCACGGTATGCCGCACCGGTATGATGTAGCCTTTCCAGCCTTCTCCCGACCGCGATTCCGATGCCCAGTCCTACCGCCGTCCGGCCCGCCGGGCCGCCCCGCATGTCCGACGTAGCGCGCCTTGCCGGCGTATCGAAGATGACGGTGTCGCGCGTGCTCGCCGGCCACAGCGTGGCCGCGGAGACGCGCGCACGGGTCTGCGAGGCAATCGACCAGCTCGGCTACGTGGCCGACGCGGCCGCCGGTGCGCTGTCGTCGGGGCGGTCGGAATTCGTCGCGGTGCTGGTGCCGTCGCTGTCGAGCTCCAACTTCTCGGATACCGTGCGCGGCCTGACCGATGCGCTCGAGCCGCATGGCCTTCAGTTGCTGCTCGGCGACACCGACTACGACCTGGAACGCGAAGAGCGGCTGGTGCGCTCGATGCTGAGGCACCAGCCGCGCTGCATCGCGCTGACGGGGTCGCAGCACACCGATGCGACGCGCAAGGTATTGGAGCGCTCGGCGATTCCCGTGGTCGAGATGTGGGACCTGCCCACGCACCCGATCGACACCGCCGTGGGCTTCTCGAACGTGCGCGCCGCCCGTGCGATGGTGCGCCACCTGGCCGAACGCGGTTACCGGCGCATCGGCTTTCTGGTCGGCGCCAGCGAACTGGATCGCCGCGGCCTGGACCGGCTCAAGGGTTACCAGGCGGAGATCAAGGCGTTGGGGCTGGGCGAGCCGCGCGTCGTGCGGCTGGGCGAATCGCCGATCACGATGAGCCACGGCGGACCGGCGATGGCCGCGCTGCTTGAGCGATGGCCTGATACCGATGCGGTGATGTGCGTGAGCGACATGTCGGCGTTCGGCGCGATCATGGAGTGTCACCGGCGCGGGCTCGCCGTGCCGGCCGACATCGCGGTGGCCGGCTTCGGGAATTTCGAAGTGGCGACATGCTGCCATCCGACGATCACAACGGTATCGGTCGACGCGTACGGCATCGGGCGACGCACGGGCGAAGCGTTGCTGGCGGCATTGCAGGCGCGCGACGGCGGCGGGCCGACCGAGTCGAAAAGCATCCAGATCGACTACACGATCATCCCGCGGGAAAGCGCCTGACCGGCCGACGGCCGGGCGCGTGCCGACACGCGACATGCGCGGCTTCGCACCGATCCCCTGCCCCACACCTTCGCGACGCGCGCACGAAATCCCTTCCGCGACGCAAAAAACCCGTGCTAACATCCAGACGATGTTACCGGTACCATCCGGCACGCAAAATCAAGAAGGCCCTTCGGAGACAGCCTGCCATGTCACACACACCCCGCCGTCTGCGCAGCCAGGAATGGTTCGACGACCCCGCGCATGCAGACATGACCGCGCTCTATGTCGAGCGCTTCATGAACTACGGGTTGACGCGCGAGGAGCTGCAGTCGGGCCGCCCTGTCATCGGTATCGCGCAAACAGGCAGCGATCTGGCGCCATGCAATCGTCACCACATCGAGCTCGCCGAGCGCACCAAGGCCGGCATTCGCGACGCGGGCGGCATTCCGATGGAGTTCCCCGTGCATCCGCTGGCCGAGCAAAGCCGCCGGCCCACCGCCGCGCTCGACCGCAACCTCGCCTACCTCGGGCTGGTGGAAGTCCTGCACGGCTTTCCGCTGGACGGTGTGGTGCTGACGACCGGCTGCGACAAGACCACGCCGGCCTGCCTGATGGCGGCCGCCACCGTCGACCTGCCCGCCATCGTGCTGTCGGGCGGCCCGATGCTCGATGGCTGGCACGAGGGCAAGCGCGTCGGCTCCGGCACGGTGATCTGGCATGCGCGCAACCTGCTCGCGGCCGGCGAGATCGACTACGAAGGCTTCATGCAGCTGACCACGGCATCGTCGCCGTCGATCGGCCATTGCAACACCATGGGCACGGCGCTGTCGATGAACAGCCTCGCCGAGGCGCTGGGCATGTCGCTGCCGGGGTGCGCGAGCATTCCCGCGGCCTATCGCGAGCGCGGCCAGATGGCTTACGCGACCGGCAAGCGCGCGGTCGAACTCGTTCGCGAAGACCTGCGCCCGTCGAAGATCATGACGCGCGCGGCGTTCGAGAATGCGATCGTCGTCGCGTCCGCGCTCGGCGCCTCGACCAATTGCCCGCCGCACCTGATCGCCATTGCGCGCCACATGGGCGTCGAACTGAGCCTGGACGACTGGCAGCGCTTCGGTGAAGCCGTGCCGCTGCTCGTCAACTGCATGCCGGCCGGCGAATACCTCGGCGAGAGCTTCCATCGCGCCGGCGGCGTGCCTGCCGTGCTGCGCCAGCTCGATGCGGCCGGCCTGCTGCGGCGCGACTGCCTGACCGTGTCGGGCCGCGCGATCGGAGAAATCGCCGACACTGCGCAGGACGCCGACCGCGACGTGATCCGTACGCCCGACGCGCCGCTCAAGCACGGCGCCGGCTTCATGGTGCTGTCGGGCAACTTCTTCGACAGCGCGATCATGAAGATGTCGGTGGTGGGCGACGCGTTCCGCCGCACCTACCTGGCCGAGCCGGGCGCCGAGAATACGTTCGAGGCGCGCGCGATCGTGTTCGACGGCCCGGAGGACTACCACGCCCGCATCAACGATCCCGCGCTGAACATCGACGAGCGCTGCATCCTGGTGATCCGCGGCTGCGGCACGGTCGGCTACCCGGGCAGTTCCGAAGTCGTGAACATGGCGCCGCCCGCCGAGCTGGTGAAGCGCGGCGTGACGTCGCTGCCGTGCATGGGCGACGGGCGCCAGAGCGGCACGTCGGCCAGCCCGTCGGTCCTGAACATGTCGCCGGAAGCCGCGGTGGGCGGCGGCCTCGCGCTGCTGCGCACGAACGACCGTATTCGCGTGGACCTGAATCGCCGCAGCGTCGACGTGCTCGTCGACGAGGACGAACTCGCGCGCCGCCGCGAAACTGCAAGCTTCACCGTGCCGCAGGCGCAAACGCCGTGGCAGGAACTCTATCGCCGGTTCGTCGGCCAGTTGTCCACCGGCGGCTGCCTTGAACCGGCCACGCTGTACCTGAAGGTGATCGAGCAGCGCGGCAACCCGCGCCATTCGCACTGACCCACCGCCCCCCAATCTTGCCGAGCTGATCATGCGTACTCCTTCCGTTTCCGATTGCCTGCCGCACGACCTCGCCCACGCGCTGCTGATCGGCCGCGTCTGGCGGGATGACGGCGCCCACGCGGGCCCGAGCGTCGTCGCCGTACGCGGCGGCGAAGTGTTCGACATCACGCGCACCGCGCCGACCACCGCCGACCTGTTCGATCGCGCCGATGCCGTTGCCGTCGCGCGCACCGCCCCCGGCGAATCGCTCGGCCGCGTCGAGCCGCTGCTGCAGGCGGCGCTGGACGGCACGCCGGGCGCCACGCACCTGCTCGCGCCGTGCGACGTGCAGGCCGTCAAGGCGTGCGGCGTCACCTTTGCCGTCAGCCTGATCGAGCGCGTGATCGAGGAACAGGCCGGCGGCGATCCGGCCAAGGCGCGGGAGGTACGCGACACCATCGCGTCGACCATCGGCACCGATCTGTCGAAGATCGTACCCGGCTCGGAAGCGGCGATGCGCCTGAAGGCGGAACTCGAGCGCCGCGGCGCGTGGTCGCAATACATGGAAGTCGGTATCGGCCCGGACGCCGAGGTGTTCTCCAAGGCGCAGCCGATGTCCGCGGTGGGCTTCGGCGCGGACGTCGGGCTGCTGCCCGTGTCGGTGTGGAACAACCCGGAACCGGAGATCGTGCTGGCCGTGGCCAGCGACGGCAGGCCGGTGGGCGCGACGCTCGGCAACGACGTGAACCTGCGCGACATCGAAGGCCGCTCGGCGCTGCTGCTCGGCAAATGCAAGGACAACAACGGTTCATGCGCGATCGGCCCGTTCGTGCGGCTGTTCGACGATGGCTTCACGCTCGATGGCGTGCGGGAATGCAGCGTGTCGCTGCGCGTCGAAGGCGCGGACGACGGCTTCGTGCTCGACGGCATCAGCCACATGCGCGAGATCAGCCGCGACCCGGCCGACCTCGTCGCGCAGACCTGCGGCGCGCATCACCAGTATCCGGACGGCTTCATGCTGTTCCTCGGCACGATGTTCTCGCCGATCCAGGATCGCGACGCGCCCGGCGGCGGATTCACGCATCACCTCGGCGACCGCGTGACGATCTCGACGCCCGCGCTCGGCGCGCTCGTCAACACCGTGCGGCTTTGCACGGAGATCGCGCCGTGGACCTTCGGCGTGCGCGCGCTGTATGCGAATCTGGCCGCGCGCGGGCTGCTTGCTGCGTGAGGCGTCGAGACAGGCCACGCGAGCGGCGCGCTGCTCGCGGTGACGATATCGCGGTCAATGATCCGCCCTTGAAGCAGTCGCGCAATGTCATGTGCGATAGAACGCGCGTCACGTGCCGTTCGCCTGCTCCGACGCAGTCAGATATCGTGACGGCAGGCTGTAGAACGCCGGTCGGGCCGCGCTCAGCCCGATCACCGCGAACACCATGCCGACGAGCGCGGGTAGCAGCGACGAAAACGCGACGGCGAACATCAGGCCCGCTGCGGAGACGACGCACGCCAGCGCGAGATGCAGCAGGTGCCGCCCTCGGCGCTCCATCAGCCGCGCCCACGCGATCATGACGACCGCCGCGACGAGGTACGGCACACCACCCGACAGCAGCCCGACCGCGAACGTCGAAAGCCCGTGCCCCTTCAGCATCAGCGGCAGCCAGATCGCGATGCCGTTGATGCCGATCCAGTAGCAGAAGAGAATGCCGACCATGATCCACACCCGCACCTCGCGAAGCACCGCGCCGAAGTTCCGTTGCGGCAACTCGGCCGATTCGCGGGCAAGCACGTCCGACAGCGCCGCGGATTCCTCTTGCGTCAGCCATTCCGCCTGCTCGGGCCGATCACGCAAGAGCCGCAGGGTCACCAGGCCGAGCACGCACGCAGGCAACCCTTCGACGATGAACAGCCATTGCCAGCCCTTGAGGCCGCCGGTTCCGTCCAGTTGCATGATGAACGCCGCCAGCACGCCGCCCACGACCGACGACAGCGGGATCGCCACCAGAAACCACGCGAGCACCCGTACGCGCCATGCCTTCGGAAACCAGCACGACAGGTAGAACAGCACGCCGGGAAAGAAGCCCGCTTCGGCCGCCCCGGTCAGTACACGCAGCACGTAGAAGCTGGTCGGCCCCTGGATGACCGCGCACGCGGCGGACAGCAGCCCCCAGCCGATCATGATCCGGGCCAGCCAGCGCCGCGCGCCGAACCGGTAGAGCGCGAGATTGCTCGGCACCTCGAGCACGCAGTACCCGATGAAGAACAGCCCGGCCGCCATGCCGAACTGGCTGCCGGTCAGACCGAGATCGCTGTTCATCGTCAGCGCCGCGAAGCCGATGTTGGTCCGGTCGATGTAATTGAAGAAGTAGCCGATTGCCAGCAGCGGGACGAGGCGAACGAGGTTCTTGCGCAATGCGCGCTGGAGTGCGGCGTCGTTCGTCACATCCGGCTGCTCGTGCGCAATGGAGAGCGTCGATGCCATGGGTTCACCTGAATCCGAAGAAATGGGCGGGATTGTCGACCAGCATCCGGATGCGGCGCGTCTCGTCCGGCACGATCCGCTCGATCAGGTCGACGAGGTCGCCGTCGTCCGGCATCGGATGGCCCAGGTTCACATGCGGCCAGTCGCTGCCCCATAGCACGCGTTCGGGCGCGTGCTCGGCGAAGCGGCGCGCGACGGGCAACGTGTCCTCGAACGGCGCACCGGTTTTGGACATCCGGTCCGCGCCCGACAGCTTGACCCACACGTTTCCGGTATCGAGCAACGCACACAGGGCACGCACCGACGGGCTGTCCGCTCCTTCGTCGATATCGACCCGCGCCATGTGGTCGATGACCACCGGCATGTCGAGCGAACGGATGAACGGGGAAAATTCGGCGATGTCCTGCCCGGACACGTGAATCGCCATATGCCAGCCGAGCGGCCGGATGCGGGCGGCGACCGTCCTGACCGCGTCCAGGTCCGGACGGCCGCCGAGATGCGCGAGGAAGTTGAACCGTGCGCCGCACACCCCGTTCGCGTCGTACTCCGCAAGAAGCGCGTCCGGGTCGCCCGGCCGAACGAGCGCGACGCCCTTGTAACGCCCGGCTCCATTGCGCAACGCATCAAGCATCGCGCGGTGATCGAACCCATGTCCCTGGCTCTGCACGATCACGGCGCGCGAGAAGCCGAGGCGCTCGTGCAGGCGCCGCAACGCCGTTTCCGGCGCGGCGGACGGATCGAAGCTGCGATCGTCAGGCAACGGGTAACGGTCGAACGGCCCGAACACATGGCAATGCGCGTCGCAGCTGTTGGCAGGCAGGCGCAAGAGCGGCCGGCGTGGTTCGGCCAGCGGCGGTGGCAGGCCGCCGTTCAGCACGGCGTCCGGCTGCGCGTCGAATTCGAGATCGACAGCGTCGCGCTGACCAAGCAGCTCGTCCGCGCGGGCGTCGGCTATTCGCTGCTCACCTACGTCGCGATCCGGGAAGAACTGGCGAGGGGCGAATTGAAGGCGATCGCGATCGAGCGGCCGGCGATTCGCTCGACCGTGTCGATCAGCACGTTGCGCGAAAATCGTCCGTCACGACTGGTCGATGCGTGGATCCGCCTGCTCAAGGACACACTGTTCCGCTTTACGCGCGACCAGCCCTGGAGCGATCAGGTCGTGTGGCTCGCTGCCGGTGCGGGCGAATAGCCCCGCCGACACGATGGGATGGCGTTGCACACGTCCGTGGTCGACGCCGGCCTCGGTGTACTCGGGGCGGACGGCGTCGCCGTGCTCCGGCGGCGCGGCCCGTGAAGCCGGTGCTCGCCACCCCCGTCACGCTGACCGTCAAGCCGCCACTGGCCGCTCCGCCAGCTTGAACTCGCCGACCGTCTGCGCGAGCCGGGCCGCCTGCTCGCGCAGCGACGTCGCCGCGGCCGCCGATTGCTCGACGAGCGCCGCGTTCTGCTGCGTCGTGTCGTCGAGCTGCGACACCGCCTGATTCACCTGCTCGAGCCCCGTGCTCTGCTCCTTCGCGGCGACGCTGATCTCGGCGATCACGCTCGTGATGTTGCGCACGCCGTCGACGATTTCGTCCATCGTCGCACCGGCTGTCTGGACGAGCCCGGAGCCGCCTTCGATCTTCTCGACCGACGAGTGGATCAGCTGCTTGATTTCCCGCGCGGCCTGCGCGCTGCGCTGCGCGAGCGCACGCACTTCCCCGGCGACGACCGCGAAGCCGCGGCCGTGCTCGTTCGCGCGCGCCGCCTCGACGGCGGCGTTCAACGCGAGGATGTTGGTCTGGAACGCGATGCCGTCGATCACGCCGACGATGTTGGCGATCTCTGCCGACGCCTGCGTGATGTCGTTCATCGTCGAGACGACTTCGCGCACGACCGTGCCGCCCCGCAGCGCGACATCCGACGCCGATTCCGCCAGACGGTTCACCTGGCTCGCCGCATCGGCCGAGTTGCGGGCCGTGCCGGCGATCTCCTCGAGCGCGGCGGCCGTTTCCTGCAGGCTCGACGCCGCGTGTTCGGTGCGGGCCGACAGATCCTGGTTGCCCTGGGCGATCTCGGCGCTCGCGAGGTTGACTGACGCGCTGAACGCACGGATCTGCAGCAGGATCGCACTGATCTTCTCGGCGAACGCGTTGAACGCGTGCGCGATCTGCGCGGCTTCGTCCGCACCGTCGGCCGGCAGCCGTTTCGTCAGGTCGCCGCTGCCGCTCGATACGTCCGTGAGCGCGTCGCGCACCATCAGGATGCGCTTGAAGGCCGCGTTCGTCATCGCGCCGACGAGCGCGGCCGCGATGACGGCGACGATCACGATCGCCAGCAGCGTGGTCGTCGCGACCGCGCGCATGCCGGCCGTCACGTCGCCCTTGTCGAGCGCGAGCACCAGCGACCAGTCGGTGCCGGCGATCGGCCGGGCACGCATCAGCTTGGCGGCGCCGTCGATGTCGACCGCGACGGGCGCGGACGCCGTCTGCAGCGCGCCGAGGCGATCGGCATCGAGTTCCGGCGACAGACCGGTGGCCGGCTTCATGATCAGGTCGGTCTTGGCCGACGCGATCACGCGAGCGCCCTTGTCCACCAGAAATGCGAAGCTCGCCGGCGTCGGGTGAACGGAGGTCACGATCGAGCTCACGTTCTCCATGAACAGGCTGGCTGCCAGCACGCCCTTCACCACGCCGTCGCGCACCACCGGCACCGCGAACGCGACGGCCGGCTTGCCACTCGTCGCATCGCGGTAGAGCGCCGTCACGACCAGATGGCCCGCGCCGACGGCCTGCTTGTACCAGGGCCGCGCGGTCGGGTCGTAGCCGGGCGCGAGCGGCACGTTCGAGAATGCCGTCTTGTCGGGCAGGCCGAGCGTCAGCACCTCGAAGCCGCCCGACTTGCCGAGCAGCTTCAACGCCGGCACCGGGTCGCCTTCGCCGATCGCGATCGTATCCGCGAGCGCCTGGGTTTCGCGCGACCGGCTCGCCACCCACTCGTCGATCGCCAGCGCGTGGCCGGCCAGGATGGACTTGTGATTCTGGTCGATGGCCTCGTCGTTGTGGGTCTTGACGACGTAATAAACGAGTCCTCCCGTTACGGCCAGCGCCGTCACGACGATGGCGACACACGTCGCCAGTATCCGTGCGCGAATAGATGACAGCATGATGACTTCGGTCTCCGTTACCGCGTGATTGAACTGGATCGATGAACGAGCCGACCCTTATTCATTTAACGGCACCGACGGCAGGAAATTGAGTCGTGCCGAATGGCCGGCGCGGAGGCCGCCCATAAGGACAAGTTCGCGGCCGGCAGCCGATACGATGCGTGCGACGCGGCCAGCCGCTTCGGTCGCACACGTTTGCGTCGCAGTGGGCGGATCGCGCGCGCCGACGGGGCCGCCCGCCGGCCTCGATTTTCGGTTAACCATGCCGTTAACCCGGATTTGACCCGAGCCGACGCCCCGGCAGCCGGCTTCCCCTATGAGCGCGAGCATGCCCGCCTTCACTTCGATCGAGAAAATCGCCGACTGGGCCGGACGCCACCCGCTCGTCGTCGGCGCGTTGGGCACGCTGATGTCGCTCGCGGCGCTCGGGATCAGCGCGGCGACGCTGTGGGCCGCGCGAATCGAAGTCATCGAGCATGCGCACGAGACGTCGCGCAACGTCGCGGCCGTGCTCGCGAGCCAGATCGCGCGGACGGTCGAAACGTCGAACAACGCGCTGGTCGCGCTGGCTGCCGACCTGGGCAAGCAGGCCGTACAGCGCATGGACACCGGGTTGCGGCACGATCTGCTGTTCGAGCGCACCGCGGCCCAGTACCTCACCGGCATGGGCGTGACCGACCGGCGCGGCCAGTTGATCGATGGATGCTGCGGCACGACCCATCGCTGGGACTTCAGCGATCGCGACTACTTCAAGGTTCATCGCGACGCGGACAACGTCGGGCTCTACGTGTCCCAGCCTTATCGGGCGCGCTCGCGCGGCGGCAAGGAGTCGATCGCGCTGTCGCGGCGCATCGAGCGGCCGGATCATGCGTTCGACGGGATCGTGGTCGTCGCCATCGATCTCGCTTACTTCGAGCAGCTCCTGTCCCGCCTCGACGTCGGCCCGAACGGGGTCAGCGCGATCGTGCGCGCGGACGGCACGATCCTCGCGAGAAACCCGTCATTGAACGACAGCCAGATGAACCTCCTGCGTCGCTCGAAATCGTTCAAGCGGATGGTGAACAGCGAATCGGGCTTCTATCCCGCCCGTTCGAGCATCGACGGCGTCGTGCGCTTGTATACGTACCAGCGGATACCGGGCACGCCGCTGATCGCGGTCGTCGCGCCGGCCGAACACGACGTGCTGGCCGGCATCCGTCGTCTGTCGTGGACGGTCGGCGTGTCGGCCATCGTGATCAGCACGCTGTTCTGCGCCGTGGTCTGGCTGCTGGCGTTCGCGTTGCGCGACAACCTGCGCAAGCAGACGCTGCTGACCGAGCTCACTCGGACCGATCCGCTGACGGGCCTGCACAATCGCCGCGCGCTCGATACCGCGCTGGCCGACGAATGGGAGCGGCTGCAACGGGGCGGCGACGGCAGCCTGTCGATTCTGTTCATCGACGCCGATCACTTCAAGCAGTACAACGACCGGCACGGCCACGCGGTGGGCGACACCGCGCTGCGCTTTCTCGCCGAATGCATCCGCGCGCATACGCGGCGGCGCGGCGACCTCGCCGCGCGGTACGGCGGCGAGGAATTCGTCGCGGTATTGCCCGATACGGACGAAACCGGCGCGGCGCAGGTCGCGGAGGCGATTCGCCGCGAAGTCGAAGGCAACGCGCTCGACAGGTTCACCAAAACCGTGCCGCCCTTCACCGTCAGCATCGGCTGCGCGACCGGCCATCGCGCACGCCCTACCACCGTGCACGCGCTGTCGCATCAGGCGGACATGGCGCTCTATCGCGCGAAGCGCGAAGGCAGAAACCGCGTGTGTCGTGCGGAACCGGAGCCGTTCACCCGCTCGGCGTGACGCACGCCGGGCGCCGTCTGAAATTTTTTTGACGACGGGTCACTCGCAAACGATTGCCGCGCGCAGCGTTCCTAAACTGTTCATCCAGGGTTCCGATAATCAGGAAATCTATTTAATAACACCCATGGATTCTTCCTATGAATGATCGACGATTAACGGTTCGCATGAAGCTGATCATGGCTTTCGGACTTCTTACGTGCACGGTCGTGCTCGTCTCGCTCGTCGGCATCGTGTCGCTCGGCAACGCGAACGCGGCATTCGACGACTATGTCAACGGCATCAACGCCCGCGCGACCCTGGCGGACAAGGTTCTCGCCGCGGTCGACCGGCGCGCGATCGCCGCCCGCAACCAGGTCCTGGCGTCCGGGCCACGCGATGCGGACATCGAGAAGGAAGCCGCACTGCAGGCCGACCGCGAAGTCGGCGCGCTGCTGGGTGAATTGACGAATGCGGTCCGCGTCGGCAGCGGCGCGACCGACAAGGCCCGCGAACTGGTTCGGCAAATCGGGGCGGTCGAGGCGCAGTACGGCCCCGTCGCGCGCGCCATCGTCGAAGCGGCGGCGAACAACCGGCGCGATCAGGCGATCACGATGATCAACGAACAGTGCCGACCGCTGCTGGCCCGGCTCGTCGCGGCCACCGACGCGTATGCGACGTTCTCGCGCACGATGGCCGCCCAACGGGTGAGGGAATCGGATGACCGCTATACGTCGCGACGACTGATGCTGATCGCGATCTGCATCGCCGCCGCGGCCGCGGCCGCGATCTCGGGCCTCTTCATCACCCGCGGCCTGCTGCGCGCGCTGGGCACGGAGCCTGCCGCGCTCAGCGATATCGCCCGCCATATCGCCGCCGGCGATCTCGGCGCCGAATCCGCGACCGGCGCCGCGCCGGCCGGCAGCGTGCTGGCCTCCATGCGCGACATGCAGGCGAACCTGATCCGGCTGATCTCGGAAGTCCGTACCGCCTCGGGCAACGTCGCGACGGGGGCAGGCGAAATCGCGTCCGGCAACCAGGACCTTTCGTCCCGCACGGAACAGCAGGCCGCGTCGCTGCAGGAAACCGCGTCGAGCATGGAGCAACTGACGTCCACCGTGCGCCTGAACGCCGACAACGCGCAGCAGGCGAGCGGCCTGGCCGACAACGCATCGGAGGTCGCGCAGCGCGGCAGCTCGGCCGTCGGCCTGATGGTCGACACGATGACGGACATCAGCGCGAGTTCCGCCAAGATCGCCGAGATCACCGGGATCATCGAAGGGATCGCGTTCCAGACCAACATTCTCGCGCTCAACGCGGCCGTGGAGGCCGCGCGCGCCGGCGAACAGGGCCGCGGCTTCGCGGTGGTGGCCAGCGAAGTCAGAAGTCTTGCGCAGCGTTCGTCGAGCGCCGCGAAGGAAATTCGCGAACTGATCTCGCAATCGGTCCGGAAAATCCAGGACGGCTCGCAGATCGCGAACAACGCGGGCGAGACGATGAGCCAGGTCACGCACGCGATCTCGCGCGTGACCGACATCATGGGCGAGATCGCCGCGGCGTCGAGCGAGCAGAGCCGCGGCATCGAGCAGGTCAATCTGGCCATTACGCAAATGGACGAGGTCACGCAGCAGAATGCGGCGCTCGTCGAGCAGGCGGCCGCCGCGTCGAAGTCGCTCGAGGAACAGGGGCTGCGGCTTGCCGAGGCCGTCTCGCTGTTCCGGCTGGAGACGCGCACGGCGAGCGCGTAGGCCCGCGCCCGCCGCCCCGTATCGGTGACGGACGACGCGTGGATTCCGGCGTCCGTCATGTTCAGCACCGGAAATTAACCAAATAGTGGGAATTTTCGCCCGCTGCGTACGACGCGAAACAATTCCGTAACGACCGCGTAACGATCGCTCACCACAATCCTCCATCTTTACCATCAGGATGGAGTCTTGCATGTTTGCGTCACGAAGCCGTTTCCCGCTGCACGTCGCCGCATTGTCGAGTGCGATCGTACTGGCTGCCTGCGGCGGCGACGACGTCGCGTCGACCGGCACGATCGCCGCGGCCGTTCCGGCGCCGCCCGCCGACCCCGGCTTCGTCGACAGCGCGCCGATCCCGAGCGCGCCGGCTTTCGTCGACAACGTCGCGACCAACCAGCGCGGCGACGCGCGCTATGCGACGCTGTCGACCAACGCCGCGGTGCGCGTGCTGAGCCGCTTCCTCGATCTCTGGCAACCGGCGACGATGCTGGTCGACGCGGGCGTGAGCGCGCCGGCGAACGGCGCGTTCCCCGCCATCTCGCCATCGCCCTGCTCCGGGCTGCCGAACAGCGGCGTGCCGTGCGGCACGATCCTGAACGACGCGGTGCTGTCGGCCAACGTGCAGTACGTGATCAACGCGACGACCGCCCGTACGCCGCAACAGGCCGACGCCGCGTACTACGACGACCGGCGCGGCAAGGGATACAGCGTGACCGACGGCATGGGCCCGCTCACCGCCGCGTGGCGCACCGCCGCCCAGCAGACGACCAGCATCACCACCGTGCCCGCCGATGCGACGACCGTGCTGTACAACGACGCCGGCAACAACGTCGGCGTCGGCAGCAGCAGCGGCAACGCCAGCTTCGGGAAGGTCGTCGACCTGCTCAACGAAATGGGCAACAACGCGTCGACCGAACCGTCGAAGCGCTTCTTCAAATACGCGCGCCCGTACCGCTGGAGCACGAGCGTGGTCGTCGCGCCGACGCTCGTGCCGGCCGAAAGCGCGACGCCCGCGACCGACGGCGGCTTCATCAGCGGCCACACGGCCGAAGCGATGCGCGATGCGACGACGATGGCGTGGCTCGTGCCGGAACGCTTCCAGGAGATGATCAGCCGCGGCCTCGAGCTCGGCGAGAACCGGATCCTCGCCGGCATGCATTCGCCGCTCGACGTGATCGGCGGGCGCATGCTCGCGCTGGCCGTCAGCGCGGCGAACCTGACCGCGTACGCCGGCGACGCGCAGGCTGCCTACACGCAAGCCCATCAGACGCTGCAACAACTGACGGGAACGAGCGCCGCGACGTTCTCCGCATTCGCGCGTTCGGGCACGACGGCCACCGACCGCTTCGCCGACTACGCGGCGAACAAAACCGCGTTCCTGCGCCGCATGACGTTCGGCTTCGGTGCGATCGAATCGACGAACGCGCCGCCGGTCGTGCCGAAGGGCGCGGAGATCCTGCTGCAGACGCGCTTCCCGTACCTGAGCCCCGACCAGCGGCGCGTCGTGCTGAAGACCACCGAGCTGCCGTCCGGCTATCCGGTGATGGACGACGCGGAAGGCTGGGGCCGCCTGAACCTGTTCGCGGCCGCCGACGGTTACGGCGCGTTCAACGGCAACGTGATCGTATCGATGGATGCGTCGCAGGGCGGGCTCAATGCCGCCGACGTATGGCGCAACGACGTTTCAGGCGCCGGCAAGCTGACGCTGCAGGGCAGCGGCACGCTGACGCTGGCGGGCAACAACGGCTACACGGGCGGCACGCAGGTAAGCGGCGGCACGCTGGCGGCCGCGTCGGCGACGGCTTTCGGCAAGGGCGACGTGTACGTCGGCCCGGGCGGCAGCGTGCGGATCGCGGCCGCCGCGCCGGTGACGATCGCCACCCGCTACACGCAGCTCGACAACACGACGCTCGAACTCGACATCGACGGCCACGGCGGCGGACGTCTGCGCGTGGGCGGCCCGCTCACCATCGCGGGCGGCACGCTGCATGTGAAATTCGTGAACGGCTACACGCCGAAGGCGGGCGACACCATCGCGCTGATCGACGGCGCGGCGGCCGCCGCGAAGTTCGCGACGGTGACGGTCGACGGGTTCAAGGCCACGCCGGTCTACACCGCGGCGGGCGTGTCGATCACGCTGTCGGCCGCCTGACCGGCACGGAAGATCGATCCTGCAACGGCGCCGCCCACGGGCGGCTTCGGCTTGCGCTACGCGAACCGACCGGAGGCTGCCATGCCCGCGCCGTCCGGGCGAGGTCGTGTAGCGAACCGCCGTTGCAGCTCGATGATCGTCGGCAGGTTGAAATCGTGGACGTCCGGCGCGGCGCCGCCCTGCCGCCGGCTGACCTCGGCACACAGTTCCAGCGCACGCGCGCGCGTCTCGGCGAGCAACCGCAGCGCCTCGCCCAGCAACCCCTTCTCGAGTTCGGACAGTGAGCCGTCGTGACCGGTTTCGCCGATCGTCGGCTCGCTCATGCTGGTTTCCATCGCGACTTCTCCTTCGCCGTGCGAGGGCGCACCGTCGCACGTTGCGTCACATGACCGCGCCGCGCAGCCACGGCACGAACTCGCGTTCGCCGATGCCGTTGTCCTCGCTGCGCGATCGTCGTCCGGACGCGACGTCGAGCATCAGCCGGAACAGCCGCGCGCCCGCTTCGTCGACCGTGAGCGAACCGGCGACGATCCCGCCGCTGTCGAAATCCATGTCCGATTGCATTCGCTCGAACAGGCCGCTCGTCGTCGCGATCTTGATCGTCGGCACCGGCTTCGAGCCGAACACCGAACCGCGGCCCGTCGTGAAGCACACGAGATTCGCGCCGCCGGCGATCTGCCCGGTGGCCGACACCGGGTCGTAACCGGGCGTATCCATGAACACGAGCCCCGCTTGCCGCACCGGCTCCGCATAATCGTAGACGGCGCGAAGCGGCGAGCGGCCGCCCTTCGACACCGCGCCGAGCGACTTCTCGAGAATCGTCGTGATGCCGCCGGCGAGATTGCCGGGCGACGGGTTGTTGTTCATTTCGCCGCCGTTGTCGGCGACGTAGCGCTCCCACCATTGCAACCTGCCGAGCAGACGCTCGGCCACGTCGCGCGACGCCGCCCGCGCGATCAGCAAATGCTCGGCGCCGTAGATCTCGGGCGTCTCCGACAGAATCGCGGTGCCGCCGTTGCGAACCAGCAGGTCGACGGCCGCGCCGAGCGCCGGATTCGCGGTGATGCCCGAGTAACCGTCGGAGCCGCCGCATTGCAGGCCGACGGTCAGCCGCGATGCCGGCACGGTGCTGCGCCGCGCGCCGTCGGCCGCCTCCACCAACTCCCGCACGATCGACACGCCGCGAGCGACGGTGTCGCGCACGCCGCCCTCGTCCTGGATCACCAGCGTGCGCACCGTGCCGGGCGCCGCCGCGTCGAGCCGTTGCGCGAGCGCCCCGACCTGGTTGACCTCGCAGCCGAGGCCGACGAGCAGCACGCCGGCGAAATTCGGGTTGCGCGCGTAGCCGACGAGCGTGCGCCGCAGCAGCTCGATGCCGTCCCCGGTCGCCGACATGCCGCAGCCGCTCTGATGGGTGATCGCGACGACGCCGTCGACATGGCCGAATGCATCGAGCGCGCCGTGCCGGTATGCATCGGCGATCGCATGACAGACGCTCGCCGAACAGTTGACGCTCGCGATCACGCCGACGTAGTTGCGGGTACCCACGCTGCCGTCGGGCCGCACGAATCCGTCGAAGGTGTCGCGGCGATCCGCGGGAACGTCGTGCGCGTCGCCGGCGGGCCCGTCATCGTGCGCATGCCGCTCGGGCATCCCGACGTTGTGCACGTGCACATGCTCGCCGGCGGCGATGTCGCGCAGCGCGACGCCGATCGGCTGCCCGCATTTGACGATCGCGTCGCCGCGCGCGATCGGCGCGGTGGCGACCTTGTGGCCGGCCGGCACCGCGTCCGCCAGCCGCAGCGGTGCGCCGCGCACGTCGATCGGCACGTCCGGCGCCAGCGCGTCGAGTGCGACGGCGACGTTGTCGTCGCCGTGAAGGATCACGATTGCCGGTGGCTTCACGATGCATCTCTCCCTGTCGTTGCGATGCTGGCCGCCGGAGCGCCGGCCGCCGGTTCATGGCGGGCGACGAGTTGCCGCAAGCGCGGTTGTTCGGCCGACAGCGCCAGCGAATCCACGAGCGCGAGCAACGGCTCGATCCGCCGCGCCACCTTCTCGCGATGATTGACGGCGATATCGGCGATGCGATGCGCGAGAAACGGATTGAGAAAACGCTCGCGCACGCTGTCGACGTAGCGTTCGGCCGTTTCGCGCAAGCCCAGCGCCACGAATACCGGTGCGACTTCATCGCGCCACACGGCCTCGAGACCGTCGCGTAGCCGCGCGTCGTTCATCGCGTCCAGTACCGTCTCCGACGCGTCGCGCCCCGCCTCGAGCCACTGCTGCGCGAGCCAGCTGTGCCCGAGATTGAGGAAGAACAGCTTCAGGCGCTCGTGGCTGCGCAAATCGTCGGTGACGACGATCTGCGCGTGCCGGCACGGCAGCGCCATGCCGGCACGCCGTTCGATCGCCCATAGCGCGTACGGCTCCGCGACCGCGCCGACCGGATGAAGCGGCTCGGACACGATGCGGTCGACGAGCGAGTTGACCCACACGCAGCGGTTGCACAGATAGTCGGCGAACGCGTCGGGCAGCCGCCACGCGCGTGCGAGGCCCAGCACGATGTCGCGCAGCGTGTCGCCGTTGTTCGTCACGAGTTCGCACGGCAGGATGGAGACGCCGTCATCGGGCCGCGCCTGCCAGCGCGCATGCAGCAGCGCCAGCAGCTTCGCCGGAAAACCGCGCGGCGCGTGCTCCGGCCGGGCCAGCAGGTCCGCGGCGTCGCGCGGATCGGCGCGATAGCCTGCGTCGCCGGTATTCGACACGATCACGCGCACCGTCTCGATCGCTGCGCCGCGTATTTCCGCCCAGTCGCGCTCGGCATCCCACGCGCGATGCACGGCGTGGCACTCGACGATTTCGTCGACGACACCGCCGTGCTCGCGCCCGCGAATCCGCACCGGATAGCGACCGGTGGCGCGCAGCGCGTCGATTCTCGCGCGGCTGGCCGGATTGCCGGTCGTCTGCACGATGCCGATGCCGCCCATCGCGTTGCCGTCGTCCAGCGCCTGGGAGACGAACAGGTCGACGTGCGCCAGCAGGAAGCGGCTCGTGCCGAACTGCAGGATCGGCGGCGTCATCGCGTGCGCTCCGCGTGCCGGATTCGATCGCTCAGCATTCGACGAGCGCCTTCACGACGGTCTGCCCCGCTTCCAGCAGCCGCGGAAGCGCGTCCGGCACGTCCTCGAGCCGCATCCGGTGCGTGTTCAGCGCGCGGTCGGGAATGCGCCCGGCACGCATCGCGTCGAGCACCGTCGCGAAATCCTCGGCCGTCGCATTGCGGCTCGCGAGCAGCGTGGTCTCCCGCTTGTGGAATTCGGGATCCGAAAACGCGACGTGCCCGCGCACGATCGAGATCAACGTGTATTTGCCGCCGTGCGCGACGAACTCGAAGCCGCGATTCATCGCATCGAGGTTGCCCGTCGCGTCGAACACCGCCTCGAAATACTCGCCGTTCGTCAATTCCGCGAGACGCGCCGTATCGTCCGCGCCCACCTCCACCGTCGCGTCGACGGCCAGATGCTGCCGGCAGAACGCCAGTCGATCCGCCCGCGTGTCGAGGCACGTGACGTCGGCGCCGCGCAGTTTCGCGAAGATCATCGCGGCCATGCCGATCGGCCCGGCGCCGACGACCAGCGCCCGCTGCCCGGCGCGAACGTCCGCGCGGCGCACCGCATGCGCGCCGATCGCGAGGAATTCCAGCATCGCCGCCTGATCGAGCGAAATGCCGTCGGCCTTGTGCACGAACTGCGCGGGTACGCTCAGGTATTCGGCCAGCGCACCGTCGCGATGCACGCCGAGCACCTTGATGTTCACGCAGCAGTTCGTGTTGCCGTGACGGCATGCGATGCAGTGTCCGCACGACAGATACGGCATCACGTACACCGCGTCGCCGGCGCCGAGCCCCGACGCCGGTTCCGCCTCGACGACGACTGCGGAAAGCTCGTGACCCATCACGCGCGGATATTCGAGGTAAGGCTGGTTGCCGGTGAAGATGTGCAGGTCGGTGCCGCAGATGCCGACCCGTTGCACGCGCAACATCACTTCGCCGCTGCCGCGCACGGGCAGTTCGCGCTGCTGCACGCGCAGCACGCCGGGGGATTCGCAAATCACGCTGAGCATGTCGGGTTCCTTTCGTTCGGGTTCATTCGTCGTGGCGTGCGGTGTCGATCCGGTAGAAGCGGCATGCATTGCCGCCGAAGACGCCGTCCAGCGCCGCGGCGCCGAGCCACCGCGCGCAATCGTCCTCGCACGCGGCCAGCCAGTCGCCGTAGCCGCCGCACGCCGACGCCAGCCGCAGCACCGGCCAGTCGCTGCCCCACATCAGGCGCGTCGGCCCGAACAGGTCGGCCAGTGCGTGGACATACGGCCGCGTGCGCGCCCGCACCAGCTCCGGGCCGGCGGACGGCCCGGCCTCCGTCCAGAGGCCGGACAGCTTGCAATGAAGATTCGGCAGGCTCGCGAGCCGGCGCATCGCCGACAGCCACGGCTGCAATTCGCCGCGCTCGATGAACGGCTTCGCACCGTGATCGATCACGATCGGCAGATCGGGATGGCGTCGCGCGAACGCGTGCAGCGCATCGAGATGGCGCGGCATCACCAGCGCATCGAAACGCAGCGCGTGCTCGAGCATCGCGGCGACCGCGCGATCCAGCCGCGGATCGTCGATCCATGCGTCGTCGGGCAGATCCTGCAGCATCGGGCGCAAGCCGCGCGCCTTCGGCGCGGCCGCAAATGCCGCGATCCGCGCCGCTGCGTCGTCGGCCTTCAGGTCGACCCAGCCGACCACGGCGCCGACCGTCGGGGTGTCGGCCGCGAGATCGAGCAGAAAGCGCGTGTCGGCTTCGCTCGGCAGCGATTGCACGAGCACGGTGGTGTCGATACGCGCGGCGTCGAGCAGCGGCGCCAGATCGGCGGGGCCGAAATCCCGGTGAATCGCGTCGAGCTCGGCCGGCGGCCAGCAGCCGGCCCGCGCGCCGATTCGCCAGTAGTGCTGATGGGCGTCGATGCGCATGGTCATGCGTGGGATCCCGGAAGCGGCGCGCGCGCGTCGATCAAGCCTTCGTCGCGCAACGCAGCCCACAGTTCGGCCGGCGCGGGGCGCTCGAGCCATTCGATGTTCTGCTTCAACTGGGCCACGCTGCGCGCGCCGATCACGCACGACACGACGGCCGGATGGCCGAACGGAAACTGCAAGGCGGCGGCGGGAAGCGGCACGTCGAAGCGCCTGCACAGCGCGCCCAGGCGCGTCGCCTTGTCGATCACGTCGGCGCTCGCGTCCGCATAGTTGAACTTGCCGTTGCCGACGAGCACGCCGGAATTGAACACGCCGCCGATCACGATCGCCGTCCCGTCACGGGCGCACGCGTCGAGCAGCGGTTCGAGCGCCGTCTGTTCGAGCAGCGTGTAGCGGCCGGCCAGCAGCACGGCGTCGAGCGCCGCTTCGTTCAGCGCGTCGGCCGCGACTTCCCACTCGTTCACGCCAAGACCGAACGCGCCGATCTCGCCGCCCGAGCGCAGTGCCTCCAGCGCGCGAAACCCGCCGCCGCGGGTCAGCTGTTCCCAGTAGTGCGCATGACGATCGCCATGCGTCATCGCACCGATGTCGTGCACGTACAGCATGTCGATCCGCGCGAGCCCGAGCCGTTGCCGGCTGTCCTCGTACGAGCGCAGGATGCCGTCGTAGCTGTAGTCGTAGACGGGCCGGAACGGCAGCGGCTCGGCCCAGCCGTCGTCGCCCGGCCGCACGCTCGGGTCGGCGCGCATCAGCCGCCCGACCTTCGTGCTGAGCGTGAAGGCGCCGCGCTCGCGCGGGGCGAGCCCCGCGCCCACGCGCCGCTCGGACAGCGTGTAGCCGTAATACGGCGCGGTGTCGAAATAGCGCAGGCCGGCCGCCCACGCGGCGTCGACGAGCGCGGCCGCGTCGGCCGCCGACATCGGCCGATACAGGCCGCCGAGCTGCGAGCAGCCGAGACCGAGCGCGGACACCGTCAGCCCGCTGCGCGGCAAGGTGCGCGTATCGTTCGCGTTCATGCGTGACGACTCGATGCGGAAAAGCGGCACGGGCGATCAGTACAGGACATTCTTCGCCGCCTGCGAATCGAGGTTCTGCTTGTCGACCATCACGACGCCGGTATCGATCAGCTTCGGCGCGGGCTTGCGCTCGATCACGTCGAGCGCCGTGCGCACGCCCTGGTTCCCCATCTGCCACGAACCCTGCACGGCGATCGCCTGCACGGTGCCGTCGCGCACGAAGCCCTGCAGATCCTCGTTGCCGTCGAAGCCGATCGCCACGACCTTGCCCGCCTTGCCCGACTGCTTCAGCGCGCGGCCCATGCCGACCGCGGTCGGCTCGTTCGCGCCGAAGATGCCCTTCAGGTCGGGGTTCGCCGACAGCACGTCGGTCGTCTGGTTCAGCGCGGTCGCCATTTGCGATTGCGAGTAGTACGGGCCGACGATCTGCAGCTTCGAATGGCTCTCGATGTACTTGCGGAACCCGCCGACGCGGCTGACCTCGGACCCCGCGCCCGGCACGTACGACATGATCGCGATCTTGCCGGACTGCCCGACGCGATCGATTAGCGCCTTCGCGCACAACGCGCCGGCCTTCTCGTTGTCGGTCGACAGGAACGCCTGGTAGTACGGCTTGCCGGCATCCGAGATGGCCGAGTCGATCAGCACGACGGGAATGTGCGCTTCCCACGCCTTCTTGATCGCGGGCACGAGCGCATCGGGATCGGACGGCGCGAGCACGATGCCCGCCACATGACGCGTGACCGCGTTGTCGACCATGTTGACCTGCCCGCTGATGTCGGACTCGGCCGCCGGCCCCTGGAACGTCATCGTGTAGCCCTTGGCGCCGTCGAGCGCCGCCTTCGCGCCTTTCTGCACGTTCTGCCAGTAGTTCGAATTGACCGTCTTGACGATCACGGCGATCTCGCCGCCCGCCGCATACGCGCCGCTGTTGCACGCCGCCGCGAACACGCACGCCGATGCCGCCAGCAGGATGGATTTGTTCATGTCTCGCTCCGCTTCTCGTTGGTAGGGACTGCTTGCCGCCGGTCAGGGCCGGCGATTGCGCAACTGGTCGATCCACACCGTGCCCAGGATCACGACGCCGATGATGATCTGCTGGATGAAGCTCGACACGCCGTTCATGTTCAGGCCGTTGCGCAGCACGCCGATCACGAACGCGCCGATCGCCGTGCCGGAAATCGTGCCGACGCCACCCATCAGCGACGTGCCGCCGATGACCGAGCTGGCGATGGCGTCGAGTTCGTACATCACGCCCTCGTTCGGCTGCCCGGTGACGAGCCGCGACATCAGCACGCAGCCGGTCACGCCCGCGAGCGCGCCGGACAGCACGTAGGTGAACAGCTTCACGCCCTGCACGTTCACGCCCGACAGCCGCGCGGCTTCCGCGTTCGATCCGACCGCGTAGATATGACGGCCGAGCGACGTTCTCGACAGCAGCACGGACACCACGACGAACAGCACGACCATGATCACGACCGGATACGGGATGCCGGGAAACGTCGTGTCGGGGAAGCCGTCCGCGCCGATGCGCGAGATCCGCAGCAGCGCGCCGTTGCCGAGCGCGCCGAACGCGTCGCCGAGATCCGAGACGGGCCTCGCGCCCGTGATCTGGAGCGCGATGCCGCGCGCGACGAGCATCATGCCGAGCGTCGCGATGAACGGCGGCAGGCCCATGCGCGTCACGCAGATGCCGTTGACGAGCCCGCATAGCGCACCGACCAGGATGCCGGCCGCCATCGCGGCAGGCACCGGCACGCCGGCCTTGACGAGCAGCGCCGCGCACACGCCGGCCAGCGCGAGCACCGAGCCGACCGACAGGTCGATGCCGCCCGTGATGATCACGCAGGTGGCGGCCACGCCCAGATAGGCGATGGACGTGACCTGCAGGCCGACGGTCATCAGGTTGTCGACCGAGAAGAACGCCGCGCTCGATATCGAGAACGCGAACACGAGCACGACGAGGCTGCCGAGCGCCGCGAACTTCTGGATCAGGTCGCGCCGCCGCTGTCGCGCCGCCCGCTCGTCGGCCTGGCTTCGATCGGATGTCATTTCAAGCATGGGAACGCCCCGACGCGTAGTGCATGATCTCCTCCTGACTGGTGTGTTTCGTGTCGAGCAATGCGGTCATTCGACCTTCGTGAAAGACGGCGATCCGGTCGGTCATGCCGAGCAGTTCGGGCAATTCCGAGCTGATCAGCACGACGCCGACGCCATCGGCGGCGAGCCGGTCCATCAGCCCGTAGATCGCGAATTTCGCACCGACGTCGATGCCGCGCGTCGGCTCGTCGAAGAACAGAATCTTCGAGCCGCGGTACAGCCATTTGCCGATGACGACCTTCTGCTGGTTGCCGCCGGACAGGTTGCGCACACGCTGATGCACGGACGGCGTGCGAATCGCGAGGTCCTGCACGTAGCGGCGCGCCACGTCGAGCTCGTCGTCGAAGCGCAGGAATCCGAAGCGTGACGCGATGCCGCGCACGTTCGCGAGCGTGAGGTTGGCCGCGACGGGCATCGGCAGCGCGAGCCCCTCCTTCTTGCGGTCCTCCGACAGATACGCGATGCCGTGCCGGATCGCCTCGCGCGGCGAGCGGATCGTCACGGGCCGGCCGTGCAGCGCGATCGTGCCGCCGTCCGGGCGATCCGCGCCGAAGATCGCGCGGGCGATCTCGGTGCGTCCGGCCCCCATCAATCCCGCGAAACCCAGGATCTCGCCGCGGCGCAGCGCGAACGACACCGGTCCGAACACGCCGTCGCGGCGCAGGTCGCGCACGTCGAGCAGCACGTCGTCCGTCGGCGCCGACTGCCGCGACGGATACGCGTCGTCGAGCGTGCGTCCGACCATGCGCGCGACGATGTCGTCGATGCTCACGTCGGCGAAATCGTCCGTCGAGATGTGGCGTCCATCACGCAGCACGGTCACACGATCGACGATCTGCGCCATTTCGTCGAGCCGGTGCGAGATATACAGAATCGCCACGCCGTCGGCGCGCAGTTCCTCGATGATGCGAAAGAGCTGCACCGTTTCCGCTTCCGTCAACGACGACGTGGGTTCGTCCATGATCAGCACGCGCGCATCGAGCGACAACGCCTTCGCGATCTCGACCATCTGCTGCTGCGCGATGGACAGCACGCCGACCTTCGTGGTCGGCGCGACGTTCAGGCCGATTCGCGCGATGCAGCGCGCCGCATCCGCATTCATGCGTTTCGTGTCGACGAACGGCCCGCGCCGCGGCTCGCGTGCGAGGAACAGGTTCTCCGCGACGCTCAGGTGCGGGACGAGATTGAGCTCCTGGTGAATGATCGCGATGCCGGCCGCCTGCGCTTCGGAGGCCGAACGAAACCGCACCGGCGCGCCGCGATAGTAAACGACGCCCTCGTCAGGCAGGTACTGGCCGCTGATGATCTTCATCAGCGTGGATTTGCCCGCGCCGTTTTCGCCGCACACCGCATGCACCTCGCCGCGGCGCAGATCGAGGCGAATGCCGTCGAGCGCGACGACGCCCGGGAAGCGCTTGCGAATCCCTTCCAGGCGCAGGATCTCCCGGTCCGCTTCGTCCTGTGCGGCCTGACCGGGCAGATTGCGAGGCATTGCCATTGCGTCTCCTTGAGGCGGATCGACCTCGGCTTCGCCTGGTCAGTCCAATTTGGATGAATTACAGCAATCGAACCCGTTTTGGTCAAGCCAATTTATCTATTTCAATCTGATCTTACCAATGGTAAAAACCCGGACACCCGGCTGAATGAGCCGCTGCATGGGGCAATGAGGCAGGCGTGATAGACTCCGCGACACGCGCTTGTGCCGAGAGCGCATTGACCTCAATCGATCGGATGAAATCGACAGAACCCAAGCGGCTTTACCAATCGGTCGCGGCCCAGATCGTCGCGTTGATTCGCCAGGGCGAATTCGCGATCGGCGAGCGGCTGCCGCCGGAGCGCGAGTTGGCGCTGACGCTCGGCGTATCGCGTCCGTCGCTTCGCGAGGCGCTGATCGCGCTGGAAATCGGCGGCCAGATCGAAATCCGGATGGGCTCCGGCGTCTATGTCCGCGACACGGCGGCCGACGCCGTCGGCCCGATGGCCACGCTCGGCGACAGTCCGTCGGAATTGATGCAGGCCCGCGCGGCCGTCGAAGGCAGCGTGGCAGCGCTGGCCGCCGCACGGATGACGGCCGCGATGCTCGAACGCCTGCGCCGCACGGTTCAGCGCATGAAGCGGCTCGCGGAGGCCGGCAAATCGCCCGTCGAGGCCGACCGGCAATTCCACATGCTGATCGCGGAAGCCGCCGGCAATTCGGTGCTCACGCGCTTCGTCGGCGAGCTGTTCGACAGCCGCCACGACCCGATCGCGGCCGCCATGCGCGGCCACGCGGAAAATCCGCAGACGTGGACCGCCGCCGTGCGCGAGCACGAGGACGTGCTGCTCGCGCTGCAGGCCGGCGATCCGATCGCGGCCCAGACGGCCATTCGCGCGCATCTTCGCGCGTCCGAAGCGCGGTGGATCGAGGGCGGGCTGAAAGCCGAGCCGGATTCGGAGCCGGATTGACCGGCGCACGGGCGCCGGCAACGCGCTATTCAACGCCCTGCAACGCTGCCCGATCGCTCGCCGTGCGGCGCGGCGGCAGCGTGCGCGGCACTAGGCTCGTCACCAGCACCGAGCCGACCACCAGCAGCCCCGCGACCACGCCGAACCCGGCATACGGCGCGCCGGTACGCACGAACAGGGCACCGACCAGCCACGAACTGAACGCGCCGCCGAGCGAACCGAGCATGCTGATCACCGCGATGCCCGCCGCCGCCGCGCGGCCGGTCAGTTGGGCCGCCGGAATCGTCCAGAAAACGATCGGCACGGTGAATGCGCACAACTGCGCGATCGCAAGCAAGGTCACGGTGATCCAGACGTGGCCGACCGAGAAGCGCAGAAGCAGCAAACCGCACGCGGTGACGAGCATGCAGGCCACCGTATGCCATCGGCGCTCGCCGTATCGGTCGGAACTCCATGCGATCGCCACGTTGCCGATCATCGTGAATACGGAAATCAGTCCGGACAACCAACCGATTCCGGAGACGCTCGACACCCCGGCCGCCTTCAGCACCGTGGGCGACCAGAACGTCACCGTCCCCATCCCGACGTAGACGCAGAAATAGATCGCGGCAAGCCCGAGCACGCGACCGTTGCGAACGATGTCGAGCACGCGGGCCCCATCATGGCCGACCACTGCCGCGGCCCGATCCGCGTCGAGATCGCGCAACAGCGCCCGCCGATCCGCAGGCGACAGCCATGCCGCCTGTTCCGGCCGGTCGCTCAGCATCAGCAGCGCAACCAGCCCGAGCGCGATGGCCGGCAATCCCTCGATCAGAAACAGCCACTGCCATCCGCGCATGCCCATCGCGTCCTGCATGTGCGCCATGATCCAGCCGGACAGCGGCCCGCCGATCATGCCGGCGACCGGCACCGCGAGCAGCAGCACGCTGTTGACACGGGCGCGCACCGTATCCGGAAACCAGTACGACAGGTACAGGATCAGGCCCGGAAAGAAGCCGGCCTCGGCGGCGCCGAGCAGAAAGCGCACCACGTACAGCGACACGCTGCCGGTCACGAACATCTGCGCCACCGTGCAAAGCCCCCACAGCACCATGATTCGCATGAGCGTGCGGCTCGCGCCGATGCGCGCGAGCACCAGATTGCTCGGCACCTCGAACGCGGCGTAACTGATGAAGAAGATCGCCGTCGCGGAGCCGAATACGGCTTCGCTCAAGCCGAGGTCCTGCAGGAACTGCAGCTTGGCGAACCCGATGTTGACGCGATCGACGAAGTTGACGACGTAGCAGAGGAACAGAAACGGAATCACGCGCAGCGCGATCCGGCGATACAAGACGGCAGGGGGTGACTCGGACATGGACCGCTCCCGGTATGTGGACATGCGTCGGCCGTCGCGTGGGTTGCTCGCGGCCGCCGTCGGTGGCGCCGCCACGCGTTGCGCGCACAGAGGCTGCGCGAAGCGTCGCGAGGGAATTATACGAATCTCACAATTCGGGATTCATTGGTAGTTAACACGAGAAAACGCCTCGGACGCTAACCGTGTCATGCCTCCAACCCACATTCGTCAGATTTTTAAGAAAGCACCGGGTCAATGCTCATCCAATCGCTGCTTTGCCCTTACTGCAAGGTCTCACGTCGCACCCTATGTAAACCCCACCATAAAGATAAATTCAATCCCCTATAATGAGATTTGCAAAAACATCCTTCAAGCGAGCGCCGATCGGGTTTCGATCGCGTCACCCGGTGTTTTTTTCTGGATATGATCGTCGGCGGGACTAGCCGCGTGGCACGGCGCCTTCGGAAGCCGTCCATCCGGGCGAGTCCAGTCGACCCGCGCGCATGGCGCGAGCGCGCTGCCCGCGCCCGGGCAACATGGGCCGGCTTCGGCCGGCATCGAATTTCAGACGGAATGCGTTAGCCACGCCATGAACCTGCACGCTGAAACACTGTGCTTCTCCGATGTGTTCCTCCATTCCCAGGCGATCGTGAACTGGTCGCAGCACTACGACCAGATCAGTCCGGGCACCGCCACGACCACGCTGCGTCAGGTCGCCGGCCAGCGTTTCCACGTCTTTCGCGAACGCATCAACCAGCGCGTGATGCAGCACGGCCTCGCGCCGCGCGGCCGGCTCTGCTTCGCGCTGCCGATCGCCAGCGCGGTCGCGCCCGTGGTCCAGGGTCGCACCGTCGAGCGACCGAGCCTGCTGACCTTGCGCGGCGGCGAGGAATTCGTCGCCCACCTGCCGTGCGACACCGAGGTGCTCGCCTTCACGATCGACCGCACGCTCACCGCCGATCGCGAACTGGACGAACTCGCGAACCTGCCCGCCCGCATCCTGAAGCAGCCGGTGCTGCCGATCTCGCCCGCACGCTACGGCAATGCGCTGGACGGCCTCGAGCGCGTGCTGCGCCAAGCGCTCGACGGCGACTCGCTCACCGCGCGCGATGCGTTCGACGAACGCGTGCTCGCGCACAGTGTGGTCGGCATCCTGCTCGACCTCGTGCAGCCCGACGACCCGGATGCCGGTGCGCTGCCGTCGGCGTCGACGCAAAGCTACATCGTTCGCCGCAGCCAGGAAATCGCGCTGGAGTGCGACGACGTGCCGACGGTCATCGATCTCTGTCACCACCTCCGAATCAGCCGCCGCACGCTGCAATACAGCTTCCAGAACGTGGTCGGCACCACGCCGACCGCCTACCTCCGCTCGATCCGGCTGAACGCGGTGCGGCGCTTCCTGATGACGACGCCCGAGACGATGCGGATCGGCGACGCGGCAGCGCAATTCGGCTTTTGCCATTTCGGGCGTTTCTCCGCGTATTACCACCAGCATTTCCACGAGTTGCCGTCGCACACGCCGCGGCTGAGCTGAGCGCACCGCACGCGCCGCCTCATCCGGGTAATCCCCTGCCGCGTGGTGCATGCGGATTGCCGATAACGGACAACGCCCGTGTTTTCGGCACCGTAAATTTTGTCGTCGGCTCCGCTCGCATGCCCGCTGCACCGCATGGAGCGGCCGTCCAAGCGCATACCCGTGTCGTCGATGAACGTCGGCAGCGATTGCCGGCTCGTCAGCATCGGCGCGCGGCACGGGGATATCGATCAGGCATGCCGGTGTCGATTCCTGACGGACGATCCGGCCAGCGGGACTACTCATGAACGAATCGTCACCCCGGTCCGAAGCGGGGCTCGGCAAGAACGCCGTCGGACTTTCACACATCGTTTTCTTCGTCGTCGCCGCGGCCGCGCCGCTCACCGCGATGGTCGGCGCGACGCCCGCGGCGTTCTCGCTCGGCAACGGCCCCGGCGTGCCCGGCGTCTTCGTGCTGGCGGGCGTCATGTACCTGATCTTCAGCATCGGCTATGCGGCGATGAGCCGGCACATCTCCAACGCGGGCGCATTCTATGCCTACATCGCGAACGGGCTCGGGCGCCCCGCCGGCGTGGGCGGCGCGTTCGTCGCGATCGTCGCGTACAACGCCGTGCAGATCGCGATCTACTGCATGTTCGGCTTCTTCCTGAACGACAGCATCCAGCGGCACTACGGCGTCGACGTGCCGTGGTGGGCATTCGCGCTCGCATGCGTCGTCGCCGTGCACTTCTGCGGTGCGCGACGCATCGAGTTCAGCGGCCGGCTGCTCGGCATGCTGATGATCGGCGAGATCGCGATCGTGATGCTGCTCGATCTCGCGATCATCGCGCACGGCGCGAGCGCCGGCGGCTTCAGCGCGAAACCGTTCAGCCCGGCAATGGTGTTCGCGCCCGGGCTCGGCACCGCGCTCGTGTTCGTGCTCGGCTCGTACATGGGCTTCGAGGCCACGGCGATCTTCTCCGAGGAGGCGCGCGACCCGAAGCGCACGATTCCGCGCGCCACGTACGTGGCCGTGATCCTCATCATGGCGTTCTACGCGCTGTCGTCGTGGGCGATCGTCGAGGCCTGGGGCGAGCGCGCGATCGCCGCGCAGGCCGCACGCGATCCGGCCAACCTCTGGTTCGCCGTCAGCGGTCGACTGCTCGGCGGCATCGCGACGGACGCGATGAACGTCCTGCTCGTCACGAGCCTGTTCGCGGCCATCCTGTCGTTCCACAACACGATCACGCGCTATTTCTACGCGATGGGCCGCGAACGCGTGCTGTGGCGCAAGCTCGGCCATACGTGCCCCGTGCATCGTTGCCCGGACGTCGCCGGCAAGGTGCAGACGCTGATCGCGCTCGCGGCCATCGCCGGATCGGCGGCCTTTCGCCTCGACCCGTTCGCGGTCGTGTTCTCGTGGATGAGCGCGCTGGCCACGATCGGCATCATCGCGGTGCAGATCCTGGTGGCGGCCTCGGTGATCGCGTTCTTCGCGCGCGACCATCGGGACGCCAGCCTCGTGCACCGCCTGATCGCGCCGCTCGTCAGCGTGATCGCGCTCGGCGCCTGCCTCGTGCTGGTCGTGCGCAACCTGTCGGTGCTGAGCGGATCGGATTCGACCTTCGTCGCGATGTTTCCGTATTTCCTCGCCGCCGTCGGCGCGCTCGGCATCCGCGCCGCGCTGCGGTTGAAACGCAGCGACCCCGACCTGTACCGCGCACTCGGACGCGCCGTCCAATAACCGCCGCCCGGACGGTGCCGCACCGCCGTCCCGTCGCCGCCCCGACGCTTTCCCGCCGCCCACGCGCCATGCGACGTGTCGCGCCGGCACGGGTATTCCCTATCCCGATCGCGCCGCAACGGTTGCCGATAGCGGACAAGGCGCGCGATTCCATCGACATACAGTAAAGGCGACGTCGAAGCAGCACGGCGGCGGCCGCCCCCGCCGCCGCCCCGTTCCGCCCGACGATTCGCCCCTGGAAACACGGACACCATGATGAAAATTCAGAATCTGATCGACGGCAGGCATTGCGACGCAGCGGCCGGCCGCACCTTCGACAAACTGGCGCCGGCGACCGGCGACTACGTGGCCGCCGTGCCCGCATCGACCGCCGAGGACGTCGATCGCGCGGTGCGCGCCGCGCACGCGGCGCTGCAAGACGACGCCTGGGCGCGCGCGGGCGGCGCGGCCCGCGCCCGCTGGCTGCTTCGGCTGGCGGACCTGGTCGAGCGCGACGCCGATGCGCTGACGGAATTGCTGGCCGTCGAACAGGGACGTCCGCTTGCCGAGATGCGCATGATGGACCTCCCGATGTGCATCGACACGCTGCGCTACTTCGCCGGCTGGGCCGACAAGCTCGAGGGCCGCACGATTCCGACCGACGGCTTCATGGGCCGCCCGACGCTCAGCTACACGCGGCGTGCGCCGGTGGGCGTCGCCGGTCTGATCATCCCGTGGAACGCGCCGTTGATGATCGCCGTGTGGAAGCTCGCGCCGGCGCTGGCGGCCGGCTGCCCGGTGGTCGTCAAGCCGTCGGAGGACACGCCGCTGGCCGTCGCCCGGCTCGGCGAACTCGTCTGCGAAGCCGGCCTTCCCGCCGGGGTCGTCAACATCGTCCACGGCGTGGGCGCGGAAGTCGGCGCCGCGCTGGTCGCGCACCCGCTCGTGAGCAAGATCAGTTTCACCGGCAGCACCGAAGTCGGCCGCGCGATCGCGGGCGTGGCAGCAAGGACCTTCAAGCGCGTCACGCTGGAACTCGGCGGCAAGGCCGCGCAGATCGTCTTCGCGGACACCGATCTCGACCGTGCGATTCCGTCGCTGATGGCCGGCATGTTCGCGAACCAGGGGCAGACGTGCGCGGCCGGCTCGCGCGTGCTCGCGCACCGCTCGATCGCCCAGGCGCTCGAAGAACGGCTTGCCGACGCGGCCCGGGCGATGCGCGTCGGTCCGCCATCGGAGCCCGGCGTGCAGATGGGCGCGCTCATCAACCCGCGGCACCTCGCACGCGTGCGAGCGCTCGTCGACGGCGCGCTCGCCGAAGGGGCGGTGATGCTCGCCGGCGACGAACAGGTGCCGCCGCGCGGGTGCTTCATGCGCCCGACGATTCTGGGCGGCGTCCATCCGGGCATGCGGATCGCCCGCGACGAGGTATTCGGCCCGGTCGGCATGGTCATGCCGTTCGACACCGAGGACGACGCCGTTCGCATCGCCAACGACACGCCGTTCGGTCTGTCCGCCTCGGTGTGGACGCAGGACGTCGGCACCGCGCACCGCGTCGCCGAACGGCTCGACGTCGGCGCGGTCGCGATCAACGCGTGGAGCCCGATCGACGCACGCCTGCCGTGGGGCGGCACCAAGCAAAGCGGGATCGGGCGCGACCTGTCGAAGGCCGCGCTCGATGCGTACCTCGAGGAAAAGATCGTCACCGCAGCCCTGTGACCCGACGGCGCGCACCGCGCCACAACCCTGTTCAAGCACTTCGCAAGAGAGACGAGAGACACCATGGACTATCAAAAGCGTCAAAAACGATTCTGGCACCCGATGAGCTCGGCGGCCGCCGGGCATACGACTCCCACCGTGATCATCGCGCGCGGCGACGGCAACTACGTGTACGACGTCGAGGGCCACCGCATGCTCGACGGCGTGGGCGGCCTGTGGAACGTCAACGTCGGGCATAACCGGCCGGAAGTGAAAAGCGCGATCGCCCGGCAGATGGACGAACTGTCGTACTACCAGACCTTCGACGGCGTCGCCCATCCGCGCGTCTACGATCTGGCCGACCGCCTGTGCGCGATGTTCGCGCAGGAGGACATGCAGCGGGTCATGTTCGGCAGCGGCGGGTCCGACGCGATCGAGACCGCGCTCAAGATGGCGCGCCAGTACTGGGTCGCCGCGGGCGAGCCGTCGCGCACGAAATTCCTGTCGCTGCGCAACGGCTATCACGGCGTGCACATGGGCGGCACGTCGATTGGCGGCAACGGCGTCTACCATTACAATCACGGCCCGCTGCTGCCCGGCTGCGTGCTGCTCGACACGCCGTGGCTCTATCGCAATCCGTGGAATTGCGACGATCCGCAACAGCTCGTCGAGCACTGCATCCGGCAGATCGAGGAAACGATCGCGTTCCACGGCCCGCAGACCATTGCCGCGTTCGTCGCCGAACCCGTGCAGGGCGCCGGCGGCCTGATCGTCCCGCCGGCCGATTACTGGGCTCGCGTGCGCGCCGTATGCGACCGCAACGGCATCCTGCTGATCGCGGACGAGGTGGTCACCGGCTTCGGCCGCACCGGCAGCCTGCTCTGCAGCCGCGGCTGGGGCGTCGCCGCCGACATCCTGTGCGTCGCCAAGGGCATTTCCGCCGGCTACGTGCCGCTCGGCGCGACGCTGTACAACGGGCGGATCGCCGACGCGATCGAACATGGGGCGGGCTTCTCGCACGTGGTCATGCACGGCTATACGTACAGCGGCCATCCGCTCGCCTGCGCCGCGTCGCTCGCGGTGCTCGACATCGTCGAGGCCGAGGATCTGCCGGGCAATGCGGCGCGGGTCGGCCAGCGCCTGCTCGAGCAATTGCTGCCGCTGAAGGCAGACTTCGAGACCGTCGGCGACGTCCGCGGCAAGGGGCTGATGCTGGCGCTCGACCTGGTGACCGACAAGGCCAGCCGCACGCCGCTCGATCCGGGCAAGGGGTTCGCCGCCCGCGTGGCAGATGCCGCGCGCCGGCGCGGCGTCCTGGTCCGCGCGATCGCGAACAAGGTCGTGATGTCGCCGCCGCTGACGCTGCGGCAGGACGAAGCCGACTTCATCGCGGTGACGCTGCGCGAAGCGCTGCAGGAATGCTGCGCGGATTCGCTGGCGATCGCCTGAGCGCGAACCGGCCCGGCGCACGGGCTTTTCGTCGAAGGTTCGTGCGCGTCGCCGTCCGGCTTCGGTTCGACGACGATCGCCGCGGGGCGCCGAAGTCGACGATCGGCATCCCGCCTGTTCCCGTTTCGTTTTAAAGGAAGACAAGTCAAATGGAAAACCGGGCCGTTGCATTCACGGTGGAGAAATACCCGCTCGCGCTTCGACTGCTGCACTGGGTCAGGGCGATCCTGATCGGCGCGCAGCTCTGGACCGGCTGGACGATGGTCCGGCTCGACGACAACCTGCCGGCCAAGTTCGACTGGTACTACCCGACGCACAAGGAATTCGGCGTGCTCACGCTGCTGGTGGTCGTCACGCAACTGGCAATCCGTTCGATGAAGCCGTTGCCGCCGCTGCCTTCGACCCTGCCGACGCTCGACCGCAAGCTCGCGAAGATCGGCCACTACCTGCTGTATGCGCTGGCGATCGTCGTGCCGCTGATGGGTTATTCGATGTCGAGCACGTTTACGCAGAGCGACGGCGTGCCGTTCTTCTTTTTCCGCGTACCCGAGCTGCTGCCGAAGAACGACCACTGGTTCGAGGCGTTTCAGTGGTTGCACAGGACGCTCGCCTACACGCTGCTCGCGCTCGTCGTGCTGCATGTGCTCGGCGCGCTGAAGCACCGATTCTTCGACCGCAACCCGGAAAACGACGTGCTGCGGCGAATGCTGTAACGCCGCCACGCGGAAACCTCGCGCCCGGTGAGCTTCCGCATCCGGTCCGCCCGATCGCGGCGGGCCGATCTTCTTCACCATAAATATTTCGTTTTACTAACGACAAGCGGACCCGCCGCACGCGTCCGGCGCCGTCGCACGCCGTCGGAAACCGCGCCGCGTGGGCCGCCCACACCTGGAGATCGACGATGAAAAAGATAATGGCGGCCGTATCGGCCGCGAGCGCCATGGGTTTCGGCCTGACGGCCCATGCGCAAGGCACGGTGACGCTGTACGGCCTGATCGACGAGGGCGTCAATTTCACGAGCAACGCGGGCGGCAGCCACGCTTACCAGATGGTCAGCGGCGATACCGTCGGCAGCAACTGGGGCCTGAAAGGGACCGAGAACCTCGGCGGCGGGCTGAGAGCGCTGTTCCAGCTCGAGAACGGTTTCAACGCGAGCACCGGTGCGCTCGGGGTCACGTCGCGGATGTTCGGCAGGCAGGCCTACGTCGGGCTCGATTCCGATCGGTTCGGCACGCTGACGTTCGGCCGCCAGTACGATCCCACGCTCGACATATGGAGCCCTTTCACGGCCACCGGAAACTGGCTCGGCGACTTCGGCGCGCATCCGTACGACAACGACAACGCCGACTGGGACTACCGCATCCAGAACAGCATCAAGTACGTGTCGCCGATGTACGGCGGCTTCAAGGGCGAAGTGCTGTACGGGCTCGCGAATCAGGCGGGCGGCTTCGCGCGGAACCGCGTGTACAGCGCCGCCGTGCAGTACCAGGCGGGCGCATTTTCCGCTGCCGTCGCGTACCTGAAGGCCGACAATGGCGGCGCAACCGCGGGCGGCGCGTTGTCGAGCGACGATACGGTTTTCAGCGGCCGCTCGCAGCAGAACATCGATGCCGGCGCATCGTACAAGTTCAGCGACAAGCTGACGCTGTCCGCCGCGTATTCGCATGTCGACGTGACCAACCCGGAATTGAATCTCTACTTCGCGAACCAGCCGGCGGCAGGCTCGCAGCACGCGTGGAAATTCGACAACTTCGAGGTCAACGGCCAGTATTTCTTCCGGCCGGACGTCTGGCTCGGCGCGGCCTATACCTACACGCATGCACATGTCGCGACGGCGGCGGGCGATGCGTCGCCGAGCTGGCACCAGCTATCGATGATGCTCGACTACGATCTCAGCAAGCGGACCTCGACGTACATTCAGGGCGCGTATCAGCATGCAACCGGCAATACCGGCACCGACTTCGACTACGCACACGTGCTCGGCACGGCCGGGCAGTCGTCGGGCCGCAATCAGCTGGCGTTGCGCGTCGGGATGATGCATCGCTTCTGAACCCGGCGGACCACACGGGCTCGCAGCGTGCGCGGCAGCCCGTGCTTTCCCGAACCGTCAGAACTGATGCCGCACGCCGAGCCGAACCGCCGTCTGCGCCGCACCGGACGCCGGCCCGCCAAGCGCCGCTTCGACCTGGGCGCCGTAAGCACCGTCGTGCCCGCGTGCGAATACCGCGTACAGGCCCGTACGTTTCGACAGCGAATAGTCGGCGCTCAACGTGACCTGATTGGCCGAGCCGACGTCGCCGCCGCGCTGCTGGTACTGGAACCCGCCGCCCAGTTGCAACGACGGCGTGACGGCATAGGTCAGCCCGGCGTCGCAAGTGGTGGCCCGCAGCGGCGCGGCGGCACTGATCCGCACGTCCGACACCATGCCGAAGACGCGGAGCGGACCGACGTTGTAGCCGGCCCCGACCGAGAAATTGCGCAGATTGCCGCCGGCGGTCACGTCGTGCTGGCCGAAATAAGCGAGGGCGGCACTGAACGCGCCCTGTGCGTAGGACAGCATCGCGCTTTGCACGCTGCCGCGCGCGACCGTCCCGGGCACGTTGCCGAACCCCCACATGCCGCCGAACGACAATCCGCCGAATGACGGGCTCACGTACTTCACCGCGTTGTTCACCTGGACGCCCCATACACGGTTGTCGAGCGCGCCGCCCGCCGATGCGTTCGCCGGCAAGCCCCACGCGAGCAGGCCGGCCGGCGTGTTCGCACCGATCGCGAACGCCGGCAGGAGATCGCCGACGAAATCGAACTGCCGCCCGAGCGTCACGGTCCCCCAGTCGCCACCGAGCCCGACGTACGCTTGCGAACTGAACGCGGAGCCCGGCACGGTCAGCGCGCCGTCTGACGTCTGGAACTGGCTTTCGAGCCGAAACACCGCGTAGCCGGCACCGCCGAGATCCTCCCTGCCCGTCAGGCCCCACACGTCGTTGCGCGACACGCCGGCCTGCAACGCGACCTGACGCCCGCCATGCGGGGCGGACGCCACGTCGCTCGTATAGGTCACGCCCGTGTCCAGCGAACCGTAGAGCGTCACGCTCGATTGCGCGAACGTCGGTGCGACGGTTCCGCAGCCGCATAAAGCCATCATCCGAAACCACCCTTTCATCGTCTTCTCCTCATCGAAACTTCCCGGCCGATGCGCGCGCGATCCGACCGGCTCGGCGGCAACCTCGACCGGGTGCGATTTCTTCCATTAAAATAGGAATCCATATCATTCAAGGTGAAACGATCCTCCCCGACGCGGCCGGCCCGCACCGCGCCCATTCGCCGCCGTGGTCCCGGTCGCCGCCCGCACGACATAAGTTAGACTACGGCCTGTCGCCCGCGGCGGCGCATGCCGTGCCGCACCCCGGCAGCCCGCAGCGCGTGCGTCCTTCCCGTTCCATTGCCGCAAGCCGTCTGAATCCCGGATCACGTCATGTCGAGCCTCACCAAAATGCTGTCCATCCTCGACGTCTTCTCTTCGTCCGCGACGTCGATGACCGCCGAGGAAATCGCCGAACACATGGGCTTTTCGCGCACCACGTGCTATCGCTACGTGAAGGAACTGGCGTCCGTCGGCCTGCTCGTCGGCACCAACGGCCGCTATACGCTGGGCCCGCGCATCATCCATCTCGACTACAACATGCGGCAGTCGGACCCGACGCTCACCGCCGCGAAACCCGTCATCCAGAAACTGGTTCAGGTCACCGGCGGCGATGCGCTCGTCTCGACGCTGTTCGACGAGCAGATCATCAACGTGATGCACGAGACCGGCGCCGAGAATCTGCAGTTGGGCTTCGGCCGCGGCCGCATCATGCCGTTGTTCCAGGGCGCGTCGTCGAAGGTGATCGTCGCCGCGATGTCGCGCGCGCGGCTGAAGCGCCTGCACGAACGGCACAACGCCGAGCTGGGCGAGTTCGCCGCCGACTGGACGCAGTTCTGGCGCGCCTGCCAGCAGATCGTCGAGGCCGGATACTGGATCTCGCGCGGCGAGCTCGACGCCGGGTTCGTCGGCATCGCCGCACCGATTCGCACGGCCAGCAGCGGCGACGTCAACAGCAGCCTGTCGCTGATCTTTCGCGCCGAACACTTCGCGCTGTTCGACGAACACGTACTCGGCAAGCTCCTGATCGACGCCACCGCACGGATCGGCGACGCCACCTGAGCATTCGCGCGGCATCGCATCGCGAACGATGCCGCATCCGAAACGCCCACGTGCGCGGTCAGTTCATCTGCGTGATGAACTTGGTGACCAGGTAGCCGTCGAACGTCTCCGTTCCGCCCTCGCTGCCGAAGCCGCTGTCCTTCACGCCGCCGAACGGGATCTCCGCCGGCCCCATGCCGAAGTGATTGATGTTGACCATGCCGGCTTCGAGCGCACGGCCGATCCGGTGCGCATGGCGCGCCGACGTCGTGAACGCGTACGACGCGAGGCCGAACGGCAAGCGGTTGGCTTCGTCGAGCGCATCGTCGAGCGCGTCGAACGGCACGATCCCGACGATCGGCCCGAACGGCTCTTCGTTCATCAGCCGCGTATCACGCGCCGGCCCCAGCACGACCGTCGGTGCGAAATAGTGCCCCGGCCCCGCCGTCGGCAGGCGCGCCCCGCCTGCGGCAATCTCCGCCCCTTTTGCCTTCGCGTCGGCGACGAACGCGTCGATCTCGGCTACGCGTCGCGCATGCGCAAGCGGCCCCATCGTGGTCGCCTCTTCCAGCCCGTAGCCGACGCGGATCTTGCCGACCGCCTCGAGATATGCGGCGACGAACCGGTCGAACACCGGGCGCTGCACGAAAAAACGCGTCGGCGATACGCAGACCTGCCCGGCGTTGCGAAACTTGTATGCGGCCAGCATCGTCGCCGCGCGTTCGACGTCGGCGTCCGCACAGACCAGCACCGGCGCATGGCCGCCTAGTTCCATGGTCATGCGTTTCATGTGCGACGCGGCAAGCGCCGCCAGTTGCTTGCCGACCGGCACCGAACCCGTGAACGAGATCTTGCGCACGAGCGGCGACTCGATCAGTTGCCTGGACACGTCGGCCGGCACGCCCCAGACGATGTTCAGGCAGCCCGCGGGTAATCCGGCGTCGTGGAAGATGCGCGCGAGCGCGACGATCGCGCTCGGCGATTCCTCCGGCCCTTTCAGCACCAGCGTGCACCCGGACGCAAGCGCCGCCGCGATCTTGCGCATCGCCTGGCTGAACGGGAAATTCCACGGCGAGAACGCCGCGCACACGCCGATCGGTTCGCGCAGCACCGTCTGGGCGACGTCCGGGGAGCGCGACGGCACGACGCGGCCGTACGTGCGACGTCCTTCCTCCGCGTGCCATTCGAGCTGCTCGGCGGACGACACGACCTCGGCGATCGCCTCGCGAAGCGGCTTGCCCTGGTCCATCGTGATGTGACGTCCGATCGCGTCGGCGCGCTCGCGCACCAGCGCAGCCGCGCGGCGCAGGATGTCCGAGCGCGCGAGCGGCGACTCGCGGCGCCACGTCGCGAACGCGCGATGCGCGGCGCGCACCGCGGCGTCGATATCGGCCGGCGTCGCATGCGGCAGGTCGCCGAGCACGTCGCCGGTGCCCGGATCGAGAACGGGCTGCGTGCGCCGGCCGTCGGCCTGAAAGAACCGGCCGTCGATATACAGATGGAGCGACGCGTAATCGCGCCGCACATCGGGTGCTATGTGGGAGGTCAAGGGCGTAAACGGAATCAAGACGGATACCTCGGTAGAAACTGCACGATGGGCCGGGCAACGCGACGATCGCATCACGCGGCCGATGGCGGTGCGCGCAGCAGGCCGCCGATTTCCTGTCGGAGGATCTGGTTTTCCTGCCGGACGAGCAGATGCCGGACCTTGCCGCGAAACGTCCTGAATTCGGGATCGGCCATCAGCACCGCACGACGCCGGGCACGATCGTCCAGCGAATCGAACGCCCACAGATAGACGAGCTGGTTCAGCGGTCCGATCTCCGTCGCGAAACACCCGACCATCGTGCCGAGCGCGTGCTCCTGCGGTGCGCGACCGCATTCCGCGTACAGCCGCAGATACTCGGCGACGCCGCCCGGCACCAGCGTGTACGTGCGTTGCTCAACAAACATGCGCGCTCTCCCGTTGTCGCGCCGCAAACGCGTGGAATGCCGCGGTCACGCCCGCCATGCCGGCCGCGTCCGTCTGCGCCGCCACATAGCGGTCCGGACGGACGACGACGAGCGGCCCCGCGTGCCTGTCGAACCATTCGGCCATCGCGTTGTCGACGTCCTCGACGCACTCGCTGCCGTGCGCGCTCGCGATGCGCTGCTCGCGGCACGTTCCGCTGCGCGAACGGACGATCTGCACGAATTTCGCGCCCAGCGCGGCCCAGAACGCGCGATCGTCGTCGCTCAGGCACGCCTGTGGGTCGCATCGCCAGCCGATGACCGAAAACCACGGGCCGAGCACGTCGTCGAGCTTGCGACGGGCGCCGTCGGCCGTTTCGACGTCGGGCTGGACGATCATGCGCCCGACGGCGCCCGACGCGCCGGTGACCACGATCCCGTGCGTATAGCTCGGCATCGGCTTGAAGCGCATCTGCAGCACGTAATCCTTCAGGCCGGGCGCATGGCGCGCGAGCCCGAGGAACCGGTCGCGCAGGAACGCGACCAGACGGCTGGTCGGCATCAGCATCGCGCCGAAGGTGTCCGCGAGATCGATCATCGCCTTCGCGTGATCGCGGCGCTCCGATTCGTACGTCGAGATCACGCTCCGGTGCAACGTGCCGTTCACGACCCCCGCGAGCTTCCATGCGAGATTGCCCACGTCGCGCAGCCCCGCGTTCAGCCCCTGGCCGATCCACGGCGGGCTCAGGTGGGCGGCGTCGCCGATGAGCGCCACGCGTCCGGCGACGAAACGTTCGGCCACGCGAGAGTGATGCGTGTAGGTGCGCGCACGCACGATCTCGATGCGATCGACGTCGTCGACGTACGGTTCGATCAGCGCGCGGATCGACTCCGGTTGCGCGATCGCCGCTTCGTCCTCGTGCGGAAACACGAGAAATTCCCAGCGTCGGTAGTTGAACGGCAGATAGATGCAGACGTTCGGGCGTCGCGGGTCGCAGTTCAGCGCGGTACACGGCTGGTCGAGCTGCGCGTTCTTCACGTCGACCACGACCCATTTGATCGGATGCGTCGTACCGGCCAGCCTGATGCCGAGCATCTCGCGCACGGGGCTGCGTCCGCCGTCGGCCGCCACCACGTAGTCGGCATCGAGTTCGTATTGCCGCCCGTCGGCGGCACGCACCTGAAGCGTCACGCCTTCGTCGTCCTGCTCCAGGCCGACCACCTCTTCGCCCGTGCGCAGGGACACGTGCGGATAGCGCGCCAGCGCGTCGCGCAGCGTACGCTCGGCCAGGTGCTGCATGAAGATGTTGCGTCGCCACCAGCCGAACTCGCGTATCGACGGACGGATGTCGGCGAAACATTCGCCGTTCGCCTTGAACATGCGCAGCGGCACGTTCTGGATGATGTCGCGGCTCAGCTCGTCGGCCAGACCGGCCGTCTGAAACAGCCGCAGCGCCTCGTCGTCGATGCCGACCGCACGCGGGAACTCGACGATCCGCGCCTCGCGTTCGACGATGATCGTATCGACGCCATACAGGCCGAGCAGGTTGGCCATGGCCGCACCATTCGGCCCCGCGCCGACGATGGCGACCTTGGTCCGGTTCCGGTTGTTCGCTTTCATTCGCCGGCGCCTCCCGCGCGCCATGCGGCGTCGTCGAGACGATCGAGCCAGGTGCGCAGCGCGTGATTGAATGCATCGGGCCGATCGTCGTGCACGTAATGCGTCGCGCCGGGTATGTCGATCCGTTCGATCTCCGCATTGGCGGCCGCCATTTCGGCCGCCACGTCCGCGGACAGGAAATCCGAGTCTCCGCCGCGCAACAACAACGTGGGCACGTGCAGATTGAGGATCAGCGGCCAAAGATGGACGAGTTGCGCCGGTGTCGCGGCCAGCCGGGCCGCCGCGATCCCTTGCGCGTCGTGCCGCCATACGATCCGGCCGCGCGCGTCCGCCTTCAGCGAGTGTGCGAGGCGCGAGTCGAGCGCGGATTCCGCGACGTTCGGCCGCTGGCGTCGCCAGAACGCGCGCGCGTCGTCCCACGACGCGAACGCGTCCGGCGTGTCCCGCAGCTCGCGCTTGATGCGCTCGGAACCCGGCGATCCGGCCGACGCACCGGGGCCCATGTCCTCGATCACGAGACCGGCGAGCCGCTCCGGTCGTGCCGCCGCGTAGACGAACGCGTTGGCCCCGCCCATCGAGTGCCCGGCCAGCACGAACCGTCGCAGGTCGAGCGCCCGCACCAGCGCGTCGAGATCGCGCACGTAGGCCGCCGCGTAGTAGTCCCGCCGAGGATCCCAGTCGCTCAGCCCGCGCCCGCGCTGATCGAGCGCGACGACCCGGTAGCGGTCGACCAGCGCATCGGCGACGCTCGCCCAGGTATGCGCGTAACTGCGCAAGCCGTGCAGCATCACCACGGCCGGCGCATCGTCACGCCCCCAGCTCACGTAGTGCAGCCGCAATCCATCGTTGTCGATCCATCCATCCCTGGCGGATGCCGCGTTCATCATGTGCTCCCCGGCCGGCATGCGCGATCAGACCAGACCGTCGCGACCGACGATCTCGCTCGCCTTCAGGCCGCCGAGCCGCGCATGCAGCCGGCCGCGCGTCGCGAACGCGAAGATCACCAGCACTTCGTCGTCGTTGGGCGCATCGGGAAACAGGCACGTCACCGTGTCGTAGTGCGAGCGCACGTAGAGCGCATCCTTGTGCGCGAGCGGCACGTCGATCACCGTATTGATCGGGCCGCGCTTGCCGCTCGACGGCACCCACGCTTTCCCGCCGCCCAGCGCCGCCCGGATCGGCTCGGCGAAGATCGACGTGAGGAACGCGTTGCCGTGTTCGTATTCGCCGGCCGAGCCGACCAGGCAGGCCTTGCCGTAGCTCTCGATCGCGCGGCCGGCGGCGAGCGATTCGATGCGTCGCGCGAATTCCTTGCCGAGCGCGGGCGACGGGCGCACGAGATCGTCGAGGTTTTCGCTGAATCGTCCCGCGTACGGGTTGTGAACGGCCGCGGCGATCACGATCTTGCGCAGCGGCTCGCCATCCGCGAGCTGGCCGGTTTCGTTCGCGAGCGAATCCTCGATCTGCGTGTACCACTTGCGGATATGAAAGCCTTCGAAATTGGCGGTCTTGCTCATCAGTATTCCTTTATAAAACGTCGATGATGCGGATTGAGACGCGGCGCTTCAGTCGAACAACGGTTCGAGCTGGAACGGATCGCTCGGCGCGTTGTATCGATGCAGCACGCGCTTGCCCTCTTCGTCGTCCGTGACGGTCTCGCAGAAGAATTCGAGCCGGTTGCCGTCGGGGTCCGTGAAATACACGCCGATCCCGACCTTGTGATCGGTGATCTTGACGATCGGCACGCCGCGGCGAAGCAGCATCCCGTACAGGCGACGCAATTCGGTCAGCCCGCCGGCGATCTCGAGGCCGTAGTGCTGCAGGCCGATCGTGCCGAGCTCCGCATCGGACGCCGCGCGAATCAGCGCGATGTCGTGGTGCTTCTGGCCGAACGACATGAACACCCACTGCTCGCCGCGCGCGGTTTCCGTCATGCCGAGCACCTCGGCGTACCACGTGCTCGAACGGACGGGGTCGCGCACGAACAGCGACAGGTGCGTGCGCTGCACGCGCGGCGTCGGCAGCGGCAGGCCGCTCGCGTTCGCGCGCTCGGCGTGTTGCCGGATATCGGACGGTGTCATCGTTCGCTCCGCTCAGTGGGTCGACTGCGCGTGGGCGGCCAGCGGCGCCTCGAACGGCGTCCACGCCACCGCCGTGATCTCGCTGAAATCGCGCCATTCCTTGATCCAGTTCCGGCCGCCGTCGCTCGAACGGAACAGGTGCCCATACTTGGTGCCCGCATAGACGAGCGCCGGCCGGGCCGCATGCACGCCGAACGCCCAGAACGTGGAGTTCGGCGGCGTGTGCAGGTCCATCTCGCGCCACGCGTGGCCGCGATCGGCCGAGCGGTAGATTCGGCTGCGGGTGCCCGGCGTGCCGTCGCCGATCGCCATCAGCAGGTCGCCTTCCGGCTCCGGCAGTTGTACGACGGTGCGCGTGTAGTACAGCCCGTCGAAGCGGTCGCGCGACAGCTTGCCGTCCCAGGTCCGGCCGTCGTCCTCGCTCACGTACACGGCGTTGACCGTCAGCAGCACCGTGGTCTTCGGCCGGTCTTGCGCGGCGGGCAGCACGGCGATCGCGTGAATGTCGCTGTTGCGGATCGCGCTGCCGGGGCCGTCCACGCGCGCCCAGCTCGCACCGGCATCCCGGCTGCGCCACGCGCCGCCCTCCTCCACGCCGTACCAGACGTTGCTGCTGTCGTCCGAATCCACGCAGATCGTCAGCAGCCGCGGACGGTTGACGCCCGAGCAGAACTCCGGCAGCTCGGGGGCCGTTCTCGCCCAGGTCAAGCCCGCGTCGCTCGACTTGTAAAGCGCGGCACGCGACGGCGCGCCGGTGCCGGCATAGAGCACCGCCGGGTTCGCCGGATCGATCGCGATGGACCAGACCGTCTGCCCGTTCAGCAGGTTGTCCGGCCGAAACCAGTGCGCGCCGCCATCCTCGCTGATGCACAGCCCCGAATCGGCGCCGGCATAGACGCGCGACGGCGTCGCGGGATCCACCGCGAGCGAGCGCACGATGCCGTCGAACTCGATCGGTTCGGCGAGCCCGAGGCGATGCCAGGTCTTGCCGTCGTCGTTCGAGCGCAGGATGCCTTGCCCCGCGGTGGCGACCAGTACGGTTGCGGTCATGAAATGCTCCTCGTGTCAGAGAAAAATGCCGCGCGTGAGCCCGCCGTCGCAGCCGATCGATTCGCCGGTGATCGAGCCGGACTTCGGCGACGCGAGAAACGCGACGATCCACCCCATTTCTTCCGGCTGCAGCACGCGGCGGATCGGCGTGACCTTCACGTAGTTGGCCTCGACCTCCGCGGCCGTGAGCCCCTGCTTGCGCGCCTCCGTCTCGTAGAGCTCGTGGATGTGCGGCGTTTCGACGACGCCCGGGTGAATCGTGTTGACCGTGATGCCGAACGGGCCGAGCTGGTCGGACAGCGTCTTGGTCAGGTGGACGATCGCCACGTTGCGCATGCCCGACAGTTGCTTGCTGCCGCGGCCGGTCAGGCCGCCGATATTGACGATCCGGCCGAAGCCGTTGCGCCGCATGTACGGCGCGGCCGCCTTCGCGCAACGCAGGTAGCCGACCACCTTGATATCGATGTCCTGCAGCAACCCTTGCGGATCGGCATGCTCCAGCTCCGCCCGCACGAGCCCGCCCGGGTGCGCCGCGCCGTTCAGCAGGATGTCGAGCCGGCCGAAGCGCTCGACGCTCGCTGCCATCGCCGCTTCGACCGACGCCATGTCGGTCGTGTCCACCGTGACGGGCACGATGGCGCCGGCCGCGCTGCCCAGCGGCGCGAGCGCCGCGCGAATCTCGGCGGCCGCGACTTCGAGGTGTTCGATGCGTCGCGCGGCGATCGCGACGTTGACGCCTTCGCGCGCCAGTTCGAGCGCGACGGCCTTGCCGATGCCCATGCTGCCGCCGGTGATGAACGCGGCTTTTCCGTGCAGTTGCAGATCCATGTCGATGAAAGGTGAGAGTCGGGATTGAGGAAACGAGCGCGTGACGCGATCAGGACAACCGCATTTCGACGAGCGTCGGCCCGTCGGTGCGCGCGAGCGCGCCGTCGAGCGCCTGCACCAGCGCATGCGTGTCGCTCACGCGTTGGGCCGGCACGCCATAGCCGCGCGACAGCGCGAGCCAGTCGATCGGCGGATCGTCCAGCAGCGTCAGGCGGCTGGCGTGCGGCGTGTCGGCCGGCAGGCCGCTGCGCGCGAGCTCGGTCTGCAGGATGCCGTAGCGCCGGTTCGATGCGATCAGCATCACGATCGGCAAACGCTCGCGCGCCATCGTCCACAGCGACTGGATCGTGTACTGCGCACTGCCGTCGGACTGCAGCGCGAACACGCGGCGCGCCGGGCACGCGACGGCGGCGCCGAGCGCCACCGGCAGCCCCTGGCCGATCGCGCCGCCCGTGTTCGTGAGAATGGTGTGGCGGCGCGCGCGTGCCGACGCGGTCACGAACGGGTAGCCGCACGTGCCGCCCTCGATCGACACGATCGCATCGTCGGGCAGTGCATTCGCGAGCACGCGGCCGACGGCCTGCGGTGTGAGCGGCCCGTCCTCCACGCGCCAGCGCTCGACGCGCACGCCATCGTCATTCGTTGCCGCCGCACCGATGCGATCGGCCAGCGCCTCCAGCGCGTCGTCCGCCGCGTCGCCCGGCGCCGCCAGCGTCACGATGTCCTCCGGCCGCGCGAGTTCGCCCGGAATGCCTTCGTAGCCGAAGTAAGTGACGGGCGCGAGCGCGCCGGCCAGCACCACGCGCCGGCCGGCCAGCGCCGCGAGCGCCGGCTCGGGGAAATACGGCAGGCGGTCGATGTCCGGCAGGCCGCCGCCGCGCTCCGCCCGCGCGGGAAACGTCTCGCTGAAGCAGGTCGCACCGGTTGCCGCCGCGATGCGCGCCGCCGCACGCTGGCCGCGCGCCGACAGCGCGCGGGCGCCCATCAGCAGGACGGCGCGATGGCCGCCGAGCAGCAGATCGGCAACCTGTTCGACGCGAGCGGCATCGAACGACACCGCGGCCGGGCGCACGACGGCGGGCCACGCAGCACCGCGCACCTTGGCCGACTGGAGATCGACGGGCAGCACGAGCGTCGCGACGCCGCGCCGCGCGCCCATCGCGGCCGAAATCGCGTCGGCCGTATCCGTCGCGAGGTCCGCGTCGCGCGCCACGCTGCGATACCACACGGACACCGGACGGGCGAGCGATTCGATGTCGGACGTCAGCGGCGCGTCGTACTTCAGATGCTCGCGCGTGTGATCGCCGACGATGTTCAGGATCGGCGTGCGGGCGCGGCGCGCATTGTGCAGGTTGGCAATGCCGTTGGCGTGGCCGGGCCCGAGGTGCAGCAGCGTCATCGCGGGCTTGCCGGCCATGCGGCCATAGCCGTCCGCGGCGCCGGTGCACACGCCCTCGAACAGCCCGAGGATCGAGCGCATGCCCGCCACGGTGTCGAGCGCACCGACGAACGGCATCTCGGTCGTGCCGGGATTGGCGAAACAGACGTCGACGCCGGCATCACGCGCCGTGGTGAGCACGACGCTCGCCCCGCTTGTTGCTTCGATATCGCTGTTCAACGCTGGAATGTTCATGCGGCTGCTCGACGGGTTTGGCTGAAGTGTTTTTACTGTAATCCCGAATTACGGGATTTGTCAAACCATCCAGTTTCAATTTCGCACTCCATCGAGGCCCGCGTTTACCCGTAATCTCACCGTTCAATTCTGCAAGTAACAAGACAGGCGAACTGTTCAGCCTCCATCAACCAACGACATATTTCCCACAATTCGGAATTTAACGAAATCGACACATCAGATCGATCGCATCCGTCGGGCGCGCCGTTTTGCTTCCCGCACTCAATCTCAAAATTACGATTGCAAATGCCTCTCATTTGCATTAAATTGCCGCGCGAATGTACTGTTTGGAACACAGATGTCGGCGCAAGGCCGCCCGCCGTGCCCGAACGCGAAGCACATCAAAAGGGAGGAGTATGAGCAGGAGGAACTGGGCGGCCGCACCGATGGCCATCGTCGTCGGCACGGCCGGCATGGGCGCCGCCGACGCGCAGGAAACGGCGCTGCCGACCATCGAGGTGTCCGCGCAACGCGCGACGGCGCCGTTCCGCACGCGCGAATCGACGAGCGCGACGCGCAGCGAGGCGGACGTGATGGAGATTCCGTTCGCGGTCAGCAGCGTCGATACGAAGCTGATCCAGACCGTGGCCGCGACGCGCGGCGACGATCTTTACGACTGGGTCGCGGGCGTCTCGCGCCAGAACAACTTCGGCGGCCTGTGGGACAACTACGCGGTGCGCGGCTTCGCCGGCGACGGCAACACGTCCGGCACCGACTACCTGGTCAACGGCTTTTCGTGGAATCGCGGCATGAGCGTGCCGCGCGACACCGTGAACCTCGAGCGCATGGAAGTGCTCAAGGGGCCGGCGTCCGCACTGTATGGCCGCGGCGATCCGGGCGGGATCATCAGCTATACGACGAAGCAGCCGCAGTTCACCCGCGCGAACACCATCGGCGTGTCGGCCGGCAGCTACGGCGCATTGCGCCAGACGCTCGATTCGACCGGCCCCGTCACGAAATCGCTGGCGTACCGCTTCGTCGCGATGAACGAGAACAACGGCAGCTTTCGCGACACGGTGTCAAGCAAACGCTACCTGTTCTCGCCGTCGTTCACCTGGGACATCGGCGCGGACACAACACTGCACTACGAATTCGAGAGTGCGCGTCAGCGCGCGCCGCTCGATCGCGGCGTGCTGGCGGTCAACGGGCAGCTCGGCGTGATCCCCGCGTCGCGTTTTCTCGGCGAGCCGCGCGACGGCGACTATGACGTGCGCAACACGGGCCACCAGTTCACGCTCGAGCATCGCATCGATTCAGGCTGGTCGATCAACGCGGGCGTCGCGCAACGCAACACCGACCTGTCGGGACGCTCGTCCGAAGCGTTCGCATTGCAGCCGGACGGCCGCACGCTGTGGCGCCGCTACCGGCAAGTCGCGTTTCATTCGAACGACCTGCAAGGCCGCCTCGAGACGACCGGCGCGTTCCGCACGGGCGGCATCGGCCATACGCTCGTGATGGGCGTCGATGCGTACCGCTTCAACTACGATCAGTTCGTCACGCGCTCCACGCCGAGCGCCGCGGCGCCGTATGCGATCGACATCTTCGATCCGGTCTACGGCCAGCCCGCGCCGACGCCGCGCACCGCGACCAACCTGCTCGAACGCGACGACGGTCAAGGCGTCTACGCGCAGGACACGCTCGCGTTCGGGCCGCACTGGAAAATCCTGGCCGGGCTGCGCTGGGATCGCTTCCACCAGTCGATCGACAACCGCCTGAAGGGCGTGACGACGAGCCAGTTGCAGACCGCGGTGAGCCCGCGTCTCGGCGTCGTGTATGAAATGAGCCCCGCGTTGTCGCTGTATGCGAACACCGCGTATTCGTTCCGGCCGAACAACGGCGCCGACGTCGGCGGCAACGCGTTCGATCCCGAAAAGGGCCACGGCTACGAAGCCGGCGCGAAATGGGCCGGCGCGCGCTCGCTCACGACCGTCTCGGCGTTCTACGTGACCAAGCGCAACGTGCTCACCGCCGATCCGGCGAATGCCGGCTTCTCGCGCGCGGCCGGCGAAGTGCGCAGCCGCGGCATCGAATTCGAATGGAGCGGCGACCTCGGACACGGCTTGCGCGGCATCGCCAATCTCGCGTACGTCGATGCGGAGGTCACGCGCGACACCGTGCTCGCGCCCGGTTCGCGCCTCGTCGACGTACCGCGGCTGAGCGGCAGCGCACTGCTGATGTACGAGACGACCCTGCCGTTCGCGGACAAGGCCGGCGCCGGCGCCGGCGTGATCTACGTCGGGCGCCGGGCCGGCAACACGGCCAACACGCAGGACGGCTTCGAACTGCCGGCCTACGCGACCGTGCAGCTCAACGGCTATCTTCAGGTCAACAAGCACCTGCGTGCGTCGGTCGTGCTGAACAACCTGTTCAATCGCACCACGTACGTCAGCTCGTACAACAGCCTGTGGGTCACGCCGGGCGCGCCGCGCAGCCTGTTCGCGTCGCTCGCCTACTCGTTCTAGCACGACCAGGACGGCTGACGCGACGCGCATCGCGCGTCAGCCGCCGACCACGAATCGCGCGCCCAGCGCGAGCAGCAACGCAGGCGGCATCACGCACGCGCCGATCGCGAGAAATGCGCGGAAACCGACCTGCAACCCTTCGCGCCGGATCGCCGCCAGCCACAGGATCGTCGCGAGCGATCCGGTGATCGACAGGTTCGGGCCGAGATCCACGCCGATCAGAATCGCATCGATCACCGTTTGCGGGCTGTGCGCAGCCTGGATCGTCGAGCTCGCGATCAGCCCGGCAGGCAGGTTGTTGACCCCGTTCGACACGAGCGCGACCGCGACGCCGGCCGCGGCGGCGGCAATGTGCTCTCCGCTTTGCATCAACGCGTGCAGCAGCCCCGCCAGTACGCGCACCGCGCCGGTCCGGTCGAGCGTCTCGACGACGACGAACAACCCCGCGACGAGCGGCAGCACGCTCCATGAAATCGCGCGAACGATCGGCACGCACGCCGCGCGATCCCGCATCACCACGCATGCGACCGTGACGACACCCGCCAGCGCGGTCGGCAACCCGAGCGGGCGATCGAGGACCGACACCGCCATCAGCGCGACGGCCGTTGCCGCGATGCCCGCGAGCGCGATGCGCCCGCCGCCCGTCAGCGGCTGCACCGGCAGCCCGGATTCGCAGCGGCCGGCAAGCGCCCGTCGCTGCACGATCCTCAGCATCACGAACGTACCGGCGATCGACGCGACGGACGGCGCCGCGAAATGCGCGAGCCATACGCCGAGCGCCGGCATGTGCGCGCCGTACAGCACCAGGTTCGCCGGATTCGAAATCGGCAAAACGAAACTCGCGGCATTGGCGACGAGCGCGCAGCTGTACAGCAGCGGCATCGGGTCGGCTTTCGCGCGGCGCGCGGCGGCAAGAACCGCGGGCGTCAGCACGACGGCGGTCGCATCGTTCGACAGGAACACCGTGGTGACGACACCGACCCCGTAGATCAGCGCGAACAATCGCCGCGGCGAGCCCTGCGCGAGATTGACGACGCGCGTCGCGACCCAGTCGAACAGCCCCTCGCGGCGGGCCGCCTCGGACAACAGCATCATGCCCGTCAGGAACAGGTAGACGTCGCCCCCTTTCGCGACGGCGTCCAGCGCCTGCGCGACGGGCAACAGGTTCAACGCGACCAGCAGCAGCGCGCCGCTCACGGCCCACGTGGCCTCGGGCCAACCGAACGGACGCGTGATGACGCCCGCGGTGGCGAGCGCGGAAATCAGCCAGGCAAGCGAAACAGGATTCATGGGCAAGTCGACACAGGCATGGAAATCGAAATCGCTTTCACGATGATGTCGCCGATAGATCGGCGGGCTTGCCGCACGCGCCGCTCAGCGATCGCGCATGACCGAGCCACAGCGCGAGCGAGCCCGTCGACACGGCGCCCAGTACGACGAACGCGACCGGATAGCCGAAGTGCTGCGCGAGCACGCCGCCGAGCACGGGGCTGAGCGCCGCGCCGATCCCCTGCGCGGTCGCGACGGCGCCCTGCCCGGCGTTCACGCGGCCGGAGCCATGCAGCAGGCGAACGACGAGCGCGGGCACGACCACGCTTTGCAGGCCGGCGCCGATGCCGTCGAGCATCTGCACCGGCCATACACCCGCTTCGCTCATCCACGCCGCGGCGACCGCCCCGCGCACCGGCAGCACGAGGTACGAGAACAGCAGCACGCGCCAGTAGCCGTGCGCGCGAATCAGCCGGGGCGCGAGCCAGGCCGCCGCGATCATCACGCACTGCGCGATGACGATGGTCTGCGCGGTGAACGCGCTCGCGTTGCTGCGATGCGTGACGACGACGCCCATCCCGTAGAGCGGCAGCATCGCGGCGTTGCCGAGATGAAACAGCGCGAGCGACGCGCCGAGCAGTACCAGCGGCCGGTTTTCGGCGAGCGTGCGCAGGCCGCCGACGCGCGACGTCGACGCCGCGTCCAACGCATGCGGATGCGCAGCATCCGTTCCCGGCGCGCGGCCATCAGGCTCGAGACCACGTGCGCAAGCATGATCGATTGCGTGCCCGGGAATCGCCAACGTGCTCCCAACCGCAAGGACCGTGAACACGGCGACGAGCGCGAACACCGCGTCGAATCCGACATGCCAGCCGAGCCACCCCGCGAGCGCCGCGCCGGCGACGTTGCCGGCATGGTTCGCCATCTGGTTGCGCCCGAACTGCCGGTCGAAACCCTGCCGACGCACGATGCCGAGCGTCACGCCCGCGACCGCGGGCGCGAGCACCGCGCCGCCGACCGCCGCCAGGATCTGCGACACCGCCACCGCCGGATAGCCGCGCACGAACATCAGCGCCAGCGACGCAAGCGCCGTCACCGCGGTCGCCACGACGATCAGCGCCCGCTTCGCGCGCACCGCATCGACGAGCGCGCCGGCCAACGGTGTCGCGGCCATCGCGGCGAGCCCGGCCAGCGTCATGACCGTGCCGATCGCATCGGCGCCCCAGCCGCGCGACAGCAGGATGACGCCGATGAACGGACCGATGCCGGCCTGCACGTCGGCCAGGAAGAAATTGAGCGCTTCGAGCGCGCGTGCCGGTCTCACGGTCGCCGCACGGTCATGCGACATCCGCATCGACGAGCTCGGCAATGTCGCTCACGTCGAGCGTCGCGCCGTGCGGCGTGACGACGCCGTGCCCCCACGCCTGCACATGGATGCCGGCCTGCAGGTAGTCGTGCAATGCTGCCGCCGCATGCGGCGGCAGACGCAACGCGACGCCGCTCGTCAGCAACGCGCCGTTCAACTCGCCTTTCGGGCCGTACAGCCCGAACGCGACTTCTCCACTGAATTCCATCGGCCGTCGAGCCGGTCGCGGCGGCTTCGGGACAGCGTGCTCGGGCCCGGCGTCGACGATGTCGACGCCGCCACGCCCGGTCAGTTGCACGGCCGCGATCATCGCCGCGCGACGCGGTTTGACGCCCCGCACGCGGATGCGGTCGCCGACCGCGACATGGCGCACCAGTTCGCGGCCCAGATGCGGCGGCACGTGAACCTGCAGGTCGCCGTTCAGGATCAGGCCGTCGATTTCTCCGTGCGGATCGAGCAGGAACTGCGTGACGCGGCCGCGCGTTTCGGGGAGGCAGGCGGGATCGATCCAGTGCATGACAGGACTCCTTTCGATGGATTGCGGAACGGCGCCGCGCGTTTCAGCGCGCGACATCGTCATAGAGATTCACGACATGGCCCGGCGCGCCGAACGCCGTGGCCTGCAGCGCTTCGCCGTATGCGTTGCGCGTGCCGTAGCCGATCGCGGCCACGCGCTCCCCGGGCGCAAGCAGCGCGCCGAATTGCCGGGCGGCCGGCACGGTCAGCTTGACGATCGCGCCGCCGTCGAGCATCACGCCGTCCGGCTCGCCGCGCGGCGCGTGCGTCACGCGGCGCACGACGCCGGACACGCTCAGGCGCGCGAGGTTGACGCCGCGCAGCATGGCAGGCACGGGCGCGACGGGCGCGGGCGGCTGATCGGACAGCGACGCGCCGGTGCCGTCGTTGCGGACGACGCGTGCATGGATTTCATCGTCGAAGCGCCGTTCGCCGGCCACCGTGACACGCTCGCCCGACCGCACGAGCGCAGCCAGTTGCGAACCGAGATGCGGCGGCAGACGGACGAGCGTGCCGTCGGTCAGCACGAAGCCGTCGACGGTCCCTTCCGGATTGATCGTCAGGCGCGACAGCGTGCCGGAAACCAGCGCATCCGATCCGGTGTCGTTGCCGGGCCCGACGGGCAAAAGCGCACGCGGCCCGGACGGAGGCGGAGGCGGCATGGCGCCGGCCGGGTCTTGCGCGCGCGGTGCCGGCGGCACCTGCGCCACGCTGACCGTTGCGACGGCAACGAACGCGGCGGCGCAGAGCATGCGAGACGAACGGCGAACGGCGGCGCGGCCTCGCGGCCGCGATCGAACGACAGGCGGGTACGGCTTCATGACGGGTTCCGGCGACGGGTTGCGATGCATCGATATCCGCAATACCCGTGCCAACCCGCGACGCACCGCGCGGCCGTGCGCCGAGCGCCGACGTACGCCCAACGTGTCGGGTTTTCCGACACGTGGCTTCACCGGCTGTCGGCCATTCCGACAGTGGAAACCGCGCGACTCGACGCCTAGGGCGTTTTCACGCTAATAACGGGCTTGCGCTGGCCCCCAGAAGGGCCGAGCGCGAGGATTGCGACGAAGCGAATACTCGACGTATTCGCGAGGAGCATGACGCAGCGATCGGCCCTTCTGGGGGCCAGCCCCACGAATGCATTTTTCAGACAGGGGAACGTGCCTTTCCGCCCACATTGCGGCGTCGTGCGTCGCTTGTTTGGCACGGCCAAACGGCGCTCCTTACTCCTTGCACGCGCCCAAAGGAAGTCCCCTTGGGGGACGGGCGGAAAGGCACGTTCGCAAGCCCGTTATTAGCGTGAACACGCCCTAGTCGTCGCGCTCGATCCCGAGATTCGCCATGCGCGCATAGAGCGACTGGCGGCCGATCCCGAGCTGCCTCGCGGCTTCCGCGCGATTGCCGTTCGCGCGCTCGAGCGCACGCAGGATCGCCGCGCGCTCGACCGTCGCCAGCGCATCGGGCAACGGCATGTCGAGCAGGTGCGCCGGCACCGCATCGGCGCCCGGCTGGCGCGCGGGCACGGCGGGCAGGCCGAGATCGGCCGCACTGACGGCCGGCCCGGGAGCGAGCGCGGCCGCGCGCTCCATCACGTTGCGCAGTTCGCGGACATTGCCCGGCCAGCGGTGATCGAGCAACGCCCGTTGCGCGTCGTTCGTCAGGTGCAACGGCCGCATGCCAGCCGCGCTACCCAGGAAATGCGCGGCGAGCGGAAGAATGTCGGCCACGCGATCGGCGAGCGGCGGCAGGTGCAGCGGAATGACGTTCAGCCGATAGAAGAGATCTTCGCGGAACGTACCGTTCGCGACGGCCGCGGCGAGGTCGCGGTGCGTCGCGGCCACGACGCGAATGTCGATCGCCGTCGCTCGATCCGCGCCGAGCGGCGTCACCTGGCGCTCCTGCAGCGCGCGCAGCAGCTTGGCCTGCATCGCGGCGGGCATGTCGCCGATCTCGTCGAGAAAGAGCGTCCCGCCGTCGGCCTCGACGAGGCGCCCCGCGCGATCGGCATGCGCGCCCGTGAACGCGCCGCGACGATGCCCGAACAACTCGCTTTCGAGCAGGTCGGCCGGGATGGCCGCGCAGTTGACGGCGACGAACGGCCCCGCGTGCCGTGCCGATGCGGCATGCAGTACGCGGGCCGCCACTTCCTTGCCCGTACCCGTCTCGCCGGTCACGAGCACGGTCGCGTCGCTCATCGCGGCCCGGCCGACCTGCTTTTGCACGTCGCGCATCGCGGCGCTCACGCCGAGCAGTCGCGGCCGGTCCGCCGAAGGTTCGCCCGCGAAACCGCCTTCCACCGGCGCGAGCGCGGGCGGCTGATTCGCCGACACGATGCGTTCGAGCAGTTGCGCGATGTCCCGGCGCCCGATCGGCTTCGTCAGATGATCGAATGCGCCGAGCCGCATCGCTTCGATCGTGTTGTCGCTGGTCGCGTGGGCCGTCAGCATGACGACCGGCATCGCGGCCAGGGCGGGATCGTCGCGCAATTGCGCCAGCACGGCCAGCCCGTCCAGGTCCGGCAGGCGGAAATCCAGAAAGACGCATTCGATGTTGCCGCCGTCGCGCAGCGCGCTCAGCGCGGCCCGGCCGGATGCGGCCTCGACGGCCCGATGGCCGAGATCGGCCAGCGTTTCGGCGAGGCCGTCGCGAAATGCCGCGTCGTCGTCGACTATGAGGATGTTTGCCATGGAATTTCAATCACGAATGCGGCGCCCTCGTCGAGCCGCGCCTGCCCGCCGTGCGCCGCCGCCACTTCGCGGACGACGGCGAGACCGAGGCCCGTTCCGTCCGCGCGCCCGGTCACGAACGGCTCGAAAATCCGCTCGCGCTGCGCGGCCGGCACGCCGGGGCCGCTGTCCGACACGGTGATGCGCAACCAGTCGCGCCCGGCGAACGGATATCGTTCGGCCGCGAGCGTGACCGCGCCGCCCGCGCCCGCGTGGTGCAGCGCGTTGAGCAGCAGATTGTCGAGCGCGCGCCGCATCTGGTCGGGATCGAAGGCGGGAAAATCCGACGGCCACGCGAGCCGTTCGCCCTGCCCCGCGAGCGACAGCGTCAAGTCGATCGCCTGCCGCTGCGCCAGCTCGCGGTGCGCGTCGACGACCTGCGCGAGCCACGCGTCGACGTCGACACGCGTCGCATGCGGACGCACCGGCTGCGTCAGCGCGAGCAGGCTCGACAACTGCGCATCGATGCGCTCGATCTGCGCGAGGATCACGCGCAGCGCATCCTGCTGCCGCCGGCTGTCGCCGGCCAGCGCGTTTTCCGCCTTCAGCCGCATCGCACCCATCGGATTGCGAATCTCGTGCGCGACCTGCGCGGCCAGTTTGCCCAGCATCCCGAAGCGTTCGGCCTGCGCGAGGCGCGTGCGGAGCTCGGCGGCCTGCTGTTGCAGCAGGTCGGCGCGCCGCGCCCGCTCGTTGAACGCATCGATGACGCGGTCGAGATCGGGTTCGCCGACGTACGGCAGGTGATGCTCGCGACCGTCGGGCCCCAGCCCGCTCTCGATCCGTGCGAGATTGCGCTTCCATCGGCGCAGCGCCACGGCCAGCGCCGCCGCGATCGCGAGAATCACCGCGAGCACGGCGGCGAGCCCCGTTGCCAGCAATTCCCCGTGCCGGCCCAGCGGCGGGCGCGCGCGTGTCAGCATCCACACGTACAGCCCCGATCCACCGCGCACCGGACACGCCGCCGCGATCACGGCGTCCTGCGCGCCTTCGACGACGTTCGCGGTCGCGGCATGCGTCGCGGCCGCGGCTCGCAGCGTGCGGAGGATCAGCGGCGTTTCCGCTTCCGGAACGTCGCGTTTGACGCCGCTGCCCTGATAAGTGGGAAACGAATACGCGAGAAAGCCGCTCGCGGCAGGCGCGGCGCCGGGCATCCAGAACCCGCCCTCCATGTCCGCGGCACGCGAGAGCACGATGTCGAGGATCGCGTGCATCAGTTCGGGGGCAGGCTCGGCGCCCGCCGACGCGGAAGCGCCGTAACGCGACGCGACCGCTTCGCACGCCGACGCGCCGGCGGCCTTCGCGCCGGCCACCTGCTGACTCTCGGCGGAGCTCGCCGTGACCCAGACGACCGCGACCAGCGTCGCGCACAGCGCCGCGACGAGTGCCCAGAGCATGACGAGTTGGGTGGAAAACGACGGACGCTTCATCGGATCAGGCTGGCGGTCGAGGACGACAGCATAGCGTATTGCATGCGACGTGAAGCCGCCACGGCCGCCATGCATCGTACGGGGCGAGCCGCCGGATCGGCCTCGAACGAGGAGCGCCCGATCCGGTTGTTCGCGGTGGGACCGAGCCGCCAGGGAGAGAGAAACGCGTCGATCGTGCTGCCGAACGGCCGCACCATCGACGTCACGCGCGGCCGTCGGCGCGCACCCGCGGATACGGCCGCGCGCTTCTACGCGCCGTCCCGCTTGATCCGCTCGACGATGCGCGCCAGCCGAATGATGTCGGTCGGCGCGAAGTCGGCCGCGTCGGGCGGGGAACGGCCGCACTGGTCGGCGATGCGCATCGCGAACGGCCCGGCCGGCCGCACGGAAACACCCGGCACGCGCATCGTGTTTCGTTCCATGGTCCTCCCCTTTTCCGGCACGCGACCGGCCGGCCCGTCACCGCCGGCTCGACCGCGACACCACGTCGATCCACACCGCCAGCACCAGCACCGCGCCCTTGACGATCATCTGCCAGTACGCGTCGACGTCGAGCATCGACATCCCGTTGTCGAGGCTCGCCATCACGAGTGCACCGATCAGCGCGCCGTACACCGTGCCCGATCCGCCGCGCATCGACGTGCCGCCGATGAAGCACGCGGCGATCGCGTCGAGCTCGCCCATCGTGCCGGCGGACGGCGACCCGGCCGCGAGCCGCGCCGTGTTCACGAGGCCGGCAAACGCGCACATCAGCCCCATCAGCGCGAAGATCGCGAGTTTCACGCGATCGGTGTCCACGCCCGACAGCCGCGTGGCCTCCAGGTTCGAGCCCACCGCATAGATGCGCCGGCCGAATACCGTCTGCGTCGCGATCCACGAGAACACGCCGAGCAACGCGAGCAGCAGCAGCACCGGCACCGGAATGCCGCCGTAGCGGTCGAGCGTCGCGACGAAGGCGAACAGCACGGCGCCGGCGCCGACGATCTTCGCGACGTCCTGCCACAGCGGCGCGACCGCGAGCCGGTAGCGATGCCGCGTGCCGCGCTGCCGCACCACCAGCAGCGCCGCGAGCGCGAACAGCAGGACCGCGAGGCCGTCCCCCGCCACGCGCGGCAGATAGCCCTGCCCGATGAACACGAAGCCGTCCGACACCGGCGCGATCGTCGAGCCGCCCGTGACGCCGAGCAGGATGCCGCGGAACGCGAGCATCCCGCCGAGCCCGACGATGAACGACGGCACGCGCCGATAGGTCGACCACCAGCCGTTGAAGAGCCCGATCAGCACGCCGAGCGCGAGCACGGCCGGGACCGTCGCCGCCACCGGCCAGTGGCGGTTGACGTCGAGGATCGCGGCGACGCCGCCGAGCAGCCCGAGCAGCGAGCCGACCGACAGGTCGATCTCGCCGGCGATGATGACGAACACCATCCCGCAGGCGAGCATGCCGGTGATCGACATCTGCCGCAGCAGGTTCGACAGGTTGCGCGGCGTGACGAACGCACCGTCCGTCAGCACCGAGAAGAACGCCCAGATCGCGGCCACCGCGAACAGCAGCGCAAGGATTTTGTAGCGCACGAAGATGCGTCGCAGCGGATGGCCGCGCGCGACGCGCGTATCGGTGTCCGGCGACACGGGCCGGGAAGACGAAAGTTCGGTGTTCATGTCGTGCTCGCTGCAATGGGTTCGGCCGGACGCCGCGCGGGCGTCAGCGCGGCGCCGAGAATCTGTTCCTGCGTGAGGCCGTCGTTGACGAAGTCGCCGCGCAGCTCGCCCTCGCCGATCACGAGCACGCGATCGGCGAGCCCGAGCACTTCCGGCAGCTCCGACGACACGACGATCAGCGCGACGCCGCGCTTCGCGAGCGCGAAGATCAGCCGGTAGATCTCCGCCTTCGCGCCGACGTCGACGCCGCGGGTCGGCTCGTCGAGAATCAATACCTGCGGGTCGGCCAGCAGCATCCTGGCCAGGACCGCCTTCTGCTGATTGCCGCCGGACAGGCTCGCGATCGGCAGGAACGGATGCGCGGCACGCACCGACAGCCGCTGCATCTCGGTGCGGATCGCGTCGAGTTCGGCGGCCGCGTCGATCCGGCCGCGCGCGGCGAACCGGCGCAGCACCGCCAGCGTGATGTTGTGGCCGACGCCGAGCTGCGGCACGATCCCGTGGCGCTTGCGGTCCTCCGGCACCATCGCGATACCCGCACGGATCGCATCGGCCGGCGAGCGGATCGCGAGCGGCCGGCCGTTCATCCGCACGCTCGCCGTGCAGTCGCCCGGATACGCACCGAAAATCGCCTGCATCAGCTCGGTGCGGCCCGCGCCGACCAGCCCGGCAACGCCGAGTATCTCGCCGCGCCGCACGCTGAACGACACGTCGTCGACACGCTTGCGGCGCGGATTCGTCACGTCGTGGCAGGTGACGTGATGCACGTCGAGCACGACGTCGCCGATCTCGTGCGGCTCGCGCGGATACAGGTCGCGGATCTCGCGGCCGACCATCATCGCGATGATCCGGTCGGTGGTCAGCGCGGCCATCGGTTCGGTCGCGACGTGGCGGCCGTCGCGGATCACGGTCACGGTGTCGCACACCGCGTCGATCTCGTCGAGCTTGTGCGAGATGTAGACGCACGCGACGCCGCGCCGCTTCAGGTCCCGCACGATGTCGAGCAGGATGCGCGTTTCCGACGCGCTCAGCGACGACGACGGCTCGTCGAGGATCAGCAGCTTCGCGCGCTTGTTCAGCGCCTTCGCGATTTCGATCAGTTGCTGGTGGCCGCCGCCGTAGTTCATCACCGGCTGCGCGACGTTGATCGCGTCGATCCGCAGCTCGCGCAGCAGCGCTTCAGAGCGTCGCACCATTTCCGCGTAATGCATGCGCCCGCCCGGCAGCGTGATCTCGTTGCCGAGGAAGATGTTCTCGGCGACCGACAGCTCGGGCACGAGCATCAGCTCCTGGTGGATGATCACGATGCCCGCGCGCTCGGTATCGCGCACGCCGGACGCGACGAGCGGCGCGCCTTCCCAGCGGATCTCGCCGTCCCACGTGCCGTGCGGGTACACGCCCGACAGCACCTTCATCAGCGTCGACTTGCCGGCGCCGTTCTCGCCGCACAGCCCGACGCATTCGCCGGGGCGCACGCTCAGGTCGATGCCGTCGAGCGCCTTCACGCCGTCGAAGGCCTTGACGATGCCGCGCATCGTCAGCAAGGGTTCCGTCATTCGTTCATTGCCTCGCAGTAAACGCGGCCGCCGTCGCGGCGGCCGCGCGTCGCGTCCGTCGCCCGCTTACTGGCTCGCCAGCTGGGCCTGGGTATAGAAGCCGTCCTTCACGACGACGTCGACGTTGCGCTTGGTCAACAGCGTCGGCTGCAGCAGCACCGTATCGACCTTCTTCTTCCCGTTGTCGTATTGCGCGTTGAACGCGGGCTTCGTCCCCTTCGCGAGATCGACGGCAAGCTTCGCGGCTTCGCTCGCGATCAGCTTCAGCGGCTTGTAGACGGTCATCGTCTGCGTGCCGGCGATCACGCGCTTGACCGCGGCCAGGTCCGCATCCTGCCCGGACACCGGCACCTTGCCGGCCAGATGCTGCGCGGCGAGCGCCTGGATCGCGCCGCCGGCCGTGCCGTCGTTCGACGCGACGATCGCGTCGATCTTGTTGTTGTTCGCGGTCAGCGCGTCCTCGACGATCCGCAGCGCGGTCGACGCGCTCCACTCGGGCACCCACTGCTGACCGACGACCTTGATGTCGCCGCGGTCGATCGCCGGCTTCAGCACCTTCAGTTGCCCTTCGCGCAGCATCTTCGCGTTGTTGTCGGTCGGCGCGCCGCCCAGCAGGAAGTAGTTGCCCTTCGGCTTCGCGTCGAACACGCCCTGCGCCTGCAGCTCGCCGACCTTCTCGTTGTCGAACGAGATATACGCGTCGACGTCCGCGTCGAGAATCAGGCGGTCGTACGACACGACCTTGATGCCGGCCTTGCGCGCTTCGGCGACGACGTTGCCGAGCGTCTTCGAGTTGAACGGCACGATCACGATCACGTCGACGCCGCGCGAGATCAGGTTCTCGATCTGGGAAATCTGCCGCGCCTCGCTCGCATCGGCCGACTGCACCGACACCTTCGCGCCGAGCTTGGTTGCGGCTGCAACGAAATAGTCGCGGTCGCGCGACCAGCGCTCGACGCGCAAGTCGTCGATGCAGAAGCCGATCTCGGGCTTGTCCTTGCTCGCGTGCGCGAGCGGCGTGCCCAACGCGAACACCGCCAGCGCGGCGGCGCCGGCAAGGGAATTCAGTACGGTACGACGCGTCACGGATTTCATGTCTCCACTCCTTGTTATGGAACCACCTCACGAACCGCGGGCGGCCGCCGGATTGCACCGCCCGCATCGAGTCACTGCCGCGCGCGGGTCCGCGCCGGCGCACCGCCGGTCAGGCGCCCGTCGCGAATACCGGTTCGAGCGCACGGTACAGCGCGCGAAACGTCGGCCGCCGCACGTCGCGATACCACGCGTGCCGCCCGGCATCGGGCTCGCGCACCGCGACGACGCTCGGCTGCGGGCACACGTCGGCAAGCGCCGCATCCGGTTCGAGCGCGAGACGGGCGAGGCGCGCGGCGCCCAGCGCCGGCCCGATCTCGCCGCCCGCGCGCAGCGTCAGCGCACGGCCGCTCAGGTCGGCAAGCATCTGCGTCCAGTACGCGCTGCGCGAGCCGCCGCCGATCACCGTTATGCTGTCGGGCGCGAGCCCGGCCGCATGCAGCGCGTCGATGCCGTCGAGCAGCGCGAAGCCCACGCCTTCGAGCGTCGCGTTCGCGAGATCCGCGCGCCGCGTGTCGGGCGTGAGCCCGTAGAACACGCCCTTCGCGTTCACGTCGTTGTGCGGCGTGCGCTCGCCGCTCAGGTACGGCAGGAACCACGGGCGGCTCTCGCGTGCGTTCGTCTGCGCATCGTCGAGCAGCGCCGCGACGCCGTCGTAACCGGCCAGTTGCGCGGTGAAGTCGATGCAGCCGGCCGCGTTCAGCATCACGGACATCAGGTGCCACGTATCGGGCAGCGCATGACAGAAGCTGTGCACCGCCGATTCGGGATTCGCGCGGAACCCGTCCGACACCGCGAAATACACGCCCGACGTGCCGAGCGACAGCAGCGCGTCGCCGGGCCGCACGATCCCGACGCCCACCGCGCCGGCCGCGTTGTCGCCGCCGCCGGCCACCACCGGAATCTCGCGCAATCCGAGCGCGCGCGCGACGGCCGGCAGCAGCGTGCCGGTCACCGCGTTGCCCTCGAACACGGCCGGCATCTGCGTGCGCGACAGCCCGCACGCGGCGAGCAGCGTATCGTCGTAGTCGCGCTTCGCGACGTCGAGCCACAACGTGCCCGCGGCATCCGACGGATCGGTCGCGAACGCGCCGGTCAGCCGGTAGCGCAGATAATCCTTCGGCAGCAGCACGTACGCGATGCGCGCGAACACGTCGGGTTCGTGCCGACGCACCCACAGCAGCTTGGGCGCCGTGAAGCCCGGCATCGCGACGTTGCCGGCCACCGTGCGCAGCGCGGGCGCGAGCCGTTCGAGCTCCTCGCACTCGGCGTCCGCCCGGCCGTCGTTCCACAAGATCGCGGGGCGCAGCACGTCGCCATGCGCATCCAGCAGCGTCGCGCCGTGCATCTGCCCGGTCAACCCGAGTGCGTGGATGTCGCGCGGGTCGATGCCGGCCGCGCGTGCATCCGCCACGAGCGCGGCGAGCGCGCCGCATGCGGCGTCCCACCAGTCGCGCGGCGCCTGTTCGGACCAGCGCGGCTGCGGCCGGCTCACCGTCAGCGGGCGGTTCGCGCTCGCGCGCACCGCGCCGTCGCGGTCGAGCAGCACCGCCTTCACGCCGGACGTGCCGAGATCGAGTCCGATGTACATGGCGTCAGCGCAGCCCGTAGATCGCCTGGTTCACGATGTTCTCGAGCCGCTCCTGCGCGCCGCTCACGTGCCGCGGGTCGACGCCGCGCGCGAGCGCGTCGGCCGCGAGCGACTCCAGCGTATAGCCGCCCGACAGGATCTTGCGGCCGAACGCGTCGTCCCACTGCGCGTAGCGCTGCCGGCGCAGCGCGTCGAGCCGGTCGTTCTCGACCAGCACCGCCGCGCGTTCGAGCGCGAGCGCGAGCACGTCGATCGCGCCGACGTGACCGTAGAACAGGTCTTCCGGGTCGATGCTCTGGCGCCGCACCTTCGAGTCGAAGTTCATCCCGCCGGTCGTGAAGCCGCCGTGGCGCAGGATCTCGTAGAACGCGAGCGTCAGTTCCTCGACGCTGTTCGGGAACTGGTCGGTGTCCCAGCCGTTCTGCGGATCGCCGCGGTTCGCGTCGACGCTGCCGAACACGCCGAGCGCGAATGCGTTCGCGATCTCGTGATGGAACGAATGGCCCGCGAGCGTCGCGTGATTCGCCTCGATGTTCACGCGGATCTCGTTCTGCAATCCGTACTGCACGAGGAAGCCGTGCACGGTGGCGACGTCGTAGTCGTACTGGTGCTTGGTCGGCTCCTGCGGCTTCGGCTCGATCAGCAGCGCGCCCTTGAAGCCGATCCGGTGCTTGTGCTCGACGACCATCGACAAAAAGCGCGCGAACTGCTCGCGTTCGCGCTTCAGGTCGGTATTGAGCAGCGTTTCGTAGCCTTCGCGGCCGCCCCACAGCACGTAGTTTTCGCCGCCGAGCCGGTGGGTCGCGTCGAGCGCATGGCACACCTGGGTCGCGGCCCACGCGAACACGTCGGGGTTCGGGTTCGTCGCGGCGCCGGCCGCGAAGCGCGGGTGCGAGAACAGGTTCGCGGTGCCCCACAGCAGCCGCACGCCGCTCGCCTGTTGGCGCTCGCCGAGATAGTCGACCATGCGCGCGAAATTGGCCGCGTATTCGCGCAGGCTGTCGCCTTCCGGCGCGACGTCGGTGTCGTGGAACGTATAGAACGGCGTGCCGAGCTTCGTGAAGAACTCGAACGCCGCATCGGCCTTCTGCCGCGCGCGCTCGAGCGCGTCGCCCGGCTGCTGCCACGGCCGCTGGAACGCGGCCTGCCCGAAGATGTCGTGGCCCGGCCACACGAACGTGTGCCAGTAGCACACCGCGATCCGCAGATGCTCGGCGAGCGTCTTGCCCAGCACGCGCCGCTCGGGGTCGTAGTGGTGATAGGCGAGCGGGTTGTCCGACCGCGGGCCTTCGTAGCGAATCGCGGGAATGTGTTCGAAATACGACATGGCGTCTCCGTGCAGGTTCTTGTTGCGGCGCAACGTGCATCGCGACGACGCACGCGGCCGAATTCGGTTGGCTGGATCGTGCCCCCGCGCCTGCCGCCCGGCAATTGCGAAATTGCGCAGCACGCTTGATGTTTCTTGCCAGCCGCTGCGTGCGGCGCGCGTTCCGTCCTACAATCGCCGTACACCAACCCGCGCGCCGCCGTCCCGGGCGCGCCCCGGAGACAATGGCACCGCGCCCGCAAGGCGCGCCCCGACACCCAGATGACACGCGCCCCTTCCGCCCAGACACCGCACCGCATCGCGCTGCTGTTCAACGCGAACAAGGTCTACGACCGCGAGATCATCAGCGGCATCGGCCAGTACCTGCACACGACGCGCGTCGTGTGGGACCTGTTCCTCGAAGACGATTTCCGCTGCCGGCTCACCGGCATCGAGCGTTTCGACGGCGACGGCATCATCGCCGACTTCGACGATCCGGCCGTCGCCGACGCGCTCGCCGGCTCGCCGCTGCCGATCGTCGCGATCGGCTCGTCGTACGAGGACCCGGCGCAATACCCGGACGATGTCCCATATATTGCGACGGACAACGCGAAGCTCGTGTCGCTCGCGTATACGCACCTGATCGGCGCGGGGCTCGCGCACTTCGCGATGTACAGCCTGCCGGTCGCGCAGGAGAACCGCTGGGCGCAGCAGCGCGAGCTCGCGTTCGACCGGCTCGCGCGCGCGGACGGGCTCGACGCGCCGATCTATCGCGGGCTGTCGACGAGCGCGTCGGGCTGGAATCACGCGATCGAGCAACTGATCGGCTGGCTGCATGCGCTGCCGAAGCCCGTCGGCGTGATCGCGGTGACCGATGCACGCGCGCGGCATCTGTTGCAGGCCTGCCTGATCGCCGGCATCGCGGTGCCGGAACAGGTCGCGATCATCGGCATCGACAACGATCCGCTCACGCGCACGCTGACGCGCATTCCGCTGTCGTCGGTCATCCAGGGCACCGAGGAAATGGGCCGCACCGCCGCGCATCTGCTGCACCGGATGCTGCGCGGCGCACGCTTTCCCGGGCAGCGCATTCTCGTGCCGCCGGTCGGCATCAACGTGCTCGAATCGACGCGCCACCAGCCGCTGGCGAGCCCGCACGTGATGCGCGCGCGGCATTTCATCCGCCAGTACGCGTGCCAGGGGATCAAGACCGAACAGGTCGCCGACTATGTCGGCGTGTCGCGCTCGCTGCTCGAGGAGCACTTCCGGCGCGAACTGCAGCGCACCGTGCACCAGGAGATCCTGCGCCACAAGCTCGAAGCCGCGCAGGCGCTGCTTGCCGGCCGGCAGGCGTCGAGCGCCGAAGTCGCGATCCGTTGCGGTTTCACGTCGCTGCAATACATGTACGCGGTGTTCCGGCGCGAACTCGGCTGCACGCCGCGCGAATATCAGGAACGCGCGGCCGCCACGAACTGACGCCCGCCGCCCACCCGACCTCCACTCATGCATATCGATACCGATTCCTCATACCTGACGCCCGGCGTCGCACGCGTGCACGCCGAGCCGTGGGGCACGTTGCCCGACGGCGAGCCCGTGCGGCGCTATACGCTGCGCAATGCGCACGGAATGCGCGTCGTCGTCAGCGACCTCGGCGCGACCGTCGTGTCGTGGCTCGCGCCCGACCGCACGGGGCGCTTGGCCGATATCGTGCTCGCGCACGACACGCCGGCCGAATACCTCGCATCCGGCGCCTATCTCGGCGCGACGGTCGGCCGCTGGGCGAACCGGATCGCCGGCGCGCGCTTCACGCTCGACGGCGTCGACTACCTGCTCGACCGCAACGAGAACGGCAACCTGCTGCACGGCGGCGCGAACGGCTTTCATCGCGCGCGGTGGGACGTGCTCGACGATGGCGGCGGGCTCACGCTGCGGCTCGATTCGCCGGAAGGCGACGCGGGCTTCCCCGGCAACGTCAGCGTGCAGGTGCGCTACACGCTCGACGACGACGGCACGCTGACGATCGACTACACGGGGTGGACCGACGCGCCGACGCCGCTGAACCTGACGAATCACAGCTACTTCAACCTGAACGGGCGCGCGGGCAGCGACGTGCGCGGCCATCTGCTGCACATTGACGCCGACGCATTCCTCGAAGTGGACGACGCGCTGATCCCGACCGGCACGGCCGACGTGACGGGCACGGCGTTCGATTTCCGGCAAAGCGCGCCGCTCGGCGCGCGCCTCGACTGGCCGCATGCGCAACTGGCGCGGGCGCGCGGCTTCGATCACTGCTACGTCGTCGGCAACGGCGCGCGCGAAGTCCGGCCCGTCGCGCGAATCTACGATCCGGAAAGCGGCCGCGAGCTGACCGTATCGACCGATCAGCGCGGCCTGCAGCTCTATACGGGCAATTATCTCGACGGCCTGCGCGTGAGCGGCGGCACGCCGTGCGTGCGGCACGCGGCGCTGTGCGTCGAGGCGGGCGGGTTCCCGAATCAGGTCAACATGGACGGGCTGCGCGACGACGTGATCGTTCATCCGGGCGACGTGTATCGACAGACCACGCGGTATCGGGTGGGGGTGCATGCATAGCGGGTGGGCTGCATCGCCGGCGCCCGGGTAACGCCGTGCGAATTCCGGCCGATCGCGATGCCGCGCCGCCTCGCGTGACATTGCGACGGCAGGAAAATGCTTTCTACGATTCGTTGGTTTGAGCGGCGCGGCGCAGCCCGTAGCATGGGCGCGTCACCCATCCTCCAGCATCGGAATGTCCGCGCAAACAGACAAGGTCGTCCATTGGCTGCTGTCCAGCCTGGAGCCGAAAAGCCAGCTTTTCCACGTCGGCCAGTATTGCGGCGACTGGCAGGCGTCCACCGCCGGCCGTGCGAAGGCGAGCTTCCACATCCTCCTGCATGGATCGGCATGGCTTCACTTCGCCGACGGGCGGGACAGCATTCCGGTTGCCGCCGGTGAAGCCGTCTTTCTGTTGCGCGACGTGCCGCACGGGCTGTCGCCGAGCCCGGTCAACCCGCAGGCCTGCGCGGTCGCGGGCAGCCACCCGCTCAAGCGACGCGGGTCGATGCAACCGCTCGACGCGTCGGTCGACGGCAGCGTCGGCCTTGCCTGCGGTTTCATCGAATTCCACTCCACCGTGTCGCGCGCGATCGTGTCGCTCTTCCCCGAGTACCTGATCGTGCGGCGCGGCGACGACGCCTATCGCGGCATCCGCGGGCTGTTCGAGCTGATTCGCGCCGAAGGCCGTCACGGCGTCGACGCGCCGTCCCCGCTGATCGACAAGCTGGTCGAACTGCTGCTGTTCTACGCGGTACGGGACGCCGCCGGGCACGATACCGTGGCCAGCGGGCTCGCGTCGCTGATGCAGCGGACCGGCTTCGGCACGCTCGTCGCCGCGATCATCGACGCACCCGCCGACGCGTGGACCACCGACTCGATGGCCGCGTTCGCGAACATGTCCCGCACCGCGTTCTGCAAGCACTTCAGCGAAGCGTCCGGCCATCCGCCGATGCAGTTCGTCACGCTGGTGCGGATGCGGCTCGCGGCGGACCTGCTGGAACAGGGCCTGCCGATTTCGCGTGCGGGCGAACTCGTCGGCTATCAGTCGGAGTCGGCCTTTGCGCATGCGTTCAAGCGCACGATGGGCATGCAGCCCGGCGCGTGGCGGCGCGGGCGTGACGACGCGTCGCAATCGGCGGCGCGCCTGCACTAGCCGACGGGCCGGCGCGCCGTCGAAACGCACGACGCGGGACGAACGCACAGGAATCGCGGATGTTCGCGCATTGTCCGGCGGGGGTGCCGCCTCGACAATGCTCTCACTGCCCCTCCGGAGAATCCTGTGAGCCGCCTGCCCTTGCCTACCGTCGAAACCGCGCCCGCACCCAGCCAGCCTTTCCTGGAAAAATCGCAGCGCGCGAACGGTTTCCTGCCGAACCTCGTGCGCTCGCTCGCGAATGCGCCGGTCGCGCTCGAAACCTATCTGACCGTCGCGGAGATCAACAGCCGCGCGGGCCTCACGTTCGCCGAGCGCGAAGCCGTGCAGATCACCGCGGCCGCCGTCCACGGCTGTGCGTTCTGCGTGGCCGGACACACCGCCGCCGCGCTGAAGAAAGCCCATGTCGATCGCGCCGACGTCGACGCACTGCGCGACGGCGAGCCGGTCGCCGATCCGCGGCTCGACGCGGTCGCGGCCTTCACGCGCGCCGTGATCGCGACGCGCGGCGGCGTGACCGACGACGCGCTCGACGCATTCCTGGCCGCCGGCTTCACCGAAGCGAACGCGCTCGAAGTGGTGCTGGGCGTGAGCCTCGCGACGCTGTGCAACTTCGCGAACAACCTGGCGCGCAACGAACTCAACCCCGAACTGGCCGCATACCGATGGGAACCCCGGACACAGGCCGCCTGACGGCGCCCGCACTCGACGCGTCGCTCGCCGACTGGCTCGACGCGAACGCCACGCAGCTCGACACGAGCGCCGCGCTGAAAGCGGACGTCGTGCCGCGTCTCGCGGCGGCCGGCCTGTTCCGGACCGGCGTGCCGGCGAGCCTCGGCGGCGCGGGCGGGACGACCACGGACGCCATCGCGGGCATCGCGGCGGTGGCCGAACATTCGCTCACCGCGGCCTTCGTGCTGTGGGGCCAGCGCAGCTTCATCGAATACCTGCTGCAAAGCCCGAACGCCGCGCTGCGCGAGCGCTGGCTGCCGGCGCTGCTCGACGGCCGTTGCGCGGGCGCGAGCGGCCTGTCGAACGCGATGAAGTATCTGTCCGGCATCGAGTCGCTTCAGATCGACGCGACGCCGCACGCGGAAAGCGCCGACGACTTGCGGCTGACGGGCAGGATGGCGTGGGTGACGAACCTGCGCACGGAACGGTTCGTCGTGGCGGCCGCGGTTGCGTTCGGCGATGGCAGGCCGTCCGCGATCGTCGCGATTCCCGATGACGCGCCCGGCCTGACACGCAGCACGGATCTCGACCTGATCGCGCTGCGCGGCAGCAACACCGCCGCGCTGCATCTCGACGACGTGCCGAGCGACACCGCGTGGCTGATCCATCCGGATGCGCAAACGTTCCTGCCGGCGGTGCGACCGGCCTTCCTCGGCTTGCAGTGCGGGCTGTCGATCGGGCTCGCGCGGCGCGCGCTGGCCGAAGCGCGACGCGCGGCCGAGACGACGCGCGGCATTCTCGGCCCCGAAGTCGAATCCTGCGCGGCCGGACTGGCCGCCGCATGCGCGCAACTGTCGTCCGGCATCGCCGACGGCAGCCTGCGCCTGCACCCGAACCGCCTGTTCGAGCTGCGCATCGCGCTCGCGACGCACGTGGCCACGGCCGTGAACCTCGAACTCGAGGCGAGCGGCGGCCGCGGCTACCTGCGCGACGCGGGGCTCGGCTTCGAGCGACGCTGGCGCGAAGCGGCGTTCGTTCCGATCGTCACGCCGAGCGTCGTGCAACTGAAGGCGCAACTCGCCGCGCAGACGCGGAGCATCGCCGCATGACGCCGCCGCTGCTGGACGCGCGCCATCTGACGCTCGGCTACGACGGCGAACGGCGCACTCCCGTGCTTGCCGATGTGTCGCTGTCGGTCGATCGCGGTGAAATCGTCGCGCTGATCGGCCCGAGCGGGACCGGCAAGTCGAGCCTGCTACGCGCACTGGCCGGGCTGGAGCAACCGCAATCCGGCACCGTGTCGCTCGACGGCACGACGCTGCGGGGCCCGCACCCGCGGATCGCGATCGCGTTTCAGGACCCGTGCCTGCTGCCGTGGCTGTCGACCGAAAAGAACGTCGCGTTCGGCCTCGCCTTCGCGCATCAGGCTCGGCTCACGCGCGATCAGCAACGCGAGCGCGTCCGCGCGGCGCTGCGCGCGGTCGGGCTCGAAGCCGCCGCGTCGCTGCGCCCGGCCCAGCTCTCGGGCGGGATGGCGCAGCGCGCGGCGCTGGCGCGTGCACTCGCGCGTCAGCCGCACGCGCTGCTGCTCGACGAGCCGTTCTCGGCGCTCGACGAAGTCACGCGCGCCGCGATGCAGCAGTTGCTGGTGAACATCGTGTCGACGACACGCTGCGCGACCGTGCTCGTGACCCACGACATCGACGAAGCGCTGCTCGTGGCCGATCGCATCGTGCTGCTCGGCACGCAAGGGCGCTTCATCGACGCGTGGCGGGTCGATTTCCCGCATCCGCGCGACGCGTTCGTCAGCGAACTCGGCACGATGCGCATCGACATCCTGAAGGCGTTGCAGGCCGGCATGAAGCGCCCGCACGCGTCCGAACTTCATTCCCTGAACTGACTGACCTGACCCGCCTATCCATGTGCCAGATTCCGATGTCGCGCCGCGAATGGCTGAAGCTCGCGGCCCTGTTCACCGCGACGGGCGCCGCTCCGTTGCTTTCGATGGCGAACGCGCACGCCGCGGCCGAACCGGATGCGCCGGTCCGGATCGGCTATCTGCCGATCACCGACGCGGCCCCGTTGCTGGTGGCCCACAACAACGGCTATTTCGCGTCCGAAGGCCTGACCGTCGAGCAACCGAAGCTGCTGCGCAGTTGGGCGCAGCTCGTCGAGGCATTCCTGTCGGGCCAGGTCAACGTCGTGCACCTGCTGTCGCCGATGACGCTTTGGGCACGCTACGGCAGCCGCGCACCGGCGAAGGTGGTCGCCTGGAACCACGTGAACGGCTCCGGGATCACGGTCGCGCCCGACATCGATTCGCTGCGCGATCTCGGCGGCAAGACCGTCGCGATTCCGTTCTGGTACTCGATTCACAACGTCGTGCTGCAGGACCTGCTGCGTCAGCAAGGGCTCGTGCCCGTGCTCAAGCGGCGCGGCACGCCCGCGGCGAACGAGGTCAACCTCGTCGTGATGGCGCCGTCGGACATGCTGCCCGCGCTCGCCGCGCGCCAGATCGCCGGGTATATCGTCGCGGAGCCGTTCAACGCGACCGCGGAACTGATGAAGATCGGCAAGATCCTGCGCTTTACCGGCGATGTCTGGAAGAACCATGCATGCTGCGTCGTGTTCATGCATGAGCACGATCTGACGCAGCGCCCCGCGTGGTCGCAAAAGGTCGTCAACGCGATCGTGAAGGCGCAGCTGTGGGCGCGCGCGCATCCGCAGGAAACCGCGCAGTTGCTGTCGAAGGACGGCACGCACCGCTATTCGCCGCATACGCTCGCGTCGCTCGACCGCGTGCTCGTGCCGTCGGCGTCGCTGGCCGACACGTATCGCGCGAGCGGCGCGATCCGCCATGCCGACTGGCACGCAAAGCGGATCGACTTCCAGCCGTATCCGTTCCCGAGCTATACCGAGGCGCTGGTTCAGCGGCTGAAGCGCACGGTGGTCGACGGCGACGGCGCCTTCCTCGCGTCGCTGGACCCGGCGTTCGCGGCCCGGGATCTCGTCGACGACCGGTTCGTGCGCAAGAGCATCGACGCGGTCGGCGGGCTGACCGCGTTCGGTCAGTCGGGCGCGTTCCAGCGCGAGGAGATCATCGTTGTCTGATGCGCTCGCCTCCCGCCGCTCGTCCGCACCCGACACGCGCCGGGCCGGCGGCTCCCGCTACCCGGCACGCGCGGCCGCGCGATGGCTCGGCGTGGCCGGGCTCGTGGCGACGATCGTCGTCTGGTGGGCCGCGATCCACGCGTTGACCGAGCCCGGCTCGCTCGGCCGGCAGTTCGCGCCGGACAGCGCGCTCGCCAGCCTGCGGTCGCTGTGCGCGGACGATCATCTCGTCGAACACGCGCTCGTCAGCCTCCGACGCATCGGCGTCGGGCTCGGCGCGGCGCTGCTGGCCGGCGTCCCGCTCGGGCTGTTGCTCGGCCGCGTGCGATGGGTCGAGCGGATGCTGTCGCCGACGTTCCAGTTTCTGCGCATGGTGTCGCCGCTGTCGTGGATGCCGCTCGCGGTCATGTCGTTCGGCATCGGCGATCGCGCGATCTACTTCCTGCTCGGGTTCGCCGCGTTGTGGCCGGTGCTGATGAGCACGGCGGCCGGCGTCGCGCAGATCGACCGGCGCTGGCTGCAGCTCGGCGCAAGCCTCGCGGCCACCCGCCGCGAGCTGCTGGTGCACATCGTGCTGCCCGCCATCGCGGGGCCGCTGCTCAACGGCATCCGGCTCGCGATCGGCATCCTGTGGATCGTGCTCGTGCCGGCCGAAATGCTCGGCGTCAACGCGGGCCTCGGCTACCTGATCCTCGATACGCGCGACCGGCTCGCGTATTCTGAACTGACGGCGGTGATCGTCGTGATCGGCGCACTGGGCTTCACGCTCGACGGCATCGCGCGGGGGTTGACCCGCGCGCTGCTGGCGTCCGACCGCTAGCGCGATACGCGGCGGCCGGACGAGCCGCTTGCCGCCCGCGTGTCAATTCCACGCATGGCGCGCCGGGCGCGCGCCGTTCAGATAGTAGTTGCCGACGAGGTGATATTTCCAGCGCACCGGATCGTGCAGCGTGTGCGTGCGCGCGTTGCGCCAATGGCGGTCGAGGTTGTGCTCGGCGAGCGTCGATTGCGTGCCGGCCAGCTCGAACAGCTTCTCGCCCGCGAGCAGCGCGACCTCGGTCGTCAGCACCTTCGCTTCGCCCACCGCCACCGACGCCCGCGCGACGTCGTCCTCGGTCACGTCGCCCTTTGCCGTGATCTCGTCGAGCGTGCGCGCCGCGCGTTCGAGCAACGCGTCGGCCGCATGCCGCTGGATGTGCAGCCGGCCGATTTCGCGAATCGTCAGCGGGTCGTCCGCGGCCCGCTCGACGCCGCTGTCGACCCACGGCCGCGCGCGGGTCCGCACGAACGCGAGCGTATCGTCGATGGCCGCCTTCGCGATACCCGCGTCGATCGCCGCCTGGATGATCTGCGACAGCGGGCCGTTGAGCGTCGGCACGTCCGACACGCGCTGCGCGGGCAGCACGTGCGACGCCGGCACGCGCACCGCGTCGAGCACGACCGTGCCGCTCGCGGTCGTGCGTTGCCCGAATCCCGACCAGTCGTCGATCACGGTCAACCCGGGCGTCGGCTGCGGCACGTACGCAAGCCATGCCTGCCGCGCGTCGTCGAGCCCGAGCACCGGCACGTAGTGCGCGAACAGCGCCCCGGTCGAGTAGAACTTGGTGCCGTCGACGACATAGTCGTCGCCGTCGCGGCGCACGCGCGTCTTCAGGTCGAGCACGTGCTTCGTGCCCTTCTCCGAGAAGCCGTTGCCGAACCGCTTGCCGCTCAGCACTTCGGCGAAGAAATGACGCTTCTGCGCGTCGGTGCCGACGAGCGCGATCACGTCGACGAGCCCGAAGTGATTCTGCGGAAGCTGCCCGAGCGACGCATCCGCCGCGGCGACGATCTTGATCACCTCGGTGAGCGTCACATGCGATACGCCCGCGCCGCCGTATGCCTTCGGCACCGTGATCGCCCACAGCCCCGACTGCGAGAACCATTCGATTTCCTCGCGCGGCAGGCGGCGTTCGCGGTCGCGTTCGGCGGCCCCTTGCGCCAGGCGTTGCGCCAGCGCCTGCGCGACCTCGATCGCCTCCGCGTCGTCGGCGATCACACGGGCCGCCTGCGCTCGTGCATCGGCCGGCCGTTCCTGAATCGTCGCGCTCGTGTCTGACATCGGGCTCTCCTGTCGAATGGTCAAAGCATTCAATCTAGCAGCGCCGCGCGGGCGGGAAAACCGAGCGATTCTCGAAACGATATTCCTTTGGATAACAAACGATGCGCGAATGGCGAAGGCGATTGCGCGTTTTGACGTCGCAATCGATGCAGGAACGCCGATACGCGCCGCGCGGCGACGGTAATACGCAGCGACGATAACGATCCGAGAATCCGTTATTGGAACGCCCGCGTCGCGCTTCCTATACTGGGCTCCCGGCGCAAACGGCCACGCTCTTCGAGGAAATCCGCATGACTTCATCGCACGCAGTTCCCGACCTTTCCACCGGTACCGATTACGATGCACTCGCGAGCCGGTTCCGGCCGATCTTCGAGCGCATTGCCGCCGGCACCGCCGAGCGCGATCGCCGCCGCGAATTGCCGCACGAGGCGATCGGCTGGCTCAAATCGGCCGGCTTCGGCGCGATACGTTTGCCTGTGAGCGCCGGCGGCGCCGGCGCATCGCTGCCGCAGTTGTTCCGGCTGCTGACCGAGCTCGCCGCCGCCGATTCCAATTTGCCGCAGGCATTGCGCGGGCACTTCGCGTTCGTCGAGGACTGGCTCAATGCGCCGGCCGGGCCGCGGCGCACGACCTGGTTCGACCGCTTCGCGAGCGGCCAGCTCGTCGGCAATGCGTGGTCGGAAGCCGGCGACGTGCCGCTCGGCCAGACCGTCACGAAGGTGTCGGAGCAGAACGGCCGGCTCGTGCTGAACGGCCGGAAGTTCTACAGCACCGGCAGCCTGTTCGCCGACTGGATCGACGTGTTCGCGCAGCGCGCGCACGACGGCAGCGACGTGATCGTCGCCGTCGCGACCGCGCAGCCCGGCGTGATCCGCGACGACGACTGGGACGGCTTCGGTCAGACCACCACCGGCAGCGGCACGACGCGTTTCGAGAATGCGGCGGTCGATGCGGACAACGTGATCGATTTCGCGCGCCGCTTCAAGTACCAGACCGCGTTCTACCAGTTGTTCCACGTCGCGACGCTGGCCGGGATCGGCCACGCGATCGTGCGCGATGCGGGCGAGCTCGTGCGCAACCGCACGCGCGTGTACAGCCACGGCAATGCGCAGCGTGCCGGCGACGATGCGCAGTTGCAGCAGGTAATCGGCGAGATCGCATCATGGGCGTATGCGGCCGACGCGCTCGCGCTGCGCGCCGCGCAGCCGCTTCAGCAAGCCTATGAAGCGCGCTTCGGCGGCGACGAAGCGGCCGAGCAGGCCGCGAACGTCGCGGCCGAAATCGAATCCGCGCAGAGCCAGCTCGTCGTGTCCGAACTCGTGCTGCGCGCGGCGACGCGCCTGTTCGACGCGCTCGGCGCATCCGCGACCCGCAGCACGACCGCGCTCGATCGCCACTGGCGCAACGCACGCACGGTGTCGTCGCACAATCCGCTCGTGTACAAGGCGCGCATCGTCGGCGACTGGATCATCAACGGCCGCACGCCGCCGTTCGTGTGGCGCGTGGGTAACGGCGCGGGCGCCGGTGCGGAAACCGGAGCCGCGCGATGAGCAAGACCATCCGCTTCAACGCGTTCGAGATGAACTGCGTCGGTCACCAGTCGCCCGGCCTGTGGGCGCATCCGCGCGACCGCTCGTGGCAGTACAAGGATCTCGACTACTGGACCGACCTTGCGCGCGTGCTCGAACACGGGATCTTCGATGCGATCTTCATCGCGGACGTGATCGGCTACTACGACGTGTACAAGGGCAGCAACTATCACGCGCTGCACCAGGCCGCGCAGATCCCGGTCAACGATCCGCTGCAACTGGCCGCGCCGATCGCGATGGCGACCGAGCATCTCGGCATCGGCATCACCGCGTCGACGACGTTCGAGCACCCGTACACGTTCGCGCGCCGGCTGTCGACCGCGGACCATCACACGAAGGGCCGGCTCGCGTGGAACATCGTCACGTCGTATCTGGAGAGCGGCGCGAAGAACGTCGGCGATCACGGGCTGCGCACGCACGACGACCGCTATGCGGTCGCGGCCGAGTACGTCGAGGTGCTGTACAAGCTGTTCGAAGGCAGTTGGGAAGACGGCGCGGTGGTGCGCGACCGCGACGGCCGCGTGTTCACGCATCCGGAGAAGGTGCACGAGATCGGCCACAAGGGCCGCTTCTTCGACGTGCCCGGCTATCACCTGTGCGAGCCGTCGCCGCAGCGCACGCCGGTGCTGTTCCAGGCCGGCGCGTCGGGCCCCGGCAAGGCGTTCGCCGCGCGGCACGCCGAATGCGTGTTCGTCGCCGCGCCGACCCGCGACCAGCTCGCGCGCTACGTGGCCGACGTGCGCGCGCAGGCCGCGGCCGCCGGGCGCGACCCGGCGAAGGTGCTGATCTACAACCTCGTGACGGTGATCGTCGACGAGACCGACGAGAAGGCGCAGGCCAAGTTCGACGAGTATCGCCGCTATGTGTCGTACGACGGCTCGCTGGTGTTCATGTCCGGCTGGACCGGCATCGACTTTGGCCAGTACGCGCCGACCGATCCCGTCCGGCGCGTCGACACGAACGCGATCGTGTCGGCGGTCGAGCACCTGTCGGGCGGCGACACCGCGTGGACGATCGAGGCGCTGGCGGCCTGGGGCGGCATCGGCGGGATGGGCCCGGTGTTCGTCGGGTCGGCGGCGACCGTCGCGGACATCCTGCAGGAATGGGTGGCCGCGACCGACGTGGACGGCTTCAATCTCGCGTATGCGGTCGCGCATGAAACCTTCGAGGACGTCGTGCGCTATCTCGTGCCGGAGTTGCAGCGCCGCGGCGTGTATCCGACCGCGTATGCGCCGGGCACGCTGCGCGAAAAATTGTTCGGCGGTTCGGCGCGGTTGCCTGACGAGCATCCGGCCGCCCAGTTTCGCGATATCGAACAGGTCAAGCGCGCGGCCGAGCGCGAAGCGGTCAGCGCTTAACTGCACGTCCAACAACGTCGAAGCCGGGCTGTCCGCATTCGCGCGGCGACCGGCTTCAGCTTCAGCACAAACGGCTTCGTGCAGTCCGACGAAGCCGTGCGTATTTTCCGGGGCAACGGCGAGCGCCCCCTCAGCGCTTACGCCGCGCTTTCGTCGTCGACGTCGTGCGCCGTCGGTTCATACCTCACGATCAGCAGGAACACGATCGGCGTGACCGCGCTGATCGCGACGACCCAGAACATGTCGGTGCCGAGGCGGGCTTGCAGGATCGGCAGCACGAACAGCGCGAGCGCCTGGCCGATGCCGCACAGCGACCGCCCGAAGCCGACACCGGTGCCGCGGATCGCGGCCGGATACGACAGCGTCGGATAGATCATCATCTGCGCGCCGGGGCCGAAGCCTTCGGCGAACAACCACGTACCGAGCATCAGCAACACGACACCGACCGCGATCGCCCCGTGCGGATGGCCTGCGAGCGCAAGCGCGACGAGCGCGACCGTTTGCAGCGCGAACCCCGCGATCGCGACATGACGCGACGCATACCGATATGCGAGACGCATGCCGAGCAAGCCGCCGGTGAACGCGAACAGCACGTTCAATGCGAGCGATGCCGCGATCGTCTCAAACACGCCCGCGCCGAGAAATTGCGACAGGATCGACGGCAGGAAGAACGCGATCGCCGTGTATTCGAACGGGATGCACAGGTTCATCACGCTGGCGACGATCGTGCGCCCGAGATACGGGCGCCGGAACAGCACGCGAATCCGCACCGGCGGCGGGCTCGGCTCGCGTCGCACGTCCTGCGCTTCGTGCGCGTGAATGCCGTACGACTGGCGCAGGATGCGCGCGGCGTTGGCCAGATCGCCCTGATTCGCGGCCCACAGCGGGGATTCGTTCATGAAGCGGTTGCGGAACAGGATGATGACGAGCGCCGGCACCGCACCGAAGATCAGCGACGCGCGCCACAGCCATCCCGCATGCTCGGCCGGCAGCAGGAAGTACAGGCCGAAGATCAGCAGGAAGCACACCGACGACGCGACGTACCACATCGGGCACCACGCGGCGAGCCGCGACGCCTTGTTGCCGCGGCCGTTGAACTTCGAGAATTCCGCGAGAAACGCCATCGCGACCGGCAGGTCGATGCCGACGCCGAGCCCCATCACGAAGCGGGCGGCGATCAGCACCCAGACGTTCGGCGCGAGCCCGGCCGCGATCGCCGCGACCACGAAGAACAGCATGTCGGCCATGAACACCTGGTAGCGGCCGATCCGGTCGGTCAGCCAGCCGCCGATCAGGCTGCCGAAGATCGTGCCGATCATGATCGCCGACCCGACGAGCCCGGTCAGCGCGGGCGTCAGCCCGAATTCGCGCGTCACGTCGTCGATGCCGTAGGACAGCGTCGTCAGGTCGTACGCGTCGAGAAACACGCCGCCGAGCGCCAGCAGCACGATCATCCGTGCATGGCTGACCGAACTGTCGACCGTGTTGATCAGGCGCGCGACGTCGCTGGCCGAGCGGATGGGGGAAGAAACCGGCGTAACGGGGCTCAGGTCGATCGAACTCATCGGATTCCTTAGTGTGTCGCCGGATGGCCGGCGAATGAGCGGCGAAGTTTGCAGGATGCCGGCCGCCGCGACAGGGGCATCGCGGCCCGGGCCGTCGAACGAATGCGTTCCGGCCGTCGTCGCATGCGTCGCTTGCCGGCACCGGAAATTCTGTTCTCCAGGCCCGGCAATCCCAAGCGATATAAACCGATAAATTAATCGGCGTGCGTCATAAAGTTGCGCGGGCCGTGCTATCTCCTTCCGGCCGCCCGGCGGCCGGCCTCGCCGCACCGCTGCTCGACCGGCGGATCGCCCGCAAGCTGTATGGCGATCGCACGGTCCTCGCCGACATCGCGTTGCAGGTCGCGCCACGCGAGATCGTCTGCGTGGTCGGCCCGAGCGGTTGCGGCAAGAGCACGCTGCTGCGGATCGTCGCCGGCCTCGACGCGAACTTCCGCGGCAGCGTGACGCTCGACGGCAGCGCGCTCGCCCGGCCGTCCGCGCGCGTCGGCGTGATCTTTCAGGAGCCGCGGCTGCTGCCGTGGCTGTCGATCGCCGACAACGTCGGCTTCGCGGCCGGTGCGCGGGGCGGACGCGACCCGAGCGTCGCGCGCTTGCTCGACGAAGTCGGTCTGGCCGGCGTCGCGCGGCAACTGCCGGCCACGTTGTCGGGCGGAATGGCGCAGCGCGCCGTGATCGCGCGCGGGCTGTTCGGCGAGCCGGACCTGCTGCTGCTCGACGAGCCGTTCAGCGCGGTCGACGCGATCACGCGGATGCGCCTGCAGACGCTGCTACTCGATGTCGTCCAGCGGCGCCGGATGGCCGCGACCGTCGTCACGCACGATCTCGACGAGGCGCTGTATCTCGGCGATCGCGTGCTGATGCTCGCGCCGAACCCGGACCGCGTCGACGACGAACTCCACGTCGACATCGCGCGGCCGCGCGATCGGCGCGATCCGTCGCTGGCCGCGCTGCGCGCGCGGCTGCTCGATGCGTTCCAGCGCTTTCACGATCGCGCGGCCGGCGACACGGCGGCCACGCCGGACTGACATCGCCGGCCCGCACCGCACACGACTTCATCGCGCGGACACCGACCGCACGAACGCGGCCAGATCGCGATTGAACCGCTCGGCTTCCTCGATGAACGGCGCGTGCCCCGACTCCGCATACACCTTGCTGGCGATGCGCGGATTCAGCTCGGCCGCGCGAGCCAGCGTCGTGGGCGTATCGACCAGTGCATCGCGCCCGCCGTAGATGAAGAGCAGCGGCACGCGCGCGTGGCCGAGCCCCGCCGCGGCGAATACCGACATCGTCGGGATGGCCTTTTGCATGTCCCACGACGCCATCGCGGCATTGGCGAGCAGCCGCTCGAACGTGGCGGCATCCGGCCGACGGTTGAAGCACAGACCGACGAACGTGCGCTCGCCGTCGAGATGCGTTTTCAGGTCCGGCGCATTCATGTCGCGGTACACGTCCGGGTGATCGACGATCTGGCCCGGCGCGAGCTCGACCACGCCGTCGACGTACACGGCCCCCGCGATCGCGCCGTCGCCGTATCTGGCGAGGTAGTTCGAGATCACCACGCCGCCGAGCGACCAGCCGACCACGACGGGCTTGCGCGCATGCGCGCCGTCGATCACCGCGGCGAGATCGTCGCCCCAGCGGGTTCCGTCGCGATACGGCCGCGCGCCGGACGGCTTGTCCGACAGCCCGTGGCCGCGCAGATCGTACGTGATGATCCGGAATCCGCGCAGCTCGGGGCTCGCGACCTGCGCGTCCCAGTTCAGGCGGCTGCCGAGCAGGCCGTGAATCAGGATGACCGGCACGCCGTCGGGGTCGCCGCTTTCCTGGACGGCCAGCTTCACGCCGTCCGTCGACGTCACGGTATAGCTGAGCGGCGCGGCCGCCGCGTCGTACGCCAACGCGAACGGCGTCGCCCACCAGACCACGGCCAGCAGCCAGCGGATCAGCACTCGGGTAGTCACGATTTTTCCTCCAGGCATGAACGGACGCACAGTCTCAACCCTCACACTGATGTGAGAGTCAAGCGAATCGTGCTAACCTGCCCCGCATGAAAAACCCGCCTCCGCAGCCGCTGCTGACCATCGGCAAACTCGCGCAGCTCACCGGCGCGAGCGTGCGCTCGATCCGGCACTACGACGAGCACGGCCTGCTCGCGTCGGTGCGCGCGGCCAACGGCTACCGCATGTTCCCCGACAACGCGGTGACGCAGGTCAGACAGATCCAGCGCATGATCGCGACCGGTTTCACCCTCGACGACATTCGCGGCTTTCCGGACTGCATGCTGCTGATCGAGGGCGCGCGTTCGTGCGATCAGATCTCCGAGGTTCAGCGCGAACGCCTCGAAGCGATCGACCGTCAGATCGCCGATCTGGAAAAGCGGCGTGCGCGGCTCATCAAGACCTTGCAGGATGGCGCGGTGCCGCCGCTCGATTGAGGCGCCGGCGTTCACCGGCACGAATCAGCCCCCGCGTCGCCCTTCGGGCACCCGCTTCACATCGGCATCGTTGGAGAATGCGCGACCGGCGACGGCGCGCCCACCACGCCCGCCGAGCCACCGAAAAAACGGGCATATTCAATTACCGCCGATTACAAACGCTTTTCATAAACGCATCCTTGACATGCCGAATCGCGTGGTATTTACTGCCATTGCAATCGATGCAATACGAAAAAACGCACGACGAAAAACAGGACTGAGAGTTGCATTTGCAGCGGCGCGCAGCAATACGCGTCGGCGAAATGCAAGACCGAGAAGTAAAACAGGCTTGATCCGACCGGGGGCCACATCCATGTCCGCTACCACCAAACCGCCGCCTGACGGTTGATTCCCGCCATTCAGCCATCCGACCCCGCAGGCCTGCCGCCGGTTTTCCGATAGAACCGGGGGCGGTGCCGTGACGCGCGTCGCCCACCCGAATCGCATCGCGCATGCGTCGGGTTTCAATGCGAGACGGCATGTTCGCGGAATATCCATTTTAAAAATCCGGTGGATCCCGAATTTCACCGGCGATGCATTATCAATTCGGGATTTTCTTAAATCTGTCGCTTCGATATTTCATATATTGATGAAGGAATAAAAATGAGTACCACGACGATCGAAAATGCCGGTTACGGGGTCTACAACTCGACCATCGATGTCACGAGCCAGGTGGCGGCGGCCTACCAGAACGGCCAGCGCGTATTCACGGCCAGCAACCAATGGGGCGATCCGGCCCCGGGCGAGCGCAAGTACCTGTACATCTTCTGGACCCGCAACAGCGAATCGCAGTCGGGCGTGACCGGCGAGAACGATTCTCACGGCGTCACCCTGCCCTGAACCGCGTTCCGCGCGCGGGACGGGCCGCCGCGCCGCGGCAGTTGGCAATCGGCAGTCGCACGGCCCGTGCGCGTCATCCGGCGCGCAGCGTGTCTTCCCCACCTTACCGATCGACAGGAGTCTTTCATGCCGTCCGTCTACGTGCAGAACATCTCGATTCCCCTGAGCGACGCCAAGCCGTCCGATTCGGGCGTCATCACGGCCCAGGCCACCTACAGTTTCCCGACCAACGTGATTGCGGCCGGCGCGTCGGTGGCCAGCTACTCGGTCTCGTTCGGCAACACCGACCACCACCTGCGCACGGTAGGCGCGAGCGTGCAGGTGCAGACGCAGAACAATTCGCCGACGGTGACCATCACGGGCTCGCTCCAGTTGATCGACAACAGCAGCAACGAGCTCAATCCGAGCAGTTGCTCGCTGATCGCGTCGGTGATTGCCTGGGCGCAATAAGCGGCGTTCGCCGCCGCGTCGCCGCGATGGGCGGCGGCGTCTTTTCCATTGCCTGGTTTGCGGTCGTGCCTTTCGTGGTCCTCCGCCCGGCGTTCGGGCCGGGGACCATTTTCTCGAGGAGTCGCCATGTCCACCACCGCCAGCCAGCAGGCCGACATTCCCGCCCTGGGCGTGCTCCAGTTCGACGCCGGCAGCTTCGGTTCCGCCGTGAACCTGTTCCGCGGCAATCTCGCCTTCCCGCTCAAGCTGCTGACGCTGCCGGCGCGTGGCGGGCTGGCGTTCGACCTGACCCTGCTGTACCAGAGCAACGTCGCCGACCAGGTCTCGCAATGGAACCTCACGAACCCGAGCGGCGCGCTCGGCGTGGGCTGGAGCATGCCGCTCGAGCGCATCGTCGCGGAAACGCAGGGCACGGGCAGCCCGCTCGACGTGCAGTACTACCTGATGAGCCAGGGCCAGGCGATGCAGCTCGTGCCGATCCCGACAGCGTGGGGCCGCGGCACGCTGGCCGCCGACGCGTTCGACGACGCCGCGAGCGCGGCGCCGTTCGCGAGCGATCGCGTGCCGGCGGCACTCGCGTCCGCGCTGGAGCGATACGGCTGGCGCCCGTCGGGCGACGCGCGTGTGTCGCCCACCGGCCGCCCCGGCGAGTGGCGCCTCGACGATGCGCCGCTGCGCCGCTCGCATCTGCTGCGCCGGCAAGCGGACGGCACGATCGCCGTGACCACCGACGGCCAGTCCTATGAAACGGCGCCCTACCAGTTCTGGCAGATCACGCACTACCCGGCCTGGGACAGTTGGGAAGTCGTCCGCCCGGACGGCACGGTCGCCACCTACGGCGGCTCGGATGCGGCCGCCGCCGCGCGCAACCTGATCCAGTGGGGCATCCGCTGGGGCAACTGGGTCGGCCCGAGCCGCCGCGCGGAAAACCAGCAGCGCTATGCGGTGGCGTGGAATCTCGCGCAGTTGCGCAACACGCTCGGGCACTGGATCGAATTTTCGTACAGCACGATCGAGCAGGCGGTCGGCGACGGCACGTTGACCTACACGCGCGAATGCCAGATCGCGAGCATGGAAAACGATCTCGGCTGGTCGTGCCGGTTCGCGTGGCAGCCGATGACCTACGACACCCGCTCGCTCGACGCGCCGAAGGAATACCTGGCCGCGCACGGCGACCCGACCCAGGTGCCGGGCGACAAGCCGAACGCGTGGCAGGACCGTTACGAGACGCGCTATCTCGACCACGTCGACGTGATCGACGGCTCGGGCGCGCAGCAGACGCGCCTCGATTTCGACTGGTACGACCTGACCCTTCTCGCGCCGCGCGACGCCGCCAATCCGCTCGCCACCGGCGCCTGCTACAAACGCTATCTGAAGAGCGTGACGGACACGTTCAGCGGCGGCGCGGCCCGCCCCGGCATCGCGTTCGACTACAACTTCGATGCCGGCGGCGCGCCGAACCCGGGCGCGATGACGTCGATGACGCTGCCCACCGGCGGCGTGCTGCGCTACACGTACGCCGAGATCGACGTGGGCGCGGACGAGAACGTCGATCCGGGCTCGCGCAACCTCACCGTCGACAATCCGTTCGGCGCGAGCCGGCCGGGCGCGCCGCGCATCTGGTACGGCGCCGACTACGTGGTCGTCGCGTGGTACGAGGCCAGCGAGAACGCGCTGCTGGTGAACGTCTACACGTGGCTGGGCCGCTGGATTCCGGCCTGGACGGACTGGCAGCGCTTCGACGGCGCGCTCGATCTCGACCGGACGGTGGCCACGACCAGCGCCGACAGCTTCGTGCTCGTGCTGGCGAGCCTCGACGACACGCAATCGACGCTCTATCTCGCGTCGCGCCGGCCGGTCGCGAACGCGGACTGGCGTTTCGCGGGCGAGCCCGGCGCGCCCACGCCGTACCGCTACGCCAGCAGCCAGTTGCGAATCGCCAACGGCGCCGACTTCTTCGTCGTGATCGACAACGACGATCGCCGCGTCGACCGCTACGCGCTGAACTGGCAGACGCGCGGCTGGGACGTCGCCCCCGCGCTCGCGAGCGGCACGTGCTGCCCGTCCGGCAGCATCAATACGCAATCGTACGTGGCGGCGGCCACGAATCACTATCTGGTGTTCTGCTATGACGCGGACACGGCACGCGGCCGGTTCAGCCTGATGGTCCGCGATGCGGCGACGCTCGCGTGGCGGCTCGGCAGCACGCTGGACACCGACGCGATCACGATTCCGGCCGTCGGCGCCACGTCGTATTTCCAGCTGTCGATGGGCCAGGGCTTCGCGGCAGCCGCGTGGATCGACCGCTATGCGTCGTCGGGCGGCGTGGTGAAAGCCTTCGACTACCGCCTGGCGGTGCCCGCGTGGGACGACGACTACGGCAACCTCGCGTTGCGCCCGCTGCCCGACGTATTCGACGGCCCGGGCTTCACGAACCTGTCGCCCGCGTTCATGCAGACGCTCGGCCCCGTGATCACCGGCAACAGTCTGATCGGCTCGGGCCCGAACGTGCTGGTGTTCGACGGCGTGAGCTGGTCCTACCACTTCGCGGGCATCCAGTACCCGCCCGGCAGCGACGCGAACCGCCAGTTCTACTGGTACGCGTGGGACCCGCTCGGCGTGCTGAAGACGGAGAACACGACGTCGGCGCTCTACTCCGCGCTCGACAGTTTCGATCCCGATGCCGACACGCCCTGGGTCACCCAGCTGCTGCAGGACGAGGATCCGGCGCCCGCGGATCGCCAGACGCAGGGCTTCCCGACGCTGGCCGGCGAATTCCTGTCGCAGAACCGCGACCTCTACGGCCGTTCGGTCTGGCCCGCGTGGAACCCGATCGCCGGATTCCGGCTGGGCGAAATCACCGTCGATCGCTTCGACAGCACGACCGTCATCAACCAGGCGCCGGATTTCCTCGCGTTCATGACGCTCGACGCCGACGGCGCGCCGCTCGACACGCAGGTGCGCTTCTTCAGCAACGGCGGGCTGCTGCGGGACGCGCAGGGCGAGCCGGTGGTCGAGCGGTTCCCCGGGCAGCAGATGTTCCGCCTGCTCAACAGCACGCTGCAGTACGAGACGGCCATCTCGGGCAAGCTGCCGGCGATTCCGTCGGGCTTCGTGACCTTCCCGTCGGGCAACGAGATCGACGCATCGACCCACGTCACGCTGCACCGCTATGCGAATCACTCGCTGCATGCGCCGCTCGCGGCCTTCGTCGTGACCGCGCTGGCGATGGACAGCGGCTACGACACGATGCTGCGCTGCTATGCGTACGCGGACGTGTCGGCCAACACCGATCCGTCGGGCAGCATCGTGCAATTCTCGACGGTGTCCGAATACCAGGCGTGCGAGACGCCGCAGGCGCAGCGCTACGGCTGGACCACGAGCCATTTCTACAACGGCCTGCCCGCGCGCACGCTGCAGTTGCCGGACGATTGCCGCGTCCGCGCCGGCGCATGCGGTACGGCCGCGCCCGTCGACGACGCGTATTCGCTCGCCGCCGGCCTGCTGTTGTCGACCTCGGTGTACGACCGCGACGGCACGCTGCTGTCGTCCACCACCAGCGACTGGACCTACACCGACCAGGTCGCGAGCGACGCGAACGGCACCGCGCTGCGCAATCTCTACGACGCCGTGCCGCAGATCGCGACGTCGATCGAGAGCCTGCAGGGCGTCGAGCGCACCATGACCTATGCGTACAACGCGGCCTCGGGCTATCCGGCCACGGTGCAGACCGCCTACTACGACAGCCGGGGCGAGCTCAACGTCACGCAGCGCACGTCGCTGTTCGGTTTCGAGGTCTACCCGGCGATGTGGAGCGCGCACATTCTCGCGCCGGTGGCCAGTGCGTCGACGCGGGTGCAGGCGGACGGCGGCTGGCTGTTGCAGGCCGCGAAGGCGCAGACCTTCCGCAGTTGGGCCCGCGACGACGGCACCACCTATCTGGCGGAAGCCGACAGCTGGGTCGCGGTCGACGCGGATGCGCCGCCGTTCGCCGCGTGGAACGGCGGTCAGCCCGGCGCGGGCTGGCTGCTGGAAGAGCGTATCGACACCCGCGACGGCGAAGGCAACGTGCTGCTGTCGCACGACGTCACCGGCCGGCCGATGGCTTCGCTGTTCGACGACGCGGGGCGTTTTCGGATCGCGGGCTTCGTCAATTCGGCCAGCGGTAATGCGTACGACAGTTTCGAGGACTACCAGCGGCCGACCTGGAGCCTGCCGGCCGGCGCGGCCGTCTATCGCGACGACGCGGCCAGCGGCACCGCGTGCCTGCAGATCACCGCGTCGGCGACGCTCACCCGCGCCGTGACGTTGACCGACGGCCGCGCGCGGCAGTTGTTCGGCCTCTGGTTCAAGAGCCCGCCCGGCGCGACCGCGCGCGACTTCGCCGTGACGCTGACGCTCACCGCGCCGGGCGGCGCGCAGGTGAGCCGGCGCCTCGCGCCCACCGCCGGCCAGTGGCAACCGCAGCAATGGACCGTCGATCCGTCGTCGCTGGGCCTCGGCGCGAACGCCGCCGTCACGCTCGGCATTCAGGCGGAACTGCCGGCGGGCGGCGCGGCGTGGCTGCGGCTCGACGACGTGTTCTTCACGCCGCTCGACTGCCAGTTCCAGTCGATCACCTACGACGGCGCACGGCTGCGCACGCTCGGCACCACCGCGCCGAACGGCGTGCGCTCGCGCACGCTTTACAACCCGTTCGCCGAGCCTTCCGTGACGGTCGGCCCCTGGGACAACCCGAGCCTGATCAGCATGACCTGGTTCGCCGCGCAGGACACGACGATCGGCCCGGCCGCCCCGTTTCCGCACGCCACGCCGAACGCGGCGATCAACGTCACCGGCCAGGGGACCGGCGTGTACGACGGCTTCTGCAACGGCGCGCTGGCGTTCTACACGGCCGCGTCGGGCAATGCGGCCGACTGGACCGCGGGCGGCGGCCTGCTCAGCTATCACGGCGAGGCCGGCGGGCCGCTCGGCGCGCGGCTCGAACGCACCGGCTTCGCGGCGACGAGCATCGCCGCGCGCGTGCTGGTCGATCGCGCCACGCTCGGCGACGCGGTGCTCGGCACCGGCACGTGGTTCGTCGGCTTCAGCCAGGCGCAGGGCTGGCGTCTGTGGCGGCTCGACGGCGCGAACGCGGTGCTGCTGCAATCCGACAGCGGCGCGCCGGCCGCACGGGAATGGCTGCTGGTGGCCGTGACGGGCCGCGTGCTGTTCTTCGCCGACGGGCGCAAGGTGTTCGAATATGCGAACGCCGCGGTCGCCGCCCCGTTCGGCCTGCAGCTCGGCATGACGGCGCCCGGCAGTTTCTCGGCGCTGGCCGTGGCCGAGGACGTCGCCCTGAGCGTCGAGTACCGGGACGGCCTCGCGCGCAGCCTGCAGACGCTCAAGCTCGAATCGGCCGATAGCGCCGTGCTCGACACCGGCGTGTACGACGAGCGCGGCAACAGCGCGATCCAGGCGCTCACGAGCCGCGTCACGGTGTCCGGCGCCCAGGCGCTGTTCGTCTACCAGGACGGCCTGGTGACCAACGGCGGCGCCGGCGGCAGCCTCTGGGAAGGCGCGCCGCTCGAGGGCGCGCTGGCCGCCTGGCACCCCGATGCCGGCGGCTATCCGTTCTCGCGCACCGCGTACGAAAACGCGCCGCTCGGCCGGCCGGTGGCGTTCGGCCAGCCCGGCTACGACTATGCGATCCGGCCCGGCAACACCCATTACGCGACGCGCGGCTATGGCGTCAATACCGATGCGGGGCGCTTCGCGTACCCGTTGCCGCTCGGCGAATACCACCTGACGGTGGACGTCGATCCCAACGGCGCGCTCACGCAAACCTGGTCGGACACGGCCGAGCACCTGATCGGCCGCGTGGTGCAGAACTCGGCCACCGACGACAGCCTCGACTGGCGCATGAGCCAGATCCACGACGCGCAGGGCCGCACCGTCGCGTCGGTGCCGCCCGCGTCGTACGCGGCGGGCGGCGCCGGCACGAAAACCGTGCCGGCCGGCAGCAGCACCGCCGAATACGACTTCGCCGGGCATCGGCTCAGCTCGACCGACCCCGACAGCGGCACCACGCAGATCGTCTACAGCAGCGCCGGGCTGATGCGCTTCCTCGCCGACGGCAATGCGTTGAACGGCGGCTACGTCGCCTATCGCAAATACGACACGCTGAGCCGCGTGATCGAGGAAGGCACCTTCGCCGTCGCGTGGGATCGCACGCAGCTTCAGCAGCATGCCGACGACCCCGACTGGCCGCCGTCGCCGCCCACCTGGAGCGTGCGCCGCCACTACGACGGCGACGGCTCGGATGCGACGCAGGACGACCATCTCGTCGGCCGGCTCTGGAAGGTCGAAGTCAACCAGGGCAACGCCGGGCTGGCCGCCTTGACCGAGACGGTCGCGTACGACCGGGCCGGGCGCGTGCTCGCGCGGCGCCGGCAATTCGCCGGGATGCCCGCGGGCGACTGCGTCATCGCGAATACGTGGTCGGCCGGCGGCAACCTGCTGTCGAGCACGGATTCGGCCACGGGGCTCGTCAGCCTGCGCCGTTACGATGCGCTCGGCCGCGTGCTCGAGGTCGCGGCCGACACCGGCGGCACGACGACCGTGCTGATCGCGCACGAGTACGAGCCGAACGGCAAGCCGGCGCTCACCCGGCTGCTGCCCGACGGCAACGGTTCGGCGATGTTGTCCCGGCGCTTCGCGTACACGCCGCCCGGCTGGCCCACCCTCAGCGATGCGGGGGCGGTGCTCAGGGAAACGCTCGGCTACGACACCGGCGCCTGTCAGGGCGGCGGCTACTACAATGGCGAAGTCGCGAGTCAGACCGTCACGGCGGACGTACCCGGCGGGTCGCTCGGGCCGGCCTGCACCACCATGGATTCGCTCGGCCAGTTGACCGCGTTCGGCGCCGGCGCAGACGCGCAACGCTGGGACATCGACCTGAACGGCAACTTCGAGCGGCACACGCGCGGCGCCGATTCGGCCGGCTACACGTATGCGGCCGGCACCAACCGACTGACCGGCTACACGGCCGCGCAAGACACCACCACGTTCGCGTACGACCATGCGGGCGGGATCGTCGGCGCGAGCGACGGCGCCGGTGCGGCGCGCTGGCAGATCGGCTATGACGCCGGCACCGGGCGCCCCGTCAGCTACGCCAATCCGGGCGTGTCGCTGTCGATCCTGCGCGACGCGGACGGCAATCGCGCGGCGCTGACCCGCACGAGCGGCGGCGCGACCACGCAGCGCTTCCAGATGTCGATGCCCGACGGCGAAGTCGTGATCGATACGGCAAACGGCGCGAGCGAGCCGACCCGCTTCATCGCGGCGCTCGACGTCCAGGTGGCGTGGCACGACGGGCGCTTCTACTTCGGGCTGCTCGACCATCTCGGCAGCGTGCGCGTGCTGCTCGACGCGAGCGGCGAGACCGTCGGCGCGTGGCAGTACGACGTATACGGCCAGCCCACCGTGCTCGTGGCCGCGCCGCTTGCGTGGCCGCGGCTGTTTACCGGCCACAACTACGACGCGGATTCCGGTTTCTACGACTGCAACGCGCGCTTCTACCACCCCGGATACGGCCGTTATCTCAGCGTCGATCCGATGCTGGAAACGCCGTCGCCGTACGTCTATGTCGGCAACAACCCGCTCGTCTTCACCGATCCGAGCGGCATGAACGTGTGGGGCATCATCGTCGGCGCGCTGGTCACGCTGGTGGTGGGCGTGGCCGGCGTGGTGCTGCTCGGCACCGGCATCGGCGCGGCGATCCTGGTGGGCGTGGTGGCCGGCGCGGTCGGGTCGATGGCCGGCGACCTCATGAGCATGGCCACCGGCGACCAGATCAGCTGGAAGCAGTTCGGCATCGACGCGCTGGCCGGCGCGGCGGCGGGCGCGGCCGGTGCGCTGGCCGGCGGCGGCGCCGGCGCCCTGACCGCGCGCGCGGCGCTCGGCTTGAGCGCGGGCAAGGTGGCCACCACGCTGTCGGTGTCGCTCGTCTCCGGCATCGCGGGCGGCGTGGCCGGCGGGGCGGCCGGGGCCGGCGTGACGGCAGGCATGACCGGGCAGCCGTTCTTCAGCCGCGCGACCGCGCTGAACATCGCGATCGGCGCGGTGGCGGGCGGCGGCGCCGGGCTGATGGCGGCGGGCGCGCACCTCACGTTCTTCACCGGCAAGGAATCGCTCGGCGTCAACCCGACGCCGCTGGAGAACGCCGGCGAAATCCCGAACTATCCGCCGCCGAACACGCCCGGCCTGCCGAGCGAGCCCGGCCAGAGCGGCCTGGTGGGGAAGGTGCGGATCCTGATGCCGAACGATCCGGTCACGACCAGCGTGAAACGCAGGTGGGATGCGTTCACCACCGATCTGCAGCGACAGCAGTTCGCGCAGAATCTCACCCGGATCGGCAACCTCGACGTCGACGTCGTGGCGACGCATGGCATCTCGCGCAGCGCGATGGTCGAGTGGACGGGCAACAACGGCGTGCAGATCAACCGGCCGATCTCCGCGTCCACGCTGGCGCGGTTCCTGCGCGCGCAGGGCTACGGCGCGGCCGATACGAACTTTCCCGCGGCGTCGGGCAGGCCGATCAAGCTCGTCACCTGCTTCGCGGGGATGGCAGGCCGCTTCGGTTTCGCGCAGGCGCTGGCCAACGAGCTGCGGGTCGACGTGTACGCGCACTGGTGGGTGGTCTATCCGACCAACAACTCGACGCCATGGATCCGCTTTCAGCCGCGCTGACGGCGCGACACGTCGCGACGAGCGACGACGGCCGCGTGGCGGCCGTCGCGCATCGGGCATACCGCGCGGCTTCACCTTCTGCCCGTGGTCACGCCCATGCGCGGCCGCAACCGCGTCGCGTCAGTCGTCGAAGGTGCCCTGATATTCCGGCGCCGCATCCGCGCGCGTGTTCAGTTCGAACATCACGCCGCCCGGCGCGCGGCAAAAAAAGCGCGAGCCGCGCCCGTTGTTGAAGACGTCGGTCTCCATCGCGACGCCCTCTTCCTTGAAGCGCGCGAACAGCGCTTGCACGGCATCGAGGCTCGGCAGCTCGAAGCCGACGTGGAAATTGGTCGGCCACGCGGGCACGCCGTCGCCGACGTGATCGATCACGACGTCGAAGCCCGGGCGCTTGAGGATCCAGGATTTGTCCCAGCTTCCCGCGATCGTGAAGCCGAGGTATCGCTCGAAGAATCGGGCCGTCGCCAGCGTGTCGGCGGAGGGAAAGCTCAGGTGGTTGAGCTTCATCGTCTGTGTGGTGTCGGTCATTGTCGCGTGCTCCGATGCGATGATGGGCGCAGGCCCCATGCCGTGCCGCCCGAGGACTTCAGAATACGAGCGCAAGCTCGCATTCCACAACTCGCATTGGACGTTCCGCCGCGGGCGCGTGCAAACCCTTGCGGGGCCGGGCGTTACGGGATGGCGACGAGCACGGCGGAAGGCGCTGCTCGCATTCGCGACGGCATCGTCGGTGCGAAATGCGCGATCGGCCGGCGACGACGAACGACGACGGCCCGGGATTCGCGAACGAATCCCGGGCCGCGGATCGACAGCGGATGCCGGGCGTCGCATGCGTTGCCCGGCACCGCGCATCGCTCAACGCGATGCAAGCTGCATCAGAACTGATAACCCGCGCCGACCACCGCGCCGAAGTCCGACCGCGTGTTGCCCGTCACCGATGCCTTGACGACCCAGCGGTTGCTCTCCGTCACGTACGAGTAGCCGGCCGCGAAGCCCTGCTGGCCGTGATAGTTCGACGTCGCCGCCGACACCATCGAGCGCCCCGCGCCGGTCGGCTGCGGCAAGCCGGCCACCGCCATCGCCGATGCGACGCCGCCGTACATGTCCTTCTTCAGGTCGTTGAACGCGTTGTACACCTGCCCGATGCGCTGGTCGGTATACCCCTTCGCCTGCGTCGACGCCGTCGCGAGATTGTCGTTCAGTTGCTGCACGTTCACCGCATCGGTCGGCGCCGTGCCGGCCGCGACGTTCGTGATCTGGCGCTCGCTGCCCTTCGCGCCGACCGAGAACGAGTTGTCGCGATCGGCGACCGAACCCTGGCCGACCGCCACCGCGTTCTTGCCGGTTGCCGTCGCCGTCGAGCCGATCGCGCCCGCGTCGGCACGTGCGATCCACGTGGTATTCGCATCGGTCGCGACCGCGCGGATTCGGTCGTTGGCCGCCACGTTCTTCAGCGCGTTGTTGAACTGGCCTACGTTGACCGCGTCGTTGTCGTTCACGCCCGCCGCGACACCGGTCAGCACGCGGTCGCCCGCCGTGCCCGAGAAGTTCACGCTCGTGCCGCCCGCGTCCTTGCCGACCGTGATCGCGCCGTTCGGATCCTGCTGCTGCACGAGGCCGGCCTTGCCGTTCGCGATGTTGGTCACGCTTCCTTGCAGGTTCGAGATGTCGGTGGTGTTCTTCGCCACCTGCTGGTTGGTCGCGTAGAGCTGCGAGCCGTTCACCGCGTCGGTGCTGGTCGCGCCGAGCGTCCCGGCCTGCACGTTCGTGATGCGCGTGCCGCCCGCGCCGCCGAGCGTGATCGTGCTCTTCGAGCTGTCGTCGTACTGCACCGCGAGCGCGCCGAGCTGGTTCAGGTTCGACTGCACGTCCTTCAACTGCTTCACGTTCACCGCGTCGGTATCGCTCGTGCCTGCCGCGACGTTCTTCAGCACGACCGCCGACGTGGTGTCGCCGCCGACGAGCGACACCGAATTCAGCCGGTTGCCGCTCGGGTCGACGTCGTACTTGACGACGTTCTTCACCGCTTCGCCAGTCTGGTTCGACACGTTCGTGATCTGCTGTTCGAGCGCGGTCTTCACGCCCGACAACTGGCCGCCGTTGACCGCGTCCGTGCTGCCTGCTGCGAGGTTGCCGTCGGCCACGTTCGTCAGCTTCGTCGGCGCACCGCCGCGCGCGGCGTTGAACGCGCCGAGCGTCGGGTCGAATTGCAGTGCATCCTGTTGCAGCCCGGCGATCGCGGCCGTGTTGCCCGCGATGTTCGTTTCGGCATTGCCGAGGCGCGTTTCGTGATTCGCGAGCGTCGTCGTGTTGCTGCCGACACGGCCGTCGAGGTTCGTCAGCGCGTCGCCGACGTTGTTGAACGCGTTGCCGCCGATCCTGTAGTCCGGTGCGCCGATCGAGCCGTCCGCGTTCGCCGTCGCGCCGCCGCCGAGCGCGGCCGCCACGCCGTCGGTCGTGCGACGCAGTTGCGCGCCGTTCACCGCATCGGTGCTGCCGGCCGCCACGTTGCCTTGTGCGACGTTGGTCACGCGCACCGGGCTGCCGCCGTTGCCCGCGCCGAGCGACACCTGCTGCTTGCTCGCATCGTCGTACTTCACCGCCAGCGCGTCGAGCTGGCTCGTCCCGTCGTGAATCGCCGCGGTCAACTGATCGACGTTGACGGCATCGGTGCCGCTCTTGCCGGCCGCGACGTTGCTGATCAGTTGCGGGCCGTGGCCGCCGTGGCTCGCATCGTACGCGCCGAGCGCCGGGTTCCACTGCAGCGCGTCCTGCTGGAGCGCCGCGATGTTGCCGGTATTCGTCGTCACCTGGTTGCCGACCGCCGTGATCGACTGGTTCAGTGCGTCGGTCGCCTTGCCGAGCTGGCCCACGTTCACCGCATCGTTCGCGGCCACGCCGTCCGCCACGTTGTGCAGGCCGACCGGCGCCGTTGCACCCGTGCCGCCGAGCGTGACGCCGCCGTGCGCATCGTCGTCGTACTGCACCGCGTTCTTCGTCGCGTTGCCGATCTGGCTCGCGATCGACGTGCTCAGGTTGCCGAGCGTCGTGCTCAGGTTGTTCGTCACGCTCGTGCTCAGCGACGCGAGGCCGCCGTTCAACTGGCCGACGTTCACCGCATCGTGCGCGTCCTTGCCGTCCGCGACGTTGCGCAGCGTGGTGCCGTCGCGGCCGGCGAACGTCACTGAGTCGAAGCCGCTCGCGCCGTCGTACTTCACGTTGCGAGTATCGGCCGCCTGCAGGCCGGCGATGTTCGAGGCCGCCGTGCTCAGCGATCCGTTGATGCCGGTCACGCTGTTCTGCAGGTTCGTGATGTTCGACGTCGCGGTCGAAAGAGACGTCTGCAGCGGCTCGATGCCGCCCTTCAACTGCCCGACGTTGACCGCATCGGTATCGGCGACGCCGGCAGCCACGCCGCCGATCGTCGTGCCGGTGGCGCCGTCGAGCGCGATCGCCGCATGCGAGTCGTCGGTGTATTTGACGACGTTCTGCGTCGCCGTGACGATGCTCGTGCTCAAGCTGTTGCCGACGCTGGTCACGCGCTGGTCGACGTTGGAGATCGTGGTCGACAGCGCATTGCCGACCGACGTCACGCGTGCGTCGACGTTGCCGATGCCCGTGCTCAGCGTACTGTTCACGTTCTTCAGTTGCTGGACGTTGACGGCGTCGGTATCGGCCGCGCCCGCCGCGACGTTCTTGAGCTGGCGTTCGCTGCCGAGCGCGCCGAACGAGACCGCGCCGCCGACCGGCGCGGCCGTGCCGCCGAACACCGGCGTGCCGCCGTTGTTCGCGCCGATGCTGCCCGAGCCGATCGCCACCTGGTTGTTGTCGTTCGTCTGCGCGCCGGCGCCGATCGCCACCGACTGCGTGCCGCCGGCGCGCGTCTGCGTGGCCGCGTCGTACGATGCGCCGGCCGATACGCCGTCGCTCGACGTCGGATTCGCACCGCCGATCGCGACCGAGCGGTCGCCGCTCGCGAGCGCCGAGTGACCGAGCGCGATCGAGCTCGTGCCGTGCGCATCGGCGACGTTGCCGAGCGCCATCGAGAAATCGCCGACCGCCGCCGACTGGCGGCCGACCGCCAGCGACGTATTGCCTTGTGCCACCGCCACCGTGCCGATCGCGGTGGCCGAGTTCGCCAGCGCCTGCGAGCCGACCCCGATCGCGATCGCGCCGCCGCTGCCGCTGCTGCCCTTGCTGCCCGCGTTCGACTGGTCGCCGATCGCGATGCCGCTGGCGCCGGCCTTCGCGTTGGTGCCTTGCGTCACGTTGGTGGTGCTGACGGCCACGTAGCTGCCGTTCTTCGTCGCCACGCACAGCGGGTTGGTGCCGTCGATGCACTGGCCGTTCAGCGCGTTGTCCGGGTTGCCGCGGTCGACGAAATTGTCCGCGTGGGCGGCGCCGGCAATCAGCACACCCGCGCCGGTGAACATCGCGGCGGCGAGCGCCGAAATCTGCTTCCTCTTCATGGTCTTCTGCTCCGTTGTGTAGCGTCTGGTTTGAATACGGACTACTTACTTTTATTGACAGCTTCGACTTCGATTGCGACTTCGGTTCTGAAACGGATTCCGCCGCCGGGCTGGCCATGTCGACACGACGCGTATCGAGCACCCGTTTCGGCGGGGCGTTCGAGGGCCCCGGGCATGACGCCGGATCGATGCTCCGTTCCGTTAATTCGACAACTTCATCAGGAATACATATTGATTCTTGTGGACGAGCTTTTTCCCCGACTGAATCCCGAGATTCAATCCGCCGTCGTGACATCTCCGATTTTTTTGCCGCGCCGACCGCGACCTACCCCGCTTCTTTTATTTCATCTCCGGAAACCGGAGTTTCATTGCCGTGCGGCGAGCACTTGCCTGGACCGTCATCAATCGATGCGCAGCCCCCCGGGTCGGGCAACGTCCGTCACCGCTTGCGCTGCCCTGCTCCACCCGTCATTCAAAGTTCGGACGAATTATGAGACACGTGCCTGAATTATTAAAGGCGGCATTCTTTATAGATTGTAAAATTCAAAATATTCAATGAGTTAGACTAAATACGCTCATTCCGCAAACGATTTCGCGACGATGCAATTAATCCAGATCTTTTATCGAGCGGATAAATACTTTGCCCAAGCGGATTCAAATGATGTTTTTTCTGAAATAGACAATCGACAAGCCGGCCGCAGCTGCGCATTCGCGACGAAAAATACGCGTAAACCACGAGGCGCGACGCGCATCGACGCTTCATGTTTCCTGTCGAAAACCGCCATTTTCGATAATCGAAAAGGAGGAATTGCGAGAATGGCGCCGCCATGGCTGGCCGGATTCGAAATATGCTCCTACAATTCCGCTCGCACCGATTCCGGCAGCCGCGGCCATTCTCGACGCGAGCACGGCAATCCCTCGCGTCCCGACCGGCTCGGCGATCCAGACGACGAACGCCGCGCGATACGTCGAACGGTTGCGTGCCGCGCGGGTCCGCCCGTGCCGGAATCGATGCGAGCGTGCGATGCGACGGATGCATCGCCACAGAGCGGGCTCCGACGTTTCCTCCGCACCGGGCAGGCCACCCGCGGAAACGCAGCCAACCGCCTTTTCACCACAGGTGCACGATGCCTTCATCGATCTCCGCATTGAGCGACGCGCATATCCTGATCGTCGACGATCAACCCGACCAGCTCCGGTTGCTGACCGACATCCTGCGCAGCACGGGATGCCGAATCAGCATCGCATTCGATGGCGCGCAGGCGTGCCAGCGCGCGCAGGCGCTGAGGCCCGACCTGATCCTGATGGACGTGCGCATGCCGCGCATGGACGGCTTCACCGCGTGCCGCCTGCTGGCCGCCGATCCGCTGACGTGCGCGATCCCCGTCATCTTCCTGACCGTGGCCGGCGCATTGCACGAGCGGCTCGAGGGGCTCGAGATCGGTGGCGTCGACTACGTGGTGAAGCCGTTCGAGCCAGCGGAGGTGATCGCGCGGATTCGCGTGCAGCTCTCGCGGACGCGACGCGAACGGCCGGCCGACCCGGAACCGGCGGAAAACCCGTTCGCCGGCGGCAAGGACGACGACATCATCGTGCGCGCGGCCATTCGCCACCTGTCGCGCCGGCTGAACGATCCGCCGACGGTGGAGGAACTGGCGCGCGCGGTCGGCACGCACGAGAAGCGCCTGTCGCGCGCGTTTCGCGACAATCTCGGCCAGACGGTGTTCGAATATCTGCGCTACGAACGGCTGCGCATCGCGCAGGATCTGCTGGATTCGACCACGCTCAGCATCGCCAGCATCGCGAAGGAAATCGGCTTTTCCACGCCGGCCAATTTCGCGACCGCGTTCCGCGAACGGTTCGGCATCACGCCAACGGAATGGCGGCGCCAGCGCGATACGGGCGCGCGCGCCGCTACCCGGCAGCCGCAACGCCGCGCGTAGGCCCGATGCGGCACGCTCACGCCTACCAGTTGTATTTCGCGCTGGCCAGCACGGTCCGCTCGTTGCCGAACACGCATACGGCATACGACTGACAGCCGCTCACGTAGCGCCGGTCGAACAGGTTCGCGACGTTCACCGCGAAACGCCAGCGCGGCAGGTCGTAATGGATCGCGAGGTCGTAAAGCGTCGCGCTCGGCACCGTCAGCGAATTGTCGGGTGCGCCGGCCGACGCGCTCTGGTAGCGCACGCCGCCGCCGACGCCGAGGCCCGCCAGCGCGCCCGTGCGCCAGGTCCAGTCGGCCCACATCGACGCCATCTGCCGCGGCAGCGGCACGGACACCGGCCAGTGGTTCAGCGACGCGTCGTTCGCCTGCACGTTCTTGACGTCCTGATACGCATACGACGCGACGATCGACAGCTCGCGCGTCACCTTGCCGACCGCGCTCAGCTCGATGCCGCGCGAGCGCACCTTGCCGGTCTGCACCGACGTCGTGGCGGTCGGGTCGAGAGTCGCCGGCGTCGGCGTCACGACGTTGGTCTGGTCGATCTGATACACGGCCGCATTCAGCATCAGGTTCCAGCCGGACGGCTCCCAGCGCAGCCCGGCCTCGGTCTGCGCGCCGCGCGTCGGCTTCGGCAGGCCGCCGCCGAACATCCGCACGCCGATGACCGGATCGAACGACGTCGAATAGCTGACGTACGGCGACAACCCGGCGTCGCCGCGATAGGTGAGCCCGACGCGCCCGGAAAACGCGCTGACGTCCTGCTGGGCATGCGTGCCGGCGGTGCGGTCGTCGAAGCGCGCATTCACGAAATCCTCGCGGCCGCCGAGCGTCAGCGTCCAGCGCCGCCAGCGGATCTGGTCCTGCGCGTACACGCCAACCGAGTTCATCGCCGTGTACTGATCGACGTGGCCGAGCGACGTCGGCCCGGCGAAGATCGCGGCCGTCACGGGCCGATAGACGGGGTGATACAGGTCGAGCGACGGGGCGAGCGCGAGCCATACGCTGTTGGTCGTCGTCTGCCGGTCGAATTGCACGCCGAACAGCAGCGTGTGTTCGAGCGGCCCCGTGCCGAAGCGCGCCTGCGCGTGATTGTCGACGTCGAGCCGGCTGTAGTTGAGCTGGAACAGCCCCGCGAAACGCATCATGTTCGTCGTGCTGCGCGGCGCGAGGCCGTTGCCGAACACCGTCGCGTCGTCGAGCGACAGATGCGACCAGCGCACGTCCTGATGCAGCGTCCAGATCGCGTTCACGCGGTGTTCCAGCGCGTAGCCGAGCGACCATTGCTTCTTGCGATAGTCGTTGAACGACGGGTCGCCCATGTAGAGGTCCTGCGACAGGCGGCCGTTCGGGTTCGGCAGCACCGTGCCCGACGCGGGCAGGAAGTTCGACGAGATGTCGCCGCTATCCTGCAGGAACGTCGCGGAGAACGTCAGCGACGTGTCGGCGTTCGGCCGCCACCGGAACGACGGCGCGAGCGCGACGCGCCGGTCGCCGTTCGGGCCGGTCACCGCATTGCCGTCGCGCGCGACGCCGACGAACCGGTACGCATACTTGCCGTCCGGGTCGAGCCTGTCGCCGACGTCGAGCATGGCCTGCTTGCGCGCATCGTTGCCGATCTGCACGCCGGCTTCGCGCACGCGCTCGCCGTTGGCCAGCTTCGTGTGCGCGTCGACGATCGCGCCCGGCTCGCCCGCGCCGTACAGCACCGACGTCGGCCCGCGCAGCACCGCGATCGAATCGATCGTGTACGGATCGACCCGCCAGTTCGCGATCACGGCCGTGTCCGGCGCCGGCAGCCCGTCGACGTACAGCGTCGGCGTGAAGCCGCGCAATGCCGCATACCAGTCGGTGCGGCTGTCGGCGCCGAACGTCGCGAAACCCGACACGTAGCGCAACGCCTGGTTCAGGTCGGCCGCGCCGGTCATGTCGATCTGTTGCGCGGTCACGAGGTTGATCGTTTGCGGAATCTCGTCGATCGGCGTGTCGGTCTTCGTGCCGGTGGCGGTGCGCCGCCCGACGAGCCCGACGGACGAAGCGTCCGTCGGCCCTCGCACGTCGATGGCCGGCAGCACGGCCGCCGCGCCCGGCGCCGATGCCTGCGCGTGCGCGCCGCCCGCGGCGGCCACGCACAATGCCCCGCCGGCCGCGATCGCCCGCGCGCGCCGCCGCGCTCCTGTCTCCGTCCACATCGTGTCGATACTCCGTCGTGCTGGGTTGGCCCGTTCTGCCGGATCGGCGGACCGTATGTCGCCGGAGGGCCGCCCGATGATGTCGTGATTGTCGTGCTCGCGATGACGCTGCCGCGTGGCCCGGCAAGCACGGGCCGATTGCGTCGTTCGCGAGCGCAGCGATCATACCGGCCGAACGTGACGCGGTCTTTAAAAAATAATCCGGTCGGCACTGCCCGCAGGTTCAAAGTGGCGCATTGTCGATCATGCGGGCGGCGGCGTCATCGCGGTCGCCGGTTCACGCAGGTGGCCCGCCGCACCGGCCGCCGGCGGAACAACCCATGCCCGTCGCGCGGAAGATGCGCGCCGCGGCACGCATCTTGCGCATCGCCGCGATCGCATCAGGCACCCCGGCGCAGCCGGGCATCGACGTGACACGCACATCCGGCAAAATTCACATCGGCATTTCGGGCTGGCGCTACGCAGGCTGGCGGGGCACGTTCTATCCGGACGACCTGAAGCAGGCGGCCGAGCTGCGGTACGCGTCGGGCCGGATGCAGACGATCGAGATCAACGGCACGCACTACAGCCTGCAAGCGCCCGACAGTTGGCGGCGCTGGTATGCCGATACGCCGCCCGGATTCGTTTTCAGCGTGAAAGGATCGCGCTATCTGACGCACATGCTCCGCTTTCGCGACGAAACGGCCACGATCGCGTGCGCGAATTTTTTCGCTCAGGGCTTGTTCGCGCTGAAGGAGAAACTCGGGCCGCTGCTGTGGCAGTTCCCGCCGTCGCTGCGGTTCGACCCGGCGCACATGGAGCGCTTCCTGAGCCTGCTGCCGCCCGACACGGAGGCCGCGCTCGCACTCGCCGGCCGGCACGACGGGCGGGTGCGCGAGCCGTATTTGCGGATCGACCGCAAGCGGCCGTTGCGTCATGCGGTGGAAGTCCGCCACGACAGCTTCGTGGACCCGGCATTCGTGAAGCTGCTGCGTCGCCACAAGGTCGCGCTCGTCGTGTCGGATTCGACCGAGGCGTGGCCGCAGTTCGAGGATCTGAGCGCGCGGTTCGTCTACATCCGGCTGCACGGCACCGAAACGAAGTATTCGGGCGAATACGCCGATTCGGCGCTCGAACGATGGGCGCGCAGAATCGAAGCGTGGAGCCGGGGCACGCAGCCCGACGATGCGCGCCTCGCCGCACCGGCGCTGCAACCGCCGCGTGCGCAGACGCGCGACGTGTACTGTTATTTCGACAACGACACGAAAACGCAGGCGCCGTTCGATGCCGGGCGGCTGATGGCGCGGCTCGGGCTGCATGCGCATGATGCGGTAACCGAATGAAATGCTCGGCGCGCCGCGGGCATCGGGCATGCCGTCCGGGCACCGCGCGGGCAGGCGCGCAATATGCTCCGGCTCTCCCGGCTCGCGCCCTTCATCGCGCCCGCCGTGTGCGCCCGGTAAATCTTGCATGACCGGTAACCGGCGCCATGGGCCAACACTGCAAGGAGAAAAGCGATGACCCTGCTTATCTATCTGGTGGGATGGATCATTTTCATCGGCGGCGTCGCCTGGGGTTTGATGACGCTGCATGTCGCGCAGTACGTCATCGAGATCGTGGCCGTCATCCTGTTCGGCATCGCGGTCATCACGGGCGCGACGCGCGCCCGGAATCGCGACCGGTCGTAGCGCGGCGCGCATGCCACGCGCTCGCTGATCGCGGTGACCACGCTGACCGCGGTGCGGTGCCGGATGCACGCCGACGGCCGCGTCCGCGCCAAGCGTTCCATGCGTCGGGCCGCGGTGCGATGAGGCGCGGTGCGCGACGGCGCGCGCCAGATAGTAGGCAACGCGTGCGTTCTTTGCATCGGCGGCGACAGGTGCGCTACGCTCCATTCGACCTCGTATCGCGGGTCAAAATTTAAGCGCTTAAACACCCAGAAGCCGACCCCGCGTCCGGCGGGGTCCATCACACGGAGGATGACGATGAACAGACGATCGATGCTGCGCTGGAGCATGTCGAGCGCGGCGCTTGCGTGCCTCGACCTGGCTGGCCCGCTGCCCGCCTTCGCACAACCCGCCCCGCGCCGTGCGGCGGCGAGCCCATTCGCGATGGGGGCCGACATCTCGACGTTGCCGGAACTCGAAGCGCATGGCGCGGCCTTCTTCGACCGCGGCGGCGCGCCGCGCGACTGCCTGAAGATTCTCCGCGCGCACGGCGTCGACTCGATCCGGATCAAGGTCTGGAACGATCCCGGCAATCCGGATTTCTTCCCCGCGAACCAGAGCGCTGCAGCGGGCTACAACAATGCCGCGCACGCCGTTGCGCTCGCGCAGCGCGCAGCCGCGCTCGGCATGCGCATCCTGATCGACTTCCACTACAGCGACTGGTGGGCCGACCCCGGCAAGCAGTATCCGCCGCATGCATGGGCCGGCAAGAGCCTGACCGAAACCTGCGCGCTGCTCTCGGCGTACACGACCGACGTGCTGCGCCGGCTGCAACGCGCCGGCGTGCGCCCGGAGTGGGTGCAGATCGGCAACGAGATCACGGGCGGCATGCTGTGGCCGCTCGGCCGCTACGACCAGTGGGACAACCTCGCGCAGTTGCTGAAAACCGGCCACGACGCGGTGAAGGCCGTCGATCCCCGCATCAAGGTGATGCTGCACATCGACAGCGGCGGCGACAACGGCAAGAGCCGCTGGTGGTTCGACAGCGCGACGCAGCGCGGCGTCGCGTTCGACGTGATCGGCCTGTCGTACTACCCGCAATGGCAAGGCGCGCTCGACGATCTGCGCAACAACGCGAACGATCTCGCGGTGCGTTACGACAAGGAACTGATCGTCGTGGAGACCGCCTATCCGTGGACCACGAGCGACGGCGATTCGGAGCCGAATGCGATGACGAACACCGGGTCGACGACCTTCCCGCCGTCGCCGGCCGGCCAGGCGCAATTCCTCGCGGCGGTCGTCGATATCGTGAAGGGCGTGCCGGGCAATCGCGGTAAGGGCGTATTCTGGTGGGAGCCGGAATGGATTCCGACGCCGGGTGTCGGCTGGAAGCTCGGTGCGGGCGACCAATGGGACAACAACACGCTGTTCGATTTCCACGGTCACGCACTGCCGTCGCTCGACGCATTCCGGCAGCGCTGACGCGTCACGGCATCGCTGCTTCACCGCACCGGCGCATGCCGCGTCAGTGCGGTGAATCGAAGCCGCGGCGCGCACTGCCCGTACCGCTCTCACCGTCGGCGCCGCCCCGCTCGCCGTACGCATCCACGGCGAGCAGCGCGCACGCCACGAGCGCGAGCCCGCAGCATCCGGCGAACGTCGCGCGATAGCCAAACAGATCGACGCACGCGCCCGACAGCACCCCCGATGCGATCGAGCCGACCCGCGCCGTGCTGAAGAACATCGCGGTCGCGGTGCCGGGGCGCGTGGGCATCAGGTCGCACACGCGCGTCATCCCGAGACACGACGTGATCGCGACCACGCATGCGCTCAGCAGTTGCAGCGGCAGGATCAGGTTCGCGCGCGTCACCGCCGCGAGCCCGATGAAATATGCGGCATGCACGAGCGCGCACGCGGTCAGCCAGCGCGCCTTGTCGAGGCGCGTCGAGCGCATGCCGAGCCACAGCATCATCGGAATCTCGAGCAGCGCGGCCAGCCCGAGCGCGGCCGACACGTTCGCCGGCGTGCCGCCGAGCGCGCGCACGATATAGAGCGGCAGCACGATCATCGTCGCGTTCGCCGCGAGCCCGATCAGCGTGAGCGCGACGAGGGTGCGCAGCACGCTGGCGCGCGGCGCGACGGCCATCGCCGCACGCGCATCGTCACGCGGTGGCCCGGCGCGATCCATTGCCCGCACGTGCACGGCCGCGGGCCGCCGCGCCGGCTCCGGAATCCGTGCGACGATCGCCGCGCATGCGACGAAGCCCGCGGAAGCCGCAAGAAAGAGTCCGGTAAAACCCGTCTGCGCGAGCATCAGCGCACCGAGCGCGGGACCGAACACCCACGCGATCGACAGCATCGTGCGCAGCGCGGCCGATGCAAGCTCGCGCTGTGCATCGTCGGCGACGGGCAGCACCGCGCGTGCGAACGAGAAGATCTGCGACAGCGACACGGCGCCCGCGCCGAGCAGGATCGTGCCGGCGGCGATCACCGGCCCATGCGCGCGCAGCACGCACAGCAGCGCAAAGCCGAGCGCGGCAGCCGCGAGCGACACCACGAGCAGCGGCCGGTGCCGGTCGCGACGGTCGGACCAGCGTCCGGCCCACGTGCTCGCGACGACGCCGCTCGCCGCGATCATCGTCAGGAAGACGCCGGCCAGAAACGGCGACATCCCCGCCGCCTCGACGCCGAACAGCGACAGGTACGGCGCGGTGAACGACATCGCGACGCCGAGCATCAGCGCCGCCGCGGAAAGCGGCACGAAGTACGCGATTCCCGCAAGGCGCGCGAAATGCAACCGCGGCGACCGCAACGACTGCATCGCGTCAGTCCGGCTCGACCCAGGCGGCCACGTCGACCGCGCCGAGGTCGCGGCTGCCGAGCACGAAGCGCGCACCGCCCGGCGCGGGCAGCATGCATGGCGTGTCACCGTAGTTGAACGCGAACGTGACGCGCCCGCGTCGACGCAACCGCACACCGTCCGGCAGCGCGTACGCTTGCAACCCCGCATCGCGTGCGCAGCGGGCAACGATCGCGCGCAACAGCGTCCGATCGAAACAGGCAGTCGCCATCGTCACGTGAGCGCGCCGCACGAGCGCCGGCACACCGTCGTCGCATGCGGCCAGTACGTCGACGCCCGGCGCCGCGTCCATATCGACGTGATCGCGCCATTTCAGCGCATGACCATCGACGCCGTCGAACGACACACGCGGCGCGAGCGACGGCCGCAGCGACTCGACCTGGCCAATCCGAACCGGTAGCACGTTGCGCAGCTTGCCGGGTGCGAGACCCGGCGCGATCGCGAATTCCGCGGTGCGCGAACCCGTGCGCGGCCCGAACAGCCAGTGGGCGTGTCCGCTCGCGGCCTGCTCGACGATGCGATCCGTGACGACCGGCAGCGTCGGCGCGACGACGAACGCATAACGCGACACGTCGGCGCCAGCCGCGACGATATCGACGTCGAGGCCCAGCTCGCGCAGCGCGCGATACCAGTCGAACACGTGCTGTTGATAGTCGAAATCGGCGCCGTGCGGCTGGATCCGGATCATCCAGTCGGCCTCGTAGTCGAACAGCAGCGCGACGCGGGCCGTGTCACGCTCGCCGGCGACGAGCGCGGGATCCAGCGCGGCGATCTCGCGTGCGACGCGCGCCACTTCGTGACCGCCCGGCGACAGCCGGTCGTCCGGCGCGTTGAGTCCCGAATGCAGTTGCTCCTGCGCATGCGGATACTGCCGCCACCGGAAATACGACACGAGCTCCGCGCGGTGCGCAAACGCTTCCCACGTCCACAGCCGCACCGCGCCCGCGTGCGGCACCGGGTTGTAAGGCCCCCAGTTGACGGGCCCTGCCTGCTGCTCCATCACCCACATCCGGCCGTTGCCGACCCCGCGATACAGGTCGTGCGAGAACGCCGATACGTCCGGATGCCCGGTGCGGGCCCAGCGTTGCTTGTCCGCTTCATCGAGCGGCAGCACTTCGGTGCGCGGCACCGGATAGCTGTCCCACGCGGCGACGTCGAGGCCACCGCGTGCGAACGCGTAATGATCGAACTCGGCGAAAAAACCCATGAAGTTATGCAGCACGTCGCGACCCGGCGCATGCGGACGGATCGCGTCGACCTGCGCGGCATGAAACCGCGCGACCTCGTCGGACTGATAGCGCCGGAAGTCGAGCAGGTGGGCGGGATTCGCGTCGGTCGGCGTATGACGCGGCAGTTCGATCTCGTCGAAGCCGCGATATTCCATGCTCCAGAACACGTTGCCCCACGCGCGGTTCAGCGCGTCGATATCGCCATAACGCGTGGCGAGCCACGTGCGGAAACCCTGGAGTGCCGCCTGTGTATAGCTCGGCAACGTGTTGTGACAGCCGAGTTCGTTGTCGGTCTGCCACGCGATCACCGCCGGATGCACGCCGTAGCGCCGCGCCATCGCGTCGGCAATGCGCACGCAGTGCTCGCGATACACGGGGCTCGCGATGTCGTAATGGCGACGCGAGCCGAACTGCCACACCGCGCCATCGACACCCACCGGCAGAATCTCCGGATGACGATCGACGAGCCACTTCGGCGGCGCGGCGGTCGGCGTGCCGAGTACGATCTTCAACTGCTGGCGTGCGAGCGTGTCGATCGCGTCGTCGAGCCATGCCCAGTCGTAGCGGCCGGGCTCCGGCTCCATCCGGCTCCACGCGAATTCGGCGATCCGCACGCGCGTCAGGCCCAGTTCGGCCATGCGCCGCGCATCGCGATCCCATTGTTCGCGCGGCCAGTGTTCGGGGTAGTAGCAAACGCCGAGGTGCATCGTGGATTCCTTGGAGAAAGAGGATGGACGGGTCAGCCCTTGGTCGCGCCGAACGTGAGCCCTGCGACGAAGTGCTTCTGCATCGCGAAGAACATCAGCACCGACGGTAGCGCGGCGAGCACGGAGCCTGCCGACACGATGTTCCAGGCGGTCGTCCACTGCCCTTTGAGCGCGGCGACGCCGACGGTGATCGGCGCCGCGTCGTCGCCTTGCGTGAGGCACAGTGCCCAGAAGTAGTCGTTCCACACGAACGTGAACACGAGGATCGCGAGCGCCGCGAGCGCGGGCCGCACGAGCGGCAGCACGACGCGCCAGTAGATCGCCCACTCGGACGCGCCCTCGACGCGCGCGGCCTCGATCAGCTCGAACGGCAGCTCGCGGATGAAGTTGCGCAGGAACAGCGTGCAGAAGCCGGTCTGGAACGCGGTGTGGAACAGCACGAGCGCCCATACGGTGTTGTACAGGCCGACGGCGAGCATGATCTGCCGCACCGGGATCATCAGGATCTGGATCGGCACGAAGTTGCCGGCGACGAACAGCCCAAGCAGCACGAGATTGCCGCGGAACCGGTAGTTCGCGAGCGCGTGCCCGGCGAGCGACGCGAGCAGGATCGACGCGGCGACCGACGGCACCGTGATCAGGAGGCTGTTCGCGAAGTAGTGGAGCATCGGCGTCTGCGTGAGCGCGGCGCCGTAGTTGTCGACGAGCGCGAACTGCTTCGGCCAGCTCCAGTAATGACCTGCCATGATCTCGTCGGTCGAGCGGATCGACGTGACGAGCACCGCGAGCAGCGGCACGAGCCACAGCGCGAGCGCACACGGCAGCGACAGCCGGTACAGCAGGCGGGCGGGACGTCCCCAGCGGGACACGGGCATCGGATACATTTGCGATCCTTACGATTCGACGCGCACCAGCTTGCGCAGCTGCCACACGATATAGACGAGCATGATCGCGAACAGCACGACGGCGATCGCGGCCGAATAGCCTTCGCGGTAGTACTTGATCGCCTGGTCGACCATGAAGTACGCGAGCACGGTCGAGCTGTCGAACGGGCCGCCGCCCGTCATCACCGAGATCAGGTCGAAGCTGCGCAGCGCGCCGATCACGGTCAGCACGACCGCCATGAACGTCGCGGGCCGCAGTTGCGGCAGGATCACGTGCCACAGCAGCGTGAAGCCGCGCGCGCCTTCCATCCGCGCCGCTTCGACGATCTCGCCGTTGATGCCGGTGAGCCCGGTCAGGTACAGGATCATGCAGAACGGGATCTGCGGCCACAGCGCGGCGACGATCACACCGTAGGTCGCATAGCGCGGATCGCCGAGCACCGGAATCCCGTGCCCGACGATCAGCTTCAGCAGCCCGAACGTCGGGTCGTAGAACCACGAGAACACGAGGCCGACGACGACGCCCGGCAGCACGAACGGCGCGAAGAACAGCGACTTCACGAGCCGGATGCCGAACACGTTCTGGTTCAGGTACAGCGCGAGCGCGAGGCCCAGCGGCGGCGCGGCGAGGAACAGCGCGAGCCACAACACGTTGTTCTTCAGCGCGACGGTGAACGTATCGGACTGCAGCAGCTCGCGATAGTTGTCGAGCCCGGCGAACGTCATCGGCGTCATCCCGTCCCACTGATGGAAGCTCAGCCAGATGCTGCTGACGATCGGGTACAGCACGAACACGGTGAAGAGCGCGAAACCCGGCAGCACGAACCACAGGGCCGCGCGATTGCGCCGCCGCGCGAGCGACGCGCGCGCAGGCCGCCGTGGGCCGGCATCGCGGCGCGCGGCGCTTTCGGACAGGCTGGTTGACATGAGATGACCTTCGATGAAACGAACGTGACGGTGACGACGCAGCACCGGGCCGACATCCTCGCCGGCCCGGCCGCGCGGCGCATTACTTCCGGTAGATGCGCTTGCGGGTCTGCTCGAGGCGCTGCAGGATCGCATCGAGCTGCGTCGGATCGGACAGGAACTGCTGCATCGCCTTCATCCCCTCGTCCGCCATTTCCTTCGTCATGTCGCGATCGTAGAACTGCGCGATGCCGCCCGGCGTCGTCGCGAGCGTATGGAATCCGATCTTCGAGATCGGGTCCTGCGGCTCCGGCGCCTTGTTGTTCGACGGCAGTTGCCCCATCCCCTTCGCGAACTCGCCGCTGACCGCCGGCTGCCCCATGAACGCGAGGAAGCGTCGCGCATCGGCCTTGTTGTGCGCTTTCGCCGGCACGATCAGCACGTTGACCGGGCCGTCCTCGGCAAGCGGCACCGACGCGTCGATCACCGGAAAGCGGAAGAAGCTGATCGGGTTGCGCGTCGCGCTCAGCAGTCCTGCCGAATACCAGGTGCCCATCAGCGTCATCGCGGCCTGACCGTTGACGATCAACGGGCTCAGCGAATCGACGTCGTAGGACAATGCGTTGTCGATGAAATACTTGTCGTCGATCAGCTTCTTCCATGCTGCGTACACGGCCCGCACGCGCGGATCGGTATAGGCGACGTCGCCGGCCATCAGCTTCTGGTGGAACGCATAGCCGTTGATCCGCAGGTCGAGGTAGTCGAACCACGCGGCGAGCGTCCATGCATCGCGCGCGGCCACCGCGATCGGCGCGATGCCGGCCGCCTTCAGCTTGCGGCACGCGTCGAGAAACTGCGGCCAGTCGGCCGGCTCGCCGTGAATGCCGGCCTTCTCGAACAGGTCCTTGCGATAGAACAGCCCGTACGCGTCATAGCCGAGCGGCAAACTGTAGAGCTTGCCGCCGTAGGTCGACGACTGCTTGACGGACGCATACGTGTCGTTCCAGCCGTTCTTCCGCCAGTCCGCGCTCAGATCCTCGATCAGCCCACGCTTTGCGAAATACGCGAGCCGCTCGCCGTTGTTCCAGCTCAGCACGTCCGGCGGATCGGTCGCGAGCCAGCCGGACATCTGGACCTTGTACGCCTCCTCGCCGACGTAGCTGACCTTCAGGTCGATATCCGGATTCGCCTTGTGGAACTGGTCGAACGCGGCCTGCCACGTCGCGCGCTGGTTGCCGCGCGCGGCGACGTTCACTTTCAACGTGCCCGCGTCGGCCGCGCCCGCGGCGCACGCCGCGGCAGTCGTCAGGGCAAGCAGCAGTCGGCTCGCACGAAATCTCATCGTTGTCTCCTGATATTGGTGTGTTGAATGCCGCGTCGCACGCGGCCGGTCGGCATGGCGCCGCTACGCGAACGCCGCTTCGGCGTGAAGGGCCGGCAACGCGATGCCGGCTTCGTCGAACAGATGGCAACTCGACGGCGGCACGAGAAACGCATGCCGTTCGCCGCGCCGCAACGCGGCCTGCCCCGGCAATTTAGCGAGTAGCGGCACACCGTCGGGCTGGTCGAGATGCACGTATGCGGCTTCGCCGAGCTGCTCGACGAGCGCGATGTCGCGCACGATCGACGGCAAGCCGGCATCGCCGGACCCGGCGAGCATCAGGTGCTCGGGACGAATCCCGAGCGTCACGCGCGCACCGCGGCCGACGTGGCGCGGCAACGCGCGATCGCGCAGCGTCAGCGTTTCGCCGGTGCCTTCCAGCGTCAGCCGGCAGCCGTGCACCTCGCCCGCGTCGACGACTGCCGGCAGGAAGTTCATCCGCGGCGAGCCGATGAAGCCCGCGACGAAGCGGTTGGCCGGCCGGTGATACAGCTCGAGCGGCGCACCGGCCTGCGCGATGCTGCCGAAGCGCGCGACGTCGTCGCCCGCATGCAGCAGCACGATCCGGTCGGCCAGCGTCATCGCCTCGATCTGGTCGTGCGTGACGTAGACCGAACTCGATTGCGTGAAGCGCGCGTGCAGCCGCGCGATTTCGACCCGCGTCTGGCCGCGCAGCGTCGCGTCGAGATTCGACAGCGGCTCGTCGAACAGAAACACGCGCGGTTCGCGCACGATCGCACGGCCGATCGCGACGCGCTGCCGCTGCCCGCCGGACAACGCCTTCGGCTTGCGATCGAGCAGCGCTTCGAGCTGCAGCACACGCGCGGCCTCGGTCACGCGGCGGCGGATCTCGTCCTTCGGCGTGCCGGCGATCCGCAACCCGAAACCGATGTTGTCGAACACGGTCATGTGCGGAAACAGCGCATAGCTCTGGAACACCATCGCGACGCCGCGCGCCGCGGGCGGTGTGTCGTTCATCCGTGCGCCGCCGATCCGCAGCTCGCCCTCGGTCACGTCCTCGAGCCCGGCGATCATCCGCAACAGCGTGGATTTTCCGCAGCCCGACGGACCGAGAAACACGCAGAATTCGTGCGACGCGATCTCGAGGTTCACGTCGCGCAGCACCGGCGCATGGTCGCCGTAGCGCTTCGAGACGTCCTTCATTGAAATGGCGGTCATCGCGCTCTCCTGTCGTCCATCACACGCATCGGATCGGAAAATTTAAACGCTTAAATTTTGATGGCGCGATTCGCCCGCTTCGCCGTACCATGTCGTCTCCTTCCTCTGATGTATCGAGAAATTAGCGTATCGGCTGCCCCCGTGCAACTTGTGGGACGCACTCCCAGAATATGAGCAGACACTCTCCCGCTTCACTTCCGCTGCATCACGCCAGCCGGCCGATCGGAGGCCGCGTATGGTGACGCTCGCGCAAGTCGCGCAGCGCGCGAACGTCACGGCGGCGACCGTCTCGAACGTGCTGCGCAATCCGCAGAAGGTGAAGCCGGCGACCGTCGAACGCGTGATGGCGGCGATCCGCGAACTCGGCTACCGGCCGAACCTGACCGCGCGCGCGCTCGCCGAGGGCCGCACGTCGACGCTCGCGCTGATGCTGTCGAACATCACGAATCCGTTCTATCCGGAATTCGTGCTGGCAGCCGAGCGCGAGGCGCGCAAGCGCGGCCATTACCTGCTCGTGTCCAATACCGACGACGATCCGGCGATCACCCGCAACTACCTCGAGCGGATCGCGGGGACGCTCGCGGCCGGTGCGATCGTGATGAACACCGATCTTGCCGAAGCCGAACTCGCCGACATCGCGCGTCACGGCGCATCGATCGTGCTGTGCATGTGGGAACACGTGCATGCGTCGCGTACGCTGCCGTGCGTGACCGTCGATTTCGCGGCGGCGGGCGCGCTGGCGGCCGCGCATCTGTCCGGGCTGCGACATCGGGCGTTCGGCGCGCTCGTCGGCAAGGGGTCGGGCGGTCCGCAGTCGGTGCGGCTGCGCGGTTTCGCCGACGAACTCGCGGCACGCGGCCACCCCGCGAATGCGCTGACGACCGTATCGGCGCACGACTCGATCGAAGGCGGCTACGAAGCGGCCGCCGCGTTGCTGCGGGAGCAGCCTGGCCTCACCGCGCTGTTCGCGACCAACGACCTGATGGCGATCGGCGCGATGCAGGCCGCCGCCGATCTCGGCCTGCGCGTGCCGGCCGATCTGTCGGTCGTCGGCATGACCGATATCCAGCTCGCCCACCAGTTCCGTCCCGCGCTGACCACGGTGCGGTTCCCGACCGCGCAGATCGCCGCGCGGGCGATCGCGCTGACGCTCGACATGATCGACGGGATCGAGCCGGCCGTGGCCGTGCATACGATCGGCGCGCCCGAGCTCGTCGTGCGCGAATCGACCGGGACGGCGCCGGACTGACGGTTCGATACGCACGCGCTTGTGCATGCGGCGTGCGGCGTATGCGTCGGGAATGAACGACGTGGCGTCGGTCGCGCGGGTTCCGTTCTCTCATTCGACGACGACGGCGGAAAGCGGCACATCGCGACCTTCGACGCGCGGCAATCCGATGCGGACGGGAAGAGATCGGGAAGTGCGGGATGGCCGCATCCGAAGCCGCAGTTCCCCGAAACACAAAAGGACGCGTCACCGAAACGACGCCGCGCGATTCGAGACGATTCGTCGTTCCGCCGGGGTCGTGGGCGACGCGCGTGACGCGTGAAGATTCGCGGCCGCCCGAGCATGCGGCGGCCGCGGTATCGACGTCGACTACTTCTTGATCACCGGGACGGTGAGCGAACTGACGAGCGACGTCACGGGCGCCAGCAGACCGCCCGACGCGCTACCACCCCCTTGCGCGGAATTGCCGTTCAGCGAAACCGCCAGCGCGGGAACGATGCCGGCCACCGAACCGACGGCCGAACCGACCGATTGCACCGCCGCGTTGGCGATCGTCGCACCGCCGGAGATGAGCGCCCCGGCGGCGTTCGTCACCCCGCCGACCGCACCGGCTGCCGTGCCGCCGTTGAGCGCGACACTGAGTGCCGGAAGCGTTCCGGCGACCGCGCCGGCGGTGCCGGTCACGGTGTGCGCGAGCGAGCCTGCCAGGCCGGTGGTGACCGTCGCGAGCGATCCCGTCGCACCGGTTGCGCCGGAGAGGACGCCGGTTCCCGAGCCGACGACGTTGCCGGCGCCGCCGGTGGCGGATCCGATCAGCGACGTGACGGTCGAGGCGATCGGTGTGATGGCCGCCGTGCCGCTGCCGGCGATGCCGGTTATCGCGCCGGACGTTGCGCCGATTGCACCGGTGGCTGCGCCGATCGGCAGCGAGCCGCCGAGATTGCCGACAATGCTCGTGATCGGCGTGATCAGCGCGCCGCCGTTGCCTGCGACACCGGTGACGGCGTTGACGACGCCAGTGCCGGCATTGGCGACCGTGCCCACGATGCTGCCGAGACCGCTGGTCGCGCCGCCGGCACCGCCCACTGCGCCAGCCAACGTTCCCACTGCGCCGGTTGCCGTGTTGCCGACCGTGCCAACGACGCCGCCGACACCACCGAGGCCACCGGTCGCGCCGCCGGCACGGCCCAGGGCACCAGTCAGCGTTCCGACTGCACCCGTTGCCGTGTTCGCTACCGTGCCAACAACGCCACCGAGACCACCGGTCGGATTGCCAACACCACCCAAGGCGCCCGTCACCGTACCGACTGCGCCGCTTGCCGCATTGCCCACCGTTCCGACAACGCCGCCGAGACCGCTGGCCCCGCCACCGCCGACACCACCCAGCGCGCCAGTCAGCGTTCCGACTGCACCTGTTGCCGTGTTCGCTACCGTTCCGATGACGCCGCCAAGCCCGCCCGTCGGATTGCCAACGCCGCCCAAGGCGCCCGTCACCGTACCGATTGCGCCGCTTGCCGCGTTGCCCACCGTGCCGACAATGCCGCCGAAACCGCCGGTCCCGCCGCCACCGACACCACCCAGTGCGCCAGTCAGCGTTCCGACTGCGCCTGTTGCCGTGTTCGCTACCGTTCCGACGACGCCGCCAAGACCACCCGTCGGGTTGCCACCACCGATGCCACCCAGTGCGCCGGTTACCGTACCAACGACGCCACCAAGCCCACCGGTCGGATTACCGACACCACCCAAGGCGCCCGTCACCGTACCCACTGCGCCGCTTGCCGCATTGCCCACCGTCCCGACAACGCCGCCGAGACCGCCGGCCCCGCCGCCACCGACACCACCCAGTGCGCCAGTCAGCGTTCCGACTGCGCCTGTTGCCGTGTTCGCTACCGTTCCGACGACGCCGCCAAGACCACCCGTCGGGTTGCCACCACCGACGCCGCCCAGTGCGCCGGTTACCGTGCCAACTACACCACCAAGCCCACCGGTCGGATTACCGACACCACCCAAGGCGCCCGTCACCGTACCGATTGCGCCGCTTGCCGCGTTGCCCACCGTCCCGACAATGCCGCCGAGACCGCCGGTCCCGCCGCCACCGATGCCACCCAGTGCGCCGGTTACCGTACCAACGACGCCACCAAGCCCGCCAGTCGGATTGCCAACGCCGCCCAAGGCGCCCGTCACCGTACCGACTGCGCCGCTTGCCGCGTTGCCCACCGTCCCGACAATGCCGCCGAGACCGCCGGTCCCGCCACCACCGATACCACCCAGTGCGCCAGTCAGCGTTCCGACTGCACCTGTTGCCGTGTTCGCCACGGTCCCGACGAGACCGCCAAGCCCACCCGTCGCACCGCCACTTCCGCCAAGACCACCGAGCGCACCGGTTACCGTACCAACTACGCCACCAAGCCCGCCAGTCGGATTGCCAACGCCGCCCAAGGCGCCCGTCACCGTACCGACTGCGCCGCTTGCCGCGTTGCCCACCGTGCCGACAATGCCGCCGAGACCACCGGTCCCGCCGCCACCGATGCCGCCCAGTGCGCCGGTTACCGTGCCAACCACACCACCAAGCCCACCGGTCGGATTACCGACACCGCCCAACGGCCCCGTCACCGTACCGGCCACCCCGGCGACCGGCTCGAGCAATCCGCTACCGATATCGATGGTCGCGCTTCCCGTCCCGGTCCCCGCCAGCCCGATCGAGATACCGCCTGCATTCGGGTTGCCGACCGTCACCACTCCGTTCCCCCATCCCGTCACGGTACCGACGAGTTCCCCGGGCGCGGGCAATCCGCCTCCGACGATGAGGCCGTCGGATTTGCTGACACTTCCCAGCGGAGAAGCCAGCACCCCCGCCTGAGACGCCGTGGCGGCCAGGCTGAACAAAGCCGCGACCGACAAGGCGATGCCTGTCAGTTTCACATTCGTTTTCGTTTTCATGAATAACCTCATTTCGGTTGGAAAACCGCGGAACAGCTCGAGCGATGACGCATGGACCCCGTCGCCCGAAGGCGGCGCGAATCGTTCGCGGATTGCCCGATACGGCAAGGCGTTGAAACAAGTTAAAACAGGCTGATACAACGGGATACCAGACACCACGTGACGTACTTCTTGAAAAGTGATTCGCATCACGAAACTTCTGTAATGCGAATCTGAAAACCCACCATCATCGAACCATCGACAAACGATCGGCCGCTCACGACAACTTCATCGCAAGCGGCCGCCGCCCTCCCTTTAGAACTTCCACAGCAGATTGCCGTACAGCGCGTGATCGCTGATGTTGCCGCCGAGCTGGCCGCTATACGACAGGCCGATCGACAGGTTCTTCGTCACGGCCGCATCGACACCGACCTCGAGCACGGCCGCATCGCGCGCGATCGGCACGCCGACCACGCTGAACGGTGCGCCGCCGCTCGCGAACGACAGCGTCGAACCCGGCTGCGTGTTGCCGAACGCATGCCGCCAGCCAATCGTGCCGAAGGTCGTGATCTTGCCCTTCGTTGTGACCGCGACGTCCGTCGACGCCCGCACGCCGAGCGTCGAGAAGCCGAGGCCCGTCGTGTCGGAATCGCCCTGCAGCGCCGCCGCGCCGCCGTTCTCCTTGAAGCCGCCGGTGTGCAGGCTCGCATACGCGAGCCCGACGAACGGTTCGAGCGCGACGTTGCGAATCGCCGTCGAGTAGCCGATCTCGGTGAACACCTGCGTCGCGCTCGCGTCGTAGCTCGCGGTATCGTGATCGGCGAAGCTGCCGAACGACGGATTGCGCGCGCTATGCACGCGGTACCACGACTGCGACACGCCGCCGCGCACGTTCCACGCGTCGTATCGGCCGCTGGCGTACAGCGCGATCGTCCCGCCGTTGACCTTCGCCGACTCGTTCTGGTCGGTATTGAGCTGGCTGCGCGACGCGCCGCCCGCGATACCGACGCGCCAGTGGCTGCTGACTTCCGCATCCGTACCGACGATGAAGCCGTACAGGTTGCGATCGATCGAAGCGACGCCGTCGCCGTCGAACCGGCTATGCGAGCCGTACAGTCGGCCCCACACCGCGGGCTTGTACGACTTGGCCGGCGTGCAGCCGTTCTCCGCGGCCATGCGCCGGTCGAGCGCCGCCGCGTGATCGTCCGCCGACACCGGCGCCTCGCATCCGCAGAGCGCCCCGCCCGGCTGCGAACCGAGCCGTGCACGATCGAGCACCGCGTCGCGCACGTAGCGGCTATCCGACAGCAGCACGCTTCGCGTACTCGGATACAGATCGCCGGCCAGTTGCGTGAACGCGCGGTTCGCGGTCGGCGCATCCGACGTCAGCACCGTATCGAACAGCGGGTTGCCGGCGCCGAGCGTGCCGACCGCGCCCGCCACCGCTTGCCCGTCGGGCGTCGTCGCGACCGACGAGAACGGCGTGCCGTTCGGCGCCAGCGACATCAACACTTGCGCCGGGTTGTACGTGAGCGTCGGCGTGAGGAACGCATACGTCGAGTTCACCGCGCTGAACTGCCCTTGCACGCCCGCGCCGGCATTCACGATGGTGTAGAGCTTGCCCGGCTGGTATTGCCCGGTTGCCGCGACGACCTGTACCGACCCACCGTTGAGCGTGGCGGAGCCGGTCACGTCGAGGCCGCCGCTCTGTTGCGGCGTGGCGCCGACCTGCAGCGTCGAGCCGGGCTGGAAGGTCGCGTTCCCCGCGACCTTCAGCGGCTGCCCGAGCTGGAGGACCGATGCGGTGCCGCCGCCCGATACGACCAGGCCGCCGATCGTGCCCGTCCCGGTGACGGTCGCGCCGTTACCGACCGTCACCGGCGAGTTGGCCAGCGAACCGGTGACGGCGAGCGTGCCGCCCGTCACGGCGGTCGGCCCCGACAGCGTGTTCGTGCCGCTCAGCACCTGCGCGCCCGTGCCGGCCAGCGTCAGCGGGCCGGTACCCGACAGCGTGCCGGCGAACGTGCTGGTGCCGGCGGTGTTGACCGTCAGCGGTGTGCTGCCGAGATTCACGTTCGAGCCGGTCGTACCCGACAACGTGCCGATCGCCTGCGGCGCGGCCGCAGCCGCCAGGTTCAGCGTCGCACCGCTGCCCGCGAGAATCACCGGGCTCGTCGGCGCGAGACTGCCTGCGCCGGCGAGCGCGAGCGCGCTGCCGCTGCCGATCGTCGTGCCGCCGGTGTACGTGTTCGCGCCGGTCAGCGTCTGCGTGCCGCCGCCCTGCACCGCGAAGCCGCCGGTGCCCGCGATCGTGCCGCCGAAGGTGCCACCCGTCGGACCCGCCACGGTCAGCGTATTGCCACCGAGATTCACGGTCGAACCTGCCGCGCCCGACAGCGCGCTCGTCGTCTGCGGCGTCGTGGCCGCGCCGACGTCGAGCGTCGCGCCGTTGCCGGCCAGCGTCAGCGCGCTGCCGGCCGACAGGCTGCCGCTGCCGCCGACCGCGAGCGTGCTGCCGTTGCCGATCGTCGTGCCGCCCGTGTACGCGTTCGCGCCGCTGAGGGTCGTCGTCGACGGGCCGCTCACCGCCAGGTTGCCGCCGCCCGAAATCGGCCCGCTCAGGCCGAGGTTGTTCGCGCCGCCCACCGTCAGCGTCGAACCCGTGCCGAGATTCACGGCATTGGCGAGCGTCGTGCCGGGCACGCTGGTCCCGAGCGTGCCGCCGTTGCCGCCCACAGTCAGCGTGCCGCTGCCGAGTGCGGTCGACGTTCCGGCCACCAGCGTGCCGCCGCCCGTGACGCTGGTGCCGCCGGTGTAGGTGTTGGCGCCGGAAAGCGTCGTCGTCGCGGGGCCGCCGAGCGCGAGCGTGCCGCTGCCGGAGATCGGGCCGCTCAGGCCGAGGCTATGGGTGCCGCCCACCGTCAGCGTCGACCCCGTCCCGAGGTTCACCGCATTGGTCAGCGTCGTGCCCGGCGTGCCGGCGGCCAGCGTGCCGCCCGCGCCGCCGGTGTTCAGCGCGCCCGTGCCGAGCGCCGTGTTGCTGCCCGCGATCAGCGTGCCGCCACCCGTCAGGTTCGTGCCGCCCGTGTAGGTGTTGGCGCCCGTGAGCGTTTCGCTGCCCGTACCCGACAACGTGAGGCTGCCGCCCGCGCCGGCGATCGTGCCGCCGTACGTGCCGCTGCCCGCCCCGCCGAGCGTCAGGTTGTTGCCGCCGAGGTTCACGGTCGAACCCGCGACGCCCGACAGCGCGGTCGTCGTTTGCGGCGTGGTCGCACCGCTGACGTCGAACGTTGCGCCCGCACCGGTCAGCGTCAGCGGGCTGCTGCCGGACAGACTGCCGCCCGCGCCGATCGCGAGCGTGCCGCTGTTGATTGTCGTCGCCCCGGTGTACGTGTTGGTGCCCGTCAGCGTTTGCGTGCCGCTGCCCGACAGCGTCAAACCGCCCGTGCCGGCCACGGTGCCGCCATACGTGCCGTTACCGGAACCGGCCAGCGTCAGCGTGTTGCTGCCCAGATTCACGGTCGAACCCGACACACCCGACAGCGCACCCGTCGTCTGCGGCGTCGTCGCGGCACTCAGGTCCAGCGTGGCCCCCGTGCCCGCGAGATCGAGCGCGCTGCCCGCCGACAGGCTGCCGCCCGCGCCGACGGCCAGCGTGCTGCCGTTGCCGATCGTCGTGTTGCCGGTGTACGTGCCGGCGCCGGTGAGCGTCGTCGTCGACGGGCCGTTCACCGCGAGATTGCCGCTGCCCGAGATCGCGCCGCCAAGGCCCAGATTGTTCGCACCGCCGACCGTCAGCGTCGAACCCGCGCCGAGATCGATCGCGTTGGTCAGCGTCGTGCCGGCCACGCTCGTGCCCAGCGAGCCGCCCGCGCCACTCGTCGTCACCGCACCGGTGCCGAGCGCCGAGCCGTTGCCGGCCAGCAGCGTGCCGCCGCCCGTCAGACTCGTGCCGCCCGTGTACGTGTTCGTGCCGGTCAGCGTTTCGGTGCCCGTGCCCGCCAGCGTGAGGCTGCCCGCGCCCGCGATCGTGCCGCCGTACGTGCCGCTGCCGGAACCGCCGAGCGTCAGCGCATTGCCGCCGAGGTTCACGGTCGAACCCGACACGCCCGACAACGCACCCGTCGCCTGCGGCGTCGTGGCCGCGCTCAGATCGAGCGTCGCGCCCGCACCGGCCAGATCGACCGCGCTGCCGCCCGACAGGCTGCCGCCCGCGCCGACCGCCAGCGTGCTGCCGTTGCCGATCGTCGTGTTGCCGGTGTACGCGTTGGCGCCGGTAAGCGTCGTCGTCGACGGACCATTCACCGCGAGGTTGCCGCTGCCGGAAATCGCGCCGCCCAGGCTCAGGTCGTTCGCACCGCCAATAGTCAGCGTCGACCCCGCGCCAAGGTTCACCGCGTTGGTCAGCGTCGTGCCGGCCACGCTGGTGCCGAGCGTGCCGCCCGCGCCGCTCGTGTTCAGCGTACCCGTGCCGAGCGCCGAGCCGTTGCCCACGATCAACGTGCCGCCACCGGTCAGGCTCGTGCCGCCCGTGTACGTGTTGGCGCCATTCAACGTTTCGGTGCCCGTGCCGGCCAGCGTCAGGCTGCCGCCTGCACCGGCGATCGTGCCGTCATACGTGCCGCTGCCCGTGCCGCCGAGCGTCAGGCTGTTGCCGCCGAGATTCACCGTCGAGCCGGCTACGCCCGACAGCGTGCCCGTCGTCTGCGGCGTCGTCGCGCCGCTCAGGTCGAAGGTTGCGCCCGCACCCGTCAGGCTCACGGGTGTCGTTCCCGACAGGCTGCCGCCCGCGCCGATCGCCAGCGTGCCGCTGTTGATCGTGGTGGCGCCCGTGTACGTATTGCTGCCCGTCAACGTCTCCGTGCCGGTGCCCGACATCGTCACGCCGCCCGTGCCGGCGATGTTGCCCGCGTACGTGCCGCTGGCCGACCCGCCGAGCGTCAGGTTGTTGTTGCCCAGGTTCACGGTCGAACCCGCCACGCCCGAGATCGCGCCCGTCGATTGCGGCGACGCGGCGCCGCTCAGGTCGAGCGTCGCGCCGGCCGTCGTCAGGCTGACCGGGCTGCTCGACGACAGGCTGCCGTTGCCGCCGATCGCGAGCGTGCCGCTGTTGATCGTCGTCGCGCCGGTGTACGTGTTGGTGCCGGTCAGCGTTTCGGTGCCGGTGCCCGACAACGTCAGCCCGCCCGTGCCGCCGATCACGCCCGCATAGGTGCCGCTGCCTGCGCCGCCGAGCGTCAGCGTGTTACCGCCCAGGTTGACGTTCGTGCCCGTGCCGCCCGACAACGCGCCGGTCGTCTGCGCCGAAGTGGCGGCGCTCAGGTCGAGCGTGGCGCCGGTGCCGGCGAGGTCGATCGCACTGCCAGCCGACAGGCTGCCGCCCGCGCCGACCGCGAGTGTGCTGCCGCCGCCGATCGTCGTGCTGCCGGTGTAGGTGTTCGCGCCCGACAGCGTTGTCGTCGACGGACCATTCACCGCGAGGTTGCCGCTGCCGCCGATCGCGCCGCCGAGGCCGAGATCGTTCGCGCCGCCGACCGTCAGCGTCGAGCCGCTGCCGAGATTCACCGCGTTGGCAAGCGTCGTCCCGGGCGTGCTCGCGGCCAGCGTACCGCCTGCGCCGCTCGTGTTGAGCGCCCCCGTGCCGAGCGCGGAACCGCTGCCCGCGATCAGCGTGCCGCCGCCGGCGAGAGTCGTGCCGCCCGTGTACGTGTTGTTGCCGGTCAGCGTTTCGGTGCCGCTGCCCGACAGCGTGAGGCTGCCGCCCGCGCCAGCGATCGTGCCGCCGTACGTGCCGTTGCCCGTGCCGCCGAGCGTCAGGTTGTTGCCGCCGAGGTTCACCGTCGAGCCGGCCACGCCCGACAGCGAGCCCGTCGTCTGCGGCATGGTCGCGCCGCTCACGTCGAACGTCGCGCCCGCACCGGCCAGGTTCACCGGGCTGCTGCCCGACAGGCTGCCGCCCGCGCCGATCGCGAGCGTGCCGCTGTTGATCGTCGTCGCGCCCGTGTACGTGTTGTTGCCGGTCAGCGTTTCGGTGCCCGTGCCCGACAGCGTCAACCCGCCCGTGCCGCCGACCGTTCCGCCGAACGTACCGTTGCCCGAACCGCCGAGCGTCAGCGTATTGCCGCCGAGATTCACCGCCGAACCCGCTGCGCCGGACAGCGTACCGGTCGTCTGCGGCGACGTGGCCGCGCTCACGTCCAGCGTCGAGCCCGCGCCGGCGAGATCGATCGCGCTGCCCGACGACAGGTTGCCGCCCGCGCCGACCGCGAGCGTGCTGCCGCCGCCGATCGTCGTGTTGCCGGTGTACGTGCCGGCGCCGGTGAGCGTCGTCGTCGACGGACCAGTCACGGCGAGATTGCCGCTGCCGCCGATCGCACCGCCGAGCCCGAGGTTGTTCGCCCCGCCGACCGTCAGCGTCGAGCCCGAACCGAGATTGATCGCATTGGTCAGCGTCGTGCCTGCGACGCTCGTGCCGAGCGTGCCGCCCGCGCCGCTCGTGTTCAGCGCGCCCGTTCCGAGCGCCGAACCGCCGCCCGCGATCAGCGTGCCGCCGCCGGTCAGGTTCGTGCCGCCCGTGTACGTGTTGTTGCCGGTCAGCGTTTCGGTGCCGCTGCCCGACAGCGTGAGGCTGCCGCCCGCGCCGGCGATCGTGCCGCCGTACGTGCCGTTGCCCGTGCCGCCGAGCGTCAGGTTGTTGCCGCCGAGGTTCACGGTCGAACCCGCCACGCCCGACAGCGTGCCCGTCGTCTGCGGCGTGGTCGCACCGCTGACGTCGAAGGTCGCACCCGCACCGGCCAGGTTCACCGGGCTGCTCGCCGACAGGCTGCCGCCCGCGCCGATCGCCAGCGTGCCGCTGTTGATCGTCGTCGCGCCGGTGTACGTGTTGGTGCCGGTCAGCGTTTCGGTGCCGGCGCCCGACATCGTCAGCCCGCCGGTGCCGCCGATCGTGCCCGCATAGGTGCCGTTGCCGGTGCCGGCCAGCGTCAGCGTGTTGCCGCCGAGGTTCACGTTCGTGCCCGTTACGCCGGACAGCATGCCGCTCGTTTGCGGCGTGGTCGCCGCGCTGATGTCGAGCGTCGCGCCCGTGCCGGCGAGATCGAGCGCGCTGCCCGACGACAGGCTGCCGCCCGCACCGACCGCCAGCGTGCTGCCGCCGCCGATCGTCGTGTTGCCGGTATAGGTGTTCACGCCCGTGAGCGTGGTCGTCGACGGGCCGCTGACCGACAGGCCGCCGCTGCCCGAGATCCCGCCGCCCAGCCCGAGATCGTTCGCACCGCCAACGGTCAGCGTCGATCCCGCGCCGAGATTCACCGCATTGCCGAGCGTCGTGCCTGCCGTGTTCGTGCCGAGCGAGCCGCCCGCGCCGGTGACGTTCAGCGCCCCCGTGCCGAGCGCGCTGCCGTTGCCGGCGATGAGCCCGCCGCCGCTCAACGTGGTGCCGCCGTCATAGGTGTTCGTGCCGGTGAGCGTCGTGGTGCCCGCGCCGGTCTGCGCGAGGCCGCCGCTGCCGGAAATCGTGCCGCTCAGCCCGAGATCGTTCGCGCCGTTCAGCCCGAGCGTCGCGCCCGCGCCGAGCGTGACCGCGTTGCCGAGCGTCGTGCCGCTCACGCTCGCGTTCAGCGTGCCGTTGCCGGTCACGTTCAATGCGCCGGAACCGAGCGCCGTATTGCTGCCGACGCTCAGCCCGCCGCTGCTCAACGTCGTCCCGCCGCCATAGGTGTTCGCGCCGCCGAGCGTGGTCGTGCCCGAGCCGGACTGCACCACGCCGCCTGCGCCGGAAATCATGCCGCTCAAGCCGAAGTCGAACGCGCCGCCGAGATTCAGCGCAGAGCCGGCGCCCAGATCGACGGCGTTCGCCAGCAGCAGGTTCGCCGTGCTCGCGTTGAGTGTGCCGCCGCTGCCGGTGACGCTGAGTGCGCCCGTGCCGAGCGCCAGGTTGTCGCCGACCGACAGGCCGCCGGCGCTCAGCGTCGTGCCGCCCGTGTAGGTGTTCGCGCCGGTGAGCGCGGTCGTTCCGCTGCCGGTTTGCGCGAGGCTGCCGCCGCCTGCGATGATGCCGCCGAGGCCCAGATCGTTCGTGCCGCCGAGCGTCAGCGCCGAGCCCATGCCGAGAGTCACTGCGTTGTTCAGCGTCATGCCGGCAACGCTCGCGGCCAGCGTGCCGCCCGCGCCGGCGACGTTCAACGCGCCGGTACCGAGCGCCGCTCCGCTGCCGGCGACCAGCGTGCCGCCGCCGGTCAGGTTCGTGCCGCCCGTATACGTGTTGGCCCCGGTCAGCGTTTCGGTGCCCGTGCCCGCCAGCGTCAGGCTGCCGCCCGCGCCCGCGAGCGTGCCGCCGAACGTGCCGCTGCCGGCGCCGCCGAGCGTCAGGCCGTTGCCGCCGAGATTCACCGTCGAACCGGCCACGCCCGACAGCGCGCCGATCGTCTGCGGCAGCGCTGCACCGCTCAGGTCGAACGTTGCACCGGCTCCGCCCAGATTCACTGCGCCGCCCGCCGCGAGGCTGCCGCCCGCGCCGATCGCCAGCGTGCCGCCGTTGATCGTCGTGCCGCCCGTGTAAGTGTTCGCGCCGGTCAGCGTCTCCGTGCCGGTGCCGGACAGCGTCAGCCCGCCCGCACCGCCGATCGTGCCGCCGAACGTGCCGTTACCGGCGCCGCCGAGCGTCAGCGTATTGCCGCCGAGATTCACCGCCGCGCCGGCCGTGCCGACCAGCCCGCCCGTCGTCTGCGGCGACGTGGCCGCGCTCAGGTCGAGCGTCGCCCCCGCGCCGGCCAGATCGAACAGGCTGGCGCCCGACAGGCTGCCGCCCGCACCGACCGCCAGCGTGCTGCCGTTGCCGATCGTCGTGTTGCCGGTGTACGTGCCGGCGCCGGTCAGCGTCGTGATCGACGGGCCGTTCACCGACAGATTGCCGCCGCCCGAGATCGCGCCGCCGAGGCCCAGATTGTTCGCACCGCCAACCGTCAGCGTCGCGCCCGCGCCCAGATTCACCGCATTGCCGAGCACGGTGCCGCCCGCGCTCGTGCCGAGCGTGCCGCCCGCGCCCGTCACGTTCAGCGCGCCGGTGCCGAGTGCGCTGCCGTTGCCCGCGATGAGCCCGCCGCCGCTCAGGGTCGTGCCGCCCGTGAAGGTGTTCGCACCAAGCAGCGTCGTCGTGCCGGTGCCGGTTTGCGCAAGACTGCCGGCGCCCGACAGCACGCCGCCGAGGCTCAGGTCGGCCGCGCCGTTCAGCCCCAGCGCCGCGCCAGCGCCGAGGTTCACCGCATTGCCCAGCACGGTGCCGGCGACGTTCGTCGCGAGCGTCCCGCCCGCGCCGCTCACGTTCAGCGCACCGGTGCCGAGCGCGCTGCCGTTGCCGGCGATCAGCCCGCCGGCGCTCAACGTCGTGCCGCCCGTGTACGTGTTCGTGCCGCCGAGCGTCGTCGTGCCGGAGCCGGTTTGCGCAAGGCTGCCGTTGCCGGCGATCGTGCCGCTCAGGCCGAGATCGTTCGCACCGTTCAGCCCCAGTGTGACGCCGGTACCGAGATTGATCGCGTTGCCGATCGTCACGCCCGGCACGCTCGCGCCGAGCGAAGCCGAACCGTCGACGTCGAGTGCGCCGAGGCCGAGCGCCGCGCCGCTGCCGACGAGCAGGCTGCCGCCCGTCAGCGCCGTGCCGCCCGCATACGTGTTGTTGCCGGTGAGCGCCTGCGAGCCGGTGCCGGAAAGCGTCAGCCCGCCCGCCCCGCCGATGTTGCCGGCGAAGACGCCGCTGCCGCTGCCGGCCAGCGTCAGGTTGTTCGCGCCGAGATCGATCGCCGAACCCGCGACGCCCGACAGCGTGCCGATCGACTGCGGCGTGGTCGCGCCGGCGATGCTGAACTGCGCGCTCGCGCCCGTCAGGTTCACGGGGCTCGACGCGGCGAGACTGCCGCCCGCGCCGATCGCCAGCGTGCCGCCGCCGATCGTGGTGCCGCCAGTGAACGTCTCGGCCGCGGTGAGCGTCGTCGTGCCCGGGCCGTTCACGGACAGGCCGCCGGTACCGGAAATGATCCCGCTCAGCCCGAGATCGTTCGCACCGCCAACCGTCAGCGCCGCACCCGCGCCGAGCTGGATCGCGTTGCCGAGCACCGTGCCGCCGACGGTCGTACCGAGCGAGCCGCCCGCGCCCGTCACGTTCAGCGCGCCCGTGCCGAGTGCGCTGCCGTTGCCGGCAAGGATGCCGCCGCCGCTCAGCGTCGTGCCGCCCGTGAACGTGTTCGCGCCGAGCAGCGTCGTGATGCCCGAGCCGATGTGTGCGAGACCGCCGTTACCGGCGATCGTGCCGCTCAGGCCGAGATCGTTCGCGCCGGTCAACGCGAGCGTCGCGCCCGTGCCGAGGTTGACCGCGTTGCCCAATGTGGTGCCGCTCACGCTCGCGCCCAACGCGCCGCCCGTGCCCGTGACGTTCAGCGCGCCGGCGCCCAGCGCCGTATTGCTGCCGGCGAGCAGCGTGCCGGCGCTCAGGGTCGTGCCGCCGCCGAAGGTGTTCGCGCCCGACAGCGTCGTCGTGCCCGTGCCGCTCAGCACGAGGCCGCCGGTGCCGCCGATCGCGCCGCTCAGGCCGAGGTCGTTCGCACCGTTCAGCGTCAACGATGCGCCGTTCAGGTTGATGCCGTTCGCAAGCGCCGCGCCGGCCGCCAGATCCGCGCTCAGCGAACCGCCGAGGCCGCTCACGTTCAACGCGCCGCCTACGCCGAGCGCCGTGCCGCCGTCGACGATCAGGCTGCCGCCGCCCGTCAGGCTCGCGCCGCCCGTGAACGTGTTCGCGCCGGACAGCGTCGTCGCGCCGGTACCGCCGAGCGCCAGGCCACCCGCGCCCGAGATCGCGCCGCTCAGGCCGAGATCGGCTGCGCCGTTCAGGCCGAGCGTCGCGCCCGCGCCGAGGTTGACTGCATTGCCCAGCACGGTGCCGCCGACGTTCGTCGCGAGCGTGCCGCCCGTGCCGACCACGTTCAGTGCGCCCGTGCCCAATGCCGCGCCGTTGCCGGCGATCAATCCGCCGCCGCTCAGCGCTGTGCCGCCGGAAAACGTGTTCGCGCCGAGCAGCGTCGTGGTACCGGCGCCGGTTTGCGCCAGGCTGCCGTTCCCGCCGATCGCGCCGCCCAGGCTCAGATCGGCTGCGCCGTTCAGGCCGAGCGTCGCGCCCGCGCCGAGGTTGACTGCATTGCCGAGCAGCGTGCCGCCGACGCTCGTCGCGAGCGTGCCGCCCGCGCCGGACACGTTCAATGCCCCCGTGCCGAGCGCCGCGCCATTGCCAGCGATCAACCCGCCGCCGCTCAGCGCCGTGCCGCCCGTAAACGTGTTCACGCCGAGCAGCGTCGTCACGCCCGTGCCGCTTTGCGCGAGGCCGCCGTTCCCGCCGATCGCACCGCCCAGGCTCAGATCGGCCGCGCCGTTCAGGCCGAGCGTGGCGCCTGCATCGAGATTGACTGCATTGCCGAGCAGCGTGCCGCCGACATTCGTCGCCAGCGCGCCGCCCGCCCCCGTCACATGAAGCGCGCCGCTGCCGAGCGCCGCGCCATTGCCGGCGATCAGTCCGCCACCGCTCAGCGCCGTGCCGCCCGAAAACGTGTTCACGCCGAGCAGCGTCGTCGTCCCCGTGCCGCTTTGCGCGAGACTGCCGTTGCCGGCGATCGTGCCGCCGAGGCCGAGGCTGGCCGAACCGGTCAGGCCCAGGGTCACGCCGGTATCGATATTCACCGCATTGCCGAGCAACGTGCCGCCGACGCTGGTGCCGAGCGTGCCGCCCGCGCCGCTCACGTTCAGCGCGCCCGTGCCGAGCGCCGTGCCGGTGCCGACGACGAGCCCGCCGCCGCCCGTCAGATTCGTTCCTCCCGTGAACGAATTGGCGCCGTTCAGCGCGAGCGTGCCGGTGCCGCTCGCGTTCAGCGCGCCGCCGCCGGCGATCGTACCCGACAGCGCGAGCCCGGTCGCGCCGTCCACCGTCAAGCCCGCGCCGAGCGTCACGTCGTTGAGGAGGTTGAGGCCGGCCGCGCCGGCCTCCAGCGTGCCGCCGCCGGCGACGATCGTCCCCACGCCCAGCCCCGCGCTGTTGTTGATGATCGCGGTGCCGCCGGCCAGCGACGCGTCGGCCGCACTCGACGCGCCGGTGATGTTCCACGTGCCGCCCTGAACCGCGAGATGCGTGAAATTGCCGTACGTATCGACCGCGATGGCGCCGCTCGCGGGGCTCCCGGTCGCGGTGTTCAGTTGCAGGTTCAGCGTATTGTTGCCGCCCAGCCCGGCATCGACGCCCAGCCCGACCGACGATCCGGTCAGCGCATTGAACGTGTTCGACGTGCCGGCGGACGCGCCGAGCGACACGTTGCCCGTCACGGTGCCGGCGTTGGTGAACGTGTTGCCGGCGCCCGGCGTCCCGCTGGGCGCGAGCACCACCGAACCGTTGATCGTGCCGCCGCTCGCGTTGGTGAAGTTGGCCTGCGCTCCGCCCGACGTGGTGACGACCTGCGCGGTGGGCCCCGCGCTGAAGCCCAGCAGGCCGGTCGTGCCGATCGTGCCGGCATTCGTGATGTTCGTCGTACCGCCGATGCCGTTGTACACCGTCAACGCCGGGCCATTGAGCAGCGAGCTCGTCGAGCCCATCATCACGCCCGAGCTGGCGTTCGTGACGTTGACCGTGCTCGCCGACGCGATATTGCCGACCACCGTGCCGTTCGACACGAGGCTCAAGCCGGACAATGCGGGGTCGATTCTGCCGTTGTTGGTCAGCGTGACGCCGCTGCCCGTCAGCGACAGCGCGGTGCCGCCGATCAACGGCACCACGGAGACGGTCGCGCCGGGCTCGACGGTCAGGTTGAGATTGTTCGCGCCGTTCGAATAGGACGTGCTGGCTCCGCTGCAACTGACGGTCGTGGTTCCGGTGCAGGCCGCCAGCGCGTCGACGGGGACGATCCCGGCGCCGACCAGCGCGACCAGCACGCCGGTCGGAACGAGGAGTTTCGGACGTGCTTCCGCGCGCTTTTTGTTCGATCCCATGCGCATACGCATAATCACACCTTCCCATAAGAGAATCGACGACAGCGGGTATTCCGTCCACGCATTCGAAATGCCGGAGGCAAATACCGGAATACGCCATTCGATGTTTTTTGGAAAAACGCCGCCCCGCCATCAGTCCGATGCGGATGGCCGAATTAAAAACAATCAGGAATTAATCAACCAGTATTATTTAATCGGCATCTTTTACTTTTGACCCCTGCCCGGTAATTTTTTCAGTTATTGGAGACTCCTGCTTCACGGAGGTAAAGCACACGCTGACTCGTGAATCCGCACGCATGGCATCTGTACCTGTACAGATCAAACGACGAACGCGCTGTGCTCCATTTCCATCAACCCCTTCTGTCGTCGTAAACGAACACTGAATAACCGGACGCCGAATCAACCCTATTGCGAATGATTCGCGTACAGGTTTTCTGGCGCCCAATATTCGGTCCATAAGCCTCCCGGTGTGATCTCGAGACAAATATAGACACGACCCGCAAACGTTTTCCACGCGATAAACATATTTTTGTCAAAACTCAACAATCTTTCTCGAATATTCGTCGATTCGTATGATGGATGTTAATTTCACGCTTTAACCGAAGCAGGGAAATTATTAAGAAAGGAAAAAACCAGTTTCAGGGACGCTGATTTATTCGCCAATCTGCTTTAATGAATTCACATCCGCCGCGCAGCGGTTTGGTTTCTCGAACGATAACGAGGTGTCCAAGGGAGAACTTCACGATGGTGACGTTGAACATCAACGACCGGCCGGCCGAGATCGATGCCGATCCGTCGACACCGGTGCTCTGGGTGCTGCGCGACAATCTCGGGCTGACCGGCACCAAGTTCGGATGCGGCACCGGCGACTGCGGCGCCTGCACCGTTCACGTCGACGGCCGCCCCGCTCGAAGCTGCACGCTGGCGCTGTCGGCGGTGGGCAGCGCGCGCATCACGACATCCGAACATCTCGCCGACGATGCGGTCGGCAAGGCGGTCCTCGACGCGTGGATCCGGCACGACGTCGCGCAATGCGGCTACTGCCAGAGCGGCCAGATGATGAGTGCGGCCGGCCTGCTGCGGAGCAACAAGGCGCCGACCGATGCCGACATCGACCGCGCGATGGCCGGCAACCTGTGCCGTTGCGCGACCTACCAGCGCATCCGCGCCGCGATTCACGATGCGGCCGGCGCGCTTGCCTGAGCCTGCCGGGAGACATTGACCATGCGTACTCGCACTGCCGGGCGCCCGGCGAGCACCGACACCCCCCACTCCGACGCTTCGCCGGCCGCCGGAACAGGTTCTCCGAAACTCGGCCGGCGCGGCTTCCTGAAGCTCACGATGGCGGCAAGCGGCTGCCTGGCGCTGGGCATCGCGCCGACCCGGGCCACGGCCGAAGCGGGCAAAGCCCCGCAGTTTTCACCACCTCAAGCATTCCTGATCATCGCGCCGGAAAACACCGTGACCGTTGCCGTCAACCGCACCGAGTCCGGCCAGGGCGTCAGCACCGCGCTGCCGATGGCGCTGGCCGACGAACTCGATGTCGACTGGCGCAACGTGCGCACCGTGCTCGCGCCCGCTGGCGAGCCGTACAAGGACCCTGTAACGGGCATCCAGATGACGGCCGGCTCGACGTCGGTCAATCACTCGTTCACGCAATATCGCGAACTCGGCGCATCCGCCCGCGCGATGCTCGTCGCCGCAGCCGCGCAACGCTGGAACGTCGATCCGGCCACGTGCCGGACCGCGAATGGCGTCGTCACGTCCGGCAGCTACCGCGCGACCTATGGCGAGCTCGCGCCCGCCGCGATGGCGATGCCGGTACCGCGGCGGGTGCCGTTGAAGTCGCCGGACCAGTTCCGCCTCATCGGCAAGCCGACACCGCGCATCGACGCACGCCCGATGCTCGACGGCACGCTCAAGTACGGGATGGACTGGCGCCTGCCGGACATGAAGGTGGCCCTGGTCGCGCGCCCGCCGCGCTTCGGCGGGCAGGTCGCGAGCTACGACGCGGCGGCGGCCCGAGCCGTCAAGGGCGTGGTCGAGGTCGTCGAGATCCCGACCGATCGCGGCGGCACCGGCGTGGCCGTCATCGCGAACGGCTACTGGCCAGCCAAGCTCGGCCGCGATGCGCTGAAGATCACGTGGAAGGACGCCGGCTCGACCGTCACGTCCGCCGAACAGATGCAGGCGTACAAACAGCTCGCCGGCACGCCGGGAACCCTGGTGCGCACGGCCGACGCCGGCGGCGCGCCGCCGGCGGCCACGCGAATCGTGAAGGATTACGAATTTCCGTATCTCGCCCACGCGGCGATGGAGCCGCTCAGCTGCACGGTCGACGTCGGGCCGGCGAACTGCGCGTGCGGGATCAAGATCTGGGGCGGCTCGTCGCTGCAAACGGCCGATCGCGCCGCGGTCGCGAAAGCGCTCGGCGTCGCGCCGGAGAAAGTCCAGATCTTCACGATGACGTCGGGCGGCGACTACGGCCGGCGCTCGACCCCCACGTCGGACTACGTGGTCGAAGCCGCCCGCGTGTCCGCCGCGTATCTCGCGGCCGGCCATCTCGGCCCGGTCAAGACGATCTGGACGCGCGAGGACGATTTGCGCGGCGGCTACTACCGCCCGATGGTGCTGCATCGCGTCGACATCGGCGTGGACGGCAGCGGCGCCGTGCGCGACTGGCAGCACGTCGTCGTCGGCCAGTCGGTGCTGAAGGGCTCGCCGCTCGAGCGCACGACGATGCTCGAGCATGGCACCGATCCCGGCCTGACCGAAGGCGTCGCGAACAACCCGTACGGCTTCCCGATGCAGGTATCGGTCCATCAGACCGACGCCGACGTGCCGGTCCAATCATGGCGTTCGGGCGGCCATACGCATACGGCGTTCGTGATGGAAACGCTGGTCGACGAACTCGCGCACGCGGCGCGGCAGGACCCGGTCGCCTACCGGATGGCGCGGCTGGCCGGCCCCGAGCACGCGCCCCATCGCCAGGCGCTCGCGCTGGCCGTCGACAAGTCCGGCTACGGCACGCGCACGCTGCCGGCCGGGCACGCGTGGGGCGTCGCGATGCACGAAACGGCCGGTTCGGTCGTCGCATACGTCACGGACGTGTCGATCGAAGCGCAGCAGCCGCGCGTGCATCGCGTGACGGCCGGCGTGTATGCGGGCCGCATCGTCAACCCGACCGGCGCGCAAGCGCAGATTCAGGGCGGCGCGCTGTTCGGCCTCTCCACGACGAAGCCGGGCTTTGCGATCGACGTCGACCATGGCGCCGTCCGCAACGCCGGTTTCGCCGACTATCCGCCTGTGCGCATGCAGGAAGCGCCGCCGGTCGATGTCTTCTTCGTGCCGTCGGACGCTCGGCCGACCGGGTTGAGCGACGCCGGCGTGCCGCCGATCGCGCCGGCGGTGGCCAACGGTGCGTTCGTGCTGACGGGCGAGCGGCTGCATGCGTTACCGTTCGCGCCGATGCGGGTCGCATCGGCCACCCCCGCGATGCCGGCGGCCCCTGCGGCCGCCGTCGACGAGGACCCATACGGCGACCTGCCGGCCGGCGGCTGCCGGATGCCGCGCAAGGCCAAGCCGGTCGCGTCGAAGCCGAGGATCGATCAAAGCCACGCAGGCGTCGGCCAGGCGAGCACGGTGCCGAAATTCCTGCGGCCGAAACGGCGCGCGGGCATCCCGTGCATCGACGAACTGAAGAAAGGAACGGTGACCTAGGCGGCACGGCACGCGCCTCCGGACCATCGGCCGCACCGACCCGCGCGGCGGCGGGGCATCGTTCCCGCCGTTGCGTTCAACTCCGCCCGCGCCGCATCCTGAGCGTCGCCGACGGCGATTCGCCGAACGCCCGCTTGTACTCGATCGCGAACCGCCCGAGGTGCGCGAAGCCCCATTTCAGCGCGACGTCGGTGACCGACGCGAGCCCCGACGTGTCGCCGGCCAGCAGTTCCTCGCGCACATGTTGCAGCCGCAACTGTCGCACGAAGCCCATCGGCGTGATCCCGTGGCGATGGCGAAAGCCGGCGAACAGCGTGCTCGGGCTGACGCCCGCGAGTTCGGCGAGCCGTTCGATCGTCAGCGGCTCGTCGAGATGCGCGCGAATGTATTCTTCCACGCGCCGCACGTAGAACGGCGCAAGCGCCGTCGGCACGTGTCGCGTGCCGTTGCGCGCGCTGTTCGGGTGGCCGTGCAGCAGCAGGTTGAGCAGCGTCGATTCGAGCTGCTCGAACGCGAGCGGATGACGCAGCGGATGCGCGTCCGTCGCGATCGCGCCGGCGAGCACCGGCAGCAATTGCGCGAGACAGGTACCCTGCGGCGACGCCAGATCGAATTCCGGTTCGAATTCGACGCTCGCGCGCCGGTCGTCGCCGAAATGCCGCTGCGCGTGGCGCTCCATCACTTCGCGCTCGATGCGCAGGATGACCTGCGGGCACGCATCGCCCCAGCGCATCTTCAGCGGCAGCGTCGGAGAAAGCAGCGACGCGGTGCCCGGCGACGACACGAAGCGCGTCGCGCCGCATTCGATCTCGGCGTGGCCGCGCAGCGGAATCTGCAGCAGGAAGAAATGTTCGAGCGGCCCCGGCTCGATGCTGACGCCGCCGCCGTAATCGAGCAGGTTCAACGACAGGTTGCCCCAGCGCGCATGATGCATGCAGCTGTGCAGCGCGCGCGATTCGCCGGTCGGCGTGAGCCGGTGCGGCTTGAACACGTCGGCGACGCGCGCGCGCACCTCGTCGACGTCGTTCGACTCCAGCAGCAGCGTGTCGTGATTGAAACAGGCGGCGTCGGCCAGCCAGCCGGTTTCGGAAAATTGCGCCATCGAAGTTCTCCCGTCGTGCTCGATCGCACTCGCGCCGTGCACGCATTCCCGATCTCGGGGAATCCGTCGCACGATCCGGACAGCGCTCGCAGTATCCGGACAGTCCGTCCCGCGAAACACGCAAGTTCAGCCCAAGCCACGCAAGAAGCGGACCGTTCGCGCATCGTAGAAAACTGTGCGGGCTGTCCGCATCCGCACATACCCGCGGTCCGCCGAGGCCCGCCGGCCCGCCGCGGCCGCTGTCGCAGGTTTCCGGAATTCGCGGATAACGGCCGAAGAAAGCGGATAGAAGCGCGCATTTCGTCCGCCAATACTGGGCCCATCACCGAAACCCACAGCATGGAGGGACACATGAACGGACGTCACATCGAGGTTCCATCGCCGGGCGGCGGCGCGTTCCGCGCGTACCTGAGCACGCCGGCCGGCGGAACCGGGCCGGGCATCGTGCTCTGTCACGAAATTTTCGGCGCGAACGCGACGATGCGCGACGTGGCCGACTACTACGCCGAGGAAGGCTATACCGTGCTCGTGCCGGACCTGTTCTGGCGCCAGTCGCCGGGGATCGAGCTCGGTTACGCGGCGGCCGATTTCGAGCGCGCGATGGCCCTTTATCGCGAATTCGACGAAAACAAGGGCGTGGACGACATCGGCGCCGCGCTGGACACGCTCCGCCAGCGGCCGGAATGCACGGGCGAGGCCGGCGTGCTCGGCTACTGCCTCGGCGGCAAGCTCGCCTATCTCGCCGCGTGCCGGCTGCCGGGCGTGGCCGCGGCGGTCAGTTACTACGGCGTGGGCATCGAGCATGCGCTGGACGAAGCGGCGCACCTGCGCGGGCGGCTCGTGCTGCAGATCGCCGCGCAGGACCGCTTCTGCCCGCCCGACGCGCAGCAGCGCATCGCGGATGCGCTGTCGGACCGCGACGGCGTCGAAGTGTACGTCTACCCCGGCGTCGATCACGCGTTCGCCCGCGCCGGCGGCGATCATTTCGACAAGGCCGCCGCGGTCATGGCTCACCAGCGCGCGATCGCCGCGTTCCGCGCCGCGCTCGGCCCGCACTACGACCTGTCCGCGCTGTGGGAAACGCACCTGAAGCACGAGTTCGACACGCGCAACGTCGACGCGACGATGGCCACGATGGTCGCCCAGCCGTACGTCAACCATATTCCGACGCTGACGGGCGGCGTCGGCCACGACGAGCTCAAGCGCTTCTACACGCATCACTTCGTGCATGCGAACCCGCCCGACACGACGATCACGCCGATCTCGCGCACGATCGGCGCGAGCCAGATCGTCGACGAGCTGCTGTTCCGCTTCACGCACACCACCGAGATCGACTGGATGCTGCCGGGCGTCGCGCCGACCGGCAAGCGCGTCGAGATTCCGCTCGTCGCGATCGTCAAGTTTCGCGGCGACAAGCTCTATCACGAGCACATCTACTGGGATCAGGCGAGCGTGCTCGTGCAGATCGGCCTGCTCGACCCGTCCGGCCTGCCGGTCGCGGGCGTCGACACGGCCCGCAAGCTGCTCGACGAAACCGTGCCGTCGAACGGCCTGATGCGCCGCTGGCACGACAGCGCGCCGTCGACGGAGGCGCGCTGACGCAGCCCCACCCTCACCCCACGATTCCCGGAGACACCCCATGAATGCCCTTGCTGGCAAAGTCGCGCTCGTCACCGGCGGCGCCACGCTGATCGGCGCCGCGGTCGCGCAGGACCTGAGCCGCGCCGGTGCGAGCGTCGCGATCCTCGATCTCGATGCGGACAACGGCGCACGCGTTGCCGCATCGCTCGGCGAACGGGCGCTGTTCCTCGCGCTCGACATCACCGACGACCGCGCGATCGAGCGCGCGATCGCGACGATCGTCGAACGGTTCGGCGCGATCGACGTGCTCGTCAACCTCGCGTGCAGCTACGTCGACAACGGCATCCACGCGACCCGCAACGACTGGCTCGCGGCGATGGACGTCAACGTCGTGTCGGCGGCGATGCTCGCGAAGGCCGTGCATCCGCACATGGCCCGGCGCGGCGGCGGCGCGATCGTCAACTTCAGCTCGATCTCCGCGCAGTGCGCGCAGACCGGCCGCTGGCTGTATCCGACCTCCAAGGCCGCGATCCGACAGCTCACGCGCAGCATGGCGATGGATCTCGCGCCCGATCGCATTCGCGTCAACTCGGTGTCGCCGGGCTGGACCTGGTCGCGCGTGATGGACGAGCTGACGCACGGCGACCGCGCGAAGACCGATCGCGTCGCCGCGCCGTTCCACCTGCTCGGCCGCGTCGGCGATCCGTCGGAAGTCGCGCAGGTCGTCACGTTCCTGTGCAGCGACGCCGCGAGCTTCGTGACGGGCGCCGACTACGCGGTGGACGGCGGCTATGCCGCGATGGGCCCCGAACAGGCGGTACCGGCGATTCCGCGGCTCGCGGAATGACCGCTTCGCGCCGCCCCTTCACGCAATCATTCCGGCCGCCACACGGCCAACCAAGGACACTCCCATGAGACGCATCGCTATCGTCGGCGCCGGCCAGTCCGGCCTGCAACTTGCCTTCGCCCTGCTCGACCAGGGTTACCACGTCACGCTCGCGACCAACCGCGACGCGGAGCAGATCCGCTCGGGCAAGGTCATGTCGAGCCAGTGCATGTTCCACACGTCGCTGCAGATCGAGCGCGATCTCGGCCTGAATACGTGGGAGGAAGCGTGCCCGTCCGTCGAAGGCATCGGCATCGCGGTGCCGCACCCGGACGGCAACGGCCGCAAGGTGATCGACTGGTCGTCGCGGCTGACCCGCTACGCGCAGTCGGTCGACCAGCGCGTGAAGATGGCCGACTGGCTCGACGGCGTCCGCCGCCGCGGCGCGGACGTGCGGATCGGCGACATCGGCGTGCCCGAACTCGAGGAACTCGCGCGCAGCCACGACCTCGTGCTGCTCGCGGCGGGCAAGGGCGACATCGTCAACCTGCTCGGCCGCGACGATGCGCGCAGCCCGTTCGACCGCCCCCAGCGCGCGCTGGCGCTCACCTACGTGAAAGGGATGACGCCGAGCGAGCCGTATTCGCGCGTGCGCTTCAACCTGCTGCCGGGCATCGGCGAGTACTTCGTGTTTCCCGCGCTGACCACCACCGGCCCGTGCGAAATCATGGTGTTCGAAGGCATCCCGGGCGGCCCGCTCGACTGCTGGGCCGACGTGAAGACGCCCGAGCAGCATCTGGACCGGAGCCTGTCGTTCCTGCAGCAGTACGTACCGTGGGAATTCGAGCGCTGCCGCGACGTCGAGCTTACCGATCCGAACGGCACGCTGGCCGGGCGCTTCGCGCCGACGGTACGCATGCCGTTCTTCCGGCTGCCGTCGGGCCGCACCGTGTTCGGGATGGCCGACGCGGTGGTGGTCAACGATCCGATCACCGGCCAGGGCTCGAACAACGCCGCGAAATGCGCGAACGCGTATTTCGCGGCGATCGTCGCGCGCGATGCCGCGCCGTTCGGCGAAGACTGGATGCAGCAGACGTTCGAAAGCTACTGGGCCTATGCGCAGCATGTCGTGCGCTGGACCAACTCGCTGCTCACCCCGCCGCCGCCGCACATCCTCGAACTGCTCGGCGCGGCCGGCCAGTCGCCGTCGCTTGCCAAGGTGATCGTCGACGGCTTCGACGATCCGCGCCGGTTCTCGCCGTGGTGGTTCGAGCCGTCGGCGTGCGCGGCGCTGATCCGGCAACACAGCGTGCGAGCGGAGTAACCGTCATGGAAACGACCGTTACCGACCGTCCGGCCCTCGACCCGATGCAGTTGCGCGCCGCGTTCGGACAGTTCCCGACCGGCGTCACCGTGATCACCACGTGCGCGGCCGACGGGCGCAAGGTGGGGCTCACCGCGAATTCGTTCTCGTCGCTGTCGCTCGATCCGCCGCTCGTGCTGTGGAGCCTGCGCAAGGTCGCGCCGAGCCGCCCGGATTTCGTCGCGGCGACCCATTTCGCGATCAACATCCTCGCGCACGACCAGATCGACCTGTCGCGCCGCTTCGCGACGCCCAGCGCCGACAAGTTCGACGGCGTGCCGCACGCGGAGTCGGAAAGCGGCGGCGTGCCCTGCCTCGACGGCGCGAGCGCGCGCTTCGTGTGCCGCAACGTCGGCCACTACGAAGGCGGCGATCATTTGCTCTTCATCGGCGAGATCGAGCAATTCGACGCGTTCGGCAAGGCGCCGCTCGTGTTCCATGCCGGCCAGTATCGCGCGATCGCCGATCACCCCGATCTTTCGCGCGCGTTTTGATTAGTACATACAAATAATATCCAGGAGGTGGTGAACATGAAATTCGGCTCTCGCCTGCTCGTCGCCGCGGGCTTCGCGCTCGTCGGTCTCGCCGGCCACGCGCCGGCCCTTGCGGCCGACCTGCCGGCCGTCAACCTCGGCATGACGAGTTTCCTCGACGGCATGCCGCCGGCCGGCGCCGGCTGGTACGGCACGCAATACCTGCAGTACTACACGGCCGGCCGCGTCAACGACAATGCGGGCAACAAGGTCGGGTTGCCGAAGCAGGACATCGACCTGTTCGCGGGCTTGAGCCAGCTCGTCTATCAGTCGCCGCTGACGTTCGCCGGCATGCATCCGGGCCTCGACGTGATCCTGCCGTGGATCGCGTCCGCGCGGACCGACGACGGCATCGGCAACGTCGCGCTGAATGCGCGCGCCGGCTTCGGCGATCTGCTGATCGGCCCGTTCGTCCAGTTCGACCCGGTGATGGGCGCGCAGGGCCCGCGCTTCGCGCAGCGCGTCGAATTCCAGTTCATCGTGCCGACCGGCGCGTACGATCCGTCGCGCGCGATCAATCCGGGCAGCCATTTCTGGTCGTTCGATCCGTACTGGGCGGCGACGCTGTGGCTCACGCCGAAATGGACCGTATCGTGGCGGCTGCACTATCTGTGGAACGCGACCAACCATCGGCCGGCCACGGCACTCGGGCCCGACGTGACGTCGACGCAGGCCGGCCAGGCGATCCACGTGAACTTCGCGACCGAGTACGAAGTGCGGCCCGGCCTGCGGCTGGGCCTCAACGGCTACTGGTTGCGCCAGACCACCGACATGAAGGCCAACGGGCACGAGGTGCCGGGCACGCGGGAAGCGGTATTCGCGATCGGGCCGGGGGCGATGGTCAGCTTCTCGCCGCACGATCACCTGCTGTTCAACGCGTACTTCGAGACGTATGCGCGCAACCGGCCCCAGGGGACGCGGATGGTACTGCGCTACGTGCATCATTTTCAGTGACGCACCGCGCGCCGGCCGCCCCGATCCGGCGCACGCCGTGTCAAACGGTTAGCAGTAGGGGGCAGCCGTGAAGGCGGTGGACTACGGCTTGTTCCGTGATCGACCATGGGTCCAGGATGCATTGTCGCCGCTATGGTCGATCTGTCTCGCGGCGCCGCCTGGGGAGGGAGCCTCCATGAAGCCTGTCGCGGTGCCGGCCGCCGATTGGACCGGAGGCCGGCACACGTAGCCTGTATCGATGCGAACGCAGCCGCATCCGTGCATCGCTCATTGCGCGATGCCGACGAACGTGGGCAGCAGCACGCGATACACGTGAATCATCGCCGGGCCGAGCAGCACCACCATCAGCGCGGGGAAAATGCAGAAGATCAGCGGGAACAGCAGCTTCAGCGCGATCTTCGCCGCGCGTTCCTCCGCGCGCATCCGGCGCCGCGTGCGGAGCATGTCCGACAGCACGCGCAGCGATTCGCTGATGCTCGTGCCGAACCGGTCGGCCTGGATCAGCATCGCGCAGAACGATTCGATGTCCTCCACGCCGGTGCGCAGCGCGAGATTGCGCAGCGCCGTTTCCTTCGTGAAGCCGGAGCGCATCTCGAGCAGCAGCAGATCGAGTTCGCTCGCGACCACCTCGCTGCGAAACCGCAGTTCCTCGCTCACCTTCATCAGCGCCGCGTCGAGCCCGAGCCCCGCTTCGACGCACACCGTCAGCAGGTCGAGCGCGTCCGGGAAATCCTCGAAGATCTTCTGCTGGCGCACCTTGACCCGCTGCGACAGCACGACGTTCGGGATGTAGTAGCCGATGCCGGCGAGCGCGACGAGGATCAGCGACAGCAGCGCGCGCTCGTCGCCGAGCGACGTCGTGATCAGCGCCAGCAGCGCCGCGCACGGCAGGCCGAGCGCGAGCACCGTCTTCGCGGTGAAATACAATGCGGCCGCGCTCTGGTTGCGCCAGCCGGCATTCATCAGCCGGATGCGCAGCGGCGAACTCTCCCAGCCTTCCTTCGGCACCGACAGCTTCGAGATCGGGGTGGACAGCTCGACCAGCTTCGCGACCCAGCGCGACGCCATGTCGTCGCCGTCGCCCGGGCCGGCGACGGCGCCCGCCCCGGCTCCGCCGGCCTGCTCGATCCGGCGCTGGATGCTGCGCGGCGCGAACAGCAGCATCGCGACGAGCACGCCGCCGGCCACGAAGATGAACAAGCCGCCCAGCATCACGGCCTGGACCACGCTCAGGTTTTGCATGACAACCTCGCAACGGTTCGTTATTCGGCGCGCGTCAGACGCGAATGCGCACGATTCGGCGGATCCAGAACAGGCCGAACAGCATCGACACCAGCATCGTGCCGACCATCCGGATGCCCGCGGGATCCTCCCAGAGCACGGACAGGAATTCGCGGTTCAGCAGCGCCATCACCGCCGCGGTGCCGAACGGCAAGAGCCCGAGAATCCACGCCGACAGCCGCCCTTCCGCCGACAGCACGCGCACCTTGTCGAACAGCTTGAAGCGCTCGCGGATCAGCCCGGCGATGCTGTCGAGCAGCTCGGCCAGGTTGCCGCCCGTCTCGCGCTGGATCAGCACCGCGATCACGAAGTAGCGCAGGTCCTGCACCGGCACGCGCGTCGCGAGGTTCATCAGCGCGTCGTGCAGCGACACGCCGTAGTTGACCTCGTCGAACGTGACGCGGAACTCGCCGCCCATCGGCTCGGAAAACTCGTCGCCGACCATCCCGAGCGTGCTCGTGAACGAATGACCGGAGCGCAGCGCGCGCGCGATCATGTCACAGATGTCCGGCAACTGCCGCTCGAGCTTGCGCATCCGTCGCGCGCGGCAGCGCAGCACGTACGCCATCGGCATCCAGCCGGCGACGAGCGCGATCGGCACCGCGGCCAGTTGCGGCAAGCGCGCGAAACTCGCCGCGAACCACGCGAACGCCGCGAACGTCGCGCTGAGCGTGATCAGCTTCGGCAGCGTCCAGTCGAGGCCCGACTGCTGGATCACGAGATCGAGCGCGTGCACGCGCGGCATGCGCAGCAGCAGCCGGTCGAACGATTTCGACTCGTCGAGCATCCGCTTCTTCAGGATCGACAGCCGCTCCTGCTGGACGTTGCCGCCGGCCGACATCGCGCGAATGCGCGATTCGATCCGGCGCGCGGCGGTGCCGTGCCGCGCGTTCCACCATTGATAGATGCCTTCGATCGACAGCACGACCGCGACGAAGGTAAGAATCACAAAACCGTAAAAGATCGCATTCATGAGGCCTCCCCGGCAGCACACGGCGCCTGTCGTCAGTCCGTTTCGTAACGCACGGACGGGTCGTACAGCGAATCCGGCAGGTTGATGCCGAACGCCTGCAGTCGCTCGACGAACTTCGGCCGCACGCCGGTCGCGCAGAAGTGGCCGCGCACCGAGCCGTCGCGGTCCACGCCCGTGCGCTTGAACGTGAAGATCTCCTGCATGTTGATGATGTCGCCTTCCATCCCGGTCAGCTCCTGGATGCTGACGATCTTGCGCTTGCCGTCGGTCAGCCGCGCCGCCTGCACGACCACCGAGATCGCCGACGCGATCTGCTGACGCATCGTCTTCGGCGGCAGCGTCAGGCCCGACACGCTGACCATGTTCTCGAGCCGCGTCAGCGCGTCGCGCGGCGTGTTCGCGTGGATCGTCGCGAGCGAGCCTTCGTGGCCCGTGTTCATCGCGTTGAGCATGTCGAGCGCTTCGGCGCCGCGCACTTCGCCGAGGATGATCCGGTCCGGGCGCATCCGCAGCGCGTTGCGCACCAGCGTGCGCTGCGTGATCTCGCCCTTGCCCTCGATGTTCGGCGGACGCGTTTCGAGCCGCAGCACGTGCGGCTGCTGCAGTTGCAGCTCGGCCGCGTCCTCGATCGTCACGATCCGCTCGTTGCGCGGAATGAAGCCGGACAGGATGTTGAGCAGCGTCGTCTTGCCGCTGCCCGTGCCGCCCGACACCAGCACGTTCACCTTCGCGCGCGACAGCGCGTCGAGCAGCTCGGCCATCGGCGGCGTCAGGCTGTGGAAGCGCACCAGGTCGTCCATCTTCAACGGGTTGACCGCGAAACGCCGGATCGACATCAGCGGCCCGTCGATCGCGGACGGCGGGATGATCGCGTTCACGCGCGAGCCGTCCGGCAGCCGCGCATCGACCATCGGGCTCGATTCGTCGATGCGGCGCCCCACGCGCGACACGATCTTCTCGATCACCTTCATCAGGTGCGCGTCGTCGTAGAACGTCACGTCGGTCAGTTCGAGCTGCCCGCAGCGCTCGACGTAGACCTGCCGATAGGTGTTCACGAGGATGTCGGAGATGCCGGGGTCGCGCAGCAGCGCCTCGAGCGGGCCGAAGCCGAACATCTCGTCGTACACGTCGATCGCGAGCTGGCGCCGCTCGATGTCGTTCGCCGGCATCCGCTCCTCGTCGAGGATGCGCGCGATCAGCGAGCCGATCTCCATGCGGACCTGATCCTGATGCAGCCGCGACAGGCGCTCGAGCTCCACGCGCTCGAGCACGGCCAGGTGAATTTCGCGGCGCAGCTTCTGGTATGCGTCGCGCACCGACGAATGCGCCGGGCCGGCCGGCTCGCTGCCCGCCGCCAGCGGCTGGGCCCGGTGCAACGACATCTGTTCGCGCAATGACATGATGGTTCCCCGAAAGAATTACATCGACTTGAGCTTCGGCGTGGCCTTGCGACCGAACAGCCGGGACATCAACGGTTCGCTGTGCGTCGCGCCGCGTCCCGCGCGCACTCCGCCGTCGACGAGTTGCTTCGCGCAGCCCTGCAACGCACGCGCGACCGCCGAGCCGCGCGCGAGCCGCGACACCGGATGGCCCTGGTTGATCGCTTCGAGCACGGTGTCGGCGTCGTCGGGAATCGTGCAGGCCGCGTGCAGGCCGAGCACTTCCTCGAGCGCGGTGCGGGTGCGCTCGCTCGCTCGCGTCGTGCGGTTCACGATCAGCCGCATCTGGTCGGTCGAGTAGCCGAGCGACACGAGAATCTCCAGCAGCCGGCGGCCGGCGCGCACGTGCGGCATCGCGGGCTGCAGCACGATCTGGATCTGGTCGCTGCGATCGAGCGCGACCATCGACAGCGGGTTGATGGCGACGCCGACGTCGAAGATCACGAAGTCGTAGCGCGGCGCGGCGACGCCGAGTATCCATTCGAGCGCGTCCTCGCGCATCTCGGCAGCCTTGACCGGGTCGCCCGCGCCCGCGAGCACGTGGAAGTTGTCCGTCACGTGCGCGACGCTCGCGTCGAGAAACGCGCTGTCGAGCCGCTCGATCTGCGCGCACAGCTGCGGCAGCGTCGACGGCGGGGCTTCGTCGCTGACGAGGAACGCCGCGTCGGCGAACTGCTGGTTCAGGTCGATCAGCAGCACGCGGCGCTTGAAGCCCTCGGCGATCTCGAACGCGACGTTGCCGGCCGCGAAGCTCGTGCCGGCCCCGCCCTTGCACGACATGAACGACACGATGCGCGTGTCGTCGGTATCGCGCGGCGTGCTTTGCGCGGCCGCCCGGCCGAGTGCGTTGCCGAGCGCCTGCGGATCGAGCGGCCACTGCAGCACGTCGCGCGCGCCCGCCCGCATCGCATCGAGCAGCACGTGCGGCGATGCGTCGGCCGTCACGAGGATGCAGGTCAGGCCCGCATGCGCGCGGCAGATGCGCTCGATCGCCGACAGCTCGGACGGCTCGAGCGACGTGCCGTCGATCAGCAGGATGTCGAACGCGTCGAGCCCGTCGGTGCGATGTTCGATCTGCGACGGGCGGCCGGTGGCGCGCGTCGTGCGATAGCGTCCGCAGTCGGCCACGAGACGCGCGATCTGCGAAAGCCGCGCGGTATCGTCGGAAGCTACGAGGATGTTGATCATGTCGTGTGCCTCGTCTTTTCGATTAGTTGCAGGCGGAGCCGCCCGTCGCGGAATTCAGGCTTTCGCGCGGCAGCGTCGTCGTGAACGGCGGCATTTTCACCGTGACGTTCATGAACGGGATCATGGTCTTGACGGTGACGTTCGTGACGCTCACCGTCACGAACGAGCACGTGTTGATGTCGCAACTCGACGGCGTGTAGTTCACCGACACGTTCGCGTTCGACAGCAGCGGCAGCAGCGATCGCACGCGCTTCACGACGCCCGCGGCGTTCACGTCGCACACCACCGCGGTGCGCGCGCCGAGGCGCACGGCCTCGCTCGCGGTATTCCAGTAGAACAGCACGCGGCCGAACTCGAAGATGCCGATCAGCAGCATGATCAGCACCGACGCGATCAGCGCGAATTCGACGATCGCGACGCCGCGCTGCGTGCGCCGGCGTGACAGCGGGAAATGGCGCGCATTCATGACACCTGCCTCATCACGGTGACGATGTTGCCGAAGGTGATCGACGGCAGCCCGGGGAACGCAGGGATCGGCTGGTACCGGTAGCCCGAGATCTTCACTTCGACGACGTTGATCGCGCCCGTGGCCGTGCCGCTCGGCGCGTTGTTGTTCGAATCGTAGGTCGGCAGGTTCGCGAACTGCGACGGGTCCGACGCATCGCTGCAGCCGGTCGTGCGCTGTGCGTCGCAGATCGTGACCATCGACGTCGTGAGCCCGGGCACGAGCTCGGTGCCCGACGTGCCGCACGTCGTGCTGCCGTAGACGACGAGGCACTGCGCCTGCGACACCGGATACGCGCTGTCGGTCGGCAGCCAGACCGACAGGTAGCGTGCCGCATCGCGCGTGGCCTTGGTCAGCGTCTCGTACTGGTAGATCGCGCGGCCGAATTCGGCCACGCCCGTCGCGAGCATGATCATCGGCATCAGCACGAGCGCGAACTCGACGGCGACGACGCCGCGGGTGCGCGAACGACGAATCGGTGGCTTCTTCATGATCGTCTCTCCGCTATTGAACGAGCATCGGCACCTGCGTGCCCGATGCACTGCCGCTACCGGGCAAGCCGTGCGTCGCGCACGGGTTGTTGCCCGACACCGACGAGCCGAGGTATTCGAGGTGCGCGACGACGGCGCCGCTGCCGGCGCTGAACGGGAGCGGATCGAGCATCAACACGCAATCCCATTGCGTGACGTGCACCTTGCCGCTGGTGCCCTTCAGCGCCGAACAGTCGCCTTCCGGCGCGAGCGCGAGGCGGCGGTCGCTGCCGTAGGTCGCGTAGTTGCTCGCCGCCGCCGTGCCGTTGGTGGCGATGCCGCTGCCCGACGGTGGCGCGCCGTCGCCCTGGTAAGGCTTGAAGCTCGCGCGGTCGGCCACGAACTGCGTGTATGCATCACCCTTGATGCCCGGCGTTCCCGGCGGCCCGTAATTCGGGCCGACATACGCGTAGCCGGTGAAGTCGGGCTGGCCGCTCGAGCCGTTCGCGCCGTTCGTGTAGATGCCGAAGCGCGTATTCCATGCACGCTGCGACGCCGCCTTCATGCCCGTGGTGGCCAGATCGGGCGGGCTTGTGATGTTGCAGGTATTGCCCGACAGTTCGCTCGCGAGCGTCGTCTCGTTCGCCGAGCCGTCGAGCGCCGCCCAGCCGAAGTTGCCGGGCCCGTACGTCGACGACGACCCCGACGGCGACGAAATCCAGTCGCCGACCTTGTAGGCCGGGTCGGACGGGCCGCGGCACACGAACACCGGAATCGCGCAGGTCGTCTGCCCGCCGCCGACGGTCGCGATCGCGCTCGCCGACACTTCCGCCGCATTCGCGAGCTTCGTGCCCGGCAGCACGTTCAGCACCTCGATGAACCAGTGCGCGATGTTGCTCAGCGTCGCGGTGCACTGCACGTACTTGATGCTCGCCGGGTTCGTGACCGCGTTCTTGGTCAGGAACGGGTTGGTCAGCGAATCGCTGAACGTGACGTTCGCGTTCGTCGACATCTGCACCGACTTCTTCTGGAAAAACACGAAATTCAGATGGCCGGCGGCGATGCCGTCGGCTTCGGCCACCGACAGGCTGATCGCCGAGGTCAGGTCGCGCGCAGCCGACAGCGCGCAGGCATCGGCGCTGTTCTGCAGTTCGCTGCGCGTGACGTACAGCTTGCCGAGATCCAGCGCGAGCCCGACGAACCCGATCATCACCGCCAGCGAAAGGCCGACGATGATCGCGACGGCACCGCGCTGGCGATGCGGGCTGCGACGCGTGAGTTTCGGATAGCGGGCTGCGCGGTTCATGGCGTTCTCCCTGAGCGTGGTGTCGTTACTGCGTGGCCTTGCCGATGCCGATCACGAATGCGTTGGCGGGCGGCACGGCCTGCTTGAACGACTTGTCGTAGTTGTCGAGCGCGGCCGCGGCGGCGTTGCCGTCGACTCCCGATGCCGACGAAGGATGTTCGCCGGCATGCGGATCGATGATCTGGGCGTGCATCACGGTGCGGACGGAGTCGCCGAAGCGGCTGTCCCACACCGGCGTCGACGACATGCAGCCGGCAAGCGCGAACGCGAGCGGGACGGCGAGCGCCGCGCGGCGCACGAATACGAGGTAGGCGGATTTCATGAGCTTCCCCTTGGATGGCTTCAACGATCGGTGGACTGCGGTTCCGCGCCGGCGCGCGCAATCTGCGCGTTGGGCGCCGCGGCGATCCGGTGCTTCGCGCGCCCCGCCGGCTGGGCTGGCGTATCGGGGCCGGCTGCCGCGAGGCGCGCGGCGGCGGCTTCGATGCGCGCGACACGCGCCGCGGTGGCCGCATCGGGCTGCGGCGCGGCGGCCGCGACCGGCGCCGCTTTCGGCGGCTCGGCCGGCGCCGGCGGCTGCACGGCGGCTTGCGGCGCGCGCGGCGCGGGCAGCGCGGCCGGCGCGACCGGGGCTTCCGATTTCGGCGCCGGAGCGGGTGCGGGCCCCTGGGCCGGTGTCTGCGGCGCGGCGGCGGCATCGTTCGCGGGCTGCATCGGCTGGGCGCCTGCCTTGCGCACGCCGCGGCGGCCTTCCATGTTGCCGGTCGCATACACGTCGATTTCGTTCGGCTTCGAGAAGCTGTCGGTCGGCAGCGCGACGTCGGCGGTCTGCAGCGGCTTCACCAGGTGCGGCGTGATCAGGAAGATCAGCTCGGTGCGGTCCTGCTGGAACGACGTGCTGCGAAACAGCGCGCCGAGCACCGGCACTTCGCCGACGCCGGGGATCGCCTTCAGCGCGCCAGTCGCGTTGTCCTTGATCAGCCCGCCGATCGCGAACGATTCGCCGTCGCTCATCTGCACCGTCGTCGATGCGCGCCGCGTCGTGATCAGCGGCAGGATCGACGTGCCGCCGATGTTGGTCGCGCTCAGCGTGACGCCCGTCTGCGACAGCTCCGACACTTCCGGCGCGACCTTCAGGCTGATCCGGCCGTTGGCCAGCACCGTCGGCGTGAACTTCAGCGCGACGCCGAATTCCTCTTCCTGCAGCGTGATCGACGACGTGCCGTTGCCGCTGCTCTGCGGGATCGGGATGAAGATCTTGCCGCCCGCGAGGAACGTCGCTTCCTGGCCGCTGATCGTCACGAGGTTCGGCTCCGCGAGGATCTTGACGAGGTTGTCGGTGTTCTGCGCGTCGGCCGCGATGCTGAACGGCTTGTTGTTCGCCTTGTTGAAGATGGCGCCGCTCGCGACACCGGCGAGCAGGTTGCTGACCAGCGCGCCGCTCCACGAACCGAACCCGCCCTGGATGTTGAACGCGCTGCCCATCTGATTGATCAGCGTCTTCGACACCTCGGCCACCTTCACCTCGAGCATCACCTGCTGCGGCGACGTGACGTTCAGCATGTTGAGCACGCCGCCGCCCTGCTTGCCGCCGCCCGCTGCATCGCCCGCGCTGTCGCCGTATGCGTGGGCGATCTGCACCGCCTGCTGCGCGGCCTGCGAGCTCGACACGGTGCCGGCGAGCACGATCGTGCCGGCCGCCGTCGACACGTGAATGTCGCGCTCGTTCGGCATCAGTTGCAGCAGCGACGCCTGCAGGCCGCCTGCGTCCGCGCCGACCGCGACGTCGATCACGCGGCACGCACCGCTCCTGCCCTGCACGATCATGTTGGTCGTGCCGACCGCGAGCCCGAGGATGTACAGCGTCTGCGGCGACACCATCGTCGCCTGCGCGACGGCCGGATTGCCGATCGTCCGGTTGCGGACCGGCTCCGGCATCGGCACCAGCAGCGACTTGCCGAGCGGCACCGCGACGCTGGTCGATTCGCGCACGGCGCCGACGCAGTTCGGCCCGCGCAGCGGCCCCGCCGATGCGGCGGGCGCGGCGGCCGGCGCCGGCGACATGCTGATCGTCATCTGCATCGGCCCCTTGCCGACCGCGGCCGGCGCGCTGGCGCCGCCCTTGGTCAGCACCGCCGATTCGATGCCTTCCTGGGCGAGTGCGCCATATACGGTCAGCCATCCCGAACAGAGGATCGCGGCCATCATCGTGCCCCGTGCGACGCGTGTGCGCAGTGGGCCGGTACCTGTGCGTTGCGGTTTGATCTTCATTTCGTCTGATCCCCCGAGAGACCGGCGCCGTGCCGGTTATCGACTTCCAAGGCCGTCGCGCGTTGCCGGCGGCCGGTTTGTTTATCTGGCTGGTTCGATCTGCTTCAGAAACATTCGACGCTACCCTTCACGCCCGACAGCACACCGACGCAGTCGCGCCGGACTTCCGGTGCCGCATGCGACGCGACGTGCACGCGCACCGGCCGCGCATGGACGGGCGCCGGCGGCGCTTCCGGTGCGGGCGCCTTGCCGAGCAGCGTCATCTTCGTCGCGCCGCCGGTGGCCAGCGTCTTCTGGTCGACCTGGTTGCGCAGCACCAGCGACAGCGTGCCGACGCTGCGTGCGAGGTCGAGCCGTTCGGCCTGGTCGGGCGTGACTTCCAGCGTCACCGCGTTGACCACCTTCGGCGCCGTGTCGTCGCGGCTGACCTGCTGCGCGACGGCGAGCACGAGGATGTGCTCGAGCACGATCTTCGAGATGCTCTGCCCGTCGGTCTTGCCTTGCTGTTCCTGCGTGTTGACGATCACGTCGACGTAGTTGCCGGGCAGCGCGAAACCCGCGACGCCGACCACGTCGTTCACGCGCACCGTGATCGCGCGGCTGCCGTCGGCGATCACCGCGGACAGCCCGCCCTTCGTGCCGACCGGCGCGAGCTTCGACTCGATCACCGGCTCGCCGCGCGCAAGGCTGGTGCGTACGACGCGCCCTTCGAGCGCCTTCGTATCGGTGAACGCGCCGGTGGGCACGCTGCCCGACGGCCAGCTCACCATGTGGATCTGGTTCGGCCCGAGCGGCTCGCCCAGGTTGAGGTCGGTGGTGGCCACCGCGACGGACGTGACCGAGCTCGTGGATGTCTGCATCAGCCAGTGGGAGGCGAATACGACCGCGGCAAGACCCGCGATCATCGCGACGACCAGCATCATGACCGCTCGACTGTTTTTCATGGCAATGCTCCTCGACGAATCGTGAAAGAAACCGCTCAACCGGTAACGAACGTACGGCCTCCGCGCTCGATGGGCGGCGGATGGCCGCCGTCCCGTTCGGGCGCCGCGCCGAAATAACTCGCCCACGCGTCGTACAGCGCGTCGTGCGTCACCTCGGGCGGATCGCCGCGGTAACGCGCGCCGGCGGCCACGAGGCGCAGCAGGTCCGCCGGAAAGCACGCGAGAAACGCCTTGCCGGTCGGCAGATGCAGCCGATGCAGCAGGAAATCGAACGCATCGCTCGCCGAGACGAGCCCGAGCGTCGCGCAGGCCGCGTCGTATACCGCGCGGTAGTCGTCGATCGACATCGCGCCAACGTGCAGCTTCGAGCCCAGGCGGCGCATGAACGCGTCGTCGCAGAACTGCTCCGGCGCGAGGTTGCTCGAGAACACCGGCCATACGTCGAACGGCATCACGAAGCGGTTGCCGGATTCGAGCGTCATGAAATCGACGCCGCGATCGAGCGGACGCAGCCAGCGGTTGAGCAGGTCGCGCGGCTCGACGCGCTGGCGGCCGAGATCGTCGACGACGTACATGCCCATGTTCGCCTTCATGTGCGGCGGCGCCTGGTAGAAGCCGGCCGCTTCGTCGCGACGCAGGTCGAGTTCGTCGAGCGTCAGCTCGCCGCCCGACATCACGACCGGCCGCCGGCACAGACGCCAGCGCCGATCGACCGACTGGCCGCCGCACGCGGCTTGCGCATCGACGTGCACGAGCGGGTCGTAGACCTGGATCACTTCGCCCGCCGCGCAGATCGCGTGCGGCACCGGCACGCGGCCGTGCATCAGCGAGCCGAGCCGCTCGGCGAGAAAGGTCTTGCCGCTGCCGGCCGGGCCGTAGATCAGCAGCGGCCGGCCCGCATTCAGCGCGGCGGCCGCCGCATCGAGCACCGCCGTGTCGATCACGACGCCCTCGAACGCGGCCCACACGTCGCTCTGGCCGATGTGCAGTTTGCGCACCGAATGCGCGGCCACGCTCGCGAGATACGCGTCGAGCGTGACCGGCGCGGGACCGCTGTAGCCGCTGCGTTCCCGCTCCTCGAGCGCGAGCACGCGGCCCGCATCGGTCAGGCGGAACGTCACGTCGAGATCGGTCGCGCCGCGATGGGTCAGCTCGACGAGATGCTCGCGCACCAGGAATGCAAAGACGTCGTCGAGCACCGCGAGCGGCAGGCAGTGCCGCTCGACCAGGTCGCCGTACGACGGGCGGCCGAGCACCAGCGTCGACTTCAGCACGAGGCCGGCGACGAACGCCATGCTCAACCCGGTTTCCGCGAGCGAGCGCGGCGCCGGCGGCAATTGCGCGCCCAGCTTCGTGTGGACCTCCCGCGACGGCAGCGGATCGGGCAGGCGTGCCACCTGCGCGTCGCGTCTCGGTTCGGTGTGGTTCGTGTTCATGATCGTTGCGTCCTCGTTTCGGATCCGCCGCGCTATGCGCACGACGCGAACAGCATGCCCAGCGTGCCGGCCGCGATCGCGACGCCATACGGCAGCGTGCCGACCGACGCGATCTCGACCGGGCCGTCGGCGGCCTCGGCGCGCGCCGCTTGCGAGCGCCGCACGATCAGCGTGCGCACGTTCGCCCACATCCGGCGCATCCGCCCGCGCAGCAGCGCGTAGGCGACGGCGCCGATCCCGCCGGCCAGGAACGTGGCCAGCACGATGTAAAACGTCATTTCCGCGCCGACCCATGCGCCGATCGCCAGCATCAGCTTCACGTCGCCCGCCGCCATGCCGCGCAGCAGGTAGAACGGCAGCAGCAGGCCGAAGCCGGTCGCGGCGCCGGCGAGCCAACCGAGCACGCCCGCGGGCACGCCGTGCAACAGGCACTGCGCAACCAGCGCGCCGGCCAGGCCGAGCAGCACGAGACGGTTCGGAATGCGACGGGTCGCGATGTCGGTGCTGGCCGCGGCGATCGCGAGCAGCGTGACGCACAACGGAACCGGATAAGGCGGCGCAACGGGAAACATGGCGAACCTCGCGGGTCGAATCGGTGGATCAGGAAGCCATCGCCAGCGCGGTGGTCACGGCGGTGCTCACGGCCGCGGCGATCATCTCGTACGCATCGCCGAGCGAACCCTTCAGCGTGACGACGCTGCCCAGTACCGCGATGGCGAACATCGACGCGAGCAACGCATACTCGATCGACGTCACACCTCGTTCGTCGGCGATCCAGCGACGGGCGACACGCACGATGGCTTTCATGATGGTCTCCGGTGTCCGGTTGACGGAATCGCCGGGGACGGCTCGAACGCTGCACCAGCCGAGCCGTCCACGGCACGCTCCATCAGATGCCTGCAACCGCCGAATCGAGGTCGGCCGCGATCGTGCTGAACACGGTCTTCAGATCCTTCCCGATGGTCGACAGCGCGAGGATGATGCCGACTGCGATCAGTGCGGCGATCAGGCCGTATTCGATGGCGGTCACGCCGTCTTCGTCGCGAATGAAACGGCCGGCTTGTTGAATGAACTTGGACATGATGTTCTCCTTGCGTGGTGACTTTCAAAACCCTCGCGCACCGGCTGGTCGGACGACCGTGCATCGATACGTCGAGGAATGTCGTTGATGCCGTGTGGCGCCGACGAACGATCCAGACGATTCGGGCGAACCGTTCGTCGTACCGTCCATCAGATGCCTGCTACCGCCGAGTCCAGATCCGCGGCGATCGTGCTGAACACGGTCTTCAGATCCGTACCGACCGTCGCCAGCGCGGCGACGATGCCGATCGCGATCAGCGCGGCGATCAGGCCGTATTCAATGGCCGTCACACCGTCCTGATCCTGGACGAACCACGCGATCTTTTCGATGATTCTTGACATGAGCGTTCTCCTTTCGGACTGCTATGAAATACCCTTCGTCGGTCATGACGTCGGGGGTGGGCACCACCGGCACTACTCTGGAAATCGGAAGCCGACGATCAGTCGCGGAAACGGGGCGGACCACCGCGGTCCGTGCGAACGGGTATCGGCGAGACGGAGCATGAGAGACGCGCGTACGGTGCGACCGGCCGGATGAACCGGGCAGGTCGATCGAACTGAACGGCACGACGGCCGTCCGACGCATGGAATCCGGTTGAACGGGAGATGAATTCCCGGCAAAGCCGCAATGTGTCTTTAACGCGGCTTGCGATCCGCGATGTGCTGTGGTCTTTCATTTTTATTCCCCATGTACTGCCATGCCGATTTCTTATTGCCCTGAAGCGACCGGGTCTCTCGGGTCGTTCGACGACGGTTGCCGCGGTGGATCGAACGGGAGCTGCGTGTACCCCGACGCGCTCCGGCCCGACTTTTTCCGCAGGTGATTCGCGAGCCGGTTCCGCTGCCTGTTGCCCGAACCGCCCGGTCGTCACATCGTCGACTGCCGTGCCAACGCTTACGCAAAGAGCGGACCATCCCGGGCGAAATCGAGGCGCACCAAGGGTTTCGGCGATCGACCCGGCCTCCCGCCAACCGCCCGGCCGCCGAAATGTTTCAACTTTGATATATGCGGCGCCGGCGCATGTAGCCGGCATGAAACCCCGTCATCGCGCTGCACAAAGGTCCAAAAAAATTTTCTCGGGATTTTCCCGGACGCGGCGGCGCGCCCAGGCGTCGCGGGTTCCGCGGCATGCCCGGCCGCTAAAAATCGCGGAATGTTTCAGGCCAGAAACACGAATGCCGGCGGCGGCGTTTTCTCATACCAGAAACGGCGGTTTTCACCCGAATCGCTGAACACATTCAATGTCGGCCGGCCGTGCGCGGTTTGCATCACGCGATTTTTTCTTCAACAATGAATTCACCGGACAACGCCAATTCAGCGCGATTCGATCCGCAGGCACGACAACATCGAACGGCTGCGACAAACCACGCGGCCAAACCACAGACGGGGCATCATGTACACAGCCAATCGTGAAACGCGCGATCGCGCAATACGCTGTGCTCAATGGCTGACGGCCGACCGGATCATTCCGTACAGCTGCATCATGCTGATGCTCTTCGTCGCGCTCCTGATCGTCTGGGGTGTCGTGACCGACGGCTTCACATCGAACGCCACCGCCCGACCCGGCACCGACTTCTCGGTCTTCTGGACCGCATCGCATCTCGTGTTGCAAGGCCATGCCGCGGCGGCCTACGACACGTCGTCATTCCTGCAGGCCGAGTTCGCGCACTTCGGTGCGTATCTGCAAAACCGGCCGCTTCCCTGGCTCTATCCGCCGACGATGCTGCTGTTCATCGCGCCGGTTGCCCTCGTGCCTTTCCTGCCCGCTTACTTCCTCTTTTTCGCGGGCAGTCTTTTATGCTACGCGTTCGCCGTCTCGCGCTTGTCGGGGCTGCGCGCGCATCTTCCCGTGCCGCGCGCCGCGGCGCTCGTCGTCGTCGCGTATTCGGCGGTGTGCATGTCCGCGCTGTTCGGCCAGAACAGCATCCTGACCGCCGGCCTCGCCGCGCTCGCGCTGCATCTGCTCGGCAGGCGGCCGGTCCTGGCCGGCGTGCTGATCGGGCTGCTCGCGATCAAGCCGCAACTCGCCGTCGTGTTCCCGTTCGTGCTGATCGCGACGCGTGCGTGGCGCACCTTCGCGGCGGCGGCGCTCAGCGCGACGCTGTTCGCGGCGGCCGGCGTCGCGCTGGCCGGCCCCGCCGCGCTGCACGGGCTGAGTCATGCGATGGCGACGGTACGCGCGCAGCATTTCATGCTCGCGTCGTACTGGCTCGCGTCGCCGACGCCGTTCGCCGCGCTGCGGCTCGCGGGCGCGCCGGTGGCGGCCGCGCTGGCCGCCCAGGCGGCGGTCGCGTTCGTCGCGCTCGCCGCGGCTGTCAACGTATGGCGCCGCACGCGCGACATGCGGTTGCGCGGCGCGGTGCTGGCCGTCGCCACGCTGCTGACGACGCCGTACCTGTGGAACTACGAGCTGACGTGGCTCGGCATCGCGCTCTTCTGCCTGATCGCGCACGGCCTCGACGAAGGCTGGCTGCCCGGCGACCAGGGCATTCTCGTGCTCGCGTGGCTGCTGCCGATCTTCGAAATGCTGAACCGGCTGATGAAGCTGCCGCAGATCGGGCCGGTCGTGCTGCTCGCGGTGCTGTTCGTCGTCGTGCGCCGCACGGCGCTCGCGTCGCGGAGCGCACGATGAAGACGCCGTCGTTCGCCCGTCACGCGCACCCGAATGCCGATCTGCACCCGGAACTCCCGATCGCCGGCCCGCGCCGCCATCCGCACTGGCTCAATCGCGATCGCGTGCGTCTCTATGCGGCCGCCGTGCTGCTGACGGAGCTGCTGTTCATCGCCATTTACCTGATCCGCGTGCACCTGTCGCACGGCGGCGCGCTGGAGCCGCTGTCGCAGGATTTCTCGCCGGTGTGGAGCGCCGCATGGCTCGCCGCGCACGGGCACGGCGCCGACGCGTGGCATTACTCGGCGCTGTTCGCGGTCCAGAAGCTCGCGGTCCCGACGATGACGCTCGCGGACGGCACGCTGCCGTGGCTCTATCCGCCGACGATGCTGCTGCTCGTGGCGCCGCTCGGCTGGCTGCCGTACACGCTGGCGCTCGTGCTGTGGCTCGGCATCGGCATCGCGCTGTTCGCCGCGGCGATGCGCGCGACCGTGCAGCGCGACGTCGCGTGGCTGTGCGCGCTCGCGTTCCCCGGCGCGTTCCTCACGGTGATCGTCGGGCAGACGAGCCTTTTCACCGCGACGCTTGCCGCCGTCGGCCTGCTCGCGCTGAAACGCCGCCCCGTCTGCGCCGGGATCTGCTTCGGGTTGCTGACGATGAAGCCGCAGCTCGCGGTGCTGTTCCCGCTCGCGCTGCTGTGCGCGGGCCAATGGCGCGCGCTGGCCGCATGGGCCGCGACGATCGCCGTCAGCGCCCTGCTCGCGACGCTCGCGTTCGGCGTCGCCCCGTGGATCGCGTTCGCGCACCTGATCGCCCACGTCTACACGATCGTGGGCACCGGTCACGCGAAGCTCGCTCGCATGCCGACCGCATTCGCGCTCGCGACGATGGCCGGCTGGCCCGCGCTCGTCGCGCGCGGCCTTCAACTGCTGTCGGCGGCGGTTGCCGCGGTCGCCGTCGTCTACGCGTGGCGCGGCGCGTGCTCGTATGCCCTGCGCGCCGCGACCCTCGCGTGCGCATGCCTGCTCGTCAGCCCCTATCTGTACGACTACGACCTGACGTGGTACGGCATCGTGATCGCGTGGTACGCACGCTATGCGTCGACGCGCGGCTGGCGGCGCTTCGACCGCGAATGGCTGATGCTGCTGTGGCCGATGCCGCTCGCGGGCCTCGCGATCGTGCCGCACCTGTCGTTCCAGTTCATGCCGCTCGCGACGCTCGCGTCGCTCGCGCTGCTCGTCAGCCGGATCGCCCGGGAAAGACGCGACGTGCCGTCGATGCCCGACGCGCGCGACACCTCGACCGAGACCGGGTTCACCCACCCGCTCCGGCCACACCACCGCCCGGCGCACGGCATGCGCCGCACCGGCCGCCCGTCGCTCGGCGCCGGCAGGTAAAGCGACATCACAAGGGGAATCATCATGCGGGAATCCATCTACACGCCGCTCGTCTCGCTGGTCGTGCCGTTCTACAACGAAGGCGAAGCCGTCGAGCGCTTCTTCGACGTCGTGATTCCGTTGCTGAGCGCGATCGACGCGATCCGCTTCGAGATCGTCTGCGTGAACGACGGCAGCCGCGACGACACGCTGGAACGCCTGGTCCGGATCGGCGCGGCCGAGCGGCGCGTGCGCGTGATCGATCTGACCCGCAACTTCGGCAAGGAGGCCGCGCTGACGGCCGGCCTCGACGAAGCGGCCGGCGATGCGGTGATCCCGCTCGACGCCGACCTGCAGGACCCACCGAGCCTGATTCCGGTGATGATCGAACACTGGCGCGACGGCGCGGAGGTCGTCGCGGCCAAGCGCAGCAACCGCGCGTGCGATTCGTTCGCGAAGCGCACCGCCGCCGCGATCTACTATCGCGTGCACAACCTGCTGTCGGACGTGAAGCTGCCGGAGAACGTCGGCGATTTCCGGCTGATGGACCGCAAGGTCGTGAACGCGCTGCGCAACCTGCCCGAGCGGCACCGCTTCATGAAAGGGCTGTTCGCGTGGGTCGGCTACAAGACCGTGATCGTCGAATATCAGCGCGATCCGCGCAGCGCCGGGCACTCGAAATTCTCCGGCTGGAAGCTGTGGAATTTCGCGCTCGAAGGCATCACCAGCTTCAGCACCGTGCCGCTGCGCAGCTGGACCTACATCGGCATCGGCATCGCGGCGCTCGCGTTCGTGTACGGCGCGTTCATCATCCTGCGCACGCTGCTGCTCGGCAATCCGGTGCTCGGCTACGCGTCGCTGATCTCGGTCACGCTGTTCATCGGCGGCATCGAGCTGATCGGGATCGGCGTCGTCGGCGAATACGTCGGGCGCATCTACGACGAATCGAAGCAACGGCCCGTCTACCTGATCCGCCGCCGCTACCAGGCGCACGGCAAGGTGATCGAACTGCCGGTCGCGCGCGATGCACGCCGTCAGCCCGCACGCCGGCGCGTGCAGCCGGCCCGGCCGCGCATCGGCGCGCGCTGAACGCACCGGCGCCATGATCGGCCTGCTCCAGGCCGAGCGCACGCGGCTCGTGCGCTTTGGCGTGTCCGGGCTCTGCTCGACCGCGATTCACACGCTGGTCGCGACAGCGCTGTTCGCGCTGCGCGATGCGACGCCGGTGACCGCGAATGCGGTCGCGTTCCTCTGCGCCACCGTGTTCTCGTATCTGGCGAATACGCTGTGGAGCTTCTCGTCGACGGTACGCACCCGCAACGCCGCGCGCTTTCTCGCGGTCACGCTCGCCGGGTTCGTCGAAACACTGCTGCTCGCGCGCGCCGCCGAGGCGCTGGATGCGTCGCGCGCGACGAGCGTCGTCGCGATCGCGCTGCTGATCCCGCCGACGACGTTCGTGCTGCACCGGCTCTGGACGTATCGGTAAGCCCCCTTCCCGGCCCCGCCAACCATCGGCCAATCAATTAACAGATTCAATGTCGCGATATTTGTGTCACGCATCGAATCGATTGATTCCGATTTTAAAATTAACCCGATAAATCATTTTATCGACCTGTTTACTTTTACAGCTTCCACAAGCAATCAAACGGGATAATCTGCATTCGCCGTCGCTTCCGCACGTGTCGATATCGGTGAAAAGCCTTGCTGCACAAGGCGATGGTGGCCGCACGAAGCAATTCGCGCAACGATAAGTCCCATTACTTCAAACGGGAGCTTCTATGTCACGCGTTACCGATGTGCTCGTTTCGTTCGATACCGAAACCATTCTCAAAAAATATCCGAATCCCAGCAAGAATCCGGCGGCGCCAACGCTGATCGACTGGCACTATGTCTATATGGTGACCAACCAGGACAACGTCATCTCCGGCCAGGCGGGCGGCGAGCTCGACCTGAAGGCGCAGGTCGGCGACCTGATCCGCTGGCGCGAAACGAGCCTGTCGCTGGGCTTCGAGAACCAGGTGGTGTTCTACAAGTTCATCGGCAACGTCGGCAACGACCTGATCTCGACGCCGACGCCGCGCGTCGCGGAGGCGTCGATTCCGGTGCCGAACACCAGCAAGCCCGAAGTGCCGACGTGCCAGAAGGTCGCGAACTACTACTGGTCGTCCGAATGCCTGAAGGTCGGCCGCGTGACCTACCATTTCCTGTTCCAGATCATCGATCGCAATTGCCAGAGCCAGGGCTGCTTCTCGTGGGATCCGTTCATCTCGATCCATAACTGATCGCGGCACGCGGGCGACCGCACGACGGCCGCCCGTCCCGCCCCCTTGTTGCGGAGGACGTGCTCATGTCTGGTGTACGTTGCGATGCGCTCGCGATCGTCGACGCCGTCACGCTGCTGGCGGCCTATCCCGATGCGAGCCGGGACGCCGACGCGCCCACCGTGATCGACGACCGGCACATCTACGTGTTGAGCCCCGGCGACGCCGGGCAGGTCAGCCACCACGACAACCGGCTCTTTGCCGGCCTGTCGCCGGGCGACCGGCTTCATCTGCGCGAAACCGCGCTGGCGCTGCGCGCGGAGGTGACCGTGCTGTTCGTCCGGTTCGCGCTGAAGGACGCCGGCATCGTCACGCCGATCGAAGCGGAGATCCGCGACGCCGCCACGGCGGTGCCGAACGGCGACGACCTGCTGCATCCGTCGTGCCAGCCGATGAAGGACCATTTCTGGCGCGGCGAGGTGCTGGCCCCGGGCGCCACCACGTGCACGGCCGATTTCGCGGTGCTCGATCGCGACGGCGCCGTATCGGGCTATTTCCGCTGGGAAACGACGATCGAGATCGCCGGCAGCGGGCCGGACACGAAACAGCCCGGCGCCACACCGTAGCCGGATCGCGACGGCCGTTTCACGTTGCCGGTGAATACCGACTTCAACGCAATCGGGGCGGAGGACGGCTACGACGACGCTCACGTGCGCCCCGCCGCGTGCCGTACTCAGGTGCGCGGCAGCCCCGGCGGATTGGTCTGCGACCGGTCGATCGCCTCGGCATCCAGCCGCCAGTGGTCGAGCGCCTTCCGGTAGCTGCCGTTCGCGATCAGCGCATTGATCGCGAGCGTCAGCGGCTCGGCGAGGCCGCTGCCCTTGCGGGTCGTGATCGCGATATCCGCGGTGCGCGGCCAGCCGCCGCTCACGGTGCCGATCAGCTTTGCATCGCCGCGCAGCGACGCCTGGTACGCGAGCATCGAGTTCACGCTGAAGATCGTGTCGACCCGGCCCGACTGCAGCGCGACCCAGCGCTCGGCCGCATCCGCGTAATACTGGATCTCGACCGGCGCGAGGCCGCGCGCGACGTTCTGCCGATTCCATTCGAGCAGGATCTTTTCCTGGTTCGTGCCCGAATCGGTCACGACGCGCAGCCCCGCGACATCCTTCGGTTCGCGGATCGCGGCAAGCTTGCTGCCGGTCTTCACGTAGAAGCCGAGCTGATCCTTCCGGTAGGTCGAGAAGTCGAACTTCTCCTTGCGCTGCTCGGTCACCGTCACGTTCGAGATCACCGCATCGACCTTGCCGGACTGCAGCGCGAGCGGCCAGTCGGCCCACGCGAGCGGCACGATCTTCAGCTTGCGGCCGATGCTGTCCGCGATCAGTTGCGCGAGATCGGGATCGAAGCCGACCACCGTGCGCGCGTCGGTCGCATAGGTGCTGAGCGGCGGCAGGTTCGGCGCGATGCCGATCGTCAGCGTGTTCGCCTCGGCGAACCGGAAGCCGGCCGGCAGCGCCTGCTCGACCGCCGGATTCACCGCGCCGCGCTGCCGTGCCGGCTGCTCGGGACTCAAGTCGAACGACGCGGCGTGTACCGCGACGGCGTTCGCGGCGATCAGCGCGGCGGCCAGCACGCGGGCGAGGCGTGCGATGCGTGCGACGGGAAAAGCGTTTCTTCTCATGTCTTGTGGAATCCTGTTTTTATTCGGGGATGCGCGAAGCAGGCGCGGGCAGCGGGCCGGCAACGTCCGAAGCCAGTCGCTGCCCCGCCGGCTCGGTCACGCAGGCGTTGCGTCCAGTTCGACCGCGGCCGCACGCCGCGGCACCGGTTGCACGACGGGCGACGGAGGCCTCGCGTGCGCCGACTCGCCCGCATACACCGCCTTCGGGTCGAACACGCGTGCCTGCAGCGGCGTGAACGCACGGAAATTCCACAGGCTGCGCGCGACGAACACGCGCTGTACCCAGCGGAACGCGCGGTCGTTCTCGTCGTACTGCGGATCGAAGCGGTCGCGCGAATGCAGCGTGAAATGGTTGTTGATCAGCACCAGCTTGCCCGGTGACACCTGCACGCCGAACGACACCTCGCGCACCGCGCGATACAGGTTGGCCAGCGCTTCCTGCGCGCGCGGGTTGACGGCCAGCACCATGTCCGGATAGAACGCGACCGTCACGCGCGGCGCGTCGAGCGGCCCCGACAGCACCGCGCTCAGGTCGGTGTTGTCGCGCGGCGTGGGCGTCGCGCCGCGCCACCGGTACGGCACGCGGATGATGTAGTGCTCGTCGTAGAGTTGCGCGATATCGTCCGGCGACAGCAGTTGCAGCGCGCGGCGCGCATCGGCGAGCCGCGTGTACGGGCCGCCGCCGGCCTCGCTGCGCACGCCCAGCAGCAGCAGCGCGAACGGCGACGTGTCGCCTTCCGGCATGTGCGCCTGCGCGGCGTTCTCGATATGGAAGTCGAGCTCGACCTCGGAGCCGAGGCCCGTGTAGTCGCGCGCGGTCGCCTTGTGCGGCGTCAGGTTGTTCACCAGCTCGCGCCCTTCGTGCGCGATCGAGTACGGCTCGCCGGCGAGCGTGCTCAACGCGACCAGCACGTTCTCGCTGAGCACGCCGGCCTTGAACGAACGGCCGGTTTCCTCGAATCGCGGGCTGCCCGTCACGCCGTCGTCGATCGGCAGGTTGTCGATCTCGATCGAGCCGTGCGCGTCCGCCGTCGGCGCCTTCGCCCGGTCGAATGCGTCGACGATCCGGTCGGGAAACGCGTTGTAGGCCAGCTTGCGAACTGCGCTGATATAGCCTGCGCCGCCGGCCGGGTCGTAATCCAGCGCGCCGAGCGTCGTGCGGATGTGAGCGGATTCCGCTGCCGTCAAGGCGATGCGTGCATCTGCGAGATAGGTCATAGGTCTCTCGTATAAAGATCTGGTTCGAAGAGCGGCATGGCATCGCCGCCGCGCGCCGCCGTCCTCGGGGCGAAGCGCTCGACAAGACTAGGAGACCGTCATTGCATTTCGAAATGATATTAATTCGATTGCAAACAAAAATTATCGATATAAGTTCAGCAATGCGGACGGAACCGGTTCACCGCGTTTTGTGCCGACCCTTAACACGAATACTTGTTAAAAAATCGTTGCTTATTATTTGTATTCGCCAATGGGTCGATGCTAGTTTTCTGTCGGATTCGACGCCGCGGCTGGCGCCCGACGGGCAGCCGGCTCCCTTGATGCGCCATACGGAAACCTGCCAGATGAATCGATACCGCCTGCCGTCCCGCACCATCCACACGTCCCGCACGCACCGGGAGCCGCGATGAGCGACCGTGCCCCGGCGCTCGACCGCGTCGACCGCGCGCTGACCGCCACCGCCACCACCGGTTCGCCGCGCACGTCGCTGCGCGCCATCTTCCCGACCGTCGCGGCCGCGAGCCTCGGCTTCGCGATCGTCCAGCTCGACGTGACCGTCGTCAACGTCGCGATTCCGAGCCTCGGCCACGCGTTCGGATCGAGCGTCCACGGGCTGCAGTGGATCGTCGATGCTTACACGCTGTCGTTCGCCGCGCTGCTGCTGACGTCGGGCACGCTGGCCGACCGCTTCGGCAGCCGCCGGCTGTTCGCGTACGGCCTTGCGCTGTTCCTGCTCGCATCGCTCGGCTGCGCGCTCGCGCCGTCGCTGGCGGCACTGGTTGTCGCGCGGGTCGCGCAAGGCGTCGGCGCCGCGATGATCCTGCCCACGTCGCTCGCGCTCATCACGCATGCGTGCGCCAACGATGCCGCCGCACGCGTGAAGGCCGTCGCGTGGTGGAGCGCGACGGGCGGCGCGATCAGCGCGGCGGGGCCGACGCTCGGCGGCCTGCTGATCGATTCGCTCGGCTGGCGCGCGATCTTCTTCATCAACCTGCCGATCTGCGCGTTCGGGCTGTGGCTCACGCTGCGCCACGTGCAGGATTCGGCCGCCGCGCGCACGCGGCTGTTCGATCCGGTCGGCCAGCTCGTCGCGGTGCTCGTGCTCGGGCTGCTGACGGGCGGCATCATCCGGGCCGGGGCGCACGGGATCGGCGACCCTTACGCGGCCGGCGCGCTGATCGCGTCGGTCGCGCTCGGCGCGTCGTTCATCGCGATCGAACGGCGCGTGGCCGCGCCGATGCTGCAACTCGCGTTCTTCCGGATCGCGCGCGTGCCGGGCGTGCTCGCGATCGGCGCGATCACGAATGCGGCGTTCTACGGGCTGATCTTCTCGCTCAGCCTCTATTTCCAGAACGCGCGCGGCTTCACGGCAACCGAATCGGGGCTCGCGCTCGCGCCGCTCACGATCATCATGCTCGCCAACATCGCGAGCGCGCGGCTCGCGGTCCGCCACGGATTCCGCGCGACCGTCATCGTCGGCCTCGCCGTGTCGCTCGCCGGCTACGTGTGGCTGTGGCGGACGCTCGCCGCGCACACGCCGTACGCGCTGCTGGCGCCGGGGCTCGCGGCGATGGCGATCGGCGGCGGCATCGCGATTCCCGCGCTGACGTCGACGATGCTCGGCAGCGTCGAGGCCGGCCGCTCGGCCACCGCGTCCGCGATCCTCAATACCGCACGTCAGGTCGGCGCCGCGATCGGCGTCGCGGCGCTCGGCGCGCTGGTCGCCGGCCAGGGCGCGGCGATCGTGGCCGGCGCGGCGCGCGCGTTCGCCGTCGCGGCCGTGCTCGTCGCACTCTGCGTCGTGCTGGCCGTGCGCTGGCCTCGCGACGCCCGCGATACCGGCACGCGGGCCTGAGCACCTTGCCGCACGCACTCCTTCAACCGATTTTCCATCCGAGCGAGAGGAATCCATGCAGCATCGCTTCATCGATACCGTCCTGATCGTCGACGGCGCGTCGACCGCCGCCTACCTGGCCCCTGCGTTTCGCGCATACGGCATCCGTTGCGCGCACGTGATCAGCGACCCCGATCTGCCGGCCATCTACCGCGACCAGTTCGTGCCGTCCGACTACATCCGGCAGGTCCAGCATCGCGGCGACATCGACGCGACGCTCGCGCAACTGGGCGACCTGCGGATCGGCGCGGTGCTGCATGGCCTCGACGCGGCGCTCGAGCTGGCCGACACGCTGGCCGAGCGGCTCGACGTGCCGTATCGCAACCCGCTCGCCACCTCCGCCGCGCGACGCGACAAGTTCGCGATGAACGAACGCATTCGCCAGGCCGGGCTGCGCGCGCCGGCGCACTTCCACAGCACGTCGGTCGATGAAGCGCTCGATTGGGCGCGCGCGCAGCGCACACTGCCGCTCGTCGTGAAGCCGGCGCGCAGCGCGGGCGTGGCCGGCGTGAAGATCTGCCGAACGCTCGAGCAGGTCGAGGCCGCCGCGCGCGACGTGCTGAACACCCGTTCGCTGTACAACCAGCCGAACGACGACATCGTGATCCAAAGCTATTCCGAGGGGCAGGAATACATCGTCGATTCGGTGTCGTTCGAAGGCCGCCATCGCGTGGTCAGCCTGTGGGAAGTGCATCGCGACCGCACGCACGCGCCGCGGCTCGACAAGATGCTGGTGCTGAACCATGCCGACCCGCGCTACGCACCGCTGCTCGACTACGCGGCCGACGTGCTCGATGCGCTGGACGTGCGCTTCGGGCCGACCCACCTCGAGCTGTTCGATACGGCCGACGGCCCGACCATCGTCGAGCTGAACGCGCGGCTGCACGGCAGTCTCGATCCGCGGCTGACGAGCGCGGTCAGCGGCGAGAATCACGTATCGGCCACCGTCGAAGCAGTGCTGCATCCGGAGCGGCTGTTCGGCGACGTCGCCGCGCCGACGGATTTTCGCGGGTACTGCGGTCACGTGCTGCTGCTGTCGTCGCGCAACGGCGTGCTGCGGCAGGATTTCACGTGGCAGGCGATTCAGGCGCTGCCGTCGTTCGTCGGGCTCAAGCAGTGGATCAAGGTCGGCGACACGCTGCGCGTGACCACCGACCTGCAAACGGCGCTCGGCACGGTCGGCCTGTATAGCCCGACCTTCGAACGGCTGCTCGAGGATTGCCGGCGGATTCGCGAAATCGAGGCCGATTTCTTCGCGGACGAAGGCGCGGTCGCGCCGGTCTAGGGTCGCGGCGTGCCCGTGTCAGCGCGCGAGCAGCGCACCGGCCTGCCGGCCGAGCACCGCGCGCAACGCGTCGAGTTCCGGCAGCGCGGGCGTTTCGTCGGGCGTGACGAGGTAGGTCGTCACGCTGTCGAGATCGTCGAATGCATGCGCGCGCAGTTCCTTGCGCGCCACGTGCTCGGTCGTGATCCGCTTCGGCAGGATCGCGACGCCCATCCCGGCCGCCACGCAGCCGAGGATCGCGCCGAACGTGCCGAACGACGACACCGATTCGATCGCGACGCCGCGCGCCTTCAGCCAGTGCTCCGCGACCGCGCGGTACGGGCAGCCGTCGTGAAACGCGAGCAGGCGCACCGCGTTGTCGGCCAGCAGTTGCCGGCGCGTGACGGTCGCGGCGCTCACCAGCACCATGTCCTCCGCGAACGCGGGCTCGTAACGCAGCCCGGGCCGCACGACCGCGCGTGCGGTGAGCGCCGCGTCGATCCGGCCGCGCAGCAGCGCATCCGCCAGATCGGGCTCGCTGCCGATCTGCACCGCGAGGCCGAGCGCCGGGTCGCGCTCCTTCAGCGCGGCGGCCAGCGCAGGCAGCCGCGTGGCGGCCGTGCTTTCCATCGATCCGAGCCGGAAGCTACGGGCAACCGGCGTTTCGCGCACCACCTGCGTCGCTTCGTCGACGAGACGCAGGATGCGGTCGCAATACGGCATCAGCCGGCGCCCGGCATCGTTCAGCACCAGCCGCTTGCCATGGCGGTCGAACAGCGGTGCGTCGAGCGATTCCTCGAGCTGACGCAGCCGCGCCGTGACGTTCGACTGCGTGCAGCCGAGCCGTTCGGCCGCGCGCAACGCGCTGCCTTCCTGCACGACGGCCCGGAAAGTTTCGAGCAATGGGATGTTCATATCAGTTTCTCTTGTTACCGATTCAGTTTATATCATTTTACTTCGCCCACCATCCGGATTAGCCTAGCGCGTATTCCGTGCTGGCCCCTTCCGAGGAATCCGCATGCCATTCGCTGCCCGCTTCGGCTTCACTCCCGTTCGCCGCCGGCCCGAGGTTCGTCCGTGCGCGCACTGATTGCCGCGCTGGTGCGGCGCGGCCCGACCGTGCTCGCGTGCGGCGTCGGCCTCGGGCTGCTGGTGCCGCCGCTCGCGGCGCTCGCGCGGCCGCTGATGCCCGTTACCGTGTTCCTGTTCGTGCTCGGCACGCTGCTGCGCGTCGAGCCGAGCGCCGTGCGCGCGGTCGCGCGGCGCCCCGCCGTGTCGCTACTGCTGCCCGCGCTGACGATGATCGCGTGCCCGATCGCGCTCGGCGTCGCCGCGCGGCTCGCGGGTTTGCCGTACGACTGGGTCGTCGCGCTGGTGATCGCGTACTGCGCGCCGCCATCGAGCGGCACGTCGACGATCGCGCGGATGCTGTCGCTCGACGCCAGTGTCGCGCTCGTCGCGACCCTCGCGTCGATGGTGTTCGTGCCGCTGACCGCGCCGCTGCTGACGGCCTGGTTCAGTCACGACGCCGTGGTGTCGATCTCGCCGTCGAGCCTCGCGCTGCGGCTCGCGCTACTGATCGGCAGCGCCGAGGGCGTCGCGCTGCTCGTGCGGCGCTTTGCCGGCGCGCGACTCGCGCGCCATGCGACGCCGATCGACGCGATCGTCGTCGTCGCGCTGCTGATCTTCGCGCTCGGCACGATGGCCGGCATGCAGCAGTCGATCATCGACGCGCCGCACCGCGCATTGACGGCGATCGCCCTCGCGTTCGCCGTCAACGCCGGTTTCCAGATCGTCGCGTACGGGCTCACGCCCGGCGATGTCCGCACGCGCCTGAACGTCGCATTGATCGTCGCCAATCGCAACGTCGGGCTGATGTGGGCCGCGCTCGGACTGGCCGCCACGCCGACCATGGCGCTCGTGTTCGCGTGCGCGCAGTTGCCGATCTATACGTTGCCGCGCGTCGTTCAGCATCTGCTGCCCCGCCTCGAAGCGCAGCACCTGCGCCGGCGCGCACGCTAGCTCTCCCGTCCTCGATCAAGGATTCACCATGAAGCGACTCATCGTGATCGGCGCACGCGCCACCGGCAGCAGCGTCGCGCTGGTGCGCGCCGCCCTCGCGCGCCAGGTGGCCGTGACCGTCGTCACCGCGCCCGGCCATCGTCTCGACGGCGTGTTTCCCGCGGGCGTCGAGACGGTCAACCTCGCGCCCGACGCCGACCAGCTCGCCGGTTGGCTGCGCGCACGCTTTCCGGACGAACTCGACACGCTGCGCGTGACGACCGCGCACGACACCTATGCGCGCACCGCCGCATGGGTTGCCGATGCGCTCGGGCTGCCCGGCCCCGATGCGCGGCACGTCGCGCACGCGGTGTCGAAGTCGAACCAGAAGGCGTTGCTCGCCGCGCACGGCATCCCGGCCGCGCAGTTCGTGTCGGGTACGCTGGCCGCGCCGGCGGCGCTCGCGGCGGCCGCCGCCCCGTTGCGCTTTCCGGTCGTCGTCAAACCGTCGGAAGGCTCCGCGAGCGACGGCGTGCGCCGCTGCGAGGACATCGCCGCCGTGCGCGCGCAGCTCGATGCGCTCGCCGCCGTGCAGGCCGATGCACGATCGCTTGCGACCGAGCGGATCGTCATCGAGGAATTCCTGGAGGGCAGCGAATACTGCGTCGAGTATTTCGACGGCCGCTACGTCGGCGCACTGCGCAAGCTCAAGCGGCATGGCGCGGGTTTTCTCGAACGCGGGTATACGTCCGAACTCGATCTCGACGCCAACACGCTGCGCGCGCTGATCGACGTCGGCACGCGCGCGACCGCCGCCGCCGGGCTCACGTGGGGGCCCGTGCATCTCGACTGCATCGTGCACGACGGCGTGCCGCACGTGATCGAACTGAATCCGCGCATCGCGGGCAGCTTCATCTGCGACATCGTGCGCGACGGCTACGGCTTCAACGTGGTCGAAGCATTGCTCGACAGGCTCGACGGAAAAACGGTGACGATTCCCGAGTTGTTCGAGCCGCACGCGTATGCGCGCGCCGAATTCCTGCTCGACAGCGATCCCGGTGCGTGGCGCTTTGCGCAGGCCGGCGAGATCGACGACGGGGCGGTAAGGATCAGCTACGGGCCGCAAGTGCTGCCCGATCGCGAACGGCGCGCATTTCTTTATGTGCGGGTTGCGTTGCCGGCGGTACGCGGTGCTGAGGACGACGCTGGCTCGACGGCTGAGCACGGCGCCGTCGTGGAGCCGACGCTGGCGACAGCTCCCTCTCCTGATTTGAAGCCTTCAACTGGAGAAATGGCCTGACGCATGCGCCAGGCCCTCTCCAGAACGATTGTGGGCGTTCATCGCGTGCCCGGCACCAGATCGACGATTCCATCGATGCCGAGGCATCGCGGCTCGTGCGGCCGTGAATCATGCCCCCGTCCGAACCGGCCTCGACATAGAGCAAACAGCGATCGGTCCCCTCGTCGATACCCTTTCAGGATCGCGTCATGTCGAGCGGCACGACGTATCGGTCGAAATCCTCCGGTGCGACGAATCCCAGCGCATTCGCGACTTCCCTCAGCGATTTCCCTTCGCGGTGAGCCGTCTTCGCGACGATCGCTGCGTTGTCGTAGCCAATGTGACGATTGAGCGCGGTGACCAGCATCAGATTCTTTTCGAGGTTCTCGTCCATCTGCTGCAGATTGGGCTCGATGCCGACCGCGCAATGCACGTTGAACGCGCGACACGCGTCGGCGAGCAGCGTGATGCTCTCCAGCACGTTGTGGACCATCACCGGTTTGTACACGTTGAGCTGGAAATTTCCCTGGCTCCCGGCGAATGCGACGGTCGCATCGTTGCCGAATACCTGCGTGCAAACCATCGTGAGCGCTTCGCATTGCGTCGGATTGACCTTCCCCGGCATGATCGACGAGCCTGGCTCGTTCTCGGGAATATGAATCTCGCCGATCCCGCAGCGCGGCCCGCTTGCCAGCCAGCGAACATCGTTGGCGATCTTCAGCAGTGCCATCGCGAGCGTTCGGATCGCCGCGGACGTGCTGACGAGCGCGTCGTGCGCGGACAACGCAAAGAACTTGTTGGCCGACGACCGGAACGGATGCCCCGTGAGTTCACCGATGATGGCCGCGCACGTGTCACCAAACAGCGGATGCGCGTTCAGCCCCGTGCCCACGGCCGTGCCGCCGATCGCGAGATCGTACAGCCCAGTCAGGTTGGTCCGAATCGACGCGAGCGAATAGTCGATCTGCTTCACCCAGCCGCCGATCTCCTGCCCGAACGTGATCGGCGTCGCGTCCTGCAAGTGCGTGCGCCCGACCTTCACGACGTCGAAATACCGCTCGGATTTCTCCAGCAACGTATCGCGCAATGCCATCACGCTCGGAAACAACGTGTCGAACAGTTCCGTGACGACCGCGATATACATCGCAGTCGGAAACGTGTCGTTCGACGACTGGCCGCGATTGACGTGATCGTTCGGATGAATCGGCGTCTTGCTGCCGAGCACCCCGCCCTTCATTTCGATTGCGCGATTGGAGATGACCTCGTTGACATTCATGTTCGACTGCGTGCCCGAGCCCGTCTGAAACACCACCAGCGGAAAATGATCGTCGAGCGCCCCGGAGATCACTTCGTCCGCCGCCTCCGAGATCGGGATGGCGATCGCCTCCGGCAATTCGCCGAGCTTGAGATTCGCCAGCGCCGCGGCCTTCTTCAGGATGCCCATTGCATGGATGATCGATCTTCCCCACTTGAAGCGGGATTGGCCGATCGGGAAATTCATGATGGAACGCTCGGTTTGTGCACCCCAGTATTTTTCCGACGGGACCTGGATGGAACCCATCGAATCCGATTCGATACGCATGTTTGTTGACCTCGATTCAGTCGCTCGCCGCGGCGAGCGTTGGACTCATTCATCTGGCGAAGCAGGATGCGAATGCATTCGCCGGCAGGCACTGGCGGCTTCCCGCTCCGGCCTCGCCTATCGCGCCGGGATGCGGCCCGCCGGCTCGTTTCCCTGGCCCGTTACGCGCGGAGCACCGATGCCATCTTTCCAAGGTGCTCGCATGCCCGGATCACGTACTCGTCGGACAGCATGCCGATACGGCGATAGTTGATCTCCTGGTTCGACGCTTCCGCATAAAGCGTCAGCGCGTCGGCCGCGTGCCTGAAATGCCGCGCTTCGACGCTTCCGCAATGCACGCTCAGAAACGATGCGATCCGGTTGACCTCGGTCGCCGTGACCGAGAAGGACTCGCGGATCCATTTCTTCCACATCGGCGTCATCAGGTTGTATTCGCCCGTATTGAACAGCTCGGTCATCGCCATCATCTCGATGGCCTCGATCAGGTCCGGTGCGAGCGGGCGCTTCTGTCCGACCCATGCAGAGAATTCCTTCGTGACGGGATCGAGAAACCGGTCCTGCAGGCGCCAGTTGTCCGAACCGCAGATGGCGGTTGCCATCCGGTGATACAGCTTCGAATGGTGTGGATGTCCGTGCAGCTCGCCGAGGCCGATATCCTCGACGATGATCTCGCCGCAGTGTCGCGCGGCTGTCAGCATCTTCACCTTGTTCCGTTCGCCATCGAGCGACTCTGATTCCTGCAGGAGACGCACGATGATGCTCGATACGGCATGGGCGGCGCCATCCGGGCTGCGCCATCCGCAAAAAAAGGTACAAAGCGAGTCGGTGGTCCATTTTCCCGACGTGATGCCTTCATAGGTCTTCCGGTATTCGCGCAACCTGTCGCGATTATTTTCGAAGCCGGTCAGCAGCGCGTCGACGAGCCGCCTGTCCTCCACGTCGATCAGTGCGTCGTTGACGTAATCGATGAAAGCGTGCGTCGAATGCTCCATGTCTTCCTCCTCGATTGATGAATGTGTCGATCGTGATGAGGCTTGCACGATCGGCGCCCCCAATGTCGGCGCTACTCGACAAGCCGATCGGGCCGTGTGGCGGCGCCAACCGTCGGGTTCAATCGACGTCGATCTCCGCCACGAACCGGCCGAGGCGAAGCAGGCCCTCGATCAATTCTTCATGTTCGATTGCATAGGAGATCCGGATGCAGTTTGAATCGCCGCAGCCGGCGCCCGGAACGACAGCGACGTGCGCTTCCGTCAATAGCAGTTCGGCGAGATGGTCGACGTCGCGGATCCGCTGCCCGCGGTAATGGCGGCCCAACTTTTCCGAGACATCGACGAACAGGTAGAACGCGCCTTCCGGCGGGGCATAGGCGACGCCCGCGATCCGGTCCAGAAACGTGCGTGCCGTGGTCAGTTGCTGCTCGAGGAACCGGTTGATCTCCGCGATGAATGCGTCGGAACCGGACGTGATCGTGCTCAGCGCCGCGTACTGCGACAGGCTACTGGGATTCGACGTCGTATGCCCCTGCAGATTGTGCATCGCGGCTATCACGTGCGCCGGCGCACACGCGTAGCCGACGCGCCAGCCAGTCACGGCCTGGCTTTTCGAAAACGAGTCGACGAGGACCGTCTGTCGCCTGAGCGGCTCGAAAAGCGACAGGATGTTGTGATGCTCGTGCGGATGCCTGACGAGATGCCGATAGCACTCGTCGAACACCACCCAGATTTGGCGGTCGAACGCGAGCTTTGCGATTCCAAGCAACTGCTCGCGCTGATAGACCGTTCCCGTCGGGTTGTTGGGCGTGTTGATCACGATCATTCGGGTTCTGTCCGTCAGCGCGCCCTCGACCGAACGCCAGGTCAGTCGGTACTGATCGGCCTGCGTGTCGACGCAGACGGCCGTCGCACCGGCGAGCCGGATCTGGGTCGGAAAGGTCTCCCAATAGGGAGTCGGAACGATCACTTCGTCACCGGGGTTCAGCAGGACCATCGACGCATTGAAGAGCGCCTGCTTCGCGCCCGCCGTGACGGCGATCTCGTCTGCCGTGAACATCGCCCCGCATCGCCGGCTCACGCTTTCCGCGAGCTTTTCTCGGAGTTGTGGCAATCCGATCGGCGGCGTATAACGATTGCGCCTGCTTTCCACCGCATCGATCGCGCCCGCCTTCATGGGCGGGCATGCATCGAAAGAAAGTTCTCCGGCAGCGAAATTGATGACCTTGACGCCACGGTCCTTCAATGCGTTTGCTTTGCTGCGCATGCTCGACGTGCCCGGTGCGGTAACGCTGCGCGCACGGTCCGACAACGGCAACTCGATTTGCGGGATGTCGCGTGTATTCATGTCGTCGTAGGCGAAAACCAATGAAATGGAGCCACGGCAAGGCGAGCCGGTCGTGGGCTTCGCCTCGGTAATCAGTTGTGCGAACTGAATCCGGCAGGTCGGCACCTGGGCCGACCCCGCACTGCGTCAGACGAGCGCTTGCGCGCACTCGCGCATGACGGTCGCCTTGCGACGCAGGTAGTCCTGGAACAGCGTCGTCGCGGCCGATGCGTCGATCGTTACCTGCATTGCGTCGGCGAACGCGTTGACCGCCTGTACGGCGTGCCCGAAGTGATTGCTCTCGGTCCCGCCGGTATGCACGGTGACCCACGCGACGATGTGGCGCACGCGATCGGCCGGAATGCCGACGTGCGTGTGGAACCAGGATTTGTAGAGATCGTGGATGAACTCGACTTCACCGTGCGTGTAAACCTCGTGAACCAGCGTGGTAAGCAGGCCGAGGAGGATATCCCGTTCCTTCAGCCGCTGACGATCCGTCCAGTCCTTGAATGCCTGCGCGGACGGAAGGCAAGCGGACTTCAGCAGCCACGTGTCGTCACCGCACGCAGCCGTCGCCATCGTATAGAAGAGATCGGCATGGAGCACGCCGCCCAGCGCGCCGAGATCCTCGTCGGTGATGCGCTGCAGGCTCGCGCATACGTCATGAAGCTGGTTCGACGCCGCCGAACCGGCGTCGGAGCGCGCCAGCAGCGTGATCCGGTTTGCAAGGCCGGAGACGCTCGCCGCGGAATTGTTGGTCTTCGACCAGCTGGCGAAAAAGGTGCGAAGAGCCGGCGCCGAATAGCCGCGCTCCGTCAACCGGCGGAATGCACCTTCGATGTCCCGAAGCGCCTCCTCCTCGGCCGAGAAGGCCGCAACGAGCGCCTCCTTCAGGACGCCGCCTTTCATCCCGTTAAGCACAGGCGTGACGATATCGAGCAACCCCGCTTGCGATTGAAACGTTTCCATCCTTTTCTCTCCGGTTCTAGATGTGATTTGAAGCGAACTACCGGGTCAGCCGCACTTCGGGTGAGCGCGGTCTGCCTGCGCTGGCGGGAGGCATCCCGCGCCAGAAGAAAAACACGAGCGCGCCTGCGAGCGCCTGTGCACCGACGACGAATGCGACGCAGCCCACCCAGCCCCAGCGATTCCACGCGGGAACGGGCAGGACCGAGCCGAGACTCCCGCCGAAGTAATAGAAGGAAAGGTAAATGCCGATCGCCGTCGATCTTGCACCCCGCGCCACCCGCGAGATGAACGCGTTGGCCGACGCCTGCTCGACGAACACCGCGGTGGAACTGAGCGCGAGCCCGATCAGGATCGCGATGACGCTGCTCGACACCGTCAGCAATGCACCGACGATCGCGAGCCCGGTCGCCGCAAGGGCGAGATCGCGCGGGCCGCGTTGCGCCGCGACGCGGCCCGCGAGCGGCGTGACGACGACCGCGACGAGAAATACCGCATAGATCGCGCCGATCTCGACCGTATCGAAGCCAAATGGCGCACGGGCCAGCCGCAGTCCGACGAAGGTGAACGTCGCGACCTGCGATGCAAGCACGCATGCGCCGACCAGGAACGACGCGAGCAGCGGGCCGCGCGTCAAGAGCGTCCAGCGAGATGCCGACGCACCTTCGTCGTCCGGACGCGCGGCGCCGGCCGCCGGCAGGCAGGCATGGATCGCGAGGCCCGTTGCCAGACACAGGAACGCGATGACGTCGAGCGCGTGGCGCCAGCCGAACGCGGACGTCAGGCTATTCGTCACGAAACGCCCGGCGAATCCGCCGAGTGTCGTGCCGGCGACGAAGAGCGCACTGACCTCCGTCGCCGCGTCGTGGCTGAAGACCTCGCCGATGCACGCGATCGAGATCGCGAAGATGAACGGCATCAGCACGCCCGCGGCAAAGCGGGCGGCGAGGAACGATGAAAAGCTCGCCGCGTGCGCAGACCAGAGAACGGGAAGCGCACACGCGACGGCGGCGCACGAAATGACCGTTCGGCGATCGAAGCGGGCGGCCAGCGCGCCGACGAACGGAGCGATAATGGCGACCGCCAAGGTGGTGGCGCTGACGCCCTGGCCGGCTTGTTCCGGGCTCACGTCAAATGCCGCGGCAAGTTCGTGCAGAATGCCCTGAGTCGAATAAAGATTGAGAAAAGCCGCAAACCCGCACAGGAAAAATGCGGATCGAATGGTTCTGTTGCCCACTGGTGACGCCCTGTCTGGTTTGTGTGACAGTCTGACGAGTGGGCGACACGCGCGCCAATACTGTTTTCGTGGCCATTGATACCGAAACGACAAAAATGCTCGACCTACGCCGCCTCCGCTATTTCGTGACCGTCGCCGACGAATTGCACTTCGGACGCGCGGCGTTGCGTTTGCGTATTGCCCAGCCGCCTTTGACGCGCCATATCGCCGCGCTGGAAACCGACCTCGGTATCCGGCTGTTCGAACGATCGACGCGCGCGGTCCAGCTCACGCCGGCAGGCGCGCTGTTTCTCGAACACGCGAGGAGCGTCATTCATGCCGTCGACGAGGCGGAGGCAACGGCGCGCAAGATGGCGCAAGGCATGGTCGGCCGTGTCGTGATCGGCTATGCGAGCTCCATTCCGATGTCCGACGCGTTTTCGGACATCATCCGCCATGCGAGCCGCAGCATGCCGGAAGTCGAGTTGGCGTTTCGGGAAGTATCGACCGCGAGTCAACGCCAGCAGATCGCCGCCGGCACGCTGGACGTCGGATTCGGTTGGGCCGCGGCAAAGACGTCGGAAGCGCGCATCGGGTCCCTCGTCGTGTCGATCGAGCCGCTCGTCGCCGCGGTTCCGGCCCAGAGTCGATACGCGGGCAAGGCGACGATCGAGTTCCGTGAACTCGTCAACGAGAACTTCGTCACGTTCCCCGCGGGCTACGGTTCCGCGCTGAACGCGGCGCTCGACGATCTGTGCGCCCGCGAGGGCGTTGCGCCGCGGATCGGGCCTACCGCGTCGCAGATCACGACGCTGGTGTCGCTGGTGGCAGCGGAACGCGGCGTCGCCATCGTGCCCAGCTTCACGTCGACGTTGCAACGCTCGGGTGTCGCTTACGTGCCGCTGGCGACGCCGCATGTTCTCGAATTGGTCGTCACGTGGTCCGAACCGTTTTCGTCAACCTGCGTCGAGCAGTTCATCGAGTTCGCGAGGTCGGTCGCAGCCGGCTAGGACAGGCGCTATGCTTCCAGGCCCTTCTGCACGTACCACGATAACGGCAGTGTCAGCAGCAGGACCGAGGCCAGCGCCAGCAGCGCGGTCGGGACGCCCGCGACGTCGCCCAGACGGCCGAACAGAACCGGCGACAGCGCGCCGCCGCCGATCGTGCCCGTATAGAACAACGCGAACGCCTGCTCGCGCTTGCCGACGCCGGCCAGCTCCGGCACGACACCGTAGAGCACGGACGATGTTCCGTTCAGCGCCAATCCAAGCAGCGGGAGCATCGCCATCATCGCGAAGAGCGGCGAGAACACGGCGAGCACGATCAACAGCGACGTGGCGGACTCCGTGAGCCACACCGTCTTCATCATCCCGATGCGCGCGCCCAGATAGCCGCAGAACAGCTTGCCGAACGCGCCGCCCACGAACAGCAACGTCAGCGCGAGACCGATACCGGCAGTGCCGGCCCCTTTGCTTTTGAGGAGGAACGGCAGGAACGTCAGAAAGCCCATCCGCACGGCGCTGTCGAGGGTGCCGGTCGCGAGCAGCGCGTGCAAGCCGCCGGCCGAACCGCTGCCCGCGGGCGTTTTCGGCGTCTTGTCGCGCGCCGCCCGCGACGAGTCGCTCGACGGAATCAGCCACCACAGCAGGCCCGCTGAAACCACGCCCAGCACGCCGATCAGCGTGGCGCCGGTTCGCCACGTCACGACCGTCAACAGCAGGCCGATCAGGCCGGGTATCAGCGTCTTGCCGATGTCGCCGGAGAAGTTGTATTGAGCCAGCGCCTCCTTCACGCCTCCGCCCGCCTCGTAGGAATCGGTGACCATCGACGATGCGAGCGGATGCTGCGTGCTGGCGCCCAGTCCGCCCAGTACCAGCGCGATCAATAGTACCGTCAGCCCGCCGGCCTGCCCCGCGATCAGGTAGGCCATGCCCGCGAGGGCCGTCCCGGCCACCAGCAAGCGCTCCCGGCCCCAGCGCCGCGCTGCCCGGCTGGCGAGCAACTGAAAACCCGCCATCACGCCGGAATAGAGCCCGCGCAACAAGCCGATCTGCGCGTAATTGATCGCGAACTGCGCCTGCCAGATCGGCAGCAGCACGTAAATGACGTCGGTCAACCCGTCGTGCACGGCGTGTGCGCCGCAAGCGGCGATCAGCGAGCGGCGACGGGAGGAATCGGGGCCATTCGGGGTCTCGAGAGAGACTGCGTGTTTCAAATCGCTCATTTCGGTGATGGTGTGCCGACTGTCGGTTGCGGTTCGCCGCCACTCTTGGTCAACGGCTTGAACAGCGACCTGATATCGAGGTACTCGCTGATCGCGCACTGTGACCGACCGCGCGTGGCAAATCGTGAATGATAGACCAGGACGACATTCTGGCATCCCGCCGAAAATTTCGCCGGACGCATGGTCGTGGTCATGGTCGAGCGATTTCTCGATGCGTAAATGTTGAACGGGCCGATGACCGATTTGGCGCACTGAAAACACGCGACATCCAGCGCGGGCGGTGCAACGCATGTTTGCGAGCGCAACGCATGAACGTCATCGCGATGACGGGCGTGATCAAGGAAGAGATGTGAAAGGACGAGTTGAAGCGGTTTCCGTTGCGGCGTTTCGTCCGGCGCGTCGCAACATGGCTTCTCGATGCCGTCTCCGTGGATATCGCTTTGCATTGCTTACCGCATCTGGCACCCACGGCGCCTTCAACGCAACGGCGACCACGCCTCCGGCAGGCCGATCGTCGACGTCGCCCTTTCGATCTGCTCCGGCCCCCCTGCCGGCGGCCACAGGCCCGCTGCATAGTGTTGCTTTCGCAACGCCATGCGTGCTTCCAGACTCGGGAATCCCCAGATGTGCGTGATGCGCGGCGGCCCATCGAGCGCATACATGTTGCAAACGAGATGCGACGTATAGGCTTTGGCCGGGCCCACCGCACGTTCCCACGCGGAAAGGGTCGGCGCAATTCCGCCGGCTTTCAGCCAGTAGCGGCGAATCTCGTAGAAGCCGCCCAATGCGCCCGGTTCGATGTCGGGCAGAAAAGGAAACAGCGCATAGCTTTCCATGTCCAATCGAACGGATGCGCTTTCAATCCCGAAAGGTCGCTCGGCATGCAATGCCCGATCGCGTTCATGCTGCAATTCATCCCTCGTCCCGAAGCCGCGCAGCACGACGATCCGCGATAGCTCGCCAATTTCCGTGCGCCACGCGCCAAGCAGTCTTCCTTGCGCGTCGGCATTCGATACCCACCGATGCGCACGGTGGGACACCGTATCCTGGTCCAGCAGCGGACACGACAACGTCGTGAGTTCGTACAGCATTTCTGCCCTCCTTTCGCTTGCATGTCGCAATGTATTTCCAAAGCGATGGCCGATAAACGCGCATCACCTTGAAACAGAATCCAGTACCATTGCGCAATGGATCTCCTCAAGGCGATGACCGTATTCGTCCGCATCGTGGAAACGGGTAGCCTGACAGCGGCCGCGCAAGCGTCCGGTCTGTCGCCGACCATGGTCGGCAATTACCTACAGGCCTTGGAAACCCGGCTCGGCGCGGTCCTCGTTCACCGCACGACCCGCAAGCAGAAAGTCAGCGCGTTCGGCCACGCTTACTACGAGCGATGCGTCGAAATCCTCGGTCTGGTCGACGACACGGAACGGCTCGCGCTCGATCATCTCCAGCAGCCACGCGGGCGTTTGCGCGTGACCGCGCCCGTCGTGTTTACGAACGAGTGCCTGATTCCCGCGCTCGCGGACTATTACCAGCGCTACCCGGAGATCAAGCTCGATATCGTCGCCACCGACTCGCTCGCCGATCTGTTCGACGAAGGTTTCGAGGCAGCCATTCGCATCGGCGCGATCGCCAACCCCGATGTCGTGGCGCGTCCGTTGGCGTCCTATCGGCTGGTGCTGTGCGCGTCGCCCGCTTACGTTCACGCACATGGCGCGCCCACCACGCCGAACGCGCTTGGCGAACATCACTGCCTGACGTACGCGTATCCGCCTCGATCGGCGTGGCACGCGGCACAAACTCAATGGATGCTGGAAGGTCCGGATGGACCGATGAGCGTCGCCGTGGACAGCAGACTGAAAATCGACAATGCGGAAGCGTTGCGCCGGGCGGCATTGAGAGGGCTGGGTATCGCGATGCTTCCTTCCATGTTGATACGCGAGGACATTCGCGACAAGCGCCTCATCGAGATCATGCCGGACTTCGCCGCCCCCGAAAGGTCGATGAATCTGCTGTATCTGCAAGAGAGGCAGCAATCACCGAAGCTTCGTAGCTTTACTGAATTCGTGGTGGACCGGTTCGGCGCCGAAACGGTCCACGGGATCTGATCCGGCTGCGGCCGATCGCGAAAGGCGCCGTATTGCATCGGCACCTCGCGATTTCGATCCGATGTGCGTTTCCGTTCTCGCCCACCGCGAGCGTTCATCCACACCGGCCCGCGAGGCAATAGCGCCGAGGCGATGCTGCTCGAATCGGATCGCGCCGCCGCTCGCGTCTGCCGGGCGTTGCCCTTAGCCGCGCGTATCGACCCAGTGGCGTGCCCAGCGTGCCGAATGCGCGAGCGCCTGTGCCTCGCTCGCGAAGTAATCGAGCGAATAGAACTGGTAGCGGCCTTCGTCGTGCATGCTGTCGACGCGTTCGAGCAGCAGGTTGGATGAAAAGCTCCCGTCGGGCAAGCGATGCGTCGAGGGTTGGACGGCATAGCCGTTGTATTGTTGAATTCGTTTGTCGTGCATTTTAATTTTAATGATGTTCGAGTGCGTGCGGGCCGTGCGACCGGCACACGGGTACGCCGATTCCAAAGCCATTGCGGACCGAATCTGACGCAGTCGGAAAGCGGAAATAAGGCGTTGCGGCCGGAGGGGAATGAAGTGCAACGAGACGTGTGGCGCTTGGCAAGCTGCTAACCCAATCGATGCAGTTGCAGGCAATCGCGCCAACTTGAGGAGACGAAGCTCCGTGGGGATGTCGCTGCGACCCGGCGTCCGTCGCGGAAGGCCGGGCCCTTCAAACTTTACAGCGGCTTGATGTTGGCCGCTTGCAGACCCTTCGGGCCTTGCTTCGTTTCGAAGCTCACTTTTTGGTTTTCAGCCAGCGTCTTGAAGCCGTCGGCGCGGATTTCGGAGAAGTGCGCGAACAGGTCGTCACCGCCGTTGTCCGGAGTAATGAAGCCAAAGCCTTTGCTGTCGTTGAACCACTTGACGATACCGGTATCCATGAAGATTCCTTGAGAAAAAAATACGAAAATTTGCTCTGTTGAAGAGCGCTTGAAGCGTCAAGGAGGGAGAGGACAACGAATACCGCCGGGAGGAGCGAGCAATTGATGAACAGCAATCGGACTTCTTGGACTTCGGTGCATACACTAACGGCCAGCAACCGCCACGTCAATCGTTATCTTGTAACTGTGTACCGGATAGTCGCTTGGAGGACGAGACCGGGAGATGCACTACGTCGCCTCGCGCATGGGCCAGCGTCGAAAGAGAAGCGCTCCGACCCCGAGTCGCCATGACGAGATCCGAAGCAGTCCATAAGATTGGACGAGGAACGTTCTCGGTCCAGAGCGTGCTTCGATCGTCGCGCGCATGCGGCTCGACTCATCGGAGCGCGACGCCCCAATCGAAGGCAGCCGGAGGCTGCCGTCAGCCCTGAACCAGCACCGCCCGCCTGCTTCACTCCTTCGCGAACGCGAGCAGGCGTTCGCCGAGTTTCTCCGGTTGCTCCTGCTGGATCCAGTGACCTGCGCCGTCGATCAGTTCGATGCCGCGCATGCTCGTCGCCGCCTTCGTTCGCATCAGATCGAGCGCGCCCGGCGCCGAATAGGTGCCCCAATCGCGCTTGCCGCCAATGAAGAGCGACGGAACGTCGATCGTTCTGCCCGAAAACAGGCGCAACTCCGCGTTCAGGTCGGGATCCGACAGCACACGATAAGCCTGAAGCGCACCCTGAAACCCGGTGCGGCCGTACTCCGCCGTGTACACGCCCAGTTCCGCGTCGGTCAGCCACTTGCAGGCAAGGGCTTCCGCGGCGGACGGCTGGAATGGCGCGACGGTTTCGGGCATCGTCTTGCCGAGATCCATCACGTAATACGTGGGCATTTGCGCAAGCTCCGCGGCGGTGAGCGCCTTGAGCGGATGCGGCTTGTTCCCCGGCCAGTCGGCGCTCTTCACATGGAAAAATGCACGAAGAAACGCGGACAAACCTTGGGGTGGATGCCACATGTCCCGGTTGGCGTTCCGTGTGCTCAGGTATTGCTGGTAATACGCTCTCGGCGGATCGAGCGCGGCAAGCGCCGCAGCCAGCTTCCCGCTTTCACTGTTCGGGCGAGCCGACGATGTCGCGTTTCGCGCGGTGTCGAACGGAAGCGCGGGCGGGCCGGGGAACGGTGCGCTCATCAGCACCACCGACGGAAAGACGTCAGGCCGCGCCAGCGCACAATACGCGGCCACGGGCGAGCCGAGGTCGTGTCCTGCCAGCATCGACGTATGCCGATACCCCAACGCCGAAACCAGTCCGAGGGCGTCGCGCGCCATGTTGAGGAGGCCGAAGGGCCCGAGCGGGGCGTCATAGTCGTTCGCCCAGCCGGTGGTGCGTCCATACCCCCGCTGGTCGGGTGCGACGACGTGGTATCCCGCGTCGGCCAGGATGGGCATCAGATGCCGCCAGCCGTAGGCCAGATCCGGAAAACCGTGCAGAAGCAACGCGAGCGGCCGGCCGGCGCTTTCATGACCGGCTTCGAGAATATGGACATCGAGGCCGTTCACCCCGTGAATCATGCGCGAGCGCACCCCGTTGGGAAGCGTTCCTGCGGCGTAGGTCGGCATGGCCAAATCGCTTTCTCCTGTCGGGTTTGCGCGGGCAGGCCGAAGCCACGCGGCAACCAGGCCGGCCGCGCCCATCGCGAGGACGGCTCGTCGCGGCGCCGATGGCTTGCTGTTGTCGACGGGCATCGTGGCGCTCCGGAATATGGTGATCACCATAGTATGGCGATCGCCATAGCCCGGTCAAGCGAAACGTGGTACGTTTGCCGCATGACACGCAAGACTGACGCTCGCGCTCGCGCGATTGCCACGGCGGAACGGCTGTTTCGCATCCAGGGCTACACCGCGACCGGACTGACCCAGATCCTCGAAGAAAGCGGCGCCCCCAAAGGATCGTTCTACTTCCACTTCCCACGCGGCAAGGCGCAACTCGCGGAGGAAGCCATCGATCATTACGTCACGAATCGAATTGCCGTCTTGCGGAACATCTCGGCTGAGACGACCGGTCATGCGCTGAATTTTGTTCGCCGGATCCTCAGCACATTTGCCGCCGAAATGGTCGCCACCGATTTCCAGTACGGGTGCCTGATGCAAAACCTGGCGAACGAACTGCCCGCGCTCGACGCCGAACTCACCCAGCGGGTCGCGCGTGGGTTTGCCGATTCGACCGAGGTCATTGCGGCGCATTTCCGCGGGTGCGGTTTCGCTTCCGCACGCGCATCGTCAGCCGCGGCCGCGCTGGTCGCCGCGCTCGAAGGTGCCCGTACGATCGCCCGCCTGGAGCGCTCGCCGGCCGTATTCGACGCGCTGGCGGAGGTCAGCGGCCAAAGGTGGGGCGCTGCCGACGCGTGATCCGGCCCGATGTTCCCGTGACGAGTCGTCCGTGACTTCCGCCGATCACGGGGCATCGCCCGTTGCCGAGATACCGCGAATGCTGTCGACTGCGTTCGCTCGAATGGCGCAGCGGTAACCGGGCAACGTGAACGGTGGGGAAACTGGCATGCAGACGCATTCGAAGAAAACCGAACAGGTCGGCCTCCCGGCGCGCTCGAGGCTGAGCCGCTCATACGGCTCGGCGGATTTCGCCGACGCATTTTCGGTGGCCTTGCCGGCCACCGCCTGCAACGACGCGGCGTCTCTCGCCCGACACATCTTTACCGGGCAACCCAAGTGGATCGCGCCGCTGCTACGCATCCGGGACCTGATCGTGTGGCCGTTCGGCCTGAAAGGAACGGCCGATTTGAAAGCCGCGAACGGCGACCGAATCAGCATTTTTCGCGTGTTCGAACGACACGACGACGAAATCATTCTGGGCGAGGACGACGCGCATCTCGATTTCCGTGTGTCGGTGCTCGTGCAGCCCGCATCCGATGGCCTGCCCCGGCGACTGACGCTCACCACCCTCGTTTTCTACAATCGTCCGTTGGGCCGGGTTTATCTCGGCGTCATCGCGCCTTTCCATCGCCTCGTCGTGCGATCCTCGCTCGACCAGGCGCAGGCGCTCGGATGGCCGCGCCGATAGCCGCCGGAAAGCCCGGCGCCGCCGCAGGCGCCGTCACGGCGACATCGACGATCGCCACGGCGTTTTCATTTGCCGGTGGTCTGAACGACCGGCCTCCCTCGCGACGCCGAAGCCGCGGATCAATGCGAAGCACCGAACAGTCGAATCACGACGCCGCGCAGCCACCGGTTGCCGGCCTCGTGGTGATAGCGCGCGTGCCAGTGCTGCCGTACCGCGAAGCCTTCGACGGGAATCGGGCACGCATGAACCGCCAGATCGTTGGCCTGTGCCAGCGTCTCGCCGATATGACGCGGTAGCGTCGTGATCAGGTCGGTCGTCTGCACGATCGCCCCCAACCCCAGAAAGCCCGGCAATTCCAGCACCACGTCCCGCTCGATGCGCGCCTGCCGCAGCGCCTGTTCGAGAAGTTGTGCCCCCGTTCCCGCCGTAATGGCGACATGCCCCTCCGAACGATATTGCTTTACCCCAAGCCGGCCGCGAATCCGCGGGTGATGCCGGTTCACCAGACAAATCCAGTCCTGGTCATACAGCTTCTGCTGGTAAATACCGCCGCCAAGCCACGGCACGTAGCCGATCGCGAGATCGGCTTCGCCGGATTCGAGCGCCCGCTCCGTATTGCCGTCGATCCGTGCGGCTTCCAGCCGGACACCGGGCGCCTGCGCGCGGACATGGGCCAGCAGCCGCGGCAGCAGCGTCACGTGGCTCGCGTCGGTCATGCAGATGCGAAAGCGTCGCTGCGCGGTCGCCGGATCGAATGCGATCTCCCACGCCGTGAAGCGTCGCAGCGATTCGAGGATTTCCCGGCATGGCCCGATCAGCGCGTCGGCTTGCGGTGTCGGCGCCATGCCGCCGGGCGTGCGGATGAAGAGCGGATCGTGCAGGTGTTCCCGCAGGTGCCCGAGCCAGATGCTGACGGTCGGCTGGCTCTGGCCGAGCTGCTCGGCGACGCGCGTGACGCTGCGCACGTCGTACAGGAGATCGAATAGCTGAAGCAGCTTCAGGTCCGGCAGATCGGCGGGCATCGTCGCATTATTGTCCATCGCAATGACGCTATTGTATCCATTGCATTGTCGACATGAGCGGCGGCTCCTATCGTGAGGCCATACGTCAAGGAGACACCATTGAAAATTGCGATTCTGGGTGCTGGCGCGCTGGGCTGTGCGATCGGCGCCACCCTCACCGAAGGCGGTCACGAGACCTGGTTGATCGACCGTTCGCCCGCGCACGTCGACGCGATGCGTCGCGACGGCCTGCGGGTCGACGACGCCCGCGGCACGCGCCTGGTACGCGTCCATGCGACGACGCAGGCCGCCGAAGTCGGTGTGGCCGACCTGGTGGTGGTCCTGGTCAAGTCGTTTCACACCGATGCCGCCATCCGCGGCGCGCAGTCGCTGGTGGGGCCCGATACCGTCGTGCTGTCGCTGCAGAACGGCCTCGGGCACGAGGACATCCTGAGCGACGCCGTCGGCCGCGAACGCGTGCTCGCGGGCAAGACCTACGTCGGCGGCGTGCTGCGCGGGCCGGGCCATATCGAATCCGGCGTGATCGGCAAGCACACCTACATCGGTGAACTCGACGGACGCATCACGCCGCGCGTGCAGGCGATCGCCGCCGCGTTCGATACCGCCGGCCTCGCGACGACGATCAGCGACAACATCGTCGGCACGATGTGGGACAAGCTGCTGGTGAATGTCGCGACCGGCGCGCTGACCGGCCTCACCGGCCTCACCTACGGGCAGCTTTACGACGAGCCGCTGCTCAAGGCGACGTCGCTCGCGGCCGTGGCGGAGGCGATCGCGGCGGCGCAGGCAGCCGGCGTCAGGCTGTCGATGACCGATCCCGAACAAGCGTGGACGCTCGCCGCCGAGGGGCTGCCGGCAGCCTTCAAGACCTCGATGCTGCAAAGTCTGGAGAAAGGCTCGATCACCGAGATCGATTTCATCAACGGTTCGGTCGTGCGCGCCGGGCAGCGCCACGGCGTGCCGACCCCGGTCAATGCCACGCTCGTCGCCTGCATCAAGGGGCTGGAGCGCGCGATGGCCGATCGCCAACGCGAGGAGGCAGCCGCATGAGCGCCACGAAAGCCTATCTCGAACACGTTGCGATCTGGGTGAAGGACATCCGCTGGCACATCCGTTTCTTCGAGGAAGTCCTCGGCATGACGCTGCGCGAAGTGGACGGCACGCTCGACGCACCGCGGCAGTACTGGACGCTCGGCGGCCTGCAGTTCATCCACGCGCCGGAACATGACGGCCCGGAAGGCCGGCTCGCCCATCTCGGCGTGATGTGCGAGGACCTGGAGGCCGCGCTGGCCGCGGCGCGGCGGTTCGACGTGACCGAGATGCCGCAGGGGCGCAACTGGATTCGCCTGCCCGACGGGCTCGCCGTCGAGCTGATTCAGGCCCGGCCGGCTTGCTGCGTCGCGCAGGCGCTGGCGATCAACCCGCGCGCGGAGGCATGACCATGACGATCGTCGAAAAATACTGGGACGACGCGCGCGAGGGCGACACGTGCACGAGCCCGACCTACCGGGTGACCAAGGAGCGCATTCTCGCGTATGCCGACCTCACCGGCGACCATACGCCCGTTCACGTGGACGAGGCATACGCGAACGCGAGCCATTTCGGCTGCCTCGTCGCGCACGGGCTGTTCGGGCTATCCATCGCCGACGGCCTGAAAACGCAGAGCGACTATCGCTTCCTGCCGGGCATGTCGCTCGGCTGGACCTGGGATTTCCTGCTGCCGATCAAGGTCGGCGACGTGCTGCACGTGACGTTCCGCGTCGGCTCGATGCGGGCCAGCAAGAGCCGCCCGGACTGGGGCATCGTCGTGCTGCCGTCGGAGCTGATCAATCAGGACGGGCAGGTCGTTCAACGCGGCGAACATCGTCTGATGGTGCCGCGCCGTCCGGAGGCACCGTGATGCAGGCCCGTCCCCTCGAAGGCATTCGCGTCGTCGACTACAGCCATTTCCTCGCCGGCCCGTATGTCGGGCGCTGTCTCGCGGCGCTCGGCGCCGAAGTCATCAAGGTCGAGCGTCCCGGCACCGGCGACGCCGGGCGACAGCACGCAACCGTGCTCGACGACCAGCAAAGCGGCTACTTCCTGCAGCTCAACATGGGCAAGCGCGGCGTGAGCGTGAACATGAAGGACGCGCGCGGCAAGGCGTTCATGCAGCGGCTGTGCGACTCCGCCGACGTCTTCATCGAGAACTATCGTCCGGGTGCGCTGGACAAGCTCGGGCTCGGCTATGCCGAACTGTCGGCGCGCAATCCGGGCCTCGTCTACTGCTCGATTTCGGCGTACGGTCACACCGGCCCCGATGCGCATCGCGCGGGCTTCGGGCTGATCGCCGAAGCGAAGAGCGGGATCATGCAGATGGTCGGCACGCCGGGCGAGCGCCCGCCGCTGCTGCGCATTTCGCTCGGGGACATGTACACCGGCATTCATGCGGTCGCGGCGATCAACGCCGCGCTGCTGGGGCGCGTGAAGAGCGGCCGCGGGCAACACGTCGACATGGCGCTGTACGACACGCTGGTGTCGATGCACGAGTATGCGGTGCAGTGCTACACGCTGAAAGGCGTGCTGCCCGAGCAGACCGGGCACGACATGCCGACGTCGACACTCTACGGCGTGTTCCGCGCCGCGGACGGCGATCTCGTGATCGCCGCGCAGGTGGATGATGCGTGGAAGCGCTTCGCCGAGTTGATCGCGGCGCACGGCGGCCCCGCGGATTTCGGCGCCGACACGCGGTTTCACGACAGCACCGGGCGCAACGCGCACCGCGCGGAAATCCTGTCGGTGGTCGAGCCGTGGGTGGCCGCGCGTTCCGTCGCGTCGGTACTGGACCTGCTGGACGGCATCGACGTGCCCTGCGCGAAGGTGCAGCGCATCGACGAGGTGTTGAACGATCCGCAGATCCAGGCCCGAGGCATGGTCGTCGAGCAACAGCATCCACGCTACGGGACGCTGCGCCTGCCCAACTTGCCGTTCCGGTTCTCCGATTGCGATACGACGATTCGCGACGTCGCGCCCGATCTCGGGCAGCACAACGCGGAAGTCGCGCGTTCCCTCGGGTTCGATGCGGCCGAAATCGACGCGATGCAGGCCGACGGCGTCCTCTATTCGAAAGCGAGCCAATCATGACCGACCAATACGCGGTGATCGGCAATCCGATCGGACACACGAAATCTCCGCTGATTCACGGCCTCTTCGCGCAAGCGACGCGGCAGGACCTCCGCTATACGGCGATCGAGGGCCCGCTCGAGCCGGCAGGCGCCTTTGCTGCCGCGGTACGTGCGTTTTTCGAGGGCGGCGGCAAAGGTATCAACGTCACCGCGCCGTTCAAGCTCGACGCGTTCGCGATGTCGGACGAACGCAGCGAGCGTGCGCGGCTCGCGGGCGCGGCCAATGCGCTGAAGTTCGACGGCGGCCGCATCCTGGCGGACAACTTCGACGGAATCGGGCTGGTTCGCGATATCGAAGCGAACCTCAATCTGCCGATGGCCGGCAAGCGCGTGCTGGTGCTCGGTGCCGGCGGCGCGGCGCGCGGCGCGCTGTTGCCGTTCCTCGAAGCCGGCCCGGCGGAACTCGTGATCGCGAATCGCGACGTCGACAAGGCGCGCGCACTGGCCGCGCAGGTCGCCGGGCGAGGCCCGCTGGTTGCCGGCAGCTACGCGGACCTCGCGCGGATGGGACGTTTCGACCTGGTCGTCAATGCGACGTCGGCCAGCCTGACCGGCGACCTGCCGCCTGTCCCGCCGAGCGTGTTCAGTCCGAAGGGAACCGCCTACGAACTCGCCTATGGCAAGCGTCTCACGCCGTTCCTCCGGCTCGCGAAAAACGCCGGCGTGCACGGGATCGCGGACGGCGTCGGCATGCTGGTCGAACAGGCGGCCGAAGCGTTCGCATGGTGGCGCGGCGTGCGCCCCGAGACCAGCGCGGTGATCGATCGGCTGGCCGTGCCGTTCGACTGAACCGGCAATGGGATCGGCATGCAGGCGATCCCGATGCGCGACGGCATCGATCGCGACAGCCTCGGCAGGCGCGAGACGGCAGGCCCGGCGCCTCCCCGGTGAACGACCTGCGGCGAGCGAACGCGCAACCGGTCGGCAATTGCCGAATACGATCGGTTGCGCGTCGCACGCAAGCCCATGCCAGCATCATTGCGCGGCCAGCCGGCGATCGATGCGCCGGCGTGTTCGGCACCGCTTCCACCCCGCATTTTTTCAGCTTGCCGCCGCAGTGCTCACACGCCGGGCGCCCTTGCCTTGCCGCTGCCTTCACCGCTCACCCGATACCCTGCCGAACACCGTCATGCCGGACACCACGCGCCCCGCTCGCCTGAACTTCGCGCTCATGTTGCCGCTGCTGCTGGCGGCCCAGCCGGTGGCGACCGACAGTTACCTGCCGGCGCTACCGGAAATCGCTGCAACGCTGGGCTCGGCCAGCGTCAGCCTCACGGTTTTCGCGTTGATATTCGGTATCGGACAATTGCCGATGGGCAGTCTTTCCGACCGGTTCGGCCGCCGCCCCGTCTTGCTGACCGGCCTGGCGCTCTATGCGCTGACCGCACTGGCGGCGGCGCTCGCATCAACCGCCCCGATGCTGGTGGCCGCACGTGCGATGCAGGGCTTTGCGATGGCCGCGATCCTGGTATGCGCCCGTGCGGCGGTACGCGACCGGTACTCGGCGGGCGACGGCCCGTACGTGATGGCGCGCGGTTTCATGGGAATGGGGATGATGGCGTTCCTTGCCCCGATTGTCGGTGCGTATGTCACGCAGCACGCCGGCTGGCGATGGGTACTCGCGGGGATGAGCCTGTATGCGTTCGGCTTGCTCGTCATGTGCTGGTACGGCTTCGAGGAGAGCGCCGCCAGTATCGCGCCGCGCCGGAATTCGACCGGGGACGTGCGCGAGATATTCAGCGATGCCCCGTTCAGGGTATGGACGCTGCTGGCCGCGTCGACGTACACCGGCATGTTCTGTTTTCTGCTGCTGTCTCCGACGGTCTACATCCGGTATCTCGGCATCTCGCCCCAGCGATACGGCTGGATACCGGCGAGCGGGACGCTCGTCTATGTCCTGAGCACCTACGGCTGCCGCCAGTTGCTCCGACGTCAAAGCATGCTCCGAACGGTGCGCCAGGGCGCGACGCTGAGTCTTTCCGGCGCGGTGATCCAGGCGTTGGGGTGTGTGCTGCTTCCCGGCAGCATCTGGCCGCTGCTCGTCGGGCACGGCGTGTATTGTCTCGGCCACGGGATCCATCAGCCATGCGGGCAGGCAGGGGCGGTGAGCGGCCTGCCTCATCTTGCCGGCCGCGCGGTATCCTGGTCCGGCTTCATCATGATGTTCTTCGCTTTCAGCGTGGGACAGACGGCGGCGGTTTTCACCGATCCGCGCTATCAGTCGGGCGCGTGGCCGATGGTGGTGCCGATGCTCGTCGTCGGCGTCACGCTGGTCACGATCGCGTTTGCGTGGTTGCCGAAAATCGGTGGCGCGAAGTTGGGCGCGGCAACGGCTCCGGCACGCGCGGTGGATGGTCGATGAGTTGCTTCGGGCAGTCGGCGGGCGAAGCGACGCGAACGCCTGCCCGACGTCGCGTCGATCAGCCACGCTCAGATCTGTTGCTGCCCGCCATCGACGAACAATTCGATGCCGTTCACGAAGCTCGCATCGTCTGAAGCGAGGAACAGCGCCGCGCTCGCGATCTCGCCCGGCTCGCCGAGGCGTCCCATCGGAATCTGGGCCGCCAGATAATCGGCCAACCCCTGCCGCTGAGCCGCATCGTCACCGGCAAGATCAAGCAGGCCGGGCGTGCGGGTCGCGCCGGGGCTGATCGTGTTCACACGAATGCGGCGCTCCTTGAGGTCGAGAATCCAGCTGCGCGCAAACGCGCGCACCGCCGCCTTCGAAGCCGAATACACGCTGAACGCAGCGGTACCCGCGCTGCCCGCCGTCGAGCCGGTCAGAATCACCGATGCACCCTCGGCAAGCAGCGGCAGCGCCTTCTGCACGGTGAACAGCACGCCCTTTACGTTGCGATCGAACGTTTCGTCGTAATGCGCCTCGGTGATGCTGCCGAGCGGCAGCATCGAACCGCCGCCGGCGTTCACGAACAACACGTCCAGGCGCCCGTGCTCTTCCTTGATTTGCGCATACAGCGCGTCGAGTTCGCCGAGTTTCGTGGAATCGGAACGCACGCCGGTCGCGTGGCCGCCGGCTGCGCGAATCCCTTCCACGGCGGCATCGAGCTCGGCCTGGCGGCGGCCCGTGAGATAGACGTGCGCGCCGTCAGCCGCGAAGCGCTGGGCGGTGGCGAGGCCGATGCCGCTGGTGGCGCCGGTGACGAGTGCGATCTTGTTGTCGAGCTTGCGTGCCATGGTATTGCTCCTTTCGTTGATCAGTGGTGTTTGCGTCAGGTGTCGCGTAGTGCGATGTGAGGAGAATATCGACGGCCTGATCTTTTCGAAATAGAATTGATCGCAATCAAACGTTGCATAAATGCAAGGATGAGGCGCAATGGCGTACCTACCCGACTTCGAAGGGCTCGCGATGTTCGCGAAGGTGGCCGAGCACGGGTCGTTTGCGGCTGCGGCGCGCGCGACCGGGGTGTCGGTCGCCACCGTCTCGCGCGGCGTGGCCCGCCTGGAGGAACGGCTCGGCGCGCGGTTGTTCAATCGGACGTCGCGCCAGCTCTCGCTGACCGAGTTCGGCCGGACGATCAGCGAGAAAGCCGGCGAGATCTATCGCCAGGCCGAGGAGGCGGAAAGCTCGGCGCGCGAGATGTCGGTGCAGCCCCGCGGGCTGGTGCGCCTGACCGTGCCGATGTCGTTCGGGCTGCGCTGGGTCGCGCCATTGCTGCCGGGCTTCTTTCGCGCGTATCCGGAAGTGTCGATCGACCTGCATTTATCGGATGCGTCGGTCGATCTGATCGCCGATGGATTCGACGCCGCACTGCGTATCGCCGCGCTGCCGGATTCGTCGCTGGTCGCGCGGCGGTTGTGCGCAGTCACGCAATTCGTGGTGGCGTCGCCGGAATATTTGCGTCGCGAAGGAAAACCCACGCATCCGCGCGAACTCGCGGATCGCCCCTGCCTCTCGTACGCCTATCGTGCGCGTAGTGCCGTCTGGCGTTTCACGAACGACGCGGGCGACGAGGAGTCGGTCATGCCGACGGGCCCGCTACGCGTCACCAACGCCGATGCGCTGTTGCCAACGCTGCTCGATGGTCTCGCGATCGCCGAGCTGCCGGAGTTCATCGCCTACGACTATCTGGCCGATGGCCGTCTCGAAGCCATTCTCACCGACTGGTCGCTGACGAAGGGTGGGCTTTATTTCGTTACGCCGTCGGCACGGGCGCGCCCCGCGAAGGTGACGGCATTGTCCGACTACTTCGCCGAACATCTGGGCAATCCAGTCTGGCGATGGCCAACGTGACGCGCGCGGAAAACGCTGGGGATACCTGATCTTCAAGGACTTGATCAGGTTCGACCGATCGACCGCTACGGCCCCCAGAGAAGGCCGTCGGCCGACCGTCTGCGCGAACGACTTCAGATACTTCACGCCCGTGTCGCACATGATCGCGACGACGTGGCGTCCGGGCCGAGGCGTTCGGCGAACCGCAACCCCGCCCGTCTCGCCGGCCATCCGATGCGTCAGACCGTACGCGACACCAGTTCGCCCAGCACCGTGTCCAGCGCGACGCGGCCACGCAGGATTTCGTCAGGATCACTTTCGAAATCGATCCAGCCTTCGTTGAAACCGTCCAGCATGCGCATGCGCGGGAGCGGGTGCTTCATACCCTGCGCGCGAAACAGCGCTTCCCACGTTCGCCTGTCGACGGCCTCCGCGCGCACGTCCCGACCCAGAACGCGAGCGAAGGCCAGCGCGAGATCGTCGGGGCTCACCCGGCGCGGCCCTTCGAGCTCGACGACACGCACACCGCGCCACGTCTGCTGGAGCAGTTCCGCCGCCACGCGGCCGACGTCCGCGGTGGCGACCATCGGCACGGGCTTGTCGAGCGGCTGCAGGTAGCTGGCGACGACGCCATCGTCGCGCGCGGACGCGACATCCCACGCGGCGTTCTCCATGAACCAGCCGGGCCGCAGGAACGTCACCGGCATCGGCAGCTCGCGCAGCGTCTGCTCCATCAGCGTGAGTTGCGTGAGCAGATTCGGCTCATCAGCCTGCGCGCCGATCGTCGACAGGCACACGACCCTTTCGGGGCGCGCCTTCAGCAGCGCGGCGGACACGGCTTCGATCACCTTCCGCGCTTCGGGAAACCCGGGCGCCGGATCGAACACCGGCGGCAGCAGGATGAAAACGCCCGTCGCGCCGGCGAACGCGGCGGCGAGCGACGAAGCGTCTTCCATGAAAGCGGTCGCCATCTCGCACCCGCGCGCCGCCCACGCCGCGGCCCGCGTCGCATCGCGCACGACCGCGCGCACGGGCCGACCCGAGACCAGCAGCTCACGGGCCAGCGCGCCGCCGACCTTGCCGGTGATTCCAGTGATTGCATACATTGCTCGTTCTCCATGTGTGAATGCGTGGGTCGCATTGTGGACAAACGCCGGCCGAAACAAAACGACATGGATGGCATCATATTAGTGACAACGCGTCATCAATTCGGCATGATCGATGCGCACGCCCGGCAATGGGCATCATGCGGCGTGGGCGTGCCGGCCTTCCGCGGGTCGCTCGCGATCCGCCAACCATATTCGTTCGAGCAACCATGAGATCCAGTAGCGAGAAACTGTCCGGCGGCATCAGCGTGTTCGCCGCCGTGGTCGATGCCGGGACGTTCGCGGCTGCCGCCGACGTGATAGGCATGACGCCGCCGGGCGTCAGTCGAGCGATTGCGCGGCTGGAAAGAAAATTGAATATCCGGCTGTTCAACCGCACGACGCGGTCGGTGTCGCTGACCGAAGAGGGCCGCCGCTTTTACGAGCAGGTCATGCCCCATCTCGCCGGGCTGGAGGAAGCCGCCGCGGCGGCCGCGGGTGGCGCGTCCGCGGTGCGCGGCAAGCTCCGCATCAATCTGGATCCCGTCGTCTATCGCGCCATTCTCGGGCAACGGCTCGATGCGTTCATGGACGCCCATCCCGAGCTCGAAATCGAGCTCATCGCGCGAGACAGCCTGGGCGACCTCGTGACGGACGGCTTCGACCTCGCCGTCCGATTCGGCGAACCGCGGGCCTCCAGCCTGATCGCGAGAAAGCTGCTCGACACCGGCGTCGTGACGGTCGCGGCGCCCTCGTACATCGCGCGCCGGGGGCGGCCGGAAAAACCCGAGGACCTTGAAAACCGCAACCACCGCTGCCTCGAATTTCGGAACCCGGAAACAGGCAAGCCGTTCGCGTGGGAATTCCATCGCAAGCGCAAACGCATCGTGGTCGACACCCGCGGGCGCCTCACGGTCAACGATCCAGGCGCCCTGCTAAACGCATGCGTCGCCGGTTCCGGCATCGCGCAGATGCTGCTGCTCGGTGCCGAGCCGCTGATCGCCGACGGCCGGTTGATCAATCTCTTTCCCGAATGGGCGGACGAGCGGTATCCGTTATACGCGTACTACCCGTCCCGGCATCACGTGCCGGCCAAGACCCGCGCGTTCCTGGATTTTCTGGTCGAACTGTCGGGCATGCACGGGGGCGTCGGCACGCGCTAGTGCTCCGGCGCCGGCTCGCGAGCGCGCGGCGGCCCGCCGGCGAGCGCCAGCTACACTGTCTGCGCGAGGGCAGGATCGATCTCGCGCGCGGTCAGCCCGAATCTCGCCATGCGGGCGCGATGGTCCGGCGAGCCGAGATAGGCACGAAGTTGCCGATCAAACGTGTCGAGAAGACGCCGGTTTTCCCGGTTGAAGGAAAACGCGCCGAGCGGAGGCGCTCGCCGTGCGCCGTTGACGCCCGGCTCGTGCGCGACGGCCTCGATCATCGCGCTGCCTATCCGGCTCGCAACGATTCGATTCCCCAGCGCCGTGCTCGCATAGGCGTCGATCACGCCGGAGAGAACGGCCGCGATCGCGTCGGCTTGCTGTTCGAACACGACGATTTGCCGCCGACTCACGCCTGACGCCATCGCGGAATCCTGCTGGACCTGTCCGGCAATGATGCCGAGGCGCGCATCGGGACGTTCGGCGATCGACGCATAGCTCGTGAGCGCTTTCGGGTTGCCGGGACGCACCAGAAAGCCGTCCTCGATGCCCCACACCGGCACGCTGAACGCGACGGTATCGGCGCGCTGCGGCGTCACGAACAGCGGCACGTTCATGTCCCAGTGACCCGATGCGACGCCGGGTAGCAATTCGCTGAACGTCGTCGGGCAATACTCGATCCGGGTAACGCCGATCTGTCGCAGGATCGTCGCCGCGAGCTCCAGATCGGCACCCATGGCGGTGCCGTCCGCTTCGGTCCAGCCGAACGGCGGTTCCTCGATGTACGCAATGGTTACCTTCATCGCATTGTCCTGCAGGCCGAAGAATCGATCAGGAGTTCATCAGCTTACCGTGGGAAGTCGAGATCCACGAAGAGCGGACAAAATTAATTCGGGTGTAAGCAAATTGACGACATTATTTTGGCGAGACCGTCAGGCGTTCCAGAATGAACTGGCTCCACGCTATTCGACGTTGTCCGCCACGTCCGTCATCCGGATCATGTGCGGCTTGATGCCGTCGTCTTCGGCCGTCGCGGCCTCCTTCGGATGAATCAGCGCTTCGAGTCGCGCCTTCGTCGCGATGAACTCGGGCGTATTGACCTGCGAGTAATCGCGCGGCCGCGGCACCGGCACCTCGATCAGTTCCTGCACGCCGCCGGGGTTCGCCTTCAGCACCAGGATCCGGTCGGCCAGAAAGATCGCCTCGTCGAGATCGTGCGTGATGAACAGGATCGTCACGTCGATGTTGCGCCAGATGTCGAGTAGGTGCGTCTGCATCCTCGCCCGCGTCTGGGCGTCCAGCGCGCCGAACGGTTCGTCCATCAGCAGGATGCGCGGACGGTTCGCGAGCGCACGGGCAATCGCCACGCGCTGCTTCATCCCGCCCGACAACTGATGCGGATACACGTCCGCAAAACGCGTCAGCCCGACGAGATCGAGCCACTGCAGCGCCTCGCGCTCGGCCACGCCGCTGCTGCTGCCGTTCATTCGCAGGCCGAACATCACGTTCTTCTTCACCGTGAGCCACGGAAACAGCGTATAGCCCTGGAACACCATCCCGCGATCGGCGCCCGGCCCGTCCACCGGTTTGCCGTCCAGCAGCACGTCGCCGCTCGTCTGCGCGTCGAGCCCGGCGAGGATCCGGATCAACGTCGATTTGCCGCAGCCGGACGGGCCGATCACGCACACGAACTCGCGCCGGTGCGTGCGGAAACTGATGTCGTCGAGCGCGACACACTCGCCCTGCGGTGTCGTGAAACGCTTGCCGACGTGCCGCACGTCGAGTATCACGTCGCGGGCCTTCAGTCGCGCGAAGCGCTCGCGCACCGCGTCGGATTGAATCAGGTAATCGGGGACGGCTTGCGGGTTCTGCATGATGCCCTCTGCTGAAATCGGTCGATGGATACGTGCGGGCGGCGCTCACGCTTTCAGCGTGCGGTCCCACGGAAAGAGCCGGCGGCCGAGCAGCGCGAGCACGATATCGGTGCCGAGGCCGATGATCCCGATCATCAGGATCGCCGCATACACGTTGTCGAAATGCTGGTAGCGCGCCTGCTGGCTGATGTACCACGTGATGCCCGAACTCGTGCCGACGAGCTCGGCGACGATCAGGTAAGTCCACGCCCAGCCGAGCAGGATCCGCTGATCGCGATACAGGTCGGGCAGCACGCCCGGAATCACGACGTGCGTCAGCAGCTTCAGTTTCTTCGTGCCGAGCGTCATCGCGGCCTCGAACAGCCCGTATTCGAGCTTGCGCGTGGTGTTCGCGACGATCAGCACCTGCTGGAACAGCGTGCCGATCACGATGATCGCGATCTTCGGCGCGTCGTAGATGCCCAGGATCGCGACCATCAGCGCGCCGAACGCGGGCGCCGGCAGATAGCGGAAGAACTCCAGGAACGGCTCCTGCAGCCGCGCGAGCGCACTGAAGGTGCCGCAGACGATGCCGAGCGGCACGCCGATCGCCGACGAAATCACGAAGCCCCAGAAGATGATGCGGATGCTGTGCCACAGGCTTTCGTGCAGCCACACGCCGTCGCGCGACGCGGGCGGTGTCGTGAACGCCGTGTAGAACGCGCGCAATACCTGGTGCGGCGCCGGCAGGTAGACCGGATTCGCGCGCTCACCCTCGGGCACGGCTGCGTGCGCCGCACGCGCATGCGCGAGCTCGTCGTCGAACACGTCGCGATCGATCTGCATGCCGGCCTGGAAATAGTCGACGCTGCCCGGATTCGTGATGCGCATTTGCGGATGCCAGACGAACGGGACATAGCTGATCAGGCACCAGACGGCGAACGGCAGCAGGAAGGACGCCAGCCCGAGCGTCCATTTGCCGCGCGTCGTCAGCTCGCGCCGCACGGCGAGCCAGCCGGTCGTGTTGCGGGTCGTTGTCATCGGAATCTCCGTATCGTTTCGGGTGCCGGTCGCGCGAATGCCGCGGCATCGCGCGACCGTGCGGTCATTGCCGTGCGTCGCTCGCGGCCTGCGCGCGGTACGCCCGCCAGCCGCCGAACCGCGTGATGTCCTGCGCTTCGTCGAGCGCCACGTTCTCGCACAGGAAGCCCTGCACGGGCGAACCGTCGGCGAGCGTCAACGTGCCGATGCCGAGCGGCGCCGCAATACCGGCGACGAAGCTGCCGTACGCGTCGACCGGCATCTCCCAGATTTCGACCGCGATCGGCGCGCCGCCGTCCGGCACGCGCACGAGCCCCGGTTTGGCGACGCCGCCGCTTGCGTCGGCGGACAGCGCATAGAGACGATAGGCCGGCGCGGTCGTGGTCGCGGCGACGAAGCGCGCGCCGCGCTGCGTGAGCTGCCCATTCAACGGTTCGCCGCGCAGATGCGCGCCGACGACGGCCACCCGCACGACACCCGCCGATGCGACGCCCGGCGGCATCGCGGCCGCAGGCGGCCGTACGTCGCCGCCCGCCGCCACGCCGTCGCCCCATGCCTGCGCGAGATCGAGCAGCCGCGCATCGTCGTGCGCGCGACCGACGAACGTGATGCCGAACGGCAAGCCCGCATGCGGCCCGGTCGCGCACGTGCCTGCCGGCACCGCGATCGCCGACAGGTCGAGCAGGTTCACGAAGTTCGTGTAATAGCCAAAGCGTGAATTGATCGCGATCGGATCGGCTTCGAGCGCATCGACGGTCGCGGTCGTCGCCGAGGTCGGCATCACGATCGCGTCGAGGCCGTCCCACGCGCGGGCCGCATCGACGCGCAGCGCCGCAAGCCGGTCGAATGCGGCGAACGCATCGGCGGCGCTGAAGCGCGACGCGCCGCCGAGGATCTCGCGAATCACCGGATGCAGCGCATCGGGCTCGCGCGCGGCGAACGGGCCGATCGCGGCGAGCCGCTCGGCGACCCACGGGCCTTCGTACAGCAGCCGCGCGGCGGCCAGGAATGGGCCGAAGTCGATCTCGACGATCCGCGCGCCGGTCGCGCGCAGCCGTTCCAGCGCCGCACCCCATGCCGCGCGATACGATGCGTCGCCGAAGAATTCGAGCTGATCGGCACGTGGCGTACCGAAACGCAATTGCGCGAGCGGCCGCGCCGGCTGCGCGCGCAAGCCGTCCGCGCCCAGCAGCGGCTGCCAGGCGCGCCCGTAAGGATCGCCTTCCGTCACGCCATGCGCGGCGGCGAACACGGTGCGCGCGTCGTCCGCCGAGCGGGCGAACACCGACACGCAATCGAGCGACCGGCAGGCCGGCACCACGCCGAGCGTGCTGAGCACGCCCCGGGTCGGCTTGAGCCCGACGAGCCCATGAAATGCGGCGGGTACGCGCCCGGAGCCCGCCGTGTCGGTGCCGAGCGAGAACGTCGCGACGCCGAGCGCGACGGCCACGGCCGAGCCGGAACTCGAGCCACCCGACGCGTAGCGCGGGTCGAGCGCATTGCGGCACGCGCCGTATGGCGAGCGCTGCCCCGAGAGCCCGGTCGCGAACTGGTCGAGATTCGTCTTGCCGACGGGAATCGCGCCGGCCGCGATCAGCCGCTCGACCACGGGCGCGCTGCGTTCGGGCGTATATGCGTAGGCGGGGCAGCCCGCCGTCGTCGGGATGCCGGCGACGTCGATGTTGTCCTTGACCGCGAACGGCACGCCGTAGAGCGGCAACGACGCGATGTCGCGCCCGGCCAGTGCGTCGGCATACGGCATCATCTCGTCGCGCGTCAGCGGCCGGATCCACGCATGGTGCGGGTCGCCCGCGTCGAAGTGCGCGGCGATCGCGTCGACGAGCGCATGCGGCGTCAGGCCGCCCGCCGCGTAGCGTGCGCGCAGCGCGGCAATCGAGTGCAGCCCGGGCAGGATCGAGCGTTCCGTCGTACTCATGCGACCTCCTCGGCGGCGCCCGCCTTCATCACCATCAGCCGCTGGCCGGCCACCACCGCCGCGCCAGGCGCGCAATCGATCGTTTCGATCGTGCCGTCTTCCGTTGCCGTCACCGCCACCTCCATCTTCATCGACTCGACGATCGCGACGACCTGCCCTTCGGTCACGCGCTCGCCGGCTTCCACCAGCACTTTCCACACGCTGCCCGACACGTCCGCGGCGATCGCCCGCTGCGTGTCGTCGAGCGCGGCCGCCACCCGGTCCGCTTGCGGGTCGCCGTGCTCCGCGTCGCCGACGTATTCCGCATGGCCGGCCGCGCGCCACCGCTCGCGCTCCGCGTCGAACGCGGCCTGCTGCGTCGCCTTGAACGCGGCGATCGAATCCGCCTCGTCGTTCAGGAAGCGGTTGTAGGCGCGCAGATCGAACACCGATTCCTCGATCTTCAGCGTCGCGCGGCCCGCGATGAAATCCGCACGCAGCGCACTCAGCTCGGTTTCGCTGACTTCGTAGAAGCGGATCTCGTCGAAGAAGCGCAGCAGCCACGGCTTGCCGGCTTCGAATTCCCGCGTGGTGCGGTGGCGGTTCCACATCTGCACGGTGCGGCCGACGAACTGATAGCCGCCCGGCCCTTCCATCCCGTACACGCACAGATACGCGCCGCCGATGCCGACCGCGTTCTCCGGCGTCCAGGTGCGCGCGGGGTTGTATTTCGTCGTCACGAGCCGGTGCCGCGGATCGATCGGCGTCGCGACGGGCGCACCGAGGTAGACGTCGCCGAGCCCCATCACCAGATAGCGCGCGTCGAACACGATGCGCTTCACGTCGTCGATGCTCGCGAGGCCGTTGATGCGCCGGATGAACTCGATATTGCTCGGGCACCACGGCGCATCGGGCCGCACCGACTGCATGTAGCGTTCGATCGCGACGCGTGTCGACGGGTCGTCCCATGAAAGCGGCAGATGGACGATGCGGTTCGGCACGCGCATGTCGGCCACGTCGGCCAACTCGCGCTCGGCCGCCTGCAGATGCGCGAGCAGCGCATCGAGCGGCAGCGTCCGCGCGTCGAACTGCACCTGCAGCGAGCGGATGCCCGGCGTCAGGTCGAGCATGCCGGGCAACCGGTGCGCGTCGAGCCAGCCCATCAGCGCGTGCACGCGAAAGCGCAGGTTCAGGTCGAGCATGAGCGGCCCGTATTCGACGAGCACGTTGCGATCGCCCGAGCGCCGGTAGACGACGCCGATGCCGCCGCCCGCGGACGGGTCGCGGTGCAGCACGCAATCGTCGGATGCGCCGGATGCAGCCGTTGCCACGTCACGCGTCGCATCCACGATCGCGGCAGCCGGCTTCCCGGCCGATATCCCGGCCGACACGCCCGCGCGCACGAACCGCACGGTGTCGCCCGGCCGCAACTGCCCGAGCTTCCACAGCTCGTCGCGCACGACCGTCACCGGACACACGAAGCCGCCGAGGCTCGGGCCGTCCGGGCCGAGAATCACCGGCATGTCGCCGGTGAAATCGACGGCACCGATCGCATACGCGTTGTCGTGGATGTTCGACGGATGCAGCCCCGCCTCGCCGCCGTCCGCACGCGCCCATTGCGGCTTCGGGCCGATCAGCCGCACGCCGGTGCGGCTGGAGTTGTAATGGACGGTCCACTGCGTGCCGTAGAGCATCGCGACGTCGTCCGGCGTGAAGAAATCCGGCGCGCCATGCGGACCGTCGAGCACGCCGAGCGTCCATGCATGGGTCAGCTCGGGAACGTCGGCCGCGGCCAGCGTCGCGCCGGCGTCGCCGCGCCCGGCGTCCGCGTGCAGATGCAGCACGTCGCCCTTGCGCAGCGCGCGGCCGGCATGGCCGCCGAACTGGCCGAGCGTGAAGGTCGCCTTGCTGCCGAGATAGTCGGGTACCTGCAGCCCACCCTTGACGGCGAGACACGCGCGCACGCCCGCGCCCGTCACGCCGCCCAGCTTGAGCACGGCACCCGCCCGTGCGCGCACGACCTGCCAGAACGACACCGCTTCGCCGTCGAGCGTGGCCGCGAGCGGCGCACCGCCGAGCACGAACAGCGTCGCGGTATTGAAGCGCAGCGTCGCGCCGACCATCGTGAATTCCAGCCCGGCCGCGTCGCGCGCGTTGCCGAGTAGCGCGTTCGCGAGATCGAACGCGCGATCGTCCATCGGCCCCGACGGCGGCACGCCGACGCTCCAGTAGCCGACCCGCCCGGGCGCCTGCTGCACAGTGGTCTGCACGCCGCCGTCGAGCACGTCGATCGTGTGCGGCGCAAACGCGAAGCGCGACAGGAAGGCAGTGGTCGGCGCACCGCGCGCGAACGTGTCGGAGCCGACGACGGCGCGCAGGTAGTCGAGATTGGTCTCGATCCCGTACAGCTCGGTACGGTCGAGTGCGGCACGCAGCGCCGCCAGCGCATCGCGCCGCGTGTCGCCGCGCACGATCAGCTTCGCGAGCAACGGATCGTAATGCGCGCTGATCTCCGTGCCTGCCTCGATCCAGCCGTCGACCCGCACGTTCTCCGGAAACGACACGTGCGTAAGCAGCCCGGCGCTCGGCTGGAACTGCTTGTTCGGATCCTCCGCATAGAGCCGCACCTGGATGCTCGCGCCGCGCGGCGCGACGGCAAGCGTGTCGAGCGGCGGCAGGTCGCCTTCGGCCTGCAGGATCATCCATTCCACGAGATCGACGCCCGTCACTTCCTCGGTCACGCAATGTTCGACTTGCAGCCGCGTGTTCACCTCGAGGAAATAGAACCGCCGCGCGGACGCGTCGAACACGAATTCGACCGTGCCGGCCGACGCGTAGCCCACCGCGCGCGCGAGCCGCACCGCGCTCGCGTGCAGCGCGTCGCGCTCGGCGTCGGTCAGGTCGGGCGCGGGCGTTTCCTCGATCACCTTCTGGTTGCGGCGCTGCACCGAGCAATCGCGTTCGCCGAGCGCGATCGCGCCGCCGCGGCCGTCGCCGAAGATCTGCACTTCGATGTGCCGCGCGTGTTCGACGAACTTCTCGAGATAGACGCCCGCATGTGCGAAATTCGCGGCGCCGAGCCGCACGACGGATTCGAAAGCCGCGCCGAGCTGCGCAGCATCGCGACACAGCGACATGCCGATGCCGCCGCCGCCCGCGGTGCTCTTGAGCATCACCGGATAGCCGATCGCGTCGGCTTCGGCGAGCGCCGTCGTGACGTCGTCGAGCAGGCCGGTGCCGGGCAGCAGCGCGACGCCGTGCGCGGCCGCGAGTTCGCGCGCGGTGTGCTTGAGGCCGAACGCGCGCATGTGATCGCCGCGCGGCCCGATGAAGCGCAGGCCCGCCGCTTCGCACGCGTCGGCAAAGCCCGCGTGCTCGGACAGGAAGCCGTAACCGGGGTGCACGGCCTGCGCGCCGGTCTCGCGCGCGGCGGCGAGGATGGCCGCGACGTTCAGATAGCTGTCGGCCGCCGGCGCGGGCCCGACCCGCACGGCTTCGTCGGCGAGCGCCACGTGGCGCGCGTCGCGATCGGCATCCGAATAGATCGCGACCGATGCGACGCCGAGACGCTTCAGCGTGCGGATCACGCGGCAGGCAATTTCGCCGCGATTCGCGACGAGGACTTTGGCGAATCTCATGTTGCCTCCCGCCGGGCCGCCCCAAGGAAGGCAACCGCCCCCTTGGGGGGCAGCGAACAATAGTGAGCGTGGGGGCAGGTCATTGCGCCTCCCACACGATGAGGCGCACGGGCGTCGGGTTGTAGCCGTTGCACGGATTGTTCAGTTGCGGGCAGTTCGAGATCAGCACCGTGACGTCCATCTCCGCGCGCATCTCGACGTATTTGCCCGGCGCGGAGATGCCGTCCTCGAACGTGAGCCCGCCGAGCGGCGTGACGGGCACGTTCATGAAGAAGTTGACGTTGCCCACGAGATCGCGCTTCGTGAGCCGCGCCCCGGCGCCGCACGTGCAGTGCGCGATCGCGTTGAGGAAGCTGTCGCGGCAGTTGTGCATGTAGCGCTTGTCGAGCGCATAGCGCACCGTGTTGCTCTCGGCCGCGCATGCGCCGCCGAGCGTGTCGTGACGGCCGCACGTGTCGGCGACGATCGTCGCCATCGGATTGCCATGGCTCGACACGAGCACGCTGCCCGCGCTCAGGTACAGGTTTCGCTGCGCGCGGATCGTGTCCTGCGCGCTGTAGCGTTCCTCGGGAGCGTCGGTGCGGTAGAACAGCGTGTCGACGGCCTGGTTGCCTTCCAGGTCGAGAATGCGCAAGGTCTGCCCGCACTTCAGGTCGTGCAGCCACGGGTCGCCCGCGTTCAGCGTGATGTCGTGGATCGCGTCGCGCGGGTCGAGACGGCTTTCGATGATCGGCATGCTCTCGCTCCTTACGCGAACAGACGGTCGGTGTTGGCGAAGCCGCGCGTGTTCTCCGCGCACGCGCGCCGGCACGGGTCGTCGTCGGGCGCCGCGCCGTCGGCCGGATACGCGCGGTACGCGATCAGCTTCACCGCTTTCGGCGCGTAGTCCGGACGCGGGTCGAGCGGATGCGGCGCGGTCGAGAACGCCGCGAGCGTATTCATCTCGAAGCGCAGGTCGAACGCGCTGCCGGGCGGCGAATGTCCGGCGACGAATTCGAGCGCGCCGTCGTCGTACGTGCTCAGCTTGCTGAAGAAGTTGACGTTCGCGGCGAGGTCGCGTGCCGATAGCCCGTATTTCGCGAGCTCGAGCACGAGGCTGTCGCGGCCGTTGCGGATCATCGCGTTGCGATTGGCCTGATACGACGACGTGCCGTACTTGTGCGCGAACAGCCGCGCATCGCCGACGCCGCCGAGCGGATCGTGCCAGCCGAGCGTATCGGCGGTGATCGACGCGATCACGCGCCCCATGTCCGTGTACAGCGCATGGCCGCGCGTGAGATGCGCGGTGTGCTGCGCCTTCAGCGTGTCGGCCATGTTGTAGCGCTCGAGCAAATCTTCCTGACGATGAAAGACGGCGGACAGGTTCGCGCCGCCGTCGACATCGACGATGCGCAGCGCGAGACCGCGCCGCAGAATGCCGGACCAGTGTGTTCCGGCGGGAATCAGCGTTTCCCACGCGACGTGCGACGGTGGGGCGAGGACGGCTTGGGGGCTCGGCGACATGGCGGCTCCGTGGGTCGGTTGGACAAAAGGCGTGAGAGGGCGACCGAACGACATCGCGACCTCCCGGGCTTTTATCCCTCCGTGGAGCCTCGCCGTTTCCTCGTATCGAGGCGAAGGCAAGACCGGATTGCTCTCGGACCAGGCATCGCGCGGCGCACGCCGCGCGACCGGAACCCTAGCGATCCTGAAGATGATGCAAATTGCTTCGCACCTCTCGGGCATCGAACAAGCGAGTTGCGTGCCAGCCGTCGCCCGATCGCCGCACGACACGGCCCGGCGGCGCGATGCCGCACGGCATGCGAATGGCGGACGCGTTCGCTTGCCCTCGCGGCGGGCGCGCGGCGCACCATGCACACGCAACCGCGCACCGGCGCAGTGCGCGTCGCGCGCTCGCACACCGGCCGATCCGCAATGGCATGGGCATTGCTGAATCCATGCACCGCCACCTCATCCCCGATCCTTCATGAACAAGCTCGACCTGCTCCGGCGCGTACTGCACGCGCTGTTCGCCGCCCGCTTCATCGAACTTCAGCGCACCATGCGCCGCCGTTGAATCGCGTTGCCCCGCGCCGTTGGCACGCTTCTCGCTCGGCATGACGCCGAGAGGTGCGGCGGCGTCGCATCTTAGGGATGCTAGGGTTCCGGTTCATCGAACGTCTGGTCCGAGAGCAGCCCGGCGCGGGTTCATCCGATCGCAAGAGCGGGTGCACGCGTGCTACACGGCGGGACAAAAGCCCGGGAGATTGGCGATGGCAACGGCCGTCGCGCCTCTCCGTGGCCGCCCCGTTCGTTGCACATCCGCAGGAACCGGTCACGCAGCCGGAACGTGTGCTCGCGCACGGTCCGTATCGACGATCCCGATCCCGGTCTCCTGGAGAACAACGATGACCCGTCCCGCCTCGGCGTTCCGCCGCCTGTCGTCCTTCCGTTTCATCCGTCACGCACTGGGCGCCGCCGCCGCGGCTGCCGCGCTATGGGCGGCGCCCGCCGCACAGGCTGCCGCACCGCTGAAGATCGGCTACAGCGACTGGCCCGGCTGGGTCGCGTTCCAGGTCGCGCTCGACAAGGGCTGGTTCAAGGAGGCCGGCGTCGACGTCGATTTCGAATGGTTCGATTATTCGGCGTCGCTCGACGCGTTTTCCGCGGGCAAGCTGGACGCGGTCGCGGCGACCAACGGCGATGCGCTCGTGACGGGCGCGTCCGGCGCGAAGAACGTGATGATCCTGCTGACCGACTATTCGGCCGGCAACGACATGATCGTCGCGAAGCCGCCGCTGCGCACCGTCGAGGCGCTGAAGGGGAAGAAGATCGGCGTCGAGCTCGGCCTGGTCGACCATCTTCTGCTCGAAACCGCGCTGCAGAAGCACGGGCTCAAGGACAGCGACGTCACGCTCGTGAATGCGAAAACCAACGAGCTGCCGCAGGTGCTCGGGTCGTCGGCCGACATCGCGGCGGTGGCCGCATGGCAACCGAATGCCGGCGAGGCGTTGAAGCGCGCGCCGGGCGCGCGGGCGATCTTCACGTCGGCGGACGCGCCGGGGCTGATCTACGATGCGATCACCGTCGCGCCGGCGAGCCTCGCCGCGCGCCGGGCCGACTGGGCAAAGGTGGTCAAGGTCTGGTATCGCTGCGTCGCGTACATCAACGATCCGAAGACGCAAGCCGATGCGGTCAAGATCATGTCGGCGCGCGTCGGGCTCGCGCCGGCGCAATACCTTCCGCTGCTGAAGGGCACGCATCTGCTCGACGAGGCGGCCGCGAAGCGTGCGTTCCGCAAGGGCGACGGGCTCGATTCGATCTACGGCTCGACGCGCAACGCGAATGCGTTCAATGTGCGTAATGCGGTGTACAAGCAGTCGCAGGACGTCGACGCGTATATCGATTCGCGGTTCATCGACGCGCATTGATGGCGGGAGGCTTGCCGGCGCGCGCGGCGACGCGGTGCGACGCGCCGGTGGGCTATGCCGGTGGTCGCAGGTTGCGGACTGGAGTGCTAATTGTCTGGCTGCCTGGCTTGTCGCCGTGTGTCCGGCTGAATGGCGGCGACGCTGAATGACCGTTGCGGCGAGAGGCGAATGGCTGTTTGCGACCCTTAGCCGCCGTTGAACGTGGAGCCACGTCAATGGCCGCTCTCTGCTAACGAACGGCCGTAGGCGACGGCGCGACGTCAATAATCGCTATTTTCTTTCTTCGCCTTCTGCATCGTTTCGTCGGGTCGCGTAAAGTCCCAACAGCTGCTTCGCCAGTTCCGCGGTGGTACCGTGCTTGAGGTCCCCGTTGGCATCCGGAATACTGGCGATCACCTGTACGGCCATCCCTACGGCGTTAATGCGCTCAAGCACAGTTACATATTCTTTGGACTGAGCCAGTATCGAGCGATAGATAAGCAGGAAGGAACCACCGATAAAGCTAATCAAGACTCCGGATGCAGATGCGATGACGGAAACCGGGAGTTTGTCGGGATACTTCGACGCTTGAAACAGACCATACATCACAAAGCCAAAACCGCATAACGTAACCAAAAGTGTCAGCCAATAGATCGAACGTACTTGGGCCAAGTTCCGATCCAGATAGTTTTCGAGCTTTGTGCGGGCTAAATCCCAAGCGAACTGGGGTTTCTCGGGATGCTCTCTAATCCGCTCCTCGACGCTTTCAATCTGCTGCTCACGGGCCAGCTGTTCCGCAACGCTCTCGTACGCTAACACCACAAGAAGAGTTATGAACGCGACAATGGCGGCGCCTACCGCGATAGGTGTGGCAACTTTTGGATCGATAGTCGAGTCTTGCCCGAGCGCGCCGATGACTCCTGCAGCAAAACCCAAGAGCACTGCCAACGTCATCGCTGCACGCGACTTTGCTCCCCCCCGTTGCCAAGCTTTCAGCAACGAAGCGATAACAGACATATATGGATCGAACATGGAAAGGTGCCATCGCTCAGTTTCGGAAGCTTGAATTTTGCCCGAATTTTCGCTTTTTCTGAGGAGAGTAATCGTCTTTGGCTGGCATATCTCCCAAGATCCGCCTTGGAGTCATTTCAACGAACCGACGATAACGCGCTTAGCTGCGGAGCCCTTGGGACTACATTTGAAATAGGTTTCGCTCCTGAACCGAGGCGAACCGGATATGCAACCTGGACGGTGATTTGCTGTCCCTCTCCAGCCGCTCAGGCGGAGCGGCCCCTTGTTGAGGAGGACCAGCCGCTTGAAAGTCTAGGCTCGCCCAACAACGAGCGTCTGAAACTGGCCGGTGACGGCCTGTCGCCACCGCCGGCCGCAAGCTGGATGGCGAGCCGCCTGAAGCCGCGTCTCCCCAGCTCCCCCACTTCACCCGCCTCTCGGCAACCGCACCGTGAATACCGTTTCCGTCCGGTCGGACCGCGCATCGATCCAGCCGCGATGCGCCTTCGCGATTTCGTTGGCGATGAACAAACCGAGCCCCAGGCCGCCATCGTCACGCTTCCTGTCCGGACGGTCCTCGCCACGCTGCAGCGGATCGAAGATACGGTCCAGCGTGAGCCGATCGATCACCGGCCCGCGATTGCCGACCTCGACGAACACTTCCGAATCGTTCGCCGCGGCCGTCACCCGCACCGGCGTCCCGGGCGTTCCGTACTTCACGGCATTGCCCACCAGATTGCTCAGCAACTGCTGCATTCGCTGATCGTCCCAATCGCCGCGGAGGTCGCCACGTATATCGACGTCGATATCGCGATCAGGGTGCCCCGCCCGCAGTTCGTCCACCACATTGGCGAGCACGTGTGCGAGATCGACATGGCGAGGAACGACGTTGATGCCGAGTCCGAGCTGCGTCCGGTTGAAATCGCAAAGATCGTCGAGAAGGCCCTGCATGCGACCGCCGCTCCTGATCAACCGGCCGGCAGCCTCGGACACTTCCTCGCCCGCATTGAGTGCGGAGAGATACGACGCCGTGACCTGAATCGTCTGCAACGGCGTGCGCATGTCGTGGCCCAGCATACCCAGCAGCAAGTTACGCGACTGCTCGACCTGTTCGGTAAAAAAGGCGACCGATTCCGCCACCGCCTGATCGATCGCCTCATTGAAGCGAATCATGTCGTCCAGATGAGGCGGGCTCGGCTGACATGCGTCGATCCACAAGCGCAGCACGCTGGCGCGCAGTGCGCGATACTCGGCCACCAACTGGTTGATGTTGAAGCCGCGCCGCGCACGCAGCACGGCATGCGTCTGCGCGGCCGTCTCCGCGGCATTCGCCGGCTCGGCCGCGCGCCCCAAGGATTTTTCGTGTTGTGCCTCCCGCGTTTGCGGAACGGCGATGTCCTGGGCTACGGCGGTCAGGATCTCGCGCGCGTGATCGCGCAGCCCATGCGAGTTCATGTGCCGCGCAGCCGGTAACAGCGTGGCGGCAAACGCCTCCCACTGGACCAGTATCGGCTCCATGTTTCGTATGATGAAGTCAGCTAGGCGCATGTCGCCCCTCACAATGGAATGAACGGTGGATGCTGCTGTCGAACCGCACGATATCACGTGAAGCCCGGCGGGCGATTCGATCTTCGCCTCCACGGGGAATCGCCAGCCGGGACGGGAAAGGGGAAGCCCACTGCAACGTGCGTACCAGTCGAGTCGCACCAGCGGCGTACTTCGATCAACCCGGCATCGCCGATAACGGACACGCGTCAACCCCGTTTTGCAGGGCGGCGCAGCACGAACCTTGCTCCCCGCCCCCATTCGACTTTCACCCTGCGGCGGATCCGGCCGCCGCTACGAGATTGCACATGCCCAGGAAAAAATCCAGCATCTGGTTGCGGCATCTTGAACTGTTTTCCGCTGCGGCCGGCGCGCGTCCGAAGAAACGGGCCGGCAAGCCGCGGCCGGCCGCAAAAAAGGCCGCCAGGAAGGTCGTTCAACGAACCGGCAAGCCGACCGTCGCCGCCCCTGCCGCCAAACGGACGGGCATCGTGCCCGCCGTCCGCGCTCCGTCGGCCCGGCCGGCCGGCACCTGGCTCCGCTCGTTTCATTCCGCCGGCCCGAGCGCCGGCCGGCTCGTGAATCATCTTGCGTATGCGCTGTACCTCCCCGCGGCACCTGCCAGCACAGTGGACATGCCGGCCGTCGTCATGCTGCACGGCTGCAAGCAGACGGCCGAATCGTTCGCCGCGGGCACGCGCATCTGCCGTCTCGCCGAGCGGTCCGGTTTCGCCGTGCTGTTTCCCGAGCAGGCCAAGACGGCCCATGCTCATCGCTGCTGGCACTGGCACGGCGACGCGACGCAGTCCGAAGCCGCGGCCGTCGCATCGCTCGTCGACGCGATCGTGAAACGCCACGGCTTCGATCGCGACCGAATCTACGTGGCCGGCCTGTCCGCCGGCGCCGGGCTCGCCGCGGCGCTGGCGCTACGGTATCCCGACCGCTTCGCGGCCGTCGGACTGCATTCCGGCCCGGCCATCGCGCCGCCGTCGTCGACGATGGCCGCGATGAGCCTGATGCGTCGCGGCATCCGCGACGATCCGATCCACGCGCTCGACGTGTGCGCCGACGTCGCCTCCTATCCCGGCATGCCGGCGCTCGTCGTGCACGGCGCGCTCGATACGGTCGTGACCGACCGGAACGCAACGCAGCTCGGCATCGCGTTCGCGCGGCTCAACCGGCTCGTCGACGAACATGGTGCGATCCGCGTCGGCGAGCAACGCAGCTACGCGCAGGGCGATGCGGACTTTATCGATTATCTGAAGGGTGGACGGTTGATCGTCCGGGTGTGCATCGTGCGCGGGCTGCCGCATGCCTGGAGCGGCGGAGATCCCGGCGAGCCGTTCCATTCCGCCAAGGGGCCGGACGCGACGGCGATGTTCTGGCAATTCTTCCGTCGTCAGCGCCGCAAACGACTGGCGTGACGCACGACACCCGCGCCGCCGGCCATCACGTCGTCACGCCCGCTGCTCCAGCGCGGCCGCGCCCGCGCGGTCGCCGGCGCGCCGAACCGGCAACCGTATCCGGAAGGTCGTGCCGCGCCCCGGCTCGCTGGTCACGTCGATCGTGCCGCGGTGACGCTCGACGATGCCGTGCGAGACCGACAACCCGAGCCCCGTGCCCTGCCCGACCGGCTTCGTGGTGAAGAACGGATCGAAGATCCGCCGGACGACGTCGGGCGTCATGCCCGCACCGGTATCGCTGATCTCGATCGACACCTGATCGCCGTCGCTCGACGTGCGGATCGTGATCACGCCGCGCTCGGCAATCGCCTGCGCCGCGTTGACCAGCAGATTCATGAAAACCTGGTTCAACTGCGACGGCAGGCATTCGACGTGCGGGAGATCGCCGTAATCGCGCACGATGTCGGCCTTGTACTTGAGCTCGTTATGGACGACGTTGAGCGTGCTCTCGAGGCCCGCATGCAGATCGACCACGCTCCATTCGTCGCTGGCCGGGCGCGAGAAATCGCGCAAGTCCTGCACGATGCGACGCACGCGCAATGCGCCGTCGATCGACTCGTCGATCAGCGGCGCGATCTCGCCGCGGACGTAGTCGAGATCCGCGGCACGGTGCACGGCCGTCAGCGCGTCGCGGGTGGCCGGATCGAGTTGCGGCAGCGCGGCTTCATGCGCGGCGACCACGTCGAGCAGGCTGCGCACCCACGTCTTCAACGTGTTGAGGTTCGCGCTGACGAAGCCGATCGGATTGTTGATCTCGTGTGCGACGCCGGCCGCGAGCTGACCGATCGACGCGAGCTTCTCCGATTGCAGCAACTGTTCGTGCGTTTCCTCGAGCGCATGCAGCAGGCGCCGCTGTTCGTCCTTCTCCTGTTCGAGCAGCGCGTGCGCGGCCTTGCGTTCGTCGATCTCGGTCGCCATGTTCTCGCGCGTGCGTTGCAGCATCCGCGTCGTCTGCTCGTAGCTGTGCAGCGCGCGTTCGAGTTCGCCGGTTCGCAACCGCACGAGCCGTTCGAGCGTATCGGTCATCCCGCGCAGGAAAGTTGTGCGCGCATCGAAACGGCACACCAGCAGCGTGACGACCAGCGTCGCCATCGTAAACAACGCGACGGTCGTCGCGAGCCACGGCGCGTCGACGCCGTTCGCGGCGCCGCACCGCGCATCCGGCGCGAAGTGCGCGGCCGCCATCGCCGTGTAGTGCATGCCGGTAATCGCGACGCCCATGATGACGGCCGCGCCGATGCGTTGCGCGGTCGCGTGATGCGCCTGCCGCATGCGCAACGCCTGCGCGATCCACAGCGCGGCCGTCGACGCGATCACCGCGATTCCGATCGACGCGGCGAACAGCGCGGCGTCGTAGCGAATGCCGGGCTGCATGTGCATCGCGGCCATCCCCGTGTAGTGCATGCCGGCGATCCCGCCGCCCATCAGCACGCCGCCCGCGCACAGCCGCCGCCAGCCCAGCCGTGCGCGCGTGACGACGTTCAGCGCGAAGTACGACACGAGCACCGCGATCGCCAGCGAGGCGCCGGTTTCCTGCCATGCGTAGCCGAGCGGCACCGGCAGCGAAAACGCGAGCATGCCGACGAAATGCATCGACCAGATTCCGGTGCCCATCGCCGCGGCCCCGCCGCCGAGCCATGCGCGCTTGAGCTTCGGATTGTCGAGCAGCGAAATGAACGCGGCGAGATCGAGCGTCGTATAGGAGGCCAGCGTCGCGATCGCGAGCGACAGCAGGACGAGCGGAAGATTGTAGATGCCATGCATGATCGGACGCCCGGAACGGGTTGAATGCATCGCCGCGGCGCGGGCGGTCGCCCGCCCCGCGGCCGTCAGGCCGACGTTCGATGTCAGGCCGGCGGCGCGCCTGCGTTGGGAGCGTGCGTCTGGCCGGCCGGACGCGCCAGCACGAGAATGTCGAACGGCGTGCCCTCCCGCGTCTCGAAGCGGCGCACGAGCTCGATCTGGTGCGCGGACATCACGCTTCCCTTCGTCATCAACAACACGCCGCGATGCGTGCGCAAATCGTCGGCGAGCTCCATCCCTTCGCGCAGTTGAGCCGACCGGATTTCCGCGACGGACGCCGCGATGCCGAGACTCGCCGGATCCCGCATCAACTCGATGAAGTCGGCAACCAGTTGCGGGTCGTACCGCACGCTCGCCTGCGAGCGCAACACGTCGATTGCCTGCTCGATCGAATGCGGTGCGCCGATTTCGCCGTGGCGCAGGCCTTCGAAATCGCGCGCGATCGCGACGATCCGCGACCCGATCGGGATCGCGTCGCCGACCAGCCCGTCCGGCGTGCCGCGGCCGTTGAAGCGCTCGTACTGGTGCAGCACGATCGACGCGACCTTGTGCAACTGGGCGACCGGCGTCAGCACCATCTGCGCCCGCAACGGATGCTCCTGGAACACGCGGTGCTCGTCCGTGGTCATCTTCGCGAGCGGCTTGTGCAGCAATTCGTCCGGCAGCGACAGCTTGCCGATGCCGTGCAACAGCCCCGCGAAATAGACGTCCTGCGCGTGCAGTTCGCTCATTCCAGCGGCCAGCGCGAGCCGCCGCGCGATCTCGCCGACGCGCATCGCATGCCCGCTCGCGGCCCCGCAGCGCAGCTCGATCATGCTCGCGCACACCTGAACCATCGCCGTGAAGCTGCTTTTCAGGTCGCCTTGCGCCGCTTCGAGGAACATCACCGTCTGGCCGAGCTCCTCGGTGCGCGCGCGAACCTGCGTTTCGAGGTCCGTATTGAAACGGCGCAGCGCTTCGTTCTGCGCCTCCGTCAGCGCCGCGAGCCGCGCCGCTTCGCGACGCAGACGGCGCTGCTCCAGCGCCTGCTCGATGGTCAGCAGCAGGTCGTGATCGTCCCACGGCTTGTTCAGGTAGCGATAGACGCCGCCTTCGTTGACGGCCTGCACGACCGACGCGATCTCCGCATAGCCGGTCAGCAAAATGCGCATCGTGTCCGGGTACAGCGCCCGCGCGCGCGCCAGGAATTCCGCGCCGCTCATGTGCGGCATCCGCATGTCGGACACGATCAGGTCGATGTCGGTCGACGCGAGGATGTCGAGCGCGGCCTCGCCGCTATCGGCGGTCACGATGTCGTAGCCGGTGGGCCGGAATACGCGCCTGAGCGCGGACAACACGTTCGGTTCGTCGTCGACCAGCAGGATCGACGCCGCTACGCCGGATGCCGCCGCGGTGTCGGACGTTTCGGGCGGCACGGCATTCACGCCGTTTGTTGCAGATGTCGTCATAATCGGCCTCGGATCAATTGTTTACGCCCTCTCTGCAACATCGGCCGGCTCCGCGTTTTCCACATCGGGGGAAACGCTAATACGTGCGCGTCGATTTCAACCGGCATGCATCGCGCGAACGCTACGTCGCCGCCGTGCCCGGTCCGCGCCGGTAGTAGATGTCCCATTGCGCTTCGGCGGTTCGCACGAAACCGTGCCGTTCGTAGAAGCGGTTCGAGTCGCTGCCGCGCAATGCGCCGACGCGAACGGGCATCCGGTGTTCGTCGGCTTCGGCGAGGATCCGGCGCAGCACGGCGGCGCCGATGCCCTTGCGCTGATGCGCGGGCAGGATGTACAGGTGGTCGAGCAACCAGTGGTCCGCCATCGGGCGAAGCGTGTAGAAGCCCGCACGCAAATGGCCGGCTTCGATGAAACGGCATTGCGCGGGGTCGAACGACGCGAGAAACCGGTCGCGCGCACGCTGCGGATCGAAACGGCCGATGCGCTCGAGGCTGTCGCGCATCGCGGCGATGCGGATCGCGACGAGCGTGTCGGCGTCGGCGTGCGTGACGGGGACGAAGGTCAGGGACATTGTCTTTGGCTGGCGAAGGATGCACGGAGAAGCAAGCGCCCGGCCTGGCGGCGCCGCGCCACCGGGGCATCGACGACGCACGACGTCGCCCGTGCGCCTCGCTGCGTCGCGCTCGCGTGGCCGGAAATCCTTCGCCGATTATCTCGCGCTTCACCGACGAATGAGGCCAACCGAGCCCGGACGTCTTCGTTCGACGCGGGCTTCGGCGCGGCACGTCACCCTCTGGTCGGTGAGCGCGAAGCAAACGAACCGATGCAATCGGCTCAATGGAATAAAAAGCGCTGGCCGGTGAACCGGCCAGCAAAAAGGTCCTGGCGATCCGAGGTTGGTGTGTGCCAGAACCACATGCATTGAACGGCGCGCGGTGTAACGGGCAGGCATGTCATACGATCGACGAGGCCGATCGGAGCGTTGCCCGCTCGAACCCGCGCAATAATCTGTGATCGCAGTTCAGGCCAGGCTAACCGATGCGTCCCGGTTTGCGCTCACGCCCGCGAACCTGAACGCATCGTCGGGCGTCGGTACTTCCCATGTCGCGATCATCTCGTCGGTCGGAAGATAGTCGGGATCGGCCGACGCGACCCCGACCCATACGCCTTGGGATACCTGCCTGCCATGGAGATAAAAGTGCAGCTCCCGGCCAGCGCGCTCGCACGTGCACCGAATCCTCTCCACCGATCGGCCCAGTTTTCTGATCCGTGCGACCTGGTTGCGATCCAGCTCGAACATGGTGCTCATCACCCCGTCGCAATCGCCGATGCCAAGCATGTTGCTGTCGTCGGTAAACATCCACGACGGATGCGGCGTACCCAGGCGCAGCATGAAAAAATCAGCGGACTCTGAACCAATCATCCTGTTTCTCCGGCAAAAAATACGTCGTTCCACCCACTGAAGCTTGATCGGAACGCACATCCATCCAACCTGTTCCCTTCGCCCTGCCTGAATGCTCGAACGGACGTGCGCCAGCGCCTGGTAATCGGCGGGGCTCAACATCGCCACGCGCGGCGTCCGTCGCTTCCGAAGCACCTACACGCTTGCCTGACCCGTGACGGGTTCGGCGGCGATACTGTCGGAACCGGAAAGTCTCACCGCAACAGCGGCTGCCGCCGTGCTCCCGTAGACGTTGAGGGCGGTTCTCCCCATGTCGAAAAACGCGTCGACGCCCAGGAGCAGCAGCACCGCATCGGCCGGCAACCCGATCGACGTCAGAACGATGGTGATGGCGACGATCGCCCCGGAGGGCACGTTGGCTGCGCCGTCGATGGTGATGATCGTCAAGATCAGAATCGTGATCGCGAGCGGCCAGGACCACGCAAGGTGATAGGCGTCGGCCAGATAGCCGACCGCAAGAGCCGTGTAGAGCACCGCGCCGTCGCGGTTGAAAATATAGGCGAGAGGCAAGATCGTCGACGCCACGCCGTACGGAACGCCCAGTTCAACGAGTTTCTTCAGATGCAGCGGGTAGGTAATTTCGGAAGAGCGCGTCGTGAAGCCGAGGATCAGCGGTTCCCTCACCTTCCTGAGCACGGCCAGAGGCGACTGACCGGCGACGCGAATGACGGCCGTGAGTACAACCGCGAGAATCGCCATGCCGAGATAGGCGACGCCCAGAAGCTCGATAAGCGAGTGCGCGCCCGCAAAGCCCTTGGCTGACAGCAACTGCGCGATCGCGGCGAAGATCGCGAGCGGCGACCATGCGATCACCCACTGGACCATCTTGAACAGCCCCGACAGCAGCGCCTCGAACACGGCGATCGCAGGCTCGGCGCGCTCGGGGGCCGCCGCCAATGCCGCACCGAAAATGACGCCGAAGACGAGCACCGGCAGCGAATTTCCCGCCGCGAGCGCAGCGACGATGTTTGCGGGAATCAGATCAACGAGAAATTTCGTCCAGTCGATGCTCGACGCGAGCGCCGCGGGCATCGATCCAGATTGCGTCATGCTCGCACCGAGGCCCGGTCGAAATGCAAGGTTGAGCAGCAGGCCGAGCGACGCGGCCAGGCCCGTCATCAACACGAAGAAGCCGATACTGGACAGGGCGACCTTTCCGAGCCGCTCGCGAAGTCTGCCGGCCCGAAAGACTCCGACCGTGACCGACAGGAAGATCAGCGGCATGACGACCATCTTGATCGCGTGGCCGAACATCGCGCTCAGAAAGCCGAGCTTCGCGGCAAAGCCCGGAGCAAACACGCCGCACGCGGCGCCCAGGACGAGTCCGCCAAGCATCTGCATCGGGAGGGAAAGCCCCTTATTTTTCGTGTTCATGCCGTGCCTTTAACAGTTTGATCCGTGCCGGCGTACCGTCAACGATGTGATTCCACATATGCTGACGTGCAAGCTCGCCGTCGTTCGCTTCGATTGCGTGAAAGATGTGCAGGTGCTCGATCGTGCCGCGCCGAACGGTTTCGGCGTCGCCGCGCGGGAGTTCGTTCAGGGCCAGGGTCTGGGCCCGCAACAGACCATACGCCGACGAGATCCGGACGTTCCGTGCGGCAGCGAACAACTCTTGATGAAACACCCAGCCGATACGTTGTTCGAGCATGATGTCCGAGACGTCCCGCTCAACCAGTTCCTGCATTTTTACCGCGGCCTCGCGAAGCCCTGCCGTTGCGCCCGACCTCGCTGCAAGAAACGCCGCGGTACTCTCCAGCGCCAGGCGCATTTCAAAAATTTCGCGGAGATCGCTCGTGGTCGGCGAAGCGACGTAGGTGCCGCTCTTTTCGATCACGACGACCAGCCCTTCGGACTCGAGCAAATGCAATGCGCTGCGCACCGGCATCTGGCCGAAACCCAGTTCATCCGACAGGCCTCGATGAGATACTTTCTGTCCAGGCGCAAGCCGGCCGTCAAAGATCCTCGATCGGATCTCGTCGTAGGCGAGCTCTGCATCTGTCGAGACTTTCGACGTCATCTGTGATCGCAGTTAGCGTATGATTGAAAAGAAGTCGCGGATAGGAAATTACCCTTACTCATAACGCACGGCAACTGCTAATTTTGCGAGTGGGTATACCGAAAGAGAAACGGAAGAAAATCCGCGTCACGAAGAGAGCCGATAATTATATGATTTCACAAGATGTGCGCTTTACCATCTGTGCCGTCCGTGCGGAAGAAACCTATCCCCTCAGAGCCGCAATCCTGATGGCGGGAGACGAGGAGGGAAGCGCCCTGCATGGCGACCTCGCCCCCACCACCATGCACTTTGCCGTTCGCGACCACGACGCCATCGTCGCCGTCGCATCGGTTTGCAAGGAAGGACACGCCGGCGTTTCGGACGCCGACGCGTGGCGCCTGCGCGGCATGGCCGTCCATCCGTCGGTACGCGGCCTGGGATTCGGACGCCTGCTGGTCAATCTGTCCATTCGCCATGTGCGCGAACAATGCGGCATTCTGCTCTGGTGCACGGCGCGCGAATCGGCATACCGGTTCTATGAAATCCTCGGCTTCGATCGCGATCCGATTCCGATTTCAATGCGCGGACGCGACGACATGAAATTTTATCTAATGCAGCGCCGGATCGAGCGCTGAGTTTCGTCCGCGGCTGACGCTCGATCTCGGTCGGCGTCAGTGTCCGGCGCCGGCCGGCCCGGACAGATATTCAACGATCGCCTCCTCCATTTCAATTATTGCAATCGGGGAGAAAATGGAACGGTTATCCAGAATGACCCTGGCGACCGGTACTTTCCCTCCTGATGGCTGATCGTCGTGGCGGCCCGCAACCGAATATCGCGTTCACCTCCCTTCTCCGCCTTCGCTTGTCGTTGTCGACATTCGGCGGCGCGACGGCGCGCACCTCGACACACCTCCGTGGACGCCGGTTCCTATAAGGGAAAACCCGTACGGCGCGACGTTATCAAACGAGATTAACTTATATCAAACTAATTTTGACGGGAATTTATGTTCCTGATATGGTCTTTCCGCCTGCAAAGCGCGACGACACAGGATAGCTGGAGCGGCAACGAAAGCAAGGAAGTCGCTTTCGTTCAGGTTGGGGCGCCGCGATCGTTCTGATCGGGGGTGCAGGACAGGTCGAGCAGCGTCGCGTTCCCCGCATCAAATTGTAAGGATAACGAAATGGTCGAATGTGGCATGCCGATCGGACCGAGCGAATATACGACGCCGGCCGGCGCGACCGGAACGACGCACAGGCCGTGCGTCGTCATCTGCATTCGAATGCGACACAAGCCGTTTCAATCCGTCCCGAAACTTCTCCTCACAGTGAAATGCAGATGAAAAACAAGAAGATCAACATCAGCGTTATCGCCGTTGCCGCCTTCGCAGCATCGTCGGCAGCAATGGCACAGTCGTCGGTCACCCTGTATGGCATGCTCGATGCCGGTATCGGCTACACGTCGAACATCAATGGCCACAGCAGGTACGGCCTCGATGGCGGCGCCGCCGGTTCGAACAAGTGGGGCCTCAGGGGGCAGGAGGATCTCGGCGGCGGCCTCCAGGCGGTATTCAAGATCGAGAACGGTTTCAGTATTGGGACGGGCGGCATAGGCGGCCAGGGGCCCATCGGTAACACGCGTTCGCTGTTCAACCGCCAGGCTTACGTGGGCCTCGCGTCCAATCAGTACGGCGCCTTGCGCTTGGGGCGCCAGCTCGACGCCGTGACGGAAATGGTCCAGGTCCTGACGGGCGACGCCATTTCGGCGTCGACCTTCTCGACCCCCGGCGACGTCGACAACAACGACAACACGACGAACCAGAACAACGCGGTGAAGTACATTTCGCCGATCATCCACGGCTTCCAGGCCGAAGCCGCGTACTCGTTCGGCGGCGTGGCCGGCGCAACGGGCTCGGGTCAGTCGTGGTCGGCGGCCGCGACCTACGCGCAAGGCGGCCTGACGGTCGCCGGCGGCTACTTTCGTGCGGTCAACCAGGGCGAGAACGGCTGGCTGAACGCAACGGCACAACCGAGTTTCGGCGGCGCGCTGGGCTATCCGAGTTCGGGCTACAACGGTGGCAATGCGTTCAAGAGCGCGGGCATCGCGCAAGTGGCCGCGCAATACGAGGTGGGGCCGTACACGGCTGGCCTGCGCTACTCGAACGCCCAGTACAAGGGCAACGATGGCCAGCCGTCGATCCACTTCAACGTGCTCGGCGCGCTGCTGCAGTACCGGGTCACGCCGGCGCTGTCGCTCGCGACCGGCTACACGTATGTCTACGGTTCCGCGGCCACGCCCGCGCAAGCCGCCGAAGGTCGCACGATGGCCTCGATCAACCAGCTGTCGCTGGGGGCAACGTACTCGCTGTCGAAGAGTACCGCGCTGTACGCGATGGGCGCCTACGTGCATGCGAAGGGCGCGCAGGCCTCGGCCGCCGACTTCGGCAACACCTCGTCGGGCGGCAACCAGGTTCAGGTCAACATCGGCATGTTCCACGGCTTCTGATCGCCGACCGGCAACACCGGCGCAGTGGCGGCACGACCCCGGCGTCGTGCCGCCCGGCCTGACCGGCGGACCTAGCCGCCCTCCTGACTCGCCATGCGCTCCATCCATTCCTCGAACGCGGACACGGCGGCATCGTCGGCGCGATCGGCGTTCGTCACCAGCATGTAGTCGTCGGCACGCCATACCGGCGCCGCGATGGGACACACGAGGCGCCCCTCGGCGAGATCGCGGCCGATCAGCGGCAGCGAGGCCAGCGCCACGCCGAGCCCCTCGATGGCCGCGCCCAACTGCAGATTCACGTGATCGAATTCGACATGGCGCGCGGCCCGCAGATCGGAAGCGCCCGCTTCCTTCAACCAGTGCGACCACGCGGAGCGCGTCGTGGCCGAATGCAGCAGGACGTGATGGCGCAGGTCGGCCACGCTCTGGATCGGATGCTGCCGCAGCAAGGCGGGATTGCAGGCCGGCACGCGCAGATCAGGCATCAACGAGCGCGACACGACGCCCGCGCCCTGCTCGGGACCGGAGCGGACACCGATATCGAACGCGTCGGCGACATAGCGCAGTTTGCGCGACGTCGTCGACACCCTCACGTCGATGTCGGGGTACCGCGAATGAAAATCGGCGAGCCGCGGCAGCAGCCAGCAAAGCGCGAAGCTCATCGGCACATTCACCCGCACGACGCCTGATATCCGGTGCGTGAACGGGTTGTGGCGCAGCCGCCCCACCGCGGTACCGAGGCGCTCGAACGCGTGGCTGACGTCGTTCAGCAACGCGGCCCCTTCGTCGGTCAGCACGACGCCGCGCGGACGACGGTCGAACAGCGGCAGCCCGAACCAGTCCTCCAGCAACCTGATCTGCTTGCCCACGGCCCAGTGGGTCACGTGCAATTCCGCCGCGGCAGCCGCAAAGCTACCGTGCCGCGCGACCGCATCGAAGGCGCGCAGCGCATTGAGCGGGGGCAACTCGCCCCGGTGCTTCGCGGCATCCCGGCTTTCGTTCATGACGTGACTTTTTCTCCCGATTGACGCGATTTTAGCTCAATTGAAATGGCTGTCGCGTCGGCCATAAAATCGACGCATCGAGCGTGAAAGCGATGCCACAAGCGGCTCCCCTCCCCCGCTCGCACGGAGCGAATGACGATGCGCCTGCCGGTTTTTTCCCCTCCCGCGATGCAGGAGACTGCGCCACCCCGACGGCGCGTGCTGTGGCTATCGTGCATTGCGCATGCCATGCACGACGGCTATACGGACATGATCTACGCGCTGCTTCCCGTGTGGCAGTCGGAATTCGGGCTCGACTTCGCGGCCCTCGCCATCCTGCGCGGCGTCTATGCCGGCACGATGGCGACGCTGCAATTGTCGGCCGGGCGCCTCGCGCAACGCCTGGGCAGCCGCTCGACCCTCGCAATCGGCACGCTGCTCGCCGCGCTCGGCTATGCGATCGCGGGCATGTCGGGCGGCCTGCTCGGCTTGGGCGTCGCGCTCGCGATTTCGGGGGGCGGCTCCAGCACGCAGCATCCGATCGCGTCGGGCGCCGTCTCTCGCGTCTATGGGCGCGACGCGAGAGGCCCGCTGAGCATCTACAACTTTTCCGGCGATCTGGGGAAATCCGCGCTGCCGGCCGCCATTTCGCTGCTCGTGACGATGATGCCGTGGCGTCATGCGCTATGGATCGTCGCCGGATTGGGCGGTGTCGTGGCCGCCGTCATCGCGCTCTGGTTTCCGGCCGTGCCACGCGCCGCCGCGAACATGACGGTCAAAGGCCAGGCGTCCACTCAACGCAGCGGCACCGGGCGAAGCGGATTCTCCGCGCTGTTTTCGATCGGCGTGCTCGATACGGCCGTACGCATGGGACTGCTTACCTTTCTGCCGTTCCTGCTCAAGGCCAAGGGCGTCTCGCCGCAACTGCTGGGCACGGCCCTTGCGCTCGTTTTCATCGGCGGCGCGGCCGGCAAATTCATGTGCGGCTGGCTCGGCGCGCGCATGGGCATGGTCAGGACGGTGCTGCTCACGGAGGGCGGGACAGCGGCGTGCATCATCGCGGTGATGTCTCTCCCGTTGGCGCCGACCATGGTGCTGCTGCCCATTCTGGGTATGATGCTCAACGGCACTTCGTCGGTGCTGTACGGAACCGTGCCGGAGATGTCCGCGCCCGAACGCACCGAGCGCGCGTTCGCGATCTTCTATACCGGGACGATCGCGTCGGGCGCGCTGTCGCCCGTGCTCTACGGCTTCCTGGGCGACTGGATCGGCGTGCACGGCGCCACCTATGCGACCGCGTTGACGGCCCTCGCGATTTTTCCGCTCGCCCTCGCGCTGCGCCCGCATCTGGCGGACGACTCGACAGGATGAACACCATGACGAAACCTGACTACCCGACCGTCGCCCTCGTCGGTCCGGGCGCAATCGGAACGACCGTCGCCGCGGCCCTTCATGAAGCCGGCCGCACGCCGGTGATCTGCGGCCGCTCGGCGCACGCGCAATTGAAGTTGCGCTTCGACGGCGGCGAAATCGTCGTGCCCGGGCCCGTGCTGACCGATCCGCAAGCGATCGAGGGCCGGTTCGATCTCGTGTTCATTGCGGTCAAGTCGACACAGATAGCGAGCGCGGCGCCCTGGGTCTCCGCGCTATGCGACGCGAATACCGTCGTCTGCGTGCTGCAAAACGGCGTCGAGCAACAGGCCGCGTTCGCACCGTATGCGGCCGGCGCCGCGGTCGTGCCATCGGTCGTCTGGTTTCCCGCGCAACGCGAATCGGGCGAGTCGGTGTGGCTGCGCGGCAGGCCCCGGCTCACCCTGCCCGATACGCCGGCCGGCAACGTGGTGGCCTCGGCGTTGCGCGGCACGCGCTGCTCGCCCGAGGTGGCGGAGGATTTCGTCTCGCTCGCGTGGCGAAAGCTTTTGCAGAACGCGGTGGCGGGGCTCATGGTGCTGACCGGTCGCCGCGCCGGCATGTTCTCGCGAAGCGACATCACCGAACTGTCGCTCGCCTACCTGCGGGAATGTCTCGCGGTCGCGCGTGCGGAGGGCGCGAAGCTGGGCGATGAAGTGCCGCAGGAGATCATCGATGGATTCCACGGCTTTCCGCCCGATTTGGGAACGTCCATTCTGGCCGACCGGCAGGGCAACCGCCCGCTCGAATGGGACTGCCGCAATGGCGTCGTGCAGCGATACGGACGAACGCACGGCATTCCGACGCCGATCAGCGATCTGGTCGTGCCGCTGCTCGCGGCCGCGAGCGACGGGCCGGGCTGATGCCGGACCGCCACAAATACTCTGCGCCAAAGGCAGCGCTAACGTCTGACAAAAGATGCTTGCTGCCGCTCCGTACGAATCAATCGCCGTCGCCACCCGCCCGGCGCGCGCCGATGCGAGGTCAATTCCGGTAAAAATTGACCGGCCGAACAAAAAGTTACCGTTCGTTTCAAAGATGCCCAGATAGTGAGTTGCCGTCCGGCTATTCTTCCGTCACCCACAATAACGATCCCATCTGGGGGTGACATATGAACACCATCATCAAGAGCGCCCTGTGCGCCGCCTTCGTGCCGTTCGTACTCGCTGGTTGCGGCGGCGGCGACGACGGCGGCGGCACGCAAACCGGTACGCTGCACGTCGCGATGACGGACGCGCCTTCCTGCGGCTTCGACCATGTGTACGTCACCGTCTCGCAGGTCCGCGTCAACGCCAACGCGAATGCCTCCGACAACGATGCCGGCTGGTCGACCGTTTCCCTCGCGACGCCGCAGAAGATCGACCTGCTGTCGCTGACCAACGGCGTGCTCGCCGATCTGGGCCAGACCGCGCTGCCCGCCGGCCAGTATCAGCAAGTCCGGCTGGTGCTCGCGCAGAATCAAGGCAACAACCTCGCGAACTCGGTCGTCCCGACCGGCGGCTCGGAACAGGCGCTCGCCACGCCGAGCGCGACGCAAAGCGGCTACAAGATCATCCAGCCGTTCACGGTCCAGCCCAACACGCTCGTCGATCTCGTGCTCGACTTCAATGCATGCAAGTCGATCGTCCAGCGCGGCAACGGCTCGTATGCGCTGAAGCCGGTCGTCACCGCGATCCCGACCGTCGTGAGCGGCGCGATCGCCGGTTACGTCGCATCGGCCGAAGCCGGCTCGACCGTCTATGCCGAACAGGGCGGCAAGGTCGTCCGCGGCACGGTGGCCGACAGTTCCGGCAAGTTCGTGCTGTCGCCGCTGATCCAGAGCTCGACGCAGGGCAACTACGACGTCGTGATCGTGAAGAACAACTTCGCGTCGGGTATCGTCCGCTCGGTGCCGGTGGTGGTGAACACGACCACGGCGGTGTCGGCGTCGACCGCACCGATCACGCTGCCTGCGTCGACGATGAGCACCGTCAGCGGTACGGTCACGGCCAGCGCGAACGCCTTCGTGCGCGCGCTGCAGACGATCGATGCGAACGCGTACGAGATCACGTCGATCAACGCGAACATGGACACCGGCGCCTATTCGCTGTCCGTGCCCACGGCCGCGCCGATCGTCGGCACCTACTCGGGTTCGCTGCCGGTCGCGCTGGCCGCGGCGCCGGCCGCCGCAGGCCAATACACGATCGAGGCCGACGCGGCATCGGGGGCGACCCAATCGGCAAACGTCAACGCAACGACCAGTCAGTCCAACGTCAACTTCAGTTTCTGACGCGCTGACGGCATCATCGAAAGGGCCGAACGGCCCTTTCCTTCCAACGGGAGAACGAAGTGAAAAAAGGGATGATCGCGTTGCTCGCAGCGGCGAGCATGGCGGGCGCGCTCGGCGGGTGCGTCGCCTATGTTCCTGGCGCACCGGTCGTGGTCGCGCCGCAAGGCGGGCCGGGGAATGGATTCTGTCCGCCGGGACAGGCCAAGAAAGGCAATTGTTGATGTAAAGCCCGCGGCAGCCGCGGGCTTTTTTTCATCCATCGCGCGAGCCAGCCGGCGCCCATGCCCGACGGCTCGGCGAATCCCCGTTCCCCGCCGCGTCACTCCGCCATCTTCGGCGGCCACGCATGGCCTTCGGCCTGACAATGCCTGCACCACGCATACAGCGCGTCGTACATGACGAGACCGTGTTCCAGCATGGCGTGATCGTCGGGAAACATGTCCGACAGTCCGAGCGAAATCGCATGAAGCCCGCTCGACTGCGGCGTCAGGTCGAGCCGCGACGTATCCGCGCCGCGGATGATGCGGGCCATGTGCTGCAACGCCTGATCGTCGGCCAGACCGTACTTGTCGAGAAACGCGTCGAAGCTGCATTGCTCGCCGACGTGCGTCAATTCCACGCCGGGAATGTCGTACGGGATCGCGCCGGTCTCGCCGGCGATGCGCAGCACGTCGCCCGGCGCAACATAGAGAAATTCGGGCGTCTCGTCGATAAAACGGGCAATGAGCCAGGGACACGCTACCCGGTCGATTTTCGGACGTTGGCGAGTAATCCATTGCATGGCGGCCTCCACGGTCAGTGATGCAACAGCGGATACACGATCAGGCCCATCACGGCGGCTCCACCGACGACCACCGGCTCCGACAGCTTCTTGAACCTGACCAGCAGCACGATCGTCGCGAGCGCTACCAATGCGGTCGGCACGTCGACGATCGAGCGTCGGGCCAGCACGATCACCGACCCCGTGATCGCGCCGACGGCCGCGGCCGTCACGCCGTCGACGAACGCCAGGATCGCCGGCAGCCTGCCGTATTTCTTGAAGTACGGGGCCGGCAACACCGTGAACAGATAGCACGGCAGGAACGTACCGGCCGCCGCCACGCACGCGCCGGGCAACCCCGCCACCAGATAGCCGATGAAGCCGACCGTGATGACGACCGGGCCCGGCGTGATCATCGCGACCGCCACGGCGTCGACGAACTGCTTCTCGCTGAGCCAATGGTGCTCGGTGACCACGCCCCCATAAAGGAACGGCACGATCGCGAGCCCCGAGCCGAACACGAACGCGCCGGCCTTCGCGAAGAAGACGGCCAGTTGCACGAGCTGCGGCCAGTCGACGATACCGAGCCATGCGCCCGTGGCGGAAACGGGCCACGCCACGACCGCATCGACGCGCCGCTGGCGTAACCACCGGGGCGGCGCGCGCGTGAGCCAGACGAGCACACCCGCCGCGAGAAACAGCCACGCCACTTCCGATTCGGTGATCACCGTCACGGCCACCAGCGCGAGATAGATCGCCCACAGCAGCGTGTCGCGGCCGATGCTTTTCGCGGTCAGCTTGCGCGCGCTGATCGCGATGATGCCGATCACCGCCGCGCCGACGCCGTAGAACACCGACTGCATCCACGTCAGGCCGCCGAATCGCGTGTACGCGTAGCCGAGCAGCACCACCATCACAAACGACGGCAGCACGAACGCGATCCCGACCATCGTGGCGCCGACGATGCGGTAATGCACGTAGCCGAGATAGATCGCCAGTTGCGCGGCGAGCGGGCCGGGGGCGAGTTGCGCGAGCGCCAGGCCCTCCTTGTAGTCCGCGTCCGCGATCCATCGGCGCGTATCCACGAGATCCCGATGCATGTAGCCGGCGAGCGCGACCGGCCCGCCGAACCCCGTCGCGCCGAGCCGCGCGAAGTACCCGATCAGTTGCCACAGCGTATAGGCCGGGCGGTCGCGATGTGTATTCATGTTGGCGCGAGCAGCATGGTCAGGGTTGGCGGTTGCCGCGGAAATGCACATACAACGAATCGAGTACGGTGCCGATCTCCGTCAGCAATGCGTCATCGTCGGCGACGCGCTTTCGGGCGCCGGCGAGAATGGCCTCGAATCCGCCGGCTTCCGGCACGGTGGCGCCGCCCACATCCAGCGCATGCACCATGGCGCCCAGCCGGGCGAGTCCGTCGTTGTCGCCCAGCCCGAAGCTGGCGACCAGCACCTCGAACGACACGCGATCGCCCACATGCGTGAACGGCGCGCCGTCGAAGTCGAAGCCGAGCGCGTCGGCCGGGCAATCGGCGAGATTGTCCAGCCACACGAAGCGGGCATGCGGATCGATGAAACGCTGAATCAGCCACGCGCTGGCGACGCGATCGACCCACAGGTGACGGCGCGTCGCCCACAGCCTGCCCTGATACTGCGCACGGTCGCGACGCGGAATGCCGCGCTGGGCGGCATGCGGCTCGCCGGGCGAGCGCAACGCTTCGACCGCGGCGGTGAAATCCCGCCATTGCGCCTGCGCGCGCAGCGAAGTTTCGCCGGGAAAGAAATCGATGCTTCGAATCGCCTCGTACGTGCGAGCATGGCGGCGTTGCAGGCGGTTGAGCTCGGCGACCGCCAGATCGGGCAGCGTGCTGCGGGCCGCCGAAAGCTCGGCGAGCCAGCCTGCGTAATCGCCCGCGCGATCGAACAGCGACTGGTACGCGTCTTCGTCGGCAGGATCGTCCGCCCGGACATCCAGCAACCACGCCTGCCCTTCGCCGTTGCGCGCCTCGTCGGCGAGCTCACGCAACTGCGCCGCCTGCTCGGCATGCGCAGGCAGCAGATAGGCGCCGTCCCGCAGTGCACCACAGCCGAGCGCCTTGACGGTACGCCAGATGCGCATGCGGGCAGTCGCGCCGGAGGTCGGCAGACTGACGATCAACAGGCGCCAGGAAGTCGGGACGGCATTCATGACGGCAGCATAGGTGGCTGTCACGAACACTGCAATTCGGTAGATATCGCTACACCATTTCGACGGCAGGCAGCCATGCTCGACGCGTGGAACAGGAAGGCGAAAACAACGACCGTCAAACACGCACGGGCCGCCTCATCGCCGGCCGCGCAACCCGATGCAGGCCCGATATGCGATCGACGCCGCGGGACATCGTGACGATATCCTGCGAATCGGGCGGTTCTGCGCATAAACTGAAAGCACGCCACGGCAGGCTGCCGTCGAGCGATCGAACGCTTTTCCCCGACGCCGCGCAGACTGCAACTGAACGGCAAACGCAGGCCCGCACATGAAGCCGCCCCATGAAAATTGATCCCAGCGTCATTCCTCACTATCTCGTCCTGCGTGCGGGCTGTCCCCCTTATGTGCTGAATGCGGATCGTCAGGTGCTTCGCCGCCAGGCGAGTCGGCTCTTGCTGGCATTCGCGCGAACGCGCGGAGCGATCGCCCATGTCGACGGCATCGCCTGGAACGTCTTCTCCGACAGCGAGGGGCTCACGATAGTCGAGCGTCGCGAGACCGGGTTCTTTTCGTTGGTCGCGGGAAACGAGACCGAACGCCAGTTGCATTTGCTGACGACCCTCTGACGTCGTCGCCGGGACGGCGTATCGCACGGGCGACAGGCGTGCCGGCAAGGGACCGATCGTGACCCAGGCGTCACGCGTTCCGCCCCTGCCGATAGCGCTTGACACGCTTCGCGACGACGCGTACTGTCGGCCGCGGAAGTATTCAAGAAGCGCGATTGCTGCTCATCATCGACCGCAGCCTGCGGTATTCGTTGTCCTCTCCCTCCTTGATTCCTTTTCCTCGTCCATACGAGGCATATGCGCTCGTTCATTTTCAGGAGATCCAACATGGATACCGGTACCGTCAAGTGGTTCAACGACAGCAAGGGCTTCGGCTTCATCACCCCCGACAACGGCAGCGACGATCTGTTCGCCCACTTCTCGGAGATCCGCGGCGATGGCTTCAAGACCCTCGCGGAAGGCCAGAAGGTCAGCTTCGAAACGAAGACGGGCCCCAAAGGCCTGCAGGCGTCGAACATCACCCCGCTGTAATCGCTGAACCGTCAGCCCCTGTTCGCGAAGCGGCACATCGCTGCCGCTTCACGTGCCGCGCCCTCCGTCGCAGGTAACGAGACTCGACGCAGACACGGTCATCCATTTCGCATCTGGCCGTCGGCCGGTGCGTATGCCGACACCCGACCCTCACTCGCCGCGCCGCACGGCCGACCGCGCGCGCGCGAGCGGCGCACGTCATGCTCACCGAACCGCGCAAGCGGTGCAGCAGGAGAACCCGCATGACCCGAAACCAGCCTCGCCGCAACAAGGCGCCTCCGCGTGCCAGCCAGGCCATCACTTTGCCGAAGCTGGGCACCGCATTGAACTGGGTTCCGCCCAAACCGCCCGCGGTCACGAAATCGCGCGCGAAGAAACGCCCGCCTGCTCCACAATAACCCGCCTGAAACCGGGCGACGTCCTCGACGAAGTGCGTGCGCCAACCCGGAATAAGTTGGACGTTCGACGAAGGATGCGCGTATGATGGGCTCATCCGAACGATCGGCCGCCCTCCGACGGTTCGCCCCTCCACCCGCCCGCTTGCTGCATCGCCCCTCCTTCGCGCTGCAACGTTGTCCCCTTCACCCACCGGCCCGCCCTGCAATGGGAATACTGGCCGAACGTGTTCGCCCATGCGACTCGCCGTGGCCGAACGCCAGGAGTTCGTCATGAGCATGCACGTCTATCGTGGATTCGAGATTTATCCGCTGATTTACCCTCACGTGGCCGCGCCGCATGGCTGCCCGCACAACTACGACGCCGGGTTCGACGCGGCCGTCAAGATTTGCCTGCGCGGCACCACCGATACGCTGACGCAGAGCCAGACCTTCCGATTGCACGACATCTCCCCATTCGACAATGCCGGCGACGCACGTCGTGCGTCGGTGCGCTTTGCCGAGAACATCATCGACGACAATCGGGACAAACAGGGCTTCTTTTCCAGCGCGCGCTGACGCGCGCTCGTCGGCACAACGCAATTTTTCGGTATTTTGGAGGACGAAATGATCATCGACGAACTGCTCGGCTTGATCGAACGGCATGAAGTCACCCGGATCGACACCGTCGTTCCCGCCAGAATCGCCGATTCAGCGATGTGCCACCAACCCGAGCTGCACATGTTCATGGCGGTACGTGCGCTCTCGATCGGAGCAGGATATTCGGAATTCGAATCCGACGAGATAGCCAGCGCCGTCATGACGCGGCTCGGTTAGCTTTCCGTTCCAGCCTTTCCCGACAGGATCTACATGACGACAATTACGCTGAAGCTCAACGAACCGATCGATGTCGCGCTGCGGCGATTCCGGCGCGGCATCGAGAAAACCGGGCTGATTCGCGAATTGCGCGCCCGCACCGGCTACGAGAAGCCCACGACGGCGCGCAAGCGCAAGAAGGCCAGCGCCGTTGCCAGGCAGCGCCTGCGGGCCAAGCGCATGTTGCCGCCCCGAAAAATGTACTAGGAGGACATCGTGCACAACATGCCGGCCGAGGCGCCTCCGTTCTTCCCGCTGACGAAATGCGAAGTCGACTTCGATCAGCAGAACGACATGGTGACACTGCTGCCGAGCTTCTACGCATTCGGGTGCGAGTACACCAGCCGCGGGCTTCTGATCGGGCGTAGCGATGCGTTCAAGCTGATTGCCGCGATCGAGAAGGCGCTCGCCGTTCGGCAGTGATCCGACACCGGCGCACTCGCCAGCACCGACAACCACAAAACGGACCATGCGCGGCCGGACCCAGTACGTCGATCTGCTCTACTTCCTCGTTGTCATGCAACTCGTCACCCGCAGGCAGACGCGCGCGTGGCTTTCGCCGTTCCAGCTCGCCGAATCGCTGCAGGCGTGGCTGGTCATCCATCGTGCGAAATGCGAGTGGCGCGATCGCGTCTGGATAGGCCACGCTTCGCTTCAGATCGCGAAATCGGCCGGCCCGGCCGACAGCGCCGCACTCGCGCAACCGCTCGCGCATGCCGAACCGGCGCCGGCGCCCGCTTCTCCGGACGCTTCAACGGATCGGGCGGGCCTGCGAATGGCGTGCATCCGTTACCTTCGCGAACATGTCTGACCTTGATCCCCGTTGACGGGACGACATGCAATCCGGCAACGGCGACCGACAGGCGCGGGTCGATGCGTGAGCGACATGCGAGCGGGTTGGCGTTCGTGCCGACATATCGGGTCACGACCGATTAATAAAGCCGCGTGCCGGCTCGGCGTTTCGACGCTGCCATGCCCGCGGCATGCTACATCGGGCGTCCCGATGATAAGCTCGGCATCGACGCGCTGTCGCGCACCCGTCACCCGACCGACCCCAAGCCTCCCGCGAGTCCGCTCATGCCCATCGCTCCTGCTGTCGTCTCCGCCTTCACCCCCACCGGCAAGCTCCGCGCATCGATCAACCTCGGCAACCCGATCCTCGCGAACCGCGACCCGGCAACGGGCGAACCGTTCGGCGTCTCGATCGACCTCGCCCGTGCATTCGCCGAGCGCCTGTCGGCCGACCTGGAACTCGTGGTGTTCGACGCCGCCGGCAAATCGGTGCAGGCGCTGACCGACGAACGCGCCGATTTCGGCTTCTTCGCGATCGATCCGCTGCGCGGCGAAACCGTCGCGTTCACCGCGCCGTACGTGCTGATCGAAGGTTTCTATCTCGTGCCCGACGCGTCGCCGATCCGCACCCATGCGGACGTCGACCAGCCGCACAACCGCGTGGCCGTCGGCAACGGCAGCGCATACGACCTGTTCCTCACCCGCGAACTGAAAGCCGCGCGGATCGTGCGCGCGCCGACGTCGCAAGCGGTCGTGTCGACGTTCGTCGAGCAAAAGCTCGAAGTGGCGGCCGGCGTGAAGCAGCAGCTCGAAGCCGACGCCGCGAAAACGCCGGGCCTGCGCCTGCTCGAGGAGCGCTTCATGGTGATCCGGCAGGCGATGGGCGTGCCGAAGAGCCGCGGCGACGCGGCGGCCGCGGTGCTGAACGCGTTCGTCGAGGAGATGAAGGCGTCGGGCTTCGTCGCCGATTCGCTGCGCCGGCACGGCATCACGGGCGCATCGGTCGCGCCGGCTGGCTGATCGACAGCCGCGCGGCGACGCGCCGAACGCGCCCATCCGCTGATCGACGGCATCTTCCGGCTCGCGGCTCGGGCATGCGATTTCAGCACGCGCCGGCTCGGTCCTCGCGCGCATGACGCGTACGGAATCGCGGCAACGCAGCATCGCCGGGCACAGGACACGCGCAAATGGCGAAGCGGCGCCGGACGTCGCGACCCCGCGACCGCCGAATGGGGCAATGTGCTGCTCCGCACAAACCCGTTGCGGATCGCGCCGGCTTCGGGCACGAAGCGCCACCGGCGCAATCGCCGAGCCCGATCGGCCTCGTCCCCGCGCTAGCGCAAACCCGGACCCGGTTGCACTGTTCATCGTCATTGTGGTCCTGTATCGTCCTTCCATCCCCGATTGCGAAACCGGTGCATGGGAGGCTCTCGATGCGAAAAAAGAATGCTGCAGCCGTCTGGATCCTGATCGCGATGCTCGCAGGCATCGCAATCGGCTACATGGTCTTCACGAGCTTTCCCGACAAAAAGGCCGCGACCGAAATCGCCGGCTACATCTCGCTCGTGTCCGACGTGTTCCTGCGGCTGATCAAGATGGTGATCGGGCCGCTGGTGTTCTCGACGCTGGTCGTCGGCATCGCGCACATGGGCGACGCGGCCTCGGTCGGGCGCGTGTTCGCGAAAGCGTTCGGCTGGTTCATCACCGCGTCGCTGGTCTCGCTGCTGCTCGGGCTGCTGATGGCGAACCTGCTGCGGCCCGGCGACAACCTCGGCCTGCCGCTGCCGGACATCGGCGCATCGGCGAACCTCGCGACCTCCAAGTTCACGTTGAAGGATTTCGTCGGCCACATGGTGCCGAAGTCGATCGCCGAGGCGATGGCGAACAACGAAATCCTGCAGATCGTCGTGTTCTCGATGTTCTTCGGCGTGGCGCTCGCCGCGCTCGGCGAACGCGGCAAGATCCTCGTGGCCGCGATCGATCAACTGTCGCACGTGATGCTGAAGATCACCGGCTACGTGATGAAGCTCGCGCCGCTCGCCGTATTGGCCGCGATGGCCGCGACCGTCGCGGTGAACGGGCTGTCGGTGCTGCTGAAGTTCGCGGTGTTCATGGGCGATTTCTATCTGAGCCTGTTCCTGCTCTGGGCATTGCTCGTCTGCGCCGGGTTGCTGTTTCTCGGGCCGCGCGTGTTCAAGCTGCTGGTGCTGATCAAGGAAGCGTTCATGCTGTCGTTCGCGACGGCGAGCTCCGAAGCCGCATACCCGAAAATCCTCGACGCGCTCGATCGTTTCGGTGTGCGCCGCAAGATCTCGAGCTTCGTGATGCCGATGGGCTATTCGTTCAACCTCGACGGCTCGATGATGTACTGCACGTTCGCGTCGCTGTTCATCGCGCAGGCGTACAACGTCCATCTGTCGCTCGGCACGCAGATCACGATGCTGCTCGTGCTGATGCTCACGTCGAAGGGAATGGCCGGCGTGCCGCGCGCGTCGCTCGTGGTGATCGCCGCGACGCTGCACCAGTTCGGGCTGCCGGAAGCCGGGCTACTGCTGATCCTCGGCGTCGACACGTTCCTCGACATGGGCCGCTCGGCCACGAACGCGGTCGGCAACTCGATCGCGAGCGCGGTAGTCGCGAAATGGGAAGGACAACTGATGTCGGAGGCGGAAGCCGAGGCCAACGCGGCGCGCATCGAAGCGGAACAGGAAGCGACGATCGCACATCCGACGGAAGTCTGACGGAGGCCCGCCGATGAAGATGCAGCGATTCCGGCTTGCGCTCGCGCTCGCGAGCCTGCTCGCCGCCAGCGCGTCCGCGCGCGCGGACGATCTGCCCTCCCCGCCGCCGCGCGTCGAGCCGTTCGCGCCGGCGCAACTGACCGGCACGCTCGCGAAGGTGCGCGGCACCGGCACGATCGCGCTCGGCTATCGCGACGCGTCGATACCGTTCTCGTACCTGAATGCGCGCCGCCAGCCGATCGGCTATTCGATCGAGCTGTGCAAGGCGCTCGTGTCGTCGATCGAGGATGCGGTCAACAAGAGCCTGACGATCCGCTGGGTGCCCGTCACGTCGGACAACCGCATCGACGCGGTGGTCAACGGCCAGGTCGATCTCGAATGCGGCTCCACGACGAGCAACCTCGAGCGCCAGAAGCGCGTGGCGTTCTCGCCGATTATCTTCGTGGCCGGCACGAAGGTGATGGTGAAGCGCGGCGCGCCGATCCGCTCGTTCCGCGATCTCGCGGGCAAGAAAGTCGCGGTGACGGCCGGCACGACCAACGAGAAAGCGTTGCGCGACCTGGACCAGCGGTTCAGGCTCGGGATCCAGCTGCAGGTGGTACCGGACCATGCGCAAGGCTTCGCGCTCGTCGCGAACGGCGGCGCCGACGCGTTCGCGACGGACGACGTGCTGCTGTACGGCCTGATTGCCGAGAATGCGGACAAGGGCGGCCAGTACGACGTGGTGGGCGATTACCTGTCGTACGACCCGTACGGCATCATGTTCCGCAAGGACGATCCGCAGCTCGCGCAGGTCGTGAAGAACACCTTCGTGGAACTGGCCGCCGACGGCGAGATCGCACGCCAGTACAAGCGCTGGTTCCTGCGCCCGCTTCCGTCGGGCCTGAGTCTCAACCTGCCGATGAGCCCGCAACTGGAAACCATCATCGAGACGATCGGCATCAAGGGCGAATGAGCGCGGCGGCGAGCCGATCGCACGGGCGCATGGGCAAGCGGCCCCGGTGTCTCGCCTGACACCGGGGCCGCTTGCGACAAGCACCGCATTCAACCGACGCGCGCTTCGCCTTGCCGCTCGGTTTCGCCGTCGGGCGATGCCGTTCGCGCCAGTACGGGCTTCAATGCCTGCCCCGTATGGCTCGCACTCACCTTCGCGAGCGCTTCCGGCGGCGCCGCCGCGACGATCGTGCCGCCGCCGACGCCGCCTTCCGGCCCGAGATCGATGATCCAGTCGGCTTCCGCGATCACGTCGAGATCGTGCTCGATCACGACGACGCTATGCCCCGCATCGACGAGCCGGTGCAGCACGCGAATCAGCTTCGCGACGTCGGCCATGTGCAGGCCGACCGTCGGCTCGTCGAGCACGTACAGCGTGTGCGGCGCCTTCTGGCCGCGCCGCGTGATGTCGTCGCGCACCTTCGTCAGCTCGGTGACGAGCTTGATGCGCTGCGCCTCGCCGCCGGACAGCGTCGGCGACGGCTGGCCGAGCGTCAGGTAGCCGAGCCCGACGTCCTTCATCAACTGCAGCGGATGCGCGATGTTCGAGATCGGCGCGAAGAATTCGACCGCCTCGTCGATCTCCATCGTCAACACGTCGCCGATGTTCCGGCCGCGCCACGTGACGGCGAGCGTTTCCGGATTGAAGCGCTGCCCGTGGCACACGTCGCACGGCACCTTCACGTCGGGCAGGAAGCTCATGCCGATCGTGCGCACGCCTTGCCCTTCGCAGGCCGGGCAGCGCCCGTCGCCGGTGTTGAACGAGAAACGCGACGCCGTATAGCCGCGTGCGCGCGCTTCGAGCGTATCGGCGAACAGCTTGCGGATCGTGTCCCACACGCCGATATAGGTGGCCGGGCACGAGCGCGGCGTCTTGCCGATCGGCGTCTGGTCGACCTCGAGCACGCGATCGATCTGCTCCCAGCCGCTCAGCGACTCGCAGCCCTGCCATGCATGCGTGACGTTCAGCGACGGCCGCGGTGCGCTGCGCGCGAGCACGCTCGAACGGCGGTTCGTGGCCGGTGCGTCCTGCTGCGCCGCCTTGCGCGCACGCCGCGTGGCCGGCGACGACAGCACCGAGCGGCCGACCGCGTCCAGCAGGTTCGTCATCAGCACGTCGCGCGCGAGCGTCGACTTGCCGGAGCCGCTCACGCCCGTCACTGCGACGAGCCGCGCGAGCGGAATGCCGACCGTGACGTCGCGCAGGTTGTGCAGCGTCGCGCCATGCACGGTCAGCCAGGCTTCCGGCACGGCGTCGCCGCCCTTCTTGCCCGGCAGGCTCACGCCGCGGCGCGGCTGCAGCGGGTGCGTCATCGGCTGCGCGAGCAATCGGCCCGTGACCGAATCCGGCTGCGCGGCCAGATCGGCGACCGCGCCCTCGGCGACCAGCGTGCCGCCGCGCTTGCCCGCGCCCGGGCCGATGTCGATGATGTGATCCGCGCGGCGGATCGTGTCCTCGTCATGCTCGACGACGACCAGCGTATTGCCCTTGTCGCCGAGCTTGCGCAATGCGTCGAGCAGGATCTGGTTGTCGCGCGGATGCAGGCCGATCGTCGGCTCGTCGAGCACGTAGCAGACGCCCTGCAGGTTGCTGCCGAGCTGCGCGGCGAGCCGGATGCGCTGCGCTTCGCCGCCCGACAGGCTCGGCGCCGCACGATCGAGGCTCAAGTAGCCGAGCCCGACTTCCTCGAGAAACGCGAGGCGGCTGCCGATCTCGCTGACGATGTCGCGCGCGATCTGCGCATCGCGCCCCGTGAGTTCCAGCGCGTCGATCCAGCGGCGCGTGTCCGACACCGTCCATTGCGCGACCTCGACGATCGGATGCGCGTCGAACGTGACCGCGCGCGCGGACGGATTCAGCCGCGTGCCGTGGCAATCGGGGCACGGCTCGTTGCCGACGCCTTCCGGTTCCTGCTCGTCCGACGGCAAGGTTTGCTCGCGGCCGCGATCGTCGCCGGCGAGCACCGTGTCGTCGTATGCGGCGCGCTGTTCGCGCGTGAGCGTGACGCCGGTGCCGACGCAGGTCGTGCACCAGCCGTGCTTGCTGTTGTACGAGAACATCCGCGGGTCGAGCTCCGGATAGCTCGTGCCGCATACCGGGCACGCACGCTTGACCGACAGCACCTTGACCGCGCCGACCCGGGCGGTCGAACGATCGTTGCGCATCGCATCGTGCAGCCCGTCGAGCGGCGCGAGCAGGTGCATCACGCCCTTGCCGAGCTCGAGCGTCTCGTCGAGCCTGCGCCGCAACTCGGCTTCGTTGTCCGGCGACACGACGATATCGGCCACCGGCAATTCGATCGTGTGCTCGCGGAAGCGGTCGAGCTTCGGCCACGGGTCGACCGTGACGAACTCGCCGTCGACGCGCAGATGCGTGCTGCCGCGCGCCTTCGCCCACTTCGCGAGATCCGTATACACGCCCTTGCGATTGACGACGAGCGGCGCGAGCAACCCGACGTGTTCGCCGCGATGGTCGCGCAGCAGTTGCGCGGCGATCGATTCGACGGATTGCGACGTGACCGGCGTGCCGTCATGGATGCAGTGTTGCAGCCCGAGCTTCACGTACAGCAGCCGCAGGAAATGCCACACCTCGGACGTGGTCGCGACCGTGCTCTTGCGCCCGCCGCGCGACAGCCGCTGCTCGATCGCGACGGTCGGCGGAATGCCGTACACGGCGTCGACCTCGGGGCGGCCGGCCGGCTGCACGATCGAGCGCGCATACGCGTTCAGCGATTCGAGGTAACGACGCTGGCCCTCGTGGAACAGGATGTCGAACGCGAGCGTCGACTTGCCGGAACCCGACACGCCGGTGATCACGTTGAACTTGCCGTGCGGGATGTCGACGTCGAGCGCCTTCAGGTTGTGCTCGCGCGCATTGACGATGCGCACGACGTCCTCGCCTTCGATCGCCCGGCGCGCGCGCGCCGCGTTCAGCACGGCCTGCAACGGCTTGCCTCCGTCGGCATGCACCGCGCCGGTATGCACCGCGCCGACATCCATCGCGCGGTCGTACTGCAGCAGCGCCACGCCGGTATGCGATTCGGCGCAGGCCTTCACGTCGTCGGGCGTGCCCGCGCACAGCACGAGGCCGCCGCCGTCGCCGCCTTCCGGGCCGAGATCGATCAGCCAGTCGGCCGCGCGGATCACGTCGAGGTTGTGCTCGATCACGATCAGCGAATGGCCGGCCGCGAGCAGCTTGCCGAATGCCTGCATCAGTTTCGCGATGTCGTCGAAGTGCAGCCCGGTGGTCGGCTCGTCGAACATGAACAGTTTCGCGCGTGCGATGCGCGCCTCTTCCGTCGCGACCCGACGCCCGCCCGCCGCCGCCGCCGACTCGGCGAGGAAGCCGGCGAGCTTCAGGCGCTGCGCCTCGCCGCCCGACAGCGTCGGCACCGGCTGGCCGAGCTTCACGTATTCGAGGCCGACGTCGACGATCGGCTGCAGCACGCGCAGCACCTCGGCATCGGTCGCGAAGAACGCGGCCGCTTCGCTGACGGTCAGGTCGAGCACGTCGGCGATGTTCAGCGCGCGGCCGTCGCGCTCGATTCGCACTTCGAGGATTTCGGCACGGTAGCGGCTGCCGTCGCAATCCGGGCAGCGCAGGTAGACGTCGCTCAGGAACTGCATCTCGATGTGCTCGAAACCCGAGCCGCCGCAGGTCGGGCAACGGCCGTCGCCCGAGTTGAAGCTGAACGTGCCCGCGCCGTAGCCGCGCTGCAACGCGAGCGGCGCCTTCGCGAACAGCTTGCGGATTTCGTCGAACGCGCCGACGTAGCTCGCCGGGTTCGAGCGCGTGGTCTTGCCGATCGGCGACTGGTCGACGAACACGACGTCGCCGACCTGGTCGGCGCCCGTCAGGCTGCGGTACGCACCCGGCGATTCGGTCGCCTTGCCGTGGTGCCGCGCCATCGCCGGATACAGCACGTCCTGCAGCAGCGTGGATTTGCCGGAGCCGGACACACCCGTCACGCACACGAGCCGCTGCAGCGGAATTTCGACCGTGACGTCGCGCAGGTTGTGCTCGGTCGCGCCTTCGAGCACGATGCGCGGCGTGTTCGCGTCGACCGCGCGGCGCGCCCAGTTCGACGCATGCGCGACCTGCTTGCGGCCACCGAGATACTCGCCCGTCAGCGTGTGCGCGGAACGGATGTCGGACGGCGTGCCGTCGTACACGATCGTGCCGCCGCGCTCGCCCGGGCCCGGCCCCATGTCGATCAATCGATCGGCCGCGAGCATCACCGACGGATCGTGCTCGACGACGACCAGCGTGTTGCCCGCGTCGCGCAACCGCTGCATCGCCTCGACGATCCGCGTGAGATCGCGCGGATGCAGCCCGATGCTCGGCTCGTCGAGCACGAACAGGGTTTTCGTGAGCGACGTGCCGAGCGCGGTGGTCAGATTGATCCGCTGCACCTCGCCGCCCGACAGCGTGCGGCTCTGCCGGTCGAGCGTCAGGTAGCCGAGCCCGACGTCGCACAGGTATTTCAGGCGCGTGCGCACTTCGGCGAGCAGCAGCTTCAATGCGTCGTCGAGCAGCGCGCTCGGCAGCACGATTTCGTCGAAGAAGCGCCGGATGCGCTCGATCGGCAGCAGCATCAGATCGTGCACCGTCAGGCCGGGCAGCGCTTCGAGCTGCGCGCGGCTCCATTCGACGCCGCGCGGCATGAAGCGGTCGGCCGGCGCGAGCACGGCGTCGGCATTCTCCTTCGAGCCGAGCCGCCATTGCAGCGATTCCGTCTTCAGGCGCGCGCCACCGCACACGTCGCACGGCGTATAGCTGCGGTATTTCGACAGCAGCACGCGGATGTGCATCTTGTACGCTTTCGATTCGAGGTAGCCGAAGAAGCGCTTCACGCCGTACCACTGGCTCTGCCACTTGCCGTTCCAGTCCGGCGAACCGTTGACGACCCAGTCGCGCTCGGCGTCCGTCAGCTCGGACCACGGCACGTCGCGCCGGATGCCGGCCTTCGCCGCGTAGCGCATGAGGTCGTCCTGGCACTCTTTCCACGCGGGCGTCTGCATCGGCTTGATCGCGCCGCCGCGCAGCGTCTTGCGCGCATCGGGAATCACGAGCCCGAGATCGACGCCGATCACGCGACCGAAGCCGCGGCAGGTTTCGCACGCGCCGTATGCCGAGTTGAACGAGAACAGCGCCGCTTGCGGCTCCGCGTAACGCAGGTCGCTATCGGGATCGTGGAGCCCGGTGGAGAAGCGCCACACCTGCGGCTCGGCCGTCGCGTTTTCCGCGTCCGCCGCCAGCACGTACACGTTCACGCGGCCGCCGCCGCGCTTCAGCGATGCCTCGATCGCCTCGACCACCCGCACCTTGTCGGCCTGCTGCACGCGGAAGCGGTCGGCCACCACGTCGAGCATCTTGCGCGGCCCGGTGGGCGACGCGACTTCGCGCTGCGCCTGCACGCGCGTGTAGCCGCTCGCCGACAGCCACTGCGCGATTTCCTCGTCGGACACCGCTTCCGGCAATTCGACCGGGAACGTGACGACCACGCGCGGATCGTCGGCCTGCGTGCGCGCGACGAGCTCCGCGTAGATCGTCTCCGGCGTGTCGTGCCGTACCTGCCGCGCGGTCTTGCGGTCGAACAGCTCGGCCGCGCGCGCGTACAGCAGCTTCAGGTGGTCGTTCAGCTCGGTCATCGTGCCGACGGTCGAGCGCGAACTGCGGACCGGGTTGGTCTGGTCGATCGCGATCGCGGGCGGCACGCCGTCGACGCGCTCGACCTGCGGGCGATCCATCCGGTCGAGGAACTGCCGCGCGTAGGCACTGAAGGTCTCGACGTAGCGCCGCTGGCCTTCCGCGTACAGCGTGTCGAACACGAGACTCGACTTGCCGGAGCCGGACGGGCCGGTGACGACCGTCATTTCGCCGGTGCGCAGGTCGAGATCGAGATTCTTGAGGTTGTGCTGACGTGCTCCGCGAATGCGGATCAGATTGCTGGATGACAATTTGCCTGCCCGTCTGGATGAGTTAGCCGGAATTCACTGTGCCGCCGCGCCGCGGCGGATGTCGCACGGGCGATGCCCGCGCCGGTCGAGTTCGACGGATACTATACTGTACATTCATACAGTTTTCCATTGACGGCTGCTGCCATCCGCACGACCGCCGCCTGGCCACGACACCGCGCGCGCCGATGGCCCGAAATCGCGATTCCATTTATCGGCGCGCTCCCCGGGCAAGTAAAAAATTCCTTCGAAAAAGATGGGTTCCGTCTCTTTTTACTGGCCGCGTCATTCATACGACGAATTCACAAAATGTCACAATCTTGCTCATTACCGATGATTTATATTCCTTAACCGTTTGTTTCAATTGCATCAAAAAGCAAACGTTTGCCTGCTCGCACAGCCATGTTTTCCGTTTCAGTCGAGCAGGCCGATCACGATACCCGGGGGCACGAATGCGCATATTGGTTGTGGAGGACGATCCCGTTCAGGCGGAGGAAGTGCAAAGCGCACTTTCCCCTTATTGCCACACGATCAAGGTCGTCGTCGATGGAGAGCAGGCGCTGCGCTACCTGCGGTCCGAATCCGTCGACGCCGTCGTGCTCGACTGGCACTTGCCCAGCCTGACCGGCATCGAAGTCCTGAACTGGATTCGGACACGTGCGGATGTCGAATACGGCGTGCTGTTCCTCACCAGCCGCGTCGAGGAACTCGATGTCGTCAGGGCGCTGGAGGCCGGCGCCGACGACTATCTGAGCAAGCCGTTCCGCGCCGAGGAGCTCGCCGCGCGGGTCAACGCGCTGTTGCGCCGCGTTGCGCGCAACGTGAAGCGCGACGAGCCGATCCGGGCGGGCGCGTACGTGCTGGACCCGGTGGAGCGCGCGGTCCGGCTTCGCGATACCAAGATCGAATTGACGACGAAGGAATTTCAACTCGTCGCGTGCCTGTTTCACAATCTCGGCAAGATCATGTCGCGCGAGTTGCTGGCGACCACGGCGTGGGGGCGGGAACTGGGAACGGAGTCGCGTTCGCTCGATACGCATATCTACCGGATTCGGCAGAAACTGAAACTCGGGATCGAGAACGGCTTGCGCCTTTCCGCCATCTATACGCTCGGTTATCGACTCGATCAGATCAAGCCCGCCGCCGAAGCGTCGGCCGACGTTCGTCGCGACGTAGGCATGCTGATGGAAAGCCGCGCGTGAGTTTCGTTGCAGGTAGGTAGCCGTGTCTCGGGCAGGAGGCGGGGCTCCCGGCATGCGCCGGCGCTTCGTCACGCAACGAGACGGGCTTCCGCGGCACTGGCCATCTCGAATCTCGCGCGGGCGCCGCAACGGCATTGCCGATGCTGATCGTCGCATTCTGCACCGCGACGAACCGCATCCGCACGGCGCCTGATATGCGCCGGCCGACGCGCCGGATTCCCTTGCGCCGCACGCCGACGTAATGACCGCCCCGCGTTCGCTTTGAACTCCTATTCATTTCGGAACACCTGACCATCGGATCTCCGATGCCTCTCGACGTTTTGACACCGACGCGTGGTGCAAGTCAGCCCGAACCGTCTACGTGCGCCCCATCCGATCCATCGCAATGATGGCAGCGTCGTCACACGTTAACAATCATTCAATGCGTGACAAATGTTTGCTTTCTGATTCGAATGTTCTCCCCTAATATCTAGCATCACAAGGATCATGCAATTAAATACGTTTATATCATTTTTAAAATGATCGATTCTCCGCACGGAAATCGGCATTCACCAATCTATAAAAGTCATCGCAAAGTACCCGACCAGAACTATTCTCGAAGACGAATTTACTCGTCCAAAAATCAAGATCGCATATTGAATTGGCAGTTGTTCCGACTATCCCATTTACAGTAACGGCGGCCTGCCGTCGAGCACGATTTTTTCATGCCGAGATACAGAAATGGAAAACCTCATGAAGCGATCGGTGATCACCGCGACCGCGCGGCGTTGTCACGCGATCGACTTACCCGCCCCGCCCCAATCCCATTCGAGACCCGACACACTGTCGTGGTCGCACCCGATCATTCCATTCCGATATTTCGACGGCCGTGCGCCGTCGAAGTCGCCGAGCGACGCTCCCGCTCAAGACCCGCTTGCAGCGCCATGGACGACACCTCGCATCGTCCTCCATGGACAGCGCAAGATCTCGATCAACCGCCCATGACGCAAATTTTATTGTCACAAGGCATTTAGCACCACTACCCAATCGTATCCGATAAAGATTTATTCCTTCATAGGGGTGATCAAGATGAATAGAGTGTACAAGGTCATATGGAGCAAGTCTCGCGGCACGTTCGTCGCAGCATCGGAGCTCGGCAAGGCGCGCGGCAAGGGCGACTCCGGCTCGGACGTCTCGTGCGACGACCGGCTGGCGGGATCACACTCGGCGATCGGACGGCAACGGACCATTCGAATCCTTCTCGGCTTGGCGATCCCGGTTTGCCTCGGTGCATCCTGGCAGATCGCACACGCCCAGTATTCCGCTGGCAACGGCAGTGCCACGGGGACCGGAGATGTCGCGATCTCAGGCGCCGGCGGCGTAGCCGCAACCGCAAGCGGTGGACTTGGAATTGCCATCGGCAGCCAAGCATCTACCTCCGGACTGAATGCAGTAGCGCTGGGCACGAATGCCCATTCGTCCGCCGCCGGCGCAATCTCGATGGGAGCAAATGCACTCGCTACCGGAGGGAATGCGCTCTCGATCGGCGTGAACGCGACTGCGTCCGGGCAAACCAGCACCGCTCTCGGTCCCGCAGCCCTTGCGTTGGGCATCACGTCAACTGCGGTCGGCCCCAATTCATTGGCAACCGCTGCAAACTCTGTTGCCTTGGGCGTCTTGGCGTCTGCAACCAACACCGCGGCGACGGCGATCGGCTCGAGCGCCGTCGCGAGCGACACCGGCGCCAGCGCTTTCGGGCAAGCCGCCACAGCCTCCAGTAGCAGTTCGACTGCCATCGGCGGCAACACGACAGCCAGCGGAATCGGTGCGAGCGCGATCGGCCATCAGGCACTCGCGACCGGCACCAACGCTTCCTCGTTCGGCGCCTCTGCCGCCGCGACCGCCGAGAACGCCAGTGCGCTCGGCGATTTCTCCACGGCATCCGGAATCGGCAGCACGGCGTTGGGTGCGGGTGCACGGTCGAGCGCAGACAACGCGCTGTCCGGTGGATTGAATGCAGCGGCGTCCGGCGTTTCATCGATTTCCCTCGGCAACGCGTCGGTTGCCTCCAACAATTCCGCGACGACGCTCGGCGCCGGCGGTACCGCATCGGGCGACCACTCGACCGCGCTGGCGACGCTCGCGACCGCGGCCGGCAGCTACTCGATCGCCGCGGGCTTCAAGTCGATCACCACCAACACCGCCGACGCCGGCATCGCACTGGGTTCCGGCGCATCGGTCAGCGGCGCGTCCGGCGTCGCGATCGGCGTCAACAGCGGGGCGTCGGGTGTCAACGCGGTCGCGCTCGGCCCGGGCGGCACGGCGGGCGTCCCCGGTTCCGGCACGCAGGCGACGGGCGCGCAGGCCGTGTCCATCGGCTACAACGCGCTCGCCAGCAATACCTACGCGCAGGCATTCGGCAGCCAGGCGACGGCGAGCGGCACGAGCTCGATCGCCATCGGCAACACCGCCACGGCGTCCACCCTGTTCGGCATCGCCCTCGGCAACCTGGCGACCGCATCCGGCATTTCCGGCGTCGCGCTCGGCGCGGGTGCTACCGCAGGCGCCGACAACTCGGTGGCGCTTGGCGTGAATGCCGGGGTATCGGCATACGGCGGCGTCGCGATCGGCACCGGCTCGCAAGCGCTGGCCGGCTCGACGGTCGCATTCGGCGACACCAGCACGGTGGCCGCAGCCGCGGGCGCGGGTTCGATCGCCGGCGGTCACAACTCGCAGGTGACCGGCGGCACCGGTGCGATCGCACTCGGCGAAGGCCAAACCGCGAACGGCAACGGCGCGGTGGCGATCGGCGATCCGAACACGGCTACCGGCAACGGCGCCGTGGCCATGGGCGCCAACAACACTGCGAACGGCAATGGCGCGGTCGCGCTGGGCAATACGAACGTCGCGACCGGGCAGGGTTCCGTCGCGCTCGGCAACGCGTCGCAGGCCAATGTCGCGGGCGCGATCGCGATCGGCGATGCGGCCAACGTCCAGGCCGCTGCCACCGGTGGCGTCGCGCTCGGCTCGGGTGCGACTGCGAGCGTGGCCAACAGCGTCGCGCTCGGCGCGAATTCAGCGACGGTCGCCGCCACGCCGACTTCGAGCGCGGTCATTGGCGGCGTGACCTACAACTTCGCGGGCGCGGCACCGGCCGGCGTCGTGAGCGTCGGTGCGCCGGGCGCGGAGCGCCAGATCCAGAACGTTGCGGCCGGCCAGTTGAGCGGCGCCAGCACCGACGCGGTCAACGGGTCGCAGTTGTTCGCGACCAACCAGCAAGTAACGGCAAACACGACCGCGATATCGAACATCAACAACGGCGCGGGCATCAAGTACTTCCACGCGAATTCGACTGCGCCCGATTCGTCGGCGACCGGCGCCGATGCCATCGCGATCGGCGGAAACGCGCAAGCGACGGTCGCGAATTCTGTCGCGCTCGGCGCGAACGCGACCACCACCGCGGCCACCCCAACCTCGAGCGCGGTCATCGGCGGCGTGACCTACAACTTCGCGGGCGCGGCCCCCGCCGGCGTCGTGAGCGTCGGCGCACCTGGCGCGGAACGCCAGATCCAGAACGTCGCGGCCGGCCAGTTGAGCGGCACCAGCACCGATGCGGTCAACGGTTCGCAATTGTTCGCGACCAACGAGCAGGTGACGGCCAACACGACGGCCATCTCGAACATCAACAATGGCGCCGGCATCAAATACTTCCACGCGAACTCGACGTTGGCCGACAGTCAGGCGACCGGGACGGACAGCATTGCCGTCGGCCCTCAGGCAGTCGCGAGCGCGGCCGGCAGCCTGGCCGCCGGCACCGGCGCGCAATCGAGCGCGGCGAGCGGCGTGGCGCTCGGTGCGCAGACGGCCGTTTCGATAGCCGGCGGCGTCGCGATCGGCTCGGGCGCCGTATCGGATCGCGCCATCGCGGCCGGCAGCGGCACGATCCCGGCCGGCAGCCACACCGTACCGTTCAATACGTCCGACGCGACCCTGCTGGGCGCCGTGTCGTTCGGCAGTGCATCGGGCAACACGTACCGGCAACTGATCAACGTCGCCGACGGGACCGACGCGCACGATGCGGTCACGGTCCGGCAGTTGACCGGCGCCCTGCAATCGTTCGCCGTCACGCCGACGATGTACTTCCACGCCAACTCGACCGCCGCCGATTCGCTCGCGGTAGGCGCCGAATCGATCGCGGTGGGGCCGACCACCGTCGTCAATGGAGACAACGGCGTCGGGATCGGCAACGGTGCGATCGTGCAGCAGACGGCGCCCGGCGGCGTGGCCATCGGCCAGGCCGCGAACTCGGGGCAGGCCGATGCCATCGCGCTGGGCAGCGGCGCGAATGCGACGGGGCCGCAATCGATCGCACAAGGCGCGAACGCCGTTGCCGGCACGTCGGGCGGCATCGCGATCGGCTCCGGCGCGAACAGCAGCGCAGCCGACGCCATCGCGTTGGGCTCGGGCGCCAGCGCGAGCTTCGCGAACAGCATCGCGCTCGGCGCCGGCTCGGTCACGACGGTCGGCGCGCAGTCGAACTACATTGCGTACGGCTTGAGCAGCCCGCAGTCGTCTGCCGGCGAAATCAACGTCGGCAACCGCAAAATCACCGGTCTCGCCGCCGGCTCGGCCGGCACCGACGCGGTCAACGTCAGCCAGCTCGAGGCCGTCAACCAGAACCTGACGACGCTGATCCAGAACATCAGCAGTACCAACGGTAACGGCGGCTTCCCTTCGACCCCGGGCTCGTCGACGCCGCCCGCATCGACGGGCTCGAACTCGTCGGCAGGCGGCAACGGCGCGGTGGCGTCCGGCTCGAACAGCACGGCGGTCGGCAACGGCTCGACCGCATCGGGTACCGGCTCGACGACGATCGGCTCGGGCGCGACGTCGTCCGGCAACGGCTCCGTGGCGATCGGCTCGGGCAGCAACGACGGCGGGCGCAACAACGTCGTGTCGATCGGCACGGCGACTTCGACGCGGCAACTCACGAACGTCGCCGCCGGCACCGCGCCCACCGATGGCGTCAATGTCCAGCAACTGAATGCCGCGGTGGGCAACGCAAACGCGTACACCGACGCGAAGATCCAGTCGCTGCGACGCGATGCGGACGGCGGCACCGCCAGTGCGATGGCCGTCGCGGGCCTGCCGCAACCGTCCGGCCCCGGCAAGAGCATGGTGGCGATCGCCGGCAGCGTCTATCGCAGCCAGTCGGGGCAGGCGATCGGCATCTCGACGATCTCCGAGAACAATCACTGGATCTATAAGGCCGCCATCACGACCAACACGCGCAACGACTACGGCGCCGTGATCGGCGCGGGTTACCAGTGGTGACGGCGGAAAAACGGCTGTCCTGCAGCGACACGCGGCGGCCGCGCGCAACGATCGATCGTTGCCGCGGCGCCGGATACGCGGCTCCTTATACGATGAGAGACTGATCATGAAAATCCAATGGGCACTTGCGCTGTCCGTCAGTGTGCTTTCCGTTGCATCCCTGGCAGGCTGTGCGGCCGACGGGCCGCCCCGCTTCCCGGATCCGCAATCCGCCAGCCCGAAGGGCGGCACGTTCGTGAACGTGGCCAACCTGCGTAACGTCGGGCCCGGCCTGAACAAGGACCAGATGTTCGACCTGCTCGGTCCTCCTCACTTCAACGAGTGGTTCGTCGGCAGCCACGTGTGGAACTACCTGTTCGACTTCCGCCGCGGCAACGAAGTCGTCTCGTGCCAGTACCAGGTGCGCTACGACGAGCACATGAAGGTGAGCAATACGTACTGGCGCGACCCCGCATGCGCGGACTTCGTGCGCACGCAATCCGCCGCGCCGGCGGCCGCGGCAGAGCCGCCGGCCGCGCCGATCGAGCAATTCACGCTGCAAAGCGACGCGCTGTTCGCGTTCGGCCAATCGAGCCTCGAATCGATGCAGCCGGGCGGCAAGGCGCAGCTCGACGATGCGGTCGAGCGGATCAAGCGCCACAAGACGATCACGCGGATCGTCGTCGTCGGGCACACCGACCGGATCGGCACCCCCGCGGTGAACGACCCGCTGTCGCGCGCGCGGGCGCAAACGGTCCGCCGCTATCTGATCGCGCATGGCCTGGACGGAAACGTCATCGAGGCGGACGGCGTGGGATCGCGCGAGCCCGTCGCGCATTGCCCGCCCGGCCAGAGCCGCGCCGTGATCGCGTGCCTGCAGCCCGATCGCCGGGTCTCGATCGCGGTCAGCGGCCGCGACTGACCTGCCGCGACGCCGGTGGCGTCATTCACGCTTCGCCCGCGTGGCGGGCGCCACATCGAACGACCGGCAAACCGGCATCGCGCCCCTGTGGGCGGTAACGCGCGCCTCGGGCTTGCCGGCATCGCCGGCGGCATCGCGTTTGCCGCCGTATCGGCGCCGGGCCGGAACGACCGAGCGCCCGCGCCGCGCCCTACCCGTGCGGAAAGCGCGCGACGCGGCACGACGGCGCTTGATTCGAACGCCTGAGCGACCAGCTACCAGCAATCCGGATGACGACGATGAGAAGGGTCGGGGTGTATGTGGATGGCAGCAGCATCGACGCGAATGGCGGCCATCTGATGCGATACGACGTGCTGCGCGCGCTCGCCGGTCGGGCCGGCGCCACGATTCAGCGGCTGCACGCGTATCTGAGTTTCGACGCACGCCGCGCGGCACGCTCCGCCGATTACGACGCGCGGATCAAGGGCTATCAGGCGGCACTGCGCGACAAGGGATTCCGCGTCACGGTCAAGCCGCTCAGACACATCGCCGACGAGGATGGCACCGAAACCGTCAAATCGAATTCGGATCTGGGCATGGCCATCGACGCGCTGTCCGAATCGGACCGGCTCGACACCGTGCTCGTCGCCACCAGCGACGGCGATTTCGTCGAAGTCGTACGAGCGTTGCAGAAGAAGGGATGCCGGGTCGAAGTCCTCGGGTTCGACAACGTGCCGCTCGAATTACGCGATGCGGCCGACCAGTTCATCAGCGGCTATCTGGTGCCGGGCCTGCTGCCGGTTCGCGATGCGGCCTCCGGCTCGCCTGCCTGGGGCCAGGTCGGCTCACGCGTGCGCGGCGTGTGCAACCGGTTCGAGCCGGACGACGGATATGGCTTCATCGCGTTCTGGGCCGCGTTGCCCGATACGCCGCTGCTCGCGGCGGCCGAGACGAGCCCCGCCTACTTTCGCGGCAGCAGTTTGCAGGATCCGTCGATCGTCGCGCGGTTGCCGTCTCGAAGCACGATTCTCGAATTCGACCTCGCGATGCCCGCGAAACACACGGGCGCCCCTGAGGCGCGCCGGATTCAGGTCGTTTCCAGCGCCTAGCCATCAAGGCATCGCGGCAGCCCGATCAGCGCCCGAGCGCCGCGTCGTGATCGTGCTTCGACAGGAACATGAGGAAGGTCGTCCCTTCCCCCAGCTTCGAGCGGACCTGCAGCTTTCCGCCGAGCGAATCGACGACCGTCTTGACGAATGCCAGGCCCAAACCATGCCCGGACATCGACGCGCCGCCGTCCAGTTGCGTGAATTCGCGAAACAGCTTTTCCTGGTCGCGCTCGGATATGCCGGTTCCGTAATCGGTCACGGCGATCTTCACGTGCCGATCCGTGGCCGACAACTCCACGTCGACCGTGGAGGCTTCGCGACCGAACTTGATCGCGTTGCCGATCAGATTGACGAATGCCCGCCGCAGCAATTGCACATCGGCGATCGTACTGAGCCCGGGCTCCGCCGTCAGGTTGACGATCGTCGATTTCGCACTCGCCTGCGGCAGCAGATCGTCGACGGCATCGCCGAGCACCAGTGCGGGATCGACCGCGGCCAGCTTCGGCGGCAGATTCTCGGCCCTGGCAAGAAAGAGGAAATCGTCGGAGAGGGTCAGCGCGCGCGTCGCATACTGTGATACCAGTTCGGCGAAGCGCTGCGGCGTGTACCGCGACGGATCCCGCCGGATCTGCGAAACGAGCGCGAGAATCGACGCCTGCGGCGACCGCATGTCGTGCGACAGGAATCGCAGCGCCATGTCCCGCTGCCGCTCGGCCATCCGCACGGACGAGACGTCCGCGACATGAAAGACCAGCGCGCGCTCGCCATAGACGGACGGGCGGATCGGTGCGCACTTGATCAGCAGCGAACGACCGCACCGTGCATTGGCGATCTCGATTCCCTGGTCGAGCTGCGATTTCGTCTGTGCCGACAGCGCGTCGCCGTCAGGCCAGTGATCGAGCGACGTCAACGCCTGCGCGACGAATTCATTCGCCCGATGCGATGCGGTGATCTGAAACAGCACGTCCGAAACCGGCCGGCCCACCGGCGCCCGCCCGGCATCCGGATGCTCGTCGGGCTCCGCGCACCACGCGGCGATCCGCCGGTTCGCCAGCAGCACGACACCGTCGGCCGACGCAATCAGCGTCGCTTCCGGCAGACTGTCGACCCATGCGTCGATGAGCGCACGATAGCGACGTACTCGCGCATCCAGATTCGCAGTCCTGTCCAGTTGCCGCCGAACCGGGTCGACGTGTCGCACGACGCTCGCCGACTCCGCATGCAGCAACGGGTCGGTCGCCATGCGGTCGCCGAGGAGACCGATGAAGCGCAGCAACACTTCGGTACGCCGCCAGAACACCAGCACGCAGGCGAGCACGCACATCAGCATGCCGGTGGCGGGCGGCAGCGCCTCGCCGCCGACCACGAACACGGCATACGCGATCGCAGCAACCGCTCCTGCGACGACGAACGATGCAACGAGGCCGGCACCAGGACCGAGCCGGTAGAGCAACGCACAGATCACGCACACGACGGCCTCGTTGAACAGCAGCGCCCACGCAAGACCGGCCTGTTGAAGCGGTGCCGCCGCGGCCGGCGCAGGCGATGCAACGATTGCCGCGGCATCGTCTCCGATCGGCCGCACGCCGGCCGACGACACGCCGGGCCGGCCATGCCCGAGGTCGGCAGCCGCGCGAATCAGGACCGCGCGGCCGCTCAGCCGGTTCGACGGCACCGCGCCGTCCAGCACGTTGACGTACGAGTAGCGCTCGCAAGGTCCGTTCCAGTGAAACGCAGCGTCGCGCGCGCAGGCTTGATCGGCGTTGCCGGAATTGCCGAGGTTGCCGCTCCCGGCCTCCGTTCGTGCGCCGCCGCGACTTGCCGCCTCGCCACCGCGGTGCCCGGCACGTGCGCGCGCGACGTCCCGCAAGCCGGTCAGGTCGATACTGACGACTGCGACGCCGCTTCCGGCAAGCCGCTCCATCATCCGCTCACGGGTTTCGATGCTGAACGGCCAGTTGCCCAGACGCGCGGTCGTACGTTCGTCGACCACGATCATCGCCAGCGGCTTGACGGGCCCGCCGTGGGCCGACCGTGACACGAACCCGAACCACGCGCGGTCGACGCGTTGCAGCGCATGTGTCGCCGTGAGCACCGCACAGACCAGCACCAGCGCAAACGTCATGCGTATCCACTCCGTGGCGCAATACGAGGACGCGCTCCCCGCCATCTGCCTGCCTTCATCACATGAACGGCGCCGCCCCAGCCCCAAAAATCTTCCGAACATGTCGATCAGATGATGCTCCATCGATATCGCATTGATCGGCATCTGACATGCCTGCGTCAAACACCGCACCCCACTTCAAGCAGCATTGACCGGAGACGCAGCAGCCGGTCACCCCCCTTCACGTGCCGATCGCCCGCCCTGTACATACGCGCTCGGACGTACCCGGCCAAACGACCTCCAAGCAGCGATCCGTAATTTAATATGCGCCAATTGTACTTCAATTTCCACACAAATTAATCACACAATTTAATTACAATTAAATTAACATTTAATTCAAACTCTATCCTGATATTTTTCAGAATAAACCATCACTTCCAGGCGACATCATTCCTCATCCAAAGCACGCGCACCGCTCGCTCCACCCAAAAAATCGGTGCATTAAAAGCCGAATCATCACACAAAACGAAAATCAATTCAGCTTTCAATATGCAGCCCCAATATCACAATACGATTTCCATGAATCTCATTCTCAAAAATCGAGCCACAATATACAAAACAATAAACAAATTTACATTTGTTTATTTTCCATGAGTTGAAATTTTGCATTCCACTCAATAGAATCGATCGATCAGCAACATGCTGCCGACATTTAATCGGCGTACCCGGACATTCATGAATTTCCCCTTTGCATCAAACGATCCGCTCGACGATGCCGAACGCGGACTTCGTCAGGGCGAGTTCTTTTTCCTCCTGCAACCCAAGTTCGCGCTCCAGGGAATCCGTCTGGCCGGTTTCGAATGTCTGATGCGCTGGCGCCATCCGGCGCGCGGCATCCTGGAGCCCGCGTCGTTCATCAGCCTGATCGAGGATTCATGTCTGGCCACGCGCTTCACCGAACTGCTCACCCGAAGAGCGGCGCACATGCTGGCGCAGTGGAAGGCGGCCGGTTACGGCAAGCTGTCGCTCGCGATCAATCTGTCTCCGTCGGAGCTGGGGCACGCGGATTTTCCGGCGCAGCTTTCCGCACTGCTGACGTCGCTCGGGCTCGAGCCGGCTCGCGTCGAAATCGAGCTGACCGATGTCGTTCCGCCTGCCCGGCTCGACTGGCTGGTGGAGGCCATCCATGCGGCGCAGGCAATCGGCGTGCGCGTCGCATTGGACGACTTCGGCGCAGGCTTCAATTCGCTGACGCTGTTGCAACAGTTGCCGGTGGATATCGTCAAGTTCGATCGCTCGCTGATCCGCGATGTCCTGCAAAACAACGAATCCATGCGGGTCGTTGAGACCCTGGTGCACATCGCGCAAAGCCATGGCAAGCACATCGTGATGACGGGCATCGAAACCGCCGCGCAGTTCGAATGGGCCAGCACGCTGCCGGACGTCGACGGCCAGGGTTTCTATCTCGGCGAGCCGCTGCGCGAAGCGGCGGTCCAGACGTTCATCGCCGATTGCCATGCGCGGATCCTGTCGTAGCCCCGCGCGCGCCGTAGGCGAGTAGGCGCCATCCGTGCTTCAAGCGCGAGGCCGCGTGCTTCATGCGTCGGGTCGGCATGCCGGACGCCGCCGCATCCCAGGATTCATCCGGAATATCGGGTGCCATCTACGCTCCGATCGGGCTGTTTGTTCACGCCGCCGTGTGCGACGTGCAGCCAGCATAGAACGGCGGCCCGAGCGCTCAAAGTGAACTTTTGTCACTTTCACGAGCATTTCCACAGGGCTCCCACATTCCGGGAAAATGCCGATCCGTCGGGCACCGACGTGCGCCGGTGCCTCGCCCGTGAATTACCAGCGAATCAACGCCGAGCCCCACGTGAAGCCCGAGCCCATTGCAGGCGTCAGGACGAGATCGTTCTCCTTGATGCGTCCGTCGGATACGGCTTCGCCGAGCGCGAGCGGAATCGACGCCGCCGACGTGTTGCCGTGTTTGCCGACGGTGAGCACGACCTTCTCCATCGGCAGATTCAACTTCGTGCCGACGGTTTGCACGATGCGCTGGTTTGCCTGATGCGGAACGATCCAGTCGACGTCGTCCCGGGTCAGCCCGTGCGCATCGAGCGCTTCCTGCGACGCGTCGGCGAGATTGACGACCGCATGCAGAAATACGTCGCGGCCCTCCAGATGCATCTTGCCGGCGCTTTGCGTCGACGATACCCCGCCGTCCGTGTGAATCTTGTCCCAGTACCGTCCATCCGAATGCAGATGCGTGGACAGCACACCGCGCGGCCTGTCGCCTTCGCGCCGTTCGCCGCGCAGCACCAGCGCGCCCGCGCCGTCGCCGAACAGCACGCAGCTATTGCGGTCCTGCCAGTCCACGATACGCGACATCGTTTCCGCGCCGATCACCAGCGCGGTGCGCGCCTGCCCGAGCCGGATCATGTTGTCGGCGACCGAGAGCGCGAACACGAAGCCCGAACAGACGGCCTGCACGTCGAACGCGGCGCCGCGCGGCATGCCGATCGCTTCCTGAACGCGGACGGCCGTCGCGGGCATCGTGCGATCGGGCGTGCAGGTCGCGAGCACGATGAGATCGACGTCGGCCGCGGCGATCCCTGCGTGACTCAGCGCGGCCCGGGCCGCGCCGATCGCGAGATCGGACGTGTTCTCGCCGGGCGCCGCGATCCTGCGCTCCTTGATGCCGGTGCGCTGCGTGATCCACTCGTCCGTGGTGTCGACCTTCAGTGCGATGTCATGATTCGTCATGCGGTGCTCGGGCAACGCGGAACCGCAGCCGACGACGCGCGACATCCAGTGGTCCACGCGATTGATTTCCACCATCTTCGGTACTCCGATCAAAGTCGATAACGCGCCGGCCGCCCGATGTCTCGAACCGGCGCCCTGGCGTTACCAGCTTCCGACGCCCGCGTCCTGGCCCGGCTCCGCGGCGGCGCTCGTGCCCTGCGGTTGCAGCGAGACGAGATGCTCGGCCAGCGCATTGAAGGTCGGATAGTCGTAAAGGACCGTATCGTCGATCTTGATGTTGAGCCGCTCTTCGAGGAAGAACGCGAGTTCGACGGAATGCATCGAGTCGAAGCCGGCGTCGGCGAAGGTCTGTTCGAGATCGGTCGGCACCTTCAGGTTGTTCGCTTCGGTCCACTCCTGGATCCACGCAAGAATGGTTTCCGCGGTGACCGTCGGCCCGTTGACGGCTGCAGCTTGAAGTTGATCGTTCATGGCATCGATTCCTTGAAGTCGGATTGAGGACGGTGAAGGCGCGGCGGCGACGCCGCGCCCGGGAAACGGAAAGGCAGCGCCTATGCGGGTGTCGCGCGCATCAGCGGTTCCGGATCGGCGTGCGGTGCATCGGCAGCGCGTCCGCCGAGAAAGTGCGCGAGACGCCGCACGGAAGGTGCACGCACGATGGAGTTGTGGTCGTCGTCGAACACGTCGACCGTGATGCCGCCGCGCCCGAAACGGCGCAATTGCTGCTCCGCCAGCACGCTCGACATCCCGCGCTTGTCGCGCGCGGCGAGCGCGTATCCGATGTGCGTTTGCACCTGCCGCGGCTGGTGACAGGCGAGTGCCACCGCGCTCGCGGCATGCAGCCGCGCGATGTGGTCGAACATCTCAGGCTGGGCGCGGCGGCGCACGTCGGCGAGATAGAAGTCCTGATCGAGCATCGCATCGAAACGCGGGTCGGCCAGCCATCGCTCGACTGCCTGCATACCGTCATCCGGCGCGAGATCAGCGGCCAGTGCGCGCAACCGCGTGGCGAATTCGCCGTCGTGGAGCGGGCTGTCGACGACCATCAACGGCGGCGCGCTCCCGCCCTCCGACTCCCACTGCGCGGCCATTTCGTGCGCGACGATCCCGCCGAACGACCAGCCGCCAAGCAGGTCGGGCTGCCTGCCGTGCGTCGCGAGCAGCGCCGCGCAGTAGCGCGACGCCAGTTGCGCGATCGAAAGATACGCGGGCGCGTGGCCCTGATCCGCGTACGGATGACGGATCGCGACGACCGTCGGGTCGCCCGGCCATGCCGCGGCCAGTTCCTGATAACACAGCACGTTTCCGCCGACCGGATGCACGAGCGCAACGAGCGGCCCGGCCCCGTCGCGCAGCGTCACGACCAGGCCGACGTCGCCGCCCGTTTCGGCCGGTTGCCGGGGATCGGCCGCCACGACTTCGCGAACGGACGCGTCACCGTTCGTCGTGCCGAACCACGCGGCCAGCGTCTGGAGCGACGCGCCGCGCGCCAGCATGGCGATCGGCGGCATCTTGCCGAGCCGCTGATGCAACCGCACCCGCAGCTCCGTCAACGCCAGCGAGTCGAGCCCCTGGCCGACGAGCGACAGCCCATCGTCGAGCACGACGGTATCCGGCGCGACCGCTGCCGCGATCGTGCGCAACGTCGCGAGCATCTGCGCCGCGCCCGCCGGTGCCACGTCGGCGCGATCCACCTCGATCGAGCGCGGCGGCCGGGCTTCCGCATTCGATGCGCCATCGCTTCGTTGGCGCACCGCACCATGCGCCGCTTCGGCGAGATCGGGAAACGGCAGCTCGAAACGCTCGGTGTCGAACGCGTAGCCCGGCGCTTCGGCAGGCCGCGGCGCATTGCCGTACAGCTTGTGCCACGCGATCTTCTGCCCTTCGCCGTAAAGGCGTGCGCAGCCGTGGGCGAAGCCTGTCGATTCGGTTTCCTCATCGCCTTCCGGGCCGTCGGCGAGCGACGCGATCGCGCACGTCCAGTCGCCGCCGGCGGCGGCGCGCGCGAGCTTGGCGAGCGCCGCGCCGGGCCCCACTTCGACGAAGAGCGTCTTGCCGTCCGACACCGCCAGCAACGCGTCATGAAAACGCACCGGCTGCTCGACGAGATCGAGCCAGTGCTCGACGCCGGCGATCGCATCGGTCGCGACGGCGCCCGTGAGGGTGGAGACGATCGGAATCGACGGCGGCGCGAACGTCAGCGGTTCGAGCGCGCGCCGGAACGCTTCGCGCATCGAACGTAACATCGGCGAATGGCCCGGCGTGCCGTAGGTCTTGAGCAGCGACACACGCTTGCCCGCCGCGACCATCGCGTCGTGCACGCGCGCCACCGCTTCCGGCGTGCCGCTGACGACGGTCTGCCCCGGCCCGTTGATGCCGGCGACGAACAGATCCTCGCCGAACGCGAACCGCGCGGCGAGTTCGTCGGCCGCGGCGGCCACCGCGAGCATCGCGCCGGCCGGCGTCGCGGTATCGAACAGTCGGCCGCGCGCCTCCACCGCCTTGAGACCGTCGCCGAGCGACATCACGCCGCCGATCACGGCGGCCACGTGCTCGCCGAGCGAATGCCCGATCAGCAGATCCGGCTGCACGCCGAGCTCCATCCAGGTACGTGAAAGTGCGTAGCACACGACGAAGTGAGCCAGTTGCCCCGGATGATGGCGCACCGCTTGCGCGCCACGGCCGACGATCGCATCGAGCACGTCGCGCGCCGTTTCGCTACCCAGCAGGCGCAGACACGCGTCCGCGTGCTTGCGGAACAGCCCGTTGCCGTGGTAGAGGTTTCCGCCGACGCCCGGCTGCCACGCCCCTTGCCCTGGCACGAGAAACGCGACGCGGGGCTTGCGCGGCGGCTCGCCCGCATGCCAGTTGCCGGACGGATTGTCCGCGAGAAACGCGTCGAGCGCGTCGATGAAATCCGCTTTCGTCGTGCCGACCAGCGCGACACGATGATCGAAATGATCGCGTCGCACGTTCGACGTATGACACGCATCGCGCAGCGGCACGGACGTGCCCGCGAGCCAGGCCCGCCATGCCGACGCGACACGCCGCCGTGCGTCCGGCGAGCGCCCGGACAGCGTCAATACGCGTTCGCGGTCGATCGGCGCACCGGTGTCCGGCACGGGCGCCGGCGCGGACAGAATCAGGTGGACGTTGGTCCCGGTGATGCCGAAACCGCTCACGCCGACCAGCGTCTCGCCTTCGTCGAGCGGCGTACCCTCGCGTGGAATGGCGAGTTGCGCGCCTTCCCAGTGAAAGCGCGGGTTCGGCGTCTCGAAGTTCACCTGCGCGGGTACGTGGCGGTGCCGCAGGATCAGCATCGCCTTGATGAAGCCGGCCACGCCCGCGGCGCCCTCCAGATGCCCGAGCTGGGACTTCACGGAGCCGACGAGGATCGGCTTGTCGCGTGCGACGGCGCGCGTATAGACGTTACGCAACGCGGAAAGCTCGATCGGATCGCCCAGCGCCGTGCCCGTGCCATGCGCTTCCACGTAGGCGACTGCTTCCGGCCGAACGCCGGCGCGCATCATTGCCCGGCGAATGACGGCTTCCTGCGCCGCGCCGTTGGGCGCGGTGAGGCCGTTACTCGCGCCGTCGCTGTTGACGGCCGACCCGATCAGCACCGCATCGATGCGATCGCCGTGCGCGAGCGCGTCGTCGTGCCGCTTCATCACGATCACGCCGCCACCTTCGCCGCGAATATAGCCGTCGGCGCTCGCGTCGAAAGGACGGCATTGCCCGGAGGCGGACATCGCCTGGAGCCGCGCGATGCCGATCGTTTCCTCCGGCCCGAGGATCAGGTTCACGCCGCCGGCGATCGCGACGTCGCACTCGCCGGCCTGCAGGCTCTGCGCGGCAAGATGGATCGCGACTAGCGACGACGAACAGGTCGTATCGACGAAGATCGCGGGCCCGCTCAAACCGAGTATGTGCGCGACGCGCCCGGGGGCCATCGCGCGCAGGTTGCCGAGCTTCGAATAGGTGGTGATGCGCGACGGATCGCCGGACCAGACGGTGCGCCGGCCATAGTCCGCCTCGCCGATCGTCATGAAGACCCCGACGTTCCTGCCGCGCAGCCGGCCCGGCGCGATGCCCGCGTTCTCGAGCGCCGCCCATGCGAGTTCGAGCATCCAGCGCTGCTGCGGATCCATCTCCATCGCCTCGGCCGCCGAGGTCCGGAACAGCTTGCGGTCGAAGCGGAACGGATCTTCGACATAGCCGGCCACGCGCGAATACGTGGTGCCGGGCTCGTCGGTATCCGGCGAGTAGAACGCGTCGATATCGAAGCGTTCGCGCGGCGTTTCGCGGATCGCCGTGCGCCCGGAATTCAGCAGCGTCCAATAGCTCGACGCACAGGACGCGCCGCCGGGGAACCGGCACGACATGCCGATGATGGCGACGCGCTGCGCTTGCGTGTTTGACTGGTTCATACCGTCCTCGCGGCGGAAAGCGTTCATCCGGCCTAGTGGCGGCTCGCCGCGGCGAGATCGTCGCTGCTGCTCGCCTGGACGAGCACGGCCATGTTGCCGGGCAGGTGCCGGTTCTCGCGGATCTTCGCGTGCGCGTCCGGCAGGCGGCTCCACGGAAACACTTCCGACAGGCACGGGTCGATCTTGCCGCTCATCACGAGCCGGTTCGCCTGCGACGCTTCCTTGAGGTTGGCGAAGTGGCTGCCCTGAATGCGTTTCTGGCGCATCCACACGTAGCGCGCATCGCAGGTCAGGTCGTAGCCGCTCGTCGCCGCGCAGAACACGACCATGCCGCCGCGCTTCACGACGTAGCAGGACGGGGCGAACGTATTGCGGCCCGGGTGCTCGAACACCATGTCGACGTCGCGCTTTTCGCCGAGCGCACCCCAGATCGCCTTTCCGAAGCGCTTGACTTCATCGACGTAGGCCGCGTACTCGGCCTTCGCATCGACGGGCGGCGGCGCGCCCCAGCACGAGAAATCCGAACGGTTGATCACGCCCACCGCGCCGAGCCGTTTGACGAATTCGGCCTTCGACGCGTCGGAGACCACGGCGACGGGGCGCGCGCCCGCGAGCGCCGCGAGCTGGATCGCCATCGTTCCGAGCCCGCCCGCCGCGCCCCACACGAGCACCGATTGCCCGGCGGAAAGCACGTGTGGCTTGTGGCCGAACAGCATCCGGTATGCGGTCGCGAGCGTGAGCGTATAGCAGGCGCTGGCGGCCCACGTGAGGTGCTTCGGGCGCGGCATCAGCTGCGTCGACTGCACGCGCGCGAACTGCGCGAACGAGCCATGCGACGTTTCATAACCCCAGATCCGCTGCGACGGGGACAGCATCGGATCGCCGCCGTTGCATTCCTCGTCGTCGCCATCGACCTGGGAGCAGTGTGCGACCACCTCGTCGCCGACCTTCCATTTCTTCACGTTCGAGCCGACGGCCCATACGATGCCGGCCGCATCCGAGCCCGTGATGTGATACGGATCGTCATGCAGGTCCAGCACCGAGAACGGCTGGCCGAGCGCCGCCCACACGCCGTTGTAGTTGACGCCGGCCGCCATCACGAGAATCAGCACGTCGTCCGGGCCGAGCGAGGGCACGTCGACGATTTCGTTCGTGAACGCGTGCTGCGGCTCCCCGTGGTTCTCGCGACGAATCGTCCACGCGTGCATTTTCCTCGGCACGACGCCCAGCGGAATCGCGCTGCCGATGTCGAACAGTTCCGGCGGGTTCCTTCTCGTTTCTACAGCGAAATCGATCGTTTTGGTATCCATAACAATACTCGTGAAAGAGTTGATCCGGGATAAGTTGCACTCGTGCTAGGCCGCGGCCATCCCGCCGTCCACCGACAGTGCGGTACCGGTCATGAACGAAGACGCGTCGCTCGCGAGGAACGTGACCGCCTCGGCGATTTCCTGTTCGGTGCCCAGCCGGCCGACCGGATGAAACGCCTTGATCTGGTCGGTCATGCCGGTTTCATCGAGAAACTTCTCCACCATCGCCGTCGCCACGAACGCCGGGCAGATCGCATTGACACGGATATTCTGCTTCGCGTATTCGAGCGCGGCCGCTTTCGTCAGCCCGAGAATCCCGGCCTTCGACGCGTGATAACTGCAGCCGCCGAATGCAGACGCCACGAGGCCATAAGTGGACGACATATTGACGATCGCACCGCTGCCCGCTTTCAGCATTTCGGGAATTTCGTATTTCATCGAAAGGAACATCCCTTTCAGATTGATATTCATCACGTAATCCCAGCTCGCCTCGTCGGTATCGGCCACGGCTTTGCCGAATGCCTCCACGCCGGCGTTGTTGAACGCAATATCGAGCCTGCCGAATTCGTGCACGGTCTGCGCGACCATCCGCGCGCAATCCTCCGCGCTCGATACATCGGTCTTCACGAACAGCGCTTCGCCGCCCGCGCGGCGGATCTCCTCGACGACGGCCAGACCTTCGTCGATGCGGCGCGACGCGATCGCGACCCGTGCGCCTTCCCTGGCAAACAACAACGCCGTGGTCCGGCCGATACCCGAACTTCCCCCGGTCACGAGGGCGACTTTTTCATGAAGCTTCAGCATCGTATTCTCCAGTCGCATTGATATGCAGGCCCCGTCATCACCATCCCGATTTTTCAGATCGAAAATGAATCGTCGGTTCTTGACCGGATGGATTCTAGACGGCGAAAAGCGTGCGCCGATGAAAAGTGAAAAAAGTTCAAATTTGATTGTCGAACGGACGAATATCATCGCTGACGTCACGACACTCCGCGTTCAACCATCGGCCTTCCATGCGTACGAATACGATCTCCCGGCATGAACTCGGCATGTCCGTCATACACGCGATCGGCGACGAAGGCTTCGTCGGGCTGAGCGCGGCACTCGACCGTCTCGACCCCGATTTCAAGCGATTGCTCGTCGAGGGCGCATATGCCGACATCATCGCCCGCCCCAACCTCTCGCTGAAGCACCGGGAACTCGTGACGGTCGCGGTACTCGCGACGATGGGCAATGCGGATGGCGCACTGAAATACCATGCGGGCGGCATGTTGAATACCGGCTGGACGCCGCACGCGGTGCTCGACACGGCGTTCGAGACGCTCCATTACGCAGGCGTGCCGGTGGCCGCGGCCGCGATACGCCACATCGCCGGGTTGTTGCGCGAACGTGCCATCGATATCGACGTCGACGTCGACGTCGATTTTTTCGAGGATCCCGAAGCGACGATCGCCACGTTGCTTGAGCGCCGGCAACGGCCGTTCGATGCGCTGACGCCGAAAGAGCGCCGGCTCGCCGGGCTTGCCATCGTCATCGCACGCGAAAACCGGCACGATGCGGTTCGCGTACACGTGAACGACTGCCTGCACGCGGGCTGGACGCGCGGCGAACTGACGGAGGTATTGATTCAACTGACCGGCTACATCGGCTGGCCGCTCGTACTGCCCGTGTCGCGCATCGTGCTCGACGCGTTCGATGCGTTCAGTGCGCTCAATGGGGCGCCGGACGACTCGGCGGGAATCCAGGCCGATGCACCGGCCGAGCGGCATGCGCTGCAACGCGACCTGTATCCGTCGGACGCGGTAGGCGGCTTTGTGGACATGTCGTCCGCGATCGAGCGTGGCATCGATCGGCTGGCCAGCGCGGCATCGGGCGATGAGCCGGTCGAGCAGGCGAAGGCGCGCCACCTGACGGCAATCGCGTGCCTGACCTGCCTCGCGCGCAATGCCGACGCCGACGCGCTCGCCGCGCACATCCGCGACGCACGCCGGTCGGGCGCATCGCGACCCGAGATCGTCGAGGCCATCGTCGCCGCGTTGCCTCATGCCGGCGTGCTGGCCGTGCAATGGGCGCTCGCCGAGGCGAGCCGTTCGTTCGCCTCGGCGGCTCCGCATGCGGCGCGCGAGCACGACGACGTGCAGGCATGAAGACGACCGCGTTCCACCTCTCTCCCACACCATGCGGCACGAACGACACAGGAAACGACGATGAACGACGAAGGCGGATACGATCTCGAGGATCTCATGCCCGGCATGAACGCGTGCTTTTCGAAAACCCTTTCCGAGCACGACGTGCTGCTGTTCGCGAACGCGACCGGCGACCGGAACCCCGTGCATCTCGACGAGGCCTATGCGCAGCGAACATTTTTCGGCGGCCGCATCGCGCACGGCATGTTGTCCGCCTCCGTGATATCGGCGGCGATCGCGACGCATCTGCCAGGGCCCGGCTCGATCTATCTGTCGCAGGATCTGCAATTCCGCCGCCCGGTCAAGCTGGGCGAAACGGTCTGCGCGACGGTGACGGTCAAGGAGATTCTCGCGAGCCGGCGTCGGGTCGTGCTGGAAACGCGCTGCGAAGTCGACGGCCTCGTCGTCGTGGAGGGCACGGCGGTGGTGATGCCCACGAATGCAGCGGCGCGCCGGAAAGCAGCGGCGACCGTGCAGGATCAGGCGGTTTGACGGCCGCCCGAAGCGCGACTGCCGGCGTTGTCGGGCGTGCGACCCGCGGTCGCGCTACGCGGGTTTGCGCAGCGGCTCGAGCAGGCGCCTCAGGCCGTTATGGTCGATCTCGTGCATCAGCGCGAGCTGCCGGCCGATTTCGCCGCGCGGGAAGCCTTCACGCGCCAGCCAGTTGAGGTAAGGCCCGGGCAGGTCGGCAAGGAGTCGCCCTTTGTATTTTCCGAAGGGCATGGTGACGGCGACGAGGGATTCAAGATCTGGGGTGCGCATGCGCGTATTGTGCACGGCTTTGCGCAGCCGCGCGCGTCACGGCCCGGCTGCGGCCCAAGGCCGCGAATCCGACCCTTCGCGGCGGGATGAATCAACCAACCGGCCCCGATTGACAATCGGGATTCACGTCAGCCGCCGGCTTGCTTCGCGCCTGCTAGACTGGAACTTCCCCCTGCAAACCATGGAGGGAATCATGATGTCCATCTATGTCGTGAAGACCGGCGAGCAGTTCCTCTGCACCGCCGAGGACGGCGATATCGGCATGGCGCCGGCCATCGAAGACGCGGCCTCCTTCGGTTCGTACGACGAAGCGGAGAAAGCCGCGAGCGCGCATGCCGACCCCGGGTACGAGATCGTGGCCGTCTGCATGATCAGGCACTGAGCGCCGATCCGCGGCCCGGTGCGCAGGGCGATCCGCGTGCCGGACGCCAGTCGCCGCGCGTCGGCGGCGTCGATGCGACGGACCCGGCGTTCGCACGCCGCGGACGGGCGGTTCGCGCCACGCGTCGTCCACGCCAAGCATCATTGCCGCAAGCGAGCCGTCCGGCTTCGACGGCCACGCTTGCGGCAACCGGCTTGCAGCGTCCTACTTCTGCAGCGAGATTTCCACGCGACGATTGCGCGCGCGTCCTTCGGCGGTATCGTTCGATGCCGCCGGGTTCGCCTCCCCGTGGCCGACCGCGGCAAACGCATCGGCCTTCAGCCCGTGCTCGCGCAGATAGCCGGCGACGGCATCCGCCCGGCGCTTCGACAGCGCCTGATTGTGCGCATCCGAGCCGGTCGCGTCGGTATAGCCGTCCACTTCCACGCGCGCGAAATGCTTGTCGCCCTGCCGGCTCAGCAGCGTGTCGAGCGCGGCGGTCGCGGCAGGCGTCAGCACGGCCGAGTCGGTCGCGAAATATGCATCGCCGGTCAGGCTCACCTTTTCGGCCGGCACGGGCGCCGGCGTAACGGCCTCGGCGGCCGGCGCGGGCGCCGCGCCGCACTGGAACACGATCGAATGCGCATCGGCGCCGTCGCGGTACGGCGTGGTGGTGTCGACGAGGCGCACGGCCTCGTTGCCGCACATGCGCGTCGCGACCTTCATGCAGGTCTTCGCGCTCGACAGGATGCCGTGGCAGTCGACCTGGAACGTCCGGATGCCGTTTCGCGGCTGCAGTTCGTACGCGTTGTACGTCGGCCCCGACGCACTCGAACAGGCCGCGAGGGAAACGACGGACGCCAGCAGGGCAAGATGGATGTTTTTCACTTGATGACTCCGAGAATGCGATGAGCACGGCGCGTGCGGCGCGATGTCGCGACGCATCCGCGCGTGTTTGCGTTCGGCGCGGCCCGCTCCGGCAACGCGTGCCGGAACGAACCGCTGCGCGCGATCACTTCCACTGGTACAGCATGCCCGCGCCGACCACGCGCTGGCTGCCGGCGAAACCGCCGTTCAGCGTCGCCTTCAGGTTCTCCGTGACGCGCGCCTGCACACCGACCGCCATGGCCTTCTGGCCCTGGAACGTCGCCGTGCCGACCCCCATCGCGAAGTTCGAATCGCGGTCCATGTGCGGGATCGACGCCATCGCGGCGGTCGCGGCGATCCCCTCGCGGGCCATCGAATCGGTCTGCTGGATCTGCTGCTGCATCTGCGTGAGCTGGTTGTTGACCGTGTTCAGCGACTGCGTGAACTGGTTCGATACCGCGTTCAACTGGTTCACGTTCACCGCGTCGGTGCCCTGCGTGCCCGCCGCGACGTTCACGACCTGCCGCGCCGAATCCGCCGAGCCGACCGCGACCACGTTCGAGCGCCCGCCGTCGTTGCTGCCCGTGCCGATCGCCGTCGAGTTGTTGCCCGACGCGGTCGAGCCGACGCCGATCGCCGTCGAGCCGTTGCCCGACGCCGTCGAACCGTTGCCGACCGCCGTGCTGTTGGAGCCCGACGCGACCGCGCCCGAGCCGCCTGCCGACGAGTTCGAGCCGCTCGCCCCCGGCGGCACGTTGCCGCCGGTCGGGTTCGTCGTGTACTGCCCGCCGAGGTTGGTCGTGCGCTGGTCGATCAGCGTCGTCAACTGGTTCGCCACCGAATCGAGCTGCGACACGTTCACCGCGTCGGTGCCGTTCTTGCCGGCCGCGAGCCCGGTGATCTGGCGATTGCCGATGTTCACTTCGCCGGCCGACGACTGCGGGCTGCTCAGCCCGTACGCGACGTAGTTCGTCAGCGCGCCGACCGTGGTCAGCGAACCGGCGCCGAGCGCGACGCTGTTCGCGAACGTCGCCGATGCGCCGGCGCCGAGCGCGAGCGCATCGGTCGCGCTGCCGCGGGCCCCCGAGCCGAGCGCGACGCTGCCCACGCTGACCGCCACCGCATTCGCGCCCTGCGCGACCGACTGCGCGCCGGTCGCCGTCGCGCCGCTGCCCAGCGCGATCGCGTCGGCCTGCGCGGAACTCGCCGCCTGGCCGATCGCGACCCCGCCCGGCGCGGTCTGGTCGACGATCGCACCGTTGCCGATACCCACGCCGTTGTCGCCGTTGACGACCGTCGTCGGCCCGACCGCGATCGATTCCGCGCCGACGGCCAGCGAATCGCCCGCCGTCGAATTCGCGTGGAAGTACTTCTGGCCCGTCACCGCGAACGATTGCAGCGCGCCGGTCAACTGCCGCACCGTTACCGCATCCTGCTGGCCGGTGCCGTCGGCGACGTTGGTGATCTGGCGGTAGGTCCTGTTCGTCGCGTCGCCGACCGATACCGCGCCGAGCAGCGTCTGGTCGGTCGTGTCGAACGGGATCGACGCGCTGCCGTTGCGGATGATGCCGGACGACGGCGCCGTCGCGCGGTCGGCGACCGAGCCCGAGCCGAGCGCGATGCTGCCGTCCACGCGCGAGATCGCGTTCGGGCCGATCGCGACGCTGTCCAGGCCGAGCGCCTGGCTGTCCGGCGCGGTCGAATTCGCGTGGAAGTACTTGATGCCGTTCGCGTTGATGTTGTCGATCGCCGAGCCGACGTTGTTGTTGATCGTCGTGGAGCCGTCGCTGTTGTACGTCACGTACGACGGCGCCGAGATCGTGCCGGTGGTCGGATCGTAGGTGGCGCCGCCGCCGATCGCACCGGCCGTGCTGTTGCCGAGGTTCGTGTTGTTGTTCGTGATCGAGCTCAGGCTGGTGGACAGCGAACCGATGCCGGTCGACGTGGCCGTGGACAGCGAGGTCAGGCTGCTGTTCGTCGAGCTCAGGCCGGTGGACAGCGAACCGACGACCGTCGACGTCGACGTGGACAGCGACGTGATCGTGCTGTTGGTCGAGCTCAAGCCGGTGGACAGCGAACCGGCGACGGTCGACGTCGAAGTCGACAGCGACGTCAGGTTGCTGTTCGTCGAGCTCAGGCCCGTGGACAGCGAGCCGACGACGGTCGAGGTCGAAGTCGACAGCGACGTGACCGTGCTGTTGGTCGAACTCAGGCCGGTGGACAGCGAACTGATGCCCGTCGACGTCGACGTGGACAGCGACGCCACCGAGCTAATGGTCGAGCTCAACCCGGTGGACAACGAACCGATGCCGGTGGACGTAGACGTGGACAGCGACGTGATGCTCGACGCCGTCGACGTCGACAGCGAATCGAGCGCGGTGTTCGTCGCGGCGAGTTGCGATCCGTTGATCGCGTCCGTGCTCGACGAACTGATTCGCCCGGCCGCGACGTTGGTGATCTGGCGCTCGCTGCCCGCCGCGCCGACGCTGACGACGCTGGTCGGATTGACGCCGTTGAACGTGTACGTGACGCCGCCGATGGTGCCGGTCGACGTCGGATTCGGCGCGGCCGTCACCGACCCGGAGCCGAGCGCGACGTCGCCGGCGCGGGTCGCCGCCGTCGCGCCGTCACCCAACGCGATATTGCCGGCCATCCCCGCCGCACCCGCCGTCGAACCGTTGCCCAATGCGACGCTGCCCTGACCGATCGCCTTGTTGTTGTTGCCGATCGCCACCGCGCCATTGGCTTGATTGGTGACCGTCGCAGATGCCGTGCCGTCGCTATTGGCGATGTTGTTCGCCCCACCCGTGAAAGCACCGGTGCCGCTGGCGTAACTCGGATCGCCGATCGCTACCGCACCGTTGCCGACGGCAGTGTTGCCCGCGCCGATGGAAACCGCGGTGCCGCCCGTCGCGGTGGCGCCCGTGCCGATCGCGACGGCGTTGCCGGAATCGGCGGCGGCACTGCTGCCCATGGCAATCGCGTTGGTGGCCGACGCATTGGCGGCGTCGCCGATCGCCACGGCGGCAGTACCGGTCGCGACCGCGGTCGCACCGAATGCGGACGAGAACTGACCTGTCGCCTGGCTGCCGGTACCGACCGCCGTGGCACGATAGGTCGGCGTGCCGGTGTTGTTGCCGGCGATCGACGAAGCGCCGATGGCAACACTGCCGTCGTCGATCGCCGAAGACGCGGCCCCCAGGGCGACCGTGTTCGTGGCGGCGGACGTGGCCTGCGTGCCCAGCGCGATCGCATTGGTGGCGGTCGCCTTGCTGGAGGTGCCGGCCGCGAACGCGTTGGTCTGCGATGCCGTCGCGCTGGAGCCCAGGGCCGTGCCCCCTGCGCCGGCGGCGAGCGCGAGATTGCCCAACGCCAGGCCGAACTGCTGCGTCGCGCTCGATTGAATGCCGATCGCGACCGAACTGACGCCCGATCCGACTGTGTTCACGCCGAACGCAAGCGCATTGTTGGCGCTGGCCGTCGTATTCGAGCCCATCGCGATCGAATTGGCGCCGAGCGACTGCGTGCCCGAGCCGGGCACGCCCGCGGTGCCGCCCCAGCCGATCGCGATCGACGACGTGCCCTTCGCGCCGCTGTTGACGCCCATCGCGACGCCGGAATTACCGGAAGCCAGCGCGCCGCTGCCCACCGCGACGCCGGCCGCTCCCGAACTCGTCGACTGATTGCCGAGCGCGACCGAGCCCGTATCGGTTGCATTCGACGCATAGCCGAGCGAGACGCTTTGAGCGCCTACCGCACTCGCGCCGAGACCGAGCGCGGCCGCATACTGGCCGGACGCCAGCGCGTTGTTGCCGAGCCCGATGGCCGAAGCGCCGGTCGCAGCCGCGCCGCTGCCCATCGCCACCGCGCCGTTTTGGGTCGCGCTCGAGAGATTGCCGACGGCAACCGAGAAAGTGCCGCTGCCAATCGACTGCACGCCCAGCGCCACGCCGTTGAAGCCGGTCACTTGCGAATTGATGCCGATGGCCGTCCCGCCATCGGCCATCGCATGCGCGCCGGGGCCGATCGCCGTGGACGACAGGCCAGCCGCCGTCGACAGATTGCCGTAAGAGGTCGCATTCACCTGCGACGCCACGGAACCGTTGCCGATCGCCGTCGAACTGGCGCCCCCGGTCGCGGAGCCGCCACCCGCCGAATATTGCGCATGCGCACCGGCCTGGAACAGCCCGAGATACGCGGCCGTCATCATCACGACGAGCCGTCTGGGCGAGAGCGCCGGCTTCGTCGCGATGCCCGCGTCTGCCGCATGCACGGACGCGCTTCTCGACGACGCAACCCGCTTGCCGCGCGCACGATCGAGCTCCGACGCCGCAACCCAGGCGCCCAGTGCTTCGTTCCAGATCGACTTGAACGACTTGTTCATCTTGTGTTCCCTCGGTTCTCATGTGCTGGATGACACAACAGCGAACGCGGCGCCAGGCGCGGCGCGGACCTCATCCGCTTGCGCCTGTCTCGCGACGCCTCGCTTCTTACTTCGCATCACTAATAACAACTACGAACAGCGTTGCCCGACACGCTCGACCCATAACGCGAGTGCGCGACCGACCGCCGCGCATGCCCGTTCGGCACGATGCGCGATGACGATCGCCGGTTATCGATTCACGGAAGTCGACATCGCCCGCCCGGCGGCGACACGGCGCACGACGCGCCGCGAATCCGCACGCGCGCACACCGCCGCACCCGCCGAAGGGCGACTTCGAATCTCATTGGAAAAGCGTCGCTCGGACGCTGGACGAACGGATGCCGGCCCGCATCGCGGGCGGCCCGTCATATGTCATTCAGGCGGTGAAAGGCGCCATGCAGTCCCCGGATCTGACGCACGCGCCGCCGGATCGCCGACGCTGACAGCCCGCACCGGATCGATCGACCCGGCGCGCTGACCTGCCATGCTTGTCGTATTCATGTTTTTCGTATCCGCCTGATTCGAAGAGCGCCGCGCGCGGCCCCCGGGATCGATACAGCGCCCGGCGGCTCACACGAAGTCGCTCACCCCTTTTCCGTCCGGCGGGCGACCGGCTTTTCCGGATTTCCCGGAAAAGCCGGCTACTCACCGCACGGCCCCGGCATCGAATTAATCGATCGAATTTACTTGACGATTTTCTTCTCGCTCGACGCCTTGCACCCACCCCAACCCGTCATTTCTCGATTCGCCCTGTATGTCGAAAAATCTCGCCAATCATGACGTTTTCATTACCCTCGTGCCCGTTATTCTTTTGTTACCGACTTCCCAACATCCGGGAATGCCATCATTCAATTCGCCATCGAATGTCGGCTGCCCTGAGAGCGACGGCGACAACAATCCTCACGGCGACCCGAAGCGGTGAAAGAACCGATTCCAGCCGCACCGGGGCTAGTGTGCAGGCATTCGTCCAAACAAACCTTTTCCGCAGCGGAAAAACCCTTTTCCGGAGCGGACGGCATTTACATTCATACAGATCTTCAGGAAACGCGATTTTCCAGAAACAGGAATATCGAGCCGATATCAACGAAAACTTAACCGGTATGACGAGAAACGAACGGATTCGATTTACGCCGACACAGCGAATTTCGATATCTCGCGCGCGAATTCATCGTCCGGGCCACTCCGGCTCTTCAAATCATTAAATCGGAAATAAAGTCCGAAACCCGCGAAATCGGTTCGGCACATTTTTCCGCTCCGTTTTGTCTAGGGCGGACAACACCACCGCGCTGCCGCCACTACGCCCGTGCGACAAGCCCACACGCGCCGCACGGAATCCTCACAATCGAGGTTGCCGTCGGCATATAATTTTTTGCAACAATCGTGCAGATAGCACTGCCCCCCGACCTGACAGGCCACTCCTTCCCACGCGTTCGCAACCATGCCATCCCGCCTGCCCAGTCCGGCATCGCCTCGCATCACGCCGGATCTCGCTGGCGCGCATATTCTCATCGTCGACGATCGGCCGAACGACCTGCGGCTCCTGACCGAAATCCTGCGCACCGCGCAGTGCCGGATCAGCGTCGCGTTCGACGGACTGCAGGCCTATCACCGCGCGCAAGCGATCGCGCCCGATCTGATCCTGATGGACGTGCGCATGCCGCGCATGGACGGTTTCGCCGCGAGCCGGCTGCTGGCGTCCACACCGTCCACGCAATCCATTCCGGTCATCATCCTGACGGCCGCGGGCGACCTCGAGGATCGGATCGCGGGGCTCGAAACGGGTGCGATCGACTACATCGTCAAGCCGTTCGAGCCGGCGGAAGTGATCGCGCGGGTTCGCAATCACCTGAAGCGCGTGCGACGCAGCCAGCCGTTCGCGCACCTGCCCGAATTGCCCGACAACCCCGATGCGGCGCTCGTGCGCGCGGCGAGCGACGTGCTGCTGCGCAACCTGCGCCATCCGCCGGCGCTCGAGGATCTCGCGAAGCAGGTCGGTACGCACGAGAAGCGGCTGTCCCGCGTATTCCGCGATCATCTCGGCCAGACCGTATTCGAGTACCTGCGCGACACGCGCCTGCGCGCCGCGATGCACTTCCTGGCGGAAACGTCGATGGGGATCGGCGACATCGCCGAGGAAATCGGCTTTTCCACGCCCGGCAATTTCGCGACGGCGTTCCGCGAACGCTTCGGCATCACGCCGTCCGACTGGCGGCGCCAGCGCCACGCGGTCGACGCGCCGGCCGCACCGGCGGGGCGCCACGGCGATGCGTAGGCAATACGCGGCATGGACGGCCGGATGTCGCGCGGTACTCCTGCTTCTTGCGGCGCTGGCCGTCACATGCGCGACGGCCAGCGCCGCGACGACGCCGAACGCCGCGGGACTCGAAGCCGTATCGGTTTTCGAGGACGCCGGCGGGACGCTGTCCGTCGACGCGGTCGCCGCCCGGCTCGCCGACCCGGGCCGCCACGCGGCCACGGCAACCGCGCCCTCGTTCAACGTGATGTTTTCGCGCTCGGCATGGTGGGTGCGCGCGACGCTGGTCAACCGCGACAGCGAGACGCGCCCGCTGGTGCTCGCGATTCGCGATGCGCGCGTCGACCGGGCCGACTTCTATGTCGCGCCGCACGGCCAATGGATGCTCGAGCGCAGCTTCCCGGCCGATCGCGGCGATGCGCGCGACGCGCCGTCGCGCTACCCGACCCTCGACGTCACGCTGCGCGCGGGCGAACGGCTCCCCGTGCTGATCCGCATCACGTCGCGCAAGGAAATGCGGCTCGCGCCGGTCGCGTTCACCCGCGACGCGTGGACCGCGCAGGAATTGCACGCGTCGATGTGGAACTTCGGCTTCTTCGGCGGGTTGCTCGCCCTCGTCTGGTGTGCGCTGCTGATCGGCTTTTTCTCGCGCAGCGGCGTGTTCCTCGTGCTGGCCGTGCTGACCCTGAACACCGCGCTGTTCGAGGCCGCGTATCGCGGCTATCTCGCGATGGCCTTGTCGCCCGGCGCGCGCGAGTGGTCGACGCGCGGCGAAACGATCTTCGTGTACCTGTCGGTCGCCTGCTTCATCGTGTTCATCCTGATGGTCGCGCATCGCGAGAAGGCGAGGATGCCGATGCGCGCGGTGTATGTGGTGTTTCTCGCGCTCGAATGCGCGGGGATCGCCGGCGCGGCGTTCGGCGATCTGGCGACCTTCGCCCGGTTCTGCCTGTGGCTGAACACCGTGCTCGCGGTCGTGAACATCAGCCTGGCGCTGACGCTCGTGATCCGGCGCACGCCGACGGCCCGCGTGATGTTGATCGCTGTGGCTTTCGCGACGTTCAACATGCTGATCCGCATGCTCGACGGCCGCGATGCGCTGCCGCCGCTGCTGTCGTGGATCCGGTCCGACGTCTTTCCGAACCCCGTCATCGCGATCATCGGGCTCGCGACGCACCTGCTGGTGCTGGCCGCGTGGATCCACCACGTGGGCCGGCAGCGCACCGAGGCGCGCAAGCGGCTCGAGCACTGGCAGCTCACCGAGCAGGACCGGCTGCGCGACGAAGTCGCGCGGCGCACGGTGGCGCTCAACGATGCATTGCAGCAGTCGAGGACGCACATGCAGCAGAAGATCGAGACGCTCGGCTATGTCAGCCACGACCTGCGCGCGCCGCTGTCGACGATCAACGGCTATGCGAAGCTGCTGCTGGAAGGCGCGACGCACGGCCAGGCGCGGCTGATCCGGTCGATCGACCGCAGCATCCGCTACCAGCTCACGCTGATCGACGAATTGCTGGCGTTCACGAAGGCCGAACTCCAGCCGCTCGGCGTCGCGCCCGACCGCACCGACCTGCCCGGGCTGCTGGACGACATCGGCCACTACGCGGTCGCGCTGTGCGCGCAGCAGGACAACCGGTTCGTCTACCAACCCGTCACGCCGCTGCCGCGCACGGTGCTGATCGACGGTATCCGGCTGCAACAGGTGCTGCTGAACCTGTTGTCGAACGCATCGAAATTCACGCGCAACGGCACGGTCACGCTGTCGGTTCACGCGGCGCGCGAAGGCGATGCATGGCGCCTGCTGTTCGAGGTGGCCGATACGGGCATCGGCATCGACATCGGCGCGACCGCCGACATCTTCCGCGCGTACCAGCAGGTGCAGGCCGTGAACGGCGGCACCGGGCTCGGCCTGTTCATCGCGCAACGCATCGTCGCCGCGATGGGCGGCGAGCTGGCCGTCGCGAGCCAGCCGGGCGTCGGCACGACGTTCTCGTTCGCGGTCGTCGCGCCGGCCCTCGGCCATGCGCTCGCGCCGGCGTCGGGGCTCGTCAGGCGGTTCGATCCCGCCGACGAAGCGGCGCCGGCCAGCGCCGCGCCCGCGATGCGCAGCCCGCCCGCCGATGCGCTCGCCGAACTGATCGTGCTCGCCGGCGAAGGCCGGCTGACCGATATCGAGGAATGGCTCGGCCGGTATGTGGCCGAGCCGGATCATGCGCCGTTCGTGCAGGAAATGCGCGAGCACCTCGATGCGCTGGATCTGCACGCAATCGAAAAACTGGCCGGTTCGCTGAAGCGCACGCGCGTCGCGGATACGTCGTTCGACACCGAGGCGGACGCGACCGGGCCGGCCTGACGGCGCGGGCGGCCATGCTCGCCGGCCGCGCATCGGCCACGCCCGTCACCGGACCATCGCGCTTCATTTCGCACTCTCCGCGCAAGGGTGGCCGGGCGCGCTACGACCGCCGCATCGTCGAGACCAGCGCGACGTCCTCTTCGGGCGGCGCCGGCCGCGCGGGCGCGGCATCGCGCGCCGGCCGCCGCGCGCCGAGGCCGGTGCCGCCGGTGCGCCGCCGCGTCGCGTGCCGCTCGATGACCCGCTGCAGCACGCAGAACACGCACAGCAGCGCACCGATCACGATCCGCGTCCACCACGAACTCAGCGTGCCGTCGAACGTGATCAGCACCTGGATCGTGCCGAGGATGCCGACCCCGAACACCGAACCGATCACGTAGCCCACGCCGCCCGTCAGCAGCGTGCCGCCGATCACGGTCGCGGCGATCGCGTCGAGCTCCATTCCCTGCGCCTGCAGCCCGTAGCCCGACAGCACGTACAGCGTGAACACCACGCCGCCGAGCGCCGAACAGAAGCCGCTCAGCGCATAGACGCCGATCTTCGTGCGCGCGACCGGCAAGCCCATCAGCAGCGCCGAGCGTTCGTTGCCGCCGACCGCATACACGTTGCGGCCGAAGCGCGTGAAATGCGCGACGTAGATCGCGACGGCCAGCGTCGCGAGCGCGATCAGCGCACCGGCGCTCAGCGTGCCGCCGCCGACCGGCACGCTGATGCCCGCGATCGCATGGAACGCCGGCGCGTTGATCGTGATCGACTGCGTCGTGATCAGGAAGCACGCACCGCGCGCGAGGAACATCCCGGCGAGCGTGACGATGAACGGCTGCAACCGGAAATAGTGGATCAGCGCGCCCATCGCCGCGCCATACAGCGCGCCGAACGCGAGCACCAGCGGCACGATCACCCACACGGGCCAGTGCAGCCGTTCGGCGCCGACCGCGCAGAAGATCGTTGTCAGCGCAACGACGGAGCCGACCGACAGGTCGATGCCGCCGGACACGATCACGAACGTCATGCCGATCGCGACGATCAACAGGAACGCGTTGTCGACGAGCAGCCCGGTCAGCACCTGCATCGAGAAAAAGCCCGTGTACATCACGGACCCGAAGCCGAACAGCGCGACGAACAGCACGATCGTCACGACGATCGGCAGCGTGCGCGGATCGGCGAGGCGGCCAAGGAAACGGTTCATCGCGGCGTCGCTCCGGTGGTGGTGGCGCGCGATCGCGCGAAAGGCAGCAGCCGCGACGCGTGCCGCACCAGCAGCGCGCGCGCCGCGTCCGACTGGATCAGCGTCACGACGATCACGACGACCGCCTTGACGACGAGCGTCGCCTCCGGCGGCACGCCGATCGAATAGGTCGTGTAGGTCAGCGTCTGGATGATCAGCGCGCCGAGCACCGAGCCCGCGAGGCTGAAGCGGCCGCCGAGCAGCGACGTGCCGCCGAGCGTGACCGCGAGGATCGCGTCGAGCTCGAGCAGCAGCCCGGCGTTGTTGCCGTCGGCGCTGCGCACGTTCGAGCTCGCGAGAATGCCCGCGAGCGCCGACATCACGCCGGAGCACAGATACACGCCGAACACGATCGCGCCCGAGCGCAGCCCGACGAGCCGCGTCGCGACCGGGTTCACGCCGATCGCGCGAATGAACAGCCCGAGCGCCGTGCGGTTCACGAGCAACGCGATCGCGCCGATCGTCGCGACGGCGATCCACACCGCGCACGGCACGGTCGCGAGATAGCCGCCGCCGAGCGCGAGATAGCCGGGCGCGCCGATCGGGATGATCTGGCCGCCCGTCAGCAGTTGGGCGACGCCGCGCCCGGCCACCATCAGGATCAGCGTCGCGATGATCGGCTGCATCCCGACGAACGCGACGAGCAGCCCGTTCCACGCACCGGCCAGCAGCCCGACGCCGAGCGCCGCGGCCAGCGCCGCGCCGACCCGCGACGGGTCCGCCTCGAGCACGGTCGCGGCCGCGGCGCCGGCGATCGCGACGATCGCGCCGACCGAGATGTCGATGCCGCGCGTCGCGATCACGAGCGTCATCCCGAGCGACACGATCACGAGCGGTGCCGCTCGATTCAGGATGTCGATCGGCGCGCCGAACAGGTGGCCGTCGAGCAGCACGATCGACAGGAAGCCCGGACGATGCGCGACGTCCAGCGCGAACAGCAGCGCGAGCGTCAGCACCGGCCACGCGAGCGGATGACGAAACAGCGTGCGCAAGCGCGTCATGACTGACCTCCCGCGATCAACCGGTAAACCTGCTCCTCGGACGCATCGGCGCCCGTCAATTCCGCGACCTTGCGCCGGTCGCGCAGCACCGCGATCCGGTGGCTCACGCGCACGACCTCGCCGATCTCCGACGAGATGAACAGGATCGCGAGCCCCTGCGCGCACAACGCCAGCACGCGCTCCATGATGTCGAACTTCGCGGCGACGTCGATGCCGCGCGTCGGCTCGTCGAGAATCAGCAGCTTCGGGTCCGTCGCGAGCCAGCGCGCGAGCAGCACCTTCTGCTGGTTGCCGCCCGACAGCAGCCCGATCGGCTGCTCCGCGTCGCGCGCCTTGATGCCGAGCCGCGCGATATACGTGTCGGCGATCTCGCGCTGGCGCGCCCGCCCGATCAGCCGCCACCAGCCGCGCCGCGCCTGCAGCGCGAGCACGATGTTCTCGCGGATCGACAGCGCGGCGACGATGCCCTCCTTCTTGCGGTCTTCCGGGCAGTACGCGATGCCGTTGCGCACCGCGTCGTGCGGCGACGCGAGCCGCTTGCGCGCGCCGTCGATCTCGATCGCGCCGGTATCCGGGCGCGCCGCGGCGAACGCCAGTTGCGCGGTTTCGGTGCGGCCCGAGCCGAGCAGCCCGGCCAGCCCGACGATCTCGCCGGGGCGCACGTCGAGATCGAGCGCGCTCATCATCCCGCGCCGGCCGACCTGCTGCATCGACAGGAACGGCGCGGCGGCCGCGGCGTCACGCTCGACCGCCGCCGCGCCCGCCTGCAGCGTGTCGGACATGCGTTCGCGGCCGGTCATCTTCGCGACCAGCACGTCGACCGGCAGGTCGCGCGCGAGGTATTCGCCTTCGCGCTCGCCGTTGCGCATCACGGTGATCCGGTCGGACACCGCATAGGTCTGCTCGAGAAAATGCGTGACGAACAGGATCGCGATGCCGGACGCCTTCAGCCGGCGCAGCACGTCGAACAGCCGCGCGACCTCGCCGTCGTCGAGGCTCGAGGTCGGCTCGTCGAGAATCAGCACGCGTGCGTCGACCGACACCGCGCGCGCGATCGCGACCATCTGCTGCACGGCGATCGGATACGCGTCGAGCGAGCGCGTGACGTCGAGCGACAGGTCGAGTTCGGCGAGCGCCGCCCGCGCACGCGCGTGAATCGTGTTCCAGTCGATCGCGCCGCGCCGCATCGGCTGCCGGCCCGCGAAGATGTTCTCCGCGACCGACAGGTTCGCGCACAGGTTGACTTCCTGGTAGAGCGTCTGGATCCCGGCCGCCTCCGCCTCGCGCGGCGCGGCGAAATTCACCGGCGCGCCGCCGACGCGAATCTCGCCCGCATCGTGCGCATGCACGCCGGTGAGCACGTTGATCAGCGTCGACTTGCCCGCGCCGTTCTGGCCCATCAACGCGTGGATCTCACCCGGAAACAGCCGGAAATCGACGCGCTGCAGCGCGCTGACACCCGGAAACGACTTGTCGATGCCGATCATCTCGACCACCGGCGGACTCTGCATGCAGCCTCCCTCGAAGCGTCGCCGGACGGCGGCCGCCAGGCCGCCGCCCGTGCGGACAGGTCAGTACTTCCGGGTCGGCAGCACCTGCGCCGCGACGTTCATCGGGAACACCGTCTCGTTGGTCACGATGCGCTTGGGCACCGGCTTGCCGGCGACGACGTCCTTCACCGCGCTCATCAGTTGCGGCCCGAGCAGCGGGCTGCATTCGACGTCGACGTTGATCTTGCCCGCGATCATCGCCTGGAAGCCGCCCTTGGTCGCGTCGAACGACACGACGCTCACGTCCTTGCCGGGCTTGATCCCGGCTTCCTCCATCGCCTGGATCGCGCCGAGCGCCATGTCGTCGTTGTGCGCGTAGACGACGTTGATCTGCTTGCCGTAGGTCTTCGCGAACGCTTCCATCACCTGCTTGCCGCCGGCGAGCGTGAAGTCGCCGCTCTGCGATGCGATCACCTTGAATTTCGGATTGTTCTTGATCACTTCGAGCAGGCCCGCGCGGCGGTCGTTGGCCGGCGCGGAGCCGACCGTGCCCTGCAGCTCGACGATGTTGACCGGGCCCGGGTCGTTCTTGTAGCGCTCTTCCATCCAGTGGCCCGCGCGCCGCCCTTCCTCGAGGAAGTCGGAGCCGATCATCGTCACGAACAGCGACGGATCCTTCACGTCGACCGCGCGATCGGTCAGGATCACCGGGATATGCGCGGCCTTCGCTTCGTTCAGCACGGGCTCCCAGCCCGATTCGACGACCGGCGAGAACGCGATCACGTCGACCTTCTGCGCGATGAACGAGCGGATCGCGCGAATCTGGTTCTCCTGCTTCTGCTGGGCGTCGGAAAACTTCAGGTTGATGCCGGCATCCTTCGCCGCGCTCTTCACCGACACGGTGTTCGCGGTGCGCCACGCGCTTTCCGCGCCGACTTGCGAGAACCCGAGCGTGATCGGCTTTTGCTGCGCGTGCGCGCCGCCTGCCAGCACCGTCGCCGCGGCGACGATCGCGCCTGCCGCCAGCTTCCTGATGAATGTCATGGTCCGTCTCCGATGATGTCGTTGTGTGCCGCGGCGCTGTTGTGTTTCTGCGTGGCGCTGGCGCGGATCGGGCTGCGTCGGCCGGCGTGTCCGGCCGGCGCGGTATACATGCCCCGCATCAGTCTAGGAACAAGTCCGATAACCTTCCAATGAAATGTTGGATTGGGCTGATATCCGAATCGGCATACGTATAAACACCTAACCGCGCTGGCCGCCCCGCGCGGGGCGGCGCACGGTTCTTGCTCCCTCGCCATGGCTGTTCGCACCCCATGCCGGACGCCCGCCCTTCACGCGAACCCAAGGAGACAAGCATGATCGCTGCACGTGAACGCGGGTCGCCGCGCACCGCCGCCATCGCCGTCGCCGGCCGGCGCCCCGCGGCATGAAGCAGCACGCTTCTGGCACGGTCGCCGCACTGCGCCATGTCGACGACCGCCACCCCGGCTACACGCGCCGCCGGCTGCGCAACGGCTTCGCGTACTACGCGCAGGACGGCACACGCATTCGCGATGCCGCGGAAATCGCCCGCATCGACGCGCTCGCGATCCCGCCCGCCTATACCGACGTGTGGATCTGCGCGGATCCGCTCGGCCATCTGCAGGCGACGGGCCGCGACGCACGCGGGCGCAAGCAGTATCGCTATCACCCGCAGTGGCGCGCGACCCGCGATGCGAACAAGTACGCGCGGATGGCCGCGTTCGCGCGGGCGCTGCCGCGTATCCGCGCGCGCGTCACGCGCGATCTCGCGTTGCCGGGCATGCCGCGCGACAAGGTCGTCGCGACGATCGTCCGCTTGCTCGACACGACGCTCGCGCGGATCGGCAACGCGGAATACGCGCGCGAAAACGGCTCGTACGGGCTGACGACGCTGCGCAAGCGCCATTTGAAGATCCAGCCCGGCCGGGTGCGCCTGCGCTTCGCCGGCAAGAGCGGGATCGAACACGACGTGACGGTCGACGACGCGCGGGTCGCGCGGATCGTGCGGCGCTGCGCGGAGCTGCCCGGTCACGAGCTGTTCCAGTATGTGGACGACGACGGCGTACGCCATCCGGTCGGGTCGTCCGACGTGAACGACTACCTGCGCGAGGCCGGCGGCGCCGATTTCACCGCGAAGGATTACCGGACGTGGGCCGGCAGCGTGCACGCGCTGGGATTGTTGCGGCGCACGCCGCATCGCGGCGTCACGCATGCGCGCAAGCAGATCGTCGAGACCGTGCGCGCGGTGGCCGACCTGCTGCGCAATACGCCGGCCGTCTGTCGGCGCTGCTACATTCATCCGGCCGTGCTCGACGCGTTCGAGTCCGGCGCGCTCGCCACGCTCGCGGTCCGGCGTACGCCGCGCGGCCTGCGCGCGGACGAAGCGGCGTTCGTCGCGTTGCTGGTTTCCGCCAGCACGCGCGCGGCGAGATGAGCGTGCACATCGGGCCGAGGCCCGACCACGCACGACCGGCGCGGCTGCCCGCGTGTCGTTTACCACCGGGTTCCGGGCGCATGACCGATAGCCGCTCGCGCGCGTTTCTCTAAACTGGTTCGCACAACACGCCTGCCCGGTGTCGTCCGCTGCGCGCGTCACGCCACCGGCATCGAGGCATCCCCGAGATATCCGCCTTCGCTGTCCGTCGGCCCGCACGGCCCCGCTGCGCGCCTGCCGGTTGCCAAGGCAATTCCAGGAGCGTTCATTGAGTTCATCGCAAGCGCACCCCGCGAAAGCCCGGTCTTCGCGCAAGGCCCTCAAGCTGGATGACGTCACGATCGTCGACCCGGCCGTCCTCAAGCGCGCGGTTGGCGCGATGGCGTTCGGCAATGCGATGGAATGGTTCGACTTCGGCGTCTACAGCTATATCGCCGTCACGCTCGGCAAGGTGTTCTTCCCGTCCAGCAGCCCGTCCGCGCAGTTGCTCGCCACCTTCGGCACGTTCGCCGCCGCGTTCCTCGTGCGCCCGCTCGGCGGCATGGTGTTCGGCCCGCTCGGCGACCGCATCGGCCGCCAGCGCGTGCTCGCCGCCACGATGATCATGATGGCCGTCGGCACCTTCGCGATCGGCCTGATTCCAAGTTACGCGTCGATCGGCATCATGGCCCCGATCCTGCTGCTCGTCGCCCGCCTCGTGCAGGGCTTCTCGACCGGCGGCGAATACGGCGGCGCCGCCACCTTCATCGCCGAGTTCTCCACCGACAAGCGCCGCGGCTTCATGGGCAGCTTCCTCGAGTTCGGCACGCTGATCGGCTATACGCTCGGCGCGGCCACGGTCGCGCTGTTGACGGCCACGCTGTCGCAGGAAGCGCTGCTGTCGTGGGGCTGGCGCGTGCCGTTCTTCATCGCCGGCCCGCTCGGCCTCGTCGGCCTCTACGTGCGGCTCAGGCTCGAGGAAACGCCGGCATTCAAAAAGGAAGCCGAAGCACGCGAAGCGGACGAGCGCGCGCGGCCGAAGCAGCGCTTCGCGACGCTGCTCGTCGAACAGTGGAAGCCGCTGCTGCAGTGCGTCGGCCTCGTGCTGATCTTCAACGTGACCGACTACATGGCGCTGTCGTATCTGCCGAGCTACCTGTCGGCGACGCTGCACGTGCGCGAATCGCTCGGGCTCTTCATGGTGCTGCTCGTGATGGTGCTGATGATGCCGATGACGCTGTACGCCGGGCATCTGTCGGACAAGGTCGGCCGCAAGCCGGTGATGATGGCCGGCTGCGTGGGCCTGCTCGCGCTGTCGGTGCCGGCGCTGATGCTGATCCGCACCGGCGGCATGCTGCCGATCTTTGGCGGGATGCTGATCTACGGCATCCTGCTGTCGACGTTCACCGGCGTGATGCCGTCGGCGCTGCCCGCGCTGTTCCCGACGCGGATCCGCTACGGCGCGCTCGCGATCGGCTTCAACGTGTCGGTGTCGCTGTTCGGCGGCACGACGCCGCTCGTCACCGCATGGCTCGTCGATCGCACCGGCGACCTGATGATGCCCGCGTACTACCTGATGGGCGCGTCGTTCATCGGCATCGTGTCGGTGCTCGCGCTGCGCGAGACCGCGCGCCAGCCGCTGCCCGGTTCCGGGCCGTGCGTCGCGAGCCGCGCGGAAGCGTTGAGCCTCGTGCGCGGCGGGGCCGACGAAGCGCGTGTGCGCGATCGCAAGTTCACGCCGGTCAGCGAGCGCGCGTGACGCGGATCGATGCGACGCCGCGCGGCCTGCGCGGGCGTCGCCGTTCGCGCGATCGTCAGTTCGCCTGCAGTTGCTGCGCGTCGAACCAGTCGAGCAGCGCGCGCGTGACGAACGCGGGATTTTCCAGGTTCGAGATATGGCCGGCGTCGGGCACCAGCGTGTGCGCACAGCCGATCACGTTCGCCATCTTCACGGTTTCCGACGGCGGGCGCGCCATGTCGCCCGCGCCGCACATCAGCAGCGTGCGCGCGGCATCGAGTTCGGCGAGTGCCGCGAGCGTATCGGGCCGGCCGAAAATCAGCCGGCCGAGCGGCGCGATCGATTGCCGCAGCCGGTCGGCGGGCAGGTTCGCGAGCGCTTGGCGAAACGCGGCCGGCACCGGGCCCTCCAGATTGACGTCCGGCCGGAAGAACAGCGGCACGATCGCGTCGAGCAACGGCGGCGCGATGCGGCCCGCGGCCTCGATCGCATCGAGCATCGCGAAATAGCGGGTGCGCGTCGCATCGGGCTCGGCTTCGAGCGACGCGTCCATGATCACGAGCGAGCGCACGCGCCGCGGCTCGCGCAATGCGAGCCGCGCGCCCCACATGCCGCCGACGCTGAGCCCGACGACCGCGCACTGTTCGATGTCCAGCGCGTCGAGCAGCGCGCTCGCGTGCGCGGCGAGGTCGTCGAGCGTGTGCGTGCCTTGCGGCAGCGCGCCCGATTCGCCATGCCCCCACAGGTCCGGCACGATCACGCGATACCGGCTCGACAGCGCATCGATCTGCGGCGCCCACATCGTGGCGTCCCACAGATAGCTGTGCCCGAGCAGCACCGGAAACCCGGTGCCATGATCGTGGTAATGCAGGGTACTGCCTTGAATGCGCTGTGCGGGCATGCTGCCTCCGGAGTGTCAGGGCTCGGCGGCAGCCCGGAAACGGGCTCCGCGATGGCGGCGTTCTGTGACGAACGCGAAGCGGCGCATCATCGCACAATTTGCAGCGGCTGCGCATGACGCCGCGCACCGCGCATTCGCCGTGCCGCGCTATCCGACGCGATACATCGGCAGCACGTTGCTGCCGGCCGTGTCGTGCTCCGACACGAGCGGATGGCACGCTTGTTCGAGCAGCCAGTTGGTCAGCACCGCGATATCGAATTCGTTGCAAGCATCGGGGTTCTGCACGAGCACATAGCTGCCCGATGCAACGGTGCAATGCGGGAACAGCTCGACGAGCCGCCCCTGCTTCAACAGCCCGTCGACCAGCGGCCGCCTTCCGATCGCGATGCCGTGCCCGTCGACCGCCGCCTGGATCAGTTGATCGTACTGGCTGAAGTGCAGCGCGCCGGCCGGCCGCAGCCGCGGCACGCCGAGTTCCTTCAGCAATTGGCTCCACCCGTGCCACGGCCATTCGCCGCGCGGGTCGTCGAGATGCAGCAGCACGTGCTTGTCGAGGTCGGCCGGCTTCATCGACGCGGCGTCGCCCGCCGCCGTCATCAGGCTCGGGCTGCATACGGCCACGACACGCTCGCGAAACAGCACGTCCGTATCGTCGGTCGACGTATACGGGCCGGCATAGCGCACGGCCAGATGCAAACGTTTGCGCTTGAGATCTTCGATTTCGCTCGTGGCCGACACGCGCACGTCGATGTCCGGATAGCTTGCGCGGAACGAACCGAGGCGCGGAATCAGCCACAGCGCGGCGAACGAGACGGTGGTCGACAACGAGATGGCGCGCTGGCCGACACTCGACGACAGCTTGCCGACGACGGATTCGAGATCGGACAACGCGAACGAGATCGCGTCGTACAACTCGCGCCCCTTGTCGGTCAACGTCAGCGAACGAATGTGCCGATGAAAGAGCTCGATCCGGAGCTGCTCCTCGAGCGCCTTGACCTGGCGGCTCACGGCCGACTGCGTGACGTTCAGTTCCTGCCCCGCACGCGTGAAGCTCAAATGGCGCGCCGCGCATTCGAAGCCTCTCAGGAAATCCAGCGAAGGCAAACTTCTCAATCTCTTTGCCAATCTCACATTAGCCATACCGCCGCCTCAAAGTTGCACCCACCGACAGGCAAGTTGCCGCTCGTCTCCCTGAATCGTCTCTCCTATTTGGATTCTGAAACGATTTTATAGTGAAAGCACGGATGCATTCCATTCTTATTTTCAATCGTGACACTTGTATTTATCTATCGAATTTCGTTGCATCGATATTTTCTTACACAAATATTATCGGGTAGTGATTTTGTAAATCGATATGCAAGTGAATGGAAGGCTCGAAGACAGCGGTAAAACTCTCGCCAAAACAGGCATTTACCGGTGAAATCCGCCGCTGCCTCGGCGATTGCTTCACACCGGGAAAGCCGGCATCCGACGCATACAATTCAATTTCAATCAGCCGACTATTCATTATGTTTTCCGGATTGCGAAAAAACAAACCGCCCGCAACAGGCAAGCAAATGCCTTTTAAATCCGGAATTCAACGTTTATTGAACAATACTAAACACACGACATTCAAGCTTGCCATGCGAGTTCAAGAAACTGATGAGCCGATTATTTCCGGAAATGAATAACCGCCGGCCGGCAATGCCGATCGGCGTACATCGGGTTCGCCTGTCGGCCGGAATCCGGTGGCCGCCGCGCCGCGCGAGGGCCCATTCACTATGCGTTGCCCGGCACCTCATTCGCCCGCGCGGTCACTTCGCGGCGATAGCGGTTCAGCTCCTGCGCGGTCGCGAACGTGCGTTCGAACAGAATCGACAGGTTGTGCAGGATCCGCTCGACCACCTTCTTCTCCCACTCGCCGTCGAAGCGGATCTGCTCGTCGAGCCAGCGCTCGAGCCATTCCGGATCCGGCAGGCGCGATTGCACGGTGTCGCGCG
>NZ_NKEY01000001.1:0-264670 GCF_002223285.1 Burkholderia sp. AU16482
AATATGAATCACTTCATAAACCTGACTTACTTTAGTGTGAGACTCTTGATACTTTCGCTATCTGATCCGAGGATCAGCTCGCTTTCATCAAGCGCCCACACTTATCGGCTGTTAATTTTTAAAGAGCACGTCTGCAAGAAACTCCGTGTTTCCCAGCAGCGCTGCGTTTTCAGCAGCAGAGAAGCGAGATTATCAACCGTTTTTTGAGACTCGTCAACAACTTTTTTAACTACTTCGTTGCGACGACTGCGGTTTAATTTCGCGTGCACTGGAATCGATAAAACCGACTTCAACAGCACCGCTTCCCTCTTCTTCCCCCGCGCCGCGTTTCCGTTAGCGCGAAAGAGGCGTGATTCTATGCATCTGCCCCAGTCTCCGCAACCCCTTTTGTGAAATATTTTTGACGTGCTATGGCGGGGGCCACCGAGCCTTCCCAGTGCTCATATATAAGACGACATGGCAGGCGCGGCCTCGGTCGCCCTTGAACAGCCCCCGCCGTATCGAACGCAACCTTCGGTCGATTATCGCCCCACCATCGCCCTCACCACCCCGTCCCGCCGAATCAGCCCGTGATACAGCGCCGCCGCAAAGTGCGCGAGGAACGTCAGGAAGAAGAGATACGCCAGCACGCGATGCGCAACCCGGAGCCACGCGAACGTCACCGGATCAGCCGACACCAGCGCCGGCAACTGCACGCCGTCGCCCAGCGTCACCGGATACCCGCCTGCCGACAGCATCGCCCAGCCGATCAGCGGCATCGCCACCATCAGCGCATACAGCACGAGATGCGACCCGTGCGCCGCCACCTTCTGCCACCACGGCAGATCGTCGGGCAACGCCGGCGGCTTCGACAGCATCCGCACCACGATCCGCACGCACACCAGCACCAGCACGGCCACACCCAGCGGCTTGTGAATCGCCACCAATATCTCGTGCCGCTCGGAAACCGACGCCACCATCCCCACCCCGATGAACAGCATCGCAAGGATCATCGCGGCCATCACCCAGTGCAGCACCCGCGCCGGCAAACTAAACGTCGTCGAAGCCTTCATCACCGTCCCTCCCCACTCACTCGCGCCACGCCTGCCACGCCGGCCTCTTCACTCGTGCGCCGCAGATACGAATCCGCATACGCGGCCGAGCGCGCCGCCAGCAACGGATCGCCCGACACCTGGATTCCCTGCGGCAGCACCGTCGGGTCGTAATTCACGTCGCGGCACGGGCCGCTGTCCTGCGCCTCCACGCGGTCGAGCACGAGCGTGCCCGCATCGATCGTCGGGCGCTGCGCGGGCCAGACCTTCGTCGCGTCGTCCACCGGGTCGCCGGGCTCCGCCAGCGTGACCAGCAGCTTCCACTTCTGCGGGCCGGCCGCGATACGCTGCGTCACGTCCTGTTGCAGCACGTTCGGATCCGCGGCCGTCGCGACGTCGCCGGCGCCTGCCGTCTGCTCGGGCACGACGCGCCACCGCACCGCCTGGCGCTTGCCGGCCGCATCGACGAAGTAGAACGCGTTCAACCCGTAATAGCTTTCGGTGACGTAGCTCGCGCTCGGCTTCGCACCCTTCACCCACTGCAGGAACGCGGCCGCCTCCGGATGCGCGCCGAAGAACGCCTTCACCTTCGCCGGATCGGGCTTGCCCGTTTTCGGATCGGGCCGGGTCGCGAGCGTCTGCTCGTAGAACGCCTGCGGCGTCGCCACCGGAAACACCGGCATCGCGTTCATCCCGGTCCGCCATTGCTGGCCGTCCGGCGCGGTGAGCTTCAGTGCGAGGCTGCGGATCGGCACGCTGCTGTCGGGCGCGTATGGGTTCCCGCCCGGCAACGCGAAGCGCCCGACCACCGGCGTGCGCACCGGCTTGAAGAACGGCGCGACCGAATACGCGCTCGCCGCGCCGTTGCCTTCGAAATAGCCGGTCACGCACACGCCCTTCGCGTGATTGCGCCGGTAGCCGGGATGGATGCCGCTGTTGGTCTGCAGCGCGTCGACGAGCCGGTGCGGGGTCAGACGCGCCGGCGCGAGCCACCCGCCGGCATACCCGAACGCCGCCGCCACGCCGGCCACCGCGCCGCCGATCACGGCCCAGCGCCACCACCCGCGCCCGGGCTCGCGCTGCGGCGAAGAAGAAGATTGCTTCATGAATGCACTCCCGATCGTCAGATCATTGTCGAACGCGTGTAGGACGCCGCCCGCGCCGCTTTATTCCACGGAAAGTTTTTTCGTATGCTGGAGGGAATAACCGATGCCGGCCGGCGTCTTACGCGGCATCTACGACCCTTTCGGCAACCGGCCCCGCCATGCCCTCCACCGCCCTCGACGACGAAGCATTGCGCGAACTCATCCCCAGGCTGCGACGTTTCGCGCTCTGGCTGGCGCGCGATGTCCACGCGGCCGACGATCTCGTCCAGTCGACGCTCGAGCGCGCGCTGTCGCGCTGGACGAGCCGGCGCGACGACGCGTCGCTGCGCAGCTGGCTCTTCACGATCCTGTACCGACAATTTCTCGACGGCAAACGCAGCGCGAAGCGCTACGCGTGGCTGCTCGGCCGCATCCACGACGACGACGAAGCGCACTGGCCGTCCGCCGAACGCGAATTCGCGGCGCGCGCGACGCTCGAAGCATTCGGCCGGCTCTCGGACGAACAGCGCAGCCTGCTGCTGCTCGTCGCGGTCGAAGGCTTCACCTATCAGGAAGTGGCCGACCTGCTCGAGGTGCCGATCGGCACCGTGATGTCGCGGCTGTCCCGCGCGCGCCAGGCGCTGCGCCAACTGAGCGACGGCGAACTTCCTGCTCCTTCCTTGCGGTTGATGAAAAAATGAACACGCCTCCGAACGAACATGACCTTCAGGCCTATGTCGACGGCCAGCTCGACGACGATGCGCGCGCCGCGGTCGAGCGCTATCTCGCGCTGCATCCGGCCCGCGCGGAACAGGTGAAGCAATGGCAGCAGGACGCGCAGCGGTTGCGGGCCGCGCTCGAGAGCGTGCGGATGCCGGCGGACAACCCCGCGCTGGATCCGGCCGCGATTCGTGGCCGGCGGGCCGAGCGCGCGCGCATGCGGTTCGCGATGGCGGCTTCGTTCGTGTTCTGCGTCGGGCTCGGAACGTTCGGCGGATGGCAGGCGCGCGGGTGGAACGCGGCGCCGCCGATCGCGCCGATGAGCGATGCGGTCAAGGCTTATCAGATGATGGTGGTCGATCGAACGGCCAAGGTCGATTACCGGCCGACCGGTGCGGGCGATTTGCAGGGATGGCTCACCAAAGGCGTGGGCGCATCGGCGAAGCTGCCGGATTTGAGCGCGGCGGGGTTCAGGCCGGTCGGTGGGCGGTTGTTCACGACGGATAGCGGCGCTACTGCTGCGATGGTGCTCTATGAGGATGATGCGGGACGGACGCTGAGCTTCTATCTCCGGCCGGCGGAATCGGGACATCGGCTGTTGCGGAACGGGCAACGCGCGGATGGCGCGTTGCTCGCGCGGTATGGGTCGGTGAACGGGCTCAATTATGCGGTAGTCGGGCCGGCCGGCAGCGTCGGGGAGAAGGCGATCGCGCAGGCGCTCGATCAGCAGACTTGATGCGGTAGGATGCGCGCCCGGGTGGCGGTTGGTGGTGGCCGTCAGCGGCTTTTGTGGGGCGGCCCGGCGGGCTTGAACGAGCTCATGCTCACCAGTCGAGCGCACAGCGTTTCGACTGACTTTCCCGGGCTGTTGTTCACATCGGAACCCCGGCGGCGCCCTCACCTTTGGAATCACAGGGTTTCGAGTCGCTGCGGAACGGGATATCCACATCGAGCACGGGTAAGCGATCTGGCTTCCAAGGCAGGCTACGACTCTGTCCATCCAGGTAGAGTCGCCACGGAGACCTGGCTGCCGGCAAGCATCTTGTTGGCTCGGCGCACAAACACCCGGTGCCAAACCCCGAGGAAAACCGCGATGGAGCCCATGGCATTGGGTATCAACGAAAGAACCTGAGCAAAACACCACCCGATGCCGCTGATCCGGCCGAACGAGCGCAAACCCGACAGCGCCGGATGGATACGAGACTCCCCTTCCAGGGACTTCACAACGTTGGAAATAATGAAGAAGTCCTCGATGAAGTTGTACGGCAAGAGGAACCAGACACTGTTGGGTTCGGCCACACGCGATCCCCGGCTGACCGATTTCAGGGTCGTCCTGAGGTCGCTCGCGTACGCATAGACCAGCGCCAGGAAAACCGCGATGACGACGATGCTTCCGATTGTCCCAAGCACCGCTATTTCGCCGAGAACGCCTCTGTCGTCGGAGGGATAGATGAGGGGATAGCACCGAATTCGCTTACCCTTGCCTGTTGAGCGCACAGAATTTCGAGTGTGTTGGCTGCTCGATATCCACAAGACATTCCATCACTACGGATCGCGCGAGGACGCTCCGCATCGCCTGCGCTATTCCGGAAAATCCCCGTCAGACAAGACGTTCGGGCTGATTCGCATGGTCGAATGCATGGTGCTCACCTGTCCGGAGCACAGCGATGCGACTGGTTGGGCGTGCGGGTTGTCCACATACGGGCTGTCGACAAGCGCACGAAACCGGATGTTCGTTTCGCATGCACCTCGTTCTCAGGGCTTGCTTTTCTCCGTCCAGTTGGGCCCAGCTTGTGATCCGCGCACGCGCTCACCTTTTGCCCGCACAGCGTTTCGCATCGTTTTGTACCGAGGTTATCCACATATGAAGGCCGACTACCTTCATCGCCTCCGAAGTCACTTGATCAGATAAACCCTGAGAATCTCGCCGGTTTCCGGAGAGACGACATACTTCATCGACGTCCCGACCGGACTCGCGTTGCCGAGCCCGCGCACGCCTGGAGGCATCTTCGCTGCGAACGTCACACCGATGACGGCGTCCTCGGGCTTCGGATCGTCCCTGGCTGCACTTTCGTCCTCGATGTAGATCTCGAAGTTACGCAGGTCCTGCCCGGTCTTCGCAAATTCCTCGTAGGCCGCCTTCAGGCCGAGCAGCGTCGCGGTATTGAGCCGGACGGAGCATCGATCGACCGCGCCGAAATTCAATTGGGTCATCGCCTTCCCCGAAGACGCCGCGCTTCTATCCTGCTTCCTGCCCGGCCATCAATTCCCTCAGGCATTCAACACACGTTGCCGTCAACCATCCGATCGCCGTCTCCATCGACCCGTCATCGTCGAACCGATAAACGCCTCCGCCTGCGTGCGTCCCGCCCAATTCAAGCGGCTTCGTCGCTTCGGATTCGAGCATGTAGCCCGGAAACTCGATCTCATCGCGCACCAGCGTCAACGGCACGACCCCGCGGCCGCCCTTCCAGTTGCCACGATCGTTGACGAGTTCGGACACAGCACGAGTCACGAGCTCGCCTCCGACACGTCCGTGATATGAACAATTCACCAGCGGCATCATTTCACCTTTGATTTCCAATCCCATGGCTGCGCTTCGCTCGACACCCGGACGATGCGCTCGCCATCGGACAGATCAATCGCACCGCGCGACACCATCGGAACCTCGTATGTCTTCACGTGACCGCTCACCAAGGATGACGGCAATTCTACAGAGCGGCTGGTCCGAGCATCGGTCAATGCTCTCCACAGTTTTCGACTTCGTTCATCCAATCGCTACACGAAGCGCACGGCGTGAGCGGAGCACAGTCGACGGACTGTGCTTATCCAAAGGTGTTAACAGGGTTCGTATATATACGTAGTGATAGTTAACAAACCCTGTGCCCCACAGTGGATAACGTCGGTAACGCACTGAATTTTCAACGCGAATCGAAATGCATAACCCTGGGTGCGCGACGTGAACAGCGTCCGGCAGCACAGAACAACTTTTCGTCGATTCACAGCCGCGCCGACATATCCTCAATCGTTCCACTGTGAATCCAGAGGCTTGCCGGACGGTTATCCAGAGGGCGATGTGGATAACACCACAGCACATCGACGCGTTTTGCTGTGCTGCGCAGATGTGAAGCCGACGTTCCACGCATCGCTGCACGACATCGATCGTCAGCACGCGGCGTGGCGCGTTTCAAGAAATTTTCACGAAGGGGCTTGTGCTCCCCCAAAACCCTCTCTATAATTCGCGGCTTCTTAGGCTCGTAGCTCAGTTGGTTAGAGCACCACCTTGACATGGTGGGGGTCGTTGGTTCGAATCCAATCGAGCCTACCAACGAACAAAATGAAGGGGTCCGGCAGCACAACTTGCCTACAGGCAACGCGGCTCGCCAAACATACAAACGCCACGCGGCAACCTCGCGTGGCGTTTTTCTTTGCGCCGACGGGTAGCATCCGGCCGCGCGCCAGCCTTCACGTTTCTCTCCGTATCCCGCGCTACACGTATTGACTGTCGAAACGGTTCGACACAATTGCGGCCGTATGCACAGGGCGCGGCACAGCACCAGCCGACGTGCGTTTCGTCCGCGCGCCCGCATCCACGCTACTCCGGCTTCTCTTACTCCATCGCCGTACGCCGCATAGACTCGGCCGACCGTCGACGCGTCCCGATACCCGAAAAGACCCGCCGCGGCATTCCCGGGAAAGCGCACACATCTTGCCGACGCAGTGAGCGGACCCGATACCAATAACGCGCACGCTGCGCCACCGAGGGCCAACACACACATGTCCGAGACAACCACACCCGTCAGCACCGACGAAATCGCCGCTTACGTTGGGAAAAAGGCCCGCTGGTATGAAACGAAATGGGCAATCGCCGCGACACGCAGGAGCAAGCATTCCTGGAACTGGGCAGCCTTTCTGGTGGGGCCGTTCTGGATGGCGTACCGCGGCATGTACTGGCATGCGCTGGCGCTATTCGGCATCGTATTCGGGCTCTCGCTGATCGAAATGCTGTTCTTCCCGAATTTCTTCGACTCGAGTCAGAGCAACGCAATCGGGATCGGGATTTCGGTGATGCTTGGCTTGCATGGCAACAGTTTCTATCAGGCGCATGTCCGCCGGGCGATCACGAGGCTGCGTCCCCATTCCGCACCCGGCGACTCCTTTCTTGCACTCCTGAGCGTGCAAGGCGGCACGAACTGGCTCGCGGTAATCGGCTTTGCCGTCGCGTTCGTATTTTTCTGTTACGCGACGTCGCTCATTCACGCCTTGGTGGCCGCATTCCGATGACGTCATCGGCTCGCGCCGGATCGAACGAGAAAGCGGGCAGGGTGGCCGCTTGAACCCGCACGCCACCCGCGCACGCTCAATGCAGATGCCTCAATTTATCAGGATTCCGCACGACATAGATCGCGACGATCTTGCCGTCGTCGATCTCGAGCGCGGTCGTCTGCAGCTCGCCGTCGGCTTCCAGTGTGACGAACCCGGGCAGCCCGTTGATGAACCCGGCCCGCACGAGCTTCGACGCATGCGTCTCGAACAACTCGGCCAGGTGCGCGTGCACCCGCATCACGCGTTCGAAGCCGAACACCGGCTTGCCGGCGGCCGCGCGCTTGCCGCCGCCGTCGGAATGCAGGCTCACATCCTCCGCAAGCATCGCGCCGAGCGCGCGCATGTCGCCGCTGCGCGACGCCGCGAAGAACGCTTCGGCCAGTTCGATCCCGCGCTGCTTCTCGACATGAAAACGCGGCCGCGCGTCGCGCACGTGCGTGCGGGCCCGCGCGGCGAGCTGCCGGCATGCGGCCGGATCGCGCCGGATCGTCGTGGCCACTTCATCGAATTCGACGCCGAACACGTCGTGCAGCAGGAACGCCGCGCGTTCGAGCGGCGACAGCCGTTCGAGTGCAAGCAGCAGCGGCAGCGTGACGTCGTCCTGTTCGTCTTCCTCGACGACCGGCTCGGGCAGCCACGGGCCGATATAGGTCTCGCGCTGATACCGCGCGGACTTCAACTGGTCGAGGCACATGCGCATCACCATGCGGCGCAGGAACGCTTCCGGCACGCGCACGTCGGTACGGTCGACGTCCATCCAGCGGATGAACGCCTCCTGCACCATGTCCTCGGCATCCGCGACGGAACCGAGCATCCGGTACGCGACGCGGATCAGCGTGCGACGCAGCGGATCGAAGCTCGCCGCCGCGTCGGCCCGTTCGTCGGCGCCGCCGCTGGCCGGGTCGAGGTTCGGCATCAAGCCACCATCTTCGCGGCGGCGGCCTTCGCGTCGGCCGGGTCGACCCACAGCCCGAAGCCGACGGCGAGCCGGTTCCAGCCGTTGATCACGTTGATCATCACCGTCAGTTTCACCTGTTCCTCCTCGCTGAAATGGTCGTTCAGCGCCGCATGGGCCGCTTCGTGCGCGGCGTGGCCGTCCGACAGCCGCGTGAGCGCGTCGGTCCAGCCGAGCGCCGCGCGTTCGCGGTCGGTGTAGCAGGGCGCTTCGCGCCACGCGGACAGCAGGTAGATGCGCTGCTCGGTCTCGCCTTGTTCGCGCGCCTCGACGGTGTGCATGTTAAGGCAGTTCGCGCATGCATTGATCTGCGACGCGCGGATCTTGACCAGCTCGATCAGCGTCGGCTCGAGGCTCCCGGCAGCGGCGACCGACACGGTCATCCATTGCTTCATCAACGCGGGGGCGGCGGCAAACGGATTGAGTTTCGCAGTCATGGTTCCTTCTCCTTTCGTGTGGGTTCCGCCGATATGACGAGCGAGCCCCCCGCGCGTGTGACATCGGCGTAAAAAATTTTTTGCGGCCGGAGAAGAAAGCGGCTGCCAGCGTAGGGCAGAGGCGTTGAGCGGGGCACGGAGAACAACGCGATATCGACTGACGAATCGTCCGCGGGACGCCGCGCCTCCGACCCACGCGCGTCATCGACCTTTCACGCACGCCGTGCGGCTGTCACCGGGCGTCAGCAGCATGCAGCGGCGGGCACGCGTATTGCCCCCGTCGCCGAACCCCACCACGACAGGGCATCGATGGTCCGCTGCACGGGCGATGCCGACACCACGCATGCTTTCATTTTTCTTTCGCCTTCGTTTCATCCGAAATCCGATTCGCGACGTTCACATTTCTGGACCATACTGTTCTGCACGGGCAGATGAAGTGACGCCGCATCCGCGGCCCGGCGCGCGCGCCGGCTGCCCGACGACGCAGCAGCAAATCGCACGTCAGCCGCGCGCATCCGCGCAAGGCTTTCCCTTTTCCGGCAACGCAACGCAGCGAATCGCGACGTGAACGGTAAACCGATGAGCCTTCTTGCATCCCAGCTTCAGCGCCGTTACCAGGACGTGCGCGCCCATAGCGTCGCGTTGACCGCGACGCTGTCCGCCGAAGACCAGGCCGTGCAGTCGATGCCCGACGCGAGTCCGACGAAATGGCATCTCGCGCATACGACCTGGTTCTTCGAAACCGTCGTGCTGATGCGCCGCGTGCCCGGCTACGCGCCGTTCGACGCCGCCTTCCAGTTCCTGTTCAATTCCTATTACGAAGCGCTCGGCCCGCGCCATCCGCGGCCGCAGCGCGGGCTGCTCACGCGTCCGTCGCTCGACGAGGTGCACGCGTACCGGCAGTACGTCGACGACGCGATGCTGCGCGCGCTGGCCAGCGCCGATGCGGCGCTACTCGACGCGATCGAACCCGAGCTCGTGCTCGGCCTGCATCACGAGCAGCAGCACCAGGAGTTGATCGTCACGGACATGCTGCACGCGTTCTCGTGCAATCCGTTGAAGCCGGCGTTCCGGCCGCGCAACGCGACGGACGGCGACGCGATGGCCGCGGGCGACGCCGGCGTGCTGCGCTGGCTGCCCCAGCCAGGCGGGCTCGTCGAGATCGGCCACGACGGCGACACGTTCTCGTTCGACAACGAACGGCCGCGTCACACGGCACTCGTACGGCCGTACGAGATCGCGAACCGCCTCGTGACGAACGCGGAATTCGCGGCGTTCATCGCCGACGGCGGCTATACGCGCCCCGAGTTCTGGCTGTCCGACGGCTGGGCGACGGTGCAGCGGGAAGGGTGGCAGGGGCCCGCGTACTGGATGCCGGACGACGACGATGCGGCCGCCACGCGCGTGCGGCGCACGTTCGGCCTGCACGGCGTCGAGCCGCTCGCGCCCGACGCGCCGGTATGCCACGTGAGCTTCTACGAAGCGGCCGCGTACGCGGAATGGGCCGGCGCACGGCTGCCGACCGAATTCGAGTGGGAAACCGCGTTCGCGGCCGACGGCATCCGGCAGATGCTCGGGCACGTCTGGCAGTGGACGCGTTCGTCGTACGAGCCGTATCCGGGCTTTCGGCCGCTCGCCGGGGTAGCTGCCGAATACAACGGCAAGTTCATGGTCGGCCAGCAGGTCCTGCGCGGCAGCAGCATCGCGACGCCGCCGGGGCACGAACGGCCGACGTACCGCAATTTCTTTCCGCCGGCGGCACGCTGGCAATTGACGGGGGTGCGACTTGCGCGAGACGTCTGATCTGACGGCCACGAGCGGTGGCCTGCAACCCGCCCGCGATTCGCGGCCGAGCGCGTTCGAGCGCGACCTGATCGACGGACTGTCGCGCACGCCGCGCAGCATCCCGCCGAAATACTTCTACGATGCGGCCGGCTCCGCGCTGTTCGACCGCATCTGCGAGTTGCCCGAGTACTACCCGACGCGCACCGAGCTCGGCATCCTGCGCGATCGCGCGGCCGAGATCGTGCGGCGCGTCGGCCCGCATGCGGACATCGTCGAATTCGGCGCGGGTTCGCTCGAGAAGATCCGCGTGCTGCTCGACGCGTTCGCGGGCAACTACGCGAACGCGCCGGCGCGCTACGTGCCGGTCGACATCTCGGCCGACTACCTGCACGGCGCGGCCGCGCGGCTGCGGGCGGCCTATCCGTGGCTCGACGTCGCGCCGCTCGCGGCCGACTACACGAAGGCCGAGCAACTGGCCGCGCTGACCGACACGCCGCGGCGGCGCATCGGCTTCTTTCCCGGTTCGACGATCGGCAACTTCTCGCCGGAAGAGGCCGACACGTTCCTGCGCGACGCGGCGCGGCTGCTGCGCGGCGGCGGCCTGCTGGTCGGCGTCGATCTCGTGAAGGACGAGCGCACGCTGCACCGCGCGTACAACGACGCGCAGGGCGCGACCGCGCAGTTCAACCTGAACCTGCTCGCGCGTGCGAATGCCGAGCTCGGCGCGGATTTCGACGTCGATGCGTTCTCGCATTGCGCGTTCTACGACCGCGAGCGGCAGCGCATCGAGATGCATCTCGTCAGCGACGTCGCGCAGACCGTGCACGTGCGCGGCCACGCGTTCCGCTTCGAGGCCGGCGGGCGCATCCACACGGAAAACTCGCACAAGTTCACGATCGACGGCTTTCGTGCGATCGCGCGCCGCGCCGGGTTCGAACCCGATACCGTGTGGACCGACGCGGACAACCTGTTCAGCGTGCACTGGCTGCGCAGCGTCGACGATATCCGCGCGTAACGCGCGCCGCCACGAACCGCTCGCGCCGCACGGTGAGGGCGGTTCGCTCGCCATGCACACCGGCGGGTTCGATCCGGTTGCCCGGTTTCGTGCCGAAAATCCCCTTTTTACCGGCCCGATGCATCGCCGCAACGGTGTGTGGAATACCGTCTCTTCCCTGTTCCACAAGGCTTTGCGGGCACCCGTAAACGTCCGTTACCTGTCTCGCATACCCGTTTCACCTGTGTCGGCGCACGGTGCCTAGACTTCGAACCGTAGTCACATGACGCACGACACGTGCAGGGAGTCGCGAAATGAGCAAGAAACTTATTCTCGGTGCAGTTCTCGGTGTAGCGGCGCTGGCAGCTTCGGGCGTCGCATCGGCCCACGTCGACCTGTCGGTCGGCATCGGTGTGCCCGCCTATGCGGCGCCGGCGCCCGTCTACGTGGCGCCGCCTCCGCCGGTGATGTACGCGCCGGTCGGCTATCGCGACGACTGGCGTGCGCGTCAATGGCGTGAACGCGAGTGGCGCCGCCGTGAATGGCGCGAACACGAGTGGCGCGAGCGCGCCTGGCGTGACGGTGGCGGCTGGCGCGGCCGTTGGGACTGAGCGCGGCGACCCGCTCGCGCGAACACGGATCACGACAACACGAGGAGAGTGATCGCATGAATTCCATCCGGCACATCGGACGGTATGCAACCGCCGCGGTCGTTGCGCTCGCAACGATCGGCAGCGCGCACGCGGCGGGCTGCATGAAGGGCGCGGTGGTCGGCGGTGTGGCTGGCCACTACGCGGGGCACCACGCGGTGGTCGGCGCGGTCGGCGGCTGTATCGTCGGTCATCACATGGCGAAGAAGCAGGCGCAAGAGCAGGCCGCGCAGCACAAGGCCGCCGCGCAGGGCATGCAGCCGGCGCAGTAAGCGACCTCGCCGCCGGCGCGATGCCGTGGCGTCGCGCCGGTGCTTCGTTCCCGCGTTCATGCACGCCCCGGATTGATCCGACGAATGCGTGCGCACGCATCGTTACGATCATTTACGACGTCGTGCGGCGCGCATCGTGCGTGGCGCGATCGATAAAGGCCCGGCCACGCCGACAAAAAAGGGCGACTCGTCGCCGCCCTTCGTCTCACCGCCTCGCGCCTGCCAGCGGCGCCGCAGGTTCGAACAGCGCGTCGACGTGCCTGACGCGCACGAAGCGCGCCGCGCCGTCGCCATCGGCCAGCGCACGGAAATGCGCTTCGCCGCACGCGAGCTTCGCGCGCTCGTGCTCGCTCGGCACGTGGCCGTCCGTATTCGGCGTATCGACGACGAAGTACAGCCGCTCGCCGCCATCCTGCTCCGCAAGTACGGCCCAGTCCGGGTGATAGCTGCCGAGCGGCGTCTGCACGCGGAACCACGCCGGCAGCTTCGCGTACAGCTTCACGCCGTCGTGCGCTTCGAGCGCATCGGCGAACGCGCGTTCGGCGTCCGTCTCGCACACGACCGCTTCGTGGATCGACTTGCGCGCGTCGAGCCGCAGATTGCGCAGATAGCCGGTCAGCGCCTCGCTCTCGAACGATTCGAGCGCATGCACGTGGCGCTCGCCGAGCTTGCGGTACGCGATGCCCGCGACGAGCGCGAGCCGCTTGCAGCGGTTGATCGCGTCGGCCGCCACCGCGATGAACTGCTGCGGATTCACGCGGAAATCGTCGAGCCGGCCGCTGTCGGCGAGGATCGTCGCGAGCGAACGGCGCGTGAGCTGCGTACGGTCCTGCAACTCGGTGAGCAGGTCGGGCAGCGGCAACTCGCCTTCGTCGAGCAGCACCGTGCCGGCGCCGGCCACCTCGATCGCCTCGATGCCGGCCTTGCCGATGTCGATCTCGGCCTTGCGCCACTGCAGCCGCGCCCGCGCGATGTCCGGCGCGTCGCGCAGCGCGGCCGTGCAGTCGCGCACCAGCTTCGCGTTGTCGAACTCGACGCGGTACACGGTGCGATGGCGGATGCGGTCCCACAGCGCGCGGAAATCCTCGCCGAACACGACGGCCTTGCCTGACGCGTCGCGCCGCAACGCGATCGCGCGGCGCTCGTCGGCGTTGCGCACCGCGAAGCGGCCCGACAGCTTGCGCAGCGTCGCGACGATCGGTGCGCGCAGCCGCTCGAACGCGTCCGGCAGCACGAGCGCGCTCTGGCGCAGCGCATCCTTCAGCCGGTCGAGCACCTTGCCCTGCGCGTCGACGTAGCCCTGCTCGTGCAGATGGTTCCACAGCACGCGCGACAGCTCGATGCCGAGCGCATGCGCGGGGCCGTCGTCTTCCTGCACCGGCAGCGCAGCGAACTGGTGTTCCTCGACGATCCCGAAGCGGATGCCCGTATCGGCCTCGATTTCCTTCTGCAGGTTCTCGGCGAACGACTCGTAGCGCTCGGTCGCGATCACGGTGAGCGTGTTCACGCCCGGGTCGCGCACGCGTTCGCCGTCCTGGTCGACGGCGAGACGCAGCCCGCGGCCGAGCGTCTGGCGGCGCTCGCGTTCGGTCTGGATGTCGCGCAGCGTGCAGATCTGGAACACGTTCGGGTTGTCCCAGCCTTCCTTCAGCGCCGAGTGCGAGAAGATGAACTTCAGCGGCGTGTCGAACGACAGCAGCGCCTCCTTCTCGCGCATGATCAGGCCGTACGCGCGCTCCGCGTTCTCGCGGGCCGCCGCGCTGCTTTCGCTCGTGTCGGTCCAGCCGCCCTTGCGGTCGATCGAGAAGTAGCCGTTGTGCGCGCGCTCGACCTCGAGCGCGACGTCGACGCCGTCGAACAGCGCACGGTAGGCCGGCACGCGCGCCGCGCGCGCATATTCCTCTTCGAAGATCAGCGCGTAGTCGCCCTTCACGGGCATCCCGTTCTCGTCGTAGCGGCGATAGCGCTCGACCGAATCGACGAAGAACAGCGACAGCACCTTCACGCCGCGTTCGGCCAGGCGCAGCTCCTTGTCGAGGTGCTCGCGGATCGTGCGGCGGATCATCTCGCGCTGCACGGCGAGCGTGTCGATGTCGCCGAATGCCTCGCCGAGCGACAGGAACGCCTCGCCTTCCGAATGGCGCAGCTCGACGTACTCGGCGCCTTTCACCGCGTGCACTTCGCCGATCCTCAAGCCCGCGTACAGCGCGCGCCTGGTCAGGCGTTCGAGATCGTCGCCGTCGGTGGCCGACACGATCTGGCGCTTCACGCCAGCCGCCGTCGCGACGTCGAGCTCGACGCGCGCGCTGATCGCGCCGCGCCGGTTCGACACGCCGACGAGCCGCACGTACGGCTTGTTGTGCGCGTCCTCGACGATCGCCGACGCGATCTCGATCTGCTTGACGAGCTTGCGCTCGTACGCGTCGACCGCATCGAGCCGGTACACCATGTGATGCCGGTCGACGTGCGTGGCCGAATAGCGCAGCGTGCAGAGCGGCGCCATCGCGGCGAGCGCCTCGCGGCCGCGCCCCTCGAGCCCGCCGTCGACGCTCTGCGGCTCGTCGACGATCACGATCGGCCGCGTCGCGCGGATCAGGTCGATCGGCTTCTCGCCGCCGGTCTTCTCGCTGTCCTTGTAGAGATTGTTGATCTCCTTCTTGTTGATCGCGGCGACCGTCATCACCATGATCTGGATCGCCGCGCTCGCCGCGAAGTGGCGCACCTGGCCGAGCTTCGCGGAGTCGTACAGGAAGTAGTCGTACGGCACGCCCGCGTACAGCGCGCGGAAGTGATCCTCGGTGATCGACAGCGTCTTGTGCACGCCTTCCTTGATCGCGATCGACGGCACGACGATCACGAACTTCGTGAAGCCGTAGCGGCGGTTCAGCTCGAAGATCGTGCGCAGGTACACGTAGGTCTTGCCGGTACCCGTCTCCATCTCGACGGTGAAGTCGCGCGAGCCGGGCAGGCCGGACGGCGGCAGCCCGCCGCGCAACTGCACGTCGGCGAGATTGCGCGCGAGCGCGTCGTCGGTCAGCGACAGCCGGTTGCCGACGCCTTGCTCCGACACCGCGAAGCCGAGCGAGCCCTGTGCGGCGGCCGTCGTGCCGGGCGCGGCGTTCGCGAGCACGCTGAAATCGCCGCGATACGACTCCTGGCCGCGAAACAGGTCGCAGACGGCGTCGATCGCCTCGCGCTGGTAGTCGAGATCCGCTTCGAAATGCAGCCGCATCACAGGCTCCGCACGCGCTTCACGCCGTGCTGTTCGAGCAGCGCGGCGAGATTGAGCTTCGCGACGTCGTCGACGAAACCGTTGTCGCGGAACAGACACGTGACGTCGCGCGACGCGCCGCTCGCATCGAGCAGGTCGACGATGCCGTCGGCGAGCGGGCCCGCATCGTCGCGCGACAGGCGCGCATCGAAGCACGCGACGATCTCGCGGCCGATCAGGTGCACCGCCTTGCCGGCCACCTGGTGGTGCTCGACCGGCGTGCACAGGTCGAGCCCAAGCTTGAGCGTCAGCTCGGCGAGCAGGTCGTCCTCGGTGCGGCCCGTCTTCACGTGTTCGACGGATGCGAACAACGCATGGTCGAAGTCGTCGCGGCGCGGGTCCCACTCGATCACGTTGGTCGTGTCGAGCCGGTACACGCGAAAGCCGAGGTCGCCATAGCTTTCCGGATAGTCGCGCGCGACCTGCTGCGCGGCGCGGCGCAGGCGCTCCTTCGTCACTTCGGCGAGCGTCAGCGGCTTCTTCAGCTTCGCGCAGAAATCGGCGGCCGCGGTCTGCGTCTTGTCGCGGCGATCGAGCGCCTCGGGCAGCTGCACGAGGACGTAGCGGCGCGCGCCGCCGTCGGTCGCGTTCACCTGCATCACCGCGTGGCCCGTCGAGCCGGAGCCGGCGAAGCAGTCGAGTACGATGTCGTCGCCGCGCGTGCACCAGCCGATCACGGCGGCCGCGAAGTCGACCGGCTTCGGCAGGTCGAACGGGATGCCGAGCGCCTTCAGCAGCGCGTCGTCGGAGCCGGCGAACGGCAGTACCGACGGCACGTTCTCGTACATGTTCTCGTCGAGGTAGTAGATCCGCTGCGGCTGCGTGGTTTCATCCGGGCCGAATTCGATCTGGCCGCGCTCGATCAGCGCCTGCATCGTCGCGGGCGGGTTGCGCCAGCCGCGCGCCGGCATCGCGCACGGCTTGCCGGTGACCGGGTGGATCAGCGGCGTGAAGTATTCTTCCGGCGCCTTTTTCTTGTTCGGCCACGCCATCGACACGAGACGGTACACGCGGCCTTCCGCCGACAGCCGGTCGTACATCGCCTCGCCGCCGGACAGGTTGGTCTGCGCCTTCATCCACGCGCGGTACGCCTTCTGCGCGTCCTTCGGGTTGCCGCTGCGGTACACGGCGTCGTGCGCGGCGTCGAGCATGCGCTGCGCGTTGCGCTTCGGGCGCTTGAGCGGCGCGCGTTCGAGCAGCGTCTCGGCGTTGCGCGCGAACAGCACCAGCGATTCGTGCTGGTACGCGATGCCGCGCGCGTCGCCCTTCGGGTTGCGCTTGTCCCACACGGCCACGCCGAGCTCGTTTTCCTCGCCGAAGATCTCGCGCAGCATCAGCACCAGCGCATGCACTTCGTGCTCGTCGATGTGCACGGCGATCAGCCCTTCGTCGGACAGCAGCGCGTGCGCGAGCTTCAGGCGCGGATACATCATGTTCAGCCAGTCGGTGTGGAACCGGCCGTTCGCCTCGGTGTTGGTGCTGCGCTTCACGCCGGCTTCGGTCTGGCCGGTCATCGCCAGGTAGTGGCGGATGCTGTCGCTGAAGTCGTCCGGATAGACGAAATCGTTGCCGGTGTTGTACGGCGGGTCGATGTAGACGAGCTTCACCTTGCCCGCGTAGCTCTTGTGCAGCAGCTTCATCACGTCGAGGTTGTCGCCCTCGATCACGAGGTGGCGCGTGTCGTCCCACGCGACGCTGTCGTCGGGGCACGGCCGCAGCGTGCCCGTCGACGGCGTGAGCGCGGCCTGGCGCGCGGCGCGCTTGCCGTGCCAGTGAAAACCGTAGCGCTCGTCGGCGTCGCCGAGCGTGCGTTCGCCGACCAGCGCCTTCAGCACGTCGACGTCGACCGACGCGCCGTGCGGGCCTTCGGTCACGAGTTCGGGGAACAGCGCCTTCAGGCGCGCGACGTTGTCGGCGGTGAAATCCGTCGACATCGCCTGCGGGCTGGCCGCATCGAGTTTGTGCATCGTCTTTTCCATCGGAGCCCGGCCGTGCGCGCCAGGACGTCGGGCGCGCTCACGGCACCGGCGGCAAGGGCCGCCCGGGGCAAACCCGAAACGCTAGCGAGTCGGTCGGCCGAGGTCAAGCGCCGATGTGAGCCGAACGTGCGGGCATCGGCCGCGATTGCCCGCCGGACGGGCCGGAAGCGCGGTCGGGCCGGTTGCGGCACGGGGCGGTCGGGCGGCGGGCATTCGACGGCGCCGCGGAAAGGACGAAAAAAGGGGCACGGTCGACGCCGAACGCGCGCGTGCCGCAGGGAGACTCACGGCGGGAGGGGATGAGTCCCGCCCGAGTGACGCGAACGAGCATCGACGTGGGTCGACAGGGCGCCTTACCGCCACCCGATCAGCACCCGCCCCATCGCATCGACCCCCATGTCGAACAGGTGCGACACGAACGGCACGAGGTTCGGCACCATCAGTTGCACGAGCAGCAACCCGACGATCAGCGTGACGGGAAAGCCGATCTGGTACATGCCGATCTGCGGCGCCGCGCGGTTCAGGATGCCGAGCGCGAGGTTCGCGATCAGCAGCGCCACGACCACCGGCAGCGAAAGCAGCAGCCCCATCTCGAACACGGTCGCGCCGAACGCGGCAAGCGTGCGCCAGCCCGGCGCGTGGAGCAGGTCGGCCGACACCGGCAGCGACTGGAACGACGCGGCGAGCGCGGCGAATACCTGCAGGTGGCCGTCCACGGCAAGGAACGCGAGCATCGCGACCGCATTCAGGAACCGGCCCATCGCGGGCGTCGCGCCGTTCGAGTGCGGATCGAAGAAGGTCGCGAAGCCGAGCCCCATCGACAGCCCGATGAAGTCGCCGGCCGCTTCGACGGCCGCGAACACGAGCTGCATCGTGAAACCCATCGCGACGCCGATCAGGAACTGCGTGACGACGATCCAGATGCCCTGCGCGGAGAACACGGTGACGTCCGGCATCGCGCCGAGCGTCGGCGCGACGACGAGCGCCATGAACGCGGCGACGCCGATCTTCACGCGCACCGGCACGGCCGCGTGGCCGACCATCGGCGCCGTCGCGACGAGTGCGAGCATCCGCACGAACGGCCACAGGAAAGCCGTCAGCCAGCCGTTGAGCTGCGCGTAGGTAACCGAGAACATCGCGGGAAAAGGGGGGCGGACGTGCGGCTCAGCCGGCGCCGAGCGTCGCGACGTGCAGCAGCGTCTGCCGCAGGTAGTCGAGCATCGTCGTCAGCATCCACGGGCCGGCGATCACGAGCGTCGCGGCCACCGCGAGCAGCTTCGGGATGAACGACAGCGTCGCTTCGTTGATCTGCGTCGCGGCCTGGAACAGGCTCACGACGAGGCCGACCGCGAGCGCGACCAGCAGCAGCGGGGCCGCGAGCAGCAGGCCGACCATCATCGCCTGGTGCGCCAGCGTCATCACTTGTTCGGGCGTCATCGCGCGTGTTCCTCCGCTTACGTGAAGCTCTGCGCGAGCGAGCCGATCAGCAACTGCCAGCCGTCGACCAGCACGAACAGCATCAGCTTGAACGGCAGCGATACGGTGGACGGCGACACCATCATCATCCCCATCGACATCAGCACGCTCGCGACGACCATGTCGATGATCAGGAACGGGATGAACACCGTGAAGCCGATCTGGAAGCCGGTTTTCAGCTCGCTCGTGACGAACGCGGGCACCAGCAGCGACAGCGGCACGTCCTCGGGGCCCTGCATCGGCGCGGCCTTCGAGATCTTCGCGAACAGCGCGAGATCGGTCTCGCGGGTCTGCTTCAGCATGAAGGTCTTGAACGGCGCGACGCCGCGCTGCACGGCCTGCTCCATCGGCATCGAGCCGTCGGAGAACGGCTTGTAGCCGTCGTTGTACGCGCGGTCGAGCACCGGCGACATCACGAAGAAGGTGAGGAACATCGCGAGGCCGACGAGCACCTGGTTCGGCGGCGTCGTCGCGGTGCCGAGCGCCTGGCGCAGCAGCGACAGCACGATGATGATCCGCGTGAAGCTCGTCATCATCAGCAGCATCGCCGGCAGGAACGACAGCATCGTGAGCAGCAGCATCGTCTGCACGCTCAGCGAATAGGTGGTGCCGCCGTGCGGGCCCGGGCTCGCGTTGAACGCGGGCAGGCCGTTCGCCTGCGCATACGCGAGCGCAGGGGCGAGACAGAGGATCAGCACGGGCGCGACGCGCGCGGCGCGCCGCAGGAAGGCGTGTTTCATCGGAATGCGAAGTCGGAAAGAGGGCGCGGCGCCATGTCAGCGGTCCTTGCCGCGCCCGAGGCGTTTCGCGGCTTCGCCCGCGAGCGCGTCGCGAAACCGTGAGCCGAACGTGCCGGGCAGGCCGGCGCTGGGCGAAGCGCCGCCGGCGGACGCGTCGGACGCGGCCGGGCCCGCGACTGCGGCCACCGAACCGGCCGGCAGCGTATGCAGCAGGCGCACGTTGCCCGGCGCGACGCCGAGCACGAGCCAGGTGTCGCCGATCTCGACGATCGTCGCGCTTTCCTTCGCGCCGAGCCCGACGCTCGATACGACCTTCAGCGGGCCGCCGCGCCGCGCGGGCTGGAAGCCGAAGCGGCGCGCGAGCCATGCGCACGCGAACACGAGGCCGATCACGACCGCGAGCCCGACGAGCGTCTGCAGCACCGCGCCGATGCCGAGCGACGGCACGGCCGAACCGACCGTCACGCTCGACGCGATCGAACCGGCGTGGTTCACCGCGTTCATGTCGGCGGCGCCGGCCGGCGCGCACGCGAGCGACGCGGCGACGGCAAGCACCGCCGCCATCGCGCGGCACCCGCGCCGGCCTGGCTTCACGACGTTCATCGATTCAGCTTCCGGATGCGTTCGGCCGGCGTGATGATGTCGGTCAGGCGAATACCGAACTTGTCGTTGACGACCACGACTTCGCCCTGCGCGATCAGGCAGCCGTTCACGAGCACGTCCATCGGCTCGCCGGCCATGCCGTCGAGCTCGACGACCGACCCCTGCGCAAGCTGCAGCAAGTTGCGGATCGCGATCTTCGTGCGGCCGAGTTCCACGGTCATCTTGACCGGGATGTCGAGGATCATCTCGATGTCGTTGTGCGTCGAGCTCGCCGCGGCCTTCGACAGCGGCTGGAACACGCCGGCGCCCGTCGCCCCGGCCGGCACCGGCTGCTGGTTCTGCTCGGCGAGCGCGGCCGCCCAGTCGTCGAGGCCCTGCTCTTCGTCGGCCGCGGCCGGCGCCTTCGCGTCGGCGGCCGATGCCGCGGCGGCCGATGCCGCGAGGGCCGCATCGGCCATCGCCTGCATGTCGTCGTCGGGCGTCTGGTTCAGCTCACTCATATCCACCTTCCTTCATCGAATCGCTCGCGCCGATCATCTTCTGCACGCGCAACGCATATTGACCATTGAAAATTCCGTAGCCGCATTCCATCACCGGCACGCCGTCGACCTTCGCGGTGATCGTGTCCTCGATCTCGAGCGGCAGCACGTCGCCCGCGCGCAGGTTCAGGATCTTCTCGAACGTCGCCGAGATCTCGGCGAGATTCGCGGTCAGCTCGACCTCGGCGGCCTGCACCTGCTGCGACAGCACGCGCACCCAGCGGCGGTCGACTTCGAGCGCCTCGCCCTGGATCGGCGAGCTGAGCACGTCGCGGATCGGTTCGACCATCGAGTACGGCATGCAGATGTGCAGCGTGCCGCCCGTCGGCCCGAACTCGATCGAGAACTGCGTGACGATCACGATCTCGTTCGGCGTCGCGACGTTCGCGAACTGCGTGTGCATCTCCGAGCGCACGAATTCGAACTGCAGCGGCCGCACGCTCTTCCACGCGGTCGTGTAGTGCTCGAACACGAGGTTCAGCAGCTTGCCGATGATCCGCTGCTCGGTGGCCGTGAAATCGCGGCCTTCGACACGCGTGTGAAAGCGCCCGTCGCCGCCGAACAGGTTGTCGACGACGAAGAACACGAGGTTCGGGTCGAACACGAACAGCGACGTGCCGCGCAGCGGCTTCACGTGCACCAGGTTCAGGTTCGTCGGGATCGGCAGGTTGCGGGTGAATTCGCTGTACTTCTGCACCTTCACCTGGCTGACGGAGATTTCCGCCGTGCGTCGCATGAAGTTGAAGATGCCGATCCGCAACAGGCGCGCGAAGCGGTCGTTGATGATCTCGAGGCCGGGCATCCGGCCGCGGACGATTCGCTCCTGCGTCGCGATGTTGTAGGGACGGACGCCCGACGTGTCGCGCTGCTCGTCGACCGCATCGGTTTCGCCCGTGACGCCCTTGAGGAGGGCATCGACCTCCTCCTGGGACATGAACTCCTGGTGACCCATACGCGCTCCTTTCGCGGCCGCGTTACTGGACGACGAATTCGGTGAACAGCACCTCGTCGACCTTCGCGCGCTGGTTGCCCGGCTGCGTCGGCTGCGCGATCAGCTCCCGCAGCTCGTTCGCGAGCGAACGTTTGCCGTCCGGCGTCGCGAGCTCCTCGGGATGCTTGTTCGACAGCGCGAGCAGGATCCGGCTGCGGATTTCCGGCATCCGCGCGGTCAGTTGCTCCTGCGCCTTCGGGTCGGTGAGCTTCAGCGACAGGCCCACGCGCAGGTAGTGCTGCACGCCGTCGTCGGACTGCAGGTTCACCGTCATCGGGTCGAGCGGGAAGAACACCGGCGCGGCAAGCGGCGCCGGCTCGGCGGGCGCGCTCGCGTGGCCGACGCCTGCCTTGCCCAGGAACACGTACATGCCGCCGGCGGCGGCGGCGGCCGCGCCCAGCGCGATGACGGCGATGAGCGCGATGCGCTTGAACTTGCCGGAGGAAGCCGGCTTGTCGGCGGTCGGGGTTGCGGTCGTGGCCATGTGAATGCGTGCGTGATGTCTCGTAGCATGCATTGTTCGGCATCCGGGCCGAGGCCGATGGGCGGAAAAGAGGGGGGAATTGCGGCTATCTCAGCCGATTGTCGGCGCGGCGCCGGCTCGATGCAGGGGGGAACGGCGGCGCAGGCGGCCCAGCGGGGCGGAATCGGCCGCGCGGAGAAAAGGGCAGGCGGCGGCGCCCGCCCGTCGGGCGTCAGATCGGCAGCAGCGTGAGCAGCGGCGCAATCAGCACCATCGCGACGCCCGCGATCATCATCGTCAGGCTCGACACGACGCCTTCCTCGCTGCCGATCTCGCGTGCCTTCGCGGTGCCCACGCCATGGGCGGCCGCGCCGAACAGCGCACCGCGCGCGAGCCGCGTGCGCATCGGCACGAGCGCGAGCACGAGCTCGCCGAGCAGCATTCCGCAGATGCCGGTCGCGATCACGAAGAGGGCGGTGAGGTCCTTCGGCGCGTGGATCTTGTCCGACACGGCGAGCGCGAACGGCGTCGACACCGAGCGCGTCATCAGCGAGCGCTGCAGCTCGGGCGACAGATGCAGCAGCTTCGCGAGCAGCAGCGACCCGCACACGCCCGCGGCGATCCCGACCGCGACGCCGACCGACAACGACAGCCAGTGCCGGCGAATCAGGTCGCGGTATTCGTAGATCGGCACCGCGAACGCGATCGTCGCCGGGCCGAGCAGCCACATCAGCCAGCGCGTGTCGCGGAAGTAGACCGAATACGGGATGCCGGTCAGCAGCACGAGCAGCACCAGCACGCCCGGCACGAACACGAGCGGCGAGAACAGCAGCGTCTTTTTGTACGCGTAGAGCCGCTTCGACGCGAAATACAGCACGACCGTCAGCACGAAGCAGCCGACGGAGATCGCGGTATTCACGCGGTCGGCGGGCAGGTTCGATAGCGCGGCGAGCATGGAAGGCTCCGGCTCAGTGTGCGACGGCGCTCAGGCGCGCGCGGCGGCGCTCGGCGAACACGCGTTGTGCGGCGAGCCGGCGTTCGAGCTTCGCGGCGAGATCGACCGCGACGGCCACCGCGACCATCACGAACGCGGTGCCGGCGAGCATCACCAGCGCGATGCGCCAGCCGTCCTCGCGGAACAGCCCGCCGTACTGCACGGCCGCGACGGCGGCCGGCACGAAGAACAGCAGCATGTCGGACAGCAGCCAGTTCGCGCCGTCCTTCACCCACGCCGGCGCGACGCGGCCCGAGAACAGCAGCACGAGGAGCACCGCGAGGCCGATCACGCCGGACGGAATCGGCAGCCCGATCTTGCGCACGGCCCAGTCGACCGCCATCCACAGCACGCCGAGCGCGGTGGCCTGCAGCACGATCCGGCCCGTGTGCGCGAGGCTGCCCGAAGCGGCGGGGCGGGCGGCGGCAGTGGCGGTCGGCTGGTTCATGGCGGGCTCCATACGGATGTTTCTGTCGATGGCCTCAGTATAGGGTTTCCCCTAACCATAAATAAAATGACTTGTCTCTATCCTTCTCATTCCAATCCGGAATTCGTTTTGACGTGGCTGCACCAATGTGGGGAGTGATCGATGGAATTGCGCGCGCTGCGGTACTTCGTCGAGGTGGTTCGCCAGCAGAGCTTCACCGCGGCGGCCGACAGGCTGTTCGTCACGCAGCCGACCATCAGCAAGATGGTGAAGGCGCTGGAGGACGAGATCGGTTCGCCGCTGCTGCTGCGCGACGGCCGGCAGATGGTGCTGACCGACGCCGGGCGGATCGTGTTCCAGCGCGGCCAGGACGTGCTCGCCGCGCAAGCGCAGTTGCAGTCGGAGCTGAACGATCTCGGCACGCTCGGGCGCGGCGAGCTGACGATCGGCATTCCGCCGCTCGGCGGCTCGCTGTTCACGCCGATCATCGCCGCGTACAAGCAGCGCTACCCGAACATCGAGCTGAAGCTGTTCGAGCAGGGCGCGCGGATGATCGAGGCCGCGCTGACGTCGGGCGAGCTGGAGCTCGGCGGGCTGCTGGAGCCGGTCGATCCCGGCACGTTCGAGCGGCTGCCGATGGTGCGCGCGCCGCTGTGGCTCGTCGCGCCGCGCGAGTCGCGCTGGGAGGATCACACGGCCGTGCCGCTCGCGGATCTCGCGCGCGAATCGTTCGTGTTCTATGCGGAAAGCCTCGCGCTGCACGACGCGGTGCTCGATGCGTGCCGGCAGGCCGGCTTCACGCCGTCGATCGTGAGCCGCAGCGGCCACTGGGATTTCATGGCCGCCCTCGTGCATGCGGGTGTCGGCATCGCGCTGCTGCCCGAGCCGTATTGCCGGCGGCTCGACGCGGGCCAGTTCACGTGCCGGCCGATCGTCGAGCCGGAAATCACGTGGGCGATCGCGCTCGGCTGGCTGAAGAAGGGCTACCTGTCGCACGCGGCGCGCGCGTGGCTCGACGTCGCGCGGGCGACGCTGCCGCTCGCGCCGGCCGACGATCTGGCGTTCGGGGGATTACGAGCGCGGGAGTGAGGGTGGGGCCGCCGGGCGATGAAGCGGACAGTGAAACAAAAAGGGCGGCCGTGACGGCCGCCCGTCGGGCCCTCAATGCCCCATCGCCGGCCCCGCGCCCTTCTTCGGCTTCGTGATCCACACGAGCGCCGCGAGCGCGATGAACACGCCCGCCGACAGGTGGAAGAAGTCGTTGGTCGCCATCATGAAGCCCTGCTGCGTGACGAGCTGGTTGAGCTGCGCATTGGCCGTCTGCCCGACGATGCCGAGCTGCGCGAGCGCGCCCTGGTAATCGGTCGTGTTCTGCGCATAGACGCTCACCGATTCCGACAGCCGCGCATGGTGATAGATCGCGTCGTTCTCCCAGAACGTCGAGCTGGCGGCCGTGCCGATCGCGCCGGACAGCGTGCGCAGGAAGTTCGACAGCCCCGACGCGCTCGCGAGCCGCTCGTCGGAGATGCTCGACAGCGTGATCGTCGTCATCGGCACGAAGAAGCAAGCGACGCCGATGCCCTGCACGAGCCGCGGCAGGATCACGTGGTTGAACGGCACGTCGAGCGTGAACGTCGCGTTCCACAGCGACACGCCCGCGAACACGATGAACGCGAAGCTCGCGACCATCCGCAGGTCGAGCCGGTGCATGTTGCGGCCGATCAGCGGCGACAGCACGAGCGCGAGCAGCCCGACCGGCGCGGTCGCGAGACCGGCCTTGCCGGCCGTGTAGCCCATCACCGTCTGCAGCCACAGCGGGAAGATCACGACCGAGCCGAAGAACGCCATGAAGCCGAACGAGATGATCAGCGCGCCGAGCGCGAAGTTGCGGTCCTTGAAGAGCGTGAGGTCGACCACCGGCTCCTTCTCGGTCGCCTCCCACACGAGCATGAACGCGAGCGACACGACCGCGATCAGCGCGAGCGCGACGATGAACGACGAGTTGAACCAGTCGCGGTCCTTGCCGAGGTCGAGCATCATCTGCAGGCACGACACGCCGATCACGAGCAGCGCGAGGCCGATCGCGTCGATCCGCTGCTTCGTCGTCTTCGTCTCGCGGCCGCGCAGCAGGAAGTACGCGCAGGTCGCCGAGAACACGCCGATCGGCAGGTTGATGTAGAAGATCCACGGCCACGTGTAGTTGTCGCTGATCCAGCCGCCCAGGAGCGGGCCGAAGATCGGCGCGACGATCACCGTCATCGCCCATAGCCCGAGCGCGAGCCCCCGTTTCGCGGGCGGGTAGCTGCGCATCAGGATCGTCTGCGACAGCGGCACCATGGGCCCCGACACGAGGCCCTGCAGCAATCGGAACGCGATCAGCGTCTCGAAGTTCGACGCGAGGCCGCACAGCGCCGACGCGATCGTGAACGCGAGCACCGACAGCGTGAAGAGGCGCACTTCGCCTACCCGCCTTGCGAGCCAGCCGGTGAGCGGCACCGCGATCGCGGACGCGACCGAGTACGACGAGATCACCCACGTGCCTTCGCTAGTCGCGACGCCGAGGCTGCCCGAGATGGTCGGCACCGCGACGTTCGCGATCGACGTGTCGAGCACTTCCATGAAAGTGCCGAGCGCGAGCCCGACGGTCAGCAGCGCGAGCGCGCCGCCGGTCAGCGGCGCCGGTTCGGCGGCGGGGGAGGGGGCGGATGCCGTGGTGGCGGACATCGGAATCTCCTAGACGCGGCGCGCGCGGCGCGCCGGCACAACGCACGGACGCGCGACGCAGCGCGGCCCGGCCGGGTGGAAGGAAAAAGGGGAAAAGCGGAGCGAGTGCCTTGTCATCTTCTGCCCAGACAGAGAAATAAGCGAATGTTTAACTGCGACATGGGGGCTCCGCGTGCATCAGCAGTCGGGTTCGTCGGGCTTCGGGCAGCCGGTCGAGCCGGGCCCGTTGGCGATGAAGCGTTGCAGCAGGCCGGTGAGCGTCGCGAGTTCGTCGGCCGAGAAGCCTTCGAGTTGTGCGTTGAGCACGGTCGCGACGAGCGACGGCAGCGCGCGGGCGGCTTCGATGCCGCGGTCGGTCAGCGTCAGCTCGATCATCCGGCGGTCCTGCTCGCTGCGCGCGCGTGCGATCAGCCCCTTGCGTTCGAGCCGGTCGAGCATGCGCGTCATCGAGCCGCTGTCGTACGACATCTTGCGCGACAGTTCGAACGGCGTGCGCGCGTAACCGCGCGACAGCAGCAGGATCACGCCGATCTGCTGCGCGGTGAGGTCGAGCGGCTCGAGCGCGCGATCCATCCGCTCGACGAGCGCCTGCTTCGCCTTCGACAGGTAATAGCCGAGGCTCGTTTCCAGCGCGATGTTCTCGGGATCGTAGAGGCCGCCGGTCATACGATTGCGCGCGCAGCAATAGTGCGTTTCGGGTTAAAACGCGCCCAGTATCTTGAAAAATGATTGCTTAGTCAATATTATTTAAGTCAACCAGTTACGACGTGCATGTTGCACCGCCGGAGACTATGTTCTGACCGATCGGCCCGCACTGCCGGGCACCCGAGGATGTTCGCGATGCTGTTCCTGAAAAATGCCGCCGGCGCGCTGCGCCGCAACCTGACCGATACCGCTCATCATGTGTTCTCCGGGCCGCACCGCGGCTGGAAGATCGCGCTGTACGTGACGATGCTGGTCGTGCCTGGCGGCTCGCTCGCGGCGCTCGGGTTCGCGTGGTTCGATCATCGCCGGCAGCGCAACACGAAGGGCGGCGCCCGCCGCACGAGCCAGCCGGCCGCGACGGAGCCGTCGACATGGCCGGCCGCCGCCAAACCCGTCGCGGTGCCCGTGCGCTGCCACTGACACACTGACGCCGCCGCGCGCCCGCTTTCCACACTGTCCCGCCCGATCGCCGGCCGCGTCGCGCGCTGCCGCTGCCGTCCGTCCGTTGGATGCCCATTCGCACGCCCGTTTTCCCGCAAGCCGGCCGTAATGGCCGGTAAACCGGCCGCCCGCGCCGGTAACACATTCGGGCCGCCGCCCACCGTACCCTTAGGGCTGCGCGGCTTTCCCGCCGTCAGTTACCATTTGTCCGCCAGCGGCCAACGACCGCACCGCATGACCGCATCGCGCGGCGCCGCTCGCCGGCCGTCGCGCCCAGACAGGAAAACCACCATGCCGTACGCCTCCCTCCCGCGCGCCGTTCGCCCGCTGAGCGCCGCCGTCGCCATTGCGACGGCCGTGCTGCTCGCCGGCTGCGCCGTCGGGCCCGACTATCACCGGCCCGACACGTCGATTCCCGCCGCCTTCAAGGAAGCGCCGGCCGGCTGGAAAGTCGCGCAGCCCGCCGATCGGGCCGATCGCGGCGCGTGGTGGACGGTCTACAACGATCCGCAGCTCGATGCGCTGATCGGCAAGCTCAACGCGTCGAACCAGACCATCGCGCAATCGGCCGCCGCCTACCGGCAGGCGCGCGCGCTCGTCACCGAGGCGCGCGCCGCGTATTTCCCGACCGTCGGGCTGAGCGCATCGGGCTCGCGCGCGCGGACGCCGCGCACGTCGCTGTCGTCGGGCTCGTCGTCGAATTTCGGCAGCGGCTCGACCGGATCGATCAACAACAGCTACAGCGTCGGCCTCGACGCCAGCTGGGAACCCGATCTATGGGGCAAGGTGAGCCGCACCGTCAGCGCGCAGCGCGCCGGCGAAGCGGCCGCCGCGGCCGATCTCGCGAACGCGCGGCTATCGCAGCAGGCGCTGCTCGCGCAGACCTATTTCCAGTTGCGCACGTCCGACGCGCTGCAAAAGCTGCTCGACGACACCGTGAAATCGTACGAACGGTCGCTGCAGCTCACGCAGAACCAGTACGCGCAGGGCGTCGCCGCGCGCGCGGACGTGATCCAGGCGCAAACGCAGCTGCAGAGCGCGCAGGCCGCGCAGATCGACAACGGCGTCGCCCGTGCGCAGTACGAGCATGCGATCGCGACGCTGATCGGCGAGCCCGCGTCGACCTTCTCGCTGCCGCCGAACCCGCTCGCGGCCGAGCCGCCGGTCACGCCGGTCGACGTGCCGTCCACGATCCTCGAGCGCCGGCCCGACGTCGCGGCGGCCGAGCGCCGCGCGGCGGCCGCGAACGAGCAGATCGGCGTCGCGATCTCGGCGTTCTTCCCCACGCTCACGCTGTCGGCCAGCGGCGGCTTCCAGAGTTCGGTGTGGTCGCAGCTGTTCACGCTGCCGGCACGCTTCTGGACGGTCGGCCCGCAGCTCGCGGCCACGCTGTTCGACGCGGGCTTGCGCGCCGCGCAGACCGACGCCGCGCGCGCGACCTACGACCAGGACGTCGCCGCCTATCGTCTCGCGGTGCTCACCGCATTCCAGGACGTGGAGGACAACCTGGCGTCGCAGCGCATCCTCGCGCAGGAAATCGACGTGCAGCGGCAAGCCGTCGACAGCGCCGAGCACGCGCTCGCGATCGTCACGAACCAGTACAAGGCCGGCACGGTCGCGTACCTGAACGTGCTGACCGCGCAGACCACCGCGTTCACCGCGCAGCAGAAGCTCGCGACGATCGCCGGGCAGCGGATGGTGTCGTCGGTCGGGCTCGTGAAGGCGCTCGGCGGCGGCTGGAACGTATCGGAAATGGCGCGCGAGAACGGCGGCATGGCGGCGCCGGCGCCTTTGCCGGCGTCCGGTGCGGCCGCGCCCGCGGCCACCGCACCGTCGGCCGCCGCGCCGCTCGCGCAGAAGTAGAAGGGAAGCGGGCGACGCGCGCGTTCAGCGCTGCGCGTCGCCGAAGATCAGCGAAACCTGGTTGTTGCCGATCGGGTGGCCGAGCAGGTTCAGCAGCCCGGCGAGATTCGCCTGCTGCTCGGGCGCCGCGTGCGCGGTCCCGCGGAACGAGCCCTGGCCGGGGCCGAAGCTGCCGTGCCCGTCGAGGAACAGCGGGCCCTGCGTCGTCGACAGGTCGAGATCGGCGCCCGCGCCCTTCGCCTGCAATACCGCGCGGTACGAACCGAGCGGCTTCACGCGCGACACGCGCGAACTCATCGAATCGATCGTCACCGTCAGCTGGCCGAACGCGTTGCTGCCGATGAGCCGCCAGTCGCTCCAGGCGAGCCGCACGTCGCCCTGCAGATCGAGCGTGTTGAACGGCGTGCCGAGCCCCGTGAGCAGCGACGCGGGCACCGCCATCGCGCCCGCCGACAGCACCGCGCCGCGCCACGTCGCATCGAGCGTGACCGCATCGGGCATCGCTTCGGTCTGCCGCATGCGCATCTGCACGCGCCCGGTCAGCAACGGCCAGAAGCGCGTGGTCCATTCGACCCGGCCCGGCAGCAGCGTCGCCGCGCTCTGGTCGGCGCCCGGCGCGAGCATCAGCGTGCCCGAGCCGTGCCACAGCGAGCCTTCCGGATCGACGAGATTCACGTGGCCGCCGGTCGCACGCGCGAACTGCGGCGCGATCCATGCGGCCGGCGCGAGCGCGACGAGCGTCACCGCCGTCGCCAGACCGCCTGCCAGCACCCACGGCAATACGGTGACGAGCCGTCTCGCCCACGGCCGCATCGGCCGGCCTTCGTATGCGTCATCCACTGCCGTCATCTATTTCTGGACGGAAGGTTGCATCACGGCCGTCAGGTCGACCTGGCCGTCCTCCTTCAGCGCCGTCGCATGCGCCTCGCCGACCTGCACCTTGAATTGCCGGCGCGCATCGTCGAGCCACTGGGTCCACGCCGGGAACGACACGTTCTTCATCTGGATCTGCACGCCATTGCCGACGATCTGCACCTGCGCGCCTTGCAGCCCGTGGTCGGACAGCGACGCGGTCAGTGCATCCTTCAGCGCGAGGCCGGTCGGCGCGACACCCTGCGCGGCGGCCGCCAGCGACTTCGCCTCGTTCGCCTGCGCGGTCATCTGCGCGAGTTCGTGACGCATCGCCGGCAGCTCGCGCTGGATCCGCGCGCGGCCCTCCTGCGCGGGCGACCACAGCACCGAATACGCGATCGCGACCGCCAGCACGGCGCCGCCCCAGCCGAGCAGCGTCTTCTCGCGCGGCGTGCGTTCGCCCCAGAACTGGGCGAGCGTCTGGTTCAGTTGTTCGGTTTTCATGAGCGGCTCCGGATCGTCCATTTGCCCGTGTTGCTGTCGACTTCGCCGGACAGTCCGTTACGCGCGAGGCGCTGCGTGAAATCGGGATCGACCTTGACCTCCGGCTTGAAGCCGACGTCGAGCCGCCGGTCGTGATAGTCGAGCGACGCGATGCCGTTCAGCGGCAGCGCGCCCATCGAGCGCGACAAGCCGCTCGAAAGCGCGAGGAAATCGTTCGGCGACAGCTCGCCGGCAGCGAGCCGAAGCTGGTCGAGCTGGCGCTGCATCTGCGCGGGCGGATCGAGCACGGTGGTCGTCTTCGGGAACGCGGACAACAGCGTCTCGGTGATCTGCGCGGACAGCGCATCGCGCTCGCGCGACAGCTTCCACCAGTGCAGGTTCATCCCGATCACCGCGACGCCGAGCGTCGCCGCGGCCAGCGCGATCGGCACGCGCAGGCGCTTGAGCGTCGCGCGATCGAAGCGCCACGGCTGCGATTCGAATTCGAACTGGCACAGATCGAATGGCTCGGCGAGCGCCCGGCGCGCGAACGTGTCGAACGACAGCGGCGCGGCGCCCGGCAGCAGCGGCGCGTCGGCGCGGCCGACCGACGCGAGCCGCGGCTCCGCGCCCGGTTCGCCGAGTTCGTACAGTTCGATGGCGCCGCCGCCCGCGAGCGCGGCCAGCGTGCCGGCCGCGCGCGACGCGGGCGCCGCGAAGCCTTCGCCGAGCGCGCCGCGCGCGACCGCCAGCTCGAGGCGCGGCGCCCCGGCCGCGGCCGGCAGCGCGCCGGCTTCGACGAGCACCGGTTCGACCGCCGTCGCGAGCCCGAGCACCGCGGCGACCGTGGCCGGACGGGCGAGCGGCGCGGCGGCGTCCGCGGCGAGCGCGGCGGCGTCGATCGCCTCACCGTCGGCCAGCGCCGAGGCGGATGCCGCTTCGGCCGACGCGCGCGGCGCCGGCAGGCAGCGGGTCGCGGGCACCGCGCTCAGGTGCCGGTGGCCGGCCGCGGTGAACGCGTCGCAGATCGTGCGGAACCACGCGCGATCGACGACGGCCAGCACGCGGCGCCCGTCGGGCAGGGCGGCCGGATCGAGCGCGATGTGGCAGCCGAGCGGATCCTGGATCAACTGATCCTCGACGATGTTCGGCAGCGCCTGACGCAGCTTCGGCCCCTTCAGCGGCGGCACGGTCGCGGCCAGCAGCAGCACGTCGCGCGCGGCGACGATCAGCACCGTTGCGTTCGCGCGCGGCAACAGCGCGAGCGCGGCGCGGCCCGCGCGCTGCACCTGGCCGGCCTTGTCGACGAGCATGAACGGCAGCTCGGGCCACTGCCATTCCTGCAGCGGCACGGCCGGCTCGCGCGGCGGCAAAGAAACAATCAACGTGCTCACAAGCGCTCCTCTCCCGATTGGCGTCGTTATAGCTGATCGCGGATGCGCACGATCCGCGTCGAGTGCGTGGTCGGATCACGATACACGAGCGAGGTACGGTCGACCTCCGCGCGTTCGTGCTGGATCCGGCCATGCACGATGAAATAGCTCGAATTGACGTCGACGAGGCTCGAGTCGATCGTCACGTTCGGCGGCGCGCCGGCTCCGCGCAGCGCGAGCTGCACGTCCCCGACGTTTCGGAAAAACACGGTCTCGCGGCGCGCGACGAGCGCCTGCGCGGACGACACGCTCATCCCCGGTATCAGCGCGGCGATCACTTCGGCCGGCGCGGTGTTCATGTTCACGGGCGTCGTGGTCGGCAGCACGGTGACGAACGGGCGCAGCCGCGCGACCATTTCGGGTGTCACGCCGTCGACGTCGAGCAGGCTGTCGACGCGCGTCATCATCAGCGGCGCGGGCCCGCGCTCGCCGCCGGCCATCCCGGGATCGTCGGTGAAGCCGCTGCCCTGCATGTCGCCGCTCGTCACCGGTGCGGTCGCGGCATTCGCCGCGGTGCCGCCGCCGCCGGGCAGGTTCGGCATCTGGAATCGCGTGGCCGAATGCAGCAGCCCCGCGCGCACCTGCAGCGCGATGCGCTTCGCGAAGGCACTGTCGTAGCCGAGCGTCGTCAGCAGGCGCTGGAACGCCTGCATCTGCGTGACGTTCAACTGCAGCACGCCGGGCGCCGGCGACGACACGAGGTTGCGCAGGTTGAACTTCGCCTGCGCGTCCTCGATCGAGCCGGACAGGTACGTGTCGTCGCCGCCCGTCTCGTTGGGCGCGCCGATCCGGCCGAGGAAATCCGACAGCTTCGTCTTCGCGATCGGTACGCCCCAGATCCCGCCGAGATACGTGATGCCGGGCGCCGTGTCGCCTTCGGAGCGCAGGATCATTCGCGTCCAGTCGAGCGCGCCGCGCGCGACCCACTGTGCCTGCGCGATCACGCGCTGGTTCTCGATGCGGCGGATCTGCACCTGCTGGCGCCACAGCATCCCCGACACGAGGATCGCCGACAGCGCGACCACGAGCAGCGCGGTGATGATCGCCGCGCCGCGCTGGCGGCGGGCAGGCATTCGACGGAAAGGGCGCGCACGCATCGTCATTCCCCGACGAGGAAGATGCGCGTGACCGGCACGCGCAGCGACGTCGCGCCGATGCTGACCTGCAGCCCGGTCACCGCGCGCGCGGGCGGCGCGTTGCCGAGCTGCGGCACCTTGAGCGCGTCGTTGTTCTGCGCGAGCGCTTCGTCGGCCGTCTGCAGGTTGGTGGTCCAGCCCACGCGCGGCACGTACAGCTTCGCGTCGATCGCGCCGACGCCGCCCATCAGCGCGACCCAGCTCCAGCCTTCGACGCTGCTGTCCTTCAGCATCGTGCGCAGCCGGTTCGTGTCGTCGACCGGCGGCGACGCATAGCGCACGACGCGCCCGCCGGCGATCCGGTAGCGGACCACCTGCAGTCGCGGCGCGACGCCCGGCACGTCGAGCTCGCGCACGATCTGCAGCGTATTGCCGGCGACGCCGATCGCCGGCTGGCCGGCCTCGTCGTCGGTCGCGGCGAGCCGCGCGTCGATGCGCATCTGGTCGAACATCTGCGCGAACACGCGCTCGTCCTCCATCGCGGCGGCCACCTTGTCGCGACCACGCATGATCTGGTCGAGCCCGCGCCACGCGAGGATCGCGACCACCGCGAGGATCGCGATCGCGATCATCAGCTCGATCAGCGTGAAGCCGCGGGCGGCACGGGCGGACGGGCGTCGCATCGGCGCGTCAGAGCGGACGGCTGGTTTCATTCGCGACCACCGTCACCATCTGCGCGAGCACGCCGGAACGGCCGGGCATGCTCACCGAAATCCGCACGCGCCGGAACACCGGGTTCGGCGTGGTGCTCACGCGCTGCGTGCAGACGAGCTGCACGTTGCCTTGCGAGCAGTCGAAACTCTGTTCGCCGACCTCCGGCCACGCATGCGTGAGCCGCAGTTGTGCAAGCGCGTTGTCGGCGCTCCAGCCGGCGAGCAGCCGGCGATGCAGGTCGGACGCATTGGTCGCCATCGTGCCGACCGCGCGGATCGACGCGGCGAGCGCGACCGCGATGATCGCGAGCGCGACCAGCACCTCGATCATCGTGAAGCCGCGGGCGGAAGAAACGGGGAAGGGCAGGCGACGACGCATCGTCATTGCACCTCGTAGCGGCCGTTGCCGGTGCCGACGATCGTCGCGCTGCCGGCGGCTGAATGCAGCGTCACGCGCACCGGCGTGTCGATGCTCTCGGTGCCGAACACGACGCGGTTCGCGCGCGTGTCCGACCCCGGGTAATCGATGTCCGCGCCCGTGACGCCGCCGTCCCAGTCGCGCGGGCGCAGCAGGTCGTCGCGCAGCGTGCGCCAGCCGTCGGGCGAGCTCACGTCGAACTGGAAACCGTGCGCGGTCGGCTGCCACGCGATCGGCCGCGCGCGCACCTGCGCCTCGTCGCCGGCCGTCTCGAACAGCAGCGCGATGCGCTGCGCTTCCTCGCGCAGGTCGGTGCGCGGATTACGCGTCAGCGACAGCGACGCGAGCGACACGAGCAGCCCCGCGATCACGAGCACGACCAGCATTTCGAGCAGCGTGAAACCGCGCGCGCGACGCCGCGCCGCGCGGGGCGTCGTCAAGCCGCCATCGGCGCCCGCCGGGACGGACGGCACCGCACCGCGATGCGCACGGCAATCGCGGCCGCAGCGGGAGGTCGTGCGAATGGCGAGCATGAAGAACGGGAATGAAACGTCGGGCCGATCAGCGCCGGCTCATTGCCACGAGCCGATGTCGGAGTCGTTGCTTTCGCCGCCTTCCTTGCCGTCGGCGCCGTAGCTGAACACGTCGATCTCGCCGTGCACGCCCGGGTTCAGGTACTTGTACCCGTTGCCCCACGGATCGTTCGGCAGGCGCTCGAGATAGCCGCCGTCCTTCCAGTTGTTGGGGATCGGATCGGTGGTCGGCTTCTGGATCAGCGCGTTCAGGCCCTGTTCCTGCGTCGGATAGCGGCCGTTGTCCAGACGGTACAGCTTGAGCGCCTGCATGATCGTGCCGATGTCCTGCTTCGCGGCGATGCGGCGCGCCTCGTCCGGGCGGCTCATGATCTTCGGCACGATCAGCGCCGCCAGGATCCCGAGGATCGCGACCACCACCATGATCTCGATCAGCGTGAAACCGCGCTGACGACGCACGGCCGCGTTGCGGCGAGTGATCCACGTTTGCATGACTGACTACCTCTTTCCAAAAAATGTCGTCGATTGAGTGACGCACCCGACGGGCATTCCGGAATGCCGGCCTGACGACAGGCTTCCGATACCCCGGGCGCGGAGCCCGCATTGTAAGGCGCGCATCGCCGAGGGCTTTCACCCAACGCAAATTTCACATACATCCGTACAATAGCGCGCATGAACGCGCTCTCGATCCGGATCCTTTCCCTCGCCCTCTTCGCGGGTTTGTGCGCGACGGCCACCTACTGGGTCGTCACGCTGTCGGCCCGCGAAGCGCCGCTGCCCGCCGCCGCCGCGCGGCTGCCGATCCGCACCGAGGACGCCGCCGCGCTCTTCGGCGGCCAGCTCGACAAGAATCCCGTCCAGGACATCCACCTGTTCGGCATTCTCGCGCTCGATCATGGCGGCGCCGCGATCGTCGGCATCGGCGGCGAACCGCCGCGCGCCGTGTCGCTCGGCGCGGAGCTCGCGCCCGGCGCGAAGCTCGCCGAAGTGCGCAGCCGCTCGATCATCGTCGACCGCAACGGCGCGCGCGCCGAAGTCCAGCTCCCGGCGAACACGCCGTCCCCAGCGATCTACATGCGCTGACGGCCGCGGCCCGGCACGCGGAATCGGGCCGCCACGTCACTGCACCATGTTGTTCAGCTCGATGATCGGCAGCATCACGGCCAGCACGATCACGAGCACGATGCCGCCCATCGCGAGGATCAGCAGCGGCTCCAGCAGGCTCGTCAGGAACATCGTGCGGCGCTCCAGCTCGCGCGCCTCGCCTTCGGCCGCGCGATCCAGCATCGTCGTCACGTCGCCCGTCGCTTCACCCGAACGAATCAGGTGCACGAGCACCGGCGGAAACGTCTTCACGTTGTTCAGCGCGCGCGACAGCGCGGAGCCTTCGCGCACGCGCACGATCGCGTCGTCGATGTTCGCGCGCATCGCGCGGTTCGACAGCGTCTCGCCGGCCGCCTGCAACGCACGCAGGATCGGCACGCCGGCCGCGGTCAGAATGCCGAGCGTGCTCGCGAAGCGCACCGTGTTGTAGCCGCGCACGAGCTTGCCCGCGAGCGGCGCGGTCAGCACCCAGCGATCGAACGCGAGCCTGGGCCCGGCGCGCGACAGCGTCGCCTTCACGAACCACACGACGAGCGCGACCGCGATCAGGATCGCCCACCACCAGTGCCGCACGAATTCCGACAGCGCCATCATCACGACCGTGAGGATCGGCAACTGCTGCTTCGTGCTCGCGAACACGTTGACGACCTGCGGCACGACGTAGCTCAGCAGGAACGTGACGATGCCGAACGCGATCAGCGTGACGATGCCCGGATACGTGAACGCCAGCAGGATCTTCTGCTTGAGCGCATTGCTCTGCTCGATGTAATCGGCGAGGCGCGACAGCACGATGCCGAGCTTGCCGGTGTGCTCGCCGGCCGCGACCAGCGCGCGGTAGATCTCCGGAAAATCGCGCGGGTGCTGGCCCAGCGCATTCGCGAGCGAATGGCCGCCGAGCACTTCGGCGCGGATCGCGGCCATCAGTTCGCGGATGTAGTCGCGCTCGGCCTGCTCGGTCAGCACGCCGAGCGCCTCGTCGAGCGGCAGCCCCGCGATCAGCAGGCTCGCGAGCTGGCGCGTGAGAATCGCCTGTTCGCGCTGCGACAGCTTGCGGCCGAACGCGAGCCGCTGCGAACGCGCGCCGCGCGTGGCGCTCGCGGCCGGCTCGACGACGAGCGGCGTGAGCCCCTGCGTGCGCAACTGGCCGCGCGCGGCGCGCGCGCTGTCGGCATCGATCACGCCTTTCTGCGCGCGTCCCGCCGCATCGATTGCTTCGAAACGGAATGCCGGCATCGCGCTATGCGCCTCCCGTCACGCGCAGCACTTCCTCGAGCGACGTCGCGCCGGCCGCGAGCCAGCGCTCCGCGTCGTCGCGCAGCGTGCGCATGCCTTCCGCGCGGCCGGCGGCCAGGATCTCGGCATCGGCCGCGTTGCGGTGGATCAGCGCGCGGATCGACTCGTCGACCAGCAGCAGTTCGTAGACGCCGCGCCGGCCCGAATACCCCGAATGCCCGCACTTGTCGCAGCCGACCGGATGCCACACGGTACGGCCTTCCTCGTGCCGTTCTTCCTTGCAGACCGGGCAGAGCTGGCGCACGAGGCGCTGCGCGAGCACGCCGAGCAGCGACGACGCGAGCAGGTACGGCTCGACACCCATGTCGGTCAGACGCGTGACGGCGGACGCCGCGTCGTTCGTGTGCAGCGTCGCGAGCACGAGGTGGCCCGTCAGCGACGCCTGCACCGCGATCTGCGCGGTTTCGAGGTCGCGGATTTCGCCGATCATGATCACGTCCGGGTCCTGTCGCAGGATCGAGCGCAGCGCACGGGCAAAAGTCATCCCGATCCGCTCGTTCACCTGCGTCTGGCCGATGCCGGCGAGATCGTATTCGATCGGGTCCTCGACGGTCATGATGTTGGTCGTCGCGGTTTCGAGCCGCGACATCGACGCGTACAGCGTGGTCGTCTTGCCCGATCCGGTCGGGCCGGTGACGAGCACGATGCCGTGCGGGCGGCCGATCAGCTTGTCGAACTGGACGAGCGTATCGCGGCCCATCCCGAGCGCTTCGAGGTTCAGGCGCTGCGCGTCCTTTTCCAGCAGACGCAGCACCGCGCGCTCGCCGTGCCCGGTCGGCAGCGTCGACACCCGCACGTCGACCGGCCGGCCGCCGACGCGCAGCGTGATGCGGCCGTCCTGCGGCAGGCGCTTCTCCGCGATGTCGAGCTGCGCCATGATCTTGATCCGCGAGATCAGCGCGCCGTGCAGCGCCTTCTTCGGGCGCACGACGTCGCGCAGCGTGCCGTCGACGCGAAAGCGCACGACCGACGCATTCTCGAACGGCTCGATGTGAATGTCGGATGCCTGTTCGCGGGCCGCTTGCGTGAGCAGCGCGTTGATCATCCGGATGATCGGCGCGTCGTCTTCCGATTCGAGCAGATCCTCGACTTCGGGGATGTCCTGCATCAGCCGCGACAGGTCGACTTCGCCTTCGACCTCGCCGACCACCTGCGCGGCGCTGCCGTCCTGGCGCGCGTAGGCCTGGTTGATCGCCTGCGCGAGCTCGTCGGCCGGCACGCGGTGCACGGCGATCGAGCCGAAGTTGCGCGCGATCTCCGCGAGCGCGGCGTCGCTCGTGCGTTCGCTGATCCACACCTCGAGCGTGTCGTCGAGCTGGTGCGCGATCAGCACCTGGCCGCTCTTCGCGAAGCCGTACGGCAGCAGGCGCGCGGCCAGCGGCGACGGCGGCTGGCGCTCGGCCGGCGCGCCGTCGTGGGCGGAGGACGCGAGCACGTCGCTCACTGCGAGGCTCCCGGCGCGGTGGTCAGCGGCTGTTGCGGCACCGCCTGCTGCGGCACGCTTTGCGGCTGCGCGGGCGTCGCTTCGGGCAACGGCTGCGCCGGCACAGGCGCGACCTGGCGCTGCAACTGCTGGCGGCGCATCTTGTCGAGATCGAACAGGTTGCCGGCCGGCGTGCCGCCCTGGCTCGGGCCCAGCGGCATCGGCGGAACGACCGGGTCGTCCTTGTCGCGGATCACGTTGTTGTCCGACTTGTACGCGCCCGTCACGCCCTGGATGTAGTCGTAGCGGTTCGCGGTGACTTCCTGCGCGGTGCTGCGATCGGAGATGATCACCGGGCGCAGGAACACCATCAGGTTGGTTTTCGCGCGCTGCTTCGATTCCGAGCGGAACAACTGGCCGATCCACGGGATGTCGCCGAGCAGCGGCACCTTGCTGTTCGACACCTGGTAGTTGTCCTGCATCAGGCCGCCGAGCACGATGATCTCGCCGTTGTCGGCCAGGATCGTCGACTGGATCGAGCGTTTCGTGAAGGTCGGCCCGGTCTGCGCGTTGGTGGTGCCGCTGACGACCGCCGAATCCTCCGTGTAGAGCTGCAGCTTGAGAATTCCGCCGTCGGTGATCTGCGGCTTCACGTGCAGCGTCAGGCCGACGTCGCGACGGTCGTAGGTATTGAATGCGTTGCTCGTCGTACCGCTCGTCAGGTTCGAATACGAGCCGGTCGCGATCGGCACGTTCTGGCCGACGACGATCTTCGCTTCCTCGTTGTCGAGCGTGATCAGGTTCGGCGTCGACAGCACGTTCGCGTCGCTCACGCCGGCAAAGTATTGCAGCAGCGCGCCGAGCCCCTGCACGCCGAACATGTTGTGCAGCCAGCCGATGTTGAGCCCCTGGCTCAGCGAGCCGAGGTTGGAGGCCAGCCCGCCGCCGGTGATGCCGCCGGCGGCGTTGGTCACGCCGCCCGCCGTCAGGTTGATGATGCTGTTGCCCAGCCCCAGCCCGGGGTTCAGGTTCGTGCCGCCGAGAAACTGGCCGCTCGCGACCTGCCACTGGATGCCGAGGTTGCCCTGCGTCGTCGAGTTCAGCTCGACGATCAGCGCTTCGATATAGACCTGCGCGCGCCGCGCGTCGAGCTGGTCGATCACCGAGCGCAGATTCCGGTAAACCGGATCGGACGCGGTGATGATCAGCGAATTGGTGGCCGAGTCGGCCTGGATCATCCCGCCCGGCTGGTTGTCGTCGCCGCTCTTGTCCTTGTCGCCGCCGAGCAGGCCGCCCGTACCGAGGCCACCGCCGGACGAGCCGCCGCCATACGCCGACGAGGACGACGAACCGCCGAGGCCGCCCGACGGCAGCGGCGGGGTGCCCGACGTGCCGGTCGAGAAGTTGCCGCTCGACGACGAGCCGCCGTTCTGGTTGAAGCTGTTCGCATCGTTGGACGACGCCGACGAGCCGCTGTCGTTGCCGCCCTTGCCGAGCATCCCGCGCAGCGTCTTCGCGAGCTTCACCGCATCGGCGTTGCGCAGCGGCACGACGTGCATGTTGCCGGGCACCGCGCTCGGTGCGTCGAGCTGCTGCACGAGGCGCTTCGCGGCCGCGAGGCGCGACGCGCTCGACGCGCGCAGCAGCAGCGCGTTGGTGCGCGGGTCGGCCGTGACCGATACCTTCAGCGTGGCGTCGCTGTTGCCGATCGCGCCCGGGTCGAGCATTTTCTGCAGTTGCGCGGCGAGGTCGATCGCGTTCGCGTTGCGCAGCGGCACGACCTGCACCTGCGCGCCCGCGGCGCTGTCGACGCCTGCGATGATCTGCGCGATGCGGCGCACGTTGTCCGCATAGTCGGTCACGACGATCGTGTTGTTCGCCGGGTAGGCCGTCACCGTGTTGTTCGGCGAGATCAGCGGCCGCAGCACGGGCAGCAGGTTGTTCGCCGATTCGTTGCGAAGCTCGAACACCTGCGTGATCACCTGGTCGCCGCGCGCCTGCGGCGCGTTGCCGATGTAGGTCGGCACGCCCTGCAGCTTCGCGTCGGCTTCCGGCACGACCTTCAGCACGCCGTGATCCTGCACGAGCGCGAAGCCCTGCATGCGCAGCGCGGACTGCAGCGTCTTCAGCGCCTGGTCTTCCGGCACCGGCCGTTCGGCCACGAGGTTGAGCTGACCCTTCACACGCGGGTCGACGATGATGGTCTTGCCGGTCGCGGCGCCGATCGCTTTCGCGACCTGGTCGATGTCCGCATTCACGAAGTTGAGCGTGACCTGAGCGTAGGCGGCCTGCGAGACGATGATGCCGGCCACGAGCAGGGTCGTGGCAACACGCCGCATAACGAAGCGATTTCTTGTCATGGATAAATGGGTCGATGCCGGCTCAGGCCACTTCCGGCGGTAGTGCTGAGATCCAAGTCCGAAAAGGGCGACATTAGCAGTTTTTCATGTCCGAAATATCACATTGATCCGAAGACTGTCTCACATACGACATGCGTGCGGTAAATCGTATGCAATATGTAAGGATCGGCGCAACCCTTCGCGCGGCGGCCCTCACGCTTTTTTGCGATGAGCCGACACGAAAATGCGGTATAACCGGGCTGCCGTATTCCTGCCTGTCGCAATTCGACGGTCTGCCGGTATGATACGGGCGGCACGTTTCTCGTCGCACTAATAACACGCACGGGTTTTCCCGAGCTTCGCGCCATTCCTTTTCGTTTTTCGCACGATGAACAGACGGTTCGCTTCGATCGCGTTGATCGCCGCTGGCACATGGTTCGCCAGCGGCAACGCGCGCGCGGATTGTTTCGACGAAGCGGCCAGGTATCAGCAGGTCAATCCGCTGATCCTGCGCGCGATCGCCTGGCAGGAGTCGCGCAACCGGCCCGATGCGCTGAACAAGAACACGAACGGCTCGGTCGACTACGGCCTGATGCAGATCAATTCGATCCACCTGCCGACGCTGTCGCGCTACGGGATCGGCCGCGACACGCTGATGGAGCCGTGCAAGAACGTGTACATCGCCGCGTGGCATCTCAAACAGAAGATGAACCGCTACGGCAACACGTGGCAGGCGGTCGGCGCCTATCATTCGGAAACGCCGTCGCTGCGCGACAAGTACGCGCGGCAGATCGCCGGCATCCTCGCGCAATGGAAGCTGCTGCCGCCCGTGCAGACGACTCAGTCCACTCAGGCCGCGCAGACCACTCAGTCCGCTCAGTGATTCCGCGTCGCCGGCCGATGCCGGCCGGCGCCGGGCCGGCCGCGCGCGTTTGATGCACAATGCGGGCTGACGCCGCCGTTTCGCCCGTGCGCGGGCCGATCGCGCCCCCCAGGGCGCCGCGGCCGCTTTTTCATCTTTTCCGTTGGTGCAAATCATCATGAATCCGGCAATGAAACAGCCGTTGCCCGTCACCGTGCTGTCCGGCTTCCTCGGCGCCGGCAAGACCACGCTGCTCAACCACGTGCTCGCGAACCGCGCGGGCCTGAAAGTCGCGGTGATCGTCAACGATCTCGCGGCGGTCAACATCGACGCGTCGCTCGTGCGCGATGCGCAGGCGCTGTCGCACGTCGAGGAGCGCCTCGTCGAAATGTCGAACGGCTGCATCTGCTGCACGCTGCGCGACGATCTGCTCGTCGAGATCCGCAACCTCGCATCCGAAGGCCGCTTCGACGCGATCATGATCGAATCGACCGGCATCGCGGAGCCGATGCCGATCGCCGAAACGTTCACGTTCGTCGACGACGACGGCGCGTCGCTGTCGGCCATCGCGCGGCTCGACACGCTCGTCACCGTGGTCGACGCGTACAACTTCCTGCGCGACTACGGCTCCGACGACGCGCTCGCGACGCGCGGCATCGCCGCGTCGGAAGACGACGACCGCACGCTCGTCGAACTGCTGATCGAGCAGATCGAATTCTGCGACGTGCTGGTGATCAACAAGGCCGACCTCGTCGGCGCGGAAGATCTCGCGCGCCTGCAGCACATCCTCGCGCGCCTGAATCCGCGCGCGCATCAGGTCGTATCGACGTTCGGCAACGTGCCGCTCGACGAAGTGCTGAACACCGGCCGCTTCGATTTCGACGAAGCCGCGAATGCGCCGGGCTGGCTCGCGTCGCTCGATCACGATCACACGCATTGCGACGATCCCGACTGCCATGACGACCATCATGCGCACGTGCACGGCGAAGCCGACGAATTCGGGATCGGCAATTTTGTTTACCGCGCGCGCCGTCCGTTTCACCCGGCACGGCTGTGGGCGCTGCTGCACCAGGAGTGGCCGGGCGTGCTGCGCAGCAAGGGTTTCTTCTGGCTCGCGACGCGCAACGACATCGCCGGTTCGCTGTCGCAGGCGGGCGGCGTATGCCGGCATGGCCCGGCGGGTTTGTGGTGGGCGGCGCAGGATCGCGCGGAATGGCCGGACGACGACGAGCTGCTCGCCGAAATCCGCACCGAATGGCTCGGCGATCTCGACGATCGCACGGTCGGCGATCGCCGGCAGGAGCTCGTGCTGATCGGCATCGCGCTCGACGCCGATGCATGGCGTGCGAAACTCGATGCGTGCCTGCTCACCGATGCGGAGTTCGCGCTCGGCGCGGCGGGATGGGCGGCGCTCGACGATCCGTTCCCGGCGTGGGACGTCGATTCCCACGACGACGACGATCACGGCGACACGCAGATCGTCCATGCATGATCGCGTTGGTAACGGCTTGTAAAAGTAACCGTTAACTTTTGCAAGAGCGGCGCGAACTGTGGCGAAAATGCCGCGCGCGCCCAACAAAAAACCCGCCGAGAGGCGGGTTTTTCCGGAACAGGCGCGGGTTTAACGCTTGTTGACGGCGTCCTTGAACGCCTTGCCGGCCGTGAACTTGACCGTCTTGGCTGCCGGGATCTTGATGGTTTCGCCCGTCTTCGGGTTGCGGCCCGTACGTGCTGCGCGCTTGCCCGAACCGAAGCTGCCGAAGCCGATCAGCTGAACCGCATCACCCTTCGACACGGCCTTCTTGATGACTTCGAGCAGCGTGTCCAGCGTTTCGCCGGTTTGAGCCTTGCTGGCGCCCGTTTGGGCGGCGACGGCGTCGATCAGTTCCTGTTTGTTCATTAAGGTTCCTTTATCAGGTTAGGTTGACACGAACAGCGCGAACGCGCCGATTATACGTGCGCGAACCGTGCCGTCGAGAGTCAGACTCCGACGACACAGCGCCGAATCCTGGCCCGCGCGACGCGCCCTCCGGCTTGCCGGCGGCCACCCCGCGGTACGGCGTTGCTATGATAGCGCAGCGCAAACCCAATAACGACAAGGGTTTCAAAGATTTTCATCGGTATTTCGCCGAATGAATCGTCGATTGACCGTTTTTTGACCTGCGCCAACCGGACGGGATGCGCAGCGCGGTCCGCCCGAGCGTCGCGCCGTTGCCCCTTTCCAACGGCCGCTCGGACGGCCGCCCGCAATCCCTTGCCAGGCTTGGCTGCCACGTTTTTTGTTTCGCATGCCCGACCGACTTGTTCCCGCCACGTTCGCCGTTCGCGACGACGGCACGCTCGTCTCGCCCGAGTTCGGCGACATCTATCACAACGTCGCGGGCGCGCTCGCGCAGGCGCGCTACGTGTTCATCGCCGGCAACGGGCTGCCGGCGCGCTGGCAAGGCCGCCGCACCTTCACGATCGTCGAGACGGGGTTCGGCGCGGGCGCCAACTTCCTCGCGACCTGGGCCGCGTGGCGCGACGATCCCGCGCGCTGCGAGCGGCTGCATTTCGTCTCGTTCGAGAAGCACCCGTTTTCGCGCGACGACCTGCGCCGCGCGCTTTCCCATATCGTTGCGAACACAACCATCTCGGCGGAAGCCGCGCTGCTGGCCGATGCGTGGCCGATGCTCGTGCCGGGTCTGCATCGGCTCGAGTTCGACGCGGGACGGGTCGTATTGACGCTCGGTTTCGGCGACGCGTGCGCGTTGCTGCCGAAACTCGTCGCGCGCGCCGATGCGTTCTATCTGGACGGCTTCGCGCCGGCGAAAAATGCGGATCTCTGGTCGGTCGACGTGTTCCGCGCACTCGCGCGCGTCGCCGCGGAAGAGGCCACCTTCGCGACCTACTCGAGCGCGGGCATGGTGAAAAAAGCGCTCGTCGAAACGGGATTCACGTATCGCAAGATGCCCGGGCTCGCCGGCAAGTACGCGATGCTCGTCGGCGACTATGCGCCGCGCTGGCGCTCGCGCCGGCACGAGCCGCCACGCGCGCTGCCCGTCGCGACGCGCCGCGCGATCGTGATCGGCGCGGGCCTCGCCGGCTGCGCGGTGGTCGAACGCCTGGCCGCGCGCGGCTGGGACGTGACGCTGATCGAACGGCACGAACGAATCGCGAGCGAAGCATCGGGTAATCCGGCCGGCGTATTCCATCCGCTGATGACGCGCGACGACAACGTCGCGAGCCGGCTCACGCGCAGCGGCTTCCTGCACGCGATCGCACGCTGGCGCGCGCTCGAACACGCGGGCCATGCGTTCGCACGCAGCACGCACGGGATGATCCATCTCGCCGAATCGGCCGACGACTTCGCGCGGATGCGCGACGCGTTCGAGGCGTTTGGCGCGCCGTCCGACTACGTGACGCTGCTCGACGCCGATGCCGCGCGCGCACACCTGAACCTGCCGGTCGCGCACGGCGGCCTGCTGTTTCCGCACGGCGGCGCCGTCTGGCCGGCTGGGCTGTGCGCCGCGCAATATGCGGCGGCCGGCGAGCGCGTGCGCCTGCTCGCGTCCACCCGCGTCGCACGGCTCGAACGGCGGGGCGACACCTGGCATGCGCTCGATGAGACAGGCGCCACGCTGGCCGACGCGCCCGTCGTCGTGCTCGCGAACGCGGGCGACGCCGCGCGTCTTGCCGGGCTCCAGCATGTCGCGCTGCAACCGGTGCGCGGCCAGCTCACGCTGCTGCCGCCGGGCACGACGGCGCCGCTGCCGTGCCCCGCGATCGGCGACGGCTACGCGGTCCCGCTCGACGACGGCGCGCTGCTGATCGGCGCGACGTTCGAACCCGACGATACCGATCCCGCGATGCGCGCGGCCGGCCATGCCGAAAACCTCGAGCGCGTGCGGCGCCTGCTGCCGGGCCTGATCGGCGAGGTGCCGGATCCCGCCACGCTGCGCGGCCGCGTGGCGTTCCGCTGGGTCGTCGGCGACCGCCTGCCGCTCGTCGGCCCGCTCGCCGACGAAGCGCAGGCCACCGCGAACGCACGTGCGCTGGCCGGTGCGCAGGCGCGCGACCTGCCGCGCCTGCCCGGGCTCTACGGCGCATTCGGCTTCGGCTCGCGCGGCCTCGTGTGGGCGGCGCTCGGCGCCGAGCTGATCGCCTCGCAACTCGAGGGCGAGCCCTGGCCGCTCGAGCGCGAACTCGCCGACGCGGTCGATCCCGCCCGCTTCCTGATCCGCGCACTGCGCGCCCGCCGCGTGGGCTCGGCCGGCTGACCGATCGCGCACCTTCTTCACAGTTTCCCGATTTTTCCGTGCAAGGTTATCCACGCGACGCTGTGGATAACCGCGTGGAATCCGTACGCACTTCGTGTGCAATCACAGTGGACGTAAACTGGGCAACTCGGCACAGCTGTGCGGCGGCCCGAAAGTTGCTCAACTCAAATGCCTGTGCACGAACAGCCTGTGCAACCGGTTATGGTTTCGCCAACCCATTGATCCGCCGATGCAAACCGGAGTTATCCACAGAACTGTGCGTCCTTTGTTAACTTCTACTACGTATATATACAGGTAAACCTTTGAAACCAAAGACCTGCGGTGCCGCACAGCGCCGCGAGTCGATTCAATCGGTTCCGGAGCGAAAAAGCTGTGGCACAATCGGTTTCCTTCGCGTTCGTTCGGCCAGGCGCCGGACATGCTTCAATGGAACGGTCGGCACGGTTTCGAATCTGAATCTTCGGGACTGCGCAGTCCGTTCACACACCAGGCCGACAATCCAGATCGGCAACCTGAACGACGTTCCGCCCTGTGGTGGAACAGGCGGATCCCATGTACCGCCGTCGTCGAGCACAACAATCACATTCGGGGCGATACCCAGCCGGCGCGCATCCATTCCTGTCGCTTGACCCGCGTCGCTGGCGGTTGCTTCCAAAGGAGAAGTCACCACGATGAAGTCGGCGTTCTCATTCCTGCCCAACTGGCCGCTCGCGCCGGATGCCGTGTTCTGGGCCGGGCTCGCGCTGTTCGCAGCCGGCCTGTGCGGCGAGCTGTGCTATCGCGCGTGGCGCCTGCCGCGCATCACCGGCTATGCCGTGATCGGCCTGATCGCCGGTTCGTTCGGATTCGGCGTGATCGACACCAGCACCGACGAAACGTCGCGGCTGCTGATGGATGTCGCGCTCGGCCTGCTGCTGTTCGAGCTCGGCAGCCGCCTCGACCTGCGCTGGATCCGGCGCAATCCGTGGCTCGTCGCGTCGAGCCTCGCGGAAGCCACGCTCACGTTCGTGCTCGTGCTGTTCGTGATGCTCGCGCTCGGCGTATCGGGGATGGTCGCGCTCGTGCTGTCGGCGATCGCGATTGCCACATCGCCGTCGATGGTGATCCAGCTCAAGACGGAACTGCGCGCGGAAGGGCAGGTGTCGCAACGCCTGATCACGCTCACCGCGCTCAACAGCGTGTACGCGATCGTGCTGACCAAGCTCGTGACGAGCTGGCTGCACCAGGAAGCGTACGGCAACGTTTTCGCGACGATCCTGCAGCCCGTCTACCTGATCGCCGGTTCGTTCATCGTCGCGTATCTGGTCGCGCGTTCGTGCAATTACCTGTTCCGCCACATGACCGCGACGATGCGCGACGAGCATTCGTTCGTCGCGCTGTTCGGGCTCGTGATGCTCGCGATCGCCGTCGCGCAGGCGCTGAAGCTGTCGACGCTGCTCACGCTGCTGCTCGCCGGCATCATCGTGAAGAACCTCGAGGCGCGCCCGCAGCTGTGGCCCGAGCACTTCGGCACGGCCGGCTGGCTGCTGACGGTGGTGCTGTTCGTGCTGACGCTCACGTCGTTTACGTGGGGCGACATCGCGCTCGGCGGCCTGCTCGCGATCGTGCTGATCGTCACGCGGCTCGCCGCGAAGCTGGCCGGCGTCGTCGCGTTCGCGAAGCCGAGCGGCCTCGGGATGAAGCAGGGCGTCGCGCTCGGCATCGCGCTCACGCCGATGTCCGCGCTGTCGTACCTGCTCGTCGACGATACCTACCAGCTCTATCCGAATTTCGACCCGCACCTGCGCGCGATCGTGATGTGCTCGATCGTGATCCTGCAGCTTGTCAGCCCGTTCGTCGTCTACCGCTGCCTGTCGGCCGTCGGCGAACGCAGCGACAGCAACTGATTCCGGAACCTGCCATGGCACTCGAAACCTTCGTCAATTCCGAGCCGTTCACGTTCGGCGTCGAACTGGAGATCCAGGTCGTCAACACGCACAACTACGACCTGACCAAAGCGGCCTCCGACCTGATGCGCCTGATCCAGGCCGAAACTTTCCCGGGCAACATCACGCCGGAAATCACCGAAAGCATGATCGAGCTGTCGACCGGCATCTGCCATTCGCACGAGCAGGCCGTCAGCGAGCTGCATGCGATCCGCGACGTGCTCGTGAAGGCGGCCGACCAGCTCAACGTCGGGCTGGCCGGCGGCGGCACGCATGCGTTCCAGCAATGGAGCGACCGGCAGATCTACGATGCGCCGCGCTTTCAGTACATCTCCGAGCTGTACGGCTATCTCGCGAAGCAGTTCACCGTGTTCGGCCAGCATGTGCACATCGGCTGCCCCGATCCCGACAGCGCGCTGTTCCTGCTGCACTCGATGTCGCGCTTCATTCCGCACTTCATCGCGCTGTCCGCGTCGTCGCCGTTCGTGCAGAACGTCGACACGGGCTTCCATTCGGCGCGCCTGAATTCGGTGTTCGCGTTCCCGCTGTCGGGCCGCGCGCCGTTCGTGCTGACCTGGGACAGCTTCGAGGAGTACTTCACGAAGATGGTGAACACGGGCGTCGTCAATTCGATGAAGGACTTCTACTGGGACATCCGGCCGAAGCCCGGCTACGGCACGATCGAGGTGCGCGTGATGGACACGCCGCTGTCGGTCGATCGCGCGGCGGCGATCGCCTGCTACATCCAGACGCTCGCACGCTACCTGCTGACCGACCGGCCGCTGAAGCTGTCGGAGGACGATTACCTCGTCTACACGTTCAACCGTTTCGAAGCGTGCCGCTTCGGGCTCGAGGGCACCTGCGTGAATCCTCAGACGGGCGAGCGCCGCACGATCGCGGAAGACATCCTCGACACGCTCGACCGGATCGCGCCGCATGCGGCGGCCCTCGGTTCGCGCGCGGCGCTCGACGAGATCGGCGCGCTCGCGAAGGCACGCGTGAACGACGCATCGTGGTTGAGAACCGTTTTCAAGCAGGAAAAATCGCTGAACGAGACGGTCCGGCAGCAGTGCTTACGTTGGCGCGAATGAAAATATGTTTTGCAGATTGCAGGATCGACCGCGCCGCGATTCGCTGAACGGCAGTCCGCGCCGGGTCGGCCCGCAATCGTCGGCAGGCCTCCTGAAAATCTGTGGATAACCGGATATTCCGCTGCAAAGTCAACGCTCTGCGGGCGGGATAACCCGGTGGATCATCACCGTGCGGCCGATGGCCGATCCTGACAGGACAAGGTCGGCGCGCCCCGTCTCGCGGGCGCGCGACATTACGCGCACAACGAAAAATTACGGTTATTCAGCGATTTTCCACAGCGCGCAGGGGATAACTTAGCTGTGCGATTTTCCGCTCTCGCTTAGAATGTCGGCTTTGCGGACGCCGGAACGATGCGTGTCTCTCCGGTCGCCGCGAACGCGACCGCCGCGTGTGCCTCGCGACGGCCGTGTCGACGCACTCGACAGAGCGCGTCTGTTTTGAGATAGATTCGATCTCCACACTACGGCCGCTCGGCCAACCGGGCGGCGGCAAAGCGAAAAGACTATGAGCGAAGGCGTTTACGGGAACCAGGCTGCGGGACGTGTGACCCATAGCCTGCTGCGGTTGAGCACGGCCATGCGGAGCGAGGCATGGGATTGGGCGGAAGGCGCCGGCCTCACGCCGACGCAGGGCGAGATTCTCGTGCTGCTGCTGCAGCGCAAGGGCCCGATGCGGCTCGGCGAGATCGCGCGCGAGACGCAGCTCACCGCGGCCACCACGAGCGATGCGGTCAGCACGCTCGAGACGAAGGGGCTCGTCGAAAAGCGCCGTGCGCTGGACGACGGCCGGGCACTGGCCGTGCGCCTGTCGGCGCGTGGCCGTACGGCCGCGAAGAAGGCGCTGCAATGGCCTGAATTCCTGACGAAGGCGGTCGGCAAGCTCGGCGCGGACGAGCAGGGCGCGCTGTATCGCGCGCTGCTGAAGACGCTGCGCGAACTGCAGGTGGCCGGCGCGACGCCGCCGCAGCGCATGTGCCTGACGTGCAGCCACTTTCAGCCGGGCAAGCCGTCGAAGAAGACGGTGCATCACTGCGCGGTGCTCGACATCGCGATGTCCGACAGCGATCTGCGTCTCGACTGCTCGGTGCAGGAAGAGGCCGACGCGGCGACGCAGAAGAAGACCTGGAAGATTTTCGCCGGCTGACGTCCGTCGATCGACCGGGAGGCCGATGATGAACGCTGAAGTCGTGGCGATCCGCCACGTGCATTTCGAGGATCTCGGGAGCTTCGAGCAGGTGCTCGGCGAACGCGGTCGACGGGTGCGCTATGTCGATGTCGGATCGTCGCGGGTCGAGGTGCTCGACGTGCTCGAGCCGTCGCTGCTCGTCGTGCTCGGCGGGCCGCTCAGCGTGTACGACGATGCGCAGTACCCGTCGATCGCGCCGCTCCTGGCGCTCGTGCGCCAGCGCATCGACGCGGGGCTGCCGATCCTCGGCATCTGCCTCGGCGCGCAGTTCATTGCACGGGCGCTCGGCGCGCGCGTCTATCCGGCCGCGCAGCACGAACTCGGCTGGGCGCCGCTGACGCTCACCGATGCCGGCCGTGCGTCGCCGCTGCGCCATCTCGACGGCGTGGCGACGTCGATGCTGCACTGGCATGGCGATACGTTCGACCTGCCGGGCGGTGCGATCCATCTCGCGTCCACACCGGCCTGTCGCCACCAGGCGTTCGCCTGGGGGCAGCATGTGCTGGCGCTGCAATGTCATCCCGAGATCCGTACCGATCGCTTCGAACCGTGGCTGATCGCGAACGCCGGCGAAATCGCCGCGACGCCCGGCGTCGACGCGCGCCGGTTGCGCGCCGATACCGCGCAGCACGGCCCCGCGCTCGAGACGGCCGCGCGCCGCATGTTCGCCGAGTGGCTCGACAGCGTCGGGCTCTGACGCCGCGGGCGACCCCGCTCGCGGCAAAGCGCTGGCCCGGCCTGCATCCGTTGCGGGCCGGCGCATCGCCGTACGCCGCACGTTCTCCGCACCGTCGGCATCCGGCCGGCCGTACCTGACCATCCGCTTACTGCCGAGCACGCCGTCTGCACGCTTCGAGCCTGCGTGCTACGCTCGTCCGCTCTTTCCCTTTCCTGGCGAGCGGCTTCCATGACTGCGCTGTTTTCTCCGTTCACGCTGCGCGGCGTGACCCTTCCGAACCGGATCGTGATTTCGCCGATGTGCCAATACTCGGCCGAACGCGGCGAAGCGACCGACTGGCACATGATTCATCTCGGCCATCTCGCGCTGTCGGGTGCGGGGCTGCTGTGCATCGAAGCGACCGCGGTGGAACCCGACGGACGCATCACGCATGGCGACCTCGGCCTGTGGGACGACGTGACCGAAGCCGCGCTGAAGCCGGTGCTGACCGCGATCCGCAAGCATTCGCCGATCCGCATCGCGATGCAGTTGTCGCACGCGGGGCGCAAGGCATCGAGCGCGGCGCCGTGGGAGGGCGGCCAGCTCGTGCCGGTCGCCGACGGCGGCTGGCTGCCGCACGGGCCGTCGGCCGTGCCGCACAAGGACGGCGAGACGCCGCCGCTCGCGCTCGATGCGGCGGGCCTGAATCGCATTCGCGACGCGTTCGCGGCGTCGGCCAGACGGGCCGCGCGGCTCGGCATCGACGCGATCGAAGTGCACGCGGCGCACGGCTACCTGCTGCATCAGTTCCTGTCGCCGCTCGCGAACCGGCGCACCGACGAATACGGCGGCTCGCGCGAAAACCGGATGCGGTTTCCGCTGGAGATCTTCGAGATCGTGCGCGCCGCGTTTCCGGAAGACCGGCCGGTCGGCGTGCGCGTGTCCGCGACCGACTGGGTCGAAGGCGGCTGGGAGCTCGACGATACGATTGCCTTCGCGCACGAACTGAAGCGCCGCGGCTGCGACTGGATCGACGTGTCGTCCGGCGGCGTGTCGCCGCTGCAGAAGATTCCGCTGTCGCCCGGCTACCAGGTGCCGTTCGCGCAGGCGGTGAAGCGGGCGGTCGGCATGCCGACGATCGCGGTCGGCCTGATCAACGAGCCCGCGCATGCGAACCGGCTGATCGAGGCCGGCGATGCCGATTTCGTCGCGATGGCGCGCGCGATGCTGTACGACCCGCGCTGGCCGTGGCACGCGGCGGCCGAGCTCGGCGCGCAGGTGACGGCGCCGCCGCAGTACTGGCGCTCGCAGCCGCGCGAGCACAAGGCGCTGTTCGGCGACGTCGCATTCGGCCAACGCTGAGTACATCGCGCAATATTGCGCGCGATGTTGAACGAAGCAATCGTGAACGTGTAGGATGCGGGTGATTCGCCGCCTCCCCCGACGCGGCACCGACCGGTGCCGCGTTTTCGTTTGGCGCGGCGCCCGGCCGCGATCGCGGTCGCTTCCATTCAAGTCGTCTTCACAAGGATTGGTTCGATGAGTTCACGCAGGATCGCGGTGCGCCGCTCGGGAGTACACGGCAAGGGCGTGTTTGCCGTGGCGCCGATCAAGGCCGGCGAGCGCGTAGTGGAATACAAGGGCGAGCGAATCTCGTGGAAGGAAGCGCTGCGCCGTCATCCGCACGACCCGAGCGAGCCGAATCATACGTTCTACTTCGCACTCGATGAAGGCGGCGTGATCGACGGCAAGGTCGACGGCAACAGCGCGCGCTGGATCAATCATTCGTGCGCGCCGAACTGCGAGGCCGAGGAAGTCAAGGGCCGCGTATACATCCACGCGCTGCGCGACATCGGGCCGGAAGAGGAGCTGTTCTACGACTATGGCCTCGTGATCGACGCGAAGCTGACGAAGAAGCTCAAGCGCGAATACGCGTGCCACTGCGGCGCCGAGTCGTGCCGCGGCACGTTGCTCGCGACGTCCGACGAAGGCGGGAAGAAGAAAAAGAAGAAGGACAAGAAGGACGGCAAGCCAGCGTCCGGGTCGAAGGACAAGAAGAACAGGAAGTGATGCAGGCGGCAGCGCATCGCGCGCTGCCGCCGTCGTTTCAGCCGACGGTTGCCGCGTCATGGCGGCCCGTCATTCGCTGTCCGTCTTTCCGCTCCTTTCCGGCGCGCGGCCCGAGCAACGGGCCAGCGGTTGCCCGCCGCGAATCGACCGGTGATCGTTCAGTGCGTCGGCGCCGCGGCCGGCGTTTCGCTGGCCGGTTTTTCCGTGCGCGCGGCGAGCGGCACCCTCACCACGAAGCGCGAGCCGCCTTCCGATGCATCCTCGTACGACACGGTGCCGCCGTGCATCGCGATGATGTCGTGCACGATCGCGAGCCCGAGCCCGGCGCCCGTTTCAACGCCGTTGCCGCTTTGCGCGTCGCCGCGGAAAAAGCGCTTGAACAGGTCGGCCTGCTGATTCGCGGGCACGCCCGGGCCGTTGTCCTCGACCACGATCTCCGCGGCCGGCTGGCCGTCGTCGAGCGTACCGCGCGCGACGTTGACGGTGATCCGCGCGCCGTCCGGCCGCGCGAGCGGCACGTACTTCAGCGCATTGTCGAGCAGGTTCGCGATCACCTCGCGCAACAGAACGGGGTTGCCGCGCACGTTCAGCTTCTCGTCGTCGCCCGGGGCATCGCTGCGCTGGAAGCCGAGGTCGACATGCGATGCGAGCGCGCGCGGCACCCATTCGGCACCCGTCTCGAACGCCATCGCCGCGAGATCGACATCGACGAAGCGGGCGGCCTGTTCGCCCGGCTCGGCACGCGCGAGCGACAGCAGCTGGTTGGACAGCCGCACCGCGCGGTCGGCGGCCGCGCGCAGCTCGCGCACCGCGGCGAAGGTCTGCTGCGGATCACGCGCGACGGCCGCCTGCTCGGCATGCAGCTTCACCGCGGTGAGCGGCGTGCGCAGCTGGTGCGCGGCATCGGCGATGAACTTGCGCTGCGCGTCGAGCGCGGTCTTCAGCCGGCCGAGCAGCGCGTTCATCGCGCTCGTCAGCGGCCGGATCTCCAGCGGCACGTCGGTTTCGTCCACGGGCTCCAGCGACGTGTGGGTCTGCCGGTTCAGCGAATCGGCGAGATGCGTGAGCGGGCCCAGCTGCTGGTTCACGACGCGCCATACGATGCCCCAGCCCGCGAGCAGCAGCAGCAGCAACGGCATCATGATCGCGACGAGGAATTCGGCCGCGATCCGGTAGCGGTGCCGTACCGGCTGAGCGACTTCGACGACCATCGGCTTGCCGCCCTCGACGTCGTCGACGCGCACCTGCGCGACCCGCACCGCGCGGTTGTCGTACTCGGCCTCGAACACGTACGCGTGATGCATGCGGCGCACGTTGATGCCCTGCAGCGGCAGCTTCGGGTCGCCGGCGAGTTCCTGCTCGCCGTCGCTGATCCGGTAGATCAGCGCTTCGGCGGGATCGGAGAACATCGCCTGCGCGAGCGGCGGCACCGTGAACGGCGCGTCCGGGCCGGCGATCTGGATCTGTTTGGAGATGGCGGTCGCGAGATCGGCGAGCGAGCGGTCGATCACGTGCTGCGTGTATTGCCACGCGAGCCAGTAGGCGATCAGGCCGCTCATCAGCGCGAGCATCGACAGCGGGGCGGCGAGGCGCCGGAGCAGCGAGCGGCGCAGGCTGGTGGTCACAGCCGGATCAGAAGACATTTCGACGGGCAAATGGATAAGCGCCGCTCACGGAGAGCGGCGCGGTCGTGCGCCGGGCGGCGATGCGGAGCCGTCCGCACGCGGCCGGCCGGCGCGCGGCGTCGCTCAGACGCTCGCGGTCTGGCGGATTTCCTGCAGCAGGTAGCCGAAGCCGCGCACCGTGACGATTTCGACCCGGCACTGCTCGAGTTTCTTGCGGACGCGGTGCACGTAGACTTCGATCGCGGTGTCGCCGAGATCGCCGCCGAAGTGCGTGAGGTGATCCTGCAACTGGGCCTTGCTGACGACGCGGCCGTGACGCAGCAGCAGCATTTCCAGCACCGCGAATTCGCGCGGCGACAGTTCGAGCGGCTTGTCGTCGTTGAAGATGCGGCGGTCGACGCCCGACAGGCGGACGCCGCCGAGCGACACTTCCGGGCGCGGCATGTCGCTGTGCGGGCCGCTGCGGCGCATCACCGCGCGGATGCGCGCTTCGAGCTCGGCCGGCTCGAACGGCTTGAGCATGTAGTCGTCGGCGCCCGAGTTGAGGCCCTGGATCCGGTCGTTCAGCTCGTCGCGCGCGGTCAGCACGATCACGGGCGTGTGGCGGTTGGTCTGGCGAAAGCGCGTGAGCAGCGTCATCCCGTCGATGCCCGGCAGGCCGAGGTCGAGGATCACGAGTTCGTGGCGATTCTGTGCCAGCGCCTGTTCGGCAAAAATGCCGTCATGCACCATGTCGACGGTGAAGCCAGCCTGTTCGAGGCTGCTCTGGATACCGCGTGCGATGGGGCGGTCGTCTTCGATCAGAAGGAGTCGCATGAAGTTCGCTCAAGTACAATGGGTTGGCGGTTCAGGCACGCGGACAGCACGAAGCCGTTTCCACAGGGGCGCCGCATCGCCTGACATCAAGCATGGCGGCCAGCGAACGATTAAATCCAATCATGTCCGATATTTCGATCCACGACCTCGAAGCCGCGATCAATTTCTGGCGCGCCCGCTCGCCGTCGAGCGGCGACGAACTCAAACTCTGCGAAGAGGCTAGCGCGCTTTCCAAGCCGTATGCGCTGCTGATTGTACAGCGCGAAAGCGCGCTGCAACTGGAAGGTTTGGACCCCAAGGCGCGGAAAGCGTACGAGACTTACGTGCGCCTTAAGGATGGCTTGGAAAGCTGAAGGCTTTCGCTGAGTACATCCTAGAAAACGTTCAGCGAAATGAAAAGTTGACGCGCCGCGCAACGAACGATGCGCGGCGGTGCAGGCGGGACTCAGGCACCCGGTTGCGCGTGCGCGGCGGCACCGTCGATGAACCGCGCGAGTTCGATGTCGCGTTCGGTCAGGCCGTCGGCGTCGTGGGTCGACAGCGTGACGTCGACGCGGTTGTACACGTTGAACCATTCCGGATGGTGGTTCATCTCCTGCGCCTTGATCGCGACACGCGTCATGAAGCCGAATGCCTCGTTGAAATCGGCGAAGCGCAGGCGGCGCTGGATTGCGTCGCGGCCCGCCACGGCCGTCCAGAGCGGCAGGCCTTCGAGCCGCGTCTTGCGTTCTTCGGATGTGAGCTTGTGGATCATCTTGCACCTCTCGTTCGGTAACGGCGCCCGCGCGCGGCTGCGCCGCGCGGCGCAGCCGGCATCGTTCATTGTTTCATAGTTGCGCGAAGGACGACGGGCGGGCGGCGGTTCGCGCGGGCGCCCGGCGCGTCACGCGTCGGCGTCGTCGGGCCAGCCTTCGCCCGTGCCGCGATGCAGCACGCGGTCGGTTTCGAGCACCGCGCCGGCCGCGAATTCGGGCAGCGCCGCGAGCCGGTCGGCCAGCGCGCGGCCGTCGACGTCGGCGAGCGCGAACAACTGCGCGAAATCGTCGATCACGAAGTAGGTCTTCTGGAACGTGTCGATCCGGTACTTCGTGCGCATCACGCGCTCGAGGTCGAACCCGAGCCGGTTCGGCGCCGCGCTTTCGAGGCTGTACAGGCTTTCGCCCTTGCTCGACACGATGCCGGCGCCGTAGATCGACAGGCCGTTCGTCCCGCGCGGGTCGCGAATCAGCCCGAATTCCACCGTATACCAGTAGAGGCGCGCGAGCCGCGCGAGCGCTGCTTCGTCGTCGGCGACCGCGAGCGCGACGCGGCCATACGCCTGCATGTAGTCGGCGAACACCGGCTCGATCAGCAGCGGCACGTGGCCGAACAGGTCGTGGAAGCAGTCGGGTTCCTGCAGGTAGTCGAGCTGGTCGGGACGGCGCATCCACCAGGTGACCGGGAAGCGCCGGTTCGCGAGGTGCGCGAAGAACACGCGGTCGGGCACGAGGCCCGGCACCGCGACGATTTCCCAGCCGGTCGCGGGCTTCAGCTGGCGGTTCACGTCGGCAAACGACGGCACACGATCGGCCGGCAGCGCGATCTTGCCGAGCCCGCCGACGAACGCGTCGCACGCACGGCCACGCAGCAGCGCCGACTGGCGCGCATAGAGCTGCTTCCACACCGCGTGGTCGACTGGGCCGTAGCGCTGCAGTGGCTGGTCGATGGTGAAATCGGCACGGGTTTCGAGGCCCGCGTCGAACTGCTCCTGCAGTTTCGCGGTGACGACGGTGGACATGATCAGGCTCTGCACGCTGTGGTTGGTAACCATGCAAGTGTAGAGCGGGATGCGCGCGGATTGGGCGCATAATTGGCGAAGATTGGCATGATGATGCGATAATCGCGCATCAAATCACGAATCAATGCGGAGAACACTCATGCTGGAACTCGATCACTTCGATCTCGCGCTGCTGGACGTGCTGCAGCGCTTCGGTCGCGCGACGCATCAGCAGCTGGGAGAGGAGGTGCCGCTGTCGCCGTCGCAGATCGGGCGACGGCTGCAGCGGCTCGAGGCGGCCGGCGTAATCGAAGGCTACCGCGTGATGCTGCGCCCCGAAAAGCTCGGGCTCGGCGTGACCGCGTTCACGAGCCTGAAGCTCAAGCATCACGGCGATTCGATCATCGAGCAGTTCCAGCAGCAGATCGACGTGTTGCCCGAAGTGCTCGAATGCCACGCGGTGGTGGGCGATGCCGACTACCTGCTGCGGATCGTCGCGCCCGATCTCAACGCGCTGTCGCAGTTCGTGATGAAGAAGCTGATGCGGGTGCCGGGCGTCGATAGCGTGCGCTCGAACATCGTGCTGACGACTTTCAAGCGCAACGGTGCGCTGCCGCTGGCGCACCTGGCGCCGGGGGCCGCGTGACGGCGCGCCGACGCTGACGGCAGGGCGCGCGGCCCCGCCGCTCGTGGGGCCGGATCAGGCCGCTTCGGATTGCGCGTCGGCGTTCAGCAGGTCGACGTAAGCGACCGCGACGAGGTCCTCGTGCGCGACGCCGAGCTTCGCGAACACGTCATGCGCCTCGGCCTCGCCGCCGGCTTCGTCGTCGTCCGGGCCGAGCACGACCTCCAGCTCGATGAAATCGCCGAGGCCGTCGACGCGGTCGAGGTGAATGCGCGTACGGCCCGCGAGGTACACGTGCCGCTCCTTCGTCACGATCCCGCGCGTGGTCAGCGCGGTGGCGAGCAGCGCATGCATCGCGTCGGGGTTCGTCACCGGGCTGCGCGTGTAGTACGACGCTTTCGGGCCGTCGCGGTCGTCGCGCTGGTAGAAGATCAGCTCGGCCGGCGTGCCGTCCTCGAAGCGGCGCAGCTTCAGCCGGCCGCGCGGCACGTCGTAGAAGAAATCCTGCTGGCGGTAGAAGAGCGGCGCTTCGGTCGCGAGCTTCGCCGCCTGTTCGCGCAGCCGGTCGAATTCGCGGGCGTGGGCTTTGATCTCGATGTTGCGGGCCATGCGGGTCTCCTTCAATCGGGGTCTCGCGGTGTGCGAACGCACAATCTAGCAAAAAGCCTGGGAAGGTGGCGTGACGAGCGGGCGGCGAGCCGACTGCTGCGGAGGGTAGGGGCGCAATGCGGGGCTCGCAGGGATCAGCGCGCGCGCCGAAGCGATGCCAGTTTCGCCGACAGGCGGCACAGCAGGAAGGTGCGGCGGAGCGCTTGAACTTTCTCGTATTCCTGATTGATGAAGCGTCGGCCGGTTTGGCGTTCGTACCGGTATAACTCGTACAGGTAGGCCACTCTCGGCCCGATGGAGACGGCAGTGACGTAAGAAAATGTCAGCGTGTACAGCGATGTCACGATCAGAATCGCGCCGCTGCTTTCGCCGATGTAGGTATTCAGCGCAATCGGCAGGTTGACGGTCAAGGCGATGGTCGCCGGTGCGAGCCTGTTGGTGGGAACGGTCTTGCCGCAATTGGGATCGATCGTGAACGAACGGATATCAGCGAGGTATTCGTTATTTCTGAAACGGCGACCGGGATGGCGCTTGAGTTCGCGGAGCTTGAGGGCAAACGGAAACGCGAGCGAGGCCAGCACGGCCGCGTGATAGAGGAAGACGAAAAGTAGGTACGGCTTGGTGGATGCTGGTTTTTCGATGAATGACCACACGCTCAACATAGCGGTACCCATCAGAAGACCGAATACGGCAACGATATAGACTGTGAACGCCGCCAGAAAACGTACGGACAGCGTGGAGCGATACTTGATCTGGTATCCGGCAGCCATCCCTGCGACAAGAATCGCAAGCATGGGCCAGCTCATGATCTGGAACGCGATGCCGTTTGCCTTCGCGATGGCGTACAGGCAGAAGCCGACGATCATGACGCTGCAAGGGCCGAGGCAAAGCGGGGCATGGCAGAGAAGCGGCCGCGCGCGCTCGAGGTCGGGAAACATCATCAGTGCGCGCGCCGAAACGATGCCAATTTCGCCAACAAGCGGCACAGGAGGAAGGTGCGGCGGAGCGCCTGTACTTTCTCGTATTCCTGGTTGATGAAGCGTCGGCCGGTTTGGCGCTCATATCGGTACAACTCATACAGGTAGGCCAGTTTCGGCCCGATGAAGACGGCGGCGACGTAAGAAAATAACAGCGCGTACAGCGATGTCGCGATCAGAAGCGCGCTGCTGTTTTTGCCGATGTAGGTATTCAACGCAATCGGCAGGGTGACGGTCAGGGCGATGGTCGCTGGCGCGAGCCTGTTAGTGGGAACGGTCTTTCCGCAGTTGGGATCGATCGTGAACGTGCGGGTATCGGCGAGGTATTGGTTATTCCTGAAACGGCGATCGGGATGGCGCTTCAGTTCGCGGAGTTTGAGGGCAAACGGCAACGCGAGTGCGGTCAATATGGTTGCGTGATAAAGAAACACGAAAAGCAGGTACGGCATGCTGGACGCCGGTTTTTCGATGAGCGACCACGCACTCAACAAAGCGGTACCCATCAGGAGACCGAATCCGCCAACGATATAAATCATGATCGCCGCCAGCGAGCGTACGGACAGCGTGGAACGGTATTTGATGTGGTATCCGGCAGCCGGTCCCGCGACAAGGATCGCCAGCATAGGCCCACTTATAAGCTTGAACGCGATGCCGTTAGCTTTCGCGATGACGCTCAGGCAGAGGCCGACGAGTATGAAGTTGACGAGGCCGAGGTAAATCGGCGCATGGCGAAGAAGCGGGCGGGCGCGCTCGAGATCGGGAAACATCATGTCAGTTATCCAGCAGGCGTCGGGCTTGCGATTCTGCAAGGTCGGGGCCGATGGAGGCGTTCCAGAGCACTTGTATGCCGAATCCGACTCCGAACGAGAACAGAATGACCGGGAGCGCACTGGCGCCGGCCCAGAGGAGAATAGCGGACGTTGCCGTCGAAAAACCAAACCCGAGTAGATTCCCGCTTTGACTCCGCGCAGACGCGAGCATGAACGCACGACTGTCGAATCTCAACGCGCCCTGCGTATCCCGGCTGATACTCGCCGCCATGTCGAGTGCCAGACTCGGCGCAAACGTCAGAACACCGCTGCCGATCAGGCTGCCGGCGTACAGGTGCCTGAGTGGCGAAATCCTGGGCGTGAGCTGTTTGAGATCCGCCGCCTTGAGCGCGGCAGTCGTGGTTTGCGTGCGCGGATTGTGCTTCGCATGCGGCCCGAGCGCCGGCTGGACGCTCTGGATCGGCAGGTTGCGTATCCGCAGCTTCGGACGGGGTTTTCCCTTTCCCGTGGTGTTGGCGTCATAGAGCGTGACGGAATGGTTGATCTTCACGCTTGGTGCAGCGCGGCGGAGCAACGTCTGCGCGCCCGCGTCGATGTTGCGTTTCAGGGACAGCGCATGCGCAGCATGGGCCGCACCGAGCCCGGTGTTGAGGTTTCCGACGATGCTTCCCGGCCCCACCAGGTTGTTGCGGCCTTCTTCGTAAAGCCGGGCGAGCGTTCCTGGATCGCCGGTATGCCCGCTGTCCGCGACGTCATGCACCCAGTCGGACGCGGAACACTGGCCCGATGTGACGAGCGCGTGCAGAAGCTCGCTCGCAAGATGCGGATCGAGATCGAAATCGCCACTGAAGGAATCGTCGCCGATCAACCAGCCGTTGCGTTGATGCGTGCGAATGCTGGTATGGGGAGGCAGGTTTTCAGCGAGCGTGCGGCGATGGCGTCGCAACGCATCGCATACCGCGAAGCTTTGCGATCGCGCGTGATCGGCGAGCGGACCGGTCATGTCTGGATTTCCCGTGTTCGATAGACGAATCAACGAGATTACAAACGTCTTTCACTCGCTTCAATTGGACCGGAACGAAAGTTGAACCGCCGGTCGATCTATCCGCGCGATCTTTTCACCCGCCAGCCCGATCACGCACGATGAGCGCCGCTCATATCGCCCACTGCGCTTCGATCAGCCGCAGCGCGGCCGCGATCGCCGGCTCGTCGCGCCGCTCGGCGAGCGTCACGAACGTCAGTTCGGTGGGCACCGTCACGCGTTCGACGATCGTCAGCGCATGTGCGTGCGCTTCGGCCAGCGCGGTCGAATCGCGTGCGAGCGTCAACCCGATCCCCGATTTCACGAGGTCGAGCATCGACTGCTCCTGGTCGACCTCGGCCACCTTGACCGGCTGCGCGCCGGCCGCCGCGAACAGCCGCGACAGCAGCCGGTGGTGCGCGGACGCGGGCGGCGTCCAGATCCACGGCAGCGCGGCGAGCGCGCGCCAGTCGTGCGCGCGCTGCACGCGCTCCTTCCAGCCGGCCGGCGCGAGCACGCGGTACTGGAAATGCGTGAGCGTGACGGTGTGGAACAGCGCGTTGTCGCGCGGCGCGTCCTCGTCGGGCCAGCCGATGTAGTAGCCGACGTCGAGCGCCTGCGCGCGCACCTGTTCGAGCACCCAGCCCGACATCCCGTGCCGCAGCGCGGTCTCGATCTGCGGATGGGTCTCGACCAGCGCGCGCAGGAAGCCGCCGAGCCGCAGGAACGCCGGATCGAGGATCGTGCCGATCCGCAGCCGGCCGCGCACCTCGTGACGCAGCGCGGCAGCGGCGCGCTGCACGTCGGCGGCCGCGGCGAGCGCGCGTTCCGCATGCGGCAGCAGCGTCTGGCCGTCGCGCGTGAGCGCGAGCCCGCGCGACGTACGCGTGAACAGCACGACGCCCAGCGTTTCCTGCAGATGCTTGATTTGCAGGCTGACGGCCGGCTGTGTCAGATGCAGCTGTGCGGCGGCGCGCGTCAGGTTGCCTTCGCGCGCGACCGTCGCGAACGCGCGGAGCAGGGTGAGATCCATCGTCGTGATATGAGCGCGGCTTATAACGCAGTTCAGCATAACTCATTGGATCGGCGGACGGCGGCGGGAGTACGCTTCATCGGTCGCGTCGGCCCCGGCGCACTATGCCGAAAATGACGCGCGGGAACACACGCGCGGCACACAAGAACGAAGGAGACAACACCGTGAGTACACCACGCACGCTCGAGGGCGAATTCGACTACGTGATCGTCGGCGCGGGCACCGCGGGCTGCGTGCTCGCGAACCGCCTGACCGAGGATCCCGACATCCGCGTGCTGCTGCTCGAAGCGGGCGGCAAGGACGACTATCACTGGATTCATATCCCGGTCGGCTATCTGTATTGCATCGGCAACCCGCGCACCGACTGGCTGTACAAGACGCAGCCCGAAGCGGCGCTCAACGGCCGTGCGCTGTCGTATCCGCGCGGCCGCGTGCTCGGCGGCTGCTCGTCGATCAACGGGATGATCTACATGCGCGGCCAGCGCGAGGACTACGACAACTGGGCGCAGGAAACCGGCGACGCCGGCTGGTCGTGGGACAGCGTGCTGCCGATCTTCAAGCGCAGCGAGGATCACCATGCGGGCGCGAGCGACGCGCACGGCGCGGGCGGCTACTGGCGCGTCGAGAAGCAGCGGCTGCGCTGGGAAATCCTCGAATCGTTCGCGCAGGCCGCGCAGCAGACGGGCATTCCCGCCACCGACGATTTCAACCGCGGCGACAATGCCGGGGTCGGCTACTTCGAGGTGAACCAGAAGCGCGGCGTGCGCTGGAATACGTCGAAGGCGTTCCTGCGGCCCGCGATGGCGCGCCCGAACCTGACCGTGATCACCGGCGCGCATGCGCAGCGCGTGATTTTCGACGGGCGGCGCGCGGTCGGCGTCGAATACCACGGCGGCGGCACCGATTACGTCGCGCGGGCGAGCGCGGAAGTGCTGCTGACGTCGGGCGCGGTGAATTCGCCGCAACTGCTCGAACTGTCGGGTATCGGCGACGGCCGGCGGCTGCAGGCGCTCGGCATCGACGTCGTGCACGATCTGCCGGGCGTCGGCGAAAACCTGCAGGATCACCTGCAATTGCGGATGGCGTTTCGGGTCGACGGCGTGCGTACGCTCAATACACTCTCCGCGCGCTGGTGGGGCAAGCTGATGATCGGCGCCGAATATGCGCTGCTGCAGCGCGGGCCGATGTCGATGGCGCCGTCGCAACTGGGCGCGTTCGCGAAATCGGATCCGGACGATCCCGCGCTCACGCGCCCCGATCTCCAGTACCACGTGCAGCCGCTGTCGCTCGAACGCTTCGGCGAACCGCTGCACGGGTTCAACGCCTTCACGGCGTCGGTGTGCCACTTGCGGCCGAGCTCGCGCGGCAGCGTGCACGTGACGAGCGCCGATCCGCGCAGCGCACCGGCGATCGCGCCGAACTATCTGTCGACCGATCACGATCGGCACGTCGCCGCGAACGCGTTGCGCCTCACGCGCCGCATCGCGTCCGCGCCGGCGCTCGCGCGCTATCGCCCCGAGGAAATCCTGCCGGGCACGCAGTACCGGACCGAGGCCGAACTGGTCGATGCGGCCGGCGTCGTCGGCACGACGATCTTCCACCCGGTCGGCACGTGCCGGATGGGGCGCGCCGACGACGAGCGGGCGGTGGTCGACAGCCGGCTGCGCGTGCGCGGCATCGCCGGGCTGCGGATCGTCGATGCGTCGGTGATGCCGTTCATCACGTCGGGCAACACCAATTCGCCGACGCTGATGATCGCCGAGCGCGCGAGCGACATGATCCGCGCCGACCGCCGTGCGGCGCGCGAAACGACGTCGGTGCGAACCGAGGCCGCGGTGACGGCGGCATGAAGGCCCGCTGACATGCGCACGAGCGGGCGGTTGCGCGAACGCCCGCTGATTCGCGATGCGAAACAAGCTGCCGGTGCGCAAGATCCGTGCGAGCCGCGCGTCGTCGCGCGGCTTTTTTCGGCGCGTGCGTACCATGTCCTGCAGCAGCTCAACCGGTAATGATGCACGTGTCAAAAAAGCACGGTGAAATTCGCGCGCGGTCGCATCCGACAGGGTGGCCATCCCTATAAGTGCAAATCCCGATGATTGCACTGCACCAACGGCGCGACAATGTTGCGCAATGTGCATACGCGTCGGCGCGGGAGACCACCCTCGAGGCGTACCACGGCGCCCGGGGGCAGCCGGCTGATCCGCTGACCTGTTCGCGGCCGCTTGCGCCAGGCTTCCCGGTGCTTCGCCTGACTTCGTACGGAAGGGAACATGATTCTCGGCGACACGATTCTGGAAACACGCGGACTGACGAAGGAATTCAGGGGCTTCACCGCCGTGAACGGCGTCAACCTGCGTGTGCGGCGCGGTGCGATCCATGCACTGATCGGGCCGAACGGCGCGGGCAAGACCACCTGTTTCAACCTCCTCACCAAATTCCTGACGCCGACGGCCGGCCAGATCGTCTTCAACGGCATCGACATCACCGACGAGCGGCCCGCGCAGGTCGCGCGGCGCGGCATCATCCGCTCGTTCCAGATCTCGGCCGTGTTCCCGCACCTGACCGCGTTGCAGAACGTGCGCATCGGACTGCAGCGCGCGCTCGGCACCGAATTCCATTTCTGGCGTAGCGAACGCACGCTGAAGCGGCTCGACGATCGCGCGATGGATCTGCTCACGCAGGTCGGCCTCACCGATTTCGCGCACGTGCCGACCGTCGAGCTCGCGTACGGCCGCAAGCGCGCGCTCGAGATCGCGACGACGCTCGCGATGGAGCCCGAGCTGATGCTGCTCGACGAGCCCACGCAGGGCATGGGCCACGAGGACGTCGACCGCGTGACCGCGCTGATCAAGAAGGTCGCGAGCGGCCGCACGATCCTGATGGTCGAGCACAACATGAACGTGATCGCGGGGATCTCCGACACGATCACCGTCCTGCAACGCGGCGAGGTGCTGGCCGAAGGCTCGTATGCGGAAGTGTCGAAGAATCCGCTCGTCATCGAGGCCTACATGGGCAGCGCCGACGCGGCGCTCGCGGGGGCGCACGCATGAAGCACAGCGAACGGGAGGAACGCGAATTGAGCGGCGTCGAGAGCGGTACGCCTGCGCTGGAGATCACGGGCCTGGAGGCCTGGTACGGGGAATCCCACATCCTGCATGGCGTCGACCTGACCGTGCATCGCGGCGAGGTCGTCACGCTGCTCGGTCGCAACGGCGCGGGCCGCACGACGACGCTGCGCGCGATCATGGGCCTCACGGGCCGCCGCAGCGGGTCGATCAAGGTCGCCGGCCACGAGACGATCGGCCTCGCGACGCATCGCATCGCGCATTACGGCATCGGCTACTGCCCGGAGGAGCGCGGGATCTTCTCGAGCCTGTCGTGCGAGGAGAACCTGATGCTGCCGCCGCTGATCGGGCCGCGCGAGCATGCGATGTCGCTCGACGAGATCTACGCGATGTTCCCGAACCTCGCGTCGCGCCGGCAGAGCCAGGGCACGCGGCTGTCGGGCGGCGAGCAGCAGATGCTCGCGGTCGCGCGGATCCTGCGCACCGGCGCGAACCTGCTGCTGCTCGACGAGATTTCCGAAGGCCTCGCGCCGGTGATCGTGCAGGCGCTCGCGCGAATGATCGTCGCGCTGAAGGCGCGCGGCTACACGATCGTGATGGTCGAACAGAATTTCCGCTTCGCCGCGCCGCTCGCCGACCGCTTCTACGTGATGGAGCACGGCAGCATCGTCGAGCATTTCCGCGCAGCCGAACTGGAAAGCAAGATGCCGACCCTGCACGACCTGCTCGGAGTATGACGCCCCCCGTTTCCCTTGCCGCTGGCCGTGGCGGCCCTCGAACAACCACAACGCATCAGAACAACAGGAGACGTCAATGAAAATGAAGACCCTCGCACAGGCCTGTCTCGCGCTCGCGAGCGCCGCGTTCACCGCCGGCGCCGCCCACGCGGCGGATACCGTGAAGATCGGCTTCATCACCGACATGTCGGGGCTTTACGCGGATATCGACGGGCAGGGCGGTCTCGAGGCGATCCGCATGGCGGTCGCGGACTTCGGCGGCAAGGTGCTCGGCAAGCCGATCGAGGTCGTCTATGCCGATCACCAGAACAAGGCCGACATCGCCGCGTCGAAGGCGCGCGAATGGATGGACCGCGGCGGGCTCGACCTGCTGGTCGGCGGCACGAACTCGGCCACCGCGCTGTCGATGAACCAGGTCGCGGCCGAGAAGAAGAAGGTCTACATCAACATCGGCGCGGGTGCCGACACGCTGACCAACGAGCAGTGCACGCCGTACACGGTCCACTACGCGTACGACACGATGGCGCTCGCGAAAGGCACCGGCTCGGCGGTGGTGAAGCAGGGCGGCAAGACGTGGTTCTTCCTGACGGCCGACTACGCGTTCGGCAAGGCGCTCGAGAAGAACACGTCGGACGTCGTGAAGGCGAACGGCGGCCAGGTGCTCGGCGCGGTGCGCCACCCGCTGTCCGCGTCGGATTTCTCGTCGTTCCTGCTGCAGGCGCAATCGTCGAAGGCGCAGATCCTCGGCCTCGCGAACGCGGGCGGCGACACGATCAACTCGATCAAGGCCGCGAAGGAATTCGGCATCATGAAGACGATGAAGCTCGCCGCGCTGCTGATGTTCATCGACGACGTGCACAGCCTCGGCCTCGAAACGACGCAGGGCCTCGTGCTGACCGACAGCTGGTACTGGAACCGCGACGCGGCGTCGCGCCAGTGGGCGCAGCGCTACTTCGGCAAGATGAAGAAGATGCCGTCGAGCCTGCAGGCGGCCGACTATTCGTCGGTGACGACCTACCTGAAGGCCGTGCAGGCCGCCGGCACGACCGACTCCGACAAGGTGATGGCCGAGCTGAAGAAGATCAAGATCAGCGACTTCTACGCGAAGGGCTACATCCGCCAGGACGGCAGCATGATCCACGACATGTACCTGATGGAAGTGAAGAAGCCGTCGGAATCGAAGGAGCCGTGGGACTACTACAAGGTGCTCGCGACGATTCCGGGCGAACAGGCGTTCGGCACCAAGCAGGAGACGCGCTGCGCGTTGTGGAAGTAGGCATCGCGTAGCGGCGCGCACGGGCGCGTCGCACGGTGGCGGCTGCAGCGACGTGCCCGCTGCGCCGCCGGCATGCGCGCTGCATGAAAGTTGCGTGCGCAACGAAACTCATTCTGACGGCTAAGTCGATGGAAATCTTTGGCATTCCGTTGCCGGCGATGCTGAGCCAGTTGCTGCTCGGGCTCGTCAACGGCTCGTTCTACGCGATCCTGAGCCTCGGGCTCGCGGTGATCTTCGGGCTGCTCAACGTGATCAACTTCGCGCACGGCGCGCTGTTCATGCTGGGCGCGATGCTCGCGTGGATGGGCCTGTCGTATCTCGCGCTGCCGTACTGGGCGATGCTCGTGCTGGCGCCGCTGATCGTCGGCGTGTTCGGGATCGCGATCGAGCGCTCGATGCTGCGCTGGCTGTACAAGCTCGATCACCTGTACGGGCTGCTGCTCACGTTCGGGCTCACGCTGGTCGTCGAAGGCGTGTTCCGGTCGATCTACGGATCGTCGGGTCAGCCGTACGACGTGCCGTCGCAGCTGTCCGGCGCGACCAATCTCGGCTTCATGTTCCTGCCGAACTATCGCGCCTGGGTGGTCGTCGCGTCGCTCGCGGTGTGCCTCGCGACGTGGTTCGTGATCGAGAAGACGCGGCTCGGCGCGTACTTGCGCGCGGGCACCGAGAACCCGAAGCTCGTCGAGGCGTTCGGCGTGAACGTGCCGATGATGATCACGCTCACCTACGGCTTCGGCGTCGCGCTCGCGGCGTTCGCGGGCGTGCTGGCCGCGCCGGTGATCCAGGTGTCGCCGCTGATGGGCCAGCCGATGATCATCACCGTGTTCGCGGTGGTCGTGATCGGCGGGATGGGCTCGATCCTCGGCTCGATCGTCACGGGCCTGCTGCTCGGCGTGATCGAGGGCTTCACGCGCGTGTTCTATCCCGAAGCATCGGCCACCGTCGTGTTCGTGATCATGGCGATCGTGCTGCTGTTCCGCCCGGCGGGCCTCTTCGGCAAGGAAAAATGATGCAGAGAAAAGTGCTCTACGGCGTGCTGCTCGCCGCACTGCTCGCCGCGCCGTTCATCGGCGCGTATCCGGTGTTCGTGATGAAGGTGCTCGCGTTCGCGCTGTTCGCGGCCGCGTTCAACCTGCTGATCGGCTATACGGGGCTGCTGTCGTTCGGCCATGCGATGTTTCTCGCGACGGCCGGCTATGCGACCGGCTATTCGATGCAGACGCTCGGTTTCACGCCCGAGCTCGGCGTGCTGGTCGGCACCGTCGCCGCGACGCTGCTCGGGCTCGTCGTCGGGCTGTTCGCGATCCGCCGGCAAGGCATCTACTTCGCGATGATCACGCTCGCGTTCGCGCAGATGGTCTACTTCATCTATCTGCAGGCGCCGTTCACGCACGGCGAGGACGGCCTGCAGGGCGTGCCGCGCGGCCGCCTGTTCGGGCTGCTCGACCTGTCGAACGACGTCGCGCTGTACTATGTCGTGCTGGCGGTGGTCGTGGCCGCATGCGCGTTCATCGTGCGGGTCGTCCATTCGCCGTTCGGCCAGGTGCTCGTCGCCATCAAGGAGAACGAAGCGCGTGCGATCTCGCTCGGCTACGACACCGACCGCTTCAAGCTGCTCGCGTTCATCCTGTCGGCCGCGCTCGCGGGGCTGGCCGGTTCGCTGAAGGTGCTGGTGCTCGGCTTCGAGACGCTGTCGGACGCGTACTGGACGATGTCGGGCCTCGTCGTGCTGATGACGCTCGTCGGCGGGATGGGCACGCTGTTCGGGCCGCTCCTGGGCGCCGCGCTGATCGTCGCGCTGGAAGACCGGCTCGGCGACATCGGCGAATGGCTCGCGTCGACGACGGGCGTCGCGTGGTTCCATTCGCTCGGCGAATCGGCGACGATCGTCACCGGGCTGATCTTCATCGCATGCGTGCTCGCGTTCCGGCGCGGCATCGTCGGCGAGATGGTCGCGCGGATCAAGCCGCTCAGGGCGACGTCGTGAGCATGCCGTGCGCGTCGCCGCGCGTTGATGCGCAGCACCATCCGGCGCGCCCGGAAAGGGCGGCGCGGCCGCTGGGGCCTGCACCGCGCGGCCCGCTGGTGCCCCATTTTCGTGCGGCGATGCACCATAGGGGTAAATGCTAAGTTGTCGTGGTGCTTAAGCCTCTTTAAGATTCAACCTAGTTCTGATGCACCGCGAAACGAATTTGCAGGTGGAGAACGAGGAGACAATCGAGGCACAAAGTGCCCGGACCCTAAAGCGCTGTTGGACGGAATCCAACAGCGCTTTTTCATTTGCGTGCACGGATTCCATCGATGGTGCATCGGCCGGCGTGACGGCCGCTTCCCGCGTTTGCGTTCGCACCGCGTCTTTTCCGCGCTTCGCCGCATTCCCCGTTTTTTCCGTTTCCCGCGATCCGTTCGCCGACGATGCGCAATCCTGCACAGGCGCTTCGGGCTTACCCGGTTGGCGTGCGCGAAAGGCGTCCGTTACACTCGGCTTTCGCCGACCGTGCGGTCGGGAAAATCGGTCGGCAGTTCTCCTACAAGCACAATGCAGAACAGGGAGTACGGTTGGATGAGCAGCGCAGCACGGTGGATCGGGGCAGCAGAGGCGGCGGGCGCCGTTCGTTCATCATCGGGTGCGCGACGGGGCATCGCGGCATTTCCGAGCCGCTCCGCAGCCTGTATGCGCGTCCCGGCGCCCGTGCGGGTCGTTGCACTCGCATCCGTCTCTGCATCCGTATTCGCATTCGCATTCGCATTCGCATTCGCATTCGCATGAGCGGCCGGCTTCCCGATGTTGTATCGCTCGCCGCGCGTGCCGACCATCGATGCGCGCGCAACCAGCTTCCGCACGCTTTCTCATTTCTTCGCCTTCTTCATCCTGACGACACCGCTGCTGCGCATCGTGACGGTCGAACGGCCGTTTCGATCGGCATGCGGCGCATGGGTGCGGCGTTTCGCGGGAAAACGAGCATGGGCGCGGATGGGCGAGATAATTAAGATATTAACTTGTTTGGGGACCGGGAGCCGCCCGAGCAACCGTGGTTTTTTCGAGCAGCGTTTGGAGACAACGTAAATGAAGATGAATCGATGGATGGAGGCCCTGCTTGCCGCGGGCCTCGTGTGTGCGGCGGCCACGGCGTCGGCGCAGGTGAAGATCGGCGTGACGCTGTCGGCCACCGGCCCGGCCGCCTCGCTCGGGATTCCGGAAAAGAACACGATCGCGCTGCTGCCGAAGGAAATCGCGGGCAAGAGCGTGCAGTACATCGTGCTCGACGACGCGTCCGACACGAGCCGCGCGGTGCAGAACGTGCGCAAGCTGATCGACGAGGATCACGTCGACGCGATCATCGGTTCGTCGGTCACGCCGAACTCGCTCGCGATGCTCGAACCCGTGTCGCAGGGCAAGACGCCGACGATCTCGCTCGCGGCGAGCGCGCAGATCATCGCGCCGATGGACGCGAAGCGCGCGTGGATGTTCAAGGTGCCGCAGAACGACCAGCTGATGGCCGACGCGATCGCCGGCTACATGGCGAAGCACGGCGTGAAGACGGTCGGCTTCATCGGTTTCGCCGATGCGTACGGCGACAGCTGGTACAAGACGTTCGACGCGGCAGCCGCGAAGAACGGGCTGAAGCTCGTGTCGAACGAGCGCTACAACCGGACCGACGCGTCGGTGATGGGGCAGGTGCTGAAGCTGCTGGGCGCGAACCCGGATGCGGTGCTGATTGCCGGCTCCGGCACGCCGGCGGCGCTGCCGGCCAAGACGCTGAAGGAGCGCGGCTACAAGGGCAAGGTGTACCAGACGCACGGCGTCGCGAACAACGATTTCCTGCGCGTGTGCGGCAAGGATTGCGAAGGCGAGATCCTGCCGGCCGGCCCCGTGCTCGTGACGGACCAGCTGCCCGATTCGAATCCGGTGAAGAAGCCGGCGCTCGGCTACAAGGCCGCGTACGAGAAGGCGTACGGTGCGGGTTCGCTGTCGACGTTCGGCGGCCATGCTTGGGACGCGGGCCTGCTGCTGCAGCGGGCGATTCCGGAAGCGCTGAAGAAGGGCCAGCCGGGCACCGAGGCGTTCCGCGAAGCGCTGCGCGCATCGATCGAAAGCGTGAAGGATCTGCCCGTCTCGCACGGCGTGATCAACATGACGGCGACCGATCACAATGGCTTCGACACGCGTGCGCGCGTGATGGTGCAGATCGTCGACGGCAAGTGGAAGCTGCAGGCCGAGTAAGCATCACGTGAAACCGGCATGCGCGGCGCGAACGGCGCCGCGCATGCCGTCGGCAGGGTGACGCGCATGACGGCTCGCACCCGTGCCGCCTGGAACCCCGGGGCCCGCCGCGTGGCGCGCGACGTGCCGATCGTGTCGCGCGCGCCCCGGCCGTTTCCGCCTTTCGTTTCTCCGCAGCATTCTCTCGATACACGAAACGTATGGATCTCTCGATTGCGGCGATCCTCGCGCAAGACGGCATCACGACCGGCGCCATTTATGCATTGTTGTCGCTGGCGCTCGTGCTGGTATTTTCCGTCACGCGGGTGATCTTCATTCCCCAGGGCGAATTCGTCGCCTACGGTGCGCTGACGCTGGCCGCGTTGCAGGCGCAGAAATTCCCCGCCACCTGCTGGCTGCTGCTCGTGATGGGCATCGCATGCTTCCTGCTCGAGGCCGGCGGCCTGATCCGGCATCGCGAACGCCGCCATCAGCTCGGCCGCACGCTCGCGACGCTCGGCAGCCGCTACGTGCTGCTGCCGCTGGCGGTGTTCGCGATCACGCGCAGCTTTGCCGCGCAGCCGATGCCGATGCTCGCGCAGATCGCGCTGACGCTCGCGATCGTCGTGCCGATGGGGCCGTTCGTCTACCGGCTCGTGTACCAGCCGATCGCCGAAGGCACGACGCTGCTGCTGCTGATCGTGTCGGTGGCCGTCCATTTCGCGATGGTCGGCCTCGGCCTCGTGATGTTCGGCGCGGAAGGCTCGCGCACCAACGGGTTCTCGGACGCGTCGCTCGCGATCGGCAGCCTGACGGTGTCGGTGCAGAGCATCCTGGTCGTCGTCACGGCGCTCGTGCTGATCGGCGCGCTCTACGTGTACTTCGGCCGCACGATCGCCGGCAAGGCGCTGCGCGCGACGTCGGTGAACCGGCTCGGTGCGCGGCTCGTCGGCATCGGCACCACCGAAGCCGGGCGGCTCGCATTCACGTTCGCGGCGGGGCTCGGCGTGCTGTCCGGGATCCTCGTCGGCCCACTGACGACGATCTACTACGACTCGGGCTTCCTGATCGGCCTGAAGGGCTTCGTCGGCGCGATCATCGGCGGGCTCGTCAGCTATCCGCTCGCGGCCGCCGGCTCGCTGCTCGTCGGCGTGCTCGAATCGTATTCGTCGTTCTGGGCGAGCGCGTACAAGGAGGTGATCGTGTTCACGCTGATCATTCCGGTGCTGCTGTGGCGCAGCTTCGTGACGCCGCATGCGGAAGAGGAAGAGGAGTGACGCGATGAAGACGATGGTACGCAACAAGGCCTTCTGGCTGTTTCTCGTGGTGCTGTTCGCGCTGCCGGTGCTGCCCGGCGCGCTGCAGGTGCCCGAGTACTGGATCACGCTGCTGAACTACATCGGCCTCTATGCGATCGTCGCGATCGGGCTCGTGCTGCTGACGGGCGTCGGCGGGATGACGAGCTTCGGGCAGGCCGCGTTCGTCGGGATCGGCGCGTATGCGACCGCGTTCCTGACGACGCGGTACGGCGTGTCGCCGTGGCTCGCGCTGATCGTCGGCGTGGTGCTGACGGCGCTCGTGGCGCTCGTGCTCGGTGCCGTGACGATGCGGCTGTCCGGGCACTTCCTGCCGCTCGGCACGATCGCGTGGGGGCTCGCGCTGTTCTACCTGTTCGGCAACCTCGAAGTGCTCGGCAAATACGACGGGATCAACGGGATTCCAGCGCTGAACCTGTTCGGCATCGTGCTCGAAAGCGGGCGCAGCCTGTATTTCCTGATCTGGGCCGTGGTGCTGGCCGCGATCGTGTCGGTGCAGAACCTGCTCAACAGCCGGCCCGGCCGCGCGATCCGCGCGCTGCGCGGCGGCGGCGTGATGGCCGAGGCGATGGGCGTGAATACCGCGTGGATGCGTGTCGTGATTTTCGTCTACGCGGCCGTGCTCGCGGCCGTGTCCGGTTTCCTGTATGCGCACCTGCAGCGCGCGGTGAACCCGACGCCGTTCGGCCTGAACCACGGGATCGAATTCCTGTTCATGGCCGTGGTCGGCGGTGTGTCGCACGTGTGGGGCGCGGTGCTCGGCGCGGCGATCCTGACCGTGCTGCAGGATTATTTGCAGACGCTGCTGCCGAAGCTGCTCGGCTCGGAAGGCAACTTCGAGATCATCGTGTTCGGCGTGCTGATGGTGCTGCTGCTGCAGTACGCGCGCCAGGGCGTATGGCCGTTCGTCGCGAGACTGTTCCCACGCGGGCCGCGCGCGCACGTGCCGGCGCAGGCCGACCCGCTGCCGCAGCGCGCCAAGCCGGTGGCCGGCGAGCCGCTGCTCGTGGTCGACAACGCACGCAAGCAGTTCGGCGGGCTCGTGGCCGTCAACGACGTCAGTTTCGACGTGAAAGCGGGGCAGATCATCGGGCTGATCGGCCCGAACGGCGCGGGCAAGTCGACCACGTTCAACCTCGTGACCGGCGTGCTGAAGCCGACCGGCGGCGCGATCACGTTCCGCGGCGAGCGTATCGACGGGCTGACGTCGCGTCAGATCGTCCGCCGCGGCATCGGTCGCACGTTCCAGCATGTGAAGCTGCTGCCGGCGATGACGGTGCTCGAGAACGTCGCGATCGGTGCCCATCTGCGGGGTCATACGGGCGTGTGGCGCAGCATTGCTCGGCTCAATGCGCATGAGGAAGCGCAGTTGCTGGCCGAAGCCGCGCGCCAGATCCGCCGCGTCGGGCTCGAGAAGCACATGTACGACGAAGCGGGCAGCCTCGCGCTCGGCCAGCAGCGGATTCTCGAAATCGCGCGTGCGCTGTGCTGCGATCCGACGCTGCTGCTACTCGACGAGCCGGCCGCGGGCCTGCGTTACCAGGAGAAGCAGCAACTCGCCGACCTGCTGCGGCGGCTGAAGGCCGAGGGCATGAGCGTGTTGCTCGTGGAACATGACATGGATTTCGTGATGAACCTCACCGACCGGCTGGTGGTGATGGAATTCGGCACGCGGATCGCGGAAGGGCTGCCGCAGGATGTGCAGCAGGACCCGGCCGTGCTCGAAGCGTATCTGGGCGGGGTGGAGTGATGACGGACACGACGATGCCGATTCTCGAAGTACGCGGGCTGGCGGTGCGGTACGGGAAGGTGGAAGCGCTGCACGGTGCGGCAATCAAGGTCGGGGCGGGGCAGATCGTCAGCGTGATCGGCCCGAACGGTGCCGGCAAATCGACGCTGCTGAACGCGATCATGGGGGCACTGCCGGTCACGGGGCACGCGTCGGGCGCGGTCGTATATCGCGGCAACGATGTTGGCGCCTTGCCGGTCGAGCAGCGCGTCGCGCGCGGGATGTGCCTCGTACCGGAAAAGCGTGAGCTGTTCAGCACGATGACGGTCGAGGACAACCTCGTGCTCGGCGCGTACCGGCGCAAGCAGGCGGGGGAAGCGAACTTCCTCGATCAGCTCGACCACGTGTTCGCGCTATTCCCGCGGCTGAAGGAGCGCCGCAGGCAGGCGGCCGGCACGCTGTCCGGCGGCGAGCGGCAGATGCTGGCGGTCGGTCGTGCGCTGATGGGCAAGCCCGACCTGCTGATGCTCGACGAACCGAGCCTCGGGTTGGCGCCGCTGATCGTGAAGGAGATCTTTCATATCATCAGCGCGTTGCGCGGCACCGGCGTGGCGACGCTACTGATCGAGCAGAACGCACGGGCGGCGTTGCAGATCTCCGACTACGGCTATGTGCTGGAGACGGGCGAGTTCGCGTTGGAAGGGGCGGCTGCCGAGCTTGCGCAGAATCCGCGGGTGATCGAGACTTATCTCGGGTTGACGAAGAAGACGGCTTGATTGCTGATGCGGTGGGGGAAACGGGCGGCGTGTTTCACGTGAAACACGCCGTTTTTGTTTGTGAGGTCGGCCTGGGTGTCGATGCATCGGTCGTTCGGGGGTGTGAGGGATAAGTCCCGAGGTAACCGAGAGAAATACTGTGTGCTCGCCACGGACGCGGATCAGACGAACCGGCGGACTTCTGCACATGCACGACAACGTGTGTCGAACCACGCGTCACACCGCCGAAGCAGGCCCGCCACGACAAATTCGCCCGCCCCCAGCGAAAAAATCGCCGAAATGCACAGACCCTACCATTCGGACGGCCTTCGGGGGAAAAGCGAACCCGCTATAATTCGGCCCATACATTTCTCTGATAGGTTCGTGCGCAGCTCTGCGTGCGGAATCCACCATGCTTTTTCCCACAGAATTTGACGTCATCGTCGTCGGTGGCGGTCATGCCGGCACGGAAGCCGCGCTGGCGTCCGCCCGCATGGGCGCGAAGACCTTGCTGCTGACCCACAACATCGAAACGCTCGGGCAGATGAGCTGCAATCCGTCGATCGGCGGCATTGGCAAGGGCCATCTGGTCAAGGAAGTCGACGCGCTGGGCGGCGCGATGGCCGCCGCGACGGACGAAAGCGGTATTCAGTTCCGGATCCTCAATTCATCGAAGGGCCCGGCCGTGCGCGCGACGCGTGCGCAGGCCGACCGCATCCTGTACAAGGCCGCGATCCGCCACCGGCTCGAAAATCAACCGAACCTGTGGCTGTTCCAGCAGGCCGTCGACGACCTGATGGTCGAAGGCGACCGCGTGGTCGGCGCCGTCACGCAGATCGGCATCCGTTTCCGCGCGCGCGCGGTCGTGCTGACGGCTGGCACGTTCCTCGACGGCAAGATCCACGTCGGGCTGAACAACTACACGGGCGGTCGCGCGGGCGATCCGGCGGCCGTGTCGCTGTCGTCGCGCCTGAAGGAACTGAAGCTGCCGCAGGGCCGCTTGAAGACCGGTACGCCGCCGCGTATCGACGGCCGCACGATCGACTTCTCGAAGCTCGACGAGCAGCCGGGCGACCTCGATCCGATCCCCGTGTTCTCATTCCTGGGCCGCGCGGAGCAGCATCCGCGGCAGTTGCCGTGCTGGGTCACGCATACGAACGAGCGCACGCACGACATCATTCGCGGCGGTCTCGACCGGTCGCCCATGTATACAGGCGTGATCGAAGGCGTGGGCCCGCGCTATTGCCCGTCGATCGAAGACAAGATCCACCGGTTCGCGTCGAAGGAATCTCACCAGATCTTCCTGGAGCCGGAAGGGCTGACGACCAACGAGTTCTATCCGAACGGAATCTCGACGAGCCTACCGTTCGACGTCCAGCTCGAGCTCGTGCATTCGATGCGCGGCCTGGAGAACGCGCATATCCTGCGCCCCGGTTACGCGATCGAATACGACTACTTCGACCCGCGTGCGCTGAAGGCGTCGCTCGAAACGAAGGCGATCAACGGGCTGTTCTTTGCGGGCCAGATCAACGGTACGACGGGCTACGAAGAAGCGGCTGCGCAGGGCTTGCTGGCCGGCCTCAATGCGGGCCGCTATGTGCAGGAGAAGGACGCGTGGTGCCCGCGTCGCGACCAGGCCTATCTGGGCGTGCTGGTCGACGATCTCGTCACGCGCGGCGTGGCCGAGCCGTACCGGATGTTCACGAGCCGGGCCGAATATCGCCTGAGCCTGCGTGAAGACAATGCCGACATGCGCTTGACCGAGATTGGCCGCGAGCTTGGGCTGGTCGACGACGTCCGCTGGGACGCTTTCAGCCGGAAACGCGACGCTGTTTCACGTGAAACCGAACGCCTGAAGTCGACGTGGGTCACGCCGAAGACGCTGCCGGCGGAAGAAGCGACGGCGTTGCTCGGCAAGGCAATCGACCACGAATACAGCCTCGCGGAGCTGCTGCGTCGCCCGGGTGTCAGCTACGACGGTGTGTGCGGGCTGAAGGGCGGAGAGTGTGGCCCCGCGGAGCCGCTGACGGACGACCCGGTGCTGCTCGAACAGATCAAGGAGCAGGTCGAGATCGGCATCAAGTATCAGGGCTATATCGAGCGCCAGGCATCCGAGATCGAACGCAACGACGCGAACGAGAACACACGCCTGCCGGACGGTATCGATTATCGCAAGGTCCGTGGTTTGTCGTTCGAGGTCAGCCAGAAGCTCAACGAGTTCCGGCCGGAAACGATCGGGCAGGCGTCGCGTATCTCGGGCGTCACGCCGGCAGCGATCTCGCTGCTGATGGTGCACCTGAAGCGTCGCGGCCTGGGCCGCCGTAACGGCATGGCCGCAGAGGCCGCGGAGCAGGGGGACGGCACCGTCCCGACACAACGATGACGGCGCGTCGCGCGCCGGCGGTTAATCGGGACGTACTGGAACAGATGCTCGTCGACGGTACGGCGGCACTGGACCTCACGCTGACGGATACGCAGCGCGACCAACTACTCGACTATGTCGCGCTGCTCGGCAAGTGGAACGCGGTCTACAACCTGACCGCGATCCGCGACCCGAAGCAGATGCTGATCCAGCATATCCTCGATTCGCTTTCCATCATCCCGCATCTGCGTGGTCGTGCGTCGGCGCGTGTGCTCGACGTCGGCTCGGGCGGGGGGCTGCCCGGTATCGTGCTGGCGATCGTCGAGCCGGGCTGGCAGGTCACGCTGAACGATATCGTGCAGAAGAAGTCGGCCTTCCAGACGCAGATGCGCGCGGAGCTGAAGCTCGCGAACCTGTCGGTCGTGACCGGCCGTGTCGAATCGCTGCGGCCGGGGGGCGAAGTGCCGGAAAAATTCGACATCATCGTATCCCGCGCTTTCGCGGATCTGTCCGACTTCGTTAAACTTGCTCGTCATCTGGTCGCGCCGGGCGGATCGATCTGGGCGATGAAGGGCGTTCACCCGGACGACGAGATTGCGCGGTTGCCGGAAGGCAGCCGCGTCAAGCAGACGATCCGGCTGGCGGTACCGATGCTCGATGCGGAGCGGCATTTGTTCGAAGTGGCCGTCGACGACGCGAATTGAAGGCGCGCGGTAGCGCGCCGTTTGTTTGAAGGTAAAGGGAACACACCAACGATGGCAAAGATCTTCTGCGTTGCGAACCAGAAGGGGGGCGTCGGCAAGACGACGACATCGGTCAATCTCGCCGCAAGCCTTGCAGCGCAGGAGCAACGCGTCCTGTTGATCGATCTCGACCCGCAGGGCAACGCGACGATGGGCAGCGGGATCGACAAGGCCGCCTGCGAAGCGACCGTGTACGAAGTGCTGGTCGACGGCGTGTCGGTGACCGACGCGCGCGTGCGTCCGGAAGGCGTCACCTATGACGTGCTCCCCGCGAACCGCGAGCTGTCCGGCGCCGAGATCGAACTGATCAGCATCGACAATCGCGAGCGCCGCCTGAAGGCCGCGCTTGAGCGCGTCGCCGACGACTACGATTTCGTCCTGATCGATTGCCCGCCGACGCTGTCGCTGTTGACGCTGAACGGCCTGTGCGCGGCGCATGGCGTCGTGATCCCGATGCAATGCGAGTACTTCGCACTGGAAGGGTTGTCGGACCTCGTCAACACGATCAAGCAGGTTCACGCGAACATGAACCGCGACCTGAAGATCATCGGCTTGCTGCGCGTGATGTTCGATCCGCGCATCACGCTGCAGCAGCAAGTCTCCGATCAACTGAAAGCGCACTTCGGCGACAAGGTGTTCGACGTGGTGATTCCGCGCAATGTGCGCCTGGCGGAAGCGCCGAGTTACGGGTTGCCGGGCGTCGTGTTCGACCGCAGCTCGCGCGGTGCGCAGGCGTATCTCCAATTCGGTGCCGAGATGATCGAGCGCGTGCGCGCGTTCGAGGTGTCGTGATCCGGACATGAGCGAAGCGAGGAAGAAAGACATGAACGCGGTACCAAAGAAGAAGGGCTTGGGACGTGGCCTCGAAGCGCTGCTCGGCGGCAGTGCCGATATCACCGAAGCGGTGAAGATCGAAGGGGCACCGAACACGCTCGCGCTCGGCAAGCTGCAAGCCGGCAAGTACCAGCCGCGCACGCGGATGGACGAGGGCAGCCTGCAGGAGCTGGCGGCAAGCATTCGCGCCCAGGGCGTCATGCAGCCGATCCTGGTACGGCCTATTTCATCAGACAAATACGAGATCATCGCGGGCGAGCGGCGTTTCCGCGCGGCGCGCCTGGCCGGCCTCGACGAAGTGCCGGTGCTCGTGAAGGACGTATCCGATCAGGCTGCCGCCGCGATGGCGCTGATCGAGAACATCCAGCGCGAGGACCTGAATCCGCTCGAAGAAGCGCACGGCATCCAGCGCCTGCTCGACGAGTTCGGTTTCACGCACGAACAGGCGGCCGAATCGGTCGGCCGTTCGCGCAGCGCGGTGTCGAACCTGCTGCGCCTGCTGAACCTCGCGTCGCCGGTGCAGACGATGCTGCTGGCCGGCGATCTCGACATGGGGCACGCGCGCGCGCTGCTGGCCGTCGACGCGGCCACGCAGATCACGCTCGCGCATCAGGTGGTCAACAAGCGCATGTCGGTGCGCGAGACCGAGAAGCTCGTCGCGCACACGACGAAGGAAGCACCGGCCGTGAAGGCGCGCGCGAAGGACGATGGCGGCCGCGATACGCGTCGCCTCGAAGAGGAGTTGTCCGACCTGCTCGCGTCGACGGTGAAGATCAAGCTCGGCCGCCGCGGGCGAGGGCAGGTGCTGATCGACTTCGGCAACCTGGACGCGCTCGAGGGCATTCTCGCGCGTCTGCGCGGCAACGTCGCGACCGAAGAGTAACGGGCAACCCATGACGCAAAAGGGTGCACCGGCGCCGCGCCGGTGGCTCGGCTGGCTTGCGCAGGAACCGGTACTGTCGGTGCTTGCGCTTGGCCTGATCGTGCTGCAATGGGTGCGTCCGCAACCATTTTCGGTGCTCGCGGATCGTGTCGACTGGCAGACGGTCGCGACACTCGCGGGCCTGCTGATGCTGACCAAGGCGCTCGAGCTGTCCGGCTGCCTGATGTGGCTCGCGCATCGCATCGTGCATCACGTGCATTCCGAACGCGGGCTCGCGATGCTGCTCGTCGGCTTCGCCGCGGTGCTGTCGATGTGGCTCACCAACGACGTCGCGCTGTTCGTCGTCGTGCCGTTGATGGTATCGCTGCGCGCGCTGACGCCGCTGCCGTTCCGGCGGCTCGTGATCGTCGTCGCGCTGGCTGTCAACGCGGGGTCCGTCGCGACACCGCTCGGCAATCCGCAGAATCTTTTCCTGTGGCAATTGAGCGGCGTGTCGTTCGGCCGTTTCGTGGTCACGCTCGGCCCGCTCGCCCTCGCGCTGATGGCGCTGCTGCTCGCGCTGACCGCATTGATGTTCCGCGCGAAGCCGCTCGACCTGTCCGGCGACGCCGTTGCGCTTCCCGTCCAGCGCATGCAGGCGCTGATCGCGGCCGTGCTGTTCGCCGCGTTCGTGCTGCTCGCCGATGCGCATCATCTGCTGCCGGGCCTCGTCGGCGTCGCCGTCGTGCTGCTTGCCGTCAAACGCGACGCAGTCCTGAAGATCGACTGGCTTCTGCTGCTGATCTTCGTGCTGATGTTCGTCGTGTTGCGCAGCGCGGCCGCGCTGCCCGTCGTGCACGACGCGATCGCGCACGCGCAACTCGATTCGCCGCTGCGCGTCTATGCGGCCGGCGCCGTGCTGTCACAGGTGATCAGCAACGTACCGGCCGCGATCCTGCTGTCGGAGTTCACGCACGACTGGCGCGCGCTTGCATTCGGCGTATCGGTCGGCGGCTTCGGGTTCGCGATCGGTTCGCTCGCGAACCTGATCGCGGTGCGTCTCGCGAAGGAGCCGCGCATGTGGCTGCCGTTCCACCTCGTGTCGATTCCGTTCGCGCTGGTGAGCGCGGCGCTCGGCGCGTGGCTGCTCGTGCACGGTTGAACGGGGCGGCGCAGGGAAGCCGTTCGAGCGACGGGTTGGGCGCACGGCATTCACGCTGATCAACGGTTGTTGATAAGTGCCGCCATCCACAGTCGAACATCTGTGGCGGCGCGACAACTGACCGGATGAATCGCTGCGTGAACATCCTGTCGAATTTCGCGCGCGGGCGCGATGGTTGGGCCGCGGCGTCTTGCTTGTTCCCGAGCATCGGGGCGAATCGTTTCCGCCGGCTGCGTTGCAGCGAATTCCCGACGGCAATCGCGCCGCTTCGTCCTGGCCCGTATCGGGTATCGTTTCCCGCCGTTTCCCCCGTCACCTGACTTTTTCGCGCAAGAAATACCGGTGCGGAAAACCGACCTTACAACTGTCATCGTACGTCGCCGAATCGCATGTTTTTTCACATCATGAGGCGTCGTTTTATGCAGGTTTTTGTCGCGTCTAAAGCCTTGAATCACTTGCAACTATCGCTTACAATCGCCCGGATTTGTTAGCTAGGCACCCCTGAAAGCTTTCAGAAAGCTTGGGGTCGGGTTCAGGGATTTCAGCGGAAGATTGCGATGGCGGGTCAGGCGCCGGACGACAGGCACGATGATCAGCGCACGCAACGCACCGCTTCGGCGGCCGGCGAGCGGCGTGAACCCGACGATGACTGGGATGTCGAGCAGCAAGATAACAACATCGTTCCGCTGACGCGGGCAGAGGCCGAAAGGCTGTTCGGCCCGAACGTGAGCAAGCCCTCGCGCGTGACCCCCTACAAGGTGGTATTCGCGCAAGTGGTCCTGTCCCTGGTTGCAACGCTGGCGTGGTGGCTGTTTTCGAAGTCGCCGGGCGCCGCTGCGCAATCCGCGTTTTTGGGCGGAGCGATCGGCTGGGTACCCAGTGCGGTATTCGTGGCACGACTGAAGGCAGGTGGCTCGGCCACCGTGATGAGCTGGGTGATGGGCGAAGCCCTGAAGCTCGCTCTGACGATCGGAATGTTCACCGCGGTGGCGTTCGGCTGGGCCGGCGTGCACTGGGTGCCGTTCCTCGTCACGTACCTCGTCGTGCTGAAGACGTACTGGATCGCGCTGGCCTGGCGGTAAGGAACAAGCAGCGTGCGGTTTCGACAACGAACCGCACCGGCCCGTTCCCGCAATAGCGTGTTGCGGAACGGGGCAAAACGATTTTCGACAATTTGGGTGGCATTAACGATATGGCAGCTAGCGAAGGCACGCGCGGTCCGGATCCGTCCGAGTACATTGCGCACCACTTGCAGAATTTCTCCACCTCGCATCAGACGTCGATTTTCGATATCCACGTCTGGAATCTCGACACGCTGTTCTGGTCGATCGTATGCGGCATCGTGACGATCGTCCTGCTGCGTCTTGCCGCCCGCAAGGCGACCTCGGGCGTGCCGGGCCGCTTCCAGTGCGCGATCGAGATGCTCGTCGAAATGGTCGAAGACCAGTCGAAGGCCATCGTCCACGGCAATCGCACCTTCATCGCGCCGCTCGCCCTCACGGTGTTCGTGTGGGTCGCGCTGATGAACTCCCTCGACTTCCTCCCGGTCGACCTGCCGGGCCGCGTGATCGGCCTGCTCGGTCTGTCGGACGTGATTTCCCACCATCGCATCGTCCCGACGGCCGACCTGAACGGCACGCTCGGCATCGCGCTCGGCGTGTTCGTCCTGATGATCTACTACAGCATCAAGATCAAGGGCGCGGGCGGCTTTGTGCATGAGCTGCTGTCGGCCCCGTTCGGCGCCCACCCGCTGCTGTGGATCCCTAACCTCGCGCTCAACATCGTCGAATATCTCGCAAAGACCGTCTCCCTCGGTATGCGGCTGTTCGGCAACATGTACGCGGGTGAGCTGTTGTTCCTGTTGATCGCCCTGCTCGGCAGCATGTGGAGCTTCGGTGGCGACGCAACGTTCCTCGGCTTCGTTGGTCACGTGATCGCGGGTAGCGTCTGGGCAATCTTCCACATCCTGATTGTTCTGTTGCAGGCATTCATTTTCATGATGCTGACGCTGGTGTATCTCGGCCAGGCGCACGACAAGCACTAAGCGCGGCGTGCAACAAAGAGTCTTCGTTTTAGTTTTTTAAATCTCAGTTCCAAGTCTTTTCACAAAGGAGTGATCATGCAAGCTTACATCGCCAACATCCAGGGTCTGACCGCCATCGGTATCGGCATCATCATCGGCCTGGGTGCAATCGGCGCCTGTATCGGTATCGCGCTGATGGGTGGCAAGTACATCGAAGCCTGCGCACGTCAGCCGGAACTCATCAACCCGCTGCAAACGAAGATGTTCCTGCTGGCTGGTCTGATCGACGCTGCATTCCTGATCGGCGTGGGTGTCGCAATGCTGTTCGCGTTCGCGAACCCGCTCCTGTCGAAGCTCGCAGGCTAAGGTTCCTCGGAAATATGCGTCCGGCGTGAGCCGGCGCAGGGCGGAACGGAGACTTGGGGCGCTGATCGAATGCAACTCGATGAGCGCCTTACCGTTTCATTTTTCCGGAATAGCAGATAAGGAAACACCGTGAATCTCAACGCAACTCTGTTTGCGCAAATGGTCGTGTTCCTGGTCCTCGCGTGGTTCACGATGAAATTCGTGTGGCCGCCGTTGATCAACGCCCTCGACGAACGTTCGAAGAAGATCGCCGACGGCCTCGCCGCCGCGGAGAAGGGCAAGGCGGAACTCGACGCAGCGCACAAGCGCGTGGACCAGGAACTCGCGCAGGCCCGCAACGACGGCCAGCAGCGCATCGCCGACGCTGAGAAGCGTGCGCAGGCGGTCGCCGAGGAAATCAAGGCCAACGCCCAGGCTGAAGCCGCCCGCATCGTCGCCCAGGCGAAGGCGGAAGCAGAACAGCAAATCGTGAAGGCGCGCGAAGCGCTGCGTGGCGAAGTCGCCGCGCTGGCCGTGAAGGGCGCCGAGCAGATCCTGAAGCGCGAAGTCGATCAAACGGCCCACGCCCAACTGCTGAATCAACTGAAAGCCGAGCTCTGATCATGGCCGAACTTGCAACCATCGCCCGCCCTTACGCAGAAGCGCTGTTCCGCGTGGCCGAGGGCGGTGACATCGCCGCCTGGTCCACGCTCGTGCAAGAGCTGGCCCAGGTTGCGCGTCTGCCGGAAGTGCTGTCGGTCGCGTCGAGCCCGAAGGTGACGCGCACGCAAGTAGCCGAGCTGCTGCTTGCTGCGGTGAAGTCGCCGCTCGCGGCCGGCGCCGAAGCGAAGAACTTCGTGCAGATGCTGGTCGACAATCATCGCATCGCGCTGCTGCCGGAAATTGCCGAGCAGTTCGAGGCGCTCAAGAACGAACGTGAAGGCGCAGCCGACGCCGAGATCGTGAGCGCGTTCCCGCTGAACGGCGCGGATCTCGACAGTCTCGTCTCGGGCCTCGAACGCAAGTTCAAGCGCAAGCTGAAACCGACGGTCGAAGTCGATTCGTCGCTGATCGGCGGCGTGCGCGTGACGGTCGGCGACGAAGTGCTCGACACCTCGGTTCGCGCGCGCCTCGCATCGATGCAGGCTGCCTTGACCGCCTGAGCGCCACGCCGGCACGCAACAGAATTGACTATCAGGAGCGAATAATGCAACTCAATCCCTCTGAGATCAGCGAGCTGATCAAGAGCCGGATCCAGGGCCTTGAAGCGAGCGCAGACGTTCGCAACCAGGGCACCGTGATCTCCGTGACCGACGGTATCGTGCGTATCCACGGCCTGTCGGACGTGATGCAGGGCGAAATGCTCGAGTTTCCGGGCAACACGTTCGGTCTCGCGCTGAACCTCGAGCGCGACTCGGTCGGCGCGGTGATTCTCGGCGAATACGAACACATCTCGGAAGGCGACATCGTCAAGACGACGGGCCGCATTCTCGAAGTCCCGGTCGGCCCGGAACTCGTCGGCCGCGTGGTCGACGCGCTCGGCAACCCGATCGACGGCAAGGGTCCGGTCAACGCGAAGCTGACCGACGCGATCGAAAAGATCGCCCCGGGCGTGATCTGGCGCAAGTCGGTGTCGCAGCCGGTGCAGACGGGCATCAAGTCGATCGACGCGATGGTGCCGATCGGCCGTGGCCAGCGTGAGCTGATCATCGGCGACCGTCAGTGCGGCAAGACCGCGGTGGCGCTCGACGCGATCATCAACCAGAAGGGCAAGGACCTGATCTGTATCTACGTCGCGATCGGCCAGAAGGCTTCGTCGATCATGAACGTGGTGCGCAAGCTCGAGGAAACGGGCGCGCTGGAATACACGATCGTCGTCGCCGCTTCGGCGTCGGATTCGGCCGCGATGCAGTACCTGGCACCGTACGCCGGCTGCACGATGGGCGAATACTTCCGCGACCGCGGCCAAGACGCGCTGATCATCTATGACGACTTGACCAAGCAGGCCTGGGCATACCGTCAGATCTCGCTGCTGCTGCGCCGCCCGCCGGGCCGTGAAGCGTACCCGGGCGACGTGTTCTATCTGCACTCGCGTCTGCTCGAGCGTGCGGCTCGCGTGTCGGAAGAGTACGTCGAGAAGTTCACGAACGGCGAAGTGAAGGGCAAGAGCGGCTCGCTGACGGCACTGCCGGTCATCGAAACGCAGGCAGGCGACGTGACCGCGTTCGTTCCGACGAACGTGATCTCGATTACCGACGGCCAGATCTTCCTGGAAACCGACCTGTTCAACGCAGGCATCCGCCCGGCAATCAACGCCGGCGTGTCGGTGTCGCGCGTCGGCGGCGCCGCTCAGACGAAGGTCGTGAAGAAGCTGTCGGGCGGTATCCGTACCGACCTCGCGCAGTACCGTGAACTGGCTGCATTCGCGCAGTTCGCATCGGACCTCGACGAAGCGACCCGCAAGCAGCTCGAGCGCGGCCGCCGCGTGACGGAACTGCTGAAGCAGCCGCAGTACCAGCCGCTGCAGGTCTGGGAACTGGCCGTGTCGCTGTACGCCGCGAACAACGGCTACCTCGACGATCTCGACGTCAAGCAAGTGCTGCCGTTCGAGAAGGGCCTGCGCGACAACCTGAAGACCAGCCACGCTGACCTCATCAAGCGTATCGAAGACACCAAGGATCTCTCGAAGGACGACGAAGGCGCGCTGCGCGCGGCGATCGAAGCCTTCAAGAAGTCCGGTGCCTATTGATCCGCGAGTGACACACGGAGGCCGCGTGGGTGCTGATGCGCCCGCGCCGCTTCGGTGAGCGATGCATGAGCCCCGAGTAAAGCGCTAAAGCGCTAATTCGGGGCGCAAAGGAGCAAGCTATGGCTGGAATGAAGGAAATTCGCGGCAAGATCAAGAGCGTGCAGAACACGCGCAAGATCACGAAGGCGATGGAGATGGTGGCTGCATCGAAGATGCGTCGCGCGCAGGAACGCATGCGCGCCGCTCGTCCGTATGCGGACAAGGTCCGTGCCATCGCCGCGCACATGAGCCGTGCGAACCCGGAGTACCGCCACCCGTTCATGGTGGCGAACGACGGCGCGCAGACGGCCGGCATCATCCTCGTCACGACGGACAAGGGTCTGTGCGGTGGTCTGAACACCAACGTGCTGCGTGCGACGGTGCAGAAGTTCAAGGAGCTGGAAGAGAAGGGCCAGAAGGTCGAAGCCACCGCGATCGGCGGCAAGGGCCTCGGGTTCCTGAACCGCTTCGGCGCGAAGGTGATGTCGCAGGTCGTGCACCTCGGCGACACCCCGCACCTGGACAAGCTGATCGGCGCCGTGAAGACGCAGCTCGATCTGTACTCGGAAGGCAAGCTGTCGGCGGTTTATATCGCTTACACGCGCTTCGTCAACACGATGAAGCAGGAAGCCGTGATCGAGCAGCTGCTGCCGCTGTCGTCGGAACACTTCGAAGCCGATGACGGTACGCCGGCGACGTCGTGGGATTACATCTACGAGCCGGACGCGCAGGCAGTCGTCGACGAACTGCTCGTGCGTTACGTCGAGGCGCTGGTGTACCAGGCCGTCGCGGAAAACATGGCGTCCGAGCAATCGGCGCGCATGGTCGCGATGAAGGCCGCGTCCGACAACGCGAAGACGGTGATCAGCGAACTGCAGCTCGTATACAACAAGAGCCGTCAGGCCGCGATCACGAAAGAACTGTCGGAGATCGTCGGCGGCGCAGCCGCTGTTTAAGCGCGCGCCCGGGACGACAACTGCGCCTTTGCGCGAGTAAAGAATCAGGTATTTAAAGGAAAAGCGATGAGTACTGCTGCTTTGGTAGAAGGCAAGATCGTACAGTGCATCGGCGCCGTTATCGACGTGGAATTCCCGCGCGACAGCATGCCGAAGATCTACGACGCGCTCATTCTCGATGGCTCGGAACTGACGCTCGAAGTCCAGCAGCAGCTGGGTGACGGCGTGGTCCGTACCATTTGTCTGGGTGCATCCGACGGCCTGCGCCGCGGCCTGACCGTGAAGAACACGGCGAAGCCGATCTCGGTGCCGGTCGGCAAGCCGACCCTCGGTCGTATCATGGACGTGCTCGGCCGTCCGATCGACGAAGCCGGCCCGATCGAAAGCGAAACGACGCGTTCGATCCACCAGAAGGCACCGGCGTTCGACGAACTGTCGCCGTCGACCGAACTGCTCGAAACGGGTATCAAGGTCATCGACCTGATCTGCCCGTTCGCGAAGGGCGGCAAGGTTGGCCTGTTCGGCGGTGCAGGCGTGGGCAAGACCGTCAACATGATGGAGCTCATCAACAACATCGCGAAGGAACACGGCGGTTACTCCGTGTTCGCGGGCGTGGGCGAGCGGACCCGTGAAGGGAACGACTTCTACCACGAAATGAAGGACTCGAACGTTCTCGACAAGGTCGCGCTGGTGTACGGCCAGATGAACGAGCCGCCGGGCAACCGTCTGCGCGTCGCGCTGACCGGCCTGACGATGGCCGAGCACTTCCGTGACGAAGGCCTCGACGTGCTGTTCTTCGTCGACAACATCTACCGTTTCACGCTGGCCGGTACCGAAGTGTCGGCACTGCTCGGCCGTATGCCGTCGGCAGTGGGCTATCAGCCGACGCTGGCTGAAGAAATGGGCAAGCTGCAAGAGCGCATCACGTCGACCAAGAAGGGCTCGATTACGTCGGTTCAGGCCGTGTACGTCCCTGCGGACGACTTGACCGACCCGTCGCCGGCGACCACCTTCGGCCACCTGGACGCAACCGTCGTTCTGTCGCGTGACATCGCTTCGCTGGGTATCTACCCGGCGGTCGACCCGCTCGACTCGACGTCGCGCCAGATCGACCCGAACGTGATCGGTGAAGAGCACTACTCGATCACCCGTCGCGTTCAGCAGACGCTGCAGCGCTACAAGGAACTGCGCGACATCATCGCGATTCTGGGCATGGACGAACTGTCGCCGGAAGACAAGCTGTCGGTCGCACGTGCGCGCAAGATCCAGCGTTTCCTGTCGCAGCCGTTCCACGTCGCTGAAGTGTTCACGGGCTCGCCGGGCAAGTACGTGCCGCTGAAGGAAACGATCCGTGGCTTCAAGATGATCGTCGACGGCGAGTGCGACCACCTGCCGGAACAGGCGTTCTACATGGTCGGCACGATCGACGAAGCCTTCGAAAAGGCCAAGAAGATCTCGTAAGGGTTCGAGTGAGTCGCACGGCGCGTGCTAGTCGGGATTAACAGTCGGACTGATAATCCCGGCGGGTCGCGCCGACCGCAATACGCTCAATCCGCCGTGCATGGGATCGGCGCAGGCGCGCAAGTGCCCGCTCCGATCGACAGGAGTCGATATGGCAACCATCAAAGTAGACGTCGTCAGCGCGGAAGAGCAGATCTTCTCGGGCGAGGCGAAATTCGTCGCGCTGCCGGGCGAAACGGGTGAGCTGGGTATTCTGCCGGGCCACACGCCGCTGATCACCCGGATTCGTCCGGGTGCGGTGCGCATCGAAGTCGAGGGCGGCAACGACGAATTCGTGTTCGTCGCGGGCGGCATTCTCGAAGTGCAGCCGGGCGCCGTGACGGTGCTCGCCGATACCGCGATCCGCGGCAAGGACCTCGACGCGGCGAAAGCCGAGGAAGCGCGCAAGCGTGCCGAGGAAACGCTGCAGAACGCGAAGTCGGATCTCGACCTCGCGAAAGCGCAATCCGAGCTCGCGACCGCGATGGCGCAGCTCGAGGCGATCCAGCGTCTGGCGAAGATTCGCAGCCGGCACTGAGCCGCGCCGCGTATCCCGCGAAAGAAAGCAGCCTTCGGGCTGCTTTTTTTTCGCCCGCGGTTTCGCCCGCGTTCCGTTCGCGCTTCGCCCGCATTTCGTCGGAGTTTTGCGGGTCCGATCATTCCGTCCGGTCGTGCTATTTCAACCGCCCGTCGCGATTCGATGTCAAAGTATCGTCAGCGGAGCGCGGCATCATCCGCGGTGAGGCCCGCCGTCGCGATCGTTGCGGCGAAGGCGCGCGCAGCAGGCGCGCGCGGGCCGATCAGACAAGAACGGACGGAGACATCGATGGCAGCAGACCTTGGCAAGGGGGCGCTGATCGCGCCCGAGAACGGCTTGTCGTACGTGCGCGGCGCGACCGACGTGCCGCTATCCGACGCGACGATCGGCCGGTTTCTGCTCGACACGGCTGGCCGCTTTCCCGACCGTCCGGCCGTCGTGTTCCGCGAGCAGCAGGTGCGCTGGACCTGGCGCGCGTTCGCGAACGAGGTCGACGTGCTGGCAGCGGGCCTCGCCGCGCTCGGGATCGTGAAGGGTGACTGCGTCGGCATCTGGTCGCCGAACCGCAGCGAATGGCTGCTCACGCAGTTCGCGACCGCGCGGATCGGCGCGGTGCTCGTCAACATCAACCCGGCCTACCGGCTGTCGGAACTCGAATACGCGCTGAACAAGGTCGGCTGCAAGGCCGTGATCGCGGCCGAGCGCTTCAAGAGCTCCGCGTACGTCGAGATGCTGCAGACCCTCGCGCCGGAGCTCGCGACCGCGACGCCGGGCGACCTGCACGCGGCGCGCGTGCCGAGCCTGCGCACGATCGTGTCGATGGGCGACGTGGCGCCGGCCGGCATGTTCCGCTTCGCGGACGTGATGGCGCGCGGCCGCCAGGCCGTCGATCCCGCGCTGCTCGACGCGCTCGGCGCAACGCTCTCGGCCAGCGATCCGATCAACATCCAGTTCACGAGCGGCACGACCGGCAGCCCGAAGGGCGCGACGCTCACGCACCGCAACGTCGTCAACAATGCGCGCTCGATCGCGATGGCGATGCGCTTCACCGAACAGGATTCGCTCTGCATCCCCGTGCCGCTCTATCACTGCTTCGGGATGGTGCTGGCCGTGCTCGCCTGCGTGTCGACGGGCGCCGCGATGGTATTCCCCGGCGAGGCGTTCGACCCGGTCGCGACGCTCGCGGCGGTGGCCGAGGAACGCTGCACCGCGCTGCACGGCGTGCCGACGATGTTCATCGCGGAGCTCGACCATCCGGAGTTCGCCAGATTCGACCTGTCGACACTGCGCACCGGGATCATGGCCGGCTCGCCGTGCCCGATCGAGACGATGAAGCGCGTCGTGTCGCAGATGCATCTGTCGGAGATCACGATTGCGTACGGAATGACGGAAACGAGCCCGGTGTCGTTCCAGAGCTCGACCGACGATCCGCTCGAGAAGCGCACGACGACGGTCGGCCGCATCCAGCCGCATCTCGAAGTGAAGATCGTCGATGTGGCCGGCGACATCGTGCCGGTCGGCGCGACGGGCGAGCTGTGCACGAAGGGCTATTCGGTGATGCTCGGCTATTGGGACGACGACGCGAAGACGCGCGAGGTGCTGGTCGACGGCTGGATGCACACGGGCGACCTCGCGACGCTCGATGCGGACGGCTACTGCAACATCGTCGGCCGTCTGAAGGACATGGTGATTCGCGGCGGCGAGAACGTCTATCCGCGCGAGATCGAGGAATTCCTGTTTCGACATCCGAAGATCCAGAGCGCGCAGGTATTCGGCGTGCCCGATGCGAAGTACGGCGAGGAGCTGTGCGCGTGGATCGTGCTGCGCGCCGACGAGCAGATGACCGAGGATGACGTGCGTGCCTTCTGCCAAGGCCAGATCGCGCACTACAAGATTCCGCGCTATATCCGCTTCGTCGACGAACTGCCGATGACGGTGACGGGCAAGGTGCAGAAATTCGTGATGCGCGAGCGGATGATCGAGGAGCTGAAGCTCGACGTGCAGAAGACGGCTTGAAGCGGGGCGGTGCGGGAAAAACGGGGCGGCCTGCGGGTCGCCCTGTGCAGGTCGCTGCGTTTTCGATGGACGAAAAAAAGCGGGCTTATTAGCCCGCTAAAAACCACACGCTACGGGGTTAGCGCGAGGAGACCAAAGATGAAACCGGATCCGGCGGGGGCCGGAAACGACTCCAACAGGGATGCCCCTCGGAAGGGCTTCGGTACGTGACCGACTGGCTCGCAGCGCTTCGCGTCCGCTCACACTTGGCACACGAGACCGCATCCGTGTTGAAACCGTTGAGGCCCATTGTGGGCGAATTAACGACCCGTCGCGGTAACAAAGTGTTTCAGGTTGTAACGCCCGCCAGATAAGGCTTTCCGGGATTTTTTGCTGTTTTCGGGCTCCTGAAAAAGGTCATTTTTACCCATATTTTCCGCCGCGTTTTCGAGGTATGCGCGCGATGCGTTTTTCACACGTATCGGGCGCGATGAATTGCCGATTTTCACGCGAGAAAGTGCACGGCACGATCGATACCGCGCATGACGATTCATTCGTCAGAAAGATTTTGAAACGTGATCGGGACGCGTGGAAGTCGGCCATTCGGCCAATTTGGCGGGTCGCGCGCCGCGCATGGGCGCGGCGGCGCGACGCGAAGGTGTAACGGCGACGCATGCCGGCGGCCGACGCAGGCGGGATTTCCGCACTTGGCGGCCGCAGCGGGCGGTGCCCGTCATCGGCCGCCGGTTGCACGCGCGCTTACTTCAGCCACTTGTCCGACAGCGCCTGATATTCACCGGTGGACAGCGCGAGATGCAGCCACTGGTCGACGTATTGCTGGAACACGACGTCGCCGCGCGGCACCATGTACGCCTTCTCGCCGAACTGGAACGGCTTGTCCGGATGCACCGAGCAGAGGCCCGGATTCAGCTTTTGCTGCAGCAGCGTCTCCGACGCATCCGTCACCATCACGTCGGCCTTGCCCGCGAGGATCTGCTTGAAGATCGTCACGTTGTCCGGATAGACGGTCAGGTTCGCGTGCGTGAAGAACTGCTTCGCGAAGCGCTCGTTGGTGCCGCCCGGATTCACGATTACGCGCGTCTCGGGCCGGTCGATCTGCGCGACGCTCTGGTACTTGTCGGCATCCGCGCAGCGCACGATCGGCGTCTTGCCGTCGACCACGTACGGCTGCGTGAAGAACACGCGCTTCTGACGCTCGAGCGTGGTCGACACGCCGCCCACCGCGATGTCGCACTTCGCGATGAAGTCTTGGGTGAGGTTCGGCCAGCTCGTCTTCACGTAATCGGCCTTCACGCCGAGCGATTTCGCGAGCGATTCGGCCATGTCGATGTCGATGCCCTCGAAGCGGCCGTCCGCGCGGTAGTACGAATACGGCTTGTAGTCGCCCGTCGTGCATACGCGCAGCGTGCCGCGCGCCAGCACCTCGTCGAGCCGCGAGCCGGTGCCCGGCGCGCTCGTGGCGGCGCCGGCGGCAGTTTGCGCGTGTGCGGCGGTGCAGCACAGCAACGCGGCCGCCGCCAGCGTGGCGAATGTCTTCATCGTCTCCTCCTTCGTTCGATTCGATATGAGCGTCCGATCATAACGGAGCCATCGCGCGCGTCATATGGCCGCCATTGCATCGGCCTGCGCGGTCCGACCGCGGCTGTCCGGTAAAATGCCGCTTTGCCTTCGCATCGTCGCTCCTACCGTGGCCCATAACCTGCTCAACGACACCTTCCTGCGTGCGCTTCTGCGCGAGCCGACCGACTACACGCCGATCTGGCTGATGCGCCAGGCCGGCCGCTACCTGCCTGAATACAACGCGACGCGCGCGCGTGCCGGCAGCTTTCTCGGGCTGGCCAAAAACCCCGACTACGCGACCGAGGTGACGCTGCAGCCGCTCGAGCGCTTCCCGCTCGACGCCGCGATCCTGTTCTCGGACATCCTGACGATTCCCGACGCGATGGGCCTCGGCCTCGACTTCCAGGCCGGCGAAGGGCCGAAGTTCGCGCATCCGGTGCGCACCGAGGCCGACGTCGCGAAGCTCGCGGTGCCGGACATCGACGAGACGCTCGGCTACGTGACGGGCGCCGTGCGCGAGATCCGCCGCGCGCTCACCGACGGCCAGGGCCGCCAGCGCGTGCCGCTGATCGGCTTCTCGGGCAGCCCGTGGACGCTCGCGTGCTACATGGTCGAAGGCGGCGGCTCGGACGATTTCCGCACGGTGAAGTCGATGGCGTATTCGCGCCCCGACCTGATGCACCGGATCCTCGACGTGAACGCGCAGGCGGTGGCCGCGTACCTGAACGCGCAGATCGAAGCGGGCGCGCAGGCCGTGATGATCTTCGATACGTGGGGCGGCGCGCTGGCCGACGGCGCGTACCAGCGCTTCTCGCTCGACTATATCCGCCGCGTGGTGTCGCAGCTCAAGCGCGAGCACGATGGCGAGCGCGTGCCGGTGATCACGTTCACGAAGGGCGGCGGGTTGTGGCTCGAGGAGATCGCGGCGACCGGCGTCGACGCGGTCGGGCTCGACTGGACGGTCAACCTCGGCGCCGCGCGCGAGCGCGTCGCGGGGCGCGTGGCGCTGCAGGGCAACCTCGACCCGACGATCCTGTTCGCGCCACCGGCCGCGGTGCGCGAACAGGCGCGCGCGGTGCTCGACAGCTACGGCAACCATCCGGGCCACGTGTTCAACCTGGGGCACGGCATCTCGCAATTCACGTCGCCCGATCACGTCGCCGAACTCGTCGACGAAGTGCATACCCACAGCCGCGCGATCCGTAGCCGAGCGGCGGGCTGAACGCAAGCGCCGCCATGCTGCGTTGCGGGATGACGGTGTTTCGTTTTTGAAACTAAACAGGACGCAACCCCGCTCCCGTTGCCGATTCGATGCTTGTCAAGACTTGACTTATACACATTTTCCACGTTGCAGCGCGGTAGAGCCCCGTATCGGTCAATTTGTCTCGCTATGGTTGGGTAATTTGAATAGCAGCCTTATGGAATAAGGCTTCGCGGCACACGGCCGGAAGCGGCGGAAAACAGCGAAAAGCACGGCCCTGCGCGCGTTGCGGCTGTTGAGCGGCGAGTTCTCAACAAAGTTATCCACAGGCTGGGCAGGGTATACGGCGATTCCTAATGCGAATCCAAAACTTAGCGCCGAATCTGAAGTTTTACTTTAAGTTCGCCGTCGCGATGCGGGCGCGGGTGCACGTCGTCCGTCCCCTGCGTGTCGCCGCTGCGGGAGCGTGTCGATGAGCGGCACCTACCTGCGCGTGGCGCTCGACCATCCGCTCGCCACCCTGTTCGACTACCGCTGCGACGTGCAGCCCGCGCCCGTGCCCGGCACGCTGGTGCAGGTGCCGTTCGGCAAGCGGCAGGCCGTCGGGCTCGTCTGCGAAGTCACCACTCACACCGATGTGCCGCCATCGCGGCTGCGCGCGGTCGATGCGATCTGTGCCGACCTGCCGCCGCTGTCGGCGGACTGGCTCGCGCTCGTGTCGTTCGCCGCCGACTACTATCAGCGCGGGCGTGGCGAGGTCGCGTTGCCGGCGCTGCCGCAGGCGCTGCGCGACGCCGGGCGCTGGGGGCGGCTGCTCGCGCCGGAAGTGCGCTACCGGCCGACCGAAGCCGGCCGCGCGGCGCTGCCCGATGCGTTGCCCGCGCGCGGCGCCGCGCTGCGCCGGCTCGCGCAGGCGCTGGTCGACACCGGCTCGCTGACGCTGCCCGACGCGCGCGCGCTGCATCCGAAGGCGGCCGCGACGCTCGACGACTGGGCGGCGCGCGGCTGGGTCGACGTCGAGGAGATCGGCTGGGCCGATGTGCCTGTGGTCAACCCTGTGGATAACCTGTCGACAAGCAGTGGACGGGCTGTGCCGCCGGCGTTGACGGACCAGCAGGCCGAGGCGCTCGACGCGATCCGCGCGGCGCGGGGCTTCGCGCCGTTCCTGCTGCACGGCGTGACGGGCAGCGGCAAGACCGAGGTGTACCTGCACGCGCTCGCGTCGCTGCTCGACGCGCGGCCGGATGCGCAGGCGCTCGTGCTCGTGCCCGAAATCAACCTGACGCCGCAATTCGAGGCCGCGTTTCGCGCGCGCTTCGCGGGCGCGCTCGCCGACGACGCGATCGTCACGCTGCACAGCGGGCTTGCCGAAGGCGAGCGCGCGCGCAACTGGCTCGCCGCGCACACGGGCCGCGCGCGGATCGTGCTCGGCACGCGCCTCGCGGTGCTCGCGTCGATGCCGACGCTCGCGCTGATCGTCGTCGACGAGGAACACGAGCCCGCGTACAAGCAGCAGGAAGGGCTGCGCTATTCGGCGCGCGACCTGGCCGTGTGGCGCGCGAAGCACCTCGGCATCACCGTCGTGCTCGGCTCGGCCACGCCGTCGCTCGAAAGCTGGTGGCAGGCCGAGCAGGGGCGCTACACGCGGCTCACGCTGTCGCGCCGCGCGGTGGCCGACGCGACGCTGCCGACCGTGCGGCTGATCGATCTCGAAGAGGAGCGGCGGCGCGGGCGTGCGTCGATGGGCGGGCTGTCGGGGCCGCTCGTCGCGGCGCTGAAGGCGCGGCTCGAACGCGGCGAACAGAGCCTCGTGTTCCTGAACCGGCGCGGTTACGCGCCGCAGCTCGCGTGCGACGCATGCGGCTGGGTGGCCGGCTGCCCGCGCTGCAGCGCGTACGTCGTGCTGCACAAGCCCGAGCACGCGCTGCGCTGCCATCACTGCGGCTGGGAAGCGCGCATTCCGCGGTCGTGCCCCGAGTGCGGGAACGTCGACATCGCGCCGCTCGGGCGCGGCACGCAGCGCATCGAGGAGACGCTCGCCGAAGCCGTGCCGGGCGCGCGGATCCTGCGGATCGACGCGGACAGCACGCGCCGCAAGGGCAGCGCGCAGGCGCTCTTTTCCGACGTGCACGCGGGCGAGGTCGACATCCTGGTCGGCACGCAGATGATCGCGAAGGGGCACGACTTCCAGCGCGTGTCGCTCGTCGGCGTGCTCAACGCCGATACCGCGCTGTTCTCGCACGACTTCCGCGCGAGCGAGCGGCTGTTCGCGCAACTGATGCAGGTGAGCGGCCGCGCGGGGCGCGCCGGGCTGTCGGGCGAAGTGATGGTGCAGACGCGCTACCCGCGTCACGCGCTGTACCACGCGCTCGGGCGGCAGGACTACGTGGGCTTCGCGAATTCGACGCTCGGCGAGCGCCGCGACGCGCACCTGCCGCCGTTCGTCTACCAGGCGCTGCTGCGCGCCGAAGGGCGCACGCTCGATGCGGCGCTCGCGTTCCTGCTGCAGGCCGCGGCTGCGTTGCCGGGGCTGCCGGGCGCGGATCGCGTGACCGTGTACGACGCGGTGCCGATGACGATCGTGAAGGTCGCGAACGTCCATCGCGCGCAGCTGCTGCTCGAAAGCGCGTCGCGGGCGGCGCTGCAGCATGCGCTGCGCGCCTGGCAGCCGGAACTGCGCGCGCTGAAGGGTGTGCTGCGGTGGAGCGTCGAGGTCGATCCGCTGGATATCTGAGCGACGCGCCGCGCGACCATCGCGCGACGCGGTGTCCGATACCCCAAGCGTGGGCCGCGCGGCGCCGCCCCGAACGTCTCCAGCGCGTGCCCAACGCGTGCCCAACGCGTGCCCAACGCGGGCGCCACGGCACGTCACCTCATCCAGTGCAACCTGCTTTCGGCCGCTTTCGCACATGCCGAAGGTTGCACACGCGTGCCGAACCGGCCCGATCAGGGAAAATACCGATCCCCGGACCACGGGCAACCCCTAGGTTGCAACCGCATAAGTGGCTGATTATATTGACTAACTTATGGGTGCAACCCATCTCTTTATTTGGTTGCACCTTTTTATTGCGTGCCGTAGGATTTCGCGCATCCTCTTACACCACACTGCCGGGCTCGCACCGGCGCACGAACCCACCATGGCAAGCACGACTCTCGGCGTCAAGGTCGACGACCTTCTTCGCTCGCGCCTCAAGGACGCCGCCGCGCGTCTCGAGCGCACTCCCCACTGGCTGATCAAGCAGGCGATCTTCGCGTATCTGGAGCGGATCGAGCACGGCCAGTTGCCGCCCGAGCTGTCGGGCCACAGCGGCGTGACGGAGCTCGCCGACGGTCAGTCCGCGGACGGCGACGACGACAATTCGCCGCATCCGTTCCTCGAGTTCGCGCAGAACGTGCAGCCGCAATCGGTGCTGCGCGCGGCGATCACGGCCGCGTACCGCCGCCCGGAACCGGAGTGCGTGCCGTTCCTGCTCGGCCAGGCGCGCTTGCCCGCGAACCTGCAGGCGGACGTGCAGACGCTCGCGACGAAGCTGGTCGAGGCGCTGCGCGAGAAAAGCTCGGGCGGCGGCGTCGAAGGGCTGATCCACGAGTTCTCGCTGTCGAGCCAGGAAGGCGTCGCGCTGATGTGCCTCGCCGAAGCGCTGCTGCGCATTCCCGATCGCGCGACGCGCGACGCGCTGATCCGCGACAAGATCAGCAAGGGCGACTGGCGCTCGCACGTCGGCCACGCGCCGTCGCTGTTCGTGAACGCGGCCACCTGGGGGCTGATGATCACCGGCAAGCTCGTGACGACCAACAGCGAAGCGGGGCTGTCGTCGGCGCTCACGCGCCTGATCGGCCGCGGCGGCGAGCCGCTGATCCGCAAGGGCGTCGACATGGCGATGCGCCTGATGGGCGAGCAGTTCGTCACCGGCGAGACGATTTCCGAAGCGCTCGCGAACAGCCGCAAGTACGAAGCGCGCGGCTTCCGCTACTCGTACGACATGCTCGGCGAAGCGGCGACGACCGAAGAGGACGCGCAGCGCTACTACGCGTCGTACGAACAGGCGATCCACGCGATCGGCAAGGCGGCCGGCGGCCGCGGCATCTACGAAGGCCCGGGCATCTCGATCAAGCTGTCGGCGCTGCACGCGCGCTACTCGCGCTCGCAGCAGGACCGCACGATGAGCGAGCTGCTGCCGCGCGTGCGCGCGCTCGCGCTGCTCGCGCGCCGCTACGACATCGGCCTGAACATCGACGCGGAAGAAGCCGACCGGCTCGAACTGTCGCTCGACCTGCTCGAGGCGCTGTGCTTCGATCCGGAGCTCGCGGGCTGGAACGGCATCGGCTTCGTCGTGCAGGGCTACCAGAAGCGCTGCCCGTTCGTGATCGACTACCTGATCGATCTCGCGCGCCGCAGCCGCCACCGCCTGATGATCCGCCTCGTGAAGGGCGCGTACTGGGATACCGAAATCAAGCGCGCGCAGGTCGACGGCCTCGAAGGCTATCCGGTCTATACGCGCAAGATTTACACCGACGTGTCGTACCTCGCGTGCGCGAAGAAGCTGCTCGCGGCGCCCGACGCGGTCTACCCGCAGTTCGCGACGCACAACGCGTACACGCTGGCCGCGATCTATCACCTGGCCGGCCAGAACTACTACCCGGGCCAGTACGAATTCCAGTGCCTGCACGGGATGGGCGAGCCGCTGTACGAGGAAGTCACGGGCCGCGACAAGCTGAACCGCCCGTGCCGCGTGTACGCGCCGGTCGGCACGCACGAGACGCTGCTCGCGTACCTGGTGCGCCGCCTGCTGGAAAACGGCGCGAACACGTCGTTCGTGAACCGCATCGCCGATAAAACGGTGTCGGTGAAGGAACTGGTCGCCGACCCGGTCGATGAAGCGTCGAAGGTCGTGCCGCTCGGCGCGCCGCACGCGAAGATCCCGCTGCCGCGCAACCTGTACGGCGACGAGCGTCCCAATTCGATGGGCCTCGACCTGTCGAACGAACACCGTCTCGCGTCGCTGTCGTCCGCGCTGCTCGCGAGCGCGCATCACCCGTGGCGCGCGGCGCCGATGCTCGCCGACGACGCGCTCGCCGACGCACCGGCGCGCGACGTGCGCAACCCGGCCGACCAGCGCGACGTGGTCGGCACGGTCAGCGAAGCGACGGCCGAACACGTGAGCGCGGCGCTCGCGCACGCGGTGGCCGCCGCGCCGATCTGGCAGGCGACGCCGGTCGATGCGCGCGCCGATTGCCTGGTGCGCGCGGCCGACCTGCTCGAAGCGCAGATGCACACGCTGATGGGCCTGATCGTGCGCGAAGCCGGCAAGTCGTTGCCGAACGCGATCGCCGAGATCCGCGAAGCGGTCGACTTCCTGCGCTACTACGCGGCGCAGATCCGCGGCGAATTCTCGAACGACACGCACCGTCCGCTCGGCCCCGTGGTCTGCATCAGCCCGTGGAACTTCCCGCTCGCGATCTTCATGGGCCAGGTGGCCGCGGCGCTCGCCGCCGGCAACACGGTGCTCGCGAAGCCGGCCGAACAGACGCCGCTGATCGCCGCGCAGGCCGTGCGGCTGCTGCGCGAGGCCGGCGTGCCGGCCGGCGCGGTGCAACTGCTGCCGGGCACCGGCGAGACCGTCGGCGCGGCGCTGGTCGCCGATCCGCGCACGCGGGCGGTGATGTTCACGGGCTCGACCGAAGTCGCGCGCCTGATCAACAAGACGCTCGCCGCGCGCCTCGACCCGGACGGCAAGCCGATTCCGCTGATCGCGGAGACGGGCGGTCAGAACGCGATGATCGTCGACTCGTCGGCGCTCGCGGAGCAGGTCGTCGCGGACGTGATGCAGTCGTCGTTCGACTCGGCCGGTCAACGGTGTTCGGCGCTGCGCGTTCTGTGTCTGCAGGACGACGTCGCGGACCGCACGCTGACGATGCTCAAGGGCGCGATGCACGAGCTGTCGCTCGGCAACCCCGACCGCCTGTCGACCGACGTCGGCCCGGTGATCGACGCCGAAGCGAAGCAGACGATCGACGCGCACGTCGCGGCGATGAAGGACAAGGGCCACGCGGTCACGCAACTGCCGATGCCGGACGCGTGCGCGCACGGCACCTTCGTGCCGCCGACGCTGATCGAGATCGGCAGCATCGACGAGCTCAAGCGTGAAGTGTTCGGCCCCGTGCTGCACGTGGTGCGCTACCGCCGCAGCCAGCTCGACAAGTTGCTCGAGCAGATCCGCGCGACGGGCTACGGGCTGACGCTCGGCATCCACACGCGGATCGACGAGACGATCGCGCACGTGATCTCGAATGCGCACGTGGGCAACATCTACGTGAACCGCAACGTGATCGGCGCGGTGGTCGGCGTGCAGCCGTTCGGCGGCGAAGGGCTGTCGGGCACGGGCCCGAAGGCCGGCGGCGCGCTGTACCTGCAGCGCCTGCTCGCGACGCGTCCGTCGGGCCTGCCGCGCTCGCTCGCGCAGTCGCTGGTGGCGGACGGCGCGACCGAAAGCGATGCGCGCGGCAACCCGGCGGCGGCGCTCGCGACGCTGCGCGACTGGCTGATCGAGCAGCGCGAGCCGGCGCTGGCCGCACGCTGCGACGGCTACCTCGCACAGGTTCCGGCCGGCGCGACCGCCGTGCTGAGCGGGCCGACGGGCGAGCGAAACACGTATACACTCGGCCCGCGCGGCACGGTGCTGTGTGTCGCGGCGACGCCGGGCGGCGCGCGTGCGCAGTTCGCGGCGGTGCTGGCGACGGGCAACCGCGCGCTGTTCGCCGGCGCGGCGGGCGAGGCGCTGGCGGCCGCGCTGCCGGCGTCGCTGAAGGCGCACGCGGCCGTGCGCAAGCAGGCCGACGCGCCGTTCGACGCGGTGCTGTTCGAGGGCGACAGCGACGAGCTGCAGACGCTCGTGAAGGACGTCGCGCAGCGGCCGGGCCCGATCGTGTCGGTGCAGGGCGTGTCGGCGGGCGCGTTCGAGAACGGCGATGCGGAAGACTACGCGCTCGAACGGCTCCTGACGGAGCGCTCGGTGAGCGTGAATACGGCCGCGGCGGGCGGCAATGCGAATTTGATGACGATCGGCTGATCATCCTTGCCGTTCGGATCAAACAAAGGAAGCGGCAAGGCGATCCCGAAGCTGCTTCATTTACCCTGGTACCAAGGAGATGCTATGCAACACACGATGAAAAAGGTGGCAGGCGCGACGTTCGTCGCGGTCATGTCGCTGGCGGGGACGGCCCATGCGGATGACGTGAAGATCGGTTACGCAGGGCCGATGACGGGCGCGCAGGCGCACTACGGCAAGGATATGCAGAACGGGATCGTGCTCGCGCTGGAAGACTTCAACGCGACGAACCCGAAGATCGGCGGCAAGCCGGTGAAGTTCGTGCTGAGCACGCAGGACGACCAGGCTGACCCGCGCACGGGCACGACGGTCGCGCAGAAGCTGGTCGACGACGGCATCAAGGGCATGCTCGGCCACTTCAACTCGGGCACGACGATTCCCGCCTCGCGCATCTACGCGAACGCGGGCATTCCGGAAATCGCGATGGCGACGGCGCCGGAATACACGCAGCAAGGCTACAAGACGACCTTCCGCATGATGACGTCCGACACGCAGCAGGGCTCGGTGGCCGGCGCGTTCGCATCGAAGGATCTCGGCATGAAGAAGATCGCGATCGTCGACGACCGCACGGCCTACGGCCAGGGTCTCGCCGACCAGTTCGAGAAGGCCGCGAAAGCCGGCGGCGCGACGATCGTCGACCGTGAATTCACGAACGACAAGGCTGTCGACTTCAAGGCGATTCTGACGAAGCTGAAGGCGGCGAAGCCGGACCTCGTCTACTACGGCGGCGCGGATTCGCAGGCAGCGCCGATGGTCAAGCAGATGAAGGCGCTCGGCATCACGGCCCCGCTGATGAGCGGCGAAATGGTGAAGACGCCGACGTTCCTGAAGATCGCGGGCAACGCGGCCGAAGGCACGATCGCGTCGCTGGCCGGGCTGCCGCTGGAAGAAATGCCGGGCGGCAAGGCTTACGCCGACAAGTACAAGAAGCGTTTCGGCGAAGACGTGCAGACCTACTCGCCGTACGCGTACGACGGCGCGATGGCGATGCTGAACGCGATGAAGAAGGCCGATTCGACCGATCCGGCGAAGTACCTGCCGGTGCTTGCGAAGACCGACATGGCCGGCGTCACGTCGACGCACGTCGCGTACGACGCGAAGGGCGACCTGAAGAACGGCGGCATCACGATGTACAAGGTCGAGAAGGGCGACTGGAAGCCGCTGAAGAGCATCGGCGGGAAGTAAGCAGCTCGATGTGATGTGACGCGCGGGCGGCGTTGCAACGCGTCGTCCCGTGCCTCATGCGAAAAAGCCACCGGGCCGTTGGGTCCGGTGGCTTTTTCTTTGGTGGCCCACGGCCGGCAGGGCATAGGGATCTTGCAGGCCGCGGTGCAGCAGGATCGCCGCATGCGTACGTCCATACCGCGTCGCCGTGATCGGCGGCATTGTGACGCTACTTGCCGTCGCAGCACTTGTTAGGGCAATCGGGCAGGAAGGAAATTTCCACACGCCGCCCATTGTCCACGTCGCGCTGCGAATAGACGCTGGTACTCTTGTTGATGGTCCCGCGTAAAAAACCGAGTTGCTCCAACAGCGCATACGCGGTTTGCAATCTCGATTGCGCAAGGGCCAGTGCTGCCGGTTCACTTTCCTCGGCATGGCCGCTGATCAGTGTCGTTTCCTTGGTTAGGTGATTTGCATAATTGAGTTTTTGATCGGCTACCCATTTTGCAATGCGAACGATCTCCGAATTCGATATGTACGAGCTGTCTCTCGAAAAATAGATGTCGAAGTTCTCGCTGGCGATGCATGCGAATGCCGGATTGGAGGTGAGAAGGCTTAGACAGACAATAAACTTAAGCATTGTAAATGACGTACCCTGCAATGCTGTCGGCATTGTTGATTGCTTGATTCGGATTTTCGGCTCCAAACGTCAGACACTCCTCCATGAAATATCTGTGATCCTTGGTTCCCATTGTGTCGTTGAAATGACTAACCTCATGAATCAGAGTGGAAACTACGGAATCTTTTTCCCATGAGAAATCTCGCATTGTACAAAAGTCGGGATGTATTGCAATCGTATGAGTTGCGGTATCCGGCGAACACACTGAGGCCGCGACTCCTGATTTGTTCGGATTTGGAACGCACCCAATATGTTTGAATCGCTCGCTATCCCATCGCGTGAAATTGTATCCTGTGAGTGTCTTTAGTACGCGGACGATTGCGTTCAGGCCTATTAATAGGGTTGCGCGGGTACCTTCGTCAGTTCTACCGAACCACTGTAATACGCGTGCCTTGTCAGCGTTGGACCAACGTTGCAAATCCTTGATTCTTTTTTCGACGAGAGAAACGGCCCGATCGCGTTTACTCAATACCATTTCCCGAAATTCCTTGTTTGTCATGTTATGACATATTTTTTCGGTATTGATCGTTACTTCCACCATCGACCCAGGATTGGTATTGGTGACTGCACCTGAGTGCACGAGGAACCATTCTCCGCCGTCATTCATATCGAAATTCTTCATTGCCTCAATGTTCCGTTGTATAGATTTTCAGAGTTGCCGAGGCATCGGTGGCGATTCGATGCGTTTGCCCGGCCGCGTCCGTGGTGCCCGTGAAAATCTGCCCGGTGTCGGTAACGATTCGGTAGCGGATGCTCGCGAGCGGGCGGCGGTAGCCATCGAGCAAGGTGAATTGCTCGTCGTGTACGACAGCCGACCGAGCAAATGACCGCTTGGTTGCATCCGGTTGGCGCCCAGTCAGCGTCGCTGCCTCTCCCGCAGTAAAAGTCATCCGCATGCCGCGCTCAGCGTAGAAGACCGGCGGTGGGTTGCATCCGCAGACATTGATATCGCCGCTCAATGCCCACTGTTTGCCGTTTGGGCCGGTACCGGGCCGACGCGGCCCTTGCGGTGCGATGTACCCTTCACGCTTGCAGGCCGAACAGTAGGTCTTCATATCGAGCGTGGCGATATGAACCCTCGGCGGCGGATTGGAACAAGTCACGGTGTCGAGGCCTTCGACAATCACCGCCTCCCCGGCGCGGTCGCCTTTAGCAAGAAAGTAGCGGATCATCGGCGCTACCTCAGCGGGGCATAGATGAGCAGGTGACGACGCTGAATACAACGGACGACGCTACGCCTTGTCGCTCGGGACTATCGGTGATCGTGTCGCCGTTATCGAGTTCGCTGCCAACGAATGCGAGCGGCGCGAAGCCGGGCCCGTCGGCCAGACCCAGACCGGTCGTGACGCGCGCGGTTGAACCGTCCGGATAGTGGATCAGGTCGCCCACCGTGGCAGCTTTGCCCAAGTGCGGCGCTACTTCCCATGTGCTGGACGGCTCGCGCAATGCACCGCCGCGCGCTGTTGTCGCGCCACGTACCGCCAGTCTGTAGGTGGGCGGCGCGGGTGGAGGCACATAGGTCGGATCGAACAGGCCCGCAACGCTTTGCCCATCCCGCACGTGAATGCCCCATGAGGTGCGCAGCGTTTCGGTAATGCGGTCACCGTTGCTCAACCGGCTGCCGACCAGCGCGAACGGCTTGCCTCCGCTATGGTTGTTTCCCGCGCCGTCGATAATCGAGGCTTCGCTGCCGTCGTCATAGGCCACTACGTCGCCGACGCAGGCGACTTCCAATCCAGCCAGGGTCAGGCCACTGGTTGCGGTGGTGATGCGTCCACCGCGTTCCGTGAGTGCGCCAACGGTGGCGAAAAGATGGGTCGGTGCTTTGGGTTCGTTTTTCATCCGGCTTCCCTGTCTCAGTAAATGGAATGGCTGCCTATAGACGCTATTCCAGATAAGAAACGTCGATCAATCGGACGAATATGATTCAGAGCTGTTAACTTCTATTACTTGTTCCGTTCGGCCTGTTGCATTGACCGCGCGCGCGAATGCGCTAGCTCAATCGCGGATGCTCAGTCCCTGCGCCCGCGCAGCAAGAACTTCTGCAACTTGCCCGTCGGCGTGCGCGGCAGCGCCTGCACGAACGCGAACTCGCGCGGAATCTTGTACGCCGCGAGCCGCTCGCCGCAGAACGTGCGCAGCGCATCCGCATCGGGCGCTGCGTTCGCCCGCATCACCACATGCGCGACGACCGTCTCGCCCCAGTCCGGATGCGGAACGCCGACGACGGCCGCTTCAACGATGTCCGGATGCGCGCCGAGCACGTCCTCCACTTCCTTCGAATAGACGTTCTCGCCGCCGGTGACGATCATGTCCTTCAGCCGGTCGACGATGAACAGATAGCGATCCTGATCGATCCGCGCGATGTCGCCGGTGCGATACCAGCCGCCCGGCGCGAATGCGGCGTGCGTGGCGGCCGCGTCGTCGAGATAGCCGAGCATCATGCTGTCGGCCTTCAACCAGATCTCGCCGGTCTCGCCCGGCCGCGCATCGACGCCGTCCATCCGCACCACCCTCAGGTCGACGCCCGGGCCGCCGTGGCGGCCTATCGAGCCGGCCTTCGCGATCTGCTCGTCCGGATACAGCGTCGTGCCGGCGGGCCCCGCTTCCGTCATTCCGTACACCTGAAAGAACGCGTGACTGCGATACGCACGGGCAAGCCGTTCGGCCTGCGCGGCGCCGATCGGACCGCCGCCGTACAGCCACGCGCGCACGCTCGACAGGTCGAACGCCGCGAAGCCGTCGATCGTGTCGAGCGGCAGCGTATACGACACCGGCGCGCCGAAATACAGCGTCACGCGCTCGCGCTCGACGGTCTGCAGGAAGCGCAGCGGATGGTATTCGCGCAGCAGCACGACGGTGCCGCCCGCATACAGCGTGCCGCCGAACCAGTTGTTCAGCGGCGACGAATGCCAGATCGGCATCGCCATCAACGTGCGTTCGTCACGGCCGATGCCGGTCGCGAGCGCCGCCTGCATCGCCGCGAGCGTCACCGTGCGATGACTGTGCACGCAACCCTTCGGGCGGCCGGTCGTGCCGGACGTGTAGAGGATCTGCGCGATGTCGCCGTCGGCCGGCTCGATGCCCGCGAGGCCGTCCATCGTCGCGCACATCGTGTCGAAGTTCGGCACGCCGTCGAGCTCGCCCTCGGTCACGAGCCGCCGCGCCGGATGCACGACGCGCTCGACCACCGGCGCGAGCGCCACGTCGAACAGCAGTGCGGTGCTGCGGCTGTGTTCGAGCACGTAGTCGACTTCCGGCGCCTGCAGCTTGTGGTTGATCGGCACGAACGCCGCGCCGAGCCGCCATGCGCCGAACATCAGGTCGACGAAGGCCGGCGTGTTGAAGCACATCGCGGCGACGCGGTCGCCGGCCGCGACGCCGAGCGCGCTCAGCACGGCCGCCGCGCGGTGCGAACGCTCGCGCGCGGCCGCATACGTGATCGTCGCGGATTCGCTGACGAGGAACGGTTTGTCGGGCGTCGCACGGGCGGCGCGGTCGAGGGCGGCGACGAGGTTCATCGAGGCTCCGGGCGAGCGAACGAACGCGAATTCGGGTGAACGGGCCGGCGTCAGGCCGGGTACGCGCGCTGCAGCAGCGCGGCGACGTCGATCGCATGCGGATCGAAGCCGCCCGCGATGCGGCCCCAGTCGGGCGCGACGAGCCGCGTCGCGACGAACGCGTCGGCGACGGCCGCCGGCGCATCGCGGCGCAGCAGGCACCCCTGCGCGACGAGCGCGAGCCGTTGCGCGAACACGCGGCCCGACGCTTCGAGCGTGTCGGCCGGGGCGGCGAGCATCGCGCGCAGCGCGTCGAGCGCCGCGCGAATGCGCGGTTCGCCCGCACCGAGGTCGGCCAGTTCGTCGAACAGCGCTGCGGCCGCGTCGGGCTCGCGCGACACCGCGCGTAGCACGTCGAGGCACATCACGTTGCCCGAGCCTTCCCAGATCGAGTTGACGGGCGCCTCGCGGAAGAGGCGCGCGATCGGGCCGTCGTCGACGTAGCCGTTGCCGCCGAACACTTCCATCACCTCGCCGGTCAGCTCGACCGCGCGCTTGCAGACCCAGAATTTCGCGGCGGGCGTGACGATCCGTTTCCATGCACGTTCGCGCGGCGAGTCGTCGCGCTCGAACGCGTCGGCGAGCCGCATCGCGAGCGACAGTGCCGCCTCGCTTTCGAGCGCGAGATCGGCGAGCACGGTGCGCATCAGCGGCTGCTCGGCGAGCGCGCGGCCGAATGCGTGACGCTGGCGCGTGTACGCGATCGCCTGCACGACGCCCTGGCGCAGCATCGCCGCGCTGCCGAGCACGCAGTTCAGCCGCGTGTACGTCGCCATCTCGATGATGGTCGGAATGCCGCGGCCTTCGTCGCCGAGCATGATTCCCCACGCGTCGTTCAGCTCGATCTCGCTGCTCGAATTGCTGCGGTTGCCGACCTTGTTCTTCAGCCGCTGGATCTCGACCGCGTTCTTCGTGCCGTCCGGCCGCCAGCGCGGCACGTAGAAGCACGACGGGCCGCCGGCTTCGGTGCGCGCGACGACGAGGTGCGCGTCGCACATCGGCGCGGAGAAGAACCACTTGTGGCCGCGCAGCCGGTATTCGCCGCCGCGCCCGCCCGCGCCGACCGGCGTGGCGAGCGTCGTGTTCGCGCGCACGTCGGAGCCGCCCTGCTTCTCGGTCATGCCCATGCCGAACCAGATCGCGCGCTTGGCGGCGATCGGCACGTCGCGCGGATCGTAATCGTCGCTGTAGAGCTTGTCGCGCAGCAGGTCCCACAGCGCGGGTTCCTTTTGCAGCACGGGGATCGCGGCCTGCGTCATCGTCGCCGGGCACAGCGTGCCGGCCTCGATCTGGCCGTGCAGATAGAAGCCGGCGGCCGTCGCGGCCCAGCGGCCGCGGCGCGACTCGCGGAACGCGAGCGACACGAAGCCTTCGCGGCGGTACTGGCCGAGCAGCGCGTGCCAGGCGGGGTGGAAGTCGACGCGATCGATGCGCCGGCCGCGCCGGTCGAACGCGTTCAGCTCCGGTGTGTGCCGGTTCGCTTCGTCGGCGAGTTGCGCGGTGTCGGCGCTGCCGAGCCGCGCGCCGTACGCGTCGAGCTGCGGCACGGCCCACTCGGCGCCGGCCCGGACGAGCGCGTCGCGCAGCGCGAGATCCGTCGCGAAGAGGTTATAGTCGACGAGTTCGTCGAACTGGTTCGTGACGGCGTGAGTCGGGTCGGTCATCGCGGTTGTCTCCGGTCTCGTGCTTCGCGGTCAGCCGGCGTCGTGCCGCGCAAGGCGCTTCGGCGCGGGTTCCGGCTGCCGGTAAAACGTGTTCCCTGCTGAATTCAGAGTAGCAAATATGCCGCCGCGACATGTTCAGGTTCCGGCGCCGCCCGGCTCGCCGGCGGCGCAACCCGCGCCCGCGTTGCGCCGCCGGCCGCGCCAGTCGCGCGCGCAGGCGAGCTCCGACGCGCTGCAACAGGCGTTCGTTCAGCTTTTGCTCGAACGCGGCTACGCGAAGGCGACGATCCGCGAGATCGCGGCCGTCGCGGGCGTCAGCATCGGCACCTTCTACGAGTATTTCGGCGACAAGCAGAGCCTCGCGGCGCTCTGTATCCACCGCCGCGTGCTGGCGCTGGCCGACCGGCTGCGCGACACGGCGCAGCGGCTGCGCGGCGCGCCGCGGGCGGCGCTCGCCGCCGCGCTGGTCGACCTCCAGGTCGATGCGATCGCCGCCGACGCGGCGCTGTGGGGTGCGCTGTTCGCGCTGGAGCGGCAGGTGTCGCCGCTGGCCGCGTATCGCCGGCATTACGACGCCTATGTCGCGCTGTGGCGCGATGCGCTCGCGCACGCGGCCGATCCGCCGCCGGCCGAACGGCTCGACGGGATCGCGCGGATGGCCCAGACGATCTGTTACGGCGGGCTGTCGCAGGCGCTGCTGACGCTCGGGCCCGCGCTCGATTTCGCCGCGCAACGCCGCGAACTGCGGGCCGTGCTGCTCGCGTATTTCGCGACGGCCGACGCCTAGCCTTTCGTAGGGGAAATGCCGGATTTGCATGTCGGCCCGTCGAGCCGGCCGTGCCGTTGCGTGCTTCTCCCTCCAAGCCATGAGAAAAATGCATGGCCTTCATGACGAACTTTCGATTGTCCGCCGATATTGGCTCGGGCTAAATCATGCGGCAGATGCGGTGCCGCGCGTGGCGCGGCCCGCCCGAAGGACATCAGGAGGAGGAGTCATGCGAAGCGCCACCGCGCCCCGTTCGAAACTGCCCGACGTCGGGACGACGATCTTCACGGTGATCGGCCAACTGGCTGCTCAACACGACGCGTTGAACCTGTCGCAGGGCGCGCCCAATTTCGCGCCCGATCCGGCGCTCGTCGAAGGCGTCGCGCGCGCGATGCGCGACGGTCACAACCAGTACGCGCCGATGGCCGGCGTGATCGCGCTGCGCGAGCGGCTCGCCGAGAAGACCGAGGCGCTGTACGGCGCGCGCTACGACCCGGCGACCGAGATCACGGTGATCGCGAGCGCGAGCGAAGGGCTCTATGCGGCGATCAGCGCGCTCGTGCACCCGGGCGACGAGGTGATCTATTTCGAGCCATCGTTCGACAGCTATGCGCCGATCGTGCGGCTGCAGGGCGCGACACCGGTCGCGATCAAGCTGTCGCCCGAGCATTTCCGCGTGAACTGGGACGAGGTGGCCGCGGCCATCACGCCGCGCACGCGGATGATCATCGTCAACACGCCGCACAACCCGACCGCGACCGTGTTCTCCGCCGACGATCTGGAGCGGCTCGCGCAGCTCACACGCGACACGGGGATCGTGGTGCTGTCCGACGAAGTCTACGAACACGTCGTGTTCGACGGCGCGCGGCACCAGAGCGTCGCGCGCCACCGCGAGCTGGCCGAGCGCAGCGTGATCGTGTCGTCGTTCGGCAAGTCGTTCCACGTGACCGGCTGGCGGGTCGGCCATTGCCTCGCGCCGGCCGAGCTGATGGACGAGATCCGCAAGGTGCACCAGTTCATGGTGTTCTCGGCCGACACGCCGATGCAGATCGCGTTCGCGGAAATCCTCGCGCGGCCGGACAGCTACCTCGGCCTGTCGGCGTTCTACCAGGCCAAGCGCGACCTGCTCGCGCGCGAGCTGGCCGAGTCGCGTTTCGAGCTGCTGCCGAGCGAAGGCTCGTTCTTCATGCTCGCGCGCTTTCGCCACTTCTCGGACGAAAGCGACAGCGATTTCGTGCTGCGCCTGATCCGCGACGCGCGGGTCGCGACGATTCCGCTGTCGGCGTTCTATACCGACGGCACTGACGCCGGCGTGATCCGGCTCAGTTTTTCGAAGGACGACGCGACGCTGGTCGAAGGCGCGCGGCGGCTGCGTTCGCTGTAGGACAACCGGCGGCGGAGACGTCGCATCGACCCGACCCAGGAGATCACAATGAAACACACGGCTACCCTCAAACTCGCGTTCGCACTCGCGTGCGCAAGCGGCGCCGGCGCGGCGCTCGCCGATGCGCCGACGCTGCGCTTCGGCCTCGAAGCGCAATACCCGCCGTTCGAATCCAAAGCGCCGAACGGCGACCTGCAGGGCTTCGACATCGACGTCGGCAATGCCGTCTGCCAGACGGCGAAGCTGTCGTGCAAATGGGTCGAGACTTCGTTCGACGGGCTGATTCCGGCGCTCAAGGGCCGCAAGTTCGACGCGATCAACTCGGCGATGAACGCGACCGAGCAGCGGCGCCAGGCGATCGACTTCACGACGATCATCTATCGCGTGCCGACCCAGTTGATCGCGCGTACCGGCAGCGGCCTGCTGCCGACGCCGGAATCGCTGAAGGGCAAGCGCGTGGGCGTGCTGCAGGCGTCGATCCAGGAGACCTTCGCGAAGGCGCACTGGGAGCCGGCCGGCGTCGCGGTCGTCGCGTACCAGGACCAGAACCAGGCGTATGCGGACCTGGTCGCGGGCCGCCTCGACGCGACGCTCGTGCTCGCGCCGTCCGGCCAGCGCGGCTTCCTGTCGCGCCCGGACGGCAAGGGCTTCTCGTTCGTCGGCCAGCCGGTGCACGACGACAGGATCCTCGGCAGCGGCATCGCGTTCGGCCTGCGCAAGGGCGACGACGCGCTGAAGGCGAAGCTCGACGCGGCGATCGACAAGCTGAAGGCTGACGGCACGGTGAAGTCGCTCGGCCTGAAGTATTTCGGCGATATCGACATCTCGACGAAGTGAGCGGGCCGCGCACGATGCCGATCCCGATCCCGATCCCGAACCCGGGCGCCACGGGCAGCGAACCGGGCGGCAGGCCGCCGCCGGACGAGGCCGTCGATGCCGTGCTCGCCGCCGAACTGGGCGACGCGCTCGTCACGCGCGCGGCCGATATCGATCCGCGCTACTTCACCGCGTACAACGAGCCGGCCGGCGTGCGGCCGCGTGCGCTGGTGCGCCCGCGCAGCGTCGACGACGTGTCGCGCGCGCTCGCGCTGTGCACGCGGCTCGGCCAGCCGGTCGTGCCGCAAGGCGGACTGACGGGGCTCGCGCGCGGCGCGGTCGCGCTGGGCGGCGAGGTCGTGCTGTCGATGGAGCGCTTCGCGGGCATCGACGCGCTCGACGCGGCGGCCGGCACGATCACCGTGCGCGCGGGCACGCCCCTGCAGACGGTGCAGGAAGCCGCGCAAGCGGCGGGCTTCACGTTCGGCGTCGATCTCGGCGCGCGCGGCTCGTGCCAGATCGGCGGCATGCTCGCGACCAATGCGGGCGGCACGCGCGCGATCCGCTACGGGATGATGCGCGAGCAGGTGCTCGGGCTCGAGGCGGTGCTCGCGGACGGCACGGTCGTGTCGTCGATGAACCGGATGCTGAAGAACAACGCGGGCTACGACCTGAAGCAGCTCTTCATCGGCAGCGAAGGGACGCTCGGCGTCGTCACGCGCGCGGTGCTGCGGCTGCATCCGTTGCTCGCGGCGCCGGCCACGGCGCTCTGCCGCGTGCGCGACTACGATGCGGTGGTCGCGCTGTGGAATCGTGTCCGCACGCTGCCGGAAGTCGTCAGTTTCGAGGCGATGTGGCCGGCGTTCTACGACTACGTCGCGCGCCATACACCCGGGGTGTCGGCGCCGTTCGTCGGCGCTGGCGGTTTCGTGGTGTTGATCGAATGCGCGACGAGCGCGCCGGGCGGCGATGCGCACCAGGCGCTCGAAACGGAGCTGGGTGCGGGGTTCGATGCGGGGCTCGTCGACGATGCGGTGCTCGCGACTTCCGAGCGGCAGGCGCGGGACTTGTGGACGCTGCGCGAAGGCCTCGCGATCGATGCGCTGCCCAATCTCGTCAATTTCGACGTCAGCTTGCCGACGGGCGAACTCGGCGCGTTCGCCGAACGCTGCGAGGCGGCGTTGCGGGCGCGCTGGCCGGCGCTCACGTGCCTGTTCTTCGGCCATGTCGGCGACGGCAACGTGCATATCGGCGTGTCGCTGACCGACATGACCGACGCGGACGCCGACGCGCTCGATCACTGCGTGTATGCGGTGGTGCGCGACATGGGCGGCTCCGTGTCGGCCGAGCACGGGATCGGCGCGCTCAAGCGTCCTTATCTCGCGCACACGCGCAGCGACGCGGAAATCGGGCTGATGCGGCGCCTGAAGGCCGCGCTCGACCCGCGCGGCATCCTGAATCCCGGCAAGGTGCTGTGACGCGGCCGGCGCCCGTCGCCCGCCGCCGGCAGAAAACGGCCGGCGCGACGCGTCAACCGTCCACCCAGCGCAGCGCGCCGATCTTCAGGTGTTCGACGACGCTGCGTGCCCAGTCGAGCTCCGCATTGAGGAGCACGAGCGCATGTTCGTTCTGCAGCAGGAACAGGCGCGGCACCTGGTCGGCCTGCGCGGTGGCGCGCAGCGCTTCCAGCCGCTCGCGCTCGGCGTCGAGACGCGCGATACGCAATTCGAGCTGGTGGCGCGCATCCTCGGCATCGAGCAGCGGCAGGAATGCGAGACCGGCGCCGAATGCCGGAAATTCACGGGCGGGCTCCGCGAGCAGCGCATGCAGCCACGCCTGCCCCGCCGTGTGCCCGGCTTCGGTCAGCGCATACACGGTGCGCTCCGGAAACGCGCCGTCGCGCTCGGTGTCGTGCACGGCGATCAGCCCGTCGCGCAGCAGGCGGTCGATCGTCTGGTAGAGGCTCGTGCGCTGCCGCACGTTGACGACTTCGTCGTACCCGCGGGCCTTCAGTTGCTGCAGCATCCCGTACGGATGCATCGGCGCTTCGGTGAGCGTCGCAAGGACGGCCAGCGCGAGTGGGGACGGGCGGCTCGTGGACATGAATAGTTAAAGTATGTCTAGTAATAATATAACTATTCTCGAATAGACTATCTGGTTTGACAAGGGTTTCAGCCGAGGTGCGAGCGCTTTGCGGCTGGCGCGACGGTTTCCATCGTCGCGAGACCGTGCACGATGCCGCAATCCTCGACCGAATGCTCGCCCACGCACTGGCGGCGCAATTCGGTGAGCTGGTTGCGCAGATGCGTGAGTTCGGCGAGGCGCGCATCGACGTGTCCGATGTGATCGTCGAGCAGCGAATTGATCGAATCGCAGCGGTCGGCCGGCGTATCGGTGAGCCGCAGCAGCGCGCGGATTTCGTCGTGCGCCATGTCGAGCGCGCGGCAGTTGCGGATGAAGCGCAGCCGCTCGACGTGCACGTCGGTGTAGTTGCGGTAGTTCGAATCGGTGCGCTCCGCGTCCGGCATCAGACCCTCTTTCTCGTAGAAACGGATCGTCTCGGGCGTGCAGCGGGCCGCTTTGGCCAGTTCGCCAATCTTCATGCCTTTCTCCCGTGCAAGGGTTGACCTTGTAGTGGCTTCAGGGTGTTAACTCTACACCGTCAAGCCACAAAGGAGGTTGTCATGACCGACGCCAAGCGCACCCCCGACCCACGACACCGTCATGCCGGCGGCGCCGATGCGTGCTGCGCCGATGCGCGCGACACGCAGACGGCGGCCGTGGCCGATGCGGTGCCGGCGGCCGGCGCGCGCGCGCACGGCCATGGCCACGACCACGGGCACGATCACGCCGCACACGGCGACGCGGGTCATGACCACGATCACGACGACGCGCGTGACGATACGCATCAGCATGGCGCCACGTGTTCGCACGACCACGCCGCGCATGACCATGTCGGCCACGGCCACGGCCACGGCCACGACCACGGCCACGACCACGACCACGACCACGACCACGACCACGGCCACGACCACGACCACGACCACGACCACGACCACGACCACGACCACGACCACGACCACGACCACGACCACGCGGCCGGCGACTGCTGCGCGCCGGCCGCGCTGACGCTGGCGCCGCTGCCGGTCGCGCAGGCGACCGCGTCGGGCCACGTGCGCTCCGCGTTCCGGATCATGCAGATGGACTGCCCGACCGAGGAAACGCTGATCCGCAAGAAGCTCGGCGGGATGAGTGAAGTGTCGGCGCTCGAATTCAACCTGATGCAGCGGATGCTGACCGTCGAGCACGTGCCCGGCGCGCAGCCGGCGATCGAACGCGCGATCCGCACGCTCGGGATGACGCCGGAGGCCGCGACGGCCGATGCACCGTCGGCGCCCACCGCGCCGCCGCCCGCGAAGCCGTGGTGGCCGCTGGCGCTCGCCGGCGTCGCCGCGATCGCGTCCGAAGGCGCGACCTGGGCCGGGCTGCCGGTGTGGCTGTCGGCGGCGCTCGCGCTCGCCGCGGTGCTCGCGTGCGGGCTCACCACGTACAAGAAGGGCTGGATCGCGATCCGCAACGGCAACCTGAACATCAACGCGCTGATGAGCATCGCGGTGACGGGCGCGATGGCGATCGGCCAGTGGCCGGAAGCCGCGATGGTGATGGTGCTGTTTACGATCGCCGAGCTGATCGAGGCGAAGTCGCTCGACCGCGCGCGCAATGCGATCCAGGGGCTGATGCAGCTCGCGCCGGACACCGCGACCGTGCAGCAGGCCGACGGCTCGTGGCGCACGATCGAGGCCGCGCAGGTCGCGCTCGGCGCCGTCGTGCGCGTGAAGCCGGGCGAGCGGATCGGGCTGGACGGCGAAGTCGTCGCGGGCCGCTCGACGGTCAACCAGGCGCCGATCACCGGCGAGAGCCTGCCCGTCGAAAAGGCGAGCGGCGATGCCGTGTACGCGGGCACGATCAACGAATCCGGTTCGTTCGAATACCGCGTGACGGCCGTCGCGGCCCACTCGACGCTCGCGCGGATCATCCACGCGGTCGAGGAAGCGCAGGGCGCGAAGGCGCCGACGCAGCGCTTCGTCGACCAGTTCGCGCGCGTCTACACGCCGATCGTGTTCGCGGTCGCGCTGCTGGTCGCGGTGGCGCCGCCGCTCGTGATGGGCGGCGCGTGGCACGACTGGATCTACCGCGCGCTCGTGCTGCTCGTGATCGCGTGCCCGTGCGCGCTGGTGATCTCGACGCCGGTGACGATCGTGTCGGGGCTCGCGGCCGCGGCGCGGCGCGGGATTCTCGTGAAGGGCGGCGTCTATCTGGAAGAAGGGCGCAAGCTCGCGTGGCTCGCACTCGACAAGACTGGCACGATCACGCACGGCAAGCCGGTGCAGACCGACTTCGACGTGCATGCGGACGACGCCGATGCGGCGCGCGTGCGGCACCTCGGCGCGAGCCTCGCGGCGCGCTCCGATCACCCGGTGTCGCAGGCGATTGCGGCCGCGGCCCGCGACGCCGGGACGACGGCATTCGCCGACGTGCAGGACTTCGAAGCGATCGTCGGGCGCGGCGTGCGCGGCACGATCGACGGCGCGCGCTACTGGCTCGGCAACCACCGCCTCGTCGAGGAGCTCGAGCGCTGCTCGGCGGCACTCGAGACGAAGCTCGACGCGCTGGAGCGGCAGGGCAAGAGCGTCGTCGTGCTGGTCGACGAAACGCGCGTGCTCGGTATCTTCGCGGTGGCCGACACGATCAAGGACACGAGCCGCGCCGCGATCGCCGATCTGCATGCGCTCGGCATCCGCACCGCGATGCTGACGGGCGACAACCCGCACACCGCGCAGGCGATCGCCAAGCAAGCGGGCATCGACGACGCGCGCGGCAACCAGTTGCCGGAAGACAAGCTCGCGGCGGTCGAGGAACTGTCCGCGGGCGGCGCGGGCGCGGTCGGGATGGTCGGCGACGGGATCAACGATGCGCCGGCGCTCGCGCGCGCCGACATCGGCTTCGCGATGGGCGCGATGGGCACCGACACGGCGATCGAGACGGCCGACGTCGCGCTGATGGACGACGACCTGCGCAAGATTCCCGCGTTCGTGCGGCTGTCGCGCGCGACGCACCGCGTGCTGGTACAGAACATCGGCTTCGCGCTCGGCGTGAAGGTCGTCTTTCTCGGGCTCACCGTCGCGGGGCTCGGCACGATGTGGATGGCGGTCTTCGCGGACGCGGGCGCGAGCCTGATCGTCGTGGCCAACGGCTTGCGGCTGCTGTCGTCCTCCGGGGCGTTCGGCGGCGCGCCGGCCAAGCGTTGAGGAGCGGGCGATGAGTTTTCTGAAATGGATCTTCGGCGGCCATGGCAGCGGGCACGGCAATAGCGGAAATGGCGGCCACGGCGGCGGGCATCACGGCGGGTCGCGCCAGGGCGGGCACGGCGGCCACGGCTGGGGCTGGCAGGCGCCGGCCGACGCGGGCGACGGTGGTCAGGGCGGCAAGCTGGCGCTGAGCCAGCTTGCCTGCGCGGGCTGCGGCGCACTCAACGCGGCCGATGCACGCTTCTGCGCGCAGTGCGGCGCCGCGCAACGCGGCAAGGCCTGCAGCCGCTGTCACGCGGCGCTGGCGACCGACGCGCGGTTCTGTCCCGGCTGCGGAACGCAGGTGGCCTGAAGATATCCGCGCGTTCGTGCCGGCCGTGCATGAGCACAGGCCGGCACGCTTCGTTCGACGGCCGGCGCACCGGCATGGCCGATGTCGTCCCGGGCATGCTCGCGCCGGCAATATCGTCGCGGTCCGTCCAGATACGGCTCAGCGACGCACCCTCTACGCACCCTTTACTCAGCGCAACGGCAGGTGAATTTCGGTGCGCAGGTCGGCCGGCGCCGCGTCCATCGGCGTATTGAGGTACAGCTCGAACGGCGGCGCGTCGGCGGCTTCGCGGCCCGAGTGACGCAGCCAGTCGCCGTAGAGCCACTGGTAGGCCGTCTTCAGGTCCGCATACGGCCCGGTATGCAGCAGCACCGCGTATTCGCCGCCTGCGATCGTCGCACGCTCGACCGGCGGCACGGGCGCGACGTCCGGCACGCCGTCGGCCGGCATGATGCACGCTTTCGCGCGCAATTGTGCTTCGGGCGTCGTGTCCGGATCGTCGTAGAAAATCCCGATCATCTTCGCGCCCGGGCCGATCAGCCCGTGCTGCCCGGCCCACGCGCCGATCCGGCCGAACGCGTCGCCGACCTTCAGGTACGCGCCGGTGTGCGCCACCGCGTAGCCGCGCAGTTCCGGCAGACGCCGGATCTCGACCTCATGCTTGAACATGTCTTCCTCTCCTCGCTGTAATGGATAAATCGGCCGGTGTGTGCCCGTGCGGCGATGCTCCGCCGGCAGCACGCCGTACGCGTCGCGAAACGCCCGCGCGAACGCGTGCGTCGACCCGTAGCCCGCGCGCCGCGCGATCTCGTCGAGCGGCCGCGCGGTGCAGACGAGATCCTCGGACGCCTGCACGATCCGCATCCGCCGCACCGTCAGCACGATCGATTCGCCGTACAGCGCGCGGTAGACGCGCTGCCAGTGATACGGCGACAGGCACGCGACTTCGGCGAGCCGGTTCAGGTCGAGCGGGCCGTCGAGATGCGCGCCGATGTACGCATGGACGCGCGCCACGCTGGCCGCGTAGCGGGCCCATGCGGGCGGGTCGGTTTTCGTGTCGGCTGGGGGCATCGGCGTGTCCGGGCTGGAACCGACGCCACGGTAGCACGGGCCGAATGGACAAATCTTGCGGAAATGCGTAGCCGCCCGAACTCCGTCCCCTTTTTATTTCACCGAAATGGGGTCTTGTCCCTCCGCGATCTATGACTAAAGTTAAAGACGGTGAAATCGGATGAACGCGTCATTTTTCTCGGGTAAGTTGCTCGCACGGGGCAGCACGCATTTCGAAGTACGCAGGTAGTTCGTCGATGTTCAATCGCAACGCCACGTTTTTCGGGAGAAGAAGAAATGGATGCTTCCAGCTTCATCACGTCGCTGCAGACCACGCTAGGCGGATACCTGCCGAAGATCGCCGGCGCGATCGGCATCCTGGTGATCGGCTGGCTGATCGCCGTCGCGGTGCGGGCCGGCGCGCTCCGGCTGCTCAATGCGCTGAAGGTCGATCAGCGGATCACCGACAGCACCGGCCAGGGCGCGTGCGTCGAACGCATCATCGCCGGCGGCCTGTTCTGGCTCGTGCTGCTCGTCACCGCGGTGGGCATCTTCAACGTGCTCAACCTGTACGCGGTATCCAATCCGTTCTCGCTGCTCGTCACGCACATCGTCAACTACCTGCCGAACCTGATCGGCGGCGCGGCGCTGACGCTGATCGCGTGGCTGATCGCGTCGCTGCTGCGCAGCCTCGCGAACCGCGCGCTGAAGGCGAGCAAGGTCGACGCCACGCTGTCCGAAAGCGCCGGCATGCAGCCGATGAGCGGCTATCTCGGCGACGTGCTGTTCTGGCTCGTGATCCTGATGTTCCTGCCGGCGATCCTCGCGTCGTTCGCGCTGTCGGGCCTGCTGTCGCCGGTGCAGGGCATGGTCGACAAGCTGCTCGCGATCGTGCCGAACCTTTTCGCGGCCGCGGTGATCGGCTTCGTCGGCTGGGTCGTCGCGCGCGTGCTGCGCGGCCTCGTGACGAACCTGCTGGTCGCCGCCGGCGCCGACCGCCTCACGCAAGGAATCGACAGCCCGACGCCCGTGCGCGTGTCGAGCCTGGTCGGCACGATCGTCTACGTGTTCGTGTTCGTGCCGACGCTGATCTCCGCGCTCGACGCGCTGAAGATCGACGCGATCTCGATCCCCGCCACCAACATGCTGAACCAGTTCCTCGGCGCGGTGCCGGACATCGTCGCGGCGATCGTGATCGTGCTGGTCACGTTCTACTTCGCGCGCTTCGTCGCGTCGCTCGCGCAGAAGCTGCTGGAAGCGGCCGGTGTCGACGGGCTGCCGGCCGTGCTCGGCGTCGAGCGCGTGTTCTCGGGGATCCTGCAGCCGTCGGTGCTGGTCGCGCGGCTGATCGTGTTCTTCGCGATGCTGTTCGCGTCGGTCGAGGCCGCGAACCGGCTCGGCTTCACGCAGGTGCGCGACGTCGTCACGCTGTTCATCGAATTCGGCGGCCACGTGCTGATGGGCGGCGTGATCCTCGTGATCGGCGTGTGGCTCGCGGGCCTCGCGCGCCGCGTGATCGAGCAGGCCGATCGCGAGCACAGCGTGCTGTTCGCGCGCATCGCGCAGTTCGCGATCCTCGGCCTCGTGTTCGCGATGGGGCTGCGCGCGATGGGCATCGCGAACGAAATCGTCCAGCTCGCGTTCGGCCTCGTGCTCGGCGCGATCGCGGTGGCCGTTGCGCTGTCGTTCGGCCTCGGCGGCCGGGAAGCGGCCGGCAAGCTGCTCGACCGCTGGTTCAACCAGCGCGGCGGCGGCCAGTAAGCATGCGCGATCCGGCCCGCATCGGAAGGGCCGGACCGGCGTTCCAGCCCGCGCGGCCGGCGTTTCCGCAAGCCTTCGGCAACCCGCGCGGCTGGCGTTTCAGCGAGCATTTCCGCAAGCGAAATGTCAGCCGCGATCTTTGCCGAATTTCGATAACACGTCGTTTAATGACTCTCTAGCATCGATTCTCAGTCGCGCGGGCCCGCAGGCCCGGCGCCCTTGAGGAGAGAGTCCGATGAAAGCAGAGTCGAATGGCCGGCCCGCCGCCGGCGCCAAGTCCTCCGGCCAGCCCGCGCTGCAGCAGACGCTCGGGACCTGGCAACTGTGGGGCATCGCGGTCGGCCTCGTGATTTCCGGCGAATACTTCGGCTGGAGCTACGGCTGGGCGAGCGCGGGCACGCTGGGTTTCGTGATCACCGCGCTGTTCGTCGCGGCGATGTACACCACCTTCATCTTCAGTTTCACCGAGCTGACGACGTCGATCCCGCACGCGGGCGGCCCGTTCGCGTATGCGCGCCGCGCGTTCGGCCCGACCGGCGGCTATCTGGCCGGCGCGGCGACGCTGGTCGAGTTCGTGTTCGCGCCGCCCGCGATCGCGCTCGCGATCGGCGCGTACCTGCACGTGCAGTTTCCGGGGCTCGAACCGAAACACGCGGCGATGGGCGCGTATCTCGTATTCATGGCGCTGAACATCGTCGGCGTGCAGATCGCGGCGACCTTCGAGCTCGTCGTCACGCTGCTCGCGATCTTCGAGCTGCTGGTGTTCATGGGCGTCGTGTCGCCGGGCTTCGCGTGGAGCAATTTCACGAAGGGCGGCTGGTCGGGCGCAGACCATTTCAGCCTGGGCGCGTTCCACGGGATGTTCGCGGCGATTCCGTTCGCGATCTGGTTCTTCCTCGCGATCGAGGGCGTCGCGATGGCCGCCGAGGAAGCGAAGAACCCGAAGCGCTCCATTCCGATCGCGTACGTGGCCGGGATCCTGACCCTCGTGGCGCTCGCGATCGGCGTGATGGTGTTCGCCGGCGGCGCGGGCGACTGGACCAAGCTCGCGAACATCAACGACCCGCTGCCGCAGGCGATGAAGTACATCGTCGGCGCGAACAGCGGCTGGATGCACATGCTGGTGTGGCTCGGGCTGTTCGGGCTCGTCGCGTCGTTCCACGGGATCATCCTCGGCTATTCGCGCCAGATCTTCGCGCTGGCCCGCGAAGGCTATCTGCCCGAATGGCTCGGGAAGGTGCATCCGCGCTTCAAGACGCCGCATCGCGCGATCCTCGCCGGCGGCGTCGTCGGGATCGCCGCGATCTACAGCGACGAGCTGATCCAGTTCGGCGGGCAGACGCTCACCGCGAATATCGTGACGATGTCGGTGTTCGGGGCGATCGTGATGTATATCGTCAGCATGGCGGCGCTGTTCAAGCTGCGCCGCTCGCAGCCGAACATGGCGCGGCCGTTCCGCGCGCCGCTGTACCCGATCTTCCCGGCGTTCGCGATCCTGGCGGCGCTCGTCTGCCTCGGTACGATGGTGTATTTCAACGGGCTGGTCGCGCTGGTGTTCGTCGGCTTCCTCGCGGTCGGCTACGCGTACTTCCTCGCGACCCGTTCGCAGCGCGCGAGCGCCCCCGGCGACGCGCTGCTGGAGGAGTGAGCAGGATGACGACGGCGAACGTGAAAGGCCGTTCCTGACGGCATCCGGCGCGCCCCGCCGAACGGGCGCGCCGTCGGCTTTTGGCAAGGAGATTCGAACGATGTCCTATACGGAGACGATCGGTCCGCGCACGTACCGCTTCGCGGACCTGAAGACGCTGCTCGCGAAGGCGAGCCCGCTGCGTTCCGGCGATCAGCTCGCCGGCGTCGCGGCGGCGAGCGAGGAGGAGCGCGTCGCCGCGAAGATCGCGCTCGCGGGCGTGCCGCTGAAGGCGTTCCTGAACGAAGCGGTGATCCCGTATGAAGACGACGAGGTCACGCGCCTGATCGTCGACGATCATGACGCGCACGCGTTCGCGGAGATCTCGCACCTCACCGTCGGCGATTTCCGCAACTGGCTGCTGTCGCCCGCGGCCGACGGCGCGGCGCTCGAACGGATCGCGCCGGGGCTCACGCCCGAGATGGTCGCGGCCGTGTCGAAGCTGATGCGCAACCAGGACCTGATCGCGGCCGCGAGGAAGCGCCGCGTGGTCACGCGCTTTCGCAACACGGTCGGGCTGGCCGGCCGGATGTCGGTGCGGCTGCAGCCGAACCACCCGACCGACGACGTGAAGGGCATCGCCGCGTCGATGCTCGACGGGCTGATGTACGGCTGCGGCGACGCGATGATCGGCATCAACCCGGCCACCGACAGCCTCGCGGCGATCGTGAAGCTGCTCGCGATGATCGACGGTTTCCGCGAACGCTACGGCGTGCCGACGCAGTCGTGCGTGCTCACGCACGTGACCAACACGATCGCGGCGATCGAGAAGGGCGCGCCGGTCGATCTCGTGTTCCAGTCGATCGCGGGCACCGAGAAGGCGAACGCGAGCTTCGGGATCTCGCTCGCGCTGCTCGGCGAGGCGCGCGAGGCCGCGCTGGCGCTGAAGCGCGGCACGGTCGGCAACAATCTGATGTACTTCGAGACGGGACAGGGCAGCGCGCTGTCGGCGAACGCGCATTTCGGCGTCGACCAGCAGACCTGCGAAGTGCGCGCGTATGCGGTCGCGCGCAAGTTCGAGCCGTTCCTCGTGAACACGGTGGTTGGCTTCATCGGGCCCGAATACCTGTACGACGGCAAGCAGATCATTCGCGCGGGCCTCGAGGATCACTTCTGCGGCAAGCTGCTCGGCGTGCCGATGGGCTGCGACATCTGCTACACGAACCACGCGGAAGCCGACCAGGACGACATGGATACGCTGCTGACGCTGCTGGGGGCGGCCGGCATCAACTTCATCATGGGGATTCCGGGCGCGGACGACGTGATGCTGAACTACCAGAGCACGTCGTTCCACGACCAGCTCTACGTGCGCGAGGTGCTCGGCCTGCGCCGCGCGCCCGAATTCGAGGAATGGCTGGAGACGATGGAGATCGCCGACGCGCACGGCGCGCTGCGCGCGGCGTCGGCACGCGTGCCGCTGCTCGCGGGCGCGAACGACTGGATGGGGATTTCCGCATGAGCGACGCCGTCGAGAAGAATCCGTGGGCGCAACTGAAGTCGTTCACGAACGCGCGGATCGCGCTCGGCCGTGCGGGCAACAGCCTGCCGACCGCGCCGCTGCTGGCCTTCAACCTGTCGCATGCGCAGGCGCGCGACGCGGTGCACCAGCCGCTCGACGCGGATGCGCTGCGGCGCGAGATCGAGGCGGCCGGCCTGCTGCCGACGCTGCGCGTGCAGAGCGCCGCGCCCGACCGCGACCACTACCTGCGCCGGCCCGATCTCGGCCGCAAGCTGTCGGACGACAGCCGCGGGCTGCTGGCCGGCTACGGCGCGGCGCTCGACGAGGCGCCCGACGTCGTGTTCGTGGTCGGCGACGGGCTGTCGGCGTTCGCGGCCGCGAAGCAGGCGCTGCCGCTGTTGCAGGCCGTGCGGCCGCGGCTCGACGCGGACGGCTGGCGGATCGGCCCGGTGGTGGTCGCGACGCAGGCGCGCGTCGCGCTCGGCGACGAGATCGGCGAGCTGCTGCGCGCGAAGGTGGTCGCGGTGCTGATCGGCGAACGGCCGGGGCTCAGCTCGCCGGACAGCCTCGGCGTGTACCTGACGTGGGCGCCGAAGGTCGGCTGTCACGACGCGCTGCGCAACTGCATCTCGAACGTGCGGCCCGAAGGGCTGCCGCACGCGGCCGCCGCGCACAAGCTGCATTACCTGATGACGCATGCGCGCAGGCTCGGGCTGACGGGCGTCGGGCTGAAGGACGACAGCGACGCGCTGCTGCCGTCAGCGCAGGCGGAGCGGATCGGGGCGACTACCTGAACAGCCGCTCGCACAGGAAATCGACGAACACGCGCAGCTTCGGCGACAGCTGCCGGCTCGACGGCCACACGATCGAGAATTGCCCCGGCGCGATCCGGTAGTCGTCGAGCACGGTGACGAGCGCGCCCTGTTCGAGCGCGTCGCGCGCGAGGAAGTCGGGCATGTAGCCGATGCCGAGCCCCGCGAGCACGGCGCCGCGCAGCGCCTCCATGTTGTTGCAGGTCATCGCGGTGCGCAGCGTGAGCGGCGTGCCGTCGTCGGCCGCGAGCGCCCAGTCCTGCAGCTTGCCGGTGGTCGGGAAGCAGTAGCGCACGCAGTCGTGCGCTTCGAGCTCGCGCGGCGTGCGCGGCGTGCCGGCCTGCGCGAGATATGCGGGCGTCGCGCACAGCACGAACGCGAACGGGCCGAGCCGCCGCGACATCAGGCTCGAATCGGACAGCGGGCCGCTGCGGATCACCGCGTCGAAGCCGCCTTCGACCACGTCGACCATCCGGTCGTTGAAATCGAGATCGAGCTCGACGTCCGGATAGCGCCGCCGGAATTCGGGCAGCACCGGCAGCAGGAAGCGGTAGCCGATCACCGGCAGGCTCACGCGCAGCTTGCCGCGCGGGCGCTGCGCGGACGCCGTCACGGTCGCCTCCGCGTCGCGGAAATCCTCGAGGATCCGCTGGCAGCGCTCGTAGAAGTGCCGTCCCTCGTCGGTGAGCGTCACGCGTCGCGTCGTGCGGTTGAACAGGCGCACGCCGAGCGACTGCTCGAGCTTCGCGATCGTCTTGCCGACCGCGGACGCCGAGATGCCGAGCGTGCGGCCGGCCGCGACGAAGCTCAGCGCTTCGGCGGTGCGGACGAACGCGACGATGCCGGTGAGGTTTTCCATCGAATCGAAGGGCGTGCGGCGACGCACGCCAGCAGGTCAATTGCGGAATTTTAGTCCGTTATATGCGGAGCTTTGCGTGGTTTTTCGCGAATTGAATCCGATTTATCTTCTGTCGCTCTGATGGCGCATCCGCGCCGGCTTTTCGAGGAGCGATGATGGATCACCCGGTTTCAACTGCTTCAGCGCTGGCCGCGCGCCGCAGGGCATGGGTGCTGGCCGCCGTCTGCATGGCCGCCGTCGCGCTGCCGCTGTCGTTTTCCGGCGGCGCGGTCGCGACGCCGGCGATCGGCCGCGACCTGCACGGCAGCCCGGTCGCGATGAACTGGATCACCAACGCGTTCATGCTCGCGTTCGGCAGCTTCCTGATGGCGTCGGGCGCGCTGGCCGACCAGTTCGGCCGCAAGCGCCTGTTCGCGATCGGCGTCGGCGGCTTCACGCTGATGTCGGTCGCGCTCGCGTTCGCGCCGTCGATGCTCGCCGTTGATTTGCTGCGCGCTGCGCAAGGGCTCGCGGCGGCGGCGGCGCTGGCCGGCGGCACGGCCGCGCTCGCGCAGGAATTCGACGGCGCGGCGCGCACGCGTGCGTTCAGCCTGCTCGGCACGACCTTCGGGATCGGGCTCGCGTTCGGGCCCGTGCTCGCCGGCGGGCTGATCGGGCATTACGGCTGGCGCGCGATCTTCGTGACGAGCGCGGTGGCCGGCGTGCTGTCGCTCGCGTTCGGGCTGCCGCGCATGCACGAGTCGCGCGACCCGCACGCGACGGGGCTCGACTGGCCCGGCACGGCCGCATTCACGGCCGCGCTGACGCTGTTCACGTTCGGCGTGATCGAAGCGCCCGCGCGCGGCTGGTCGAGCCCGCTCGTGATCGCGTTGCTGGCCGGCGCGGCGCTCGGCGCGTGCGCGTTCGTGACGATCGAGACGCGCGTCGCGCGGCCGATGCTCGACCTGTCGCTGTTTCGCATCGCGCGCTTCGTCGGCGTGCAGGTTCTGCCGGTGTCGACCTGCTGCTGCTACATCGTGCTGCTCGTCGTGCTGCCGCTGCGCTTCATCGGCATCGACGGCTTCAGCGAGATCGACGCCGGCTGGCTGATGCTCGCGATCTCCGCGCCGATGCTCTTCGTGCCGCTCGTCGCGGCGACGCTCACGCGCTGGCTGTCGGCCGGCGTGATCTCGGGGCTCGGGCTGCTGGTCGCGGCGGGCGGGCTCGTGTGGCTCGGCATCGCGCTGCGCGGCGGCGCGGGGCCGGCGGCGATCGCGCCGATGCTCGCGATCGGCGTCGGCGCCGGCATGCCGTGGGGGCTGATGGACGGGCTGTCGGTGAGCGTCGTGCCGAAGGAGCGCGCGGGGATGGCGACGGGCATTTTCAGCACGACGCGCGTGGCCGGCGAGGGGATTGCGCTGGCGATCGTCGGCGCGGCGCTGGCCGCGCTCGCGCAAACGGGCCTCGCGCAGGCGGCAGGAGCTGTCGGCGCGCCGGACGCGACGCTGCGCGCCGCCGCGCGGCTTGCGACCGGCGATCTCGCGGGCGCGGCTGCCGCGTTGCCGGGTGTCGGCCGTGCGGCGTTGATCGCGAGCTACGCGCACGCGTTCGACCGGCTGCTGATCGGGCTGGCCGTCGTCACGGTGCTGTGCGCGGTGGTGGTGTTCGGGTTCCTCGGTGGGCGGCCGGTTGCCGACGAAGCGGGCGACGATGCGGACGGCCGCGCGCATGCCGAGGCGTCGGCGCGCGGCCGCGTCGCGCCGGCCGGTGCGGAGACGCATGGGCGTTGAGCGTTGCAGCGCGGTGATTCGGCGGGTCGGCCCATCGGCCCATCGGCGTATCAGCACATCAGCACATCAGCACATCAGCACATCAGCACATCAGCACATCAGCACATCGGTCGACGCAGCCCGCATGGTCCTCCGTCGGCGGGCGCGTCACCCGCCGCGCATCACGCCAGCACGAGCGGCGGCAAGTCCGCATCCGTTCGCGCCTGCGCGCATTCCACGTCGATCACCACACACCGCAGCGCATCCGGCCACAGGTCCGCGTGGCGTCGCGCATCCTCGTCGAGCGTCGCGCGGCCCTGCACGAGCCACGTCGTCTGGCGCACGAAATCGACGAACAGCAACGCGATGGCCGGATTCACCAGCAGGTTGCCGATCGTGTTGAGCAGGTTGTTGCCCGCGAAGTCGGGCAGCACCAGCGTGCGGCGGTCCGGGATATCGACGAGCGGCGTGAACGAACCGTCGGCGCGCGGCTGGCGGCCGCGATACGAACAGTCGCCGTTGCCGGCCGCGTCGGCGGTCGCGACGATCAGGAAAGCCTGCTCGCGGATGAACGCGATGGCGTCGTCGGTCAGGGGGCCGCGATCGTTCATGGTGTCGGTCGGCGCGTGCGCCGTGGCGTGTGGATCCGCAATAAGCACGCAAGCGACATGCCACGCGACGCGGCGTTCTCCGCGTGCAGCGCGCAGCCGCGCACTGTGGAAATTCCGAACACCGGCCGCAGCGCTGCGCAACCGCGGTGTTCAGAATCGGTACACCCGTCGTGTTGCGTGCGTGAACACCGCACGGTGCGCACGCGCGCCGGCCGCGATCGACATGCTCCCGTTCCGTTTGGCACGCATGTTGCGTAAACGGGATCAGCGCATTCCAACCGGCGCTGTACTCACACAAGCACGATGAACAGGAGACATGTATGAACCCGTTTGACCTGAAACAACTGGGCCTCGACGTCGAATACCCGTACCGCCAGCAATACGACAACTACATCGGCGGCAAGTGGGTGGCGCCCGTGAAGGGCGAGTATTTCGAGAACGTGTCGCCGATCAACGGCCAGCCGTTCTGCCGCGTGCCGCGCTCCGGCGCCGACGACATCGAGCTGGCGCTCGACGCCGCGCATGCCGCGCGCCGCAAGTGGGGCAAGACGTCGGTTGCCGAGCGCGCGAACCTGCTGCTCGCCGCCGCCGACCGGATGGAAAAGAACCTGAAGCTGCTGGCCGTGGCCGAGACGATCGACAACGGCAAGCCGCTGCGCGAGACGATGGCGGCCGACCTGCCGCTCGCGATCGACCACTTCCGCTACTTCGCGGGCTGCATCCGCGCGCAGGAAGGCGGCATCTCCGAAATCGACGACAACACCGTCGCGTACCACTTCCACGAGCCGCTCGGCGTGGTCGGCCAGATCATCCCGTGGAATTTCCCGCTGCTGATGGCCGCGTGGAAACTCGCGCCCGCGCTCGCGGCCGGCTGCTGCGTGGTGATGAAGCCGGCCGAGCAGACGCCCGCGTCGGTGCTCGTGCTGATGGAACTGATCGGCGACCTGTTCCCGGCCGGCGCGATCAACATCGTGAACGGCTTCGGCAAGGAAGCGGGCGAAGCGCTCGCGACCAGCAAGCGGATCGCGAAGATCGCGTTCACGGGCTCGACGCCGGTCGGCAAGCACGTGCTGCGCGCGGCGGCCGAAAGCCTGATCCCGTCGACGGTCGAACTGGGCGGCAAGAGCCCGAACATCTTCTTCGCCGACGTGCTCGACCAGGACGACGCGTTCCTCGACAAGGCGCTCGAAGGGCTCGCGATGTTCGCGCTGAACCAGGGCGAAGTGTGCACGTGCCCGTCGCGGATCCTGATCCAGGAATCGATCTACGACCGCTTCATCGAGAAGGCCGTCGCGCGCGTCGAGCGCATCAAGGCCGGCCACCCGCTCGACATGCAGACGATGATCGGCGCGCAGGCGTCGCAGCAGCAGCTCGACAAGATCCTGTCGTACATCGACATCGGCCGCGGCGAAGGCGCGCAATGCCTGACGGGCGGCGAGCGCACGGCGCCGGCCGCCGAACTCGGCACGGGCTACTACGTGAAGCCGACGATGCTGCTCGGCAACAACAAGATGCGCGTGTTCCAGGAAGAGATCTTCGGGCCGGTCGCGTCGGTGATGACGTTCAAGGACGAGCAGGAAGCGATCGAGCTCGCGAACGACACGTTCTACGGGCTCGGCGCGGGCGTGTGGACCCGCAACGGCACGCGTGCGTACCGCATGGGCCGGGAGATCGAGGCCGGCCGCGTGTGGACCAACTGCTATCACCTGTATCCCGCGCATGCGGCGTTCGGCGGCTACAAGCAGTCGGGCATCGGCCGCGAGACGCACAAGATGGCGCTGTCGAACTATCAGCAGACGAAGTGCCTGCTGGTCAGCTATCAGGCCGAGGCGCTCGGGTTCTTCTGATCGCCGAAGCCGTGGCGACGTGTCGTGGCCGGTCGGGCCCGGCACGTCGCCCGGTTCGATTTCCTTGTTCGACAGTCGGCGCCGGCTGCGTTTCCCTGCACGGCCGGCGCCGGCAACGCCGCCGGCTGCCGCCTGTTCGCGGCGGCACGGTGCGCCGATGCATGCAACCGCTCCCAGCATGGCAGAACCGCCCCGATCCTTTCCGCGTCACCCGGTATTCCATCCGGGCGAACTCGACGCGCAGCACCGCTTCGGCGTCGCCGACGAAGCCGAGCGGATGAGCGACGCCGTGACCACGCGGCTGAGCGTCGGCGTGCGGCAGTTCGTCGAATCGCAGCCGTTCATGTTCGTCGGCATGGCATCGGGCGCCGGTGCGCCGATGACCTGCGACATCGTGCAGAGCCGGCGCGACGCGAACGGCGATCTGCTGCCGGTGGTGCGCGTCATCGACACGAAGACGCTGCGCTTCGCGCTGCCGGCCGCGCATGACGGCGACGGCGCCCGGATCGACGCGGCCGCCTGCGACGGCCGCGGCGTCGGATTGCTGTTCGTCGATTTCGTGCGCGGCCTGCGCTACCGGATCAACGGTCGCGCCACGCTGCGCGCGGATCTGCCGGAAGCGGACGCGGCGCCGTGGGCGGCCGGCAGCGCGATCGTCGAACTGGCGATCGCGCAGGCATACGGCAATTGCGGCACGCGGGTCGTGCGGCTGAGGCCGGCTCCGTAGCACGCCCCGTAGCCGGCCCGGTACCCGGCCTGCGTATGGCGGCGCGCATGCGCGGTGGCCGCGCGGAGCGCACCGGCGGCGTGCGCGGCATGCCGCGTTCGGGTGCGCCCGCATGGCGCCCATCGGCCGGACAGCGTGCAATGGCGGATGGTTCGCCGGGCCGTGCGGTTCGGCACGGGACTTGCGTGATACGCAGGGTTCCGCGCAGGTGAGGGAGGACACGATGAATCGACATGTGGCGTGTACGGAGGAGCCGACCGCCGAAGACACGCGGCGCAGCGCGCAGGGCGACGACGCGTTCGCCGGGCAGGCCGTCGTTAGCGTCGCGCACGATGCGGACGAGCAGGCGCGCAACCTGATCGGCTGGCGGCAGACCTACGACCAGCTCGCGGCCGGCCGCTTCGTCGGCACGCTGACCGAGCTGCCGCTCGACACGATGAAGCTGTTCCGCGAATCGACCAGCCACCTGCTGCGCCAGGCCTGCGAAGTGCGCGGCGATGCGTACTGGTTCGGCATCCCGCTCGTGTGCGACGGCTCGGCGCGCGTCGATGCGTGCCGCATCGGCCCCGGCGCGCTCGCGTTCCGGCCCGGCAACGTCGAATTCGAACTGGTGACGCCCGCGCAGTTCTCGATCTACGGCGTCGTCGTGCGCGGCGACGTGCTGCGCCGCTATGCGGAGGAAGTCGAGCACCGTGCGCTCGACGAGCGGCTGTTCACGCAGCGCGTGATGCAGGTCGGCGACGCGCGGCTCGCGCGCCTGTGCGCGCTGCTCGGCCGCCGGCTCGACGGCGCGGTGGCGATGGCCGGCCCGCTGCCCGATGCGCAGCGCGACGACCTGCAGGCCGAAGTGCTGGCCGCGCTGTTCGATGCGTGCGCGCAACCGGCCGACGGCGGCAGCGGCGCCGCGCCGTCGACGCGCCGCTGGATCGTCGACCAGGCGCGCGACTACGTGCTCGCGCACCGCACGCGGCCGGTGGGCGTGCCCGAGCTGTGCGAACAGTTGCACGTGAGCCGGCGCACGCTGCAGTACTGCTTCCAGGACGTGCTCGGGATGGCGCCCGCGACCTACCTGCGCACGCTGCGGCTGAACGGCGCGCGGCGCGACCTGTGCGGGCGCGCGGCCGGCTCGGTGCAGGACGTCGCGGAGGCGTGGGGTTTCTGGCATCTGAGCCAGTTCGCGACCGATTACCGGCGCCTGTTCGGCAAACGGCCATCGGAGACGCTGCGCGATCGCGCGTGACGCGTTCGGCGCGGTGAGCCGGGCGGCGCTCGCGGCGGTGGGGGTGCCGTGCGCGCGCTGTTGCCGGTTCGATCGTTCCGCTCGCCGCCGCGCCGGCTTCGCTCAGGCGGCCGGTGCGAGCCTGGCGGGATCAGCCGGGCAGCCGAAGCGGCGCCCGTGCCGGCGCAGTGCGTGTGCCGCTGCCGATTCGATCGCCACGCTCGCCGACGCGCCCACTTCGCTCAGGTGGCCGCTGCCGCCGCGTCGCGCGGCGCGGGCCACGCCAGCGCGTCCCAGTCGATTGCACGGTAAGCGGCGTCGACCGCCGCCAGATCGTCCGGCTGTTCGCTGCGATGCAGCCCGTGCAATTCGGCCGGCACGTCGAGCGTGACCGGCACGCAATGCGGATAGTCGCGCACGCGCAGCGCCGGCCCGATCGTCGTGAAGCACGCGAGCGTCGGCACGTCGAAACCGTCGGCGAGATGCAGCGCCGCCGTGTCCGGCGCGAACAGCAGGCTCGCGCCCTTGATCCACGCGATGAAGCGCGCGGTGTCGGTCGCGTGGCGGCTCACGTCCACGTAAGCCGGATGCGCGATCGGGCCGAAGCCGACCACCGGCAACCCGTAACGTTGCGCGAGCCGTTCCACGAACGCGACGCGCAACGCACGCGGCACGCTGCGCACCGCGGTGCTCGCATTCGGGCAGAACAGCACGTAAGGCCGCCGCCACTCGGCCGGCAGCGCAGGCAGCGGCAGCCGCGCGAGCCAGCGGTTGCGTTTCGCGGCGGCCGGCACGGCGGCCGGATCGACGCCGAGCGCGTCGAGGAAGAAGTCGATCATCGGCAGCCGCGCGAATGCGGGCCAGTACAGGTGATTGCCGACGTCGATGCGGTGCGCGTCGGCGGGCAGCGCGTCGGCGGGGCACGGCAGCGCGCGTGACGGCGCGACGACGTCGGCCGCGAGCGCATACAGCGCCTCGACATAGCGCGGCGCGCGCGCGGGCCGGTACAGCGTGAAGCGCAGGCCCTGATGGGCCGCACGCAGCGCGGCGACGGCCGTCAGCCCGATCACCGAATCGCCGAGCGCGACGCCCATCCCGTTGATCACGTGCACGTGCCGCGCGTCGCCGTAATCGAGCCGGAACGGCCGGTGCGCGGCGTGCAGCAGGCCGAGTGAGGATGCGGCAGGCACGTAGCCGTTGGCGCGCTCGTCGCCATGCTCGAGATCGTACGGCGCGACGAGCGTGCCGTCGGGCGAGAGCAGCGTGCCGGGGCAGGCCAGTGCGTCGTCGTGCGACAGCACGGCGGCGGGCGGTGCGGCGTGCATGTCCATCGCCGTCATGCGCCGCGCGCGCGGCGGCCTTGCTCGCGGATTTGCTCAAGCGTCGCGGCCGGCGTGCTCGCGTCCTGCGGGATGCGGATCTCGATCACCGCGGGCAGCCCGCACGTCAATGCGCGTTCGAGCGCGGGCGCGAAATCGGCGGTGCGCTCGACCGTCTCGCCATGCGCGCCGAACGCACGCGCATAGGCCGCGAAATCCGGGTTCGTGAGCCCGGTGCCGTGCACGCGGCCCGGGTAGTTGCGCTCCTGATGCATGCGGATCGTGCCGAAATGGCCGTTGTTGACGACGATCGCGACGATGTTCAGCCCGTATTGCATCGCGGTCGCGAGCTCGTTGCCGGCCATCATGAAGCAGCCGTCGCCGGCGAGCGCGACGACGGCGCGCTGCGGATACAGCGACTTCGCGGCGAGCGCGGCCGGCAGCCCGTAGCCCATCGCGCCGCTCGTCGGCGCGAGCTGCGAACGGAAGTGCCGGTACGCGAAGTGGCGATGCAGCCAGATCGCATAGTTGCCCGCGCCGTTGGTCAGGATCGCGTCGTGCGGCAGGCGCTCGCGCAACTGCACCATCACGTCGCCGAGCTGCACGTCGCCGGGCATCGGCAGCGGCGCATGCCATTCGCGGTATGCGCGGTGCGCGTCGGCGGCCGTACCGGCCCACGCGGGCCGCTCGGGCGGTTCGAGCGCGGCCAGCGGCGCGGCGATCTCCGGCATGCCCGACACGATCGGCAGGTCGGCGGCGTACACGCGGCCGAGTTCGTCCGCGCCCTGGTGCACGTGGACCAGCGTCTGGCGTGTCTTCGGGATGTCGAGCAGCGTGTAGCCGCCGGTCGTCGCTTCGCCGAGGCGCGGCCCGATCACGAGCAGCAGGTCGGCGTCGCGGATGCGTTTCGCGAGCGCCGGGTTGATTCCGAGCCCGACGTCGCCCGCGTAGTTCGGGTGCGCGTTGTCGATCGTGTCCTGGAAGCGAAATGCGCACGCGACCGGCAATTGCCAGCGTTCGACGAAGGTGCGCAGGTTCGCGCAGGCGTCCGGCGTCCAGCCGCTGCCGCCGACGATCGCGAACGGCCGTTCCGCGCGCGCGAGCCGCTCGCGCAACTCGTCGATCTGCGCGGCCGACGGCGCGGCCGCGATGCGTTTCGCGGCCGGCACGACGGGCTGCGGCGCGCACGCGTCGGACAGCACGTCCTCCGGCAGCGCGAGCACGACCGGGCCGGGCCGGCCGGACGTCGCGACGTGGAACGCGTGGCTCAGGTATTCGGGAATGCGGCGCGGATCGTCGATCTGCGCGACCCATTTCGCCATCTGGCCGAACATCCGGCGGTAGTCGATTTCCTGGAAGGCTTCGCGGTCGAGGTGCTCGCGTGCGCACTGGCCGACGAACAGGATCATCGGCGTCGAATCCTGGAAGGCGGTGTGCACGCCGATCGACGCATGGGTCGCGCCGGGCCCGCGCGTGACGAATGCGATGCCGGGGCGGCCGGTCAGCTTGCCGACCGCTTCGGCCATGTTCGCGGCGGCCGCCTCGTGGCGGCAGACGACCGTCTGGATGCGGGCGGTGTCGTCCGCCAGCGCATCGAGCACGGCGAGGAAGCTCTCGCCCGGCACGCAGAACACGCGTTCGACGTGATTGGCGAGCAACGCATCGACGAGCAAGCGCGCACCGGTGGTGGCGCGCGGCTCGAGATCCTTGGAATGCGACATGGGCTGCCGTCTCCCTGGGTAGCGGGACGTACAGCTTACGCCGGTTGGCGGCGCGCCGGTACGGCGGACGATGAAAAGTGTCGGAACGCTGGGCGGTTCGGCGAGCGCGCACCGGCTTCGGTTGGCCGACTGGCCAGCTTGTGCAGACTGGCGCGACGGCGGAAAGTGAGTGCTATGGATGGCGGGCTGACGCTTGTCTCGATCTGGTGCGGGCATCCCAAATAACAATAAATTGGGATGCCACTCAATAGTAAAATTTCAGCGAATGCGTGGAGAAAGGGGGGGGGCGAGAATCGCCATGACGACCGAAACGATTGATCAAAAGACGCTGACGGAGCTGGTCGCAGCCGGCGCGGTGCGTGCGGCCCGCGTGGTCGGTTGCGGCAACGGTTGGGCGTTCTCGGCCCGGTGCGGCGCACACGAACGTTTCCTGTCGGCCAAGCGCGGCGACGTGCGGGTGTTTCGCCGTTTTGAAACGCTGGTCGGCTTTCTGCGCGATATCGGTATCAGCCGATTCGATGTGGACGCGTCGGCATTCGACCCGGATGCGGCCGGCCGGGCGACCCGGCCCGATCGCGCGGCGGCGCTGAAGGCGGCACACGAGGCGGCGGCCCACGATCGCTGGTTTCGCGAGCAGGTGCAGCAGGCGCTGGACGACCCGCGTGCGTCGATTCCGGACGCCGAAGTCAGCGCCGACTTCGCGTCGCGACGTGCGGCGCTGCGTGACCGGCTTGCCGGCAAGCGCGGGGATGCTTCTTGACCCTTGCGTTGCACTGGAATCCGAAGGCGCACGAGGATCGCGCCGCGATCATGGACACCATCGCCGAGGACGACCCGCTGGCCGCCCTCGAGCTCGACGAACTGCTGGAAGAAAGGGCGGCGGCGTTACCGGCCCATGCCGAGTTGTATCGGCGAGGGCGGGTGGCCGGCACGCGTGAGCTGGTGGTCGCGCCGAACGATGTGCTCGTGTATCGCATCCGGCCGGCCGAGGGCATCGTGGAGATCCTCCGCGTGCTGCATGCGCGACGGCAATGGCCGTGACGCGCGTATTCACTGCCGGCTCGTCAGCCGAAGGAACACCTGTTATGTACACACATGGATTTACATCTCGGCCCGCATCGGATAATGTACATACAATGTACATCCGGGCGGAGATCGACATGCATACCACGAGGGTATTCAGAAACGGCAACTCGCAGGCCGTGCGTATTCCTGCGGACCTTGCCTATGAACGCAGCGATATCGAGCTGGAAATCGAGCGGGTCGGTGACGAAATCCGCATTCGGCCGATGCGGCGGCCTTTGACGCACGTACTCGAGAAGTTCGCGAAATTCGGGCCGGACTTCATGACCGAAGGGCGTGGCGACCATGAACAGGCCGAACGCGAGGGCTTGTGATGCCGCGCTTCATGCTCGACACCAACATGTGCATCTATCTGATGAAAAATCAGCCGGAGCAGGTCGCGAGACGATTTGCGCAGTGCTACACGGGCGACGTCGTCATGTCGGCGGTCACTTATGCGGAGCTCGAGTACGGCGTGACCGCATGCACGGGCCCTGCCCGCGAGCGCCGCAACCTCGCGGCGTTGATCGAGGATATTCCCGTCGCGCCTTTCGACGCGCCGGCCGCGCAAGCGTATGGTCCGATCCGCGAGGCCACCCGCGAACGGAAGAAGGATCACCTCGACAAATTGATCGCCGCGCATGCGGTATCGCTCGATGTCGTCCTGGTGACCAACAACGAGCGGGATTTCGTCAGCTATCCGGGATTGCGCGTGGAGAACTGGCTGAACGATTAGTGCCGGGTGTCGAGCCCGGCGGCAATACGTCGGCCGACCGGCCTCGCATTGCCGCCGGGTCCCGCATCAGCACTCGACGATATTCACCGCCAGCCCGCCGCGCGACGTTTCCTTGTACTTGGTCTTCATGTCGGCGCCCGTCTCGCGCATCGTCTTGATCACCGAGTCGAGCGACACGTAGTGCGAGCCGTCGCCGCGCAGCGCCATGCGCGCCGCGTTGACGGCCTTCACCGACGCCATCGCGTTGCGCTCGATGCACGGGATCTGCACCATCCCGCCGACCGGGTCGCAGGTCAGGCCGAGGTTGTGCTCCATCCCGATCTCGGCCGCGTTCTCGACCTGCTGGGGCGTGCCGCCGAGCACGGCCGCGAGCGCGCCGGCCGCCATCGAGCACGCAACGCCCACTTCGCCCTGGCAGCCGACTTCCGCGCCCGAGATCGATGCGTTGAGCTTGTACAGGATGCCGATCGCGGCGGCCGTCAGCAGGAAGTCGATCACGCCCTGTTCGTTCGCGCCGGGCGTGAAGCGCGTGTAGTAGTGGAGCACGGCCGGGATGATGCCTGCCGCGCCGTTGGTCGGCGCGGTGACGACGCGGCCGCCGGCCGCGTTTTCCTCGTTGACCGCGATCGCGTACAGGTTGATCCAGTCGATCATCGACAGCGGATCCTGCAGCGCGCGTTCGGGGCTGCCCGTCAGCGTGCGGTACAACTGCGGCGCGCGGCGCTTGACCTGGAACGGGCCGGGCAGGTTGCCGTCGGCGTCCGGGTTGCCGATCCCGCACCCGCGCGACACGCACGACTGCATCACGGCCCAGATCTTCAGCAGCCCGTCGCGCGTTTCTTCCTCTGTGTGCCACGCGCGCTCGTTCTCCCACATCAGTTGCGCGATCGACTTGCCGGTCGACGCGGTCAGCGCGAGCAGCTCCGCGCCGGTGCGGAACGGGTGCGTCATCTGCTCGGCCGCGCTCAGCACCTTCGTGTTCGGCGCGCCGGCCGTCACGACGAAGCCGCCGCCGACCGACAGGTACGTGCGCTCGACCAGCACCGCGCCGTTCGCGTCGCTCGCGCGCAGCTTCATCCCGTTCGGATGTTCGGGCAGCGCCTGGCGGTAGAACGCGATGTGCTCCTTCAGCACGAACGGCACCGGGTGCGTGCCGAGCAGCGCGAGTTGCTTCGTCTTGCGGACGTCTTCGAGCCGCGCGTCGATCGTGTCGGGATCGACGGTGTCGGGCGCGTCGCCGAGCAGGCCGAGCATCACGCCGCGGTCGGTGCCGTGGCCCTTGCCGGTGGCGCCGAGCGAGCCGTACAGCTCGACCTTCACGTGAGCCGTCGCGTCGAGCAGCCCGTCGCGCTCGAGGCCCTGGACGAACATCAGCGCGGCGCGCATCGGCCCGACCGTGTGCGAACTGGACGGACCGATGCCGATCTTGAAGAGGTCAAACACGCTGACTGCCATTTCGATACCTGCCTTGCTGTAAGAATGGTGCTAGCGCGCCTGCAATGGCAGGCACGCGGCGAGCCATGCGGGCGGCGTTGGGGAAAGCTGCTGCGCGACGCGGGCATAGCGCCCGTCGAGCCGCACGGCCAGATGAAAGAGTTCGGTGGCGTTTTTCGGGTCCCACTGCCCCGTATAACCCGGCAAGCCGGCCTCGCGGCGCTTCGCATCGAATGGCACCGGCGAATTCACGAATTCCTCGTGCGTCTTTTCGCCGAGCGCGTACGGCACGAGCCAGTCGAGCGCGGCCGCGAGCGTCGCGCCGTTCGCGCCGCGCTCGCGCAGCCAGTTGCGGTTGAAGCGGCGCGCGGCGAGCGCGGCCGTCACCAGCGGCTGGAGATCGTAGACCGCGTAATGCAGCGCATCGCGTTCCTCGAAATCCCAGGTCTTGCCGTCCGGGCCGATGTTGTCGGCGAGATGCTCGACGAACAGCCGCTGCGCGGCGTTCATCATCTTGCGGTCGCCGAGCGTGAACGCGGACAACGCGATCAGCTTGATCCGGTGGCTCTGCCAGTTGTTGCGCCAGGTGCCGGTGAGCGGGCGTTTCTGCGCGTCGACCTGCGCGACGTAGCCGGCGCCGAGCTTCGCGATGAACGCGGCCGTCGCGTTGCGCGTTTTCACCGGCAGCGCGCTCGCGGTCATGTCGTACGCGACGATCAGGCTGTCGAAGCGCGTCTCGTCGATCGGGTTGAAGCTCGGCTGGTAGGTCGAGACCCACGCGGACAGGAAGCGGTCGACGAGCTGCAGATAGCGCGGCGCGTTCGTCACGCGCCACGCGAGCGCCGCGTCGCGCATCAGGTCCATGTCCTTGAGCGCGGCTTCACTCTGGTCGTGGATGCCTTCATGCGGCAGCGTGCCCTCGGTATGCACACGCGCCATCGCCTTCGGCTGCTCGCCGATGCGTGCGTCGACGCTGCGGATCAGCGCCTGCACGCCCGGCTCGGCCTGCGTCGTCTCGCTTGCCTGCAGTGCGGGCGCCGCGCAGAAATTCATCGCCGCGCGCGCACTGCCGCACACGCCGAGGCCGGCGGCGGCCAGCGACAGCGATGCGACGAGCATCGGCACGTAGCGGCCAGCGCGCACGCGCGGCCGCCGCGCGGTTGCGCCATGGCCCGGAAACATCGGACGCACCATGCGGAACTCCTTCATTGGCTGGATCGCGTGTGATGTTAGCCGGATTGGCGCGCAAGCGTGAAACGGTTGGCCGGGCGGCGAACGTAAAAACCGCACGCAACCGGTGGCTGCGTGCGGGGTGGTCACGGTCGGACGCTCCGGTGCGAGACGTGCGTTATGCGTAGTCCGACATCGGCACGCACGAGCAGAACAGGTTGCGGTCGCCATAGGCGTTGTCCGCGCGGCCGACCGGCGGCCAGTACTTGTTCGTGCCGAGCGACGCGACCGGGTACGCGGCCTGCTCGCGCGAGTACGCGTGCGGCCATTCGTTCGCGGTGACGACGGCCGCCGTGTGCGGCGCGTGACGCAGCGGGTTGTCCTCGCGATCGGCGCGGCCTTCCTCGACCGCGCGGATTTCCTCGCGGATCGCGATCATCGCGGCGATGAAGCGGTCGAGTTCTTCCTGCGATTCCGATTCGGTCGGCTCGACCATCAGCGTGCCCGGCACCGGGAAGCTCATCGTCGGCGCGTGGAAGCCGTAATCCATCAGGCGCTTCGCGACGTCGTCGACGGTGATGCCGCTCGTTTCCTTGATCGGACGCAGGTCGAGAATGCACTCGTGCGCGACCAGCCCGCCCGGGCCCGAATACAGCACCGGGTAATGCGGCGCGAGGCGCTTCGCGATGTAGTTCGCGTTGAGGATCGCAGTTTCGGTCGCGGCGGTCAGGTTCTTCGCGCCCATCATCGCGATGTACATCCACGAGATCGGCAGGATCGACGCCGAGCCGTACGGCGCGGCCGACACCGCGCCGATGCCGTCTTCCGCGCGGGCGTAGCCGGTCGAGCGCTGGTTCGGCAGGAACTTCGCGAGGTGCGCGCCGACCGCCACCGGGCCGACGCCCGGGCCGCCGCCGCCGTGCGGGATGCAGAAGGTCTTGTGCAGGTTCAGGTGCGACACGTCGCCGCCGAACTGGCCGGGCGCGGTCAGGCCGACCATCGCGTTCATGTTCGCGCCGTCGACGTACACCTGGCCGCCGTGCGCGTGGACGATCTCGCAGATCTCGCGCACGTTCTGCTCGAACACGCCGTGCGTCGACGGATACGTGATCATGATCGCCGCGAGGTTCGCCGAATGCTGCTCGGCCTTCGCCTTCAGGTCGTCGATGTCGACGTTGCCCTGCGCGTCGCACGCGACGACCACGACCTTCATGCCGGCCATGTGCGCGGACGCCGGGTTCGTGCCGTGCGCGGACGCCGGGATCAGGCACACGTCGCGATGGCCTTCGCCGCGCGACGCGTGGTACGCGTGGATGATCAGCAGGCCCGCGTACTCGCCCTGCGAGCCCGCGTTCGGTTGCAGCGACACGGCCGCGTAGCCGGTGGCCGCGACGAGCATCTGTTCGAGCTGGTCGATCATCTCGCGGTAGCCGACGGTCTGCTCGGCCGGCGCGAACGGATGGATGCCGCCGAACTCGGGCCACGTGACGGGCAGCATTTCCGACGTCGCGTTCAGCTTCATCGTGCACGAGCCGAGCGGGATCATCGAGCGGTCGAGCGCGAGATCCTTGTCCGACAGGCTGCGCAGGTAGCGCAGCATTTCGGTTTCGGAATGGTGGCGGTTGAACACCGGGTGCGTCAGGTACGCGCTCGTGCGCTCGAGGCCGGCCGGCAGCGCGGCGATGCCGGCGAGACCCGCGTCCAGCGCGTCGACGGCCGGCGCGGTGCCGCCCGCGGCCTGCGCGAACACGTCGAGAAGATCGGCGAGGTCGTCGCGCGTCGTCGTTTCGTCGACCGACACGCCGACTTGCGTGTCGCTCACGCGGCGCAGGTTGATGCGCCTGGCTTTCGCGAATTCGTGGATCTGCGCGGTGCGCGCGCCGGTGTCGATCGTCAGCGTGTCGAAGAACGTGTCGTTGACGGTCGCGAAGCCGAGCTGCTTCACGCCGGCGGCGAGCAGCGCCGCGATGCGGTTCACGCGCAGCGCGATCGTTTTCAGGCCGTGCGGGCCGTGGTAGACCGCGTACATGCTGGCCATGATCGCGAGCAGCGCCTGCGCGGTACACACGTTCGACGTCGCCTTCTCGCGGCGGATGTGCTGTTCGCGCGTCTGCAGCGCGAGACGCAGCGCGGGCTTGCCCTGCGCGTCGACCGTCACGCCGACGAGGCGGCCCGGCATCTGCCGCTTGAATTCGTCGCGTACGGCCATGTAAGCGGCGTGCGGGCCGCCGAAGCCCATCGGCACGCCGAAGCGCTGCGTGTTGCCGATCGCGACGTCCGCGCCCCATTCGCCGGGCGGCGTCAGCACCGTCAGCGCGAGCAGGTCGGCCGCGACGACCACGTGGCCGCCGGCCGCGTGGATCGCTTCGGTGAGCGCGCGGTAGTCGCGCACGTCGCCGTTCACGCCCGGGTACTGCAGCAGCACGCCGAACGCGTTCGCCTGCGCGGCGTCGGCGGCCGGGCCCGTCTTGACCTCGATGCCGATCGGCAGCGCGCGCGTGCGGATCACTTCGAGCGTTTGCGGCAGCACGTCGTCGGCGACGTAGAACACGTTCGACTTCGGCTTGCCGGTGCGCTGCAGCAGCGTCATCGCTTCGGCCGCGGCGGTGGCTTCGTCGAGCAGCGATGCGTTCGAGATCGCGAGGCCCGCGAGATCGGCCACCATCTGCTGGAAGTTCAGGAGCGCCTCGAGGCGGCCCTGGGAAATTTCGGGCTGGTACGGCGTGTAGGCCGTGTACCACGCCGGGTTTTCGAGCACGTTGCGCAGGATCACGGCCGGCGTGTGCGTGTCGTGGTAGCCCTGGCCGATATACGAGCGGAACACCTGGTTCTTGTCCGCGAGCGCACGCAGCGCGGCGAGCGCTTCGGCCTCGCTCTTCGGCTGCGCGAACGGGCCGAGCGGCAGCGTGTCGGCGCGGCGGATCGACGCCGGGATCACGGCGTCGATCAGCGCGGCGCGCGACGCGAAGCCGAGCGTGTCGAGCATGGCCTGCTGGCTGGCGGCATCGGGGCCGATGTGGCGTTCGGCGAACGCGTCGTGCGTTTCGAGCGCGGCGAGCGAGAGGGGCGTGCGGTTCATCAGACGGTCCGGGTGTTCGAGCTTCATGGCGTGACTCTGGTCCCGCGCGCGCCGAGGCCGGCGCCGCGCGGTTCGGGTAGGGAAATTAGTCGATCAGCTTGCTGTAGGCGTCGGCGTCGATCAGCTTGTCGGTCGATGCGCCGGCCGCGAGCTTGATCTTGAAGAGCCACACGCCGTACGCGTCGCCGTTCACTTCTTCGGGCGCATCGGTGGCGGCTTCGTTGACGGCGACGATCTCGCCGGACACCGGCGAGTAGATGTCGGATGCCGCCTTCACCGATTCGACGACGCCGACGGCGTCGCCCGCGCTCACCGACTTGCCGACTTCGGGCAGCTCGAGGAAGACGATGTCGCCGAGCGTGCTCTGCGCGTGATCGGTGATGCCGACCGTCAGCGTGCCGTCCGCCTCGGTGCGGATCCACTCGTGTTCGTCGGTGTACTTCAGATCGGCCGGGACGTTGCTCATCGGATGCTCCTGGATAAAAGGGTTTGTTCGTTCTGCTGGCGCGCCGCCATGGTGCGCCGGATGGGGTTGCGCCGGGCGCCATCTCCCGGCTTGCCGGGAGGCGGCCTGCCGGGCCGCTTCTCGGTCGTTACGCAGCGAGGACCTTGCCGTTGCGCACGAACGGCAGTTTTACCACGCGTGCGGGAAGATGCTTGTCTCGAATTTGCACCTGGACGGTGTCGCCGATCTGGACGGCTGCCGGCACGCGCGCGAACGCGATCGATTCCTGCATCGACGGCGAGAACGTGCCGCTCGTGATCTCGCCTTCGCCATGCGGCGTGACGACCTTCTGATGCGCGCGCAGCACGCCGCCCGCCTTGCCGTTTTCCTTCTGCAGGATCAGGCCGACGAACGCGGCGCGCGTGCCGTTGGCTTCCAGGGCGGCGCGGCCGACGAAGTCGCGCGGCGCGGTGAGGTCGACCGTCCACGCGAGGCCCGCGTCGAGCGGGGACACGGTGTCGTCCATGTCCTGGCCGTACAGGTTCATGCCGGCCTCGAGGCGCAGCGTGTCGCGCGCGCCGAGCCCGCACGGGCGCACGCCGTTTTGCTGCAGCGCATGCCACAGCGCCTCGACGTGCACGGCCGGGACGATCACTTCGAAGCCGTCTTCGCCGGTGTAGCCGGTGCGGGCGACGGTGAGATCGCCGAACGGCGTGCCGGCGACCTGCGCGGCGTTGAACGGCTTGAGCTCGCTGGTGGCGGCGCGGGCGGCGGGCACCGTCGCCCAGACCTTTTCACGGGCGTTCGGACCCTGGACGGCGATGATCGCGAAATCGCGGCGCGGCGCGATCGTCAGGCCGTAGCCGCCTTGCTCGTTCAGCTGGTTGAACCACGCGATGTCCTTCTCGGCGGTGCCGGCGTTGACGACCACGCGGAAGAATTCTTCGGTGAAGTAATAGACGATCAGATCGTCGATGACGCCGCCCTGCGGGTTGAGCAGGCACGAGTAGAGCGCCTTGCCGGGCGTCTTGAGCTTGCCGACGTTGTTCGCGATCGCATGCTCGAAGAACGCGCGCACGCGGCTGCCGGTGAAATCGACGACGCACATGTGCGACACGTCGAACATGCCGGCGTCGGTGCGCACGGCCGCGTGTTCTTCGATCTGCGAGCCGTAGTTGACGGGCATGTCCCAGCCGCCGAAGTCGACCATGCGGGCGTTGAGCGCGCGGTGCGCGGCGTTGAGCGGGGTGTGATTCAGTGCAGTCATCGAGGCCTCAGGCAAGGCGCTTGCGCGCGGATCAGAACGGCCATGTGCCGACCGCCCCAGCCGATGGCCTCGAGCGATCCGGTACATGCCCCTCTGTCCTCGATACCTGAGAGATTGCGCTGCGGGCCAGGCCCGGCGAACGCGCGCCCCTTCGGTGGGCAGCTTGCCCGCGCAGCCGATGCGCTGCGGGCTACTGCCGCTCTCCAGAGTGCGGGGAGCGTATGGCCCGCGCAGTGCGCGGACGCGATTCCCCGACGCGGTCGGTCCTTTTGCCTGAGAGTTTGCGGGTGTGCCCCTTCGGCGGCGCAACCGGTGTCGGAACACCCGGTCACACGCTCTCCCGACGCGTGCGGGCGACTGTACGCGAGCGGGGGGGCGTTGTCAATTTGAGCAAAAGAATGTCGCTTCGCGACAAGCGGCGGCAACGGGCGCCGCCGCTTTTCTTCGCTCCGGCAGGCGCCGGCGCGTTATTCGCCGATCGCGCGCGCGGCCGTGTCGAGTTCCTGGTTCAGCACGCGCTGCTCGTCGCCGGACAGGCCGCCGTTGTGCTGGGCCGACATGTCGTTCGCTTCCTGGCGGATCACGTCGAGGCGGTGGTGAAGCTGCGCGCCGTAAGGCGGCGGATAGTAGCCGCCGTTCACGCGCGCGTCGATGCGCCGATGCAGGTTGTCGATCCGGCCCTGGACCTCCTGCATGCGGTCGTTCGCGACGACCTGCGGATTCGGTCGCGGCGGCGGAGGCGCCTGCCGGGCCGGCCGCTGCGGCTGAACAATACATGCCGCGAGCGAGGAAACCAGGACGCAGCATGCCGCTGCGCGAATCAACCGTTGCATCACATTCTCCTGACGGATAGGTGTCGAATCGACTTTTTGAGAAACGCGTCAGACCGGACGACCGCTGACTTTCGTTCCCGCACCATTTGTAACGGAATGTTCCGGCCGTGCCGGTGGGGCGGGCGGCGGCAGACGGCAGCGCCGCCGCCGGCGCGTGGCGGCGTGGCGCGATGGGCGGCCGGGCCGGTGCCGCCCCGGCCGGCGCCCGTCAGACGATGCGGCGCACGAACGGCAGCCGGCGGCCGTCGTGTTCGCTCTGCGCGGCGAGCTCGATGATCGTCATCACGTCGACCGCGTCCTGCGCGGTGACGGGGAAGGGTGCGCCGTCGCGGATCGACGCGGCGAGCGCGCGGTAGAACTCTGCGTACTGGCCGTCGAGCGTCGGCACCGGACGCTCGACCTCGACCTCGCCGTCGAGCACGCGCAGCAGGCCGGGCGGATTGCCGCCGCCGAATTCGACGTCGTCCGCGGTGAGGCCGGCCTTGAGCTGGTCTTCCTGCGTGTCGAGCCCGAATTTCTGATAGCTGCCGCGCGTGCCGTGCAGCGTGAAGCGCGCGGGCTCGATCGCCGACAGCGCGCTCGCATGGAGCGCGACGTCCTTGTCCGGATAGCCGAGCAGCAGGTGCACGAAATCGGGCGCCGTGCCGTTGTCGCGGCGCGTCTTGACGGTGGCGCTCACCGTTTCCGGCGTGCCGAACAGCGCGAGCGCCTGATCGATCAGGTGCGGGCCGAGATCGAGCAGCAGGCCGCCGCCGCGGGCCGGCTCCTCGCGCCAGCGCGTGCGCGGCGTCGGCCGGAAGCGGTCGAAGTGCGATGCGAAGTAGGTGAGGCGGCCGAGCTCGCCCGATTCGACGATGCGGCGCACGGTGAGGAAATCGCCGTCCCAGCGGCGGTTGTGGAACGGCGCGAACAGCCGGCTGCGCGCGTTCGCGAGCCGCGCGAGCGCGAGCGCCTCGTCGGCGGTGAGCGTCACGGGCTTGTCGACGACCACGTGGCGGCCGGCTTCTAGCACCTGGCGCGCGAGCGTGAAGTGGGTGTCGTTCGGCGTGGCGATCACCACGCATTCGATGTCGTCGAGGCCGAGCAGCGCGTCGAGGTCGGGGACGATGCGCGCGCCCGGATACGCGGCGTGCGCGCGATCGGGCTGACCCGTCGCGATCGCCGCGACTTCAGTGCGGCCGCTCGTGGCGATCACGGGCGCGTGAAACGTCGCGCCGGCGAAACCGAAACCCATCAAACCAATCCTGAGCAATGACGACATGGCAATTCCTGGCTGCGAAGGAAACTAAAGGATGGCGCGCCGGAGCGGCGCGAAGACGACCGGCTATTTTGGCATGGCGGCGCCGCTTGCACAGACGTGTCGGGCGAAACGCGCGAGGCGGAGCGGCGCTTGCGCAAGGAATGCCGGCGTTTTGCGCGGGACGGGGCGCAGTGCGGTACGGTTGACCGGGTCGTGGCTGCCCGCTTCCGCTCCCAGCTCCCAGCTCCCAGCTCCCAGCTCCCAGCTCCAGCTCCGGGCTCCGGGCTCCGGGCTCCGGGCTCCGGGCTCCGGGCTCGGCGCGGCTCGGCGCTCCGAGCCGCCAGCGGCCCCAGCGCGTGCCACATCATCCGCCCACCCGTTGGCGCACGGCGGCCGCGACCTGCGCGGCCCACACCGCGCACGCGGATGCGCCGGGATGGAAGCCGTCGGCGGCCATCAGATGGCGTTCGAGCGGCAGGTCGACCCGCAGGAACGTGCAGTGCGGCTGCGCGCCGGCCCAAGCCGCGAGCGCCGCGTTGAGCCGCTTCGCGCGCCGCCCGAGATACCACGCGAGCGGCTGCGGCAGCGCCGGGAAGCGCTCCATCGGCGGCACCGCCGACAGGATCGCGTGCCCGACCTGGAAGCGCGTGCCGAGCAGCTGGACCAGCTCGGCCTGCTGCGCGACCCAGCGTGCGGGCGGCACGCCGCCCGTCACGTCGTTGACGCCGAGCGACGTGACCGCCACGTGGAACGGCTCGGCCGGTTCGGTGGCGAGCCAGTCGACCAGCTCCCGCGTGGTCAGGCCGGTGCGCGCGAGCAGTTTCCAGCTCACGCGGTGCGTGGCCGCCAGCGCGTTCGCCAGTTGCCCGGCGAGCGCATCGTGCTGCGTCGCGACGCCGACGCCCGCAGCGGCCGAATCGCCGACCACCAGCACGCGCAGCGGCGGGCCGTCGCCCGCCACGCCGCTGCGCGGGCCGGCCGCCTCGGGCAGCCGCGGCGTGACGCGGCGCACGTAGCGCCCCTGTGCGAACAGCAGCGGGCCGAGGGCGGCGGTGGCGAACGGGTATCCCATGAGGTCGATCCGGTGAGGGTTCAAGTGAGTCGAAGCGGCGTGGCGCGAGGTGGCGCCGGAGGAGGGCCTATTGTGTCCGATCACGGCGCCGACAGGGCCCGATTGGCCGAGCGGCCAGCCACGACCACGCCGAACGGGCAGGGGGCGCCCGCCCGGCAAGCCCGCGCGCCCCCCGTCCGGCGGTGCGCCCGAAATACACGCCGCCGACGTGTTAACATGCGCGTCCTGCCTGCGTGTCCGCCTGCTTCGCCAGCCTGCCGCGCACGGCATCCTCCCGGCGTTCCGCCGTCAACCAGCAACACCATCCGCCACCATGTCAGCAGGCCTCAATCCCGCTCAGAACGAAGCGGTGCGCTATCTCGACGGTCCCTGTCTCGTGCTCGCCGGCGCGGGCAGCGGCAAGACCCGCGTGATCACGCAGAAGATCGCGCACCTGATCGAAGCCAAAGGCTTCGAGCCGCGCCATATCGCCGCCGTCACGTTCACGAACAAGGCGGCCGCCGAAATGCGCGAGCGCGTGTCGAAGCTGCTGGAAGGCAAGACGCTCACCACGCCGGGCAAGGAAGGCCGCAAGGTGCCCGTCAACCAGCTCACCGTCTGCACGTTCCACTCGCTCGGCGTGCAGATCCTGCGCCAGGAGGCCGAGCACGTCGGCCTGAAGCCGCAGTTCTCGATCATGGATTCGGACGACTGCTTCGGGATGATCCAGGAGCAGCTCGGCACGACCGACAAGGGGCTGATCCGCAAGATCCAGAGCATCATCTCGCTGTGGAAGAACGGCCTGATCATGCCCGACGAGGCGATGGCGATCGCGGCCAACGAGGACGAGCATCAGGCCGCGCTGGTCTACCGCAACTACGTGGCGACGCTGCACGCGTACCAGGCGGTCGACTTCGACGACCTGATCCGCCTGCCGGCCGAATTGTTCGCGAAGAACGAGCAGGTGCGCGACCGCTGGCAGAACAAGCTGCGCTACCTGCTGATCGACGAATACCAGGACACCAACGCGTGCCAGTACGAGCTGCTGAAGCTGCTCGCGGGCCCGCGCGCCGCGTTCACGGCGGTCGGCGACGACGATCAGGCGATCTACGGCTGGCGCGGCGCGACGCTGGAGAACCTCGCGCAGCTCGGCAAGGATTTCCCGAAGCTGCACGTGATCAAGCTCGAGCAGAACTACCGGTCGACGGTGCGGATCCTGACCGCCGCGAACAACGTGATCGCGAACAACCCGAAGCTGTTCGAGAAGAAGCTGTGGTCCGAGCATGGAATGGGCGATTCGATCACCGTCACGGCGTGCAACGACGAGGAACACGAGGCCGAATCGGTCGTGTTCCGGCTGTCCGCGCACAAGTTCGAGCGGCGCGCGCAGTTCCGCGACTACGCGATCCTGTACCGCGGCAACTTCCAGGCGCGCATCTTCGAACAGGTGCTGCGGCGCGAGCGGATCCCGTACGTGCTGTCGGGCGGCCAGTCGTTCTTCGACAAGGCCGAGATCAAGGATCTGTGCGCGTACCTGCGCCTGATCGCGAACGCCGACGACGATCCCGCGTTCATCCGTGCCGTCACGACGCCGCGCCGCGGCATCGGCAACACCACGCTCGAGGCGCTCGGCTCGTTCGCGGGGCAGGCGAAGGTGTCGCTGTTCGAGGCCGTGTACATGGGCGGGATCGAGGCGCGGCTGTCGGCGCGCCAGGTCGAGCCGCTGCGGATGTTCTGCGACTTCATCCAGCGCCTGACCGAACGCGCGGACAAGGAGCCCGCGACCGTCGTGCTCGACGACATGATGGAGGCGATCCACTACGAGGCGTACCTGTACGACGCGTTCGACGAGCGGCAGGCGCAGTCGAAGTGGCAGAACGTGCTCGAATTCCTCGAATGGCTGAAGCGCAAGGGCACCAAGCCGGAGACGGAGGCCGTCGACGGCGAGGCCGAAGGCTTCCACAACGCGGACGGGCTCGCCGATACGGGCAAGAACCTGCTCGGCCTGATCCAGACCGTCGCGCTGATGTCGATGCTCGAGGGCAAGGACGAGGACCCGGACGCCGTGCGGCTGTCGACCGTCCATGCGTCGAAGGGCCTCGAGTATCCGCACGTGTTCTTGGTCGGCGTCGAGGAAGGCATCATGCCGCACCGCGGCGGCAGCGAGGACGACGGCCCGATCGACAACGAGCGGATCGAGGAGGAGCGCCGGCTGATGTACGTCGCGATCACGCGCGCGCAGCGCAGCCTGCACCTGAACTGGTGCAAGAAGCGCAAGCGGGCGCGCGAGACGGTCGTGTGCGAACCGTCTCGCTTCATTCCCGAGATGGGGCTCGACGAAGCGCCGCCGCCGACGCCGGAAGAGGCGCCGATGTCGCCGAAGGATCGGCTCGCGAGCCTGAAGGCGTTGCTGCAGAAGTGATGCGGCGGCGCTGCCGCGCGCACGATGGCGCGGCGAACCGGCAACGCGAAAACGAAACCCCCGCGATGCGCAGGCGCCGCGGGGGTTTTTTACGGATGGCCGGGTGAGGCGTTACTTCGACGCGTTGACCATGTAGTCGACGGCCGCCTTCACGTCGGCATCCGACGCGTTCGACCCCCCCTTCGGCGGCATCGCGCCCTTGCCGTGCAGCGCGTAGTTGTAGACCGTATCCATCGATTCCTTCAGGCGCGGCGCCCAGTCTTCCTTGCTGCCGAACTTCGGCGCGCCGAGCACGCCGGCCGCGTGGCAAGCCTGGCACACCTGCGTATACAGTGCCTTGCCGGCCGATGCGGCGTCGGCGCTGGTCGGCGCGGCCGCGGGCTTTTCGCCGGCCTTCGGGATCGCGGCGATCGCGGCCATGGCCGCGGCGGCCTGTGCGTTCGATGCGTCGGCGCCCGACGCGGGTGCGCCGCTGGCGGGTTGCGCCGCGTTGGCGGCCGGCGCGGCCGGTTCGGGGAAGTTCGCGCCGTCGTTGTTCGCCATGTAGACGATCGCGCGGGCGATTTCATAGTCGCTGACGTCGTCGGGGCTCGTGCCGCCGCGCGGCGGCATCGCGCCCTTGCCCGCGAGGGCCGTCTTCAGCAGCGTGTCGAAGCCTTGCGAGATGCGCGGCGCCCAGTCGTCCTTGTTGCCGAATTTCGGCGCGCCGGCGGCGCCGGTGCCGTGACAGGTCACGCAGACGGCCTTGTAGACTTCCTCGCCGGTCTTGTACGTGCGGGGTGCGTTGGCGTCCTTCACGTCGACCTTCGCGATCGGCGCGATACGGGCGGCGACCTGCTCGTCGGACAGCGCGTCCGTGCCGGCGCCGGAACGGAATGCATGGTTCGCGTAATTGGCGAACAGGACGATCAGGACGATCGGAATCGCGAACGACGCGATGATGACGGCAATCAGCTGCCCGGGGGTTTTGACGGGAGATTCGTGGGGTGCTTCGCTCATGCTTGCCTCGTCTCCGTGAATAGGAATTGTGAGCGCGGTGCAACGGCAAAATGGCAGTCCAATGAAGCACGGACGATTATAGACGGAACGTTTACATCACGGCGAGCGGCGCGATGGCGCGTGTTTACCCGCACGGATCGCGCTCTGACGCCGATTCGTTGGGCAAGGTGGACGCGTCATGGGAAACCGGGTATCCTTGCCGTCTTGCCAATCGTGGACGGCCTGTATATGGGGTCGTTTCACTGTCTCACGCGCCCGTAGCTCAATGGATAGAGTACTGCCCTCCGAAGGCAGGGGTTGCTGGTTCGATCCCAGCCGGGCGCGCCAAGCCTAGTCAGGCTCTCAGCGGTTTCCTTCCTTCGTCGTGCATTACCGTTGCAGCTAGATTGCAGCCGGAATCGGCGCGGGCTCGGCCGTGGGCGGCGCGACGCTGTGCGCCAGATGATCGACTGATAGGTGGGCGTACCGCTGTACCATTTCCATCGTCTCCCATTCGCACGGTCCCTTCAGCACTCGCAGCGGCGTGTCGCGTCGCACGTGGTCGGCATCGAATATTCAATCGATCTCGATTTTCGTCCATGTGTAATCAAGTGTAATTGAGCTCGAGAGGCCATTTGTCTATTTTATATCCAGGTGAGAACCGATAAGGGTGGCTTGCCGATACCTTTGGATTGCGGGGCGCTCTGGCCTTGCAATTCAAGGGGGTTTTAAGAAGGACGAGGCCGATTATTTTCTCAATTATATTAAGGAAAATATCATGAGTGACGTGATCATTGAATTCGCCGCGGATCGGAGCCGCTGCATCGGCGTTGTGCCCGATTCTGGCCAGAGCGGCTTTGTAGGTCCCAACTCGCCGTTGGCACTACGCTATCTGACCGAACAGGATGTACTAAACGTGTGGCATTTTCGTGCCAGCCCAGGGTTCTTCATTCTCGATTTCACCAGTCCTGACTCTCCAGCGGACCAGTTGGCGATCGATTTTAAGGACGGAAAGGTTGCTGCCGAGACACCGCTCGTCGTGCGTAAATTTACCGGTGCGGTATCTCAGCGGTGGAGCCTGACTATGCGCCCGGGATATATCACGTCGGTGGCAAATCCGAATCTCGTGATCGACGACCACTTCGACAGTTTGCAAGGCAACAACGTCATTTGGGCGTTTGCCTATAACGGGACTCAGGCGCAGCACTGGAGAGTCACCAAGGTGCTGGATGCGTTAGCCGCCAAAGCGCCCCAATACGCGTAATTGATTTTTCGGGCCACGGTCGTCGCCGTTCCGGCCGAAATTGCTATCGCATCACATCGAAGGGGCTCTTGGGCCCCTTCGATCGAGTGAATTAATCGGCGAGCCTCCATTTGGGCGAGGCTTTGCGCTTTCATCGACACGTTGCAAGGAGTGGTGCGTCGAACTCGGTCAGGCGCGAGCTGCGCGGGCCTCTCCGTCATCTGACGCTTCGGATGGCCTTGACCTTGGCCTGGGTTTAACTGAGCACCGGGCGCACTGCCGGGATAGCGCGCCGTGCCGCCAGCGTCAGACAAGCGGCACGGCGCGCGCCGAACTACGCGATCTCGGCATCCGCAGGCGTTCGTGCCTGCGCAGCGCGCCCGTCCCCCGCCTCGAGGATCAGCGTCCAGTCGAACGCCGGCAGTGCGCAGAGATGCTCGACGGTGGCCGTGTACTCGTGCGCGGGCGCGTGCAGATAGCGCACCTTGTCGGTCCATTCGGGAAGCGGCGCCTGCGACGTCGTCAGCACGACCGCCAGCAGATCCTGTTCCGGCCGCCTCGCGATTTCCTGCAGGCTCAGCCGGACCTTGTCGAGGTCGCCTTCGGCGTCCAGGATCAGCGCGCCGGCGATCGGCGCATCCGGCCGGCCGGGCGGGTGGCCGACCGCGCCTTTGTCGATGCACTGCTGATACACATGACGATAGCGCGGCAGCGCCTGCTGCAGCGCGTGATGCTTGCGGACCTTCGCCTGCGCCGTGCGCGCGAGCCCGCGGCGCAGCGCCGGGTTCGCGATCAGCCGGTCGAGCGCGTTGACCCAGGCCTGCGGCGTATCCGGGACCAGCAGGCCGTCGCAGCCGTCGTGCAGCGCGAAGCGATAGGCTGGCCGGTCGCTGACGATCGACGCGATGCCGGCCGCCGCGTATTCCTGCCACTGGATCGTGCTCGTGCAGGCGTTGTAGTCATGGTCGGCGAGCGGCAGCAGCGCGATGTCCCAGCGCCGTTCCGGCAGGCGTCGTGCGTGCGCGTCGTAGTCGTGAAGCTCGGGCTCGCACCCGGCGGCCGGGTGGCCGGCCCAGCCCGGCGGGACGTCCGCGCCGACGAAACTCACCTTGACCTTGCCGGGATGGCGTGCGCAGATCGCGTGCAGCGCCGCGTCGACGAGTGCGAAGTTGTCGGCGCGCAGCGACGCACCGGCGACGCCGATCGTCACGCAGTCGTCGTCGCGCGCCGTCACGGGGCGGTAGAACCGGTCGAAGTCCACGCTGTCGGGCAGCACGTGAACGCGCGGGTGCGACAGCCGGTAGCGGCTGGCGATGAACGGCGTGGATACGATCACGGCGTCTGCGTTGCGCAGCATGAGCTCGATCCCCGCGCGGGCCATCCCGCCTTGCGCGGCGAGCGGATGCGCGGGCGGCAGGTCGGTCAGCAGGTCGTCGGTCTCGTAGATCACCGGCTTTTCATGCTTGAAGATCGTGTACAGGTCGTTGCCCGTCAGCAGGCCGGGCGTCAGCCGATGCAGCAGGACGGCGTCGGCCGTGGCCAGCACGCTGCTGTCGATCTGGCCGTCCCGGATGCCCGGGACGAGTTCCCATTCGTCGCTCAGCAGACCGAACGGCAGCGTGAGGCGAATTCGCGACGACGCGCATGCGTCCGGATCGATCGAATACACGATCAGGCGCTTGCGGCGCGGTGCGGCGTCCGCGGTCGCGGCGACGGGCGCCAGCGTGCGGTTCTCCGCCAGCAGCCGCGCGTACAGCGCACCGTGGCGCGCGGCGTTGCGGCCGATGTCGTGCTGCGCGCGGATTGCATCCTGCGCGGCCGCGGCGAGTTGCGAGCGGGTGTGCGGATGCTCGATCAGGTGCGCGATCGCGTCGACCCACGCGTCGGCGGTGTCGGCGACGAGCCAGCCTGTGCGGCCGTGGACAACCGGGCAGCCTTCGGCCGGCGTGGCGACGAGCACCGTGGCCGCGCCGGCCGCCGAACATTCGAGCCATGCGCGCGGCGGCGCATCGTCGCGCAACGTGACCGGCGCCGCGACCAGCGCGATGTCGAGGTCCGCGCGCTTCAGCGCGTCGGCGTAGCTGTCGTAAGGGGCAGGCTCCACGATCAGCGTGACGTCCGGTTCACCGTCCCAGCCGGCCGGCAGCGCCGCGCCGACGAACGACACCCGGAGCTTCCCCGGAAATCGGCGGCGGAGCTCGGCCAGCGCCAGGCGGACCTGCTCGAGACGCTCGCCGTCGAGACCGGTGCCGGAAACCGCGAGGTTCACGTGGTCACGCGCGCCGGGCGCCGCGCGGTGCAGACGCTCGAGATCGACGCCGGTCGGCAGCACGTGGACCGATGCGTTGACGTGACGGTATTCCCGCACCAGCGTTTCCGACGGCACGACGAGCGCATGCGCGCGCTGCACGGCGCTGCGGATGCCCGCCTTGCGGCGCGCGTTGTCGGCCGCGCCGGGGATGTCGGCGAGCAGCGTGTCGAGCGGCGCGTCGATCTCGAGGACGACCGGCTTGCCGAGCGAGAACAGGTGTTCCAGCGTGGCGGCGGACAGCAGGCCCGGCGTGTCGCCCTGCAGCACGATCAGGTCCGCGCGCTGCAGCGCGTCGGGATCGATGCCGGCTGGCGTGACAGGGAACGTCAGTGCCCATTCGCGGTCCAGCCGCGCGAACGGCTGCGCGAAGCGCAGGCTGGCGCGCGCGTGGTCGGCCGGTTCCGCGGTGACGACCGCGATGCACGAGCGCGGCGCGGACGCGGCCTGTTCCCGGGCGGCGGCGCCCGGCGCGACGGCTTGCGCATCGAGCTTGTCCGCGTGGGCCTGGGTTCGCTCGACGAAGTTCTGCAACTGCTGCCAGAACGTCTCCTCTTCCTTCAGGTAGACGCTGCGCGCTTCGTGAACGGTGGCCTTCGCGTGGGCGATCTCGTGTTCGTCGAGGCCCCACGCGATACCCTTGCCGTCCATCACCCACCGGGTCGGCTCCGACAGCGATGCGTCATTCATGATGCACACGACCGGGCAGCCGCACAGCAGCGCCTCGAACACGGCGGTGGACCATTCGTACGTGTACAAGCACTCGACCTGCCGGAACAGCGCCGCGAGTTCGTGCGCCGAACGTTCCGGCACGCGGGTCGAGATTTCGATCGACTCGGCGGTGACCGGATGCAGCGTGCCGCCGCGCCGCAGGTGGCGATTGATGAAGACGGCCGTGCCGTTGCGGCGGGCGTCGTCGACACCGTCGCTGTTGAAGATGCGCGTGTCGACCAGCGGCATGCGCAGCAGGTCCGCGTTCCATTCTTCGGGCACCAGCGACGGCCCGAACGTGAAGATGAGGTCGTCCGGCTGCAGGGCGATCGGTTCGCCGTTGATGCGGCCGGGCTCGGCCAGCAGGTAGCGCACGACGCAGCGCGCGTTGAACGGATTGCCGGTGACGACGTCCGGGTAGACGACGATCGGGCTGCGATTCGCGCGGGCGTGCGCCTGCACGATGTCGTTGGTCAGCGGCGGCGTGCGCAGGTCGGGATGCACGACCGGCGTGCAGACGTACGCTTCGTGGCCGAGCAGGTTCAGCACGTGGCACAGGTAGTGCATCGCGCGGATCCCGCCGGAGGTTTGCCGGAAATTCGGCGCGAGTATGTAGTACGGGTGGTCGAGTCGCGTAAAGATGCGCGAACCGCCGTGCGCCAGGCCAGATTGGGGAATCGTCATCGTTATCGGGTGCGGTAGAAATCGAAGACCACGTCGAGGATGCGATCCTGTTCGGCTTCGGTCATGTCGTGGTACAGCGGCAGCCGGACGAGCCGGTCGGCGACGAGGTCCGTCACCGCCATGCCGGACCCGCAGCGCCCGTAGCGCTGGCCGGCCGGCGAACTGTGCAGCGGCACGTAGTGGAACACCGCGTTCACACCCACCGCGCGGATCTGCTGCAGCAGCGCGGTGCGTTCGGCGAGGTCGCGTGCGAGGAAATAGAACATGTGGCCGTTGCCGCGCTCGGCGAGCGAAATCGCGGGCAGCTCGATCAGCCCGTCCGCGTGCAGCGGCTGCAGCGCGTCCTGGTAGCGCTGCACGGTCGCGCGCCGCTGCGCGGTGATCACGTCCGCGTGCTCGAACTGCGCGTACAGGAACGCCGCGATCAGCTCGCCCGGCAGGAACGACGAGCCGACGTCGACCCAGGTGTACTTGTCCACCTGCCCGCGGAAGAACTGACTGCGGTTGGTGCCCTTCTCGCGGATGATCTCCGCGCGCTCGACGAGGCGCGGGTCGTTGACCAGCAGCGCGCCGCCTTCGCCGGAGATCACGTTCTTGGTCTCGTGGAAGCTGAGGCACGCGAGGTGGCCGAGGCCGCCGAGCGGCTTGCCGTTCCACGTGGACTGCAGCGCCTGGGCGGCGTCCTCGATCACCCACAGGTCATGGTCCGCCGCGAGCTGCCCGATCACGTCCATGTCGCATGCGACGCCCGCGTAGTGCACCGGCACGATCGCGCGCGTGCGCTTGGTGATCGCGGCGGCGATCTGCGTCTCGTCAAGGTTCAGCGTGTCGCGGCGAATGTCGACGAACACCGGCGTCGCGCCGCGCAGCACGAACGCGTTGGCGGTCGACACGAACGTGTAGGACGGCATGATCACTTCGTCGCCGGGCTGCACGTCGGCGAGGATCGCGGCCATCTCGAGCGCGGCCGTGCACGAGTGCGTGAGCAGCGCGCGCTGGCAGCCGATGCGCGCTTCCAGCCAGCGGTGGCAGAGCTTCGTGAACGCCTGGTCGCCGGCGAGGCCGCCCTGCTCGACCGCTTTCGCGATGTAGTAGAGCTCCTTGCCGACCACGAACGGGCGGCCGAACGGAATGCTGTCGAGATTGGGTGGGCCGAACATGGTCAGGCTCCGCGGTAAGGGTGGGACGTTCGGCCGCGCAGCTTGCGCGCGGCACCGCTCAGATGTCCTTGCGGACGAGAATCGTGAATTCGTACAGGCCGTAGTCGTGCAGCAGCGCGACGTGGCGCGAATAGCGGCGCTTGCAGCGATCGAACAGCGCGCACGGGTCCGCGTAGTACAGGAGGTCCGGGCGCATGAACGGCGGATCGGAATACGACGTCAGGCAGTTGAACGCGAAGCCCAGCCGGCTCGTCGCGTGCAGCGTGTCGAGCGTCGCGTGGATGTAGTCGAGCCACGCGTCGTCGCCGTGACCGCGCCTGACGTTGAAGATGCCGGATGCGATCCCGTAGTCCGACGGGGCCTGCGGCTGCGCGCCGACATGAAACGTGACGTTCGCGTCGTCGCGGTAGCGCTGCCGCGCGGCGTCGACCATGTCGGACGAGATGTCGTAGCCCGCATACGCGAAGCCGTCCGGCAGCGCGCGCGCCTTCAGGAAATCGACCAGCGCGCCGTAGCCGCAGCCGATATCGTTCACCGAGTGTCCGCCGGACGCGGGCAGGATTCTGGTCAGTTGTTCGAAGCGCAGGAACTGGCCGGATTCGCCGTTCCAGTCGACCCCACGCGCGGTCGCGCCGTGCTCCGCCAGCCGCGCGCTGTAGTACGCGGCCACTTCTTCCAGCAGGCTCGCATGCCGGGATTCGCTCATGGACATCACCTCAATCTTTCGAGGTCAGCGCGTACCGGCGCGCTTCGGGACCGCAGTTGAACAGCACGTCGAGCACCGTCACGCCGTGGACGAAATCGCCCCACTGCTGCGGATACTCGGGATAGGCCGGATAGTCGAACCAGCGCACCGCGATGCCGGCATCGGCGAACAGGTTCTCGTCGAGGTAGCTGCGCGCGGCCGGGCCGGACAGGTACTCGGTCGCGCCCGCCTGCACGCACAGGTTCAGCAGCTTCTCGGTGCGGTCGCCGTGCAGCGCATAGTCCGACGTCGACGACACGCGCGTGCCGATCTCCAGTTGCCGGAGGACCCACGTCAGCATCGCGACATTCAGCTCGCTCAGCATCCCGTAGGTGCGGCCGGTGTAGAGTGCCTCGAGCTCGTCCGCGTAGCGCGCGAAGTGCGGCGCGCGCGCGTAGTTCTGCTGCAGGGCCTTCCAGTGCAGCGGCGCCCAGTCGGCGCCGTCGATCTCGGTTTCGCGGATCGACTGGTGATACTTGCCCTTCACCTTCACCGGCACGCTCAGCCATTGCACGCCCTGCGGCGTCTTGATCTGGTTGCGGTTGCGCCAGTCGCGGCGCGTGTACTGCGCGTCGTCGTAGAGGATGAACTCGTCGCTGGCGGCGATCAGGTCGAAGTAGCCCTTCCACGGAATGTAGTTGGACTGGACGATCGCCACCCGCTTCGCGTCGCGGTTCATGGTCGCACCGCTCATGCCGGAATGTGGCCGTACCGGTACATGTCGACGAGCTCGGGCGGAATGCCCCAGTCCGTTGCGCCCAGCTTGTCGTGCAGCGCCTCCAGGTCCGCGCGCATCGCGTTCCGGAGCTGGTCGACCATGCGGTTGCGCGCCGGCACGAAGTCGTGCTGGTACGCGGCATTGATCTGATGGCGCACCGTCTTCGCGATCGCGGCCTCGCGCGTCATGTTGCGGATCAGCGGCCGTTCGGGCGCCAGTTCCGCGTAGCGCGGATCGATCGGCTCGCCGCGTATCGCCGCGACGAGATCGCGGCACAGTACCGGCGACAGGTGGAAGCCGTCGCGCTTGGTGCCGCCGAGAATCCACAGGTCGCGCACGCTGGTTTCGCCGAACAGCGGATACAGGTCGGACGTCGTCGGCCGCCAGCCGACGTTGACGTTGACCAGGTTCGCGCGCGAGAAGCGGGTGTTGATCTGGTCCATCGCGGACTTGAGCAGCGTGTACGCGCTGCCGGCGTGGCCGTGCTCGTGCGGCACCGGGCTGATGTAGTTGCTGGCGCCGACGAGGGTCCGGTCAGGCCCGTACGGCGCCGAATACACGCCGCACGCGAGGCCGCGGTTGGTCGTGCGCACGCAGTGCGTGTGCACGTTCTCCGCGCTCTGCAGTTCGATCGACATGCCGATGCCATAGAACATCCGCTGCACCGGCAACTCGGGCAGGCTCGCCTGCAGCACGCGCGTCACGTTGGCGCCGTTGCAGAGGATGAAGCGGTCCGCGCCGAGCACGCCGCCATCGGACAGGCGCGCCCCGGTGACGCGTCCGGCCGCGGTCTCGAGCCGCTCGACCTCGGCGTCGATGAAGCGCACGTTGCCGGCTCGTGCGACCGACTCGGTCAGCGCGTCGAGAAACTGTTTCGGATTGACCCAGCCCTCGCGCTTCAGGAAGACTGCCTTCAGCGCGCGATAGCGCGGGTCCGGATGATAGTTCGGGATGCCTGACGGATCGACCGCCTCGCAGGGCTCCTCGAATTCGCGGCAGAACCGCTGCATGGCCGCGAAGTTCTCGTCGTCGAGTGCGTCGGTCGCCGCGTTGTTCAGCACGAAAGTGCCGAAGCCGTACGCGATCGCGCGCTCCGGCGTGCAGATTTCGGCGAATACGGCGGGCCAGGCCGCCGTCGCACCGCGGCTCAGCTCGAACTTGAAGCGGTCGATCGGCGTGCCGAGCGAATCGCCTTCCAGTTCGGTGAACGAATTGAGCATCGCCGCCGCGGCGCGCGTGGCCGAGCCGGGCCGATGCGCGTGGCCGACGATCACGAGCTCGACGCCCGGGTCGGCCTGCTGCCATGCGCGGGCCGTCATCAGGCCAAGAATGCCGTTGCCGAGGATCGCGATCTTCATTTGCGTGCGCCCCCGCCTTCGGGGAACGACAGGTAGCAGAGCGACGGATAGGCCGCCGCCTTGTGGATCTGGTGCGGACGGTTGCCGAGCAGGTCGCGCAGGTAATGGATACCTTCCGCGGGCAGCTGGCCCCCGCGGGTGAGCTGCCAGAACGCGACGACGCCGCCGGGCACCAGCCGCTTCATCACCGCGTCGAACGCGTGCCGGGTCGGCTCGATCACGTTCAGGTCGAACCACGCGAGCGCGACCATCTCGCCGGGATGCGCTTCGTCGAACGCCGCCAGCGTGTCGCGGCAATCGCCTTCCCACACGTGGTGCTTGTCATGCACGTGCCCCATCGCGTTGCTGCGCTCGTGCAGGTTCAGCAGCTTGCGCAGCAGGTCCGCGTACTCGCCGGACAGCGAGTACGTGCCGTCGGAGAACAGCTTGCGGTCGCGCGTGTCGTGCTCGGCGAAGCCCGTGTAGCCCGTGAACGTATCGAATGCGTGGATGCGGCGCTGGAAGTTCAGCGGTTCGAGAATCGCGCGGAAGTTCTCGCACAGCACGGCGGTCTGTCCGCGCCACGTGCCGAGATCGAGGATCGCGCCCGGCAGCGGCACGATTTTTTGATAGATCTCGAAGGTCGCGAGAATGCGTGCGAGGAGCGAGCCGCGCACGAACAGGCCGAGCGACCGTTCCAGTTCCTCGCGCGTCGCGGGGTAGGTCTGCATCAGGTCGAACAGTTCGCGGCGCGCCGCGAGCTGATCGCCATCTGCGTTGGTGATGATCGCTGATTCGTGCATACACAGGGCTCCAGGCACAAAGGGTGTGACCGGACGAGCGCGCGTCGGCGCGGCGGCATCGGAATGCGCAGCCGTCCGAGCGTCGCAGGTCGGACATCTTTCTGCGATCAAGTCTAGCGAGCGCCGCCAGGATCGAATGTCGGATTAGCGGGTGGTTTCACCCCGCATTTCGATGGATTCGCGGGTGTCCGGCGCGAATTCGGGGCACCCGCCGGTGCGGCTCGCAGTAGCGGGAATAGCGACCAATTCCAGCACTTGCTCGCCAGATTGGAACGCGGCGTGCGCGAGGAGAATTCGGACACGTCGGAGACCGTCGGTGCGTGCGTCCGCGGGCGAAGGCGTGCGCCGACGCAGCGGAGCCGGCCGCGATTCGAATCCGTATTGGCTACCAGGACGACATAGCTCATGATGCCCACCTCCCCCGCCGCCGCCACGATCGAACAGGCGCTGGCACACCATCAGGCCGACCGGCTGGAAGAGGCCGAGACGCTGTACCGGCAGATCCTCGACACCGATCCCCGGCACGCGGACGCGCTTCACCTGCTCGGCCTGATCGGCCATCGGTACGGGCGCTATCAGGAGGCATCCGACCTGATCATGGCGGCGATCGAGATCAGGCCGGACGCGATGTACTACTACAACCTCGGCAACGTCATGCAGGCGGACAATCGTCACGCCGCCGCCGCCGAGTGCTTCCGTCTCGCAATCGAGCTGCGGCCCGACTACGTCGATGCGTACAACAACCTCGGCAACGCGCTGCGGCTCGCCGGCGACGCCCGCGCGGCCGTCGATGCGTTCTGCCACGCGATCTCGCTGAAGCCGGACAACGGCCAGGCCTACAACAACCTTGCGAATGCGCTGTTCGACGTGAACGAGATTCCGGCCGCGCTCGAGGCTTACCGGCACGCGGTGGCGCTGCGCCCCGAGCTGCCGGAGCCGCGCAGCAACCTGCTGTTCGCGAGCCACTGCAGCGAAGCGTTCGACCACGACGCCTATCTCGCCGAGGCCGCGCGCTACGACGAAGTCGTCACGCGCTGCGCGACGCCGTGGACGGACTGGCTCGTCGACCTGACCCCGCGCGCCGGGCGGCCGCTCAAGGTCGGCATCGTGTCTGGCGACCTGAAGGCGCATCCGGTCGGCTATTTCATCGAGAGCATGCTCGAGCATCTCGACGCGAACCGGATCGAGATGCATGCGTACCCGACGCGCGACGTCGAGGACGACGTGACCGCCCGCATCAAGCCGGCCTTCGCGACGTGGACCTGCATTGCCGGCCTGAGCGACGAAGCGGCGGCCGCGCGCATCCGTGCGGACCGCATCGACGTGCTGCTCGACGCGGCGGGCCACACGGTCTACAACCGCCTGCCGCTGTTCGCGTGGAAGCCGGCGCCGCTGCAGGCGAGCTGGCCCGGTTATTTCGCGAGCACCGGCGTGCGCGCGATCGACTACGTGATCGGCGACCGTCACGTGCTGCCGCCCGCCGAGGCCGCGCATTTCACCGAGCGGCCGTGGCATCTGCCGGACAGCTATCTGTGCTTCACGCCGCCGGCCGAGCCTGTCGACGTCGGCGCGCTGCCGATGCTCGCGAACGGCCATCCGACCTTCGGCTATTTCGGCAAGCTCGCGAAGATCACCGCTCACGTCGTCGCGGTCTGGTCGCGCGTGCTGCAATTGGTCGCGGGCGCGAAGCTGTTCGTGAAGGCGGAGCATCTCGACGATCCGCGCGAGCAGCAGGCGCTTGCCGCGCGCTTCGCGGCGCACGGCATCGATGCGCGGCGCCTGATCCTCGAAGGCCGCTCGCCGCGCGCCGAATACCTGGCCGCCTACCGGCGCGTCGACCTGATGCTGAGCCCGTTCCCGTATCCGGGCGGCACGACGACCGCCGAAGCGCTGTGGATGGGCGTGCCCGTTCTTTGCCGGCGCGGCGAGCGCTTCCTGTCGCACATCGCCGAGAGCCTGCTGCATTCGGCGCGGCTGCCTGAGTGGATCGCGGACGACGACGACGCGTATGTCGCGAAGGCCGTCGTGCAGGTCGGCCAGCCCGCCGGGCTGGCGGCGCTGCGCACGACGCTGCGCGCGCAGGTGCTCGCGTCGCCGCTGTGCGACGCGCCCCGCTTCGCGCGCCACTTCGAGGACGCACTGCACGGCATGTGGGCGCAGCACGTCGAAGCCGCGGCGGGCGCATCCGTGTGAGGCCGCGCACGACGTGACGTGCGGGGTCATTTCCACGCCGGCGGCAAGCGGAACATGGCGCCCGTCGCGCTGAACGCCGCGCCGGCCGGCGTGATCGGCGTTCCGACCGGCGGCGCGTGCGCGGCGCCGTCGTCGGGATGGCGCGCGACGGGAGGGCGGCGCCGGCGGTGACGATCGGGCACGGCGGCAGGCTGATCGACTTCGGACGCGCACCGCATCCCTATTGAGCAGAGCAGACGAGATGGACGGAACAGGACAGGCATTGCAGGCGGCGCTCACGCATCATCAGGCGGGGCGTCTCGCGGAAGCGAAGACGCTGTACGACGCGATCCTCACCGCGCAGCCGGGCCAGCCGGACGCGCTGCATTTCCTCGGGCTGCTGGCGTGCCAGTTGAAGCAGTACGACGCGGGGCTCGCACTGATGGAGCAATCGCTCGTCGAGCGGCCGGACGCGTCGTACTTCAACAATCTGGGCAACATGCTGCGCGAAAGCGGGCGGCTCGACGACGCCATCGCGCACTATCGGCGCGCGGTGGCGCTGCGGCCGGACTATCCGGAAGCGCACAACAACCTCGGCAACGCGTTGCGCGACGCACGCGAACCGACGGCCGCGATGCAGAGCTGCGCGCGCGCGATCGAGCTGCGCCCCGGCTATGCGCAGGCGTACAACAACCTCGGCAACGCGCTGCAGGATCTGGGCGACCTCGACGGCGCCGCCACGCATTACGGCCGCGCGATCGAGCTGGACGCGTCGATGGCGATGGCCCACGCGAACCTGAGCGCCGTGCGTCACAAGCAATTGCGCTGCGCGGAGGCGCTCGCGCATGCGCTGGACGCGATCCGGCTCGCGCCAAACCTCGGCGACGCACACAACCACGCGGGCAACGCGTACCACGGACTGAACCGGCTCGACGACGCGCAAGCGTGCCATCGCACGGCGGTCGCGCTGAATCCGGCGGACGCCGGCGCGTGCCACAACCTGTCCGTCGTGCTGCTGAAGCTGCAGCGGCTCGACGAGGCGCTCGTGTATTGCCGGCAGGCGTTGCAGGCCGGCCCGCCGGCCGTGTTGATGCACGTCAATCTCGGCGACATCCTGCGCGCGCAGGGCAACGTCGATGCCGCGGTCCACGCGTATCGCGATGCGCTTGCGCTGGTGCGCGACGACGCCGACGACGTCGCGGCGACCGTGCTGAACCGGCTGCTGTTCAGCGCGGCGGCATCCGCTTGCGTGAACCCCGCCGACTATCTGGCCGACGCGCGGCGCTACGGCCGGCACGTGGCCGCGCGTTCGACGCGCCATGTGCACGATCCGCGCGAGCGGGCCGCGCGCGCGCAAGGGCGGCCGCTGCGCGTCGGCTTCGTGTCCGGCGACCTGCGCCTGCACCCGGTCGGCATCTTCCTGGAAAGCGTGCTTGCGCACCTCGAGCGCACGCGCATCGACCTGCGCGTGTACGTGACCACGGACGACGAGGACGCGATCACCGCGAAACTGAAGCCGCACGCGAACGGCTGGCGCTCGATCGCCGCGCTGGGTCCGGAGGCGGCCGCGCGGATGATTCACGACGACGAAATCGACGTCCTCGTCGACCTCGCGGGCCATACGCAGTCGAGCGGGCTTCCCGTGTTCGGCTGGAAACCCGCGCCGGTGCAGGCGAGCTGGCTCGGCTTCTTCGCGTCGACCGGCTGCGACGCGATCGACTACTTCATCGGCGACCGCTACACGCTGCCGGATGCCGAAGCGCATCACTTCGTCGAGAAGCCGTGGCGGCTGCCGGACAGCTTCCTGTGCTTCACGCCGCCGGCCTGCGACGTCGAGGTCGGCCCGCTGCCGATGGCGGCGAGCGGCCATCCGACGTTCGGCTGCTTCGGCCAGCTCGTGAAGATCGGCGACGACGTCGTGCGCGCGTGGTCGCGCATCCTGCACACGCTGCCGGACGCGCGGCTGCTGCTCAAGGCGCACGAGCTCGGCCGCGAGGGCGTGCGCGATGCGACCGTCGCGCGCTTCGCGCGGCATGGCATCGACGCGGACCGGCTGATCCTCGAGGGCGGTTCGCCGCGCGCGGAATACTTCGGCGCATACAACCGCATCGACGTCGCGCTGAGCCCGTTCCCGTATCCGGGCGGCACGACCACGGCCGAAGCGCTGTGGATGGGCGTGCCGGTGCTCGGGATGAAGGGCAGCCGGTTCGTCACGCACATTTGCGAAAGCGTGCTGCACGCGGCGGGCATGGGCGAATGGGTCGCTGACGGCGAGGACGCCTATGTCGCGAAGGCGATCGCGGCGATGCGCGATCGCGAGCGCCTCGCGGCGCTGCGCGCCGGGCTGCGCGCGCAGTTGCTCGCATCGCCGTTGTGCGACGCGCGCCGGTTCGCCGCGCATCTCGAAGCGGCGTTCGTCGCCATGTGGCAACGCTATACGAACTCGGAGCAGGAAGCATGAACGATATCCACGACACGCTGCAGTCCGCGCTGGCGCATCATCAGGCGGGGCGTCTCGCGGAAGCGAAGACGCTGTACGACGCGATCCTCACCGCGCGGCCGGGCCAGCCGGATGCGCTGCATTTCCTCGGGCTGCTGGCGTGCCAGTTGAAGCAGTACGACGCAGGGCTCGCGCTGATGGAGCAATCGCTCGTCGAGCGGCCGGACGCGTCGTACTTCAACAACCTGGGCAACATGCTGCGCGAAAGCGGGCGGCTCGACGACGCCATCGCGCACTATCGGCGCGCGGTGGCGCTGCGGCCGGACTATCCGGAAGCGCACAACAACCTCGGCAACGCGTTGCGCGACGCACGCGAACCGACGGCCGCGATGCAGAGCTGCGCGCGCGCGATCGAGTTGCGCCCCGGCTATGCGCAGGCGTACAACAACCTCGGCAACGCGCTGCAGGATCTGGGCGAGCACGACGCGGCGGCGGCGAGCTACGCCAAGGCGGTCGCGCACCAGCCGCAATACGCGGAGGCGTACTGCAATCTCGGCAACGCGCTGCATGCGCAGGAGAAATTCGACGAGGCCGCGGATGCCTATCGTCGCGCCATCGCACTGCAACCGGGCCTGCGCGTCGCGCACCAGGGGTTGAGCGCGACGCTGCGCGCGGCAGGCGATCTGCGGGGGGCGGTCGACCATGCGCGCGAGGGACTCGATCCGGGCGACGCGGACGCGCACTGCGTACTGGCAAGGCTGCTGCAGCGCATCGGCGATTTCGACAAGGCGCTCGAACTGCTCGAGCAGGCGATCGCGATCGACCCCGCGCATGCACGGGCATGGGCATGGCTCGGCGATTTGCGCAACCAGCAGGGCGAATACGGGCAGGCGGTGCAGGTGTGCCGGCACGCGATCGAGCTTGATCCCGAACTGGCCGACGCATACAACTTCCTTGGCTTCGCGTATCACAACCTCAACTTGCTGGCCGCCGCGGAGTTGAGCCACCGGCATGCGATCGACCTGAACCCGGACGATGCCGACGCGCATCACAACCTCGCCGCCGCGCTGTTTCGGCTCGAGAAGCTCGACGAGGCGATGAAGCATACCGAGATCGCGCGGAAGCTCGGCATCGATCCGCTGAAGGTCCAGATGACGCTCGGCGACATCCTGTGGGCGAAAGGGGATCTCGCCGGCGCGCTGGATGCGTTCCGCTCGGCGATCCGGCACGACGTGCATCGCGCGTACTCGCGGATGCTGTTCAACATGTCGAGTTCGCCCGCGTTCGAGCCGCAGGAGTGGGTCGCCGAAGCGCGCCGCTACGGCGAGCATCTCGAGCGCGACGCGCGTCCGTTCGAGCACGACCGCGCGCAGCGCGTCGCGCAGGCGCAGGGGCGCCCGCTGCGCGTCGGCTTCGTGTCGGGCGACCTGCGGCAGCACCCGGTCGGCATCTTCCTTGAAAGCGTGCTCGCGCGGATCGACCGGTCGCGCATCGAGCCGCATGCCTATGTGACGTTCGTCGGCGAGGACGATGTGACGGCGCGGCTCAGGCCGAACTTCGCGAGCTGGAAGAAGGTGGTCAGTCTGGGCCGCGAGGAGGCCGCGCAACTGATTCGCGACGACGGCATCGACATCCTGATCGACATGGCGGGCCATACCAACTGGAGCGGCCTGCCGATCTTCGGGCACAAGCCCGCGCCGGTGCAGGCGAGCTGGCTGGGTTTCTTCGCAACGACCGGCTGCCGCGCGATCGACTATTTCATCGGCGATGCGTATACGCTGCCGGCCGACGAGGCGCATCACTTCACCGAACGGCCGTGGCGACTGCCGGACAGCTACCTGTGCTTCACGCCGCCGCCGTACGATGTCGCGGTCGGCCCGCTGCCGATGGCGGCTCATGGCGGCGTCACGTTCGGCTGCTTCGGCAAGCTGATCAAGATCAGCGACGCGGTCGTCGCGCTGTGGTCGCGCATCCTGCACGCGCTGCCGGACGCGCGGCTGCTGCTGAAGGCGCATGAGCTCGGCGCCGGCGACGTGAACCAGGCGACGCTCGACCGCTTCGCGCGGCACGGCATCGGCGCGGACCGGCTGATCCTCGAAGGCGGCTCGCCGCGTGCGGAATACTTCGCCGCATACAACCGCATCGACATCGCGCTGAGCCCGTTCCCGTACCCGGGCGGCACGACCACCGCCGAAGCGCTGTGGATGGGCGTGCCGGTGCTCGGGATGAAGGGCAGCCGGTTCGTCACGCACATTTGCGAGAGCCTGCTGCACGCGGCGGGCATGGGCGAATGGATCGCGGAAGACGAGGCGGCGTACCTCGAGAAGGCCGTCGCGTTCGCGCGCGACCGCGACGGGCTGGCGACGCTGCGTGCAACGCTGCGCGAGCGCGCGCTGGCGTCGCCGCTGTGCGACGCGTCGCGCTTCGCACGCAACCTCGAGGACGCGCTGCACGGCATGTGGGCCCGCTACGCCAGCGGCGACACGGCGCCCCGGGACGCGTGACGAGCGGGATCGCGCCGCGGCGGGAAGCCGCGCGCGCATCGTCGGGCCGCCCGCCCGGGATGATCGAGGCGGCCGTCGGGCGGGCGACGCGGGCGTGGCCGGCGCGATCCGGCTCGCGCGCCCGCCTGCAGGCGAAAAAAAAGCCGCATTGAAGCGGCTCGACGGTACGGCGACGACGGACCGCTCGACTGGCGGCGTCTTTTAATTCGAAATGCGCGGCGGGCGAGACGCCCGGCCGGTCACAGCATGCCGGCTTTCTGGTACTGGCTCGCGGCCTTGATCCGCGCCTGGGACTGCGCAAATTCCGCGGCCAGGCGGTCACGGTCGGTCTGCGCATGCTCCGTGATCGACGCGTCGATGGCCATGATCTGCCGCACGCGGTCCAGCGCGTCTGGCGTCTGCTCGCCGGACAGGTTCATCAGCAGCGGCGAGCGTTCGTCGGCGAGGGCCGCGACGCGCACCCAGTCGCGTGCGTCGGCCGCCGACTGCATGGCACGGGTCAGGTCGAAGGCGCGGGACAGGGTGTCGTTCGTCATGGTTCGGCTCCGAAAGGGCGGTGCGGCCAAGGCTTACTTGTTGTTGGCCAGCGCGCCGGCGCTGTTCTGGCCGCCGAACAGCTGGGTCAGGTAACGGGTGTTGTTCGCCATCGTCGCCATCAGCGTGTTCAGCGCGGTGAACTGCGCATTGTATTGCGTGGTCAACTGGTCCGAGTAGCTCTGCAGCTGCGTCGCCTGGGCCTGCACGCTCTTCAGGTCGGCGTTGATCGCGTTGGTGCGCTGATCGATCAGGCCGGACGTCTGCGTGTACGAGTTGATGTTCGCATTGAGCGCCTGGGCGACGCCATTCGTCTGGTTGAAGATCGCCGCCACCGCGGAGCCGTTCGACTTGAGCGCGGTGGTCAGCGCGGCGGTGTCGACCGACATCGCGCCGGTCGAGTCCACGTTGATGCCGATGCTGCCGAGCGCATAGGTCGTGCCGCCCGTCGTGACGCCGCTGCTGAGCGTCGTCGCGAGCGTGTTCCTGATCGTGTTCAACATCGCGTCGCCGAGCAGCGGGCCGGCGGTCTTCGCCGTCGGGTCGTAGCTCGACAGCGATTTCGCGGTAGTCACGAAGTTGGTATACGCGGTCGCGAAATTGTTGATCGCGGTCGTCGCCGCGGCCGTGTCCTGCGACAGCGTGATGGTTTGCGTCGTGCCGACAGCGGCCTGCGACAGCGCCAGCGTGACGCCCGTCAGCGCGCCCGACACGTTGTTCGACGCGCTCGACACCGGCGTGCCGTCGATCGTCAGCTGCGCGTCGGCGGCCGGCGTGACCGTCGTGTACCCCGACGTCAGTTTCGAGTTGACGCCCGTGCCCGTGATCGAGATCGTGTTGGCCGCACCGGTGAGGTTCGACTGCATCACGAGATGCTGGCCGTCCGAACCGGTGATGACCGATGCGGTGACGCCGGCATTGCCGGACGCGGAGTTGATCGACGACGCGATGTCGGACAGCGACGCGCCGGCCGCCACGTTGACGTTGAACGCGGGGTTGCTGCCGAACGTGATGCTCAGCGAGCCGGCCGAGATCGTGTCCGCCGCCGTCACGCCGGCCGACGACAGCTTGTTGGCGGTCGCGAGCTGCGTGACATTCACCGAATACGAACCGGCCACCGCGCCGCTGCCGCTCTTGATCGACGTCGTGATGCCCGTGCCGCTCGCCGTCGCGGCGAGGCTGCTGAGCGTGGTGCCGTTCGAGAGGCCGGTGAGCGCGGTCTGCAGCGCGGACAGCGCACCCTTCAGTTGGCCGATGGCGGACAGCTGCGTATTGTCGTTCGTCTGCCGGGTCTGCAGGGTCTGCAATTGCCCGGCCGTCTTCGCGTTCACCAGTGTCGTGACGAGCGTGTTGACGTCGAGCGACGAATTGGTCGCGCCGCTGATGATCGATTGACCTGCATTCGCCAGGATGGTGCTGATGTCCGTGCTGCTGACGGGGGTCGTGGTGGCCATGCCGTTGCTCCGGTCGTCCGCGCAGTCGACGTGCGCGATGCGGCGGGGCGCCGCGGTTCAATGCAAAGAGGGAGGCGCGCCTCCCTGGAGAATTCTGATCAGGGCGGTTGCGGCGGAGTCGCATCGAGTGCCGATGGCGACGCCGCCGTGCCCGGAGGCGGACGGGCCCGTGGCCCGCCGCGGGTGCTGCTCGATTAGCCGAGGAGCTTCAGGACTTGCTGCGGCAGCGAGTTCGCTTGCGCCAGAACCGAGATACCGGCTTGTTGCAGCACTTGCGCCTTGCTCAGGTTCGCCGTTTCCGTCGCGAAGTCCGCGTCGGTGATCTGCGAGCGAGCCGCGGTCATGTTGGTTGCCTGGGTTTGCGTCGTCGAGATCGCAGCCTGGAACGTGTTCTGTGCTGCGCCGAGCGTTGCCTGGAACGTGTTGACTTGCTTCAGTGCCGCGTCGATCGCCGTGATCGCCGATTGCGCGCCCGACTGGGTGGCGACGCTCAGGGTGTTCACGCTCATGCCCGTGCTGTTCCAGTTCGCCGTGCCGAAGTCGACGGTCACGACCTGGTTCGCTGCTGCGCCGATCTGGAACGTGACGCTGCCGGCGCCGCCCAGGATGGTCTGGCTGTTGAACGTCGTTTGCGATGCGACACGGTCGATTTCGCTGAGACGCGTCGACACTTCAGCTTGCAGGTTCGCGCGAGCGCCCGAATCCAGCGAGCCGTCGCCCGCTTGTTGCGCCAGCGTACGGATACGCTGCAGGTTGTCGACCGTCGATTGCAGCGCGCCGTTGGCGGTCTGGATCATCGAGATGCCGTTGTTCGCGTTTGCAACACCTTGCGTCAGCGCATTGATTGCCGCCGTTTGCGACGTCGAGATCGCCAGGCCTGCTGCATCGTCGGCAGCGGTGTTGATGCGCTTGCCCGACGACAGGCGGTTGATTGCTTGCGACAGTGCGCTTTGCGAGCCCGACAGATTCGTCTGCGTCGTCAGCGAAAGGATGTTGGTGTTGATGTTCAGCATTTGCTTCCTCGTTTTGGAAAATGCCTGGGATACAGACAGGTTCTGATTTCGGCGTTGCGCTTTATCGCGACTGGCGCTGCCCGCCTTTCCTGGTTGACGGCGGCACCCGGCGAAAACTTTAGAGGGATGCGCAAGGAAATTCGGGACCGAAGGGGCGGTTCGCCGCGACGTCCTCGCCCGGCATGGCCCGCAGCGATTCCCGGCCAACCGCGCGCCGGCCTCGCGGGGCGGCATGCGCGGCCGCGTCGCACGGGGCGACGAGCCGGGATCAACAAAAGGATGGTTTTGTCTGTGATTTCCTGCTATGATGGCGGGCTGAATTGAGATTTCTGTCACGCCTTTGCCGTTTTCGGCATGTCTGCTGGCAGTCAAACGCGGCGCTGCACGCGGTTGTGAAGCGTACTCGCGGTGCTTTCCGCCTCTCTTTTCCGGCCTCCGAGGCCGTATTTCCGCTCGTTTCGCCTGTTGTGGGAACGCTCGGATGGCCGGTGCGTGGCGCTTGGCCGCTACGTTTTTGACCGTTTAAGCAATTTAGGAACGACATGACGACGATTCTTCTGAAAGAAAACGAGCCGTTCGAAGTGGCGATTCGCCGCTTTCGTCGCGCTATCGAAAAAAATGGCCTGATCGCTGAACTGCGTGAGCGCCAGTCTTACGAAAAGCCGACCGCAGTCCGCAAGCGCAAGAAGGCAGCAGCCGTCAAGCGTCTGCACAAGCGCCTGCGCAGCCAGATGCTGCCGAAGAAGCTCCACTAAGCGCTTCTGACGGTTCGCCGCGAAACGGCGGAGTGTGCCTCGAAAGAGGCCGCTCCGCCGTTTTGCTTTTGCCGGTCGGGAAAATCCCGAGGCCGGGGCGGTGAGGTTCCGCCCCGGCCGCTGCCGACGCACGGCGGCGGGCGGGCCTTGCGGCTGCCCGCCGCGGCGTTCAGAAGTCGATCTTCGCGCTCAGGCTGACCGTGCGCGGGTCGCCCGGCTTCACGTAGTCCGCGTACTGGTATTCCCAGTAACGACGGTTCAGCACGTTGTCGATCGATGCGCGCAACGTCACGTCGTGGCGGCCGACCCGCGTCAGGTAGCGCGCGCCCGCGTTGACGACGAGAAAGCCCGGCGCGTCGAGGCCGCCGGCCGCGCGCAGCGGCGTCGCGCCGGTGAATTTCGCGTCGACGCCGAGTGTCAGCCCCGGCACGCCAGGCACCGCATAGCCAACTTCACCGGCGAGCACGAAGCGCGGCGCGCCGGCAACCCGGTTGCCGTTGTTGCCGATCCCGTTCGCGTACCACGCGTCGAGCAGCATCGCGTCGAAGCCTGCATTCCAGTGCGCGCCGAATCTCGCGCGCGCGCCGACCTCGATCCCTTGAATGATCGATTCGCCATCCTGCACGTAGACGTTCGCGGCATTCGCGTATTCGGCGCTGCGCTCGATCCGGAACAGCGCGGCCGTCGCGCTCCAGCGTGCGTGCTCGCTCTTGATCCCGAGCTCGTACTGCTTGCTGCGCAGCGGCTTGAGCACCTGGCCCGCGTTCGCATAGACGTCGTTGACGCGGCTGCCGGGCTCGAGCGATTCGGCGTAGCTCGCGTACGCGGTGGTGGTCGGCGCGAGCTTGAACATCACCGCGAAGGTCGGCGTCACCACGCCGTTCTGGCGATAGCCGGGATCCTCGGCGCCGTTCGCCTGAAACGAGCGCTGCTCGTAGTTCATGTAACGCACGCCGGCAAGCACCGACCAGCGCTCGGTCAACTGCACGGTATCGCTCGCGAACAGCGATTTCTGCACGATCTCGCTCGTGCGGTACTGGACGAAGCCGTGCGGGCTCTCGTAGCGGTACGGGTTCGGCGCGTAGAGATTGCCGGCGCCGAGCGGCACGAACACGCTGTTCGCCGAATAGTCGTTCGCCTGCTTCTGCCACGACGCGCCGAGCACGATCTGGTGGCTGAACGGGCCCGTGCGCACCTTGCCCTCGACCATCGCGCGCCACTGGCTGAAGCGGTGATCCTCCATGCCGACGTAGCGGCTGTCGGTGTAGTTGCCGGCCGCGTCCTGCAGGTACAGCGTGCTTTCGTTGCGTCGGCGCGTCGCCTTGCTGTAGCTGTACGCGACGTCGAGCTGCCAGTCGGGCGCGAGCTGGTATTGCAGCCCGGCCGTGTAGAGCTGCAGGTTCGTGTTCAGGTACTGGTCCTTGCCGCCCAGGTTCGTCGACCCGCCGCTGATCGTGGCGGGCAGTGCGCCGCCCGGATAGCTGCCGGTGAAGATCGACGGCGTCTGGCCGGTCGTGCGGCGGTCCTGGTACAGCGCGCCGAACGACACGGAGAGGTCGCGCGTCAGGTTCGCCTGCAGCGCGAGCGACACGCTGTCGCGGCGGATGTTGCCGTCGTTGTACGTCTTGCCTTCCTCGTGCGTCGCATTCAGCCGCGCGCCGAACATGTTGCCGGGCCCGAAGCGCTGGCCGAGATCGACATGCTCGGTCCAGACGTTGGTGCTGCGGTAGCCGATGTCGACGCTGCGCACCGGTTCGGCGCCCGGCTGCTTCGTCACGTAGTTGACGACGCCGCCCGGCGTCACGAAGCCGTACAGGAAGCCGCCGAGCCCCTTCAGCAACTCGACGCGCTCGAGCTGCTCGTAAGGCATCGTGATGCCGTACGTGACGAACGGCAGCCCGTCGATCTTGTAGCCGTTCTGCCAGTCGAGCTGCATGCCGCGCACGGTCAGGTAGCTGGCCCACGCGCTGTACGCGCCGCTGTTGTCGGACACCGACGCGTCGTTCGCGAACACGTCGCCGAGCTTGTACGGCTGACGCGCCTCGAGCTCTTCCGACGTGACGATCGTGGTCGAGAACGGCGTGTCGAGCTGCCGGCGTGTGCCGAGCGCACCGGTCGAGATCGTGTCGGTCAAGTGTTGCGGCGAATCGTGCGCGGCCGTGATGTTGAGGGCTGGCAGCAGCGCGGCGTCGCCCGGCGAATCGTCCGCATGCGCGAGCGAGGCGGCAAGGCAGGCGAGGGCGGCGACGACGCGGGGACGGACGGGAGGGCGGGCAAGGCTGACGGTCATGGCGAGCGAGTAAAAATGCGAGTAAGAATCATTCGCATTGCGTTAAAATGTCGCGCATCGTATCAAAACCCGCCGAACGCGCAACAATTCCATGCCGCGCACAAGGGCATCCGGCCTCTTCCGACTGGGCCGGATGGCCGTTGCGCGGTGCCCAACCTGAAATGAACCGCATCCCGTCGAATCGGGGCCGCCGCTCGTGCCGGCCCGCTTTCCTTTCGCTGCGCACGCGATGAACGCGCTCCTGCGACCGTTGCTCGTGCGCCTGCACCGCTGGTTCGGGCTTGCCATCGCGCTGTTCCTGTTCGTCGCGGGGCTCACCGGCGCGCTGATCGCGTGGGACCACGAACTCGACGCGGCGCTGAACCCGGATTTCTATACCGCGCGCAGCGGCGCGGCGCCGCTTGCGCCGCTCGAACTCGCGGCGCGCATCGAGGCGGCCGATCCGCGCGTGCAGGTGACCTATCTGCCGCTCGCGGTCGAACCGGGGCACACGCTGCAGGCGGGCGTGACGCCGCGTACCGATCCGGCGACCGGCCAGCCGTACGCACTCGGTTTCAGCCAGATCGCCGTCGATCCCGCGACCGGCGCGGTGCAGGGCCGCCGCGAATGGGGCGCGCCGTCGCTCGCGCGGCTCGACCTGATGCCGTTCATCTACCGGCTGCACTACTCGCTGTTCCTGCCCGTGTACGGCGGGATCAACTTCGGGTTCTGGGTGATGGGCGTCGTCGGCATCGTGTGGGCGATCGACAGCCTGATCGCGCTGGTGCTCGCATTTCCGAACCCGAAAAGCTGGCGCAAGTCGTTCGCGTTCCGCGTGCGGCGCGGCGGCTATCCGCTCGTGTTCGACCTGCATCGCTCGGGGGGCGTGTGGGTGTGGGGGCTGCTGCTGGTCGTCGCGGTCACGTCGATCTCGATGAACCTTGCCGTTCCGGTCGTGCGCCCGCTGGTCTCGCTCGTTTCGCCGCTCGCGGAAACGCCGTATACGAATCCCGAGCATTTCCCGCCGGCCCCGCCGGGCAGCCAGGTGCTGCCGCGCGAGCGGATCGTCGAGATCGCGCGCTCGGCCGGACGCGACGCGGGCCTCGCCGCGCCGCCGGGCGCGCTGTTGTTCGCGCCGGCGATGAACGCCTATGCGGTCGGTTTCTTCACGCCGGGCAACGACCATGGCGACGTCGGGCTCGGCAATGCGTGGCTGTACTGGAATGCGGTGACCGGCAAGCCCGTGGCGGCTCAGGTGCCGGGCCGCGGTTCAGCCGGCGACCTGTTCATGCAGGCGCAGTTTCCGCTGCACTCGGGGCGGATCGCCGGTGTCGCCGGACGGGTCGCCGTGAGCGTGCTCGGCATCGTGATCGCGATGCTGAGCGTGACGGGCGTCTGCATCTGGGTGAAGAAGCGCAGCGCGCGCATGCGGGCTGCGCGGAGCGCGCGGCCGGTCGTGCCGGCGTCGTCGCGGGCGGCGCGGTAAGGAGCGAGTGGCAAGGGCCGAGCGGTAAGGGCCGAGCGGCAAGGGCCGAGCGGTAAGGACCGAGCGGCAAGGACCGAGCGGCAAGGGCCAAGCGGCAAGGGCCAAGCGGCAAGGGCCAAGCGGCAAGGGCCAAGCGGCAAGGGCCAAGCGGCAAGGGCCAAGCGTCAAGCAGTACGCGGACGGTGCAACCGACGCCGGTCGGCGGCGCGGCGCCTGCGCCCAGCGTGTGCCTGCGCCGTCAGCCCGCCTTGCGCCGGCGTGCCGGCTGCTTGCCGCCGAGCGCCGCGCATTGCGCATGGCACGGGCAGCCGGCTTCGTGATCGTTGACCATGCCGGTCGCCTGCATCAGCGCATAGCAGATCGTCGAGCCGACGAACTTGCAGCCGTACGCCTTCAGCGCCTTGCTGAGCGCGTCGGACTGCTCGGTCGAGGCGGGCGCGTCGCGGTACGACTGCCACGCATTCTGGATCGGCGTGCCGCCGACGAACGACCACAGGAACGCGGCGAGCGACCCGTGCTCTTCGCGGATGCGCTGCACCGCCCGCGCGTTGGTCACCGCCGATTCGACCTTCGCGCGGTTGCGCACGATGCCCGGGTTCTCCAGCAATTTCTCGATGTGCCGGGGCGTGAAGCGCGCGACGGCGTCGACGTCGAAATCGGCGAACGCCTCGCGATAGCCCGCGCGCTTGTTCAGGATCGTCGACCACGACAGCCCGGCCTGCGCGCCTTCCAGGATCAGCATTTCGAACAGGTGGCGATCGTCGTGCGACGGCACGCCCCACTCGGTATCGTGATAGTGAGCGTCCGCTTCCGTCTTCACCCAGTTGCACCGCTGCGACATCGTCTGCCTCGTTTTCAGTGTCGATTCGATCGCGCCAGCATAGCGGAAGCCCTTTTGGCGGGATAGCCGGCCGAACGGCAGATGGGCGCGCGGCGCCGATCCGGTTAAGCTTGGCGCCTGTTCGAATCAGCGGGATGAAGGCATGGCGGCATTACTTTTTGCGATCGGCATCGACGGCGGCGGCACGGGCACGCGCGCGGTGCTGGCCGACCGGGCGGGGCGCGAGCTCGCGCAGGGGCGCGGCGGCCCGTCGGGGCTCGGGCTCGGCATCGAGCGGGCATGGGCGTCGATCGGCGCGGCCTGCGCGGATGCGTTCACGCAGGCCGGTCTCGCGTTCGACTGGTCGCAGTGCGCGCTCGGTTGCGGGCTCGCCGGCGTCAACAACGCGGCGTGGCTCGCCGCGTTCCGCGCGCAGGCGCCGCTTGGCGCACTGGCGATCGAGAGCGACGCGTACACGACCGTCGTCGGCGCGCATGGCGGCGCGCCCGGGCTCATCGTCGCGCTCGGCACCGGCAGCATCGCGGCGGCGCTCGATGCGGCCGGCGCGTGCCGGATCGCGGGCGGCTTCGGCTTTCCGTCCGGCGACGAGGCGAGCGGCGCGTGGCTCGGCGTGCGTGCGCTCGCCTACGCGCAACAGGCGCTCGACGGCCGCGTGCCGCGCGACGCGTTCGCCACGGCGCTCCTCGCGGAAACGGGCACGCAGGATCGCGACGCGCTGGTCCAGTGGTCGTGCGACGCGAACCAGACGATCTACGCGCGTCTCGCGCCCGTCGTGTTCGCGCATCGCACGCATCCGGTCGCGCGCGCGCTGATCGCGCAGGCCGGCGACGAGATCGGCAAGATGATCGACGCGCTCGATCCGCAGCAGGCGCTGCCGGTCGCATTGTGCGGCGGGCTGGCTGACGCGCTCGCGCCGGCGGTGCCGGCGCGGCACGCCGCGCGGCTGCGCGCGCCGCTCGACGATTCGGCGCACGGTGCGCTGCGGCTCGCGCTCCAGGCGTTGCGGGCGGCGGAGGGCGGCTAAGGTGAGCGAGGCGCGCGGCGGATGCCGCGCCGCAGCAGCCCGCAGCAGCCCCGCCTCAGCCCCCCAGGGCGGCGCGTGCCCGGCAACGACCCGGCGCGCTGCCGGGTACGACGTTAAAATGGCGCTTCCTCCGTGCCGCGCGCGCCACTCTCCCGCCCCATGTACAAAGTCATCGCCACCGATCTCGACGGCACGCTGCTGAACAGCGACCACCAGCTCGACCCGTACACGATCGACACCGTTCGCCGGCTCGACCGCGACGGCGTGCAGTTCGTGATCGCCACGGGGCGCCACTATGCGGACGTCGCCGGCATTCGCGACGTGCTCGGCATCCGGCCGTACCTGATCACGTCGAACGGTGCGCGCGTGCATGCGCCGGACGACACGACGATCCACGCGCAGGACGTCGACGCGGCGATCGTTCGCCGCCTCGTGCAGCCGGAAGTCGCCGGCGCGCACGGCCGCGTGATCGTCAACCTGTTTACCAACGACGGCTGGCTGATCGACCGCGAAGCGCCGCACCTGCTCGAATTCCATCAGGATTCGGGCTTCCGGTACGAGGTGATCGACATGGCCGCGCATGACGGCGCGGCTATCGCGAAGGTGCTGTATATCGGCGAACCGGCCGATCTGGCGGTCGTCGCCGAGCAGATGCGCGTGCAGTTCGGCGATGCGCTGTACGTCACGTACTCGCTGCCCGACTGCCTCGAGGTGATGACCGCGAACGTGTCGAAGGGGCGCGCGCTGCGCACGGTGCTCGCGCGGCTCGGCGTCGATACCGGCCACTGCATCGCGTTCGGCGACAACATGAACGACATCGACCTGCTCGAAACCGCCGGTCATGCGTTCATGATGAACAACGCGAATCCCGACCTGATCGCGCGGCTGCCGCACATTCCGCGGATCGGCAACAACTTCGACGCGGGCGTCGCCCGCCACCTGCGCACGCTGTTCTCGCTCGAAGACGACGTCGTCGCGTCCTGAGCGCCGGCCCCGTGCGCGTTTGCCGCGTGGAAATGAAAAACGGGCGCCAGGGGCGCCCGTTGAAATTGCCTGCCTCGATGTTCTTCGACAGCGTGAGGCTCGCTGCTCTGCTCGCTTGACCCCGTAGTGTTTATTCGCTTGTGCGAGCTGATGCGGGCAGCAGGTCGACGGCGTCGTCACGCCCGGCGACCAGCGGATAGATGATTCCGGCGAGCACCGCGCCGATCAGCGGCGCGACCCAGAACAGCCAGAGCTGGCCGATCGCGTCGCCGCCCACGAACAGCGCCGGGCCGGTCGAGCGCGCCGGGTTCACCGACGTGTTGGTGACGGGAATCGAGATCAGGTGAATCAGCGTCAGGCACAGCCCGATCGCGATCGGCGCGAAGCCGGCCGGCACGCCGCGCTTGTCGGTCGCGCCGAGGATCACGAACAGGAAGAAGCCCGTCATCACGACTTCGCAGATGAACGACGCGGCGAGCGAGTAGTGGCCGGGCGAGCGATCGCCGAAGCCGTTCGTCGCAAAGCCGCTGCCGACCACGTCGAAACCCGGCTTGCCGGTTGCGATCAGGTACAGCACGAATGCGCCGAGCGTGGCGCCCACCACTTGCGCGACGATGTACGGTGCGAGATCGCGCGCCGGAAAGCGGCCGGCGACCGTCAGGCCGACGCTCACCGCCGGGTTCAGGTGGCAACCGGAGATGTGGCCGATCGCGAAGGCCATCGTCAGCACGGTCAGGCCGAACGCGAGTGCGACGCCGGCAAAGCCGATGCCGAGGCCCGGAAAGGCGGCGGCCAGCACGGCGCTTCCGCACCCGCCGAGCACCAGCCAGAACGTGCCGAATACCTCTGCAGCGAGACGCTGAGAAAGATTCATGTAGGGACCTCGTTCGAGTGGGTTGAAGACCCGGGGCGACGCAACGGATTTATTCGGTCGTCCGGAATTGGTCTGGATTATAGGAAATGAATCGGGCCCGGGAGGGTAAACGATTGTTAAATTTGAATGGCTGACGAATGCCTTTTATTAGAATAAGTCCGCATTCTCGATATAGGCGATTCGGTTAAAGATGGCAGCATTAATTTCGAAGGGCAGGGCGGCAGTGCGGATGACGTAACGGATGTTGGTGTCCCGGCCGGATTCGCCGGGGCCGCATCATCGAAAAGGGGAGTCGAAAAATGTCTCAATACGCGAAACTCAAGGCGCAGATCGCCGATCTGCAGGCTCAGGCGGACGACGTGCGCCGCCAGGAAGTGGCGGCGGTGATTGCCGAAGTCCAGCAGAAGATTGCGGAATATGGGCTGACCGCCCAGGATCTGGGCTTCGCGGAGCGGGCGAAGCGCGGGCGCCCGCCGAAGAAGGCGCCGCTGCCGCCGAAATACCGTGATCCGAAGTCCGGTGCAACCTGGAGCGGGCGCGGCAAGCCGCCGAATTGGATCGTCGGGAAAAACCGCGATCGTTTCCTGATCGAATGACCGCAAGCCAAATAGAAAGAGCCGCATCGACGATGCGGCTCTTTCGTTTTACGCGCCGATTTCGGCGCGGTTTTTACCGCGCATTTCCCGGCGGATTTCCGTGTCAGGCGCCCGCAACCCGGCGCAATGCCGGCTGCTTGGCGGCCGCGCAAAGCGATTCGTAGGTTTCGACGTAACGCCGCGCCATCGCCTTCGCGCTGAAGCGCGTGTCGAACCGTTCGCGGATCGCGGTGCGCGACAGGCTGTCGATCCGGTGCAGCGCGCCGACCGCGCCCTGCACGTCCTCGACGATGAAGCCGGTCACGCCGTCCTCGATCACTTCCGGCACCGAGCCGCGGTTGAACGCGACGACCGGCGTGCCGCAGGCCATCGCCTCGATCATCACCAGGCCGAACGGCTCCGGCCAGTCGATCGGGAACAGCAGCGCCTTCGCGCCGGACAGGAACGCGGGCTTTTGCGCTTCGTTGATCTCGCCGATGAATTCGACGTGCGCCTGGTCGAGCAGCGGCTCGATCACTTCCTTGAAGTAGTCGGCGTCGGCCTTGTCGACCTTCGCGGCGATCTTCAGCGGCAGCCCGCTTTGCGCGGCGATGCGGATCGCGGTGTCGACACGCTTTTCGGGACAGATCCGGCCGAGGAACGCGAGGTATTCGGGCTTCACGTCGGGCTGCGGCGTGAGCAGCGTGTCGGGCAGCCCGTGGTACACGGTGCCGGCCCACGCGGCCTGCGGCAGCGGCTTGCGCTGGTTGTTCGAGATCGACACGACCGGCGAATCGGGGAACGCGTCGAACACCGGCTGCAGCTCCGGCAGGTCGAGGCGGCCGTGCAGCGTCGTCACGTACGGCGTGTCGAGGCGCGACATCAGCGGGAATGGCAGGTAGTCGAGGTGGAAGTGCAGCACGTCGAATTCGTGCGCGACCCGGGCGACCTGCTCGAGGAGCCGCATATGGGGCGCCATCGAGTCGCGGACCGACGGGTCGAGCCGCAGTGCGCGCGGCCACGCCGCCTCGAGACGGGCCGACGTGACGGAGTCGCCGCTGGCGAACAGCGTCACGTCATGGCCGAGTTCGACGAGCGCCTCGGTGAGATAGGACACGACCCGCTCGGTGCCGCCGTAGAGTTTCGGCGGGACGGCTTCGTAGAGCGGCGCGATCTGGGCAATTCGCATGGATGTTCTCCAGTGTCGATCCGGGGGGCGCGCTGGCGCCGATGGGGATCCCGTACAAGGTGGCGGAACTCGCCGACGCACGCGCTTCGCGGCACGTGGCCGGGCCCTGGGCGGGTGCGCGGGGCGCCGGACGGCAAGCTGCGGGGCGGGCCGGCACGGCTCGCGCCGCCGCCCATTGGAGTCCATTATCGATATCGCCCTGAGGGGTTCGAGTGTTTTTTCAAACACTTAAGGCTTGTTACACGATGAAATACGCGAAAACCCCGAGAAAAAGGGCACGGAATCGTGAACCGAGATAGCCTCGACTATTGTTGCGCTATCGTGAAAAACCACTATAATTTTTACCGATCCGATTGTCGGCGGCCCTGCCGGCGAGCCTTCCGCCACCGGCGCGGCGGGCATCGGCCTCCTCGCAACCGAATCCGCGTTGCAACCCGTTTTTCCAATGGCGCCTTTCAATCGGCCTTGTCAGAAAAATTCCTACACGGTTTACAGACAAATCCTGCATGGCATACGCCACTTCGCTGATACCGACATAAATCCCGTTTGGCCAAAATTCGCCCTGTAAGACTATAAACGAGCCGACTGAGCGCCCGGTGCGCACTGATCGAGCAAACGTTTTCATAACATGAATGGCCAAAGCAACGCTCTTTAACGGGGGAATCATGGGCACCACCAGCGAAATGCTCAGTGAGATCAAAGAGGTCAACCTGTCGTACCTCCTCCTCGCGCAACGACTGCTGCGGGAAGACAAGGCGATGGGTATGTTCCGCATGGGCATTTCTCAGGAACTCGCCGACGTGCTCGCCAACCTCACGCTCGCGCAGACCGTGAAGCTGGCCGCGTCCAACCAGATGCTGTGCCGCTTCCGCTTCGATGATCACGCGCTGCTGTCGTCGCTCGCCGACAAGGGCCGCAGCGATGTCGTCGCGCACGCCCACTCGGCCATCCTGATGGCCGGCCAGCAGGTCGAAGGCGTCCGCTGATCCATTCCGCCTTGCGTTCGTCCCGGCGCGCCGCGCCGGCCGGCAGCGTATTGGCCATTCATTCGAACAACGTCAAGCGGACGGTTATCACCATGGCAAGCAAAAGCGTCGTGATCGAGGTGAAGGAAATCACCCTCGCCATCGAACTGATCGAACTGGGCGCCCGGCTGCAGCTGCTGGAGGCGGAGACGAGCCTGTCGCGGGACCGTCTGATCAAGCTGTACAAGGAACTGAAGGGCGTGTCGCCGCCGAAGGGGATGCTGCCGTTCTCGACCGACTGGTTCATGACGTGGCAGCCGAACATCCACTCGTCGCTGTTCTACAACATCTACCGGTTCATGCAGGACCACGGCCGCTGCGAGCCGATCCAGTCGATCGTGAAGGCGTACCGGCTCTATCTGGAGCACGTGAACCTGTCCGGCGACGAGGCCGCGCTGAGCCTCACGCGGGCATGGACGCTGGTGCGCTTCTTCGATTCGGGGATGCTGCAGATGACCCCGTGCACGCGCTGCGGCGGCCATTTCGTCGCGCATGCGCATGATCCGCATCAAGGTTTCGTGTGCGGCCTGTGCCAGCCGCCGTCGCGCGCCGGCAAGACCCGCAAGGCCGCCGCCGCGCGCGCCGAACTGGCCGCCGCCCTGGCCTGAGCGCCGGGCCGGGCAAGGCCGGGCGGGGCGCGAGCGTCGCACGGGCGGCGCCCGCGGGCCGCGCGAATCGTCCGCGCACTGCTGGTAAACACCGTCGGGCCGCCGCCGGGCGGCCGCGAAAGTTTTCCTGCCGACTGCCGTAAACCTGTTTAACGGCGGTCTTCCCGCCGGTCTTTCGTGAGGGACAGGCAGTGCTGATTATCGTGGGAACACTCGTGACGCTGTTGTCGGTCTTCGGCGGTTATGCGCTGGCGGGCGGGCATCTGGGAGCCTTGATCCAGCCCATCGAGGTCCTGATGATCGTGGGCGCCGGCGTCGGCGCGTTCATCCTCGGCAACGGCGGCAAGACCATCAAGGCCACGCTGCGCGTGCTGCCGACGCTCTTCAAGGGCTCGAAATACACGAAGGACGTCTATATGGAGCTGATGGCGCTTCTTTACGTGCTGCTCGCGAAGGCACGCAAGGAAGGCACGCTGACGCTCGAGGCCGACATCGACGATCCGGAAAAGAGCCCGATCTTCACGCAATACCCGAAGATCCTCGCCGATCACCACATCGTCGAATTCCTGACCGACTACCTGCGCCTGATGGTGGGCGGCAACATGAACGCGTTCGAGATCGAGAGCCTGATGGACGAGGAGATCGAGACGCACCACACGGAAGGCGAAGGCCCGGCGCATGCGCTGATGCGCGTCGGCGACGCGATGCCGGCGTTCGGGATCGTCGCGGCCGTGATGGGCGTCGTCCACACGATGGCCTCGGCCGACAAGCCGCCCGCGGTGCTCGGCGCGATGATCGCGCAGGCGCTGGTCGGCACGTTCCTCGGGATCCTGCTGTCGTACGGGCTGATCGGGCCGCTCGCGAGCCTCGCGGAGCAGCGCGTGGCCGAGTCGACCAAGATGTTCCAGTGCATCAAGGTGACGATCCTCGCGACGCTGAACGGCTATGCGCCCGCGATCGCGGTCGAGTTCGGCCGCAAGGTGCTGTTCTCGACCGAGCGCCCGTCGTTCTCGGAGCTCGAAGAGCACGTGCGACGCGTGAAGGCGAAGTGAGGCGGAGCGACCGATGAGCAAGAGCAAGGATCGCGCGATCGTCGTCAAGCGGGTGGCCCCGGCGAAGAAGGGCCATCACGGCGGCGCATGGAAGCTCGCGTACGCGGACTTCATGACCGCGATGATGGCGTTCTTCCTGCTGATGTGGCTGCTGAGCTCGGTCACGCCGGTGCAGCTGAAGGGGATCGCCGAATACTTCAACATGCCGCTGAAGGCCGCGATCCTCGGCAGCGGCGACCGCAGCTCGCAGGATTCCAGCATCATCAACGGCGGCGGCCGCGACCTGTCGAGCGCGGACGCCGGCACGCTGCGCCGCACCGACGGCACGACGCCGCTTGCCGAGCGCCTCGCGAAGGCGGGCGACGAGCATTCGCGGTCGCAGGCGCAGGGCGCGCAGGACCGGCTCGAGCAGACGCGCCTGCACGACCTGCAGATCAAGCTGATGGCCGCGATCGAGGCCAATCCGACGCTGCGCCAGTTCAAGCAGCAGATCCGCATCGATTCGACGCTGATGGGGCTGCGCATCGAGATCGTCGATTCGCAGAAGCGGCCGATGTTCGCGATGTCGAGCGACCACGTCGAGCCGTACATGCGCGACATCCTGCGCGAGATCGGCAAGACGCTGAACGACGTGCCGAACCGGATCATCGTCCAGGGCCACACCGACGCCGTGCCGTACGCGGGCGGCGAGGGCGGCTACAGCAACTGGGAGCTGTCGGCCGATCGCGCGAACGCATCGCGCCGCGAGCTGATCTCCGGCGGCATGGACGAGGCGAAAGTGCTGCGCGTGCTCGGCCTCGCGTCGACGCAGAACCTGAACAAGGCCGATCCGCTCGATCCGGAAAACCGCCGGATCAGCGTGATCGTGCTGAATCGCAAATCCGAAGAAGCGCTGATGCGCGACGACGCGACGACGACGACGCTGTCCGCCGACGCGGCCGGTTCGAAGCTGCTCGCGCAGCAGCTCGGCGGCCCGACGCCGGCGGCGCGTCCGGTCGTGGCGAGCGCCGTGGCCGTGGCGCCGAAACCCTGACGTTTCCGAGACAGACATGATCCGAACCATTCTCGCCATCGACGACTCCGCGACCATGCGTGCGCTGCTGCAGGCGACGCTTGCGCAGGCCGGCTACGACGTGACGGTGGCGCCGGACGGCGAAGCCGGCTTCGACATGGCGGCGACGGCGCCGTACGACCTGGTCCTGACCGACCAGAACATGCCGCGCAAGAGCGGGCTCGAGGTGATCGCCGCGCTGCGCAAGCTGAGCGCGTACGCGGACACGCCGATCCTCATCCTGACGACCGAGGGCAGCGACGCGTTCAAGGACGCGGCACGCGACGCGGGCGCGACCGGCTGGATCGAAAAGCCGATCGACCCGGGCGTGCTGGTCGACCTGGTCGCCACGCTGTCCGAGCCGGCTGCCTCCTGACATGAACGCGACGAATTCAACCGGTGACCGGGCATGACTCTCGACATCACTCAGTTCTACCAGACCTTTTTCGACGAAGCGGACGAGTTGCTCGCGCAGATGGAGCAGCTGCTGCTGAACCTGGACGTCGATTCGCCCGATCCCGAGGATCTGGCGGCGATCTTCCGCGCCGCGCATTCGATCAAGGGCGGCGCGGCGACGTTCGGCTTCTCCGCGCTGACCGATACGACGCACATCCTCGAATCGCTGCTCGACCGCGCGCGCAACCATGAGCTGACGCTGACCAAGGAGATGGTCGACGCGTTCCTGGAAACGAAGGACGTGCTGTCCGACCAGCTCGTCGACTACCGCGCGAGCGCCGAACCGGACGCGGCCGCCGCCGCGGCGATCTGCGCGAAGCTCGAGCGGCTGAAGGCCGAAAGCGGCTCGGGCGCGCCCGCGGCAGCCGAGCCGGCGCCGGCCGCGCCTATGCCGGTCGCCGCCGCCGTGGCGCCGGCCGCCGAGCCCGTCGCAAGCGGCGATCGCGCGCCCGACCATGTGGTCGAGCAGGCCGTCGCGGCCGCGCATCCGGCGGCTGACGCCGATGCCGACGGCCCGCACCTGAAGATCACGCTGGTCGGCGTCGACGCGAAGGATCAGGCGCTGCTCACCGAGGAACTCGGCAACCTCGGCCGGATCGTCGGCCGCGAGGAAGCGGGCGCGGACCTGTCGCTGTGGGTCGAATCGGAGGTGCCGTCCGACGACATCGTCGCCGTGTGCTGCTTCGTGATCGACGAAAGCCAGATTCGCGTCGCACGCGGCACGGCGCCGGCCGCCGCCGGCGATGCGAAGGACGCCGCCGCAGTGGCCGCCGCCCCGGCCGCCGCGGCCGCGCCGCCCGCACGCGTCGAGGTGTTCGCGCCGCAGGCCGCCGCCGCGCAGCCGGCTGCTTCGGCGCCGGCCGAGCCGCCCGCCGCCCCGGCCGCGGCAGCCGCCACGCCGCCGCAGCAACACGCTCGAGCGCAACCGCAGCCGGCCGAACACGCGGCGCCGGCCGCCGCCGCGCATCACGACGACAAGCGCGCCCGCCCGGCCGCCGCGGCCGCGGGCGGCGCAGAAGGCAGCTCGATCCGCGTCGGCGTCGAGAAGGTCGACCAACTGATCAACCTCGTCGGCGAACTGGTGATCACGCAGGCGATGCTGGCCGAGACGGCCAGCGCGTTCGATCCCGCGCTGCACGACCGCCTGTTCAACGGGATGGCGCAGCTCGAGCGCAATGCGCGCGACCTGCAGGAAGCGGTGATGTCGATCCGCATGATGCCGATGGACTACGTGTTCAGCCGCTTCCCGCGCCTCGTGCGCGATCTCGCCGGCAAGCTCGGCAAGCAGGTCGAGCTCGTGACGTTCGGCCAGGCGACCGAGCTCGACAAGAGCCTGATCGAACGGATCATCGATCCGCTCACGCACCTCGTGCGCAACAGCCTCGACCACGGGATCGAAACGGTCGACAAGCGCGTCGCCGCCGGCAAGGATGCGGTCGGCCAGCTCGTGCTGTCGGCCGCGCATCACGGCGGCAACATCGTGATCGAGGTGAGCGACGACGGCGCGGGCCTGAACCGCGAGCGGATCCTCGCGAAGGCCGCGAAACAGGGCATGCAGATCTCCGAGAACATCAGCGACGACGAAGTCTGGCAACTGATCTTCGCGCCGGGCTTCTCGACGGCCGAGACGGTGACCGACGTGTCGGGCCGCGGCGTCGGGATGGACGTGGTGAAGCGCAACATCCAGTCGATGGGCGGCCATGTCGAAATCTCGTCGCAGGCCGGCCGCGGCACGACCACGCGGATCGTGCTGCCGCTCACGCTCGCGATCCTCGACGGGATGTCGGTGAAGGTGGGCAGCGAGATCTTCATCCTGCCGCTGAACTTCGTGATGGAGTCGCTGCAGCCGTCGAACGACGACATCTACACGGTCGGCAACGGCGAGCGCGTGGTGCGCGTGCGCGGCGAATACCTGCCGCTCGTCGCGCTGCACGAGGTGTTCTCGGTCGACGACGCGCGCACCGACCCGACCCAGGGGATCGTCACGATCATGGAAACCGAGGGGCGCCGCTTCGCGATGCTGATCGACGAGCTGGTCGGCCAGCAGCAGGTGGTCGTGAAGAACCTCGAAACCAATTACCGCAAGGTCCACGGCATCTCGGCGGCGACCATCCTGGGCGACGGCAGCGTCGCGCTGATCGTCGACGTCGCGGCGCTGAACCGCGAAACCCGTGCGACGCACGGCGCCCGTGCGGGCGCCGAACTCGCCGTCTTCTGACTCTCGCCATCAACCGATTGGGGGCAAACGTGTCCGCTGAAGTTCAAATGATCAATCCGGCCGCGGCGAACGCGGCCACGAGCCGCCGCGACGCCGAACACGGCGATGCGACGGGCCAGGAATTCCTCGTCTTCACGCTCGGCGACGAGGAATACGGGATCGACATCCTGAAAGTGCAGGAAATCCGCGGCTACGACAGCGTCACGCGAATCGCGAACGCGCCCGAGTTCATCAAGGGCGTGATCAACCTGCGCGGGATCATCGTGCCGATCGTCGACATGCGGATCAAGTTCCACCTCGGCCGCGTCGAGTACGACCACCAGACCGTCGTGATCATCCTGAACGTGTCGAACCGCGTGGTCGGGATGGTGGTCGACGGCGTGTCGGACGTGCTGACGCTGCAGACCGACCAGATCATGCCGGCGCCGGAATTCGGCGCGACGCTGACGACCGAGTACCTGACCGGCCTCGGCACGGTCGACGGCCGGATGCTGATCCTGATGGACATCGAGAAGCTGATGTCGAGCCGTGAAATGGCGCTGATCGAGACACTCGGCGGGTAAGCGCGCCGCGCGCGCAGCAATTTCGGGAGAATCTGCAATGTTGCATAACTGGTCGATCCGCACGACGCTCACGGCGGTCGGACTCATCCTCGTGTGCCTGGCCGCCGCGGTCGGCGGGCTCGGCCTCTACGCGCTCAATCAGGCGAGCCGTTCGCTCGACGAGATCGCGCACGTCGACCTGCCGGCGATCCACACGCTCGACGACACGGCCGCGCAACTGCTGCGCTCGCGCGTGGCGCTCGATCGCTTCCGTACGCTGACCGAAGCCGGCAACGCGGCCGACGCGGCGAAGGTGCTCGACCGCGCGCAGGAGCTGTTCGCGAAGTCGAACCAGAACTGGCAGGCGTTCCAGTCGACGCCGAAGCTCGGTGTCGAGCAGGCGCTTCTCGACGAGCTCGCCGCACGCTACACGACGATCGTGAAGGAAGGCGTGGAGCCCGAATTTGCCGCGGCGCGCGCGGGCGACATGGCCGCGTACCACGCGGTGGCGGACACGAAGATCAGCCCGATGTTCGTCGCGTTCGACCAGACGGCATCGGCCGTGATCGCGGCGCTGCAGAAGCGCGCGCAAGAACGTCAGGCCGCGACGCAGTCGCAGATCTCGACGATGGTCGCGCTGATCGCGGCCGGCATCGCGATCGCGTTCGTCGTCGTGATCGCGATCCGCTTCGTGCTGCGCGGGCTGATCGTCCAGCCGATCGAGGATGCGATCGCGCACTTCGAGCGCATTGCCGGGGGCGACCTCACGCAGCCGGTGAACGTATCGAGCACGAACGAGATCGGCCGCCTGTTCGGCGGCATCAAGCGGATGCAGGACGCGGTGACGACGATGGTGCAGGCCGTGCATCGCGGCACCGAATCGATCGACGTCGGCGCGCGCGAGATCGCCACCGGCAACATCGACCTGTCGCAGCGCACCGAGGAGCAGGCCGCGTCGCTGCAGGAAACCGCGTCGAGCATGGAGCAGCTGACGGGCACCGTGCGGCAGAACGCGGAGAACGCGCGGCAGGCGAGCCAGCTCGCGGTGAACGCGTCGGACATCGCGACGCAGGGCGGCGAGGTGGTCGGCCAGGTCGTGTCGACGATGCAGGACATCGCGGCGAGCTCCGGCAAGGTGGTCGACATCATCGGCACGATCGAAGGCATCGCGTTCCAGACCAACATCCTCGCGCTGAACGCGGCCGTCGAGGCGGCGCGCGCCGGCGAGCAGGGCCGCGGCTTCGCGGTGGTCGCGGGCGAGGTGCGCTCGCTCGCGCAGCGCAGCGCGAGCGCCGCGAAGGAAATCAAGCAGTTGATCGGCGATTCGGCCGAGAAGGTCGACAGCGGGTCGGCGCTCGTCGCGCGCGCCGGCTCGACGATGGACGAGATCGTGCAGGCCGTGCGCCGCGTGACCGACATCATGGGCGAGATCAGCGCCGCGTCCGACGAGCAGTCGACCGGCATCGAGCAGGTCAACCGCGCGGTCGGCCAGATGGATGCGGTCACGCAGCAGAACGCGGCGCTCGTCGAGCAGGCGGCCGCCGCAGCCGCGTCGCTCGAGGAGCAGACGCGCCAGATGAAGGCGATCGTGTCGGGCTGGCGCGTCGCGGGCGGCATCGCGCTCGCGCCAGCGCGCAGCGTCGCGCGGCCGGCCGCGCACGAACCGGCGGCGCTGCCGTCGGCGTCGCGCCACGACGCGCCGGTCGCCGCGCTGCCGGCGCCGCAGGCCGCGGCCCAGCCGGCGGCACGGCGCGCCGCGCCGGCGTCGCGCACGGCTGCGTCGGGCGCCGAGCACGAAGCGAAGCGCGCGGCCGACGCCGCGCCGCGCACGCAGAAGGACGCACCGGCTGCCCGGGGTGGCGCCGCCGCGGCGGGCGGCTATGGCCCGCGTCTGGCGAAGACGGCCGCCCCGGCGGACAAGCCGGCCGCGAAGCCCGCGCTCGTGCGCCCGGCGCTGAGCGGCGAGAAGCCCGCGCTGGCGGCCGCCGGCGCGTCCGACGACGACTGGGAGACCTTCTAAGCCATGCAGCACGCGCGCGCGCCGTTTCGACCCGATGCACCGGATGCCTCGCCTCGCGCGGGCGAGCCGGGGCGCGACTTCGCGTTCACCGGCGCGGATTTCGCACGCATTCGCGCGCTGATCCACCAACGCGCGGGCATCTCGCTGTCCGAGCACAAGCGCGACATGGCCTACAGCCGTCTCGCGCGGCGGTTGCGGGCGCGCGGCCTCGACACGTTCCGCGACTACCTCGACCTGCTCGAACAGGAAGACGATCCGCTCGAGTGGGAAGCGTTCACCAATGCGCTGACGACCAACCTGACCGCGTTTTTCCGCGAGGCGCATCATTTCCCGATCCTGTCGGAATTCGTGAAAGGGCGGCCGGCGCCGGTCTCGGTCTGGTGCTCGGCGGCGTCGACCGGCGAGGAGCCGTACTCGATCGCGATCACGCTGATCGAGGCGCTCGGCGAAACGGCCGCGCGCGGCGCGTCGATCCTCGCGACCGATCTCGACACGCAGGTGCTCGCGAAGGCCGAAGCCGGCATCTACACGTACGACCAGGTCAAGCACCTGTCGCCGGAGCGGCTCAAGCGCTTCTTCCTGAAGGGCACGGGCGCGCAGGCCGGCCGCGTGAAGGTGCGGCCCGAGCTGCGCGCGATGATCCGCTTCGAGCAACTGAACCTGACCGATGCGGACTACGGGATCGCGAAGCCGTTCGACGCGATCTTCTGCCGCAACGTGATGATCTATTTCGACAAGCCGACGCAGGGGCAGGTGCTGTCGCGCTTCGAGCCGCTCGTGAAGCCGGGCGGCCTGCTGTTCGCCGGCCATTCGGAGAACTTCACGTACGTGACCCAGGCGTTCCGGCTGCGCGGGCAGACGGTGTACGAACTCACGCGCGACGCCGCGCAGGGCGCGCGCGCGCGCGGTGCGCCGGCGAGCGCGGCGGCCGAGCTGCCGTCGCCCGTGCGCGCACGGGCCGCGAGCGGCGCGCCGGCCCTGGGAGAGCGCGGATGAGCGCACTGCCGATCGCGACCAATCGCTACTTCGACAACCACTTCGAGCGCCCCGGCGTGAAGCTGTTGCCGAACGAGTTCTACACGACGGCCGATGACATGGTGCTGATGACCGTGCTCGGCTCGTGCGTCGCCGCGTGCCTGCACGACCCGTACGCGGGCATCGGCGGGATGAACCACTTCATGCTGCCGGACGACGGCGCCGATCCGGGCGCGGCCGCGTCGGAATCGATGCGCTACGGCGCGTATGCGATGGAAGTGCTGATCAACGAGCTGATCAAGGCCGGCGGGCGCCGCGAGCGCTTCGAGGCGAAGGTGTTCGGCGGCGCGGCCGTGCTGGCCGGGATGACGACGATCAACATCGGCGATCGCAACGCCGATTTCGTGCGCCGCTACCTCGCGCTCGAGCGCATCCGCATCACCGCGGAAGACTTGCAGGGCGTGCATCCGCGCAAGGTCGCGTTCATGCCGCACAGCGGGCGCGCGATGGTGAAGAAGCTGCGGCTGCAGGTGCCGGGCGTGACCGAGCGCGAAGCCGCGCTCGCGCGCGAGGCCGAGCGCGCCCGCCGCGCGCACGTCGAGCTGTTTGCCGCGAAGCGGCCTGCCGCGCCGCAGCCGGCGCGCCCGCGCATCGAGCTGTTCGGCGGGCGCGGCGCCGCGCCGGCCGGCGGCAGCGCGGCCGCAGCCGGCGGCGGACGGGCGGCAAACCTATCAAGAAAGCAGGAGGCATGACCGCAGTGCAGAAGATCAAAGTATTGTGCGTCGACGATTCGGCGTTGATCCGCAGCCTGATGACCGAGATCATCAACAGCCAGCCCGACATGACGGTGTGCGCGACCGCGCCCGATCCGCTCGTCGCGCGCGAGCTCATCAAGCAGCACAACCCCGACGTGCTCACGCTCGACGTCGAAATGCCGCGCATGGACGGGCTCGACTTCCTCGAGAAGCTGATGCGCCTGCGGCCGATGCCGGTCGTGATGGTGTCGTCGCTGACCGAGCGCGGCTCGGAAATCACGCTGCGCGCGCTCGAACTCGGCGCGGTGGATTTCGTCACGAAGCCGCGCGTCGGGATTCGCGACGGGATGCTCGACTACGCGGAAAAGCTCGCCGACAAGATCCGCGCGGCGTCGCGCGCGCGCGTGCGCCAGGCGCCGCAGCCGCAGGCCGCCGCGCGCGCGGCGGACAGCGCCGCGGCCGCGCCGATGATCAACAACCCGCTCGTCAGTACCGAGAAGCTGATCATCATCGGCGCGTCGACGGGCGGCACCGAGGCGATCCGCGAAGTGCTGACGCCGCTGCCGCCGGATGCGCCGGCCGTGCTGATCGCGCAGCACATGCCGCCGGGCTTCACGAAGTCGTTCGCGCAGCGGCTGAACGGGCTGTGCCGGATCGCGGTGAAGGAAGCCGAGCACGGCGAACGCGTGCTGCCCGGCCATGCGTACATCGCGCCGGGGCACGCACACCTGTTGCTCGCGAGAAGCGGCGCGAACTATATTGCGCAACTGTCGGACGAGCCGCCGGTGAACCGGCACCGCCCGTCGGTCGACGTGCTGTTCCGCTCGGCGGCGACGCACGCGGGCAAGAACGCGATCGGCGTGATCCTCACCGGGATGGGCCGCGACGGCGCGGCCGGCCTGCTGGAAATGAAACGCGCGGGCGCTTACACGTTCGCGCAGGACGAAGCGAGCTGCATCGTGTTCGGGATGCCGCGCGAGGCGATCGCGCTCGGCGGCGCGGACGAGGTCGCGCCGCTCGCCGACATGAGCCGCCGCGTGATGGCGCGCCTGGCGACGATGGGCGACCGCGTGCAGCGCGTGTGAATGGAATGTCACGGGGCGCGTGCCACGCTACACGCCTCGACGGAAACGAATCTGGAAAGGAACGACGATGGACAAGAGCATGAAAATCCTGGTGGTGGACGATTTCCCGACGATGCGCCGGATCGTCCGCAACCTGCTCAAGGAACTGGGCTACACGAACGTCGACGAGGCGGAAGACGGCGCGGCCGGCCTCGCGCGGCTGCGCGGCGGCGGCTTCGACTTCGTGATCTCCGACTGGAACATGCCGAACCTCGACGGCCTCGCGATGCTGAAGGAAATCCGCGCGGACGCGACGCTCACGCACCTGCCGGTGCTGATGGTCACGGCCGAGTCGAAGAAGGAGAACATCATCGCGGCCGCCCAGGCCGGCGCGAGCGGCTACGTCGTGAAACCGTTCACGGCCGCGACGCTCGACGAGAAGCTGAACAAGATCATCGACAAGATGGCCAAGACCGGGAGCTGAACGTGAACGAGCCGATCCATGCGGCGCTCGCCGGCGCGGCGGTCAACGCCGACGGCCATGCCGAAGGCGCCGATTACGCGAGCGACCGGATCCTCGCGCGCATCGGCCACGTCACGCGCACGCTGCGCGATTCGATGCGCGAGCTCGGGCTCGACAAGCATGTCGAGCGCGCGGCCGAAGCCGTGCCCGATGCGCGCGACCGCCTGCGCTACGTCGCGACGATGACCGAGCAGGCCGCGGTGCGCGTGCTGAATGCGATCGAGATCGCGAAGCCGATGCAGGAGCGCGTCCAGAACGAGGCCGAGGCGCTTGACGCACGCTGGGCGCAGTGGTATGCGGCGCCGATCGAGCACGCGGAAGTGCGCGAGCTGATGGACGATACGCGCGCGTTCCTGCGCACGCTGCCCGAATCGACGGCGGCGACCCGCGCGCAACTGCTCGAGATCATGCTCGCGCAGGATTTCCAGGATCTGACCGGGCAGGTGATCAAGAAGATCATGGACATGGTCTACCTGATCGAGCAACAGCTCCTCACCGTGCTCGTCGAGAACATCGCGCCCGAGCGGCGCGAGCAGTTCGCGGCCACCGCCGCCGCGCTCGCGGCCGAACAGATCAGCGCGACCGGCAGCCCCGAGTCGCTGCTGAACGGCCCGCAGATCGCGCCGGAAGGCAAATCCGACGTGGTTCAGGACCAGGGGCAGGTCGACGACCTGCTCGCGAGCCTCGGTTTCTGACCCGCCGCGGCGCAGCCGCGCGCCCCTTCGCCGGGCGCCCCATTGCCGGGCGCCCCATTGCCGGGCGCCCCTTTGCCGGGCGCCCCGTTCCGCGGGGCCGCCGATGCGCGCATTCCCCTTTCTTGCGTCGTTCCTTAGTGCCCGCCGCCGCCGCTGCGCGGCGTGATCCTGCGTCGAATTGACACTCGGACACACTCCGCAGGCATACTACGCGTCAGCAGCAACGCAGGGTCATTCGTACGATTCATCAGTGGACAGGCGGCGCGGGCCGATGGCGGCGCCGTCGGCAACGCAGCCAGTCCCTTGGGGGGGAACGTGAAGCTGAAACGCTTGGGCTGGACCGTCGCGCACGCGACGGCTGCAATGGGTGTGCTGTGGGCGGTCCACGCACACGCGGAACTGGGCGGCGCGCCGATGTCGCCGCCGGCGGACGATCAGGCCGCCACCGTGCGCGCGCTGCAGCGCGCGATGCGCTCGGCGGACGGCGTGCAGACGAGCGCGGCCGCCTATACCGTGCGCGAGATCACGCTCGGGTCGGGCACCGTCATCCACGAATACACGTCGGCCGCAGGCAGCGTGTTCGGCCTCGCCTGGCGCGGGCCGACGATGCCGGATCTCGCGTCGCTGCTCGGCAGCTATTTCCCGCAGTACACGGCCGGCGTCCAGGCGGCGCACCGGGCGCGCGGCTGGCGCGCGCCGGTGGCCGTCGAGACGAGCGGCCTCGTGATCCGGACGGGCGGCCACATGGGCGCCTTCTCCGGCCAGGCATGGCTGCCGTCGGCGCTGCCTGCCGGCGTGGCCGGCACCGATATCCAGTGACAGCGGGAGAGCGATCTTGAGCATTCCTCGTACATTCAAGCGCTGGCTCTGCGTGCTGGGCCTCCTGGCCGCGACGGCCGTGCTCGTGACGGCATGCGGCGGCGGCGATGGCGGCGGCGGCAGTGCGGGCAACAACGGCAATACCGGCAACAACGGCTCCGACGGCAACAGCGGCAACACGGCCGTCATCACGGTCGGCGCCGGCGCCGCGAACGTGATCAACATCCCGACCGTCAGCGTGAAGGTCTGCGTGCCGGGCACGTCGAACTGCCAGATCGTCAACAACGTGCTCGTCGATACCGCGTCCTACGGGCTGCGGCTCGTCGGCAGCGCGGTGTCGGGCGTCCTTGGCAGCCTGCCGCATGTGACGAGCGGCGGCGCGCCGGTCGCCGAATGCGGCAAGTTCGTGTCGAGCTACACGTGGGGGTCGGTGCGCACGGTCGACCTGTCGATCGGCTCCGAGCAGGCGGCGTCGCTGCCGGTGCAGATCATCGGCGACCTCGGCACGGCGAACGTGCCGAGCTCGTGCACGAACGGCGGCGCGTCGGCCAACTCGACGGGCACGCTCGGCGCGAACGGGATCCTCGGCATCGGGCCGGCGCCGTACGACTGCGGCACGACGTGTGCGACGTCGACGTCGACGAGCAACAACTACTACGCGTGCCCGAACGGCGACAACGCGAGCTGCACGGTCGCGCTCGTGCCGCTCGCGCAGCAGGTGGCGAACCCCGTGCATCGTTTCGCGAACAACGACGGCGTGAGCGTGCAGATGCCGACCATCTCGGACAACGGGCAGGCGAGCGCGACCGGCACGCTGACGTTCGGCCTGCCGAACCTGAGCGGCAAGACGGTGATGACGTCGACCACGACCGGCGACGTCAGCGCGACGTTCCAGGGGCGCAACGTGACCGCGTTCTTCGATACGGGCTCGAACGCGTATTTCTTCAACGATTCGGCGCAGACGGTTTGTTCGAGGAATACGGAGTTCTACTGCCCGTCGTCCACGACCACCTATTCGGCGACGCTGAGCGGCCAGAACGGCGCATCGGGCACCGTGTCGATGCCGGTCGCGAACGCGGATTCGCTGTTCTCGAATTCGTCGACGTTCGCGTTCAACGACATCGCGGGGCCGTTCGGCTCGTCCAGCTGGCTCGACATCGGCATGCCGCACTTCTACGGCAAGACGATCTACTTCGGGATGGACAAGACCGCGAGCGGCGGCGCGCAGCCGTTCGTCGCGTTCTGACGCGGCACGGCCGCGGGCAGCAGCAAAGAGGGGGCGAGCGATCGCCCCCTTTTTTTATCCGAGAGCCGGCCGCGCGCGCACTACGGATCGAATCGCCGCCGTGTGCGCGTGCAGCGCCTACGATGTAAGACCGGCACCGGTGCCGGCACGACATCGAGGAGACAGCGCCATGACCCCGCGCATACAACGCATCACGCCGTTCCTGTGGTTCGACCGCGACGCCGAGGCGGCGGCCCATTTCTACGTATCGGTGTTCGACAACGCGCGCATCGTGCACGTCGCGCGCTACGGCAAGGCCGGCGCGCATGCGTCCGGACAGGCCGAGGGCACGGTGATGACGGTCGCGTTCGAACTCGACGGGCAGGCGTTCGTCGCGCTGAACGGCGGCCCCGTGTTCCAGATGACGCCGGCCGTGTCGTTCGTCGTCAACTGCCGCGACCAGGACGAGATCGACCATTACTGGGCGCGCCTGTCCGAAGGCGGCGACGCGCGCGCGCAGCAATGCGGCTGGCTGCGCGACCGCTTCGGCGTGTCGTGGCAGGTCGTGCCCGTGCAGATGGCCGAGCTGATGACGGGCGACCCGGCCCGCGCCGAGCGCGTGATGGCGCAGGTGATGACGATGAAGAAGCTCGATCTCGGCGCGCTGCAGCGGGCGGCGGCCGGTTAGGGGCGGTCGGCCAGGCCGCTTCGCTCGGTCTGGCCGTTCAGGCTTTTCACGTCTTTCACGCCTTTGAGGCCGGTGGCCGCCCGTGCCGTATTGCCGTCGGGCCAGGCGATGCGGCCGGTATCGACAATGGCGAAGGGTGACGCGACCGCCGCGCCTGCGTATTGCCGGCTGCCCGGTTAATCGCATGCCGGATACTCGAGTCGATTATCGGGGCGGCCGTTTCATTCGGCTGTAATCAAATGCCGGATTATCCGGGCCGTCGTTTCCGTCAGATCTTCACGATTATTAAAATGACGCGGCGTGCAAGCCCCGGCCAAGCCGAAATGCGCCATTGCAGCCATTTCCGTGTCATATGGGCGGGCGATACGCCCCTGTGCGCGTAGTGCGCCGCATGCGAAAAGAGATGGAGCGCACTGAAATTCAACCCTATAATTTCGGCGTTGTTTCCGGGGTGCCAATATAAAACAGGAGGGTAATAAGATGAATTTTTCCGAAGCCATTCGTGCCGTACTGAATAAATACGCCACGTTCGAAGGCCGTGCGCGCCGCGCCGAATACTGGTATTTCGCGCTGCTGAGCTGTGTGCTGTCGATCGTCGGCCAGGCCATCGGCGCGGCCGGCCGCGACGGCGGCCTGATCACGCTGCTGCTGCTCGGCGCGATCTCCCTGGTGTCGCTCGCGCTGATCGTTCCGGGCATCGCGGTCAGCGTGCGCCGCCTGCACGATACGGGCCGCTCGGGCTGGTTCCTGCTGCTCGCGCTGATTCCGATCGTCGGCAGCATCCTGCTGCTCGTGTGGATGTGCTCGCGCGGCACCGAAGGCCCGAACCGTTTCGGCGCGGACCCGATTCCGGCCGTCTGACCGACGCTGGCCCCCGACGCGCGACGTCGTTGGGGGCCGTTTGCCCCGCTTTTCCCGCTTTCCCGCGCTTCTCCCGCTTTCCCGCCCGCCGTTTCACCGTTCCCTTCGCATCTCACCGTCACCGTCCCGCCTGCGGCCGCCATTTCGCCGATGCGCCGCCCGGCCCGCTTTCGCGCCGCGCCGCGCGTCGTTCCGCCCCCGCTCCGGCCGCGTTCGCGGCCGCTCGCCCGATTCCCCGAAATACCCCCCTTTCCCGGCTTTGCTCGACCGATCGGCGTTTGACGCCTCCATGAATAATCGGTGTCACTGAAAAACGGCATTCCGCCGTACCCGACTGGAGGCCCCGTGGCAGACGAGAGCGATCTCGACAAGACCGAAGCCGCCACTCCCAGGCGCCGCGAGAAGGCGCGCGAGGAGGGGCAGGTCGCGCGTTCGCGCGAACTGGCTTCGTTCGCACTGCTCGCGGCGGGGTTCTACGGCGCATGGCTGTTCGCGGGCCCGTCGGGCGCGCATCTGCAGGCGATGCTGCGCGGCGCGTTCACGTTCGATCGCGCGACCGCGTTCGACACCGACCGGATGCTGTCGGCGGCCGGCAGCGCGAGCCTCGAAGGCTTCGCCGCGCTGCTGCCGCTCCTCGCGCTCACCGGCGTCGCCGCGCTGCTCGCGCCGATGGCGCTGGGCGGCTGGCTGATTTCGCAGAAGACGCTCGAACTGAAGTTCGACCGCCTGAACCCGATCTCGGGGCTCGGCCGGATGTTCTCGATCCAGGGGCCGATCCAGCTCGGGATGTCGATCGCGAAGACGCTGGTCGTCGGCGGGATCGGCGGCGTCGCGATCTGGCGCAGCAAGGACGAACTGCTCGGCCTCGCGACCCAGCCGCTCGGCGCCGCGCTGCCCGATGCGCTGCATCTGGTCGCCGTGTGCTGCGGCACGACGGTCGCCGGGATGCTGGTGGTCGCCGGGCTCGACGTGCCTTACCAACTCTGGCAGTACAACAAGAAGTTGCGCATGACGAAGGAAGAAGTGAAGCGCGAGCATCGCGAGAACGAGGGCGACCCGCACGTGAAGGGGCGGATTCGCCAGCAGCAGCGCGCGATCGCCCGCCGCCGGATGATGGCGGCCGTGCCGAAGGCCGACGTCGTCGTCACGAACCCGACGCACTTCGCGGTCGCGCTGCAATACACGGATGGCGAGATGCGCGCGCCGAAGGTCGTCGCGAAGGGCGTGAACCTCGTCGCCGCGCGCATCCGCGAACTCGCGGCCGAACACAACGTGCCGCTGCTCGAAGCGCCGCCGCTCGCGCGTGCGCTGTATCACAACGTCGAACTCGAGCGCGAGATCCCCGGCTCGCTGTACTCGGCGGTCGCCGAAGTGCTCGCGTGGGTCTACCAGCTCAAGCGCTTCCGTTCGGAAGGCGGCGCGTTCCCGGCGGTGCCGGTCGATCTCGACGTGCCGGCCGAACTCGACAAGGGCGCGTCGGTCGCCGCCGACGACGAACGTGAAGAAGCCGAAGACGCGCTCGGCCAGCAAGGGAGCGCAGCATGAGCACCCCGACCACCGGCCTGTTCGCCAAACGCACGAACCCGTTCGCGGGCACCAACCTGCGCGCGCTCGCGGGCCCGATCCTCATTTGCATGATCCTGGGGATGATGATCCTGCCGCTGCCGCCGGTGCTGCTGGATCTGCTGTTCACGTTCAACATCGCGCTGTCCGTGATGGTGCTGCTCGTCAGCATGTACACGATGAAGCCGCTCGACTTCGCGGCGTTCCCGAGCGTGCTGCTGTTCTCGACGCTCCTGCGCCTGTCGCTGAACGTCGCGTCGACGCGCGTCGTGCTGCTCGAAGGCCACACCGGGCCGGATGCCGCCGGCCAGGTGATCGAGGCGTTCGGCCACTTCCTCGTCGGCGGCAACTTCGCGGTCGGCATCGTCGTGTTCGTGATCCTGATGATCATCAACTTCATGGTGATCACGAAGGGCGCGGGGCGGATCGCCGAAGTGTCCGCGCGCTTCACGCTCGACGCGATGCCCGGCAAGCAGATGGCGATCGACGCCGACCTGAACGCGGGCCTCATCAACGAGGAACAGGCGCGCAAGCGGCGCCTGGCCGTCTCGCAGGAAGCCGAGTTCTACGGGTCGATGGACGGCGCGTCGAAGTTCGTGCGCGGCGACGCGATCGCCGGCCTGATCATCATGGCGATCAACGTGATCGGCGGGCTGATCGTCGGGATGGTCCAGCACGACATGAGCTTCGCCGCGGCCGGCACCAACTACACGCTGCTGACGATCGGCGACGGCCTCGTCGCGCAGATCCCGTCGCTCGTGATCTCGACCGCGGCCGGCGTGATCGTGTCGCGCGTCGCGACCGACGAGGACATCGGCACGCAGATCACCGGCCAGCTGTTCACGAACCCGCGCGTGCTGAACATCACCGGCGCGATCATCGTGCTGATGGGGCTGATCCCCGGGATGCCGCACTTCGCCTTCCTCGCGCTCGGCGCCGGCGCGATCTGGCTCGCGCGCACGCAGACCCGGCGCGCGGCGGCCCGCAAGGCGGCCGGCGACGTGACCGACATCGCGCCGCCCGCCGTGCTGCCGGCCGACAGCCACGAAGCGACCTGGGACGACGTGCAGCTGATCGACCCGCTCGGCCTCGAGGTCGGCTACCGGCTGATTCCGCTCGTCGACAAGAACAGCGACGGCGAGCTGCTCAAGCGCATCAAGAGCATCCGCAAGAAATTCGCGCAGGAAATCGGCTTCCTGCCGCCGGTGATCCATATCCGCGACAACCTCGAACTGCGGCCGAACGCATACCGGATCGCGCTGAAGGGCGTCGAGATCGGCTTCGGCGAAGTGTTCCCGGGCCAGTGGCTCGCGATCAACCCGGGCCAGGTGACGGCCGCGCTGCCGGGCGCCGTCACGCAGGATCCGGCGTTCGGGCTGCCGGCCGTGTGGATCGACGTCGCGATGCGCGAGCAGGCGCAGGTGTACGGCTACACGGTGGTCGACGCGAGCACGGTCGTCGCGACCCACCTGAATCATCTGGTCGTCCAGCATGCGGCCGAGTTGCTCGGCCGCCAGGAAGTGCAGGCGCTCGTCGAGCGCACCGGCAAGGACGCGCCGTCGCTCGTCGAGGACCTCGTGCCGAAGACGATCTCGCTCACCACGCTGCAGAAGGTGCTGCAGAACCTGCTCGAGGAAGGCGTGCCGATCCGCGACATGCGCACGATCCTCGAGGCCGTGTCCGAGCATGCGGGCCGCGGCGACGCGTTCGAGATCACGGCGGCGGTGCGCCTCTCGCTCGGCCGCGCGATCACGCAGCAGTGGTATCCGGGCAACGGCGAAATGCAGGTGATGGGCCTCGACGCGAATCTGGAGCGCGTGCTGTCGCAGGCGCTCGCCACCGGCGCGAACCCGGGCCTCGAGCCCGGCCTCGCGCACAACCTTCTGACGGGCACGCAGCAAGCGTTGCTGCGTCAACAGAATCTCGGGCTGCCGCCGGTGCTGCTGGTGCAGCACGCGCTGCGCGCGATGCTCGCGCGTTTCCTGCGCCGCAGCCTGCCGCAATTGAAAGTGCTGTCGTACGCCGAAGTGCCGGACACACGCACGATCAAAGTCGTTAACGTCATCGGGGGTTCCGCTTGAACATTCGCAAATTCACCGGCGCAACGAGCCGCGACGCACTTCGTCTCGTGCGCGAGGCGCTCGGCGCCGACGCGGTCGTGCTGTCGAACCGCACGCTCGATGACGGCAGCGTCGAAATCGTCGCACTCGCCGATTCGGATCTCGCCGCGGTGGCGCCGCCGGCCGCGCGGCCGCGCTTCGCTTCGCCGCGCCTGCCGGAATCCGTGCCGGCCGCCGCCGTGCCGGGCATCGTGTCGCGCCCGGGCATCGCCCCGCGCCCGGCCGTCAATCCGTATGCGGCGGGCGAAGGCGGGCTGCCTGACGTGTTCTCGTCCGTGTTCGGCGCGAGCGCCGACGCGCAAGAGGCTGACATGCAGGCTTCGTCGAGCGATGCGGACGCGCCGGCCGCCGCGCCGTCGATCGCCGCGCCGGCCGCCGGAGCGCATGCCGCCGGGTCGCCGGCCGCAGGATCGCCTGCCGCCACTTCCGAACCGGCACCGTGGCTGGTCGAGCACGCGAAGCGCCTGACGCAGCAGCGCGACGCGCTGATCGCCCGTGCGCAGGCGCCGGTCGAGCCGCTGGCAAGCGCGCCGCAGCCCGCGGCCAGCGCGACACCGCCCGACTGGGCCCGCGACATCGTGCGTGAGGCCCAACGCCGGATGCCTGCCGCCGGATCGCCGGCCGCCACGAAGCGCACACCCGACACGGGCGCCGCGTACGCGGCGAGGGCGGCGGACCGCACGCGCCTGCCCTCCGACGCGGCCGCCGCGGTGGCCGACGCGGTGAAGTCGCGCATCGAGCGGATCGTCAACGACACCGTGATGCACGAGCTCGGCGAGCTGCGCGGGATGATGGAGGAGCAGTTCGACAGCCTGATGTGGCACGACCGCCAGCGTCGCAGCGCCGTTCACGGCGCGCTGACGAAGCACCTGTTCGCGGCCGGTTTCTCCGCGCAGCTCGTGCGGATGCTGGTCGACAACCTGCCGGCCGGCGACGGCGCGCAGACCTTCGAGCAGGCCGCCGAATGGGCGCAGTCGGTGCTCGCGTCGAACCTGCCGGTGCTCGACAGCGAGGACGCGCTGATGGAGCGCGGCGGCGTGTTCGCGCTGATGGGGCCGACGGGCGTCGGCAAGACGACCACCACCGCGAAGCTGGCCGCCCGCTGCGTGATGCGCTTCGGCGCGAGCAAGGTCGCGCTGCTGACCACCGACAGCTACCGGATCGGCGGCCACGAACAACTGCGCATCTTCGGCAAGATCCTCGGCGTGCCGGTGCACGCGGTGAAGGACGCGGGCGATCTCGCGCTCGCGCTGTCCGAGCTGCGCAACAAGCACATCGTGCTGATCGACACGATCGGCATGAGCCAGCGCGACCGCGCGGTGTCCGACCAGATCGCGATGCTGCACGGCGCGAACGCACCGGTGCAGCGCCTGCTGCTGCTGAACGCGACGAGCCACGGCGACACGCTCAACGAAGTCGTGCAGGCCTACCGCAGCGCGGGCGAGCACCCCGATCTGGCCGGCTGCATCCTGACCAAGCTCGACGAGGCGACCCACCTCGGCGGCGTGCTCGACACGGTGATCCGCTACAAGCTGCCGGTCCACTACGTGTCGACCGGCCAGAAGGTGCCGGAGAACCTGTACGTCGCGTCGACCCGATTCCTGCTGAAGAGCGCGTTCTGCGTGCCGCGCGACGGCTCGCCCTTCGTGCCGCAGGACGACGACATGCCGACGCTGCTCTCCGCACTGACCGCGCGTTCCACCGCCGAGCTGCACGAGGTGCGATTTGGATAAACCGATCATCGATCAGGCCGAAGGGCTGCGCCGCCTGCTGGCCGGGCGCGCGTCGCGCATCGTCGCGGTGACGGGCGGGCCGGCGGGCGTCGGCTGCACGTCGACCGTCGTGAATCTCGCGGCGGCGCTCGCGTCGCTCGGCAAGGACGTGCTCGTCGTCGACGAGCGCGCCGACGTGCGCTCGGCCAGCGCGACGCTCGCCGGCGCGTGGCTGCGCGACGGCGCGCGCACGCGGGTCGCGGCCGGTTTCAGCCTGTGCGCGGCGGCGCGGCTCGCGCGCGCCGGCTACAGCGACGCGCAACTGAGCGACTTCATCGACGGCCCGGCCGACATCGTCCTCGTCGACGCGCAGCTCGGCGCCGACGGGTCGTTCTCGGCGCTCGCGCGCGAAGCGCACGACGTGCTGGTCGTCACGCGGGTCGCCGCGCAGGCGATCACCGAGGCGTATGCGTGCATGAAGCGGCTGCATTTCACGCACGCGTTCGCGCAGTTCCGCGTGCTGACCAACCAGGTCGGCAGCCACGCGGACGCGAAGGCGGCGTTCGACAACCTCGCGGGCGTCGCGAACCGCTACCTGACCGTGTCGATCGCCGACGCGGGCTGCGTGAGCGCCGATCCGCTCGTCGAGCACGCCCGCGAATTGATGCATGCGGTGGTCGACGCGTTTCCGTCGTCGTCCGCCGCGCGCGACTACCGGCAGATTGCCGCCGACCTGTTGTACTGGCCGATGCGCCCGCGTTCGGGTGCGGGCCGCGCGGTCCACGCCGGCGGCAAGCCGTCGTACGAGGCGGGCGCGGCACACGCCGCGTGAGCGCCACCCGGAGGAGGGAGCCATGATGTACAACGCTCAAGGAAAGATGTCCCAGGCCGACGTGCTCGCGCAATACGCGCCGCTCGTGCGTCGCCTCGGATTGCAGCTCGTCGCGAAAATGCCGGCGAGCGTCGATCTCGACGACCTGATCCAGGCCGGCATGATCGGCCTGATGGACGCGGCGGGTCGCTACAAGGAAGACCAGGGCGCGCAGTTCGAGACCTACGCGACGCAGCGCATCCGCGGCGCGATGCTCGACGAGCTGCGCAGCAACGACTGGCTGCCGCGCAGCCTGCGCAAGACCTCGCGCGAGGTCGAGCACGCGGTGCACCAGGTCGAGCAGCACCTCGGCCGCTCGGCGAGCGAGACCGAGATCGCGCAGCACCTGAACATGCCGCTCGACGAATACCAGGGGATGCTGCAGGACCTGCACGGCAGCCAGCTCATCTACTACGAGGATTTCGATCGCGCGGCCGACGACGAGCCGTTCCTCGACCGCTATCGGGTCGATCACGCCGATCCGCTGTCGGCGCTGCTCGACGAACACCTGCGCGAGGCGCTCGTCGAGGCGATCGAGCGGCTGCCGGAGCGCGAGAAGCTGCTGATGTCGCTGTACTACGAACGGGGTCTGAATCTGCGCGAGATCGGCGCGGTGCTCGAAGTGAGCGAATCGCGCGTGTGCCAGTTGCACAGCCAGGCCGTCGCGCGCCTGCGCGCGCGGCTGCGCGAGCAGGCGTGGGTGGGCGCGGAGTCCTGACCCTCTGCCGACGGCGGCGGCGCGCCGGCGCCGCGCGCTCGCGCCGTATGCGGTGCTTGCGCATTTCGCGCGCCGATTTGCTACAATCCCCTCCGTTTTCCGAGGAGCGTTGCGACGGACCATCCTGCGTCCGCCAGGCTCGGAAGGCTTCACCAAGCAGCCGTGCGGCGATTTTTTTCGCGCCGGCCCCGCTTCCTGAACGGCGCTCACGTCACCAATCTAGAAACTTTTTAGAAAGGAGGGCGTGATGAACGCCATTATCGATTCCAAGGCTTCCCACGATTACGTCGTCGCCGACATGGCGCTGGCCGGCTGGGGCCGCAAGGAACTCAACATCGCCGAGACCGAAATGCCGGGCCTCGTGCAGATCCGCGACGAATACAAGGCGCAGCAGCCGCTGAAGGGCGCGCGCATTGCCGGTTCGCTGCACATGACGATCCAGACGGGCGTGCTGATCGAGACGCTGAAGGCGCTCGGCGCGGACGTGCGCTGGGCGTCGTGCAACATCTTCTCGACGCAGGACCACGCGGCCGCCGCGATCGTCGAAGCCGGCACGCCGGTGTTCGCGTTCAAGGGCGAGTCGCTCGACGAATACTGGGAGTTCTCGCACCGCATCTTCGAATGGCCGAACGGCGAATTCGCGAACATGATCCTGGACGACGGCGGCGACGCCACGCTGCTGCTGATCCTCGGCTCGAAGGCCGAGAAGGACCGTTCGGTGATCGCGAAGCCGACCAACGAGGAAGAAGTCGCGCTGTACAAGTCGATCGCCGCGCACCTCGACGTCGACGCGAACTGGTACTCGAAGCGCCTCGCGCACATCAAGGGCGTGACGGAAGAAACCACGACCGGCGTGCACCGTCTGTACCAGATGGAAAAGGACGGCCGCCTGCCGTTCCCGGCGTTCAACGTGAACGATTCGGTCACGAAGTCGAAGTTCGACAACCTGTACGGCTGCCGCGAGTCGCTCGTCGACGGCATCAAGCGCGCGACCGACGTGATGATCGCGGGCAAGGTCGCGGTCGTCGCCGGCTACGGCGACGTGGGCAAGGGTTGCGCGCAATCGCTGCGCGGCCTGGGCGCGACCGTGTGGGTCACCGAAATCGATCCGATCTGCGCGCTGCAGGCGGCGATGGAAGGCTACCGCGTCGTGACGATGGAATACGCGGCGGACAAGGCCGACATCTTCGTGACGGCCACCGGCAACTACCACGTGATCAATCACGATCACATGAAGGCGATGCGTCACAACGCGATCGTCTGCAACATCGGTCACTTCGACTCGGAAATCGACGTCGCGTCGACGCGCCAGTACCAGTGGGAAAACATCAAGCCGCAGGTCGACCACATCATCTTCCCGGACGGCAAGCGCATCATCCTGCTGGCCGAAGGCCGCCTCGTGAACCTCGGCTGCGCGACCGGCCACCCGTCGTTCGTGATGTCGAATTCGTTCGCGAACCAGACGCTCGCGCAGATCGAACTCTTCACGCGCGGCGACCAGTACGAGAACAAGGTCTACGTGCTGCCGAAGCATCTCGATGAAAAGGTCGCGCGCCTGCACCTCGCGCGCATCGGCGCGAACCTGTCGGTGCTGTCGGACGAGCAGGCCGCGTACATCGGCGTGCAGAAGGACGGCCCGTTCAAGCCGAACCACTACCGCTACTGATGCGCTGCCGCCGCCGCGCCGTGCATGCCCGTCGCGGGCCGCGCGGCGCGGCGGCGCTCACCGATCGTACCGATCGACAACCGAACCGGAGCCCTCCATGAGCGTCATCCTCACCTGGGTCATCAACGCGCTCGCGCTGCTGATCATCACGTACCTCGTGCCGTCGATCCACATCAAGAGCTTCGGCACCGCGTTGATCGTCGCGGTCGTGCTCGGGCTGATCAACACGGTGATCCGGCCGGTGCTGATCCTGCTGACGCTGCCCGTCACGATCGTCACGCTCGGGGTGTTCATCCTCGTCGTGAACGCGCTGTGCTTCTGGTTCGCGTCGTCGCTGCTGAAGGGCTTCGAGGTGTCGGGGTTCTGGTCCGCGTTCTTCGGTTCGATCCTGTACAGCATCGTGTCGTGGCTGCTGTCCGCCCTGATCTTCGGCCAGCGCGACATCGGCTGAGGGCCGGCGGGCGCAGGCCCAACCCCATCGAATCATGAAACCGATCGAACTCTCGTTTGAATTCTTCCCGCCGAAGACGGCGGACGGCGTCGAAAAGCTGCGCGCCACGCGCGCGCAGCTGCTGCCGCTGAAGCCGAAATTCGTCTCCGTGACGTTCGGCGCCGGCGGCTCGACGCAGCAGGGCACGCTCGATACCGTGCTCGACATGCAGAAGGACGGCCTCGAGGCCGCGCCGCACCTGTCGTGCATCGGCTCGTCGCGCGACAGCCTGCGCGCGATCCTCGACCAGTACCGCTCGCACGGCATCCGGCACATCGTCGCGCTGCGCGGCGACCTGCCGTCGGGGATGGGCGCGGTCGGCGAGCTGCGCTATGCGTCGGAGCTCGTCAGCTTCATCCGCGCCGAGCACGGCGACTGGTTCCACATCGAGGTCGCAGGCTATCCGGAGTACCACCCGCAATCGCGCTCGCCGAAGGCCGATCTCGAGAATTTCGCGCGCAAGGTGAAGGCCGGCGCGAATTCCGCGATCACGCAGTACTTCTTCAACGCGGATGCGTATTTCCGCTTCGTCGACGACGCGCGCAAGCTGGGCGTGGACGTGCCGATCGTGCCGGGCATCATGCCGATCACGAACTTCTCGCAGTTGATGCGCTTCTCCGAGATGTGCGGCGCCGAAGTGCCGCGCTGGGTCGCGCGCCGGCTCGAGAGCTTCGGCGACGATCGCGAGTCGATCCGCGCGTTCGGCGCGGACGTCGTCACGGGCCTGTGCCAGCGCCTGATCGACGCGGGCGTGCCGGGGCTGCACTTCTACACGCTGAACGCGGCGGTCGCGACGCGGACGATCTGCGAACGGCTCGCGGTGTAAGCGCCGTCACGCGGTTGCATGCGTGAAAGCCCCGCCGGTTTGCGCCGGCGGGGCTTTTTCATGGTTCATCGAGCAGTGCGACGCGCGGCGCAAACACGCGCGTCAGCGCTGCGCCTGCATCAGCGGCGGGCGGCGGTCGAACCACGGCCGGGCCTGTTCGAGCTGCCGCGCGAGCCGGAGCAGCAACGCATCGTCGGCGTGGCGCGCGGCGAACTGCACGCCGATCGGCAGCCCGCGCGCATTCCAGTACAGCGGCACCGACATCGCCGGCTGGCCGGTCAGGTTGAACAGCTCGGTGCAGCCGGCCCACGCGAACGCCTTCTCCGACGACTTCGCGAGCATTTCCTTCAGCAGCGGCTTCACCGGCAATGCGGCGACGAGCTTCATCTGCGCGGATTCGAACGGCGTCGGCTGCAGTTCGCCGATCTTCACCGGCGGCCCCGCGAGCGACGCGCACAGGATCGCGTCGTAGCGCGACACGAGGCCCGCGACCTGCACGGTGAGCTGGCGCTGCCATTCGAGCACGTCCGCCAGGCGCGTGCGCGCGAGGCGGCGGCCGACCACGGCCATCGCCCACGTCGCGGCCTCGAATTCGCCGCGCCGCGGCGCGCGGCCCGTCAGTTCGCGCGCGCCGAGCACCATGTCCTCGGCGATCGTCGCCCACAGCGTGAGGAAGGTTTCGGCCGCGCGCGCGTAGTCGATCGGCAGCGTCGCCGGCTCGACGTGGTGGCCGAGCGATTCGAGCAGCGCGGCCGCGTCGTCGAGCGCCGCGCGCGTGTCGGCCGCGAGCGCCGGCGCGAGCATCGGATCGACGACGAGGCCGATCCGCAGCGGGCCGGGCGGCGTATCGAGCGCGCCGAGGAAGGTGCCGGGCGCGCCGGGCGGCAGCGTCTGGCCGGTCGTCACGTCGAGCAGCAGCGCACTGTCGCGCACGCTGCGCGACACCGCGTGCTGGACGACGAGTTCGCCGTTCGACGGCAGGTCGACGAGCACCGGATTGCGGCTCGGCTTCAGGCCGAACAGCCCGCAGCACGACGCCGGAATGCGGATCGAGCCGCCGCCGTCGGACGCATGCGCGAGCGGCACGATGCCGGCCGCGACGGCCGCCGCCGCGCCGCCGCTCGAGCCGCCGGGCGTATGGTCGAGGTTCCACGGGTTGCGGCACGCGCCGAACAGCGCCGGTTCCGTGTACGGCATCTGGCCGATCTCGGACGTGTTGGTCTTGCCGAATATGTTCAGGCCCGCCGCGCGGCTGCGCGCGATCACCGGCGAATCGTCGGCCGGCACGAAGTACCGGTAGTGCCGGCTGCCCATCGACAGCGGCAGCCCGGCGACCGCCGCGCCGAGATCCTTGACGAGATACGGCACGCCCGCGAACGGCGTATCGGCGCCGGGTGCGGGCGTGGCCGCCGCACGCGTGCGCGCGGCTTCGTAGTCGTGCAGCACGATCGCGTTGATCGCGCCGTTGACCGCTTCGGCCTGGCCGATCGCGGCGTCGAGCAGTTCGCGCGGGCTGGCCTGGCGGTCGCGCACGAGCGCGGCGAGGCCGATTGCGTCATGCGCGAGATAGTCCGAGTGCATCGCGGTCACCCCCGTGTGATTCATGGCGATGGTGCGAGCATAACGCGGGCCCGGCGTGCGGGCCCGCGGCCGTGCCTTTTTAAAGATGCTCGGCGAGGAACGTCAGCGTGCGACCGTGCGCGAGCGCCGCGGCACGTTGGTTGTACGATGCGCGATCCGTGCAGTTGAAGCCGTGCTCGGCGCCCGGGTACACGTGGAACGACGCGTGGCCGCGGCCGGCGAATGCGGCCTTCACCTGGTCGACGGCGTCGAGGGGAATGCCGTGGTCGTTTTCCGCGTAGTGGAACAGGATCGGCTGCGTGATCTGGCCGGCGAGGTCGAGCGCGTTCTGGATGCCGCCGCCGTAATAGGACACCGCCGCGTCGAGCTTGCCGGTCGCGGCCGCGCGATACGCGAGCTGGCCGCCGAAGCAGTAGCCGATCGCGGCGAGTTTGCCGGCCACTTCGGGACGGGCGCGCAACGCGTCGGCCGCCGCGACGATGTCCGCGACCGCGAGACCCACGTCGGTTTTCTTCAGCAGCTCGATGCCCTTGTCGCGATCCGCGCCCTCGTAGGTCAGCTCGACGCGCGGCTGCGTGCGCCAGAACACGTCGGGCGCGAGCGCGACGAAGCCGTCGGCCGCATACTGGTCGGCGACCGCACGGATGTGCGCGTTCACGCCGAAGATCTCCTGGATGATGATGACGGCAGGCCCCTTGCCGCGCTTGGGCAGTGCGAGATAGCCGCCGAAGCTGTCGTTACCGGTCGGGATGTCGATCCATTGGGCAGTCACGTTCTGAACTCCTGGCGTGCGGGGTGCGGGAGGCGCCCCGGAGTGATAAGAGGCGGCCTAGTGTGCCACCAATCGCCCGCTGCTGCAGCGCATGCGGGCGCTTCTCGCGCAGCGATCGTTTCGATCTCGATTATTCATTTTTCGGCGCCGCGCCGCTTCGATAAAGTCGATGTGCCGGCCTTTACAAAGCGCTTTCGCGCACCGTCATCGAAGGATTCGCCATGTCTGCCCGCTCGTTTTCCACGCCCTTTTCCGAACGCTTCGGCCTGCGTCTGCCGCTCGTGCAGGCGCCGATGGTCGGCGCGACCACGACCGCGATGGTCGCCGCCGCATCGAATGCCGGTGCGCTCGGCAGCCTCGGCGCCGGCGCGCTCGCACCGGAGCGCATCGGGACGGAAGTCGCCGCGATCCGCGCGGCGACCGATCGCCCGTTCGCGATCAACCTGTTCGTCTTGCCCGATGAAGTCGCGCCGGACGCGGCGACCGTCTCGCGCGCACTCGCGGCGATCGACCCGCTGAACGCCGCGCTCGGCCTGCCGCCGGGCACGGCGCCTGCGCGCTACGCGCCCGATTTCCGCGCGCAGCTCGATGCGCTCGTCGCGCTGCGCGTGCCGGTCGCGAGCTTCACGTTCGGCGTGCTCGACGCGGCCGACGTCGCGCGCCTGAAAGCCGCCGGTACCTATGTGATCGGCACCGCGACGCACGTCGCCGAGGGGCTCGCGTGGCGGGCGGCCGGCGCCGACGCGCTGTCCGCGCAGGGCGCCGAGGCGGGCGGCCATCGCGGCACCTTCATCGGTTCGGCCGCCGACGCGCTGATCGGCACGCTCGCGCTCGTCCCGCAGCTCGTCGACGCGACGGGCCTGCCGGTGCTCGCCGCGGGCGGCATCATGGACGGCCGCGGCATCGCCGCCGCGCTCGCGCTCGGCGCGCAGGGCGCCCAGCTCGGCACCGCGTTTCTCACGTGCGCGGAAAGCGCGATCGCAGCCGACTGGAAGGCGCGCCTGCTCGCGAGCGCCGATACGTCGACGCAGGTCACGCGCGCGATCACCGGCCGTCATGCACGCGGGCTGCGCAACACGCTGATGGCGCGGCTCGGCGAGCACGAGGCCGACGCCGCGCCGTATCCGGTGCAGAACGCGCTGACCCAGCCGCTGCGCCAGGCCGCCGCGCGCGCGAACGACGGCGACTATCTGTCGCTGTGGGCCGGCCAGGGCGCGCCGCTCGCGCGGCGGCGCGGCGATGCGCTGACGACGGCGCAACTGATCGCCGCGCTCGACGCCGAATGGCGCGCATCGGCTGCCTGAACACTGCTTCGGCCGCTTGAACCATTCATGTCATCGGGCGACGAAACGCGCGTGGTGTCACGCGCGTTTCATTCAATGATCCAGGTCACAAAATACCGAATCGAAATGCCTCCGGGAATGGGCTGAAACGACCTTTCGACGGATCGCCGTGAATTAGCGGAAACCCTTATCCGGCGGGGCCTGCAGCGATATTCGAGTCATTTCTCCAAAGCGCCGATATCGGTAGTGTTACCACTACCCCAAAAAAGTCCCACAAATTAATTTGATCACCTACACTTGCGCGCAAGTACGGGCGGGCGGCTGCTAAAAGCGGCTGTTTTCACGTGCTTGAGGCCAAGTGCATGAAGGATGCAACCGGCGAATCGTCCAGTGATTGCAAACACAGGGATGGCAGCGGGGCACCGGGCGATGGCGTTTATTGGGACCGAACTGGAGACTTACATGAATATCAAGATGCAAAAGCTGTTGCCGATCACCGCAGCGGCGATGCTGTGTGCTGCAGCTGCAAGCAACGCGTCCGCCGATCAAGTCGTCAAGATCGGCCACGTCGCGCCGTTGACGGGCGGCATTGCACACCTGGGCAAGGACAACGAAAACGGCGCGCGTCTCGCCGTCGAGGAACTCAACGCGAAGGGTCTCACGATCGGCGGCCAGAAGATCACGCTGCAACTCGACCCGCAGGACGACGCCGCCGACCCGCGGCAGGCGACGCAGGTTGCGCAGAAGCTCGTCGACGACAAGGTCGTCGCGGTGGTCGGCCACCTGAACTCCGGCACGTCGATCCCGGCGTCGAAGATCTACAGCGACGCGGGCATCGTGCAGATCTCGCCGTCGGCGACCAACCCGGCGTACACGCAGCAGGGCTTCAAGACCACGTACCGCGTGGTCGCGACCGATGCGCAGCAGGGCCCGGCACTGGCGAACTACGCGCACTCGAAGGGCATCAAGAGCGTGGCGGTGGTCGACGATTCGACCGCGTACGGCCAGGGCCTCGCGAACGAGTTCGAGAAGAAGGCGAAGGCGCTCGGCCTGAAGGTGATGTCGCATGACGCGACCAACGACAAGGCGGTCGACTTCCGCGCGATTCTGACCAAGATCAAGGGCGAAAACCCGGACGCGATCATGTACGGCGGCATGGACGCCACCGGCGGCCCGTTCGCGAAACAGGCGAAGCAGCTCGGCCTGCGCGCGAAGATCTTCGCGGGCGACGGCGTGTGCACGGAGAAGCTGGCCGACCTGGCCGGCGACGCGACCGACAACATCGTGTGCTCGGAAGCCGGTGCCTCGCTCGAGAAGATGCCGGGCGGCGCGGCGTTCAAGGCGAAGTACGAGAAGCGTTTCGGCCAGCCGATCCAGATCTACGCACCGTTCACGTATGACGCCGTGTACATCATCGCCGACGCGATGAAGCGCGCGAACTCGACGGACCCGGCGAAGATCCTCGCGGCGATGCCGGCGACGAAGTACACGGGCGTGATCGGCACGACGACGTTCGATTCGAAGGGCGACCTGCAGCACGGCGTGATCTCGCTGTACAACTACAAGAGCGGCAAGAAGTCGCTGCTCGACGAAGTGAAGATGTAACGCGGCAAGCGGCCGACAGAAGGGGTGAAAACGCGCATGCGGCAACGCATGCGCGTTTTCTTTTGGGGCCGGCGGGCGTCGGCGGGCCGTCAGATCTTCAGGTGCGCGAGCACCCTCGGCGCGACGAGTGCGACGAGCGCCGCGCACAGCGCGACGACCGACAGGCCGACCGTCAGGTTCGCGGCCTGCGCGACCGCGCCGATCACGACCGGACCGAACAGCAGACCGAAATACGCGAGCCCGGCCACGTGCGCGAGCCCTTCGGCCGCGTGGATGCCCTTCACGCGCGCGGCGGCCGCGAACAGCACGGGCATCATGTTGGCCAGCCCGAGGCCCATCAGCGTGAAGCCGGTGAGCACCGCGGCCGGATACGGCAGCAGCAGCGCGCCGATCATCCCCGCGCAGGCGAGCGACGCGCTCGCGAACACGAGCTGCGGCGCGCCGAAACGGGCGCGCACGGCGTCGCCCGCGAAGCGCGCGATGGCCATCCCGCCCGAGAACGCCGCGTACGCGGCGCTCGCGAGCGCCGGGCTCGCCGCGACGACGTCGCGCATGTAGACCGTCGCCCAGTCGTACATCGCGCCTTCGGCGATCAGCGCGATCAGCGCGATGCCGCCGAGCATCCACAACGCAGGCGAGCGCCAGCGGTTGCCGCCGCCGTGCGCGTGCTCGTGATGCGGCACGTGCGGCAGCACGGCAGGGCTCGCGGCCACGAGCACCGCGGCGCTCACCGCCGCCGCGAGCGCGAGATGCGCGACGGGCGCCATGCCGGCCGACAGCAGCGCGCCGCCGGCCGCCGCGCCGGCCATCCCGCCGATGCTGAACATCCCGTGCAGCGACGACATGATCGGCTTGCCGAGCGCGATTTCGACCGCGCTGGCCTCGGCATTCATCGCGACGTCGAGCGTCGCCATCGAGAAGCCGAACAGCGCGAGCACCGCGATCAGCATCCAGTAGTCGGGCACGACGAGGATCAGCGCCGCGCACGCGGCCATCACGAGCCCGCCGGCGAGGCACGCGGTGCGCGAACCGACGCGCGCGATCCAGCGCGCGATGGTCAGCATCGCGGCGATCGACCCGCCGGCGACCGCGAACAGCGCGATCGACAGCAGCCCGGGGCTCAGCGCGAACTTGTCGCGCACGGTCGGCACGTGCACGCCCCACGACGCGTACATCATGCCGGCGACGAAGAACAGCGCCATCGACGCCGTGCGCGCGCGCTGGCGGGCCGGCAAGGGCAGCACGCGGTGCGCGTCGGGCGGCGCGGCGAACGGAGACGACGATTCGGGGGAGGAGGATTCGGACACGGGAAGGCTCGTCAGGGAAAGGCGCGGGCGCGGGCGGCGCCGGTCGGATTTGTCCGATTCTATCGAACCGCTTACGATCCTGCCGGCGCTGGCCGTTCGGCCGATGCGCGGGCGATCGCGCCATCCCGCGGCGGCGTCCCCGATCGCGCATTGGCCATCCGGCCGATGCGCGGCGCGCGGCGCCCGCGGGTAACATCGAAACCATCCCCGACGCCGCTTTTTCACCGCAGGAGTCCCCTTGAACATCGATCCCGCCCTCGCCTTGCATCTGCTGCACCGTTGCGCGTTCGGCACGCTCGCCACCCATACGCGCGAACCGCAGGGCTTCCCGTATCCGACGGTCGTCCCGTTTGCGCCCGATGCAAGCCATCGGCCCGTGATCCTGGTGAGCGGCCTGGCCGAGCACACGCGCAATCTGGCCGCCGATCCGCGTGCGGGCTTTCTCGTCGTCGATGCAGGCGGCGACGATGTCCTGAGCGCCGAGCGCGCGACGCTGGTGGGCCGGTTCGTGCCGCTCGGCGACGATCCGCACGTCACCGCGCGCTACCGGCGCTACGAGCCGGACGCCGAGCGCTATCTGGCGCTCGGCGATTTCGCGTTCTGGGCGCTCGAGATCGAGCGGCTGCGCCATATCGTCGGGTTCGGGCGAATGGGCTGGGTCGACGGCACGCGTCTCGATACGCTGCCGCCGCTCGCGTTCGACGACGAACAGGCGCTGTGGCATGCCTACGACACGAGCGACGCGCGCCGCGACGGGCTCGACCTGCTCGGCGTCGATCGCCATGGCGCGGACTGGCGATGCGACGGCCGCCGCGTGCGTACGCCGTTCGACGCGCCGTTGGCCGATACCGCGGCGTTGCGCGATCGGCTGATTGCCTGCGCCCGGGATGTGACGTGACGTCGCGGGTCAGGATTTGTCCGGTTAGCGAACGGCGTCATGTAGTTTTCGCAAAACTGTCGTCTGATGAAAGCTTTGATTTTTTCGAATGCGGGTAATTGCGTATGTTGATAGACCGAATAGCCAATCGCTAATGTCCTAATCTCTCTACGGGAGCGTGAAAATTTGAGAAAAGGCCGCGGCCGGTCAAAATGACATGGGCGAATTACAATGCGTCTCAGGATTTTCATGAATCTCGCTTCTATCAAATCTTTTTTGTGCTAATCTCTGCCTTCGAAAATCCGAGGCACATATATTTCATGAATGGTGAGCTGGCTGCAGACCGGCGCCATTGGTCAGATAGAAAGGGAAACTATGTCTTCTTACAAGGACCTGCTGGCCCAGCGGGAGAAGCTGGAGAAGCAAATCGAAGAAGCGAAGTCGCGTGAATACGCTGAAGTGCTGAATGACGTGAAGCAGAAAATTGCCGACTACGGCTTTTCGCTCGCCGAACTCGGTCTCAGCCGCGCGAAGGCCGGCAAGGTCGGCCGTCCGCGCGCTGGCGTGGCGGCAAAGTACCGCGATCCGGAAACGGGCGCGACGTGGTCGGGCCGTGGCAAGCCGCCGCGCTGGATCGCCGGCAAGAACCGCGACCAGTTCGCGATTTAAACGTTCGTTCAGGTTGCCCGCTCTTCGAAAGAGCCGCGTATCCGTCGAGGAGCGCGGCTTTTTTGTTTTCGGGCTGCCGGCGGCCCGTGTCGGCGCTGTCACGAAAATGTAAGAATCCGGTGTGAATGAAAATGCGACACGTTCGCATAAGCGATTGATTTAAATGGGAAATTTGTGGGTATTGGAAGGGCGTGCGGCGCGTCTTTGATAGAATTGCGTATCGCACACCGATGCGCACACCGATATCTCATATTTCATGTCCACGTTTTCCGGCGACGCGCAGAGCGCAGATAAGCACGCCGTTGCGCGCAAGAGCACGCTCGTCAGTATTGTGCTGAATGTCGTACTTGCGACATTTCAGATCGTCGTCGGCGTGATTGCGCATTCGCAGGCATTGATTGCCGACGGCGTGCATTCGATTTCCGATTTGATCTCGGATTTTGTCGTGCTGGTTGCGAATCGGCACAGCGGCGCGTCGCCCGATGCCGACCACAATTACGGCCATAGCCGCTACGAGACGGTCGCGTCGCTGTTTCTCGGCGCGATCCTGATTGCGGTCGGTATCGGCATGCTCTGGCGCGCCGGCGACCGCCTCGTTAATCTCGAAAATATTCCGGCCGTGCATTTTTCCGCGCTGATCGTTGCGCTGACGGTGCTCGTGTCGAAGGAAGCGCTGTTTCGCTACATGCTGCGCGAAGCGCGGCGCGTGCGCTCGGCGATGCTCGTCGCGAACGCATGGCATGCGCGTTCGGATGCCGCGTCGTCGCTCGTCGTCGCGATCGGCATCGTCGGCAGTCTGGCCGGCGTGCGGCTGCTCGACCCGATCGCGGCGGCGATCGTCGGCTTCATGGTCGCGCGCATGGGCTGGACGTTCGGCTATGACGCGTTGCAGGACCTCTCCGACCGCGCGCTCGATACGGCCGACACGGCCGAGATTCGCGCGCTGCTCGTCGCGACGCCCGGCGTGCGCGACGTGCACGACCTGCGCACGCGGAAAATGGGCGATGCCGCGCTCGTCGATGCGCACATCCTCGTCGATCCGAAGATCTCCGTCTCCGAAGGGCATTACATCGCCGAGACCGCGCGTGCGCGCGTGCTGTCCGACCCGCGCGTGCTCGATGCGCTGATCCATGTCGACCCGGAGAACGACGCGGCGCGGCGCCCGGCGCTCGCGCTGCCGCCGCGCGGCGAGCTCGCGGCGCGGCTCGAGGCCGCGCTCGCGCAGCGCGGCCTGCGTGCGGCGGCGATCAACCTGCACTACCTGAGTACGGGGCTCGAGGTCGACGTGACGCTCGACAGCGACCCGCGCGACACCGACGCGGCGTTGGCCGGCCGGCTCGACGTCGAGACGCTGAAGCGCGAGTTCGGCGCGCGCCGGATCAGCTTCACGCGCACGTTGCCCGCGCCGACGTGACCGGCGGCGCGCGACCGCGGACGCGGCCCGCCGCAGCGGCAGGGCCGCGCGTTACAGCGGCAATTGCGTGTCGAACTTGATTTCGCGCAGCACGACGCTCGTGCGCACCTGCGACACGGCCGGGATCTTGAAGATGCGCTCGTGGAGGAACACGTCGTAGGCCTTGATGTCCGGCGCGACGATCTTGAGGATGTAATCGGCTTCGCCGGTCGTGCTGTAGCACTCGGTGACTTCCGGGCAGGTCGCGATCTCGCGCTCGAACTGCTCGACGCCGCCCTCGTTGTGGCGCGTCAGGTGCACGTGCGCGAGCGCGCAGACGTGCAGGCCGAGCTTCTCGCGATCGAGCAGCGCCGTGTAGCGCTGGATCACGCCCGACTGTTCCATGTCCTTGATGCGGCGCCAGCACGGCGTGCTCGACAGCCCGACCTGGTCGGAGATTTCCTGAACGGAGCGGCGCGCGTCGAGCTGCAACAGGCGAAGGATTTTTTGCGAAAAGGAATCGAGCGTCACCTGCGCCTCCATGCGGCAGCTACAACACGCTGAATGTTAGAGGGCCGGGAAAGGAAAGGCAATCTGGCGACGCGTCGCTGAGCGAGATTCGCTAATTTGCTCGCGGATCCGTGGGATTTTGTCCCGCCCCCGCGCTTTCCGACCGATCGGTATCCGACACCGCGAGGCCCGCCAGCGCGGCCTGCTGCCGGCGCAGGTCGGCGAGCATGTTGCAGAACAGCGCGCCTTGCTCGATCGCGTCGTCGAGCGCGACGTGCGTGTGCGGATGGTCGTCGAACCAGTGCTTCGGAAAGCGCGGCTTGATCGCCTTGCGGTACGGCAGGCCCGTCATCGCGAACGCGAGCGTCTTGATGTCGAGCGCCGACCACGAGAACGGGCAGCGCCCCGCGAAGCGCATCATGTACCAGAACATGAACGTGAAGTCGAAGCCGGCCGGCATCGCGACGAACACCGGCTTGCCGGGCAGCGCCTCGACCCATTCGACGTAGGCGACGAGCGCCGCCTCGGGCGTCTGCAGATCGCGCCGGCACGCGGCCCAGGCTTCCGGCTCGGTCTTCCACCACGCTTCCTGCACCGGGTGCGCGTGCGCGCCGGGCAGCGTCTCGAGGTTCGCCGAGAACGTCGCGATCAGCTGCTTGTCCTCGGTATAGGCGGCCGACGCGAAGCTCAGCATCGAGTGCGGGCCGGGAATCGGGCCGTCGGCCTCGACGTCGGTGCTGACGTAAATTTCCGGGATGGCGGTCTGGTTCATCCGAACACCTTGTCGGACACGAACGGGTTCGTGCGGCGCTCGTCGCCGAACGTCGACACGGGGCCGTGGCCGGGCACGAACGTGACGTCGTCGCCGAGCGGCCACAGCTTTTCCTTGATCGAACGGACGAGATCCTCGTGATTGCCGCGCGGGAAATCGGTCCGGCCGATCGAGCCCGCGAACAGCACGTCGCCGACGATCGCGACGCGATGCGCGCGGCTGAAGAACACCACGTGGCCGGGCGTGTGGCCCGGGCAGTGATAGACCTCGAGCGTCTCGTCGCCGAACTGCACGGTGTCGCCGTCGTTCAGCCACCGGTCGGGTTCGAAGCTGTCGGCGGCCGGAAAGCCGAAGCGCTCGCTCTGCGTCGGCAGCTTCTCGATCCAGAAGCGCTCTTCTTCCTGCGGCCCCTCGATCGGCACGCTGTAGCGCGTCGCGAGCGTCTTGGCGCCCGCGCAGTGATCGATGTGCCCGTGCGTGAGCAGCACCTTGTCGACCTGCACGTTCTGCCGCGCGATTTCCTGTTCGATCCGGTCGAGATCGCCGCCCGGATCGACGACGGCGGCGCGGCCCGTCTTCTCGCAGACGAGCAGCGAGCAATTCTGCTGGAACGGCGTGACCGGAATGAGCGTGACTTTCATGGAGGCACCGGCGGCTAAAAGGAGCGATTGTACCGGTCGTGCGCGCGGCCTGCCGTGCGTGCGACGCACCCCGAGGTGCACGCATCAGGGCATTCCCGGAGCATGCCGATTGTTACAGCCATAGCGAGAATCAATGGTCCGCCGGGGACCCTTTTCGAGACAAGGTTTTGATTTATGTATAATGCGCCCCATTGCGCGTGAATTTCACGCCATTCGCTGGTGTTTCGGCCCCGTTAAACGAGGCATCCGATTCACCGTCAAGCATCGGCCGCCGGGGAGTCCGGCGGTGTATCCAGCACCGAACATTCGGTGCTCACGTCTTGTCCGGCCGGGCGCTGCGCGCCCGCCTGCGGCCTTGCTGCCGCGCCGCCGGATGAGGCCTGTGCCGCCGTTCCTGTGCGTTGGTCGTATCGACGCGCGCGAACGTGGAGCCATGTTCGATGGCGGCATGTGGGGTCTGGTCAGGCTGTTGGGGACAGGTTGCGCCAGACGTGAAAACTAATCAGGACGGTTGCGGCCCAGACGAACGCCGCGCCCATGCTAGCCGCCTGCTCGCATTCGAGCGGGGCGTGCACGCATTTGCCGTCCGGACCGCATCGCGTTGTGAAGCAGCGTTGTATCGATGCGGCCCGAACCAGAAGGCGACACGTCGATGAATTTACGTTTTCCGAGCCGATTCGGAACCATTGCATTGTTTTTTGCGCTGACGGGCTGTGCGGTGCCACCCAGCCAGACCACCGGCAGCGTGAACCCGAAGCGGGCGGTCGACAAGACGGCCGCTGCCGCGAAGGCGGACGACGACAAGCAGCCGCTCAATTTCGATTCCGCGCTGGCATCGATGCCGGCCGCCGACAGCAAGGACGCGAAGAAGTCGTCGCTGGCCGACGCCGAGCCGATCGACGGCAAGGATGTATCCGATTTCCGCCAGAGCGGCCGCGCATCGTGGTACGGGCGCGATTTCCACGGCCGCCGCACCGCGAACGGCGAGCGCTTCAACATGAACGCGTTCACCGCCGCGCACCGCACGCTGCCGCTGTCGTCGTACATCAAGGTGACGAACGCATCGACCGGCAAGTGGGTCGTCGTGAAGGTCAACGATCGCGGGCCGTTCAAGCGCGGCCGCGTGCTCGACCTGTCGTATGCGGCGGCCAAGGTGATCGGCCTCGTGCACGCCGGCACGGGCCGCGTGAAGATCGAGGGGCTGTCGCCGCAAGAAGCGCGCGAGGCGCGCGACGAAATGTTCGCGTCGATCTCGGCGAAGTAACGCGGCGATCCAGTCCGGCGCATCCGTCGCTCATGTACAAAGGGCTGCCTTCAGGCAGCCCTTTGTACTTTTCGTGCGGCGGCGGCGCGCGTCAGTCTTCCCTGCCTTCCTTCAGCACCAGCGCACGCGCATACAGCGTGTTGCGCGATGCGCCCGTCAGCGCGGCCGCGAGCCGGGCCGCGCTCTTCACCGGCACCTCGTCCAGCAGCAGCCTGAGCAGCGCGTCGTGCGCGGTGTCGTCCGCTTCGCCGCTTGCCGCCGGCGCGCCTTCGACGACCAGCACGAACTCGCCGCGCTGGCGGTTCGCATCGCCGGCGAGCCAGCTCTGTCCTTCGGCCAGGGTGCCCTGGAACAACTGCTCGTGTAGCTTGGTGAGTTCGCGCGCGATCAGCAGCCGGCGCGCGGGGCCGAACGCGTCGGCGAGCGCGGCGACGGTTTCGGCGATCCGGTGCGGCGCTTCGTAGAACACCAGCGCGTACGGGTGCGACACCAGCGCCTGCAGCGCGGTCGCGCGCTGCTTGGCCTTCGGCGGCAGGAAGCCCGCGAACGTGAACGCGCCGGCCCAGTCGCCGGCCACGCTCAGCGCGGTCACGGCCGCGCTCGCGCCGGGCAGCGGAACCACTGCGAAGCCGGCCGCGCGCACGGCGTCGACGAGCCGCGCGCCGGGGTCGGAGATGCCCGGCGTGCCGGCGTCCGACACATAGGCCACGCGTTCGCCGCCACGCAGCAGTTCGATCACGCGCTGCGCGGCTTCGCGTTCGTTGTGCTCGTGCACGGCCACGAGCGGTTTCGAGATCCCGTAGCGGGCGAGCAACTGGCCCGTGTTGCGGGTGTCTTCGGCCGCGATGCGGTCGGCGAGGCCGAGCACGTGCAGCGCGCGCAGCGTGATGTCGGCCGTATTGCCGATCGGCGTGGCGACCACGTAGAGCGCGGCGTCCGGGTAGTGCTGCGTATGCGCGAGTTCGAGGAGGGCAGTCATGGCAGGCAATGCACGCAATCGCGGCACGAACGGAACAAGGACGGCATTGTGCCACGCGGCGCCGGCCCGGCCGGATGGCGCGCGCGGCCGGCCGCCTTCGGGCGACAACTTTTCCGGCGCGGCGCGATCCAAACCGGTCGGCGCGGCGTTCGAGCAGCGCGCGCGGCAGTTTCTCGAGCGTCATGGTCTCGCGTTCGTCGCCGCCAATGTGACGATGCGCGGCGGCGAGCTCGATCTCGTGATGCGCGAGCCCGACGGCATGCTCGTGTTCGTCGAGGTGCGCGCGCGGCGCAGCACCCGGCATGGCGGCGCGGCCGCGAGCGTCGGCTGGCGCAAGCGGCGGCGTCTGGTCGCGGCCGCGCTGCAGTTCTGGTCGCGGCACGGCGCCGGCGCCGCGTGCCGTTTCGACGTCGTCGCGTTCGAGGCCGGCCGGCTTGCGTGGCTGCGCGATGCATTTCGTACCGACGATGCGTAGCCGGGAGCTGTGACGAGATGTAAAGAGTTCTTGCCGGACCGCCGGAGAGGGCGCCGGAGTACGGTAAACTCGCCGCACCCACGATGTCGCGCGAGTTGTGCCGCGCGCCCAGTTCACCAGGAATCGATGTCAGTCGAACGTATTCAGCAACAATTTCGCGACAGCGCCGCGCTTCACGCCGAAGCGGCCGACGCGCTGTCGCTGCCGATCGCAGCCGCGGTCGATGCGATGTTCGCCGCACTGGCGAACGGCAACAAGATCGTCGCGTGCGGCGACGGCCCGTCGGCCGCCGCCGCGCAGTACCTCGCCGCGTCGCTCGTCGGCGGTTTCGAGCGCGAGCGTCCGGGCCTGCCCGCGATCGCGCTGGCCACCGACGCGTCGCAGGCCGGCCTCGCGGGCGTGGCGGCCGCCGAGCAGTTGTTCGCGCAGCAGGTGCGCGTGCTGGGCCAGACGGGCGACGTCCTGCTGGTGCTCGATGCGGGCGGCGCATCGCCGCGCGTGCTCGCGGCGATCGGCGAGGCGCACGAGCGCGAGATGACCGTCGTCGCGTTGACGGGCGGCAACGACCACACGGTGGCGGCCGCACTGTCCGATACCGATATTCCGATCAGCGTGCCCGCCGTTCGCGCGGCGCGCATCCACGAAGTCCATCTGCTGACCATCCACTGCCTGTGCGACGGCATCGACGCGATGCTGCTGGGTGAGGATTGAACGAAGGAGAGCCGTCGATGAATCAAAGCCGCGTCAAACAGACGCTCGTCAGAACCACGCTGCTCGCCGCGCTGACGGCGGGCCTCGCCGTGTCGCTGCAGGGCTGTGTGCTCGGGGTCGTGGGCGCAGCGGCCGGCGGCGGTGCGCTGATCGCGACCGATCGCCGTACGCTCGGCGCGCAGACGGAGGATCGCGAGATCCAGGTCAAGTCGCTCTCGCAGATCAACAACGGGCTGCCGGACCAGTCGCACGTGAACGTGACGGTGTTCAACCGCCGCGTGCTGCTGACGGGCGAGGTGCCGAACGATGCGTCGAAGCAGCGCGCCGAGGAAATCGTGCGTGGCATCAACAACGTGAACGGCATCGTCAACGAACTGTCGGTCGGGCCCGCGTCGTCGCTGTCGTCGCGCGCGAACGACTCGTACCTCGAAGGGCGCGTGAAGTCCGAGCTGATCGCGACGAAGGGCATCTCGGCGAACTACTATAAGGTCGTTGCCGAACGCGGCAATCTTTACCTGATGGGGCTCGTGACGGTGGACGAAGGCAATCGCGGCGCGGAAGCCGCGAGCCAGGTGCCGGGCGTCGAGAAGGTCGTGAAGGTGTTCCAGTACGTGAAGCCGCAGGACGCGCAGGCGCTGCAGGACGCGTCGCCCGCGAGCGGCGCATCCGGCGCGCAGGCGGCTGCCGCACCGGCGGACAGCGCGACGGTCGGCGCGGTGCCCGACGCGTCGGTGCAGTCCACGCCGCTGCAGCCGCCCGCGCCGATCTCGAATTCGTCGAGCGTGCATCCCGGCAATCCGAAGGCGAAGGCGCAATGACGGGCATGCAGATGAAGCAGATGAAACGCTGGATGGTGCACGGTGGCGCGGCCATGGCGCTCGTGGCCGGCACGCTGGGCGCGGCTCACGCGGACGTCGGCGACGGCCTGAAAGTGGCGCGCGGCAACGCGTGCATGGGCTGCCACGCGGTCGACCGCAAGCTCGTCGGCCCGTCGTTCAAGGACATCGCCGCTCGCTACAAGTCCGATCCGCAGGCCGTCGCGAAGCTGTCGAAGAAGGTGAAGGACGGCGGCTCGGGCGTGTGGGGCGCGATTCCGATGCCCGCGCATCCGCGCATGAGCGACGCCGACGTCCGGTCGGTGGTCGAATGGGTGCTGGCCGGCGCGCCGTCAAAGTAACGCATCGCGAGTGACGTAACCCCTATTGCCAAGCGTGGAAATGCGTGTGTATGATGGTCGACTGTTGGGGCGGTAGCTCAGCTGGGAGAGCGTCGCGTTCGCAATGCGAAGGTCGGGAGTTCGATCCTCCTCCGCTCCACCAACGGAATTCGAAAGGCCCGATCGCAAGATCGGGCCTTTTTGTTTTCCGCGAGCCATGGGCGCGACGCGCTAGGTCGCCAACTGGCAGGCCAACCTGAACGCAGGCACCGACAGCACGGCGAACCCCACCGTCATGGCCGCGAGCACCGCGGTTCTTCTCCGCAGCAGCACGCACAGGGCGATCGACAGCCCGTAGACCGCGCAGGTCAAAATGATGATCCACCCGAGCGTCGCGTAGCCCGCACCGCCTTCGAAATTCGACACGTTCCGCGTGATCCGGGTCGCGACATAGCCGGCGACGGTCACGCTCGCGGGCAGGCACAGCGCCGAATACAGCACGAAGACGATGATCTGCCGCGGTGTCGGACCGGATGAAGTCATGAAAAGCGATATTTGCGAATGGACGAGGAGCGCCCGACCGTCCGCCGCACGGGTCGATCCAGGCAGCCGGCAGGATGCGGCCGTTTCCCGTATTTGGCAACCGCCCCCGTCAGCACACCGCCCCGTCACCCGCGCCCGAAACTCGGCCGCTTCGGATCGTACGTCCACCCCGGCACCAGATAGCGCATCGCCACCGCATCGTCGCGCGCGGTGCCGCCCACCTGCCGGTACAGCGCATGCGCGGCCTCGACCTGTGCCATGTCCAGCTCGATGCCGAGCCCCGGCCGTTCCGGCACGGCCACCTTGCCGCCGACGATCGCGAGCGGCTCGCGCGTGAGCCGCGCGTCGCCTTCCTGCCAGATCCAGTGCGTGTCGATCGCGGTGATCGTGCCGGGCGCGGCCGCCGCCGCATGCGTGAACATCGCGAGCGACACGTCGAAGTGGTTGTTCGAGTGCGAGCCCCACGTGAGCCCCCAGTCGCGGCACAGCTGCGCGAGCCGCACCGAGCCCTGCATCGTCCAGAAATGCGGATCGGCGAGCGGGATGTCGACCGCCTGCAGCCGCACCGCATGATCCATCTGCCGCCAGTCGGTCGCGATCATGTTGGTCGCGGTCGGGATCCCCGTCGCGCGGCGGAATTCGGCCATCACCTCGCGGCCCGAATAGCCGCCTTCCGGCCCGCACGGATCTTCCGCGTACGCGAGCAGGTGGCCTTGCCCGCGGCACAGCGCGACGGCCTCGTCGAGCGACCACGCGCCGTTCGGATCGAGCGTCGTGCGGGCGTCGGGAAAGCGCGCCTTGATCGCCGCGATCGCTTCCATCTCGTCCGCGCCGGCCATCACGCCGCCCTTCAGCTTGAAATCGGCGAAACCGTAGCGCTCGACCGCCGCTTCGGCCTGCCGCGCGATCGCGGCCGGCGTGAGCGCCGCTTCGTTGCGCAGCCGGAACCAGCCATCCGAAGCGTGCGCCTCGTCGCGATACGGCAGATCGGTGCGGCGCCGGTCGCCGATGTAGAACAGGTACGCGAGCATCGGCACCGCGTCGCGCTGCTGGCCTTCGCCGAGCAGCGCCGCGACCGGCACGTCGAGATGCTGGCCGAGCAGGTCGAGCAGCGCGGCCTCGATCGCGGTGATCACGTTGTCGAGCCGCAGGTTGATCTCGTGCGGCTGGCGCAGCACGGCCGCCTCGCCGGCCGACGTCACTTCGTGGCGGATCGTGCGCTCGGCGCCGGGACCGGCGCCGGACAGCGCCGCGCGCACCGCGTTGAGCGTCGCCTGGTAGCGCCCGATCGGCTGCCCGACCACGCGATCCGTCATGCGCTCTAGCGCGTGGCGGATGCCTTCGCCGCCCGGCACTTCGCCGACGCCCGTATGCCCGCTGCTGTCGTCGAGGATCACGAGGTTGCGCGTGAAGTACGGCGCGTGCGCGCCGCACAGGTTGAGCAGCATGCTGTCGCGGCCGGCGACGGGAATCACCTGCATGCGCGTGACGCGCGGGGTGCCGGCACGGCTGGGTTCGGACATCGGTTCGCTCCTGGTTCCGGTGGCGCGCGGGCCGACGGACGCGTCGGCGCGGCCCGCGCGGTTCATTGAAGCTCGACGCGGCGGATCTCGCCGACGACGAACAGGTAGCAGATCACGGCGACGAGCGCATGCGCGACGACATAGACGAGCGCGCCGTTGAACGACCCGCTGCGGTCGACGATATAGCCGATCGCGATCGGCGTCGTGATGCTGGAAAGGTTGCCGCAGGTGTTGAGCAGCGCGCCGCTCAGCCCGGCGATCTGGCGCGGCGCGGTGTCGGCGTTGACGGCCCAGCCGAGCGCGCCGAGCCCCTTGCCGAAGAACGACAGCGCCATGAACAGCACGACGAGCACGTGCGAATCGGTGTAGTTGCAGACGATCATCGACATCGACAGCAGCATGCCGATCACGATCGGCACCTTGCGTGCGACCGACAGCGAGCGGCCCTGCCTGAGCAGCGCATCGGACACGACGCCGCCGAGAATCCCGCCAAGGAAGCCGCACACGGCGGGAATCGACGCGACGAGCCCCGCGTTGAGGATCGACATCCCGCGCGCCTGCACCAGATAGACGGGAAACCACGTGATGAAGAAGTAGGTGAGCGCGTTGATGCAGTACTGCGCGACGTATACGCCGACCAGCATCCGGTTGCGCAGCAGCGCCTTCACGTGGCGCATAGACGGGCCGCCGTCGCGCCCGCCCGTCGCCTGGTCGATGTTGACGAGCGCACCGCCTTCGGCGAGGTAGTCGAGTTCCGCGCGGTTGATGCTCGGGTGGTCCTTCGGGTCGTACATCGTGCGGTTCCACACCAGCACGAACGCGAAGCCGAGCACGCCCATCACCGCGAACACCGCCTGCCAGCCGAACGCGTGCACGAGCCAGCCCATCAGCGGCGCGAACACGACGGTCGCCGCGTACTGCGCGGCGTTGAAGATCGCCGACGCGGTGCCGCGTTCGGCGGCCGGGAACCACGCGGACACGATCCGGCTGTTGGCGGGGAACGACGGCGCCTCGGCCGCGCCGACCAGGAAGCGCAGCCCGAACAGCAGCGCGAACGCGGCCGCGCCGCCGAAGAAGCCGATGCCGCCCTGCAGCAGCGTGAACAGCGACCAGAAGAAGATGCTGAATGCGTAGACGATGCGCGATCCGTAGCGGTCGAGCAGCCAGCCGCCCGGCAGTTGCGCGACCACGTACGACCAGCCGAACGCGGAAAAGATGAAGCCCATCTGCACGTGGCTCAGGTGCAGCGCGCGGGCGAGGCTCGGGCCCGCGATCGCGATGGCCGCACGATCCGCGTAGTTGATCGTCGTGACCGCGAACAGGACGGCGAGCACCAGCCAGCGCACGCGGGTGCGCCGGGCCGTTGCCGACGCGGACGCCGGCAGCGCGTGAAGCGGATTCATGACTTGTCTCCTCCGAAGGGCGGAAGGTGCCGTCGTGCGGCAGGCGCGTCGGTGCGCGCGTGATGTGGGTGGATGCCGCCGGCGGGAGGCCGGGCACCGGACGCCGATGCGAGGGCGTCCGGGCCATTCTGTCATGTCGAAACTTGCGTTTTCATGCCAATTGCTGACTTGATCGATTCAGCATTTGAATCGATCGGGCGAGGTTCCCCGCGGTCGACCCCGCAGGATGGGAACTCGATGAGGGCAATGTTTTTACCCGGATAATATTGACATCCGATTAATACCCGGATAAAAATTGCGTCATTCCGATTTCAGCCTGCGGGCGACCACGATGACCGCTTCCACGCTCCTTCCTTCGTACACGGCCTTCGACGGCCACCGGCGGCTCGCGTCGGGCCCGCTCGCGACGGTCGCGCTCGCTGCCCGGCAGGTGGCCGGCGACGCGACGTCCAGCACGATCCTGATCTTCGACGACGCGACGGGCCGCTCGATCGACCTCGACCTGCGCGGCACCGCGGACGACGTCCGCGCGCGCTATGCGGTGCCGTCGAGCGGCGCATCTGGAGCGTCCGGCGGCGCCGGCGAGCCGGCAGGCGCGGGCGCCGGCGAACAGCGCGGCCGCGGCCGGCCGAAGCTCGGCGTGGTGTCGCGCGAGGTCACGCTGCTGCCGCGTCACTGGGAATGGCTCGGCGCGCAGCCGGGCGGCGCGTCGGTCGCGCTGCGCAAGCTCGTCGAGGACGCGCGGCGCACGCACGCGGCGGCCGACCGGCACCGCGACGCGCAGGCGCGCGCGTACCACTTCATGTCGGCGATCGCGGGCGACCTGCCCGGTTTCGAGGAAGCCGCGCGGGCGCTGTATGCGAACGATCCGGCACGGCTGGCCGAGCTGATCGCCGGCTGGCCGGACGACGTGCGCGACCATGCGCTCGCCCTGGCGCGTGGCGATCTGCCGCCGTCCGCCGACGACTGCTGACGGAGCGCCGACGCGATGACCGTATTCGACCTGAACCGCGGCGCGATCGCGCCGGTCGCCGACGAAGTCGACATCGTCGACCTGCGCGTGACGGGCGCCGTCCCGCGTGAACTCGACGGCACGTTGCTGCGCAACGGCCCGAACCCGCCGGGCGGCCGCTTCGAAGGCAACGACCTGCTGTCGTGGTGGCCGGAGGCCGCGATGCTGCACGCGATCGCGTTCGACGACGGCCGCGCGGCCGGCTACCGGAACCGCTGGGCGCGCACGCGGCGCTGGGCCGCGGTCCATGCGCCCGGGCGGGCGGCGGATCTGCCGGACACCAATCCGAACGTGAACGTGCTGCAGCATGCGGGCGAATTGCTCGCGCTGGCCGAGGGCGGCGCGCCGCTCGCGATTACCGCCGCGCTCGATTCGCTCGGCATGCCGGCGCGGCACGCGGGCTTCGACGGCGGGATGACCGCGCATCCGAAGGTCGACCCGGCAACGGACGAGCTGATCCTGTTCCGCGCGGACTGGCGTGCGCCCTGGCTGCGCTACGGCGTGATCGACGCGACGGGCGTGAAGCGCGTCGATCTCGAGATCGAGCTGGGCGCGCCGTCGATGATGCACGACCTCGCGATCACCGAAACCCGCAGCCTGCTGCTCGACCTGAACGTCGGCTACGACTTCTCGCTGCTGAAGCAGGGCCACCGGATGCCGCTGCGCTGGCACGACGACCGGCCCGCGCGCATCGGCGTGCTGCCGCGCCACGGCGGCGACGTGCGCTGGTTCGGCGTCGAGCCGTGTTTCATCCAGCACGTCGTCAACGCGTACGACTGCGACGCATCGTGCATCGTGCTCGACGCGGTGCGCTATCCGTCGTTCCTGCGGCTCGACGCGCGCACGGGCCGCTTCGCCGACAACCCGGTCGGCGAGCTGTGGCGCTATGTGATCGATACCGCGAACGGGCTGGTCGACGAAGGGCCGCTCGCCGACGGCGGCATCGAGTTGCCGCGCATCAACGAAACCCGCACCGGCCGCCGCTATCGCTACCTGTACGCGGCCGAGCAGCCGAACAACGCGGAAATGCGCGGCGTGATGCGCTTCGACCACGCGCGCGGCACGACGATGCACTATGCGGTGCCGGCCGGCGACCAGAACGGCGAGCCGGTGTTCGTGCCGCGCCCGGGCGGCGCCGACGAGGACGACGGCTGGCTGCTGGTGATGGTCTACCGCGCGGCGACGGATACGAGCGACGTCGTGATCCTCGATGCGCGCGCGATCGACGCGGGGCCGGTCGCGGCCGTGCATCTGCCGCGCCGCGTGCCGGCCGGGTTCCACGGCGCGTGGGTGCCGCGCGAACGTTGAACGTGAGCGGCGGCGCGCGTCACTGCGCGCGCAGCGCGTCGACGATCTTCAGCCGCGCCGCGCGCATCGCCGGCAGGAACCCGCCGACGAGCCCCATCACGAGCGAGAACCCGAGCGTCTTCACGACGATCGCGGGCGTCAGCACGAAGCGGAACGACAGGTCCGAGAACGTCTGGAAGTTGGTCGTCGAGAACGACGCGAACTGCATCAGCGACGCGCACGCGAGCCCCGCGACGCCGCCGACGAAGCCGAGCAGCAGCGCCTCCAGCAGGAACGCCGCGAGTACGTTGGTGCGCTTGAAGCCGAGCGCGCGCAGCGTGCCGATCTCGGCCACGCGGTTCGCGACCGACGCATACATCGTGATCATCGCGCCGATCATCGCGGCGATCGAGAAGATCGTCGACAGCGTGATGCCGAGGATGTTGATGAACGTCGACAGCGCCTTCGACTGGTCGCCGTAGAAGGTCTGCTCGCGCTTGGCCTCGTCGGTCAGGCGCGGGTCGACGTCGATGTCGGCCTTGAAGCGCGCGAAGCCGTCCGCGCTCGGAATGCGCAGCACCATCGACGAATAGCTGGTGCGCCGGAACGACTGCATCAACTGGTCGACGTCGCCCCAGATCTCCGAATCGAAGCCGCTGCCGCCCGCGTCGAACACGCCGACGATGGTCCAGTCGCGCTGCGCGAAATGCAGGCGGTCGCCGAGCTGCGTGCCGCTGAAGCCTTTCGCGATCGCGCTGCCGACGACGATCTCCGACGAGCCGGGCGCGAAGGTCCGGCCGGCCGCGAGCTTCACGTGCGGACGCAGCGCGAGGCCGGCCGGCGACACGCCGCGGATCACGACGTTCGACGGCTTGCCGCTCGACGTCTTCACGAGCGAGATCAGCACCACGGCTTCCTTCGACACGAGCGGCCGGCCGTCGGGGCCGAGCGCGACGGCCGGGTGCATCTCGAGCGCGTTGGCCTGCTGATGGTCGATCGAACTCTGGATCTCGGTCTCGGCGCCCTTGCGGATCACCACCGCGTTGTCGGGTTCGCCGGTCGACACGAGCGTTTTCGTGAGGCCCGCATCGAGCATCTGCACCGTCGCGAACACGAAGATCACGAGCGCCATCCCGCCCGCGGTGAGCGCGGTGGTCAGCCGTCGGGTCCACAGGTTGCGCGCGATGTAGGTGAGCGGGATCGCCATGTGCGTCGCTATCCGATCGCCCGCAGGCCTTCGACCACGCGCACGCGCGCGGCCTGCCACGCCGGCACGAGCGCGGCCGCGAGGCCGACCGCGACCGAGCACGCGGCCTGCAGCACGACCGTCCCGGTCGATACCTTGAACACCGGAAAGATGCCGCCGGCCGCCTGCTTGAACAGGCTCGCGGCGGGCGGCGTCGCGAGGATCCCGAGCGCGCCGCCGACCACCGCGATCACGACCGATTCGCCGAACACGATCAGCGCGAGAAACCCGGGGCCGAAGCCGAGCGCCTTCAGCGTCGCGTATTCGGCCGTGCGCTCGCGCGCGCTCATCGCCATCGCGTTGGCCATCACCGCCATGATGATCAGGATCACCACGTACGACACCAGGCGAATCGCCGCGATGATCTGGTTCGACATCGCGACGAAGCCGAGCTGGAACGCCTGCTCGGTCTCGGTCAGCGTTTCGGCGAGCGAGTTCTTGAACACCGCGTCGACGTTGCGCGCGATCGCGGCGCCGTCGTCGGGGTTCGCGACGCCGAGCACGAACACGCCGACCTGGTCGGCCTGCTTCGGCGTGCGCTTGCGCACCGTCTCGTTCAGGTAATCCCAGTGGAACACCAGCTGGCGCGTGATCGTCGAATCGTCGCGGCCGTCGAGAATCCCGCGCACGACGAAATCCCACGTGCCCGGATAGATCGTGCCCTTCAGCGGGATCACGTCGCCGACCTTGAAGCCGAACTGCGTCGCGAGCTGCCGGCCGACCAGGCAGCCGCGCCGGTCGCGGTCGTAGTCGGCGCGCTGCTGCGCCGGCAGGATGAATTCCGGATACAGGTCGAGGTAGTTCTCCGACACCGCGAAGCTCGCGAAGAAGTTCTTCGGATCGCGGTAGATGCCGCCGAACCAGTTCGAGCGGACCACGGCCGTCACGCCGTCGACGCCGCGGATCCGGTTCTCGTAGCTGACCGGCAGCGGAAACACCAGCGAGATCGCGTTGCGCGTGACGAGCCGTCCGCTGGACGCCGCCGCCGCGCCCGCGTACCACGCGTCGACGACGGTGTGCAGCAGCCCGAACGCGAGCACGGCGATCGTGAGCCCGAGCACGGTCAGTAGCGTGCGCAGCCGGTGCCGCAGCGCATTGCGCGCGATCAGCTTCAGCACATACACGGCGCGCGCTCCCGTCGCCGCTCAGCCGGCGTGCCCATCGATCAGCTCCCCCTTTTCCAGATGGACGAGCGAGCGCGCGGCGCCGGCCGCGTGCGCGTCGTGCGTCACCATGATGATCGTCTTGCCGAGCTCGGCGTTCATCCGCTGCAGCATCGCGAGCACGTCGGTGGCCGACGCGCGGTCAAGGTCGCCGGTCGGCTCGTCGGCGACGATCAGCACCGGATCGGTGATCAATGCGCGCGCGATCGCGACGCGCTGCTGCTGGCCGCCCGACAGCTCGGACGGGTAATGGCTCGTGCGGTCGCCGAGATTCACCATGTCGAGCACGAGCTCGACGCGTTCGCGCCGCTCGCGGCGCGACAGGTGCGTGAGCATCAGCGGCAGCTCGACGTTCTCGAACGCGGTGAGCACGGGCATCAGGTTGTAGAACTGGAAGATGAAGCCGACGTTCGCCGCGCGCCATTCGGCCAGTTGCGCCTCGGCGAGTTGCGAGATGTCGAGTCCGCCGACGCGCAGCTCGCCGCTGTCGGGCCGGTCGATGCCGGCCACGAGGTTCAGCAGCGTGCTCTTGCCGGAGCCCGATGGCCCCATCAGCGCGACGAAGTCGCCTTCGCCGATGTCGAGCGTGATGTCGGTCAGCACGGGCACGATCTGGTTGCCGCGCCGGTACGACTTCGCGACGTGGCTGAGCTCGACGAGGGGCGGTTGGGCGTCGTTCACGCGCGCTACTTCTTCGCGACGGTCACGTTCGCGCCGTCCTTCAGCTTCGCGCCCGGGGCGAGCACGACCGTGTCGCCGGGTTTCACGCCGCGCACCGCGACGAGCTCGCCGATCCGCGCGCCCTTCGTCACGGCCACCGCATGCACGGCGTCGTCCTTCACGACGAACACGACCGGGCGGCCGTCGCGCTCGACCACCGCGCTCGCCTGCACGGCCGTCACCGGCTGCCGGTCCTGCGGCGACGCGGGTTTCGACAGGAACGCGATCTTCGCGCTCATGTCGGGCAGCACGCGCTCGTCGCGGTCGACGAAGCGCACCTTCACGAGCACGGTGGCCTTCGAGCGGTCGACGGTCGGCACGATGCGCGACACGCGCCCCGCGAAGCGCATGTCGGGCAGCGCGTCGAGCTGGATCTCGCACGGCTGCTCCGCGCGGATCTTCGCGATGTTCGATTCGGCGACGTCGGCCTCGACTTCGAGCGTTTCCATGTCGGCGATCGTCACGACCGCGCCCTTGCTGTCCGACGCGGACGAGAACGGCGTGATGTTGTCGCCGACGTTCGCGTGCTTCGCGAGCACGATGCCGTCGAACGGCGCGCGGATCACCGTCTGGTCGACCGCCACCTGCGCGGCTTGCGCGTTTGCTTCGGCCGACGCGATCGCGGCCTGGTCGCTGGCGAGCGTCGCGCGCGCCTTGTTCACGCGGGCCGTGTCGGTGTCGAGCTGCGCGGCCGGCACGGCCCCGCGCGGCGCGAGTGCGGCCGTGCGGCGCAACGCGATCTCCGCATCCTTGAGCTCGGCCTGCGCGACGCCGAGGTTCGCGCGGGAGACCTGCACCTGCGCGCGGGCCTGCCCGAGCGACGCCTGCACGTCGCTGCTTTCGAGGCGCGCGATGATCTCGTTCTGCTTCACGCGCGTGCCTTCGAGCACGCCGAGCCACTCGACGCGCCCCTGGCCCTTCGACGCGACCGCGGCCTTGCGCTGCGGCACGACGTAGCCGGTCGCATTGAGCTGCGTGTCGTTCTGGTACGGGTAGGCGGACGTGACGGACGTGGTGTCGACGCTTGGCCGGCCGGTGAGCGCGAGGCCGGCGCCGATCGCGACGACGACGAGCGCGGCGGCGAACGCATAGCGCGCCCACCGGCGCCGGCGCGGCGCCGGTGGGCGCGGACGCCGGTCGATTTTCAGTTTGTCCAGATTGTGATCGGGCAATTTGAGCGCCTCGAGACGGCGGCGGTCGTGCGACCGGCCGCGATCCGGTTTCCCGGGAAAGGGACGGATGGACGCCAGTATAAGCGTCGCCTCGGCGCCGCGCGAGCCGGTTTGCGGCGCGGTGCGACGGCGGCTCCCCCGGCTTGCCGGTACCGGGTGACGCGGCGGCCCCCGGGAAAACCCGAGGATGCAGGCAACGTGTCAACTTGCCGCGAACGCGGTGCGTTATGGAACCAGTGCGTCAGGTTTCGTCGCGACGGAACGGCGAAAGCCGGCCTCGCGGCCTGGGGCTCCGGTGCGAATGCCTCGCATCTTTAATTACCGGTACGTTTGATTTTTTCTCCGCTAAAGGAAAAACAATGAAGAAGACGCTCGCTTCGATCATCGCCGCGGCATTCGCGCTCGCATCGGTTTCGGCATTCGCACAGGCGTCCGCGCCGGCAGCCGACACGCCGGCTGCCGCATCGGCACCGGCCAAGAAGGATCACAGCAAGCCGAAGCACCAGCTGAAGCACCACGGTTCGAAGAAGGGCCAGGCGAAGGCCGCAGCCGCATCGGCCGCCGGCACGAACGACGCAGGCACGCAGAACTAAGCGGTTCGCCGCCACGGCCGGCGTTGCCGGCCATCGATCGGCCAGCCCCGCATGCTCCGGCATGCGGGGTTTTGTTTTTCAGGCGCCGAATTCGCCGGGTTCGTCGGATTCGCCCCGTTCGTCGAGCCGAACGGGCGGCGGCGCGCGCATCGCGTCGACCACCGTGCGCATGCGCCGCCAGTGCGAGCCTTCCCAGAACACGCGCCGGCACACGTCGCACGCGACGAAGCGCCGCTGCCGCTGCCGGACGCCCGCCGGCACGCGCGGCGCGGCGGCGGCCGCGTCGAGCGGATGCAGCGGCGCGTTGCAGCGCAGGCACAGCCGGAACGGCCGCATGTGCGGGGCGAGATCGAGCCGCTCGAACAGTTCGCGCAACTGCTCGGCCGGCTGCCGCGCATGGAGATAGCAGCCGCGCACGACCGCGCGCCGCTTGAGCAGTTCGCGGTCGCGGGTCAGCACGATCCGGTGCTCGCGCTCGGCCAGCGCCGCGAGTTCGTCGTCGCGGTAGTGGTTGTCGTAGCAGGTGTCGAAGCCGGCGAGGCGCAGCAGTTGCGCGAGGCCGCCGAGATGCGCGTCGGCGACGAAGCGCCATGACGCCGGCGGCAGTCCGGTGGCACGGTTGGCCGCCGGCCGCGCGCGCTCGGGAAAGACGTCGACGCGGTCGCCGTCGTCGAGCGGCCGGTCGAGCGCGGCCGGCGCGTCGTTCACGCACAGCCGGCCGATTTCGGTATGCGGGACGCCGAGCGCCTCGATCGCGTGCTTCACCGTCGCATCGCGCGCGCACGCGTGGGCGAACGCCCGATCGCGCCGCGGGCGCGCGAGAAAGGCGTTCAGTTCGCCGTGAAAGCGGAAGGTCGCGGTCGCCATTCGTGCAGTATCGCACCGCGCCGGCCGGTCGGCGGCAGGCGGCAGGCGCTGCAGACCGTCGGCATCTGTGTTTAACTCGCGGCTTCACGGAGCGAAGGAGCGGGTGATGGATCTCGGGTTTATCGGGCTGGGCGAAATGGGGCAGGCGATCGCGACGAACCTGCTGAAGGCGGGCCACACGGTGCGGGTCTGGAACCGCTCGCGCGAGCGGGCCGAGCCGCTCGCGGCGTTCGGCGCGCGGATCGTCGACACGCCGGCCGACGCGTTCCGCGGCGACGCCGTGTTCTCGATGCTCGGCGACGATGCGGCCGCGCGCGCGGTGTTCGACGACGCGCTGCTGGCCCAGGCGCCGCGCGGGCTGATCCACGTGAACATGGCGACGGTATCGGTCGCGCTCGCCGAGTCGCTCGCGCACGCGCATGCGTCGCGCGGCATCGACTATGTCGCCGCGCCGGTGATGGGGCGGCCCGACGTCGCGGCCGCCGCGCGCCTGACGATCATGGCCGGCGGCCCGGCCGAGGCGATCGACCGCGTGCAGCCGCTGTTCGACGCGATCGGCCAGAAGACCTGGCGGTTCGGCTCGCTGCCGCAGCACGCGAACGTCGCGAAGATCGCCGCGAACTTCACGCTCGCGTCGGCGATCGAGACGCTCGGCGAGGCATCCGCGCTGCTGGGCGCGCACGGCGTCGCGATGCGCGATTTCCTCGACGTGATCACCAGCAGCGTGTTTCCGGGGCCCGTCTACGAGGGCTACGGCGCGATGATCGCCGAGCGGCGCTACGAGCCCGCGCGCTTCAAGGCGCGGCTCGGGCTGAAGGACGTCCGGCTCGCGCTGGAGGCCGGCGACGCGACGTCGGTGCCGCTGCCGGTCGCGAGCGTCGTGCGCGACAGCCTGCTCGACGCGCTCGCGCACGGCGGCGGCGACCAGGATTTCGCGGTGCTCGGCGAAGCCGCGCTGCGCCGCGCCGGCCGCTGACATGCGACACAAGCGTCGTACGCACGGCATAATCGGCAGTTCGTTTTCCGTCCATTTCAGGCAGAGGCAGTCATGAACTTGCATACGTGGTGGCTTTTCGTGGCGACGGTATTCGTCGTGTCGGCGATTCCGGGCCCGAACATGCTGCTCGTGATGACGCACGGCGCGCGGCACGGGCTGCGGCGTTCGTCCGCGACGATGGCCGGTTGCCTGAGCGCGCTGGTGCTGATGCTCGCGGTCTCCGCGGCCGGGCTCGGCGCGGTGCTCGAAGCGTGGCCGGCGATGTTCAATGCGTTGCGCTTCGCGGGCGCGGCCTACCTGATCTATCTCGGCGTGAAGGCGTGGCGCGCACGCGTGGACGACGCGCCGGCGGCCGACGTCGACGCCGTGTCGCAACAGGCATCGGCATCGCGCGCGGCGCTGTTCCGCAACGGCTTCCTGGTCGCGGGCAGCAACCCGAAGGCGATCCTGTTCGCGGCCGCGCTGCTGCCGCAGTTCATCAACGCGGCCGAGCCGACGCTGCCGCAGTTCGGCATCCTCGTCGTCACGTTCGCGGTGATCGAGGTGAGCTGGTATCTCGTCTACGCGGCGTTCGGCACGCGCATCGGCGCCACGCTGAAGAGCCAGAGCGTCGCGAAGCTGTTCAACCGGCTGACGGGCGGGCTGTTCGTCGGCTTCGGCGCGATGATGGCGCTAGTCCGTCACTGATTCCCGGCCCGCGCCGGCGTACCGAACGCCCCGTCCCTCGCGAGAGGGCGGGGCGTTCGGCTTTCGAGCGCCGCTTCACCGCTGCCCGCTTATGCGCGCGGGCGATTGAACGCCGCGGCGCCCGCCGCGCGCCGGGCCACCAGCCCGAACCCGGCCGCCGCGCCGGCGAACGCGAACCCGACGCCGCACACCGCGCTCCAGCCACCCCATGCCCATGCGCTGCCCGCAAGCGCGGCGCCGAGCGCGCCGCCGATGAAGAACAGCCCGACGAACAGCCCGTTCACGCGTCCGCGTGCGGCCGGGTTCAGCAGGTTGATCGCGCGGCGGCCGATCGTCTGGTCGACGATCACGCCCGCGTCGAGCAGCGCCGCGCCGACGGCCAGCAGCGCGAGCGCGAGGCCGCGATGCGCATGCATATCGAAGCCGAACCAGCCCGCGCCAGCGATCCCGAGCACGGTCAGGGCCGCGAGCATCGTGCCGTGCGCGAGCCGTTGCGCGGCCGCGCCGTGGCCGCGGTCGCCCGCGCGGCCGGCGAGCGGCGTAACGATCGCGCCGCTGGCGCCGGCGAACGCGAACAGTGCGATCCCGTGCAGGTCGAGCGCGAACGGCGGCTGCGCGAGCCGCAGCCCGACGGCGGTCCAGAATGCGCTGAACGCGGCCATCGCGAGCGCGGCGGACAGCGCATGCCGGCGCAGCACCGGCTCGTCGGCGAGCAGGCGTCCCATCGACGCGAGCAACGCGCGGTAGCTGGCCGTGATCGACGGCGTGCGCGCCGGCAGGCGCAGCGCAAGCACGACGGCGATCGCCGCGTTCGCGAGCGCGGCCAGCAGATAGAACGCGCGCCAGCCGGCCGAGCCCGCGATCAGGCTCGCGAGCGGCCGCGACAGCAGGATCCCGAGCATCAGCCCGCTCATCACGTTGCCGACCGCGCGGCCGCGCTGCGCTTCGGGCGCCATCGACGCGGCCATCGGCACCAGCATCTGGATCACGCTCGACGCGGCGCCGGCCGCGAGCGTCGCGAGCAGGAACACGGTGCCCGAGCGCGTGAAGGCGGGCAGCGCGAGCGCCGCCGCGCAGACGCCGAGCGTCGCGACGATCAGACGGCGGTTCTCGAGCAGGTCGACCAGCGGCACGAGCAACGCGAGCCCGGCCGCGTAGCCGAGCTGCGGCAGCATCGCGACGAGGCCGGCGAGGCCGGGCGGCAGGTGCAGGTCCGCGCTGATCGGGCCGGTCAGCGGTTGCGCGGCGAACAGGTCCATCACGATCACGCCGACCGTCGCGGCGAAGAACAGCGTCATGCCGGTGCTCAGCGCGGGCGGCGCGACGACGGACGGGGAAACGGCGGCGGGGCAGCGGTTGGCAGGGCAGTTCATCGGGAGGCCGGGCGGTGGGTCGAAGGAATTCCCATCCTAGGTGCCTGATATTTATGCGACAATTGAAATATGTCTAACATGATTATGCGAGTTTGTTTTGAATACGCGTGATCTCCAGGCGTTCGTCGCGGTCGTCGACAGCGGGTCGATGGTGGCCGCGGCCGCGAAACTCCATCTGACGCAGCCGGGCCTGACGCGGCGTGTGCAGAACCTCGAGACGCTGCTCGGCGTGCCGTTGCTCGAACGGCAGAGCAAGCCGCTGAAGCCGACCGCCGCCGGGCGCGACGTCTACGCGCTCGCGCGCAACGTGCTCGGCGCGGTCGACGAGCTGATGGCGGCGGGCGCGCCGAACGGCGAGCCGTCGGGCGAGTTGCGCATCGGCGTGCCGCCGTTCCTGTCCGAGCTCGCGCTCGAGCGGCCGATCGACCGGCTGCGCGAGGCGTTCCCGCGCCTCACGCTGCGCGTGACGGCCGGCTGGTCGCCCGCGCTGGTGCAGGGCATCGAGCGCGGCGCGCTCGACGTCGCGACCGTGATGGTGCCGGCGAGCGCGGCGCTGCCCGACGCGTTGACGGCGACGCTGCTCGCCACGCAGCCGACGGTGCTCGTCGCCGCGCGCGATTTCCCGCTGCCGGACGGCCCGCTGTCGCTCGACACGCTGTCGGGTTTTCCGTGGGTGCTGAGCCAGGACGGCTGCGGGATGCGCTCGGCGCTGAGCCGCGCGCTCGGCGCGGCCGGGCTGCCGTTCGACGTCGCGGTCGAGGCATTCGGCTCGGAGCTGCAGTTGTCGCTCGTCGCGCGCGGCGCCGGCATCGGCATCGCCGCGCCGAACGCGCTGGCGCGCAGCGCGCATCGCGACGCGCTGAGGGTGGTGGAAACGGCGGGGCTGGAAACGCGGATCAACGTGTGGATCGTGCACGGCACGTTGCCGGGCCGTCTCACGCGGCCTGTCGCGCTGCTGCGCGACGCATTGGGCGAGGTGCTCGAACGGGAGAACGGAAAGGGGTCAGGCGCCGTCACGGTGAATTAGAGGCCGCGTTCGAGGGAAAATCCTTATTTTCTCTACGGAAATGTTGCATTGCGGAAACCGATTCGCTATAGTGACACCTGTCTCCTCCATGTCTCCTCTGATATGGATTCAGCCCGCCGCTTAGGCGGGCTTTTTTTTGCCTGCGATTGTGTCGCGGCCATCCATTCGCGCCGGCAGTCGCCGCGCTCAGAACTTGTACGTCATCCCGACGTAACTGATGATCGGGTCCGCCTTCAGATCCGATTTCGACTCGGCGAGCACCGAGCCGTCGGCCGCCTTGATCGTCACCGTCGACGTCGTCTTCAGCGGGATGTAGGTCACCGACGCCACCAGCCCGAAGTGTTCCGTCAGGTTGTACTGCAGGCCTGCGTTGAACACCGGCTGCCACGACGACGACGCCTTCGCCTCCACCGAGGTCGTTCCCGGCTTGCCCGCGCCCGCCGCGAGGATCGCTCCGAGGTTGTCCTGCGTCTGCTTGATGAAGTTCGTGTTGAGCTGCAGGTCGCTGAACCAGTTGTACGACACGCCGAGGCCGAGGAACGGCCGGAATTTCGCGGTCGCCTGCCCGAAGTAGTACTGCAGGATCACCGCCGGGCTCCACTGCCGCACGCTCTTCACGATCGGGTTGACCGACCCGAGCCCGATGTTCTGCGTGCCGAGCGCGCCCGCCGGGCCCGGCGGCTTGATCGTGCCCTGGCCCGACACCTTGAACACCGGCGGCACGCCGGCCACCGACGTGACCGCGATGTGGTCGGTCAGGAAGTGGCTGACCGTCAGGCCGACCGTGTCGGCGCCGCTCGTGTGCAGCCCGGTGCCCGCCGACGTGAACGACGGCGGCAGCCGCAGCGGCGTGTTGATCGGCGTCGGCGCGACGTTGGTCGTCATCGGCGTGCTGCTCTGCTGCGGCATGATGTGGAACCAGCCCAGCGTGACGACGTTGCTGCCGGCGCTCTGCGCGTGCGCGGCGAGCGGCGCCACGGCGGCGGCGCCGGCCGCCGCGCAGAGAAGGGTTTTCTTCATCACGGCTTTCCCCTCCGCTTACTGGACGAATGCGCCGATCGTGAAATACGGCGTCGATCCCGCGTTGTCGAGGAAACCGAACACGCCACCCGAGAAGATGAACTTGCCGGTCGGCGACGTGCTGCCCGAACCCGTGTGGATCGTCGTGACCGTGCCCGGCACCTTCTGCGTGTAGTCGAGGTCGAGCACTCGCGTGAGCGACGCCTGCGACGGCTGGAACGGATCGAGCAGCGTGGCCTGCTTGTCGATCAGCGCGGTGGTGCGGTAATCGAACTGGCTGTCGACGCCGATGTACTCGCCGTTCTGCGAACCGGCCGCGACGGCCGTCTGCGGCGCGAGGATCGAGATGCTCGATTCGTCGTCGGCGGTCAGGCCCGGCACGCCGTTGCTGTCCGGCGTCGGGTTCGGGTTCGCGACCCCCGTGCGCACGAGGATCGGCACGAGCTGGTTGCGCAGCTTGCCGACGATCATGAAGCCCTTGCCCTGCGGCGTGGCCGACAGCGTCGGCTTCATCTGGCTCGCGTAGTTGTTCGACTGGAACGCGCCGCTGCCGTCGGCCGACTGCACGAAGTTCGTGCCCTGCTGCGTGCACGCGCCGCCGGCGAACTGGCCGGTCGTGTCGCACTTGGTCCACGTGCCGTCCGCGTTGATCGTCACCTTCGCGTCGATCGACGCCGGCGCGAATTTCTGCGACGGCACTTCGCCGAAGCCGATGTGGCTGTACGTGCCCGCGACCTTCGTGATGTCCGTTTCGATCGACGAGAAGCCGATGAACGGGTAGTACGGGAATTTCGTGTCGGGCACCGCGGCCTGGCCGAGCACGCCGTCGAACTGGATCTCCTTGCCGGGAATCGTGCCGCCCGCGACGCCGAAGCCGACGAAGATGCGCGCCGGACGCGACGCATCGAGGCTCCCGCCGTTCAGGCGGAATGCGCACTGGTTCAGCTTGTTGGTCGGCAGCAGCGTTTCCTGCGTGAGCGTGCCGCTGTCGACCGTGCCCGCGCGGGTCGGCACGACGGTGCCGGTCTTTTGCGGCACCGGCGATTCGACATAGGTGACCTGCCAGGTCATCTTGGTCGTGTCGAGCTGGACTTTCGCGAGTTCGCCGCTGCCCGCGCCGCCCGTGAACACGGTGTTGTAGTCGAGCGTGGCGGGGCAAAGCCGCTCCTCGACGAGCGGCGGCGGATTGTCGCTGCCGCCGCCGCAAGCGGAAAGAAGGGGGGCGGCGGCAGCGGCCGCCAGAATGAGGTTGCGCTTCATGTTGCTCCTCCAGATTTGTCTTGTGTGGCGGCCAGCTCCCTGTCGGCCGCTTCTGTTGGTCGTGCTCGTCCCGCCCGCGCCGTGCCGGGCGCCTTCGTGCCTTCCCTGCAACGCGCGGCGGCAGGCCGGCCGCCGCGTCCTCGATCGCTACTTGCTGATCTGCGCGCCCACGCCGAAGTACGGGGTCGACGACGTCGTCGAATTCGCCGACGTCGCCGTGACGCCGCCGTTCACCGTGCCCTGGATCAACGCCGCGTACAGCCCGCCCGTCGCGATCACCACGCCCGATGCCGACGGGTAGCTCGCGCCGCTCGGCGGGGCGGTCTTCGCGTTCAGCAGGCCCGGCGTCGTCTGGCCGTAGTCGAGCGTGAAGCCGTCTTCCTCGGCCTGCGTGGACGGGTTGATGAACGACGCATTGCCGCCGCGGATCAGCGCGGCCGTGTACTTGAAGTTCGAGTCCGCGCCCGCGTAGCCGCCGTCGATCGCGCCCGACGTGATCGCCGTCGCCGCGCCGAGCACCGCGATGCCCGATTCGTCGTCGACCTGCGCATCGAGGTGCAGCGGCGGCGTGCCGAGGTTCACGTTGCCCGTGCGCACGATCACCGGCACCGTCGCGCCGTTGAGCTGGCCGATCACCATGTGCGCGGTCGCCGACTTGCCGGTCGCGCCGACGATCGGCAGTTGCGTCTGCGGCAGTGTCTGCGGCGCCTTGGCGCTGTCGAAGTAGCCGCCGTTCGCGCTCGCCTTCCACGGATCGCCGGTCGTCTGGCAGCCGCCCGCCCCGCTCGACGTGCACGCGCCGTTCGCATCGAACGTCTCGCTCGAGTTCGAGCCCTTGGTCGCGTAGTTGCCTGACGGCACGAGGTGGTAGAGCAGCGCGTTGTACGTGCCCGGCAGCTTCGAGAGGTCGGTCGTCGTGTTCGCGAAGCCGAGGAACGGATAGAAGTCGAAGTGACGGTTCGGCACCTGGCCGACGTTCTGCACGACGCCGGGGATGATCGTCAGCCCGTCGTACTGGATCGTCGCGCCGGGAATGCCGCCGCCCGCCACACCCATGCCGACCAGCAGCATCGGCGGGTTCGCCTGGTTGAAGTCGGCGGCCGTCGAATACGTCGAGCCGTCCGGCGCGGGGCCCGTGCCCGGCGTGAGGACGAACGCGCAGCGCGTCTGCTCGGCGGTCGGCAGCGTGCCGGTCGGCGGATGAACGACCTTGCCGGTGATGGTCGTGCCGACGCGGCTCGGCGTGACGGTGCCCGTCTTCAGCGGAATCGGCGATTCGAGCCACTTGAGCGTGTAGGTCATCGCGACCGCGTCGATGTTGACGCTGACGATCTCGCCGCTACCGGCGCCGCCGAGATACGTGCTCTTCACGATGTCCGCGTTGGCCGGGCACAATGCGCCGTTGATCGGCTGCGAAGGCGGCTGCCCTTGCGGGCCGCAGCTCGAGCCGGAACATTGGGGCGCATCGATCGGCGCGAGCGCGCCGCCGGAGTCCCCCCCGCCACATGCAACCAGGAAAGGGGCAATGGCAAAGGCCGTTGCCACCCCCTTCGATAAGGTGTGCGACATGCCGCTGTCTCCAATCGTTTAATTGTGCGAGCTAATGTCGCTGCCTGTGTTTTTGCTGTCAATTGATGAACCCGTCTAAAAAAGGCGATTGAAACGGGATCTGCCAATTGAATCCTTTCCTGATAAGGCAATTGGTAAGAATTTAAACGCGAGACAGGCTGTCGAAAGCTGCCGGAGTGGGGCGTGCGCGACGCCCGGCAGGCTCTCGCAACGCCTTCCCGCGTATAACGGCAGCGTTTGAATTGACGGGTATCCGGTTTATCCCTATTCGGGATTGACTGGATAAGGAGGGGCTGGATTAATTCGCGGATAATCGCGCAATGGAAAGCTTGTAAATATTTGTAAATGCGCGATCCGGAGTTTTATATATTGCCTGATACGGGTAAATAAAAAGCCGGCCAGTGGCCGGCTTTGCATGGCATGCGAGGCTGAATCAGCGTTTGAGGCCTGCGTCCTCGGCCGCGCCGATGTTGAGGTTCATGCACTGGATCGCGGCGCCCGACGCGCCCTTGCCGAGGTTGTCGAGGCGCGCGACCGTGACGAAGCGCTCCGCGTTGCCGAACACGAACAGGTCGACGCGGTTCGTGTCGTTGTTCGCCTGCACGTCGAAGAAGCCGCCGTCGAGGTTCGCGTCCGCGTCGAACGGTGCGACGCGCACGAACGCCTCGTCCGCGTAGTACTCGGCGAACACGCGCTGCACGTCCCGCGGCGTCGCGCGCTTCGCGAGCTGCTCGGGCGTGAAGTAGGTCGTCACCGCGAGGCCCTTCAGGAACGGGCCGACGATCGGCGTGAAGATCGGTGCGTTCGCGAGGCCCGTGTGCGCGGCCATTTCCGGCAGGTGCTTGTGCGCGAGGCCGAGCGCGTACGGGCGCGGGCTCGCGAGCTTGCCGCCCGGCGCGGCGTTTTCGTATTCGGCGATCATCGACTTGCCGCCGCCGCTGTAGCCGGTGATCGAGTAGCTGTGCGCGGCGAACGTCGGCGCGACGATGCCCGCGTCGACGAGCGGACGCATCGCGAGCACGAACGCCGATGCATGGCAGCCGGGCACCGCGATGCGCTTCGACGTGCGAATCTTCTCGCGCTGCGCGCGGGTCAGTTCCGGCAGGCCGTACGCCCAGTCGGCATGCGTGCGGAACGCGGTGCTCGCGTCGATCAGCGTGGTGTTCGGGTTCTCGACGAGCGACGCGGACTCGCGCGACGCGACGTCCGGCAGGCACAGGAACGTGACGTCCGACGCGTTGATCAGGCGGCGGCGCTCGTCGACGTCCTTGCGCTTCGCTTCCTCGATGCGCAGGATCTCGATGTCGCTGCGTGCCGACAGGTATTCGAAGATCTTGAGGCCGGTCGTGCCTTCCTGGCCGTCGACAAAAACTTTGGTGCTCATTTCGCTCTCACTGGATGAAACGGGAGCCGCGGCGCCCTGAAACCGCCATTTTAAGACGTCATCCGGCGGCGCTGGGCCGCGCGGGACGAAAAAAGACGACCGGCGGCCGTCTTCGTGTCCCTTTGACGCCCGCGCCGATACGCGCGCGGGCCGGGGGAGGGCGTGCTCAGCGGGCGCCGGCGTCCCAGCGGGCGGTCGCTTCGGCGACGCGCCGGCCGAATGCCTTGCCGGTTTCGAGGTCGCCCGGCAGCGGGCCCTCGTCGGGCGTCGCATCGGCCGGCGACTGCGCGAGCAGGCCCGTGGAGCCGCCGAGATAGTTGATGTCGTTGCGCGTGGCCGCCTTCGAGTTCGCCGGCATCAGGCTCGTGCCGACCCACACCATCCCATGCTGCATCGCCAGCGTGACGAAATATTGAATCGTCGAGAACTTGTCGCCGTTCATCGTCGCCGAGTTCGTGAAGCCGGCGGCGATCTTGTCCTTCCACTTCTGCGTGAACCACGCTTTCGACGTGGCATCGGCGAATTGCTTGAACTGCGCCGACGGGCCGCCCATGTAGGTCGGCGCGCCGAAGACGATCGCGTCGGCCGCGTCGAGCGCGGCCCAGCCCGCGTCGTCGAGGTCGCCGACGGCGATCAGGCGCACGTTCGCGCCGGCGTCCTGCGCGCCCGCGTGCACGGCCTCGGCCAGTTTCTGCGTGTGACCGTAGCCGCTGTGATAGACGATGACGATGTTCGACATGAAGCGTTCTCCGGAAAGGGACGGGAACGGCGGGCCGCTGCGGCTCGCCGCGTCACGCGTCGCCGGCAGGCGGCGCGACGGTCGCGCGGCAGGGCATGCCGCGACCGGTGACGACGAGTCTAGCAAGCCGAAATGACGAGACAACGTGCGCGCGCGGCGCACTGAAATTCGCGGCGGCCGGCAATCGCGGCGCCGCCGCCGGGCGAGGCACCGCGCGGCTACTGCCCGTACGTGACCGTGAGTCGCGCGGTGCCGATCGCGAGCGTGCCGATCTCGTGCTCGAACATCGGCGCGGGGCGGCCCTGCGACACGCGCAGGTCGGTGCCTTTCAGCGCGTAGACGGTGATCACGTAGCGATGCGGCTTGCCGGGCGGCGGGCACGGACCGCCGTAACCGTCGATCCCGTAGTCGTTGCGCGCCTCGCTCGCGCCGATGCGGCGCAGGAAGCCGGATGCGCTCGCGTCGGCCGGCAGGCTCGTGACGGTCGCCGGAATGCCGGCCACGGCCCAGTGCCACCAGCCGTGCCCGGGCGCGTCGGGATCGAAGATCGTGACCGCGTAGCCGCGCGTGCCGGGCGGCGGGTTGTGCCACGCGAGTTGCGGCGAGCGGTTCGCGCCCTTGCAGTCGCCGCGGTCGAACACGTTCGCGGCCCGCACGCGGGCGCCGGGCGTCAGGTCGTCGCTCGTCACGGTGAACGGGCCTTCCGCATGCGCGGGCAGCGCCGCGAAAACGGCGGCGCAGAGGAGGGCAGGGAGGAGGAACGGAGACGGGCGACCCGATGGCGCAGGCGGAGCGATCCGGCGATCCACACGCATATGGCGCTTCTCCCGTCACGTGGGCCGGACCGAGATGCCCGGCATTGTTGGCGTTGTGTGTTGCCCGCGCAGCTGAGGGCGGCGATGGATCAAGTCTAGCATTAGGGTTCGATGAGCGATGCCCACCGCCGCCCGCGATTGCGCTCGGTCAGGGTGCATGGCAACGGACGAAAAAAAGCCGCCTGCGGTGAAGCAGGCGGCTTGTTCAGCCAGTGCGCCGGCATGCATGCCGGCGTGGCGTCATTCCTTCGCGGCCGTCGCGCCGCCGTGCGCGGCCGACCATTCGGCCGGTGCGTGCAGGAATTTCTCGACTTCGTCGAGCGTCTTCGTCTCGAAGTAGCCCGAGGCCTTCGCGACACGCAGCACGTCCCACCACGTGGCGAGCGCGTGCAGGTCGACGTCGATGTCCTTCAGGACCGACACGCTTTCCTTGAAGATGTCGTAGTGGAACAGCACGAAGCAGTGGTTCACCGTCGCGCCCGCGGTGCGCAGCGCGTTGACGAAGTTGATCTTGCTGCGGCTGTCGGTCGTCAGGTCTTCCACCAGCAGCACGCGCGAGCCTTCCTCGAGATGGCCTTCGATCTGCGCATTGCGGCCGAAACCCTTCGGCTTTTTGCGCACGTACTGCATCGGCACCATCATCCGGTCGGCGATCCATGCCGCGAACGGGATGCCGGCCGTCTCGCCGCCCGCCACCGCGTCGATCTGCTCGAAGCCGATGTCGCGCGTGATCGTCGTTTCCGCCATTTCCATCAGCGCACGGCGCACGCGCGGATACGAGATCAGCTTGCGGCAGTCGATATAGACGGGGCTTGCCCAGCCGGACGTGAAGATGAACGGTTTTTCGGCATTGAAGTGCACCGCCTGCACTTCGAGCAGGATTTTGGCGGTCGTATCCGAGATCGACTGACGATCGTAGCCTGTCATGGGCATTCCTTGGGTGATGAGCGAGGAGCGGGCGCGGGCCCGGTGGCGCAGCAAGGGGAACCTGCCCGGAGGGCCGGGGCGCGATCGGCAGGCCGACCGCATCGCTGCGCGCGTAGCCGGCTATTTTACCCGATCCAGGCCGGTTTTCGGCGGAATTCGCGCGGTTCGGCGCGCGGCTCACCACAGGCGAAACAAACGGGGCTCGATCAGTCCGATGCGGATGCCGGGGATGCGGCGGTGCACCAACGGAGGTCATTTAGGGGGTGTACACTAGGCGACCCTAAGAAATCGTTCAGTACTTTGTACTTTCCTCTTGCCATCCGCCAAGGTTCGATGGCGTGCCGATCCGGCGCGTCGCGGGCCGTCTCGCAGTCGACCATCCCCTCGATTCAAGCAGACGCGGCCGAAGGTGCTGTGTACTGAGTCGTCAATATTTCGCATGTCTCTCGCAGGTCAATCATGGACGAACAACTGAAGCAGGCCGCTCTCGCTTATCACCTGAACCCGAAACCCGGCAAGATTTCGGTCACTCCGACCAAGCCGCTGTCGAACCAGCTCGATCTGTCGCTCGCGTATTCGCCGGGCGTCGCCGCCGCGTGCGAGGCGATCCACGCCGATCCGCTCGACGCGCAGAAGTACACGTCGCGCGGCAACCTCGTCGGCGTCATCACCAACGGCACGGCCGTGCTCGGTCTGGGCAACATCGGCCCGCTCGCCGCGAAGCCGGTGATGGAAGGCAAGGGCTGCCTCTTCAAGAAATTCGCGGGCATCGACGTGTTCGACATCGAACTGTCGGAGTCCGACCCCGACAAGCTCGTCGAGGCGATCGCGATGCTCGAGCCGACGCTCGGCGGCATCAACCTCGAGGACATCAAGGCGCCGGAATGCTTCTACATCGAGCAGAAGCTGCGCGAGCGCATGAAGATTCCCGTCTTCCACGACGATCAGCACGGCACTGCGATCATCGCGTCGGCCGCGATCCTGAACGGCCTGAAGGTCGTCGGCAAGAAACTCGCCGACGTGAAGCTCGTGTGTTCGGGCGCCGGCGCGGCCGCGATCGCGTGCCTCGACCTGCTGGTGAACCTCGGCCTCACGAAGTCGAACATCCTCGTCGCCGATTCGAAGGGCGTGATCTACGAAGGGCGCGGCAACCTCGATCCGTCGAAGCAGCGCTATGCGGCGAACACCGACGCGCGCTCGCTCGCCGACGCGATCGTCGGCGCGGACGTGTTCCTCGGCTGCTCGAGCGCGGGCGTGCTGAAGCAGGACATGGTCAAGACGATGGGCGACAAGCCGCTGATCCTGGCGCTCGCGAACCCGGAACCGGAAATCCGCCCGGAAGACGCGAAAGCCGTGCGCCCGGACGCGATCGTCGCGACCGGCCGCTCGGACTACCCGAACCAGGTCAACAACGTGCTGTGCTTCCCGTTCATCTTCCGCGGCGCGCTCGACGTCGGCGCGACGACGATCACGGAAGAAATGAAGCTCGCGTGCGTGCGCGCGATCGCCGAGCTGGCCCAGGAAACCGACCAGAGCGAGGAAGTCGCGAAGGCGTACGAAGGCCATTCGCTCGAATTCGGGCCGGACTACCTGATTCCGAAGCCGTTCGATCCGCGCCTGATCATCAAGATCGCGCCGGCCGTCGCTCAGGCCGCGATGGATTCGGGCGTCGCCACGCGCCCGATCCAGGACATGGACGCCTATCGCGAGCAGCTCGGCGCGACCGTCTACCGCACCGGCATGGTGATGCGTCCGGTGTTCGCGACCGCGAAGCAGAAGGAGGCCCGCATCGTGTTCGCCGAGGGCGAGGACGAGCGCGTGCTGCGCGCCGCGCAGTTCGTGCTGCTGGAAAAGATCGCGAAGCCGATCATCATCGGCCGTCCGTCGGTCGTCGACATGCGCCTCGCGAAGATCGGCTCGAAGCTGAAGGCCGGCACCGATTTCGAAATCGTCGATCCGGAAGACGATGCGCGCTACCACCGCTACTGGCAGGCGTATCAGGAGATCGGCGCGCGCGACGGCGTGACGCCGGAAGTCGCGAAGGCCGCGATGCGCAAGTTCAACACGCTGATCGGCGCGATGCTCGTGCATCTGGGCGACGCGGACGGGATGATCTGCGGGATGATCGACACGTTCCACAGCCACCTGAAGTTCATCGAGCAGGTGCTGGGCCGCGCGAAGGGCGCCGAGCACTTCGCCGCGATGAACCTGCTGATGCTGCCGGGCCGCAACCTGTTCGTGTGCGACACGTACGTGAACGAGCTGCCGAGCGCCGACCAGCTCGCCGACATGACGATCCAGGCCGCGGCCGAGATCGAGCGCTTCGGCATCACGCCGAAGGCCGCGCTGCTGTCGAACTCGAACTTCGGCAGCGCGCCGTCGGCGTCGTCGCGCCGGATGGCCGAGGCCCGCAAGCTGATCGTCGAACGTGCGCCGAACCTCGAGGTCGACGGCGAAATGCACGGCGACGCGGCATTGTCGGAACTGATCCGCAAGCAGGCGTTCCCGGGCACGACGCTGTCGGGCGAGGCGAACCTGCTGATCATGCCGAACGTCGAAGCGGCGAACATCGCGTACAACCTGCTGAAGATGGTCGGCGGCGAAGGCGTGACGGTCGGCCCGTTCCTGCTCGGCGCGGCCAAGCCCGTCCACATCCTGACGCCGGCCGCGACCGTGCGCCGGATCATCAACATGACGGCCGTTGCCGCCGCGAACGTGAACACGAAGTAAGTCCACGCCCGCGGTGCCGCGCGTCACGCGCGGCGCAATGAAAAAGCCACGGAACCTGCGTTCCGTGGCTTTTTTTGCATGAACCGTAAGGGGCGACGGCGGCGCGGGAAGGGCGTCCAGTCCGCGAACGCCCGCCGCGCGCGCTTACGCGACCTGCTGGTGCGACTGGCCGCCTGCCGGCGACCGCCACTTCGCGAGCAGCGTGTCCCACTTCTGGCGTACCGCGCGCAGGTTGTTCTCCTTCACGTGGCCGTAGCCGCGAATGCCGTCCGGCAGCGCCGCGAGCTCGAGCGCGAGCGGCCGGTTGGCCGCGTTCAGCTTGGCCAGCACCTCGTCGATCAGCGCTTCGTACTCGCCGATCAGCGCGCGCTCGGTGCGGCGCTCCGCGGTGCGGCCGAACGGGTCGAGCGCCGTGCCGCGCAGGAACTTCGCCTTCGCGAGCAGCCGGAAGGCCGACATCATCCACGGGCCGTACGCCTTCTTCACGAGATGGCCGTGGGCGTCCGTCTTCGCGAACAGCGGCGGCGCGAGGTGGAATTTCAGCTTCCAGTCGCCTTCGAACTGTGCGGTCAGGCGCGCGAGGAACGCGGGATCGGACTGCAGCCGTGCGACCTCGTATTCGTCCTTGTACGCCATCAGCTTGAACAGGTTGCGCGCGACCGCTTCGGTCAGCGGCTCCTGCACCGTGTCGCCGTCCGCCAGTGCCCGCTCGGCGGCGCGCACCTTGTCGACGAACGCCGCATAACGCGACGCGTACGCGGCGTTCTGGTACGCGGAGAGGAATTCCACGCGCTTCGCGATCAGCGCGTCGACCGCCTTCCTCGTGTGCAGCGAGATCACCGTGGCGCCTTGCGCGGGCCGGGCGTCGCCGGCCGCGGCCTGCTTCACGCTGGCCAGGTCGTACGCGGCGCGGCGGCCCCAGTCGAAGGCCGCGCGGTTCTTGTCGACCGACACCGCGTTCAGCTCGATCGCGCGTTCGAGCGACGCGAGCGTCAGCGGCAGCCAGCCCTTCTGCCATGCGTAGCCGAGCACGAACGGGTTCGTGTAGATCGCGTCGCCGAGCAGCGCGACCGCGAAGCGGTTCGCGTCGATGAAATCGACCGCTTCACCGGCGGCCGCGCGGATGTCGTTCTCGGCGGACAGGCCGGGGAACGCCCAGTTCGGGTTCTTGATGAACTCGGCGGTCGGCGTCTGCGCGCTGTTGACGACCACGCGCGTCGCGTCGTGCCGCATCCGCGACGTGCATTCGTCGCCGGCCGTGACGATCGCGTCGCAGCCGATCACGAGATCGGCTTCGCCCATCGCGATCCGCGTCGCATGGATGTCGGTCGGCGCGTGCGAGATCTGCACGTGGCTCATCACGGCGCCGCCTTTCTGCGCGAGACCCGTGACGTCGAGCACGGTCACGCCCTTGTTCTCCAGGTGCGCGGCCATCCCGAGCAGCGCGCCGATCGTGACGACGCCCGTGCCGCCCACGCCCGTGACGAGCACGCCGTACGCGCGATCGATTTCCGGCAGCGTCGGTTCCGGAATCGGCGGCAATGCGCTGCCGTCGACCGACACGGCCTTCGGCTTCTTCAACTGGCCGCCCTCGACCGTGACGAAGCTCGGGCAGAAGCCCTTCACGCACGAGAAGTCCTTGTTGCAGCTCGACTGGTTGATCTGGCGCTTCGTACCAAATTCGGTCTCCAGCGGCTCGACCGACAGGCAGTTCGACTGCACCGAGCAGTCGCCGCAGCCTTCGCACACCGCTTCGTTGATCACGACGCGTTTCGCCGGGTCCGGATACGTGCCGCGTTTGCGGCGGCGGCGCTTCTCGGTCGCGCAGGTCTGGTCGTAGATCAGGATCGTCGTGCCTTCGATCTCGCGCAGCTCGCGCTGCACGTCGTCGAGCTGGTCGCGGTGATGGATCGTCACGCCCGGCGCGAGCAGCGCCTTCTGGCTGTCGTATTTCTCCGGCTCGTCGGTGACGATCACGATTTTCTTCGCGCCTTCGGACGCGAGCTGGTGCGTGATCTGCGGCACCGTCAGCACGCCGTCGACCGGCTGGCCGCCCGTCATCGCCACCGCGTCGTTGTAGAGGATCTTGTAGGTGATGTTCGCCTTCGACGAGATCGCCGCGCGCACCGCGAGCAGCCCCGAATGGAAATAGGTGCCGTCGCCGAGGTTCGCGAACACGTGCTTTTCGTCGGTGAACGGCGCCTGGCCGATCCACGGCACGCCTTCGCCGCCCATCTGGCTGAAGGTGCTCGTGCTGCGGTCCATCCACACGGTCATGTAGTGGCAGCCGATCCCGGCGATCGCGCGCGAGCCTTCCGGCACGTTGGTCGACGTATTGTGCGGGCAGCCCGAGCAGAACCACGGCTTGCGCTCGGTCTGCACGTGCGGCTTCGCGAGCGCCATTTCCTTCGCGTTGATCACCGCGAGCCGCGCCGCGATGCGCGCGCGCACGTCGGACGGCAATTCGAATTTATCGAGCCGCGTCGCGATCGCCTTCGCGATGATCGCGGGCGACAGCTCGTAGTGCGCGGGCAGCAGCCAGTTGCCCATCGGCACCGACCATTCGCCGCCGGCGCCGTCCTTCTCGTCGAACTTGCCGAACACGCGCGGGCGTTGCGCATCGGGCCAGTTGTACAACTCTTCCTTGATCGCGTATTCGAGGATCTGGCGCTTTTCCTCGACCACCAGGATTTCGTCGAGGCCGCGCGCGAACGCCTGCGCGCCTTGCGCTTCGAGCGGCCACACGCAGCCGACCTTGTAGAGCCGGATGCCGATCCGCGCGCAGGTTTCGTCGTCGAGGCCGAGGTCGATCAGCGCCTGGCGCACGTCGAGGTACGCCTTGCCGCCGGTCATGATCCCGAAGCGCGCATGCGGCGAATCGATCTCGATGCGGTCGAGCTTGTTCGCACGCACATAGGCGAGCGCCGCGTACCACTTGTAGTCGAGCAGCCGCGCTTCCTGCACGAGCGGCGGATCGGGCCAGCGGATGTTCAGCCCGCCTTCCGGCAGGATGAAATCGGTCGGCAGCACGATCTCGGTGCGATGCGGGTCGATGTCGACCGACGCCGACGATTCGACGACGTCCGTCACGCACTTGAGCGCGACCCACAGGCCCGAGTAGCGGCTCATCGCCCAGCCGTGCAGGCCGAAATCGAGATATTCCTGCACGTTGGACGGGAACAGCACCGGCAGCCCGCAGGCCTTGAAGATGTGCTCGGACTGGTGCGCGAGCGTCGACGATTTCGCCGCGTGGTCGTCGCCGGCGAGCACGAGCACGCCGCCGTGCTGCGCCGAGCCGGCCGAGTTCGCGTGCTTGAAGACGTCGCCGGTGCGATCGACGCCCGGGCCCTTGCCGTACCACATGCCGAACACGCCGTCGTATTTCGCGCCGGGGTACAGATTCACCTGCTGCGAACCCCACACGGCCGTGGCGGCGAGATCTTCGTTGAGGCCGGGCTGGAAGACGATCTGGTGGGCGGCCAGGTGCTGCTTGGCTTTCCATAGCGACAGATCGAGGCCGCCGAGCGGCGAGCCGCGGTAGCCGGAGATGAAGCCGGCCGTATTGAGACCGGCGGCGCGGTCGCGTTCCTGCTGGAGCATCGGCAGGCGCACGAGGGCCTGGATGCCGCTCATGTACGCGCGGCCGCGTTCCAGCGTGTATTTGTCGTCAAGCGTGACGGACTTCAGCGCGGCTTCTAGCGACGCGCGTTGGTCTGCGTCTAGCGGGGCATTCATTAACTGTCTCCTCCACCCGGTCTGGGATCACCAAAACTTCGGTTGCGTCGGCATCTTTTGGACGCGTCTGCAGTGGCCGGCATGTTCGCCGGTTTTAAGGGATGGTAGCACTGGGGCAAACCCGCCGCCCATCGGTCGCGACGCGGGGCACGGGCGTCCGCACGTCGCGAAACAGGGCGAGATCATGCGTTACATCATGTAAAAGCATGTAAAGCGGCATTGATCTGCGGGCAAATGCCGTTAATCTTGTCGGCCTGCCGGAGGTGCCCGGCCGCGTGGGTGCGTTCCGACGCGCTCGGGGAGGCGCCGGCAGTTTTACAGGAGGTGCAATGAATACACGTCATATCCAGAGTTTCCTGATCGTGTCCGCCGCGTTTTTCGCGATGACCGGCCCGGTGCGTGCGCAAGGCGCGAGCGCGCTGGCGGCAGCCGGCGCGCAGATGCTTCAGATCGTGCCGGCCCAGGACGCCGTGGCACAGCCGTCGGCCGCGCGTGCCGCCGAGTCGAAGGCGAGCGTGCGTTGATGCGATCGCGCGGCCCACGGGCCGCGCCGGCATGCAAAAAGGGCGGGAATCCTCGGGTTCCCGCCCTTTTTCTTTGTGTCGCCGGATCGTGCGGCTGGCCCGGTGGCGCGGCGCCGCCCGCCACCCGGCGGATGCGTCAGGCCTTGTCCTGCACGACGCCGCGGCGGATCTGGTCGAGTTCGATCGATTCGAACAGCGCCTTGAAGTTGCCTTCGCCGAAGCCCTGGTTGCCCTTGCGCTGGATGATCTCGAAGAAGATCGGCCCGATCTGGTTCTCGGTGAAGATCTGCAGCAACAGGTCGTCGCGCGCGCCGTCGATCAGGATCTTGCGCTTCTTCAGTTCTTCCAGCGATTCGCCGTGGTTCGGCACGCGGCGGTCGACCAGCTCGTAATACGTGTCGATCGTGTCGAGCAGCTTCACTTCCTTGCTGCGCAACCCGTCGACCGCCTGGTAGATGTCGCTCGCGCCGAGCGCGATGTGCTGGATGCCTTCGCCGTGATACGCGTCGAGGTATTCCTGGATCTGGCCGGCCGTATCCGAGCCTTCCTCGTTGATCGGGATGCGGATCTTGCCGCACGGCGACGTCATCGCCTTCGACTTCACGCCCGTCACCTTGCCTTCGATGTCGAAGTAGCGCACTTCGCGGAAGTTGAACAGGCGCTCGTAGAACTCGGCCCATTCCTGCATGCGGCCGCGATGCACGTTGTGCGTCAGGTGATCGATGTAGGTGAGGCCGTGGCCGACCGGGTTCGGGTTCGCGCCGGGAATCGGCTCGAAGTCGACGTCGTAGATGCTGATGTCGCCGATCGCGCCCGGTTGCGCGCCGTTCTTGCCGCGCCAGCGGTCGACGAAATAGATCAGCGAATCGCCGATCCCCTTGATCGCCGGGATGTTCAGCTCCATCGGGCCCGTCTTGTTGTCGAAGCCCCACGCGCCGAGTTCGAGCGCGCGCTGGTATGCCTTGGCGGCGTCCTGCACGCGGAACGCGATCGCGCAGATCGACGGGCCGTGCAGCCGCGCGAAGCGTTGCGCGAACGAATCGGGTTCCGCGTTGATGATGAAGTTGATGTCGCCCTGGCGGTACACCGTCACGTCCTTGTGGCGGTGGCGCGCGATCGCGGTGAAACCCATCCGCTCGAACAGTTGTCCGAGCGCTTTCGGGTCCGGCGCCGTGTATTCGATGAATTCGAAGCCGTCGGTGCCGACGGGATTGTCCCAGGTGGGGATCTGCATGTCGTGTCTCCTGTGCGGGGCGATCGGCCGGCGCGGCGTGCGCATGTCCGGCCTGGTTCGATGTCGACGGCCGTGCCCGTCACCAGCATGCGCGGCAAGTCGATACATGCGACAGAGTGTAGCGGGCGGCCGCGAGCGGAAACTTGCGAACTTAATCGCCCGCGCCTACGATGGCGCAATTTCCAGTCTCAAAATTATCGATGGAGGGCAGAAGATGGCGCAGGCTGAATTGGATGCCATCGACCGGCGGATTCTCGCGATTCTTCAGGAGAACGGGCGCCTGTCGAACCAGGAGATCGCCGAGCGCGTGAACCTGTCGCCGAGCCCCTGCCTGCGGCGAATCCGGCGGCTCGAGGAAATCGGCGTGATCACCGGCTATGTCGCGCTGCTGAATCCGCAGAAGCTCGGGCTCGACCTGCTCGCGTACGTGAGCGTGCGGCTCGAGAAGCGCGGCGGCCTCGCGCCGGTCCGGGCCGACGAGACGTCGGCGCGCGCGGGCGCGACCCACGCGGAACTGTTCCGCGCGGCCGTGCAGACCTGGCCGGAAGTGGTCGCGTGCCACGCGATGACGGGTGACATGGATTACCTGCTGCGCGTGCAGGTCGAGGACATGGCGCATTTCTCCCGCTTCGTGCAGGAGCATCTACTGCATCACCCGTCGGTGATCGACGTGAAAACGAGCTTCTCGCTCGATTGCTTCAAGGAAACGACGGCGTTGCCGATTCGCTGACGGCGACGTGTGATGTAGATGCGACGCGCCGGCTTGCCGTACCGCCGGTGCGGGGGCTACGTGCGCGTGCGGCGCGGATCGGGGCCGTATTGATTACCGGCGTTGCGGGGCGCGAGCCACAGCGACACGAGGATCACAATGGGGGCTGCGAACAGGAAGTAGCCGATGCACAGCAGGCCGGAGCGATTGCTGTCGTGCAGGCGCCTGACGTTGTAGGCCAGGGTCGCGCATAGCGACGCGAGCCCGGCGCAGAACAGCAGGAACGACGTGAGCGTTGCGTCGGCGGAAAGCCGAGTGTGGGACCATTTGATCAGCGTGATCAGAAGATAAAAGAGCGGGTAATGGCCGAGCAGGAAGCAGAGGAAATCCCGGCGTCGCTCTCGGCCCCGAAACGACAGCATGCGCCGATAGCCGTTCAGCCATGCATGCAGCGCGGTCTTCATTGTCATCTCCAACCATGGCGGCGGCGCAGGAACAGCATGGTGATACCGACGTCGATGACAACACAGACGGTTGCTGTTCCCGCGATCCAGAAAGCGGGAATGTGGGGTAAGGGGAGTAATAAAGGGATGTTCAACTGCGCTGTGGCCGCCGTCGTCGCGGCGAGTCGGGCGAGAATAATCGCCTGCGCGCCCCATGTACCTGCTACCGCGACAGCGATAACCAGCAACGTCGCCACGGTGCAAACCTTGGCCGATGCGATGTGTGTACGGAAGAACGAAATTCCGATGCTCACGGCCGCCCCAAGAGTACCAAAGGCGATAGTGGTCCGAAGTTGATCGACGAACATCTGTGATGGCGGGCCGGCGACGAACCATACGGCATGCGTGCTAGCGAGGCTCTCTATGAACCTGTTGTGGAGGGTGAAGCCCAGCAGACCGCCTAGCACTGTAAAGAAGGCCAGCGATATCGGTTTGGCGATGGTGAGGCGCATGTCGTGATAGACGGAAGTTCAGAAATTCAACGACGGAAGTGCCGTGCGCAGACCGCGCAGGACGGTGTCGATTTCGCTGATTGTATTAAGTCGGATCAGCTCCCTGGTTCGGCGATTGTATTTCGCCATTGCCGTGGCTGGAGACTGGCCACCATTGCGCTGCATAAATACGGATTTGGCATGCCTGTAGAGTTGGATGTCTGGTAGGGGATCAGTACCGAAGATATAGGGAGAACGAAGCTTCAGCGTATATTCCTTGGTAATGAGTTCGGGCAAGAGGTTGCCGATTTTGGGCAATGGTGTGATGTTGCTGACGAAGCCCGCATATTCAAGCACCAGCGTGGTTTTACCATTGGGGCGCGGACGACATCGATGCCGAATGCTCCCTTTGGCATTTGCCACATGGTCATCTCGCCAGACACGACCCGTTGATTGTCGATGTAGATATCGGCAGTTTCATACAGTTGGGCAACGGTCCGATAGATTTGCAGATTGGATGCACCAACCGTGTTAGCCAACGATGGCAGTCCGGACTTCGCATGCAGTTGTTCGATCAACAGATACATTCCGGTAGGCTGCCCGTAATTGATGCGTTGTCCCGTCATACCCTTCGCAACATGAAATAGACGAATCGGGAAAATAGGTTCGATGGATGAAGGCGTGGCCCGAGTATGGAGAAACCACGGGTAGACAGCCTGTCACTTCGACCTTTCGCCGAATGAAATAAGCGACCGATCATCTATCGGCGGGCGCTCAAAGATCAATGGGACGGATACGAAAGTAGATGTTCTTCTGCGCGAGCACTGTCCGGCGACAGAGGAGCTTGAACCGCACTGCCAGCGGACGCGCTGCGCCGGAGCGCGGGAAACATGCCGTGATGTCGGCTGCAAGGGCGGCCGTATCGGTGAGGCGATGGGGTGACAATGACGTCGGCAGCCGCCGGACACGCGAAGCGCGAAAGGGGCGAGCCCTTTTTCGCGGGCTGCAACGGCAGCGCGTTGGGGCTTGAGGTTGGCGAGTCGGGCCCGGCGTCAGGCCGGCATCAGCGATTCGATGAACTTCGTCGTGCGGCGCGCCTGGCGCTTCATCGCGTAGTCGAACACCGCGGCCTGTTCCTGCAGCATCTCGGCGATGATCGTCGAGTGGTCGGCCGGCGGCAGCGACAGGTACGCATCGGCTTCGCCGTACGCGTACTCGATCCGCATCCCGGATTTCTTCGCGATGTGCATCATCGTCGCGTTACGCGACAGGCAATGCATGTACAGCATCGTCACGTGCGTGTTGCGGCTGCGGATCGCCGCGCGCTCGAACAGCTTCGAGCCGACGCCGCGGCCGCGCGCGCTTTCGAGCACCGACACGCCGAATTCGGCCGTGCGCGTGTCGCCCTCGGCCGGCAAGTAGGCCAGGTGGCCGACGCCGATCAGTTCGAGGTCGTGGTCGAACACGCCGAACACGGTATCGCGACCGAAATCGATCGTGCGGACATAGTTCTCGATCACGTGGTCGGGCACCATCTGGCCGAAGCGCAGCAGGCGGTCCTCTTCGTCGAGCGAGAGAAAGTGGGTGAGCATTTGCTCACGGTCTTTGGAAGCCAGTTCCCTGACGAGAACCGGCGCAGTACCGACCTTGCCGACAGCATCGGCACGGCCGTTGAATTGCGTGTTCATCGTGGGTTCCTCAGTGTGGGTGCACAAGCGGGTTGTGCAATGCAACAGCATTTTACCCGAGCGAGGTTGGGGAAAACCCGTATTTGACGTTCTTTGTCCTGAGGGGGAATTCTAAATCCGCTTAGTTCATTCCGTAACTTGCTGATTTTGAAGGGATTTAAAATTCATCATATGAAATACGCGACGGGTGGTGCCACTGTGCCCGTCGCGCAACGCATGCTGCTGCGCGACAATCAGGCCGCCGTCGATAGCCCGCGCTCGATCAGGTCGATCACCTGTTCGGCGAAGTCGCGGTAGCCGAGGCGGCCGCCGGGCTTCAGCCACGTGAAGGTCCAGTTGATCATCCCGAACACCATCATCGTCACCGGGGTCTGGTTTTCCTTTGAGATCCGGTCCGGGTAGGCGCGCGCGAGCTGTCGCGTGAACGCCGCGACGATGTCGCGCTGGCGGTCGAGCACGATTTCGCGCTGCGCGTCCTCCAGATACTTCACGTCGTTGAGCAGCGCGACATGGCGGCTGTGCGACGTCTCGTATTCGGCGAGGAACGCGCGCACGAGTTCGGCGAACGCGTCGCGCTCGCTGAGGCCGCGCCGCTGGCTCGCGCCCTCGACCTCGGCGATGATCAGCATCAGCCGCTTCGTGTAGCGGTCGAGCAGGTCGAACAGGATCGCTTCCTTGCTCTCGTAATAGTGATAGAGCCGCGCCTTCGACGTACCGCTCGCGGTCGCGAGATCGGACATCGACGTGCTCGGGTAGCTCGTCTGCGCGAATTTCTCGGCGGCCAGGTCGAGGATCTGCTCGCGCTGGGATTCGTGGTCGGGCGCTCGGGTTCGGGCCATGGTCGAATACGGAAGATTAGCGGTGCGCCGCCGCGGCGGCTGCGCGCACGTGCGTGGAAGAGAGGGCTGCGGGCGCATCGTCCTGCAGTTCGAGCCGGCCGGCTGCCGCGAGGTCGCGGCAGCGCCACCAGGCGATCGAGTCGCTGACGAACAGCCCGCCGCGGTCGGCCGCGGCCATGATGCTGCCGACGAGGCGCTGCGCGGGCTGCCAGTCGGCTTCCGCGCGCGCGACGATCAGCGCGTCGAGATCGGCGTAGTGGCCGCTCTTGATCGTGTTGCTGACCCAATAACGCAGTTCGGCGTTCAGGTGCTTCGCCTCCTGCCATTCGAGCGCGAGGCGGCCGATGCGCAGGACCGAGACCGGCGCGGCCGCCGGCCGCTTGCGCGCCAGTTCCGCGGGCGAGAACATTCCGGTCGCGCACGCCTGGTCGGTGCGCGACAGCGCTGCGCGCTGCGCGGCGTCGAGGTCGGCGGCCGACAGCCGCACCTCGTTCAGGCGCTGCGGCACGTTGCGCAGGTGATAGGCGACCCGGCGCAGCAGCAGCTTGTCGCCGACGCTCGGCGCGTGCCACACGACGACCTGGCCGGCATCCATCGCAAGCTGGTCGAGGCGCGCGAATTCGGCCTCGATTTCCGCGTTCCAGTCGGGAATCTGGTCGCCGAGCACGTGCTGCCAGAACGCGGCGCGTGTGTCGGGCGTCTCGTCGACGCCCTTCAGCGGCCCGACGCCGAGATCGTCGAGCAACCCGACGACGCGCTCGTCGCGTCCGGCTAGCGCAAGGGCCTCGCGCAGCGACGCGGCGGCGGTGCCGCCCTGAATCACATGAATGGTACTCATCGGCCTGTCGTCAACAAAAGAAAACCGCCGGCCGGGCGGACGTTGCGATGTCCAGCCGGCCGGCGGCCCCTAGGGTCTGTTTACATATGGAACGCACATGCGAATGCCCGAAATCGCTCGTAGGGCAAGGAGTGAGAAGCGCCGTTTGGCCGCGCCAAACAAGCGACGAGCGACGCCGCCATACGGGCGATTTCGGGCATTCCCCTGACATGATTTTTTTAATTTGGGGTTGCCACGAGAACGGCCGCTCGCCGCGTTGTGCTCCTTGCGAATACGTCAGTATTCGCGGCGTCGCACGCCTCGCGAGCGGCCGTTCTCGTGGCAACGCATGCGCGTTCCATATGTAAACAGACCCTAGTGTAAGCGAGATGTGTGACGGCGAGAAACCGCCCGGCGCCGCGACGCGACGCCGCTCAACGTTCGTCGAAGCTCACTACGACCTTGTCGCTGATCGGGTGGCACTGGCACGTGAGCACGAAACCGTCCTTCACTTCGTGCTCCTCGAGCGTGTAGTTCTTCTCCATCCGCACTTCGCCTTCGATCACCTTCGCGCGGCACGTGCAGCACACGCCGCCCTTGCATGCGTACGGCAGCGCGAGGCCCGCGCGCAGGCCCACGTCGAGCAGGCTCACGCCTTCGTACGGCAAGCGCAGCTTGCGCTTCTTGCCGTCGAGCACGATTTCGAGGTCGGCGGCAGGCGTCTGCGCGGTGATCTCGACGACCGGTGCGCCGGCCTGCGGCAGCGGTGTGCCGAAGCGCTCGACGTGCACCTTCGCCTGCGGCACGCCGGCCGCCTTCAGCGCCGCTTCGGCGGCGTCCATCATCGGCGCCGGGCCGCAGATGAACGCCTCGTCGATCGCGTCGGCCGGCGTCAGCGTCGCGAGGAATTCCGCGCATTTCGCCTGATCGAGCACGCCGTTGAACAGCTCGACGTCCTGCAGGTCGTCCGACAGCACGTGATAGAGGACGAAGCGGTTCATGTAGCGGTTCTTCAGGTCCTCCAGCTCCTCCGCGAACATGATCGCGTCGACGCTGCGGTTCCCATAGATCAGCGTGAACGTGCTGCGCGGCTCGAGCTCGAGCGTCGTCTTCACGATCGCGAGCACCGGCGTGATCCCCGAGCCGCCGGAAAACGCGACGTACTGCTTGCCGTGGTCGGCGTTCAGGTGCGTGAAGAAGCGGCCGTCCGGCGTCATCACGTCGATCGTGTGGCCGGGCTTCAGCGTGTCGAACGCGAAGTTCGAGAAGCGGCCGCCGCGCACGCGCTTGATGCCGATGCGCAATTCGCCGTCGCGATCGTAGTCCGTCGTGCCGACGCAGATCGAATACGAGCGGCGCGTCTCCTCGCCGTCGATGTGGGTCTTCAGCGTGACGAACTGGCCCTGCGTGAAGCGGTACGCGTCGCGCAGTTCGGGCGGCACGTCGAACGAGACGGTGACGGCATCGGCGGTCTCGGGCCGCACGTCGCGGATGCGCAGCGGGTGAAATTGCGGGGTCGCCATATTCAGTAGGGTTTGAAGTAGTCGAAGGGTTCGCGGCAGTCGACGCAGCGATACAGCGCCTTGCAGGCCGTGGACGCGAATTGCGCGAGACGTTCGGTGCGCGCGGAGCCGCAGCGCGGGCAGGTGGGCGCCGCGACCGGCCGCGGCACGAAGCGCACGACGTTCTCCCGCGGCGCGGTGCTGCCGCACTGGCCGACCGGCGGCGCGATGCCGTAGGCCCGCAGCTTGTCGCGCGCTTCCTGCGTGATCCAGTCGGTCGTCCACGCGGGGGCGAGCACCGTCTCGATCCGGTGCGGCGGCAGATCGGCGGCCTGCAGCGCGGCGGCGATGTCCTCGGCGATCTGCGACATCGCCGGGCAGCCCGAGTAGGTCGGCGTGATCACGACTTCGAGCCGGCCGTCGTCCGCGCGGCGGACGTCGCGCAGGATGCCGAGCTCGCGGATCGACACGACCGGAATCTCCGGATCGGGCACGGCTTCCAGCACGTCCCATGCGCGGGCGAGCAGCGGATCGTCGCGGTGCGCGGCGGGAGCGCCGTGGGTAGGGGCGGCGGTCTGGGCGGACATCGTCGGGCTCCGTGGCGTGGGGCGGTTACCAGCTCGCGCCGGGATGCTGACGCGCGAGGCTCTGCATTTCGGCGAGCAGGTAGCCCATGTGCTCCGAGTGCTCGCCCTGCTTGCCGGTCGTTACATGCTTCACCGGAGTCGGCGGCGTGAGCGTGGCCTCGGCGAGCGCGTCGTCCACGTCCGCGCGCCACGCGGCCTCGATCGCGGCCGGCGCCGGGCCGATGCCCGGTGCGACGATCGCGTCGTCGATCGCATCGGCGGTGAAGAATTCGCGCGTGTACGGCATCAGGTAATCGAGCGCGGCCTGCGCGCGGCGGTGCGATTCGTCGGTGCCGTCGCCGAGGCGCACGAGCCATTCGCGCGCATGCTGGACGTGATAGCGGGTTTCCTTCACCGATTTCGCGGCGATCGCGGCGAGTTGCGTGTCGGTCGACGTTTCCAGCGCGCTCCACACGTGCAGCATCAGCGCCGCGTACAGGAAGTTGCGCACGATCGTCACCGCGTAGTCCTTGTCGGCGTGCGCGGTACCGGAGAGCGGGCCATAGTGCGGCAGCTCGGCGAGCGTGAAGTTCGCGAATTCGCGCTCGGTGCGGAAGTACGCGTAATCGTCCTCGGTCTTCGTCGCGCCGGTGAGCTGGCGCTCGAGCTCGGCCGCGTGCGTGTACAGCATGCGCGCCTGGCCGATCAGGTCGAGGCTCATGTTGGTGAGCGCGATGTCTTCCTCGAGGATCGGGCCGTGGCCGCACCATTCGGCGTTGCGCTGACCGAGGATCAGCGCATTGTCCGCGAGGCGCAGCACGTAGGAGAGGTGTTCGGGCGTGATCGTCATGGCGCGGGCGTTACATGTGGTTGACTTCGTCGGGCAGCGTGTAGAACGTCGGGTGACGGTAGATCTTGTCGCCCGCCGGCTCGAACAGTTCGGCCTTCTCGCTCGGATCCGACGCCGTGATCGCCGACGACGGCACCACCCAGATGCTCACGCCTTCCTGGCGACGCGTGTAGACGTCGCGCGCCATGCGCAGCGCCATCGTCGCATCGGCGGCGTGCAGGCTGCCGCAGTGCTTGTGGTCGAGGCCCTGCTTGCTGCGCACGAATACTTCCCAGATCGGCCATTCCTTGTTCATTACCTTCTCCTGATTCATGAATTCGAGGGGTGCCGCTCAGGCGGCGTGCTGTTCGGCGCGGGCGCGGCGCTTCGCTTCGTGCGCGAGCGCGGCTTCGCGCACCCAGGCGCCGTCCTCGTGCGCCTTCACGCGAGTGGCGAGGCGTTCCTTGTTGCACGGGCCGTCGCCGTTGACCACGCGCCAGAATTCGTCCCAGTCGATCGCGCCGTAGTCGTAGTGACCGCGCGCCTCGTTCCATTTCAGGTCGGGGTCGGGCAGCGTCACGCCGAGCACCTTCGCCTGATCGACGGTCGCGTCGACGAATTTTTGGCGCAGATCGTCGTTCGAGATCCGCTTGATGCCCCATTTCGCGGACTGATTGCTGTGGACCGAATCCGCATCGCTCGGGCCGAACATCATCAGCACCGGCCACCACCAGCGGTCGACGGCCTGCTGGACCATCGCACGCTGCGCGTCGGTGCCCTTCATCATCGACAGCAGCGCGTCGAAACCCTGGCGCTGATGGAACGACTCTTCCTTGCACACGCGGATCATCGCGCGCGCGTAGGGGCCGTACGTGCAGCGGCACAGCGGGATCTGGTTCATGATCGCGGCGCCGTCGACGAGCCAGCCGATCACGCCGACGTCGGCCCAGGTCGGCGTCGGGTAGTTGAAGATGCTCGAGTATTTGGCCTTGCCCGCGTGCAGCGCGTCGACCAGCGAATCGCGCGATACGCCGAGCGTTTCGGCCGCGCTGTAAAGATAGAGGCCATGGCCGGCTTCGTCCTGCACCTTCGCGAGCAGGATCGCCTTGCGCTTCAGGCTCGGCGCGCGCGAGATCCAGTTGCCTTCCGGCAGCATGCCGACGACTTCCGAGTGCGCATGCTGCGAGATCTGGCGGATCAGCGTCTTGCGATAGGCGTCGGGCATCCAGTCCTGCGGTTCGATCTTGCCGTCCGCGGCCATCACCGCATCGAACCGCGCCTGCTCGGGCGACTCGGCTGCGGCGTCGAGCGGCGCGACGTTGCCGGGGATGTCGAGGGATTGCGTGTACATGGCGGAGGCTCTCGTCCGGTTGAATGTGTGCGAAGTATAAACCAACCGACCGGTCGGTTAATAAATTTCTTGCGGATTTGCGGCGGGACTGGGGTAAACGAGGGACATCGGGGCGCGATCGAATGGCGCAAGTGCGGCTTCGCGCGAGGGTCCGGCGTCTTCTGCGGCACAATGCCCGCTTTCCGATGAGGATCTTGCCGATGTCATTTCGAAGCAGTTTCGCCGCGGCCGTGCTGGGGGCGGCCGTTTTCGTGTCGCCGCTCGAGGCGTCGGCCGCGCCGGCCGGATGGGTCGCCGCGTGGGCGACCGCACTGCAGCCGATTCCCGACCTCGCCGCGCCGCCGCCGCTTTACCGCGCGCCCGACGTGGCCGGCCGAACCGTGCGCCAGGTCGTCTATCCGACCGTGTCGGGGCGGGCCGCGCGGATTCGCGTGAGCAACGCATACGGTCGCGCGCCGCTGGTCGTCGAGGCCGCGAGCCTCGCGCGTGCCGGCGAAGGTGCCGCGCTCGCCGGCGGCGCGGCGGTGCCGGTCCGGTTTGGCGGCAAGGCGTCGGTGACGCTCGCGCCTGGTCACGAGATCGAAAGCGATCCGGTGACGATCGACGTGACGGCCGCGCGCCCGTATGCGATCAGTCTCCAGATGGGGCCGAACGAGCGGATGACGGTCTGGCACCGCGTGTCGAACCAGTTCAATTATGTGTCCGCGCCGGGCGATCACGTGGGCGACCCGGGCGCCGACGCGTTCCGCACCCGTTTTACCCAATATGCGTGGGTGACCGAGTTGGCTGTCGAGTCCGGCGCCGCGCGCGCCAGCGTCGCCGCGATCGGCGATTCGATCACCGACGGGCTGCGCTCCACCGTCAACCGGAACCGCCGTTGGCCGGACGCACTCGCGCGCAGGCTGGCCGCGTCGGGCGCCGATTCGGTCGGTGTCGTGAATCTCGGCATTAGCGGGAACCGGCTGCTCAGCGACTCCGCGTGCTACGGCACCTCGCTGGCGTCGCGATTCGAGCATGATGCGCTGTCGCGCTCCGGCGTGAAGGCGGCGATCGTGCTGATCGGGATCAACGACATCAACTTCGCGGCGATGCCGCCGCGCGCCGGGCTCGATTGCGATCACCCGCATACGCAGGTAACGGCCGCATCGCTGATCGACGGCTATCGCCGGCTGATCGACGCGGCGCATCGCCAGGGCGTGAAGGTCTTCGGCGCGACGCTCACGCCGGCGGCGTTGCCGGCCGGGCGCGAGGCGATCCGGCTCGAGGTGAACCGGTGGATCCGGAGCGGCGGCGGGTTCGACGGCGTGGTGGACTTTGACGCGGTGCTGCGCGATCCGGCGCGTGCGAGCGTGTTGCAGCGCCGATACGATAGCGGCGATGGAATCCATCCGAGCGATGCCGGTTACACGGCGATGGCCGATGCGGTGCCGCTCGAGCAATTGCAGGCTGCCGTGGGCGGCAAGTGACGCCCCTCTATATAGAGAGGAATATTGCAGACGGCCTGTCGGCGGACAGCGCTACATCGTTCGTCGAGCCCCCAGCCTCCGTGCGCGACAGCGCACGGAGGCTTTTTCAAGCTTTCTTCACAAAGAGCTTGCGTGGATGGGGGCGGGTGCTTAGAATCACGCCTCTTTCGCGCTACCGGAAACGCGGCGCGGGGGGAGGGGAAGCGGTGCTGTTGGGGTTCGGTGGTAACGAGCCTCGGCGGCGCAGGAAGATGGGCCCCGCAGTCGCAACGAAGTCGTTCAGAAAGTTGTTGACGAGCTGCGAAACACGGTTCATAATCTCGCTTCTCTGCTGCTGAAAACG
>NZ_NKEY01000028.1:0-3497 GCF_002223285.1 Burkholderia sp. AU16482
CGTGCGACATAATCGGCCATCCAGTTCTCGCCGAGCACCTGGCGCGCGATCTCGACCACGATGTAGTCCGCTTCGAGATTCGCGTCCTCGCCGTAGCGCGACAGCCCCTGCAGGCACGACGGGCAGCTCGTCAGGATCTTCACGTCCGGGCCGGCCGCGGCCACTGCCGCCGGCGCCGCCGCGTCGCCCGCCACCACCGGAATCGCACGCAGCTTCGCCGCGCCCTTGCGAATCTCTTCTTCCTTGCGGAAGCGCACCTGCGTGGAGATGTCCGGCCGCGTGACCGCCAGCGTGCCCGATTCGCCGCAGCAGCGATCGTTCTTCTCGATCTTGTAGCCGTCCTTCTCCGAACCCATCAGCTCGTTGACCAGCTTCACCGGGTCCATCGTCTTGATCGGCGTGTGGCACGGGTCGTGGTACATGTAGCGCGTGCCCGTCACGCCGTCGAGCTTCATCCCCTTCTCCAGCAGGAACTCGTGGATGTCGATGATCCGGCAGCCCGGGAAGATCTTGTCGAATTCGTAGCCCGCGAGCTGGTCGTAGCACGTGCCGCACGACACCACCACCGTCTTGATGTCCAGGTAGTTCAGCGTGTTCGCCACCCGGTGGAACAGCACGCGGTTGTCCGTCACGATCTTCTCGGCCTTGTCGTACTGGCCCGAGCCGCGCTGCGGATAGCCGCAGCACAGGTAGCCCGGCGGCAGCACCGTCTGCACGCCCGCCTCCCACAGCATCGCCTGCGTCGCCAGCCCCACCTGCGAGAACAGCCGCTCGGAGCCGCAGCCCGGGAAGTAGAACACCGCCTCCGAATCGACGGTCGTCGATTTCGGGTCGCGGATGATCGGCACGATCTTGTTGTCCTCGATGTCCAGCAGCGCGCGCGCCGTCTTCTTCGGCAGGTTGCCCGGCATCTTCTTGTTCACGAAGTGGATCACCTGCTCGACCGCCGGCGGCTTGCCCGTCGTCGCCGGCGGGTGCTGCGTCTGCTTCGTCACGACCTTCTTGAGCATGTCGTTCGCGAAGCGCTGCACCTTGTAGCCCACCCCCATCATCACGCCGCGCGCGACGTTGATCGTCTGCGGATTGGTCGCGTTCAGGAAGAACATGCCCGCCGCGTTGCCCGCGTTGAACTTCTTCTTGCCCATCTTGCGCAACAGGTTGCGCATGTTCATCGTCACGTCGCCGAAGTCGATCTTCACCGGGCACGGCGTCGCGCACTTGTGGCACACCGTGCAGTGGTCGGCCACGTCGTTGAACTCGTCCCAGTGCTTGATCGACACGCCGCGGCGCGTCTGCTCCTCGTACAGGAACGCCTCGACCAGCAGCGACGTCGCGAGGATCTTGTTGCGCGGGCTGTACAGCAGGTTCGCGCGCGGCACGTGCGTCGCGCACACCGGCTTGCACTTGCCGCAGCGCAGGCAGTCCTTCACCGAATCGGCGATCGCGCCGATGTCGGACTGCTGCATGATCAGCGACTCGTAGCCCATCAGCCCGAAGCTCGGCGTGTACGCATTGCGCAGATCGGCGCCCTCGAGCAGCTTGCCCTTGTTGAAGCGGCCGTTCGGGTCCACGCGCTGCTTGTACGCGCGGAATTCGGCGATCTCGTCCTCGGTCAGGAACTCGAGCTTCGTGATGCCGATCCCGTGCTCGCCGGAAATCACGCCGTCGAGCGAGCGCGCGAGCGTCATGATCCGCGCGACGGCCGCGTGCGCGTCCTGCAGCATCTCGTAGTTGTCGGAGTTGACCGGGATGTTCGTGTGCACGTTGCCGTCGCCCGCGTGCATGTGCAGCGCGACGAACACGCGCGCGCGCAGCACGCGCTTGTGGATCGCCTGCGCTTCGTCGAGGATCGGCTTGAACGCGCCGCCGTTGAAGATCGCGCGCAGTTCCGCGCGGATCTCCTGCTTCCACGAGATGCGCACCGTGCGGTCCTGCGTGACGTGGAACACGGTCGCGCCCGGCTGCTCGTCCGCGCGATCGGCGAACTTCTCCGCGAGCGCCTCGTAGCCGAGCTGCACCAGGTAGTGCTGCGCCTCGCGCAGCGGCTGGTCGAGCCGGTCGCGCACGAATTCCCAGCGCGCGCGCACGCGCTTGAGCAGCTCCAGCGCCTGCTGCACGCGGTCCTCCAGCAGTTCCGCGCTCGGGATCTCGTTCGCGTCGTCGGTCTTGCCGAGCGGCAGGTTGCCGCCACGGAAGAACGCCTCGAGCGCGTCGACCAGCTGCAGCTTGTTCTTCAGCGACAGCTCGATGTTGATCCGCTCGATGCCGTCGGTGTACTCGCCCATCCGGTTCAGCGGGATCACGACGTCCTCGTTGATCTTGAACGCGTTCGTGTGCTTCGCGATCGCCGCCGTGCGGCTGCGGTCGAGCCAGAAGCGCTTGCGCGCCTCCGCGCTGACCGCGACGAAGCCTTCGCCGCTCTTGCCGTTCGCCATCCGGATCACTTCGGACGTCGCGTGCGCGACCGCGTCGGCGTCGTCGCCGACGATGTCGCCGATCAGCACCATCTTCGGGAACGCATTGCGCTTGCTCTTGGTCGCGTAGCCGACCGCGCGCAGGTAGCGCTCGTCGAGGTGCTCGAGGCCCGCGAGGATCGCGCCGCCCTGCTTCGAGGTCTCGAACAGGTAGTCCTTGATCTCGACGATGCTCGGGATCGCCTCGCGCGCCTGGCCGAAGAATTCGAGGCAGACGGTGCGCGTGTGCGCGGGCATCTTGTGCAGCACCCAGCGCGCGGACGTGATCAGCCCGTCGCAGCCTTCCTTCTGCACGCCCGGCAGGCCGGCGAGGAACTTGTCGGTCACGTCCTTGCCGAGCCCTTCCTTGCGAAAGCGCCGGCCTTCGATCTCGAGCATCTCGGTCTTCAGCAGCTTCTCGCCCGGCGCGTACGCGCCGTCGAACCACTTCAGCTCGAAGCGCGCGACCGCGATGTCGTGGATCTTGCCCTGATTGTGCTCGTGGCGCGTGACTTCGAGCCAGTTGCCGTCCGGGTCGACCATCCGCCACCAGGCCAGGTTGTCGAGCGCGGTGCCCCACAGCACGGCCTTCTTGCCGCCCGCGTTCATCGCGACGTTGCCGCCGATGCACGAGGCGTCGAGCGAGGTCGGATCGACCGCGAACACGTAGCCGGCCGCTTCCGCCGCTTCGGTCACGCGGCGCGTGACGACGCCCGCGCCGGAGAAGATCGTCGGCACCTTGTGCGCGACGCCCGGCAGCTCGGTGAGCTCGACCGCGCCGAGCTGTTCGAGCTTCTCGGTGTTGATCACCGCGGAGAACGGCGTGAGCGGCACCGCGCCGCCCGTGTAGCCGGTGCCGCCGCCGCGCGGGATCACGGTCAGGCCGAGCTCGAAGCACGCCTTGATCAGCGCGGCGATCTCGGCTTCGGTGTCGGGCGTCAGCACGACGAACGGGTATTCGACGCGCCAGTCGGTCGCGTCGGTCACGTGCGACACGCGCGACAGCCCGTCGAAGCGGATGTTGTCCTTCTGCGTGCAGCGGCC
>NZ_NKEY01000011.1:0-2992 GCF_002223285.1 Burkholderia sp. AU16482
CTCGCACTCGCAGTTGCGCGCGCTGGCCGAGGTGTACGGCAGCGCGGATGCGAAGGAGAAGTTCGTGCGCGACTTCGTCGCCGCCTGGAACAAGGTGATGAACCTCGACCGCTTCGATCTCGCGTGACCGACGGCTTCACGCCGCTCACGTAGCAAACGAAAACGGCCAGTCTCGCGACTGGCCGTTTTCATCATGGGTTCAACCTTGCGTCAGTCCGCCAGCCGCGCAGCCAGCGCCTCGACGCGCCGCGGATCCGCATTGACGGCCAGCGCGATCCTGCGGCCGTACTCCGGATCGGCCTTCTGGAAATACGACAGCATCGTGTACTTGACGTTCTCGTCCTTCACCTGCCCCAGATCGCCCGCGAGATTCGCGATCAGATCCTTGCGCGCGTTCTCCGGCAGCGATCGATAGAACGCACCGGCCTGCGCGAAGTTCCGCGTCCGCGCGATCGGCGCCTGCTGCGTCGTGCCGGTCAGCGGCAGCCGGCTGTACTTGTACCGCGCATCCGCCGACAGATCCTTCGCCGCGCTCGGCTCGTAGTTCACGGTGCCCTTGGTCATGCCGCCGTTCATCGCGCCGTCCTGGTTGTGGTTCGCCACGTCGGCGCGCGGGCGATTCACCGGCAATTGCAGCCCGTTCACGCCCACCCGATGCAGCTGCGTATCCGCATACGCGAACAGGCGGCCTTGCAGCAGCCGGTCTTCCGACGGCTCGATGCCCGGCACCAGATTCGACGGCGCCATCGCGGCCTGCTCCGTTTCCTGGAAGATGTTCGCCGGATTGCGATCGAGCGTCATCGTGCCGATCTTGATCTCGGGAACGTCGGGCCAGATCTTCGTGGCGTCGAGCGGATCGAACTCGAAGCGCGCGAGCTGCTCGGGCTTCAGCACCTGGATATACAGATCCCATTTCGGGAAGTTGCCGGCGGCAATGGCCGCCTGCAAATCACGCGTCATGTGATTGAAGTCCTTGCCCTGAATGCGCTCGGCTTCCTTCGCGTCGAGATTGTGCTCGCCCTGCAAGCTCTTCCAGTGGAATTTCACGTAGTGCACGTCGCCGCGCGCGTTGACGAACTTGTACGCGTGCACGCTGTTGCCGTCCATCTCGCGATAGCTTCTCGGCGTGCCGTAGTCCGAATAAAGGCGCGTGAGCATGTGCGTCGCTTCGGGTTGATGCGAGAAGAAATCGAAGAAGCGGTTCGGATCCTGGATGTTCGTGTCCGGCGCCGGCTTCAGCGAATGAACCATGTCCGGGAACTTGATCGCGTCGCGGATGAAGAACACCGGCAGGTTGTTGCCCACCAGATCCCAGTTGCCTTCCGACGTATAGAACTTCGTCGCGAAGCCGCGCGGGTCGCGCAGCGTCTCCGGCGACGTGCCGCCGTGGATCACGCTCGAGAACCGGACGAACACCGGCGTGTCGGTGCCCGGCGCGAACACCTTCGCCTGCGTGTAGTCGGAAATGTCGCGGGTCGCGATGAAGTGTCCGTATGCGCCGGTGCCGCGCGCGTGCACGACGCGCTCCGGAATGCGCTCACGGTCGAAACGCTGCAGTTTCTGGATCAGGTTGACGTCCTGCAGCACGACGGGGCCACCGGGGCCGGCCGTCTGCGAGTTCTGGTTGTCGCCGACGGGCGCGCCGTTGTCGCGTGTCAGTGTCGATGCGCTCGCGTCGAAGGTCAGGACGGTCGCGCATACCAGCAAAGCGGTACGCCATGCGGCTTGCGTGTTGTACATCTGTCGACTCCATGTTTGAAATGGGGCCTCACTGTAATTCGCATGTAAGCCGGCCGTGAATTGACTTATTCATATCGGCTCGATTGGCGATCGCTATCGTCGCGGTTCGCGGCGGCACGATCGGCGAGTGAAAAAATATGCGCCGGCTCGGACCGGTCCGAGCACCGGCCGATTTTCAGACTGGGCCGATTCATTTCACGCAGCCGCGCATTCGACAATGCCTGCACCCTGCCCGATCCGCTTGCCGGTCCCGCCGGCCGGGAACTCGACCACTCAGGAGCAAGCACCATGAACGATGCAGGATCGCCCATCCGCCATGCCGCCGACGTCGCGGCCGATACGCCGCACGATGCCGGCGGCCACACGCTGCAACGCGGCCTCAGCTGGAAGGACGCGTTCTGGGTCACGAGCGGCGTGCCCGCCGGCGTGCTGTTCACGATCGGCGGCGTGTCCGCGACGATCGGCCACCCGGCGTGGGCCGTGTGGATCGCCGCGATCACGATGGGGCTGATTCAAAGCGCGACCTACGCGGAGATTTCCAGCCTGTTTCCGCATAAATCGGGCGGTGCGTCGGTGTACGGCGCGATCGGCTGGGTTCGTTACAGCAAGCTGATTGCGCCGGTATCCGTATGGTGCAACTGGCTCGCGTGGTCGCCGATGCTCGCGCTCGGCTGCGGCCTCGCGGCGAGCTATGCGCTCACGAGTCTCTTTCCCGCCGATGCGGCGGTGCTGCACTGGCAGCTCAAGGTGGCGGATCTCGGGTTCATCAAGCCCGGTCTGTCTTTGCGGATCAACGCGACGTTCATCATCGCGACGATTCTGCTTCTCATCACGTTCAAACTTCAGCACAGCGGTGCGTCGAAGGCCGCGCGCACGCAGCGCATTCTCGGCATCGCGTCGCTCACGCCGCTCTTGATCGTCGGCATCGTGCCGTTCGTCACCGGCGACGTGCCGATGTCGAACCTGCTCCCGCTGCTGCCGCTCGGTCACGACGCGCAGGGCAACCTCACGGCCGCGACCTTCGGCGCGTGGAACGGGCAGGGCGTGACGATGGCGCTCGGCGCGATGTTCATGGCCGGCTGGGCGTCGTACGGTTTCGAGACGGCCGTCTGCTACACGCGTGAATTCCGCGATCCGCGGCGCGATACCGCGAAGGCGATCTTCTGGTCGGGCGCGCTGTGTCTCGTCGTGATGACGCTCGTGCCGATGGCGTTCCAGGGCGCGCTCGGCACCCAGGCGATGCTCGATCCGG
>NZ_NKEY01000012.1:0-2787 GCF_002223285.1 Burkholderia sp. AU16482
CCAGGGATATCTCATCTTAAGGCGAGTTTCCCGCTTAGATGCTTTCAGCGGTTATCTCTTCCGAACATAGCTACCCGGCGATGCCACTGGCGTGACAACCGGTACACCAGAGGTTCGTCCACTCCGGTCCTCTCGTACTAGGAGCAGCCCCCTTCAAATATCCAACGCCCACGGCAGATAGGGACCAAACTGTCTCACGACGTTTTAAACCCAGCTCACGTACCTCTTTAAATGGCGAACAGCCATACCCTTGGGACCGGCTACAGCCCCAGGATGAGATGAGCCGACATCGAGGTGCCAAACACCGCCGTCGATATGAACTCTTGGGCGGTATCAGCCTGTTATCCCCAGAGTACCTTTTATCCGTTGAGCGATGGCCCTTCCATACAGAACCACCGGATCACTATGACCTGCTTTCGCACCTGCTCGACTTGTCGGTCTCGCAGTTAAGCACGCTTATGCCATTGCACTATCAGCACGATTTCCGACCGTACCTAGCGTACCTTCGTACTCCTCCGTTACGCTTTGGGAGGAGACCGCCCCAGTCAAACTGCCTACCATGCACTGTCCCCGACCCGGATCACGGGCCAAGGTTAGAACCTCAAACAAACCAGGGTGGTATTTCAAGGACGGCTCCACCGAAACTAGCGTTCCGGTTTCATAGCCTCCCACCTATCCTACACAGATCGGTTCAAAGTCCAATGCAAAGCTACAGTAAAGGTTCATGGGGTCTTTCCGTCTAGCCGCGGGTAGATTGCATCATCACAAACACTTCAACTTCGCTGAGTCTCGGGAGGAGACAGTGTGGCCATCGTTACGCCATTCGTGCAGGTCGGAACTTACCCGACAAGGAATTTCGCTACCTTAGGACCGTTATAGTTACGGCCGCCGTTTACCGGGACTTCAATCAAGAGCTTGCACCCCATCATTTAATCTTCCGGCACCGGGCAGGCGTCACACCCTATACGTCCACTTTCGTGTTTGCAGAGTGCTGTGTTTTTATTAAACAGTCGCAGCCACCAGTTTATTGCAACCCCTTCACCCTCCTGGCGCAGGCCAGTCAAGCTACAAGGGCGTACCTTATCCCGAAGTTACGGTACCAATTTGCCGAGTTCCTTCTCCCGAGTTCTCTCAAGCGCCTTAGAATACTCATCTCGCCCACCTGTGTCGGTTTGCGGTACGGTCATCGTTAGACTGAAGCTTAGAGGCTTTTCTTGGAACCACTTCCAATTGCTTCGCTCCCGAAGGAGCTCGCGCCACACCCTTGAATTACGCGCCCGGATTTGCCTAAGCGCCTTCTCCAATGCAGCGACCGGGACTTCCAACACCCGGACAACCTTCCGCGATCCGTCCCCCCATCGCATCTAACAATGGTGCAGGAATATTGACCTGCTTCCCATCAGCTACGCATTTCTGCCTCGCCTTAGGGGCCGACTCACCCTACGCCGATGAACGTTGCGTAGGAAACCTTGGGCTTACGGCGAGGGGGCCTTTCACCCCCTTTATCGCTACTCATGTCAGCATTCGCACTTCCGATACCTCCAGCACCCTTTACAAGGCACCTTCGCAGGCTTACGGAACGCTCTCCTACCATGCGAGCAAGCTCGCATCCGCAGCTTCGGTATATAGCTTAGCCCCGTTACATCTTCCGCGCAGGACGACTCGATCAGTGAGCTATTACGCTTTCTTTAAAGGGTGGCTGCTTCTAAGCCAACCTCCTGACTGTTTTAGCCTTCCCACTTCGTTTCCCACTTAGCTATATTTGGGGACCTTAGCTGGCGGTCTGGGTTGTTTCCCTCTTGACACCGGACGTTAGCACCCGATGTCTGTCTCCCGTGATTGCACTCTTCGGTATTCGGAGTTTGCTATGGCGGGGTAATCTGCAATAGACCCCCCAACCATGACAGTGCTCTACCCCCGAAGGTGAGACACGAGGCACTACCTAAATAGTTTTCGGAGAGAACCAGCTATTTCCAGGTTTGTTTAGCCTTTCACCCCTATCCACAGCTCATCCCCTAACTTTTCAACGTTAGTGGGTTCGGACCTCCAGTACGTGTTACCGCACCTTCATCCTGGCCATGGATAGATCACCTGGTTTCGGGTCTACGCCCAGCAACTGAACGCCCTATTCGGACTCGCTTTCGCTACGCCTGCCCTATACGGTTAAGCTTGCTACTGAACGTAAGTCGCTGACCCATTATACAAAAGGTACGCCGTCACCCCCGAAGAGGCTCCGACTGTTTGTATGCATGCGGTTTCAGGATCTATTTCACTCCCCTCCCGGGGTTCTTTTCGCCTTTCCCTCACGGTACTGGTTCACTATCGGTCGATCACGAGTATTTAGCCTTGGAGGATGGTCCCCCCATCTTCAGACAGGATTTCACGTGTCCCGCCCTACTTGTCGCACACCTAGTTCTTTCATACTGTTTTCGCCTACAGGGCTATCACCTGCTATGGCCGCACTTTCCAGAGCGTTCGGCTAACAATACAAATAAAGAGTGCAAGGCTCATCCCATTTCGCTCGCCACTACTTTGGGAATCTCGGTTGATTTCTTTTCCTGCGGTTACTTAGATGTTTCAGTTCACCGCGTTCGCTTCGCATGGCCTATGTATTCAGCCATGGATACTCCAAAAGGAGTGGGTTTCCCCATTCGGACATCTACGGATCAAAGCTCGTTTGCCAGCTCCCCGTAGCTTTTCGCAGGCTACCGCGTCCTTCATCGCCTGTGATCGCCAAGGCATCCACCACATGCACTTGTTCGCTTGACCCTATAACGAGTCTGTCTC
>NZ_NKEY01000026.1:0-2176 GCF_002223285.1 Burkholderia sp. AU16482
ATCGAAGTGCCCGTTCAACCACACCGCAGGCAGCGGCACGACGAACAAGGACTGGTGGCCGAATCAGCTGAACCTGAACGTGCTGCATCGGCATTCGGCGCTGTCCGATCCGATGGACCCGGATTTCGACTACGCAGAAGCGTTCAAGAAGCTGGATCTCGCCGCGGTGAAGCAGGACCTGCACGCGCTGATGACGACCTCGCAGGACTGGTGGCCGGCCGACTTCGGCCACTACGGCGGCCTGTTCGTGCGCATGGCGTGGCACAGCGCCGGCACCTACCGCACGGCCGACGGCCGCGGCGGCGCCGGCGGCGGGCAGCAGCGCTTCGCGCCGCTCAATAGCTGGCCGGACAACGTCAGCCTCGACAAGGCCCGCCGCCTGCTGTGGCCGATCAAGCAGAAGTACGGCCGCAACATCTCGTGGGCCGACCTGCTGATCCTGACCGGCAACGTCGCGCTCGAATCGATGGGCTTCAAGACCTTCGGCTATGCCGGCGGCCGCGTCGACACGTGGGAGCCGGACGACGTCTACTGGGGCTCGGAAAAGATCTGGCTGGAACTGAGCGGCGGCCCGAACAGCCGCTACACCGGCAAGCGCGAGCTCGAAAGCCCGCTCGCCGCGGTGCAGATGGGCCTCATCTACGTGAACCCGGAAGGCCCGGACGGCAACCCCGACCCGGTCGCCGCCGCGCACGACATCCGCGAGACGTTCGCGCGCATGGCGATGAACGACGAGGAAACGGTCGCGCTGATCGCGGGCGGCCACACGTTCGGCAAGACGCACGGCGCCGGCCCGGCCTCGAACGTCGGCCCCGAGCCGGAAGCCGCGGGCATCGAGCAGCAGGGGCTCGGCTGGAAGAGCACGTTCGGCACGGGCAAGGGCAAGGACACGATCACGAGCGGCCTCGAAGTCACGTGGACGTCGACGCCGACGCAGTGGAGCAACGATTTCTTCAAGCACCTGTTCAGCTACGAGTGGGAGCTCACGAAGAGCCCGGCCGGCGCGCACCAGTGGGTCGCGAAGGATGCCGGCGAAGTGATTCCCGATGCGTACGACGCGTCGAAGAAGCATCGCCCGACGATGCTGACGACCGACCTGTCGCTGCGTTTCGACCCGGCCTACGAAAAGATCTCGCGCCGCTTCTACGAGAACCCGGCCGAGTTCGCCGACGCGTTCGCACGCGCATGGTTCAAGCTCACGCACCGCGACATGGGCCCGCGCTCGCGCTATCTCGGCCCGGACGTGCCGGCGGAACACCTGCTGTGGCAGGACCCGATCCCGGCCGTCGATCACCCGCTGATCGACGCCGCCGACGTCGCCGCGCTGAAGGCGAAGGTGCTGGCCACCGGCCTGTCGGTGTCGCAGCTCGTGTCGACCGCATGGGCGTCGGCGGCGACGTTCCGCGGCTCGGACAAGCGCGGCGGCGCGAACGGCGCGCGCATTCGTCTCGCGCCGCAGAAGGACTGGGAAGTGAACCAGCCGGCAGCGCTCGCGGCGGTGCTCGAAACGCTCGAAGGCGTGCAGAAGGCGTTCAACGATGCGCAGACGGACGGCAAGAAGGTGTCGCTGGCCGACCTGATCGTGCTGGCCGGCGCGGCCGGCGTCGAGCAGGCGGCGAAGAACGCGGGTGTCGCGATCACGGTGCCGTTCGCGCCGGGCCGGATGGATGCGTCGCAGGAAGAAACCGACGTCGACGCGATGGCCGTGCTCGAGCCGGTGGCGGACGGGTTCCGCAACTACCTGAAGCACGCGTACAAGACGCCGGCCGAGGCGCTGCTGGTCGACAAGGCGCAGCTGCTGACGTTGACGGCGCCGGAGATGACGGTGCTGGTCGGCGGCTTGCGCGTGCTTGGCGCGAACGTCGGCGACTCGAAGCACGGCGTGTTCACCGATCGTCCGGGCACGCTGACGAACGATTTCTTCGCGAACCTGCTCGACATGGGTACGGAGTGGAAGCCGGTGTCGGGCGCGAACGACGTGTTCGAGGGGCGCGATCGTGCGACGGGCGCGGTCAAGTGGACGGGCACGCGCGTCGACCTGATCTTCGGCTCGCACTCGCAGTTGCGCGCGCTGGCCGAGGTGTACGGCAGCGCGGATGCGAAGGAGAAGTTCGTGCGCGACTTCGTCGCCGCCTGGAACAAGGTGATGAACCTCGACCGCTTCGATCTCGCGTGA
>NZ_NKEY01000010.1:0-1644 GCF_002223285.1 Burkholderia sp. AU16482
GTGTAAGAGCAAAGTAGTAATGTCGCATCTGGGCAAAGTTGAAATGTCGTAGTTCGAGGGTTTCGGCGCATGCTGGCGGCGGTTCGAACTGCCGGAGCGCATCGTGGGCCAACCTGGACTGATCACCATGAGCATGCGGGAGCTGGATCGTCTGAAGGTCGTGGAAGCCGTGATCGAGCAGCGTCTGATGCCTTGGCGAGCCGCGGAGCGACTTGGGATCAGTCGACGGCAGATTGAACGGCTGGTCGCCCGGTATCGCGCCGCTGGCCCGGTCGGGCTGGTTTCGCAGCGTCGTGGCCACGCCAGCAACCATCAGTTGCCTGAGGATCTCGCTCATCGCGCCTTGAGCCTGATTCGTGAGCGCTACGCCGATTTTGGGCCGACGCTGGCCTGCGAGAAGCTCTGGGAGTGCCATGGGCTGCAGTTGTCGAAGGAAACGGTCAGAAGGCTGATGACAGACGCTGGGCTCTGGATTCCGCGCCGGCAACGGCCGCCCAAGGTCTACCAGCCGCGAGCGCGCCGGGCCTGCCTGGGCGAACTGATCCAGATCGACGGTAGCGATCATCGATGGTTCGAGGAACGGGCGCCGGCCTGCACGCTGCTGGTGTACGTCGACGACGCGACGAGCCGGTTGATGCATCTGCACTTTACGGCGACCGAATCGACCTTCAGCTACTTCGAGGCCACGCGGGCGTATCTGGAGCGTTACGGCAAGCCGGTGGCGTTCTATAGCGACAAGTACAGCGTGTTCCGCAGCGCAACCGCGGGCAAGACCGGCAGCAGCGTGACGCAGTTTGGCCGGGCCATGTATGAATTGAACATCGACACGTTCTGCGCGAACAGCAGCTCGGCCAAGGGACGTGTCGAGCGAGCACACCTGACGCTGCAGGACCGGCTGGTCAAGGAGATGCGATTGCGCGGCATCAGCACGGTGGCCGACGCCAATGCTTATGTGCCCTCCTTCATCGTCATGTATAACGCGCGCTTCGCCAAGCCACCGCGCAGCGACTTCAATGCGCACCGGCCGCTGCGAGGTGACGAGAATCTGGACCAATTGCTGACCTGGCGCGAAACGCGCCGAGTTTCGAAGTCGCTGACGGTGCTGTACGACCGGGTGCTGTATCTGTTGGACGATACGCTCGAGAATCGGAAGCTGATTCATCGCTACATCGACGTCTGGGAGTACCCGGATGGCCGGGTCGAAATACGGACCGATGGCGAGGTATTGCGATGTCGCCTTTACGACAAGCTGGCAGAGGTCGATCAAGGCGCGATCATCGAGCACAAGCGTCTGAGTCACGCACTGCAGGTGGCTGAAGCGGTTCAGGCGCAGCGTGATAACCGGCGGATCTCGGGTTCCCCGTCGCGAGCCAATCGAGGGCTACCGGTACGAGCCAAGGCATCGTTACCCGGTGCCAAGAAACAGCGTGCGTTCACGGAAGCTGATATCGAAGCAGCCATCTTGCAGGTCGCTTCACAAACACATCAATCTGAATCGAATCGGCGGTCTGCGAAGGCCCGCGGGTGAACGTAAGCGCCCTGCTGCTTCAGGCCTGGCACTTCAACGCTGAAGGATGGAAAGCCGATGAAACATGCGACATCTGTATTTAGCTGGCGCTACGACATCTGAATCCGGGTATGACA
>NZ_NKEY01000027.1:0-1592 GCF_002223285.1 Burkholderia sp. AU16482
GTGGTCGATCTCGGCGGCCGCGGCGTGCTGCCGGGCCTGATCGACAACCACTGCCACGTGATTCGTGGCGGCCTGAACTACAACATGGAGCTGCGCTGGGACGGCGTGCCGTCGCTCGCGGTCGCGATGGAGATGCTCAAGCGCCAGGTCGCCGTGACGCCCGCGCCGCAATGGGTGCGTGTGGTCGGCGGCTTCACCGAGCACCAGTTCGTCGAGAAACGGCTGCCGACGATCGATGAGCTCAATGCGGTCGCGCCCGATACGCCCGTGTTCATCCTGCACCTGTACGACCGCGCGCTGCTGAACGCGGCCGCGCTGCGCGTGGTCGGCTATACGAAGGACACGCCGGAGCCGCCGGGCGGCACGATCCTGCGCGATGCCGGGGGCAATCCGACCGGCCTGCTGCTCGCGAACCCGAACGCGACGATCCTCTACGCGACGCTCGCGAAGGGGCCGAAGCTGCCGTTCGAGTATCAGTACAACTCGACGCGCCATTTCATGCGCGAGTTGAACCGGCTCGGCGTGACGGGCGTGATCGACGCGGGCGGCGGCTCGCAGAATTATCCCGACGATTACGAAGTGATCCGCAAGCTGCACGACGCGGGCGAGATGACGATCCGGATCGCGTACAACCTGTTCACGCAGAAGCCGAACGCGGAGAAGGAAGACTTCGTGAACTGGACGAAGAGCGTCAAGTACCACGATGGCACCGACTACTTCCGCAATAACGGCGCGGGCGAGATGCTGGCGTTTTCCGCGGCCGACTTCGAGGACTTCCGCGTCGCGCGGCCGGATTTGCCCGCGCAGATGGAGGACGACCTCGAAGGCGTCGTGCGCGTGCTCGCGGAAAACCGCTGGCCGTGGCGCATGCACGCGACCTATGACGAAACGATCAGCCGCGCGCTGGACGTGTTCGAGAAGGTCAACGAAGACATCCCGCTCGACGGGCTGAACTGGTTCTTCGATCATGCGGAAACCATCTCCGAGAAATCGATGGACCGGATCGCCGCGCTCGGCGGCGGCATCGCGGTGCAGCACCGGATGGCGTATCAGGGCGAATACTTCGTCGAGCGTTACGGCGCGCAGGCCGCCGAGGCGACGCTGCCTGTCGCGAAGATGCTCGGCAAGGGGCTCAGGGTGTCGGCCGGCACGGACGCGACGCGCGTCGCGTCGTACAACCCGTGGGTGTCGCTTGCATGGCTCGTGACGGGCAAGACGGTCGGCGGCATGCGCCTGTATCCGCAGCGCAACCTGCTCGATCGCGAAACCGCGCTGCGGATGTGGACCGAGTACGTGACGTGGTTCTCGAACGAGGAAGGCAAGAAAGGGCGCATCGCGGTGGGACAGCTTGCCGACCTGGTGGTCCCCGATCGCGATTTCTTCGCGTGCGCGGAAGACGATATCGCCGGCACGACCGCGTTGCTGACGGTGGTCGACGGGAAGATCGTGTGGGGCGCGGGGCCGTTCGCGTCGCACGACGCGCCGATCCCGCCGGCGATGCCGGACTGGTCGCCGGTGCGCGAGTTCGGCGGCTATGGCGGCTGGGGCGCGACGCAGCGCGCCGGCGCGCCGTTGCAGCGCGCGGCGGCCGC
>NZ_NKEY01000013.1:0-1589 GCF_002223285.1 Burkholderia sp. AU16482
CGACAAGCGGCCGGCGGCATCCCGCCGGCCCGTCAGCGTCAGTTGACCTGAAGCTGGCCACCGCGGCCCAGGCCGCCCTTCACGTCCTGCGCCTTGTAGCTGCGCAGCGCGACGACCATCTTGTTCCACGCGTCGATGAACGCGACGACCGTCGCCTTGCCTTCCGGCGTCGTCGAGAAACCGGCGAGCCCGCCGCCCACCCCGCCGCCGAGGCCGCCCAGCGCCGCGCCGTAGTTCGTCGCCGTCGAGCTGCCTTCCGATGCCGCGATCTGCACCGCCGACCGCACGTCGAACAGCGTCAGCGTGACCACCGACGCCTTCGTCTGCAGGTGCCCCGCCACCGCCGCCACCGCGCTGTTGCCGATCAGCCCGCCGATCATGCTGCCGATCCCGCCGATCGGCGAATCGTTGATCACGATCTGCGGCTCCATGTAGTAGTCGGCCGCCACACGCTGGCCCTTCTGCTGCTTCGAGCCCGCGCGATATTCGCCCGAGTTGCGTTGCAGTTGCGTGATGCGCGACAGGCGCGCGTCGCTCTTCTGGTTGCCGATCGACGTGATCACGAAGCAGTTCGACTGCTGCACGGCCAGCCGCAGCAGCGGGTCGATGCTCGTCACCTTCGTCGCGCTGCCGAACGGGCCCCACCAGTCGGCGTTGCGGCCGTCGTCGACCGCGATCGTGCCCAGCGGCGACGCGCAGCGCTGCAACTGCGAATCGGCGCCGGCGCTCGCGCCGCCGGCCGCCGCGCCCGTCACCCCGGCGTTCTGCCCGCCGGGCGTCACCATGCCGCCGCACCCCGCGACGGACGCGCCAAGCGCTGCAACCAGCGCACCTTGAATCAGACGTTGGGAAAGGTTGGTCTTCATGTCGTTGTCGATCGATTAGAGTCGTTGTTCGGCTTATGGGTCCGTGCGAACTTCGATAAGCCCCCCCGGCTTGGCGCGCGATGGTGGTCTCCCCGCGGCTGCCCCCGTTGCTTCAGGCCCGATGCCCGGTCAGTAGTACCAGTACGTCTGCTGCCAGACGCCGTAGTACGGATAGCCCGAGTACCAGTAGCCGTAATAGACATCACGCCACTGCGTGCGCCATTTCCAGTCTTCTTCGTCTTCCTTCTTCGCCTTGCGCGCGAGATCGAGCAGCTTTTTCGATTCCTTGTCGCCGCGGCCGGCCGCGATCGACAGCCACTTCTCCGCTTCGCGCGCATCCGAGCCCATTTCCTCGAGGCCGAACAGGTAGAAACTGCCGAGCGCCTTCTGCGCGTTCAGGTCGCCGCGTTCGGCGGCCTCGCGCATCCACTTGAGGGCCTGGTAGCTGTCCTGGCGCACGCCGTCGCCGCGGAAATAGCGCAGGCCGAGGTCGTAGGCGGCCTTCGGCTGGGTCTTCGCGGTTTGCTTGAGCGCGGCGATGCGCGGATCTTCCCGGTCGTCCGCATCGTCCCTTTTTTGATAGGAGACCTGATCTTTAGGGCGATCGGAACACCCCGTGTCGTCGCAGATCCGTACCGTGCTGCTGGTGATGGACGGATCCTGCGCGCAGGCGGCCAACAGCAACAGCAGCCCCGGTGCGAGTAAACGGCGATACATGGGTAC
>NZ_NKEY01000014.1:0-1445 GCF_002223285.1 Burkholderia sp. AU16482
TGAACTGCACCCCAAAAGTTGGACACCCGTCCAACCTTTGGGGTGTTTTTCATGACGAAGTACAACGAGCAGTTCAAGCAACGCATCGTTGACGAGTATTTTTCCGGTGGAATTGGCATCCAGTCCCTGGCTGCCCGGCACGGCGTGGGGCGTACGGTGATCCGGCGCTGGGTGGCAAGTTACAGGGAGCATGGCAACGCGGGGTTGCGCAAGAAACACGTTTGCTACGATGCTGAGTTCAAGCTATCGGTACTGCAGCGCATGTGGCGAGACGAGTTGTCATACGGCCAGGTGTCGGCCTTGTTCGACATTCGTGGCGCGGGCTGCGTCGCCGGCTGGGAGCGCCTGTATCATGAGGGCGGTATCGATGCACTGTCCCCTCGCCGACGAGGGCGCCCCCGAAAGATGGCCACTTCACTTCCGCCCAAACCCACTGAAACCGGCTCACCGGATGAACGCACACGCGAGGAATTGCTCAAGGAAAACGAGTATCTGCGTGCGGAGGTGGCCTACCTAAAAAAGCTCGATGCGCTGCTGGCGAAGAAGCAGGCAGCGCAAAAGAAAAAGCGCAAATAGTGCGCGAGCTTAGGCAACACCATCCGGTAGCGGCACTTCTGAAGGCGGCCGGTCTGGCGCGCAGCACGTTCTATTACCAACTCGGGACGCTGAACGTTGGCGATCGCCATGCCGATCTCAAGGCGAGGATCCGGGCGGTGTTCGACCATCACAAGGGCCGCTACGGCTATCGACGCGTCACGGCTGCGATTCGGCAAACCGGGCATCTCGTCAACCACAAGGCTGTGCAGCGGCTGATGCAGCAATTGCAGCTGAAGTCCCTGCTGCGCCCGAAGAAATATCGTTCGTGGCGAGGTGAGGTCGGCAAAGTCGCGCCCAACCTGTTGCAACGTCAGTTCAGCGCCACGCAGGCCAACCAGAAGTGGGTAACGGATGTGACGGAATTCAACGTCGGCGGGCAGAAGCTGTATCTGTCGCCGGTAATGGATCTGTACAACGGCGAGATCGTGGCCTACCAGATGGACCGACGCCCAAGCTTCGAGCTGGTCAGCAGCATGCTGAAGAAGGCATTGGCCAAACTCAAACGCACGGACAGACCGTTATTGCATTCGGACCAAGGCTGGCAATACCGAATGCCGGCGTTTTGTCGGCAATTGAAGCGACGCAAGCTGACTCAAAGCATGTCGCGCAAGGGGAACTGCCTCGACAATGCTGCGATGGAAAGCTTCTTCGGCACGCTCAAGTCCGAGTGCTACAAGGGACATCGCTTCACTTGCGTGGAGCATTTGCGCGACACGCTCGAGCGCTACATCCACTACTACAACCACGAACGCATCAAGCTCAAGTTGAAAGGGCTGAGTCCCGTGCAATACAGGACTCAGCCCTTGGGCGCCTAGCCTTTAACTGTCCAACTTTGCGGGGTCAGTTCA
>NZ_NKEY01000030.1:0-1284 GCF_002223285.1 Burkholderia sp. AU16482
CGCACCGGCGGCAAGATCGACTGGCACGCGGGCCGCGACCTGTGGATGCACGAGCTGACCGACGGCGAATCCGACCGCTGCGAGCCGACCTGGGTCGGCGCCGAGCATCCGCTGTTCATCCTGTATACGTCGGGCTCGACCGGCAAGCCGAAGGGCGTGCAGCACAGCACGGGCGGCTACCTGCTGTGGGCCGCGCAGACGATGAAGTGGACCTTCGACTGGAAACCCGACGACGTGTTCTGGTGCACGGCCGACATCGGCTGGGTCACGGGCCATACGTACATCACGTACGGGCCGCTCGCGTGCGGCGGCACGCAGGTCGTGTTCGAGGGCGTGCCGACGTATCCGGACGCCGGGCGCTTCTGGAAGATGATCGGCGACCACAAGGTGACCGTGTTCTACACCGCGCCGACCGCGATCCGTTCGCTGATCAAGGCGGCCGAAGCCGACGACAAGGTTCATCCGAAGAGCTATGACCTATCGAGCCTGCGCATCATCGGCACGGTCGGCGAGCCGATCAATCCGGAAGCGTGGATGTGGTACCACAAGCACGTCGGCCACGAGCGCTGCCCGATCGTCGATACGTGGTGGCAGACCGAAACCGGCGGCCACATGATCACGCCGCTGCCGGGCGCGACGCCGACCGTGCCGGGTTCGTGCACGCTGCCGTTGCCGGGCATCATGGCCGCGGTGGTCGACGAGACGGGCCAGGACGTGCCGAACGGGCAAGGCGGGATTCTGGTCGTCAAGCGCCCGTGGCCCGCGATGATCCGCACGATCTGGGGCGATCCGGAGCGCTTCAAGAAGAGTTATTACCCGGAAGAACTCGGCGGCACGCTCTATCTGGCTGGCGACGGCACCGTGCGCGACAAGGAGACCGGCTACTTCACGATCATGGGCCGGATCGACGACGTGCTGAACGTGTCGGGCCACCGGCTGGGCACGATGGAGATCGAATCGGCGCTGGTGTCGCATGAACTCGTGGCGGAGGCGGCGGTGGTCGGCCGCCCGGACGACACGACGGGCGAGGCGGTCGTGGCGTTCGTGGTGTTGAAGCGTTCGCGCCCGGAAGGCGACGAAGCGGCGGCGCTCGCGAAGGCGCTGCGCGACTGGGTCGGCAAGCAGATCGGGCCGATCGCGAAGCCGAAGGACATCCGCTTCGGCGACAACCTGCCGAAGACGCGCTCGGGCAAGATCATGCGGCGCCTCTTGCGCTCGCTCGCGAAGGGCGAGGCGATCACGCAGGATACGTCCACGCTCGAGAATCCGGCCATCCTCGAGCAG
>NZ_NKEY01000015.1:0-1215 GCF_002223285.1 Burkholderia sp. AU16482
GTCGAAGCGCCGCTGCTGCGCGTGCTCGTTGCGCTCGAGCGCCGCGATCTGCTGGTCGTACGTGCCGCGTGCGGCGAGGCCGTCCGCCACTTCGCGGAACGCCGACTGGATCGCCTTCTCGTAGTTCGCGATCTCGATGCGCTTCTGCACGTTCGCGAGATTCAGGTTCGCGATGTTCTGCCCGCCTTCGAAGATCGGCATCGTGATCTGCGGCGCGAACGACCATGCGGCCGTGCCGGCCTTGAACAGACCGCCGAGCGTCGGGCTGCCGGTGCCGAACGCACCCGTCAGCGAGATACGCGGGAAGAATGCCGCGCGCGCCGCGCCGATGTTCGCGTTGGCAGCCAGCAGCGTCTGCTCGGCCTGCATCACGTCCGGACGACGCGTGAGCAGATCCGACGGAAGGCCTGCCGGCACGTCCGTCAGCAGATTCTGCGCGTCGAGCGGCATGCCCGCCGGCAGGTCGTCCGGCAGCGGCTCGCCGATCAGCAGCACCAGCGCGTTCAGCGCCTGCGCACGCGCACGTGCCTGCGCCTGCTGGTTCGCAAGCGCCGTCTCGACCACCGTCTGCGCCTGACGCAGCTCGAGCTCGGAGCCCGTGCCGTTGTCGAACTGCAGCTTCGTCAGGTCGTAGGACGCCTGCGCGGTCTTCAGCGTGTTCTCGGTGACCTTCAGCAGATCGTCGGTCGACAGCAGCGTCAGGTACTGGTCAGCCACCTGCGACACCAGCGAGATTTCCGATGCCTGCCGGGCATACGACGTCGACAGGTACTGCGCGAGCGCCTGGTCCTTCAGGCTCTGCACGCGGCCGAACAGGTCGAGCTCCCACGACGCCGAGAGCCCGACGTTGTAGTTGCGCGAGATCAGCGGCTGGCCCGTCTGCGATAGGCCCTGCGGGAAACGCTGGATGCTGCCCGTGCCCGTGCCGTCGAGCGACGGGAACAGCCCCGCGCGCGTGATCTGGTACTGCGCGCGCGCCGCCTCGATGTTCAGCACCGACACGCGCAGGTCGCGGTTGTTGTTCAGCGCGATCTCGATCAGCCGCTGCAGGCGCGGATCGACGAAGAACTCGCGCCAGCCGATGGCGGTCGCAGCTTGCCCGTTCGCGCTGCGCGCGCCGGCCGCGCCCGGCTGCGTCGCGTAGACGCCGCCGGCCGGGTACGCCTGCGCGACGGGCGCGTCGGGCCGCTTGTAATGCGGCGCCATCGTGCAGCC
>NZ_NKEY01000016.1:0-1167 GCF_002223285.1 Burkholderia sp. AU16482
CTAGTGTCCTGTTCCGCTGATTCGCGAGCAAAGTCGATGCAGCTTTTCGAGGATGGAATCGGCTGACGCGGTCCAGACGAACGGTTTGCAGTTTTCGTTGTAGTGGGAAACGAATTGATCGATTCGCTTGACCAGTTGTTTGACCGAGCCGAACGAGCCTCTACGAATCGCCTTGTCGGTGATCAACGCAAAGAAGCGTTCGACCTGGTTGAGCCACGAACTGTAGGTGGGAATGAAATGCATATGCCAGCGGGGGCGTGCCGCCAGCCACGCCTTGACCTTCGGATGCTTGTGACTGCCGTAGTTGTCGACGATGCAGTGCACGTCGAGTTCGGCTGGCACGGCCTTGTCGATTTCGCGCAGAAACGACAGGAATTCCTGATGTCGATGGCGCGGCTTGCAGGTAGCGAGCACGGCGCCATTGAGGACATTCAGGGCGGCAAACAACGTCGTGGTGCCATGACGGACGTAGTCGTGAGTAACGCCTTCGACGTAGCCGAAACCCATCGGCAGCATGGGTTGTGTACGCTCGAGCGCCTGACATTGACTCTTCTCGTCCACGCACAGCACCAGCGCGTTCTCCGGTGGACTCAGATACAAGCCGACCACATCGCGCAGTTTCTCGATGAAGAACGGATCGGTCGAGAGCTTGAAGCTTTCACTTCGGTGCGGCTGCAGGCCCAGCAGTTTGAAGTAACGGTGCACGCTTGTCGGCGAGATGGCGGTTTCGGCGGCAATCGTGCGCACACTCCAATGAGTGGATCCATCTGCCGGCTTCGTGTGCAGGGTCTTGTGAATCAGTTGGGCCAACCGCTCGTCGTCGATGGTACGCGGCTTGCCGGGACGTACTTCATCGTAGAGTCCGTTGATTCGCTGCTCCAGAAACCGCAGACGCCACTTGCCCACCGTGGCACGCGTGAGTTGCAGGCGCTGCGCGATCGCGCTGTTGGGCTCGCCGTCCGCAGCCGCCAACACGATACGCGCCCGCGAGACCAGCGCAGCCGAAATCGAGCGAGAACGCGCGATCGACATCAGTTGCGAACGCTCGTCTTCGCTCAGCACCAGTTCCGCCTTCGGTCGTCCCATCGCCATGCTGACGTCTCCCGTTCCGTTGACGTCAACATGCTACGCGAAGATAGACCAGTTAACAACGGAACAGGACACTAG
>NZ_NKEY01000017.1:0-1079 GCF_002223285.1 Burkholderia sp. AU16482
ATCACTGTCGCGGCAGCCGCGGTTTTCCTGGCTGCCTGCGGAAAAAAAGAATCGGCACCGCCGCCGCAAACGCCGGAAGTCGGCGTCGTCACCGTCCAGCCGCAAGCCGTACCGGTCTTCACCGACCTGCCGGGCCGCACCAGCGCATTCCTCGTCGCGCAAGTGCGTGCACGGGTCGACGGCATCGTGCTGCGCCGTGAATTCACCGAAGGCACCGACGTCAAGGCCGGTCAGCGCCTCTACAAGATCGATCCGGCGCCGTACATCGCGGCGCTGAACAGCGCGAAGGCGACGCTCGCGAAGGCGCAGGCGAACCTCGTCACGCAGAACGCGCTGGTCGCGCGCTACAAGGTGCTGGTCGCCGCGAACGCGGTCAGCAAGCAGGACTACGACAACGCGGTGGCCACGCAAGGCCAGGCCGCGGCGGACGTCGCGGCCGGCAAGGCGGCGGTCGACACCGCGCAGATCAACCTCGGCTATACGGATGTCATGTCGCCGATCAGCGGCCGCGTCGGCATCTCGCAGGTCACGCCGGGCGCCTACGTGCAGGCGAGCCAGGCGACGCTGATGTCGACGGTGCAGCAGCTCGATCCAGTGTACGTCGACCTCACGCAGTCGAGCCTCGAAGGGCTGAAGCTGCGCCAGGACGTGCAGAGCGGCCGTCTGAAGACGAGCGGCCCGGGCGCGGCGAAGGTGTCGCTGATCCTGGAAGACGGCAAGACCTACTCGGAGCCGGGCAAGCTGCAGTTCTCGGACGTGACGGTCGACCAGACCACCGGCTCGGTGACGATCCGCGCGGTGTTCCCGAACCCGGGCCGCGTGCTGCTGCCGGGGATGTTCGTGCGCGCACGGATCGAGGAAGGCGTGAACGAGAACGCGTTCCTGGTGCCGCAGATCGGCGTCACGCACGACCAGAAGGGGCAGGCGATCGCGATGGTCGTGAACGCCAGCAACAAGGTCGAGCCGCGTCCGCTGAAGACGACCGGCATGCAAGGCCAGAACTGGATCGTGGAAGGCGGTCTGCAGGCGGGCGATCACGTGATCGTGCAGGGCGTCGACAAGGTGCGCCCGGGCGCGAC
>NZ_NKEY01000019.1:0-773 GCF_002223285.1 Burkholderia sp. AU16482
TACGGATCAAAGCTCGTTTGCCAGCTCCCCGTAGCTTTTCGCAGGCTACCGCGTCCTTCATCGCCTGTGATCGCCAAGGCATCCACCACATGCACTTGTTCGCTTGACCCTATAACGAGTCTGTCTCATCGACAGTCGCTACAGGTTGAGTTCTCGCGTTGTGCCGTATTCCAATTGAGTCAAACATAGAGTTCGAATCATCTTGAGATACATCGATACAATCACAACCCGGATAGTTTCCACGTCCATCTCAAGACGCTTCCGCTATCCAAATTACTTACTTCTTCCAGATTGTTAAAGAACGACAGCCGATACGTACTTCGTACCGCTCTGACTGGCTCAATCGCCAATGACAAAGACTCGAACAATCGTCATTCGAATGTTTGTCATTGAAGATTGGTGGAGGCAGACGGGATCGAACCGACGACCCCCTGCTTGCAAAGCAGGTGCTCTCCCAGCTGAGCTATGCCCCCATGAGTACAGATGCCTCAGGTGTGTACCGCCACACAAGACGGTGGTGGGTCTGGTTGGATTCGAACCAACGACCCCCGCCTTATCAAGACGGTGCTCTAACCGACTGAGCTACAGACCCCTGAGTCTGTCTTTAATTTACAGCCGATAAGCGTGAGCGCTCAACTACGCGAGAAGCTCTGGAAAGGAGGTGATCCAGCCGCACCTTCCGATACGGCTACCTTGTTACGACTTCACCCCAGTCATGAATCCTACCGTGGTGACCGTCCTCCTTGCGGTTAGACTAGCCACTTCTGGTAAAA
>NZ_NKEY01000020.1:0-765 GCF_002223285.1 Burkholderia sp. AU16482
TTTTACCAGAAGTGGCTAGTCTAACCGCAAGGAGGACGGTCACCACGGTAGGATTCATGACTGGGGTGAAGTCGTAACAAGGTAGCCGTATCGGAAGGTGCGGCTGGATCACCTCCTTTCCAGAGCTATCTCGCGAAGTTGAGCGCTCACGCTTATCGGCTGTAAATTAAAGACAGACTCAGGGGTCTGTAGCTCAGTCGGTTAGAGCACCGTCTTGATAAGGCGGGGGTCGTTGGTTCGAATCCAACCAGACCCACCATTGTCTGGCGGTAACACACCTGAGGCATCTGTACTCATGGGGGCATAGCTCAGCTGGGAGAGCACCTGCTTTGCAAGCAGGGGGTCGTCGGTTCGATCCCGTCTGCCTCCACCAATCACCAACGCTAAGGGCTTGGTTCAGACACTGAACCGAGAATTTTGCATTGGCGATTGAGCCAGTCAGAGTGATATCAACAGATATCGGCTGTCGTTCTTTAACAATCTGGAAGAAGTAAGTAATTTGGATAGCGGAAGCGTCTTTGAGATGGACGTGGAAACTATCCGGGTTGTGATTGTATCGATGTATCTCAAGATGATTCGAACTTCATTGTTCGGCTCGATTTTGGAATACGGCACAACGCGAGAACTCAACCTGTAACGAGACAGACTCGTTATAGGGTCAAGCGAACAAGTGCATGTGGTGGATGCCTTGGCGATCACAGGCGATGAAGGACGCGGTAGCCTGCGAAAAGCTACGGGGAGCTGGCAAACGAGCTTTGATCCGTA
>NZ_NKEY01000021.1:0-744 GCF_002223285.1 Burkholderia sp. AU16482
CGACTGGCCCGTGAGCGCGGCGCTCGGGAACGCCGACAGGAACAGCACCGTCTGCGCGACGTCCTGCACCGTCGTGAACACGCCGTCGACCGTGTTGCCGAGCATCACCTTCTTGATCACGTCCTCTTCGCTGATGCCGAGCTCCTTCGCCTGCTCCGGAATCTGCTTGTCGACCAGCGGCGTGCGCACGAAGCCCGGACACACGACGTGCGAGCGCACGTTGTGCTTCGCGCCTTCCTTCGCCAGCACGCGCGCGAGACCCAGCAGCCCGTGCTTGGCCGTCACGTACGCCGACTTCAGCGGCGACGCTTCGTGCGAATGCACCGAGCCCATGTAGATCACGACGCCGCCGCGATCGTCCTTGTACATGTGCTTGAGCGCGGCCTTCGTCGTCAGGAATGCGCCGTCCACGTGGATCGCCTGCATCTTCTTCCAGTCGGCGAACGAGTAGTTCTCGATCGGGTTGACGATCTGGATGCCCGCGTTCGACACGAGGATGTCCACCGAGCCGAACGTCGCGGCGACCTTGTCGATGCCGCTATTCACCGCTTCCTCGTTGGTCACGTCCATCGCGACGCCGATCGCCTTGCCGCCTGCCTTGACGATCTCGTCGGCGACCGCGTTCGCGCCGTCCTGGTTCAGGTCGGCGATCGCGACGGCCGCGCCCGCCTTGGCGAGCTCGAGCGCGATTTCCTTGCCGATGCCGCTCGCGGCGCCCGTGACGACTGCGGTCTTGCCATTCAG
>NZ_NKEY01000022.1:0-635 GCF_002223285.1 Burkholderia sp. AU16482
GCTCTTTAAAAATTAACAGCCGATAAGTGTGGGCGCTTGATGAAAGCGAGCTGATCCTCGGATCAGATAGCGAAAGTATCAAGAGTCTCACACTAAAGTAAGTCAGGTTTATGAAGTGATTCATATTCCTGTCAGCTTTGAGTGAGCGACCGGTTCTACGGAACCGAAAACAGTAACAGGTTTGAACTGAAGAGTTTGATCCTGGCTCAGATTGAACGCTGGCGGCATGCCTTACACATGCAAGTCGAACGGCAGCACGGGTGCTTGCACCTGGTGGCGAGTGGCGAACGGGTGAGTAATACATCGGAACATGTCCTGTAGTGGGGGATAGCCCGGCGAAAGCCGGATTAATACCGCATACGATCCACGGATGAAAGCGGGGGACCTTCGGGCCTCGCGCTATAGGGTTGGCCGATGGCTGATTAGCTAGTTGGTGGGGTAAAGGCCTACCAAGGCGACGATCAGTAGCTGGTCTGAGAGGACGACCAGCCACACTGGGACTGAGACACGGCCCAGACTCCTACGGGAGGCAGCAGTGGGGAATTTTGGACAATGGGCGAAAGCCTGATCCAGCAATGCCGCGTGTGTGAAGAAGGCCTTCGGGTTGTAAAGCACTTTTGTCCGGAAAGAAATCC
>NZ_NKEY01000023.1:0-605 GCF_002223285.1 Burkholderia sp. AU16482
ATCGACAGGTTGTGCAGGATCCGCTCGACCACCTTCTTCTCCCACTCGCCGTCGAAGCGGATCTGCTCGTCGAGCCAGCGCTCGAGCCATTCCGGATCCGGCAGGCGCGATTGCACGGTGTCGCGCGGGAACAGCGCCTGGTTCACGTGCAGGTTGGTCGGGTGCAGCGGCTTCTCGGTGCGGCGCGCCGACGCCATCAGCACGCCGATCTTCGCGAAGGCCGCACGTGCGACGTCGCCGCAGTTGTTCAGCGCCTTCTTCATGTAGCGCAGGTACGCGCCGCCATGACGCGCCTCGTCGCGCGAAATCGTTTCGTAGATCTGCTTGATGACGGGCTCGGTGTGCCAGTCGGCCGCGCAGCGGTACCAGTGGTTCAAACGGATCTCGCCGCAGAAGTGCAGCATCAGCGTCTCGAGCGGCGGCGCAGGATCGAACTGGAAACGCACCGCGTGCAGTTCCTCCTCGGTCGGCACCAGCTCCGGCTTGAAGCGGCGCAGGTATTCCATCAGCACGAGCGAATGCTTCTGCTCCTCGAAGAACCACACGCTCATGAACGCGGAAAAGTCGCTGTCGTGCTGGTTGTCGCGCAGGAACATTTCCGTCGC
>NZ_NKEY01000024.1:0-494 GCF_002223285.1 Burkholderia sp. AU16482
TCGTCGTTGAAGCGCCCGGCCTTCTGCGCGGCTTCCGCCTTGTTCTGCGACAGCGCCGCGAACGCGTCCTGCTCCTCGCGCGTGATCCCGTATTCCTTCGCGACGTTCTCCGCCGTGATGCCCATGTGGTACTGGTTGTACACATCCCACAGGCCGTCGACGATCATCGTGTCGACCAGCTTCGCGTCGCCCATCCGGAAGCCGTCGCGCGAGCCCGGCAGCACGTGCGGCGCCGCGCTCATGTTCTCCTGGCCGCCCGCGATCACGATGTCCGCGTCGCCCGCGACGATCGCGTTCGCCGCCAGCATCACGGCCTTCAGGCCCGAGCCGCACACCTTGTTGATCGTCATGCCCGGCACGGCGCTCGGCAGCCCCGCCTTGATCAGCGACTGCCGCGCCGGGTTCTGCCCGGAGCCGGCCGTCAGCACCTGGCCCATGATCACTTCGCTGACCTGCTCGGGCTTCACGCCCGCACGCTCCAGCACCGCGCGGAT
>NZ_NKEY01000025.1:0-506 GCF_002223285.1 Burkholderia sp. AU16482
ATGCCCACCGCGCCCATCGGTACGTAGCCCGACGTCAGGCCCTTCGCCATCGTGATCAGGTCCGGCTCGAAGCCGAAGTGCTGATGCGCGAACCATTCGCCGGTGCGCCCGAACCCGCCGATCACCTCGTCGGCCACCAGCAGGATGTCGTACTTGCGGCAGATCCGCTGGATTTCCGGCCAGTACGTCGACGGCGGGAAGATCACGCCGCCCGCGCCCTGGAACGGCTCGCCGATGAACGCCGCGACGTTGTCCGCGCCGAGTTCGAGAATCTTCGCTTCGAGCTGCCGCGCGCGCGCGAGGCCGAACGCTTCGGGCGTCTCGCCGGCTTGCGCTTCGCCGAAGAAATACGGCTGGTCGATATGCACGATGTGCTCGACCTTCGACGGCATCTGCTCGTGCATGTAGCCCATCCCGCCGAGCGTGCCGCCCGCGATCGTCGAGCCGTGATAGCCGTTCCTGCGCGAGATCACGTATTTCTTCTGCGGCTTGCCCTGCACGCGCCA
>NZ_NKEY01000029.1:0-461 GCF_002223285.1 Burkholderia sp. AU16482
GACTGAAGATTCAGGAATACGAACAGCATGTAGCAGACGTTCGAGATCGACAGCACCGTCATGTAGTCCGACATCATCAGCAACACGAGGTTGAAGCCGAGGTCGGTCCACATCGCGCGCGTGGGCGAACCGTGCTCGTTTACGTGCGACAGGTACTTCGGCAACCAGCCGTCGACCGACGCCTGGTACAGCGTGCGCGACGAACCCATCATCGACGTCATCACGATCAGCAGGATCGACAGCATCAGCATCACGACGACCGCATTCGCGACCCACGCGCCGCCGCCGACGATCTTTGCCATCGCGGCTGCGACGCCGGTGCCGTCGCCGATCGCCGGATCGAGCATCGCCTGGGTGCCGAGCGCGCCCTGGAACGCCATCGGCACGAGCGTCATCACGACGAGACACAGCGCGCCCGACCAGAAGATCGCCTTCGCGGTATCGCGCCGCGGATCGCGGAA
>NZ_NKEY01000007.1:0-534093 GCF_002223285.1 Burkholderia sp. AU16482
AATATGAATCACTTCATAAACCTGACTTACTTTAGTGTGAGACTCTTGATACTTTCGCTATCTGATCCGAGGATCAGCTCGCTTTCATCAAGCGCCCACACTTATCGGCTGTTAATTTTTAAAGAGCACGCCTGCGAGAAACTTCGTGTTTCCCAGCAGCGCTGCGTTTTCAGCAGCAGAGAAGCGAGATTATGAACCGTGTTTCGCAGCTCGTCAACAACTTTCTGAACGACTTCGCTGCGACTGCGGGGCTCAACTTCCTGCGCCGCCGCGGCTCGTTACCACCGAACCCCAACAGCACCGCTTCCCTTCCTCCCGCGCCGCGTTTCCGTTAGCGCGAAAGAGGCGTGATTCTAAGCAGCTCGCGGCATTCGCGCAAGGGATTTCGCAAAAAATTTAAGGGGCCGCACGCTGCCGCGTGCGGCCCCTTAAATATGGAGGCAACCGGCCCCGTCAGAAGGCCGCGCGCATCTGGCGTGCGACGATCTCCATATAGTGATCGAGATCCGGCGTCATCTTGCCTTGCTTCTTCGCCGTATCGTCCCAGCGGCGCAGGCGCAGCGCGTCCTCCGCGTACGGGCGCTGCAGAAACGCCGCCGCCTCGTCGTCGCTGAAAATGCCGCCCTGCAACGCCAGGCTGCGCACCGAGTCCGGCGACAGGCTCTCGAAGTAGCCGGCGTCCGTGCGGCACAGGCAGCGCTTCGCGTCGACGTGCAGCCGGATCGGTTCCAGCACCGCGTCGGAAAACAGCGGCCGCAGGAACGGCAGCACGTAATACTGGTGCAGATCGTCTATCCCGCGCGCGCTCGGCGTCTCGCCCTGGCGATTCAGCAGATGGCCGAGATCGTGCAGGAACGCCGCCGCGACCAGCGCTTCGTCGGCCCCGGACTCCTCCGCGAGCAATCCGCTCTGCAATGCATGTTCGAGCTGCGTGACCGGTTCGCCGCTATAGGCCACATGGCCATGCTCGCGATACAGCGCGTGAATCTCGTCCATCGTCAGCGCCATTCGTTTACTCCCAAGGCAGCGAGAACGTCTTCAGGTTCGTGAAGCTCTTCATCGCCTCCTGGACGCCCTCCTTGTACCCGAGCCCCGAATCCTTGATCCCGCCAAACGGCGACAGTTCGATCCGGTATCCCGGCACTTCCCACACGTTCACCGTGCCGACTTTCAGCTCGTTCACTAACCGCACGACGGCCGCCGTGCTGTCCGTACAGACGCCCGACGACAGCCCGAACGCCGTGCCGTTGCTGATCCGGATCGCGTCGTCGATCGTGTCGAACGCGATGACGGGCGACACGGGCCCGAACGTCTCCTCGCGCACGATCGTCATCGACGGATCGACGTTGTCGAGCACGGTCGGCGCGTACAGCGCGCCGCGCCGCACGTTGCCCGTCAGCAGGCGCGCACCCTGCGCCACCGCCTCGTTGACGCGCGCCTCGAACAGCCGCGCCGCCGCTTCGTCGATCACGGTGCCCATTTCGTTCGCGGGATCGAACGGATCGCCGTGTTTCCATGCACGTGTCTTCTCGACGAGCAATTCGGTGAACGCTGGCGCGATCGAGCGCTGCACCAGTATCCGCTTGACGGCCGTACATCGCTGGCCCGAATTCCGGTACGACCCGCACACCGCAAGCGACGCCGCGCGGTCGAGATCGGCATCGGCGAGGACGATCAGCGGATCGTTGCCGCCCAGCTCCAGCACGATGCGCCGGTAGCCGGCCCGCGCGGCAATCGCCTTGCCGATCGCGACGCCGCCCGTGAACGTGATCAGCGACGCACGCGGATGCGTGACGAGCTCGTCCGCGATTTCGGCCGGGTTGCCGGTCAGCACCTGCAGCATCGGCTCCGGCAGCCCGGCTTCGTACAGCAGATCGGCCAGATAGAACGCCGACAGCGGCACCTTCTCCGACGGCTTCACGATCACGCGGTTGTTGGTCGCGATCGCCGGCGCGATCTTGTGCGCGACCTGGTTCATCGGATGATTGAACGGCGTGATCGCGACGATCACGCCGTCGAGCGGCTGGCGCTGCGAGAACACGCGCCGCGCCTTGCCGTGGGGCGTCAGGTCGCACGAAAAACTCTGCGCGTCGTCGCGCAGCGCCTCGACCGCGGCGAACTTCAGCACGTCGGCGACACGGCCGATCTCGTAGCGAGAATCCTGTTTCGACAATCCCGACTCGAGCGTGATCAGGTCGGACGCTTCGTCCGCACGTTCGCGCAGCAGCGCGGCCGCGCGCTCGAGGATCTGCGAACGTTCGTAACGCGTCAGCGCCGGCCGGTACGCCATCGCGTAATCGAACGCGGCGCGCACGTCGTCGACGCTCGCCAGCGGCGCCGTACCGACACGCGTGCCGGTGTACGGATCGGTGACGTCGAACACACGGGCGCGCGGCGCGCGCGTGCCGCACCACCGCAGCGCCTCGGCGCGGAACGCAGGGTGGTCTTGCCGGGGATGAGCCATCATGTCGCGATCCGGTTCAACACGAAATCGAACACGTCGAAGTTGCGCGGGCGGCGGGCAGGGTCGTCCCGCTCGATGCGGCGATTGAACAGCAGCGGCACCTCCTGCTCGGACACGCCGCCATGCGAACGCAACGGCACCGTGAGGCCCGACAGATCGTGTTCGCGCTCGCGCGTGCCGAGCGTCATGTCGCGACGGCCGATCACGACGAGATCGCCGATCCGGTCGGCCGGCAGTTCGAAACGTGCCGCGGCTTCCGCGTTGTCGAGCACGAGCTCGACGCCGTCGAGGCCGCCGACACGCCACATCGCCTCGGCCCGGTCGACGCCCGGCGCCAGGTAGATCGTCGCAAACGAACCGAGCGCGCCGTGATGGACGACGTACGGATCGGTAATCGGCAGGATCACGCGCGCAGCCTGCGTGCCGTACCAGCCGTCGAAAGCGTCCTGCAGATAGATCACGTTCGGCCGCCCCGTCGCCGGATCGTGCTTCGCGTTCATCCCGTGGTCGGCCGTGAGCCCGATCGCCCAGCCGAGCGCGTCGAGCTGCGCGAGATAGCCGTCCATCATCGCGTAGAACGCGTTCGCCCCGGCACTGCCCGGCTCGCATTTGTGCTGCACGTAGTCGGTGGTGGACAGGTACATCAGGTCGACCTGGCGCGTCTGCGCGAGCCGCACGCCGGCCGCGAACACGAATTCGGACAACGCCGCGCTGTATACATCCGGCGACGGCAGGCCGACCCAGTCGAGCACGTCGACGATCCCGTTTTCCGCGAGATTGGCCTGCGCGGCCTTCTCGGCCGAAAAGCAGACGCCGTTCAGTTGCCAGCCGAGCAGCCGGCGCAGCTTGTCCTTCGCGGTCACGACGGCCACCCGCGCGCCGGCGTCGGACGCCGCCGCGAGCAGCGTGCCGGCGCGCAGGTAGGCCGGGTCGTTCATCATGACTTCGGCGCCGCGCCCGCCGTCGGCGGCAGGATCCCAGAAATAGTTGCCGCAGATGCCGTGGACCGACGGCGGCACGCCGCAGACGATCGACAGGTTGTTCGGGTTGGTGAAGGTCGGCACGACGCAATCGGCGCGCCACGCGGTGCCTTCCGCGATCATCCGGGCGATGAACGGCGCGACGCCCGCTTCCACCGCGCGTTCGAGATAGTCGTATTCGCAGCCGTCGACACAGACGACGACGGTCGGCTCGACCGGCAGCCGGTAGCGTCGGCCGTTGACGTCGATCGAGCGTCCCGCGAGATTCGCCGATCCGTTGCCGGCGGCCCGTTGCTCGCCGGGGCGCCGCAACGCGAAAGCGGCGTTCACGATGCCGCCCGCTTGCCGCGCGGCACGCGCGCGGCGATCAGCAGCAGCGCCGCGAGCGACGCGCCGAGCATCAGCAGCGACAGCGCGGACGCAGGCAGGTAATAGCCGCGCTCCACCTGGCCGATCACGACGATCGGCACGGTCGCGAAGCCGGGCGGATACACGGTCAGCGTCGCGCCGAGCTCGCCGAGCGACAGCGCAAAGCCGAGCGCGAGGCTCGCGCGCAGCGCCGGCACGAGTTGCGGCAGCAGCACGCGGCGCAGCACCATCGCGGGCGGCGCACCGAGGCTCGCCGCGGCTTCGCGCAGCACGGTCAGCTCCGGACGCAGCGCGGCGGCCGCGCAGCGATAGCAGAACGGCAGAATCAGCGCGAGCTGCACCAGCACGACGATCGCCGCCGAACTCGACAGGTCGAGCGGCTTCTGGTGATACGCGATCAGCACCGCGAGCCCGAGCACGACGCTCGGCACGCCGTTCGGCACCATCACGAGTGCGTCGACGACCGCGCCGAGGCCGCGCCGGTCGCGCCCTTCGAGCGCGAGCGCCAGCCACAACCCGAGGACCGTGCCAAGCGCCGAGACGCCGAAGCCGATTTCGAGGCTCGTCAGCAGCGCGTCGTATTCCTGCGACCCGAGCCGCTCGAACCAGCGCAGGCTGTAGCCGGCCGGCAGGATCGTGCCCGACCACTGCGTCGACACGCTCGACAGCGCGACGACGATCACCGGCAGCACGAACAGCCAGAAGCACGCGAACGCGGCCAGCGCGAGCGCGGCGCGCGACGCATGCTCGAGCAGCGCGTCGGTCCAGCCGATCCGGTGACGCGGCACGGCCTGCCCGATACGAAATTCAGCGGACATCGTTCCCTCCCGTCGCACGCCGGTTCACCCGGCGATAAACCGCATACAGCGCCAGCGACAGCGACAACATCACGACCGCGCCGGCCGACGCGGTCGGCAGGTCGAGATCGACGGTCGCGCTGCTGTAGATCGCGACCGGCAGCGTGACGAGCCGCGCGCTGCCGAGCACGAGCAGGATGCCGAACTCGTTCAGCGTCAGCAGGAAGCACAGCACGGTGCCGGCGGCGATGCCCGGCCACGCGATCGGCAGCACGACGCGGCGCGCGAGCATCCAGCCGGGCGCGCCGAGGCTGCGCGCGGCTTCGATCAGCCGCAGGTCGAGCGTCGCGAACGACGCGAGCGTCGGCCGCACGACGAACGGCGTGTAGAACACGGTCTGCGCGAGGATCACGCCGCCTATGCCGAACAGGAAGTCCAGCGGCGGATTCTCGAGATGGAACAGGTGCTGCAGCGCGATGCCGATCGAGCCTTGCGAGCCGTACAGGAAGATCAGCGTGAACGCGACGAGAAACGACGGAAACGCGACGTACAGCTCAAGGAAGCGCGTGACGAGCGACGCGCCCGGGAACGGCCTGAAGAACAGCAGCGCGGCCAGCAGCACGCCAAGCACCGACGCGGTGCCGGCGCTTGCAAACAGCACGCCCAGCGTCGTCAGCAGCACGTTGCGCGTGTCGGGATTGCCGAAGAAGGTCCGGTACGCGGCAAGACTCAGCCCGTGGTCGCCCGACACGCTCAGCAGCACGAGCCGCACCAGCGGATAGACGACGAGCGGGCCCAGCACGACGATCGCCAGCACAGCCAGGTGCAGGTCGCCGATGCGCCTGCGGCGCCGCGCGGCGGCGGCGTGTGCGGCGGCCGACGCGAGCACGTGCGGCGGCAGGCCGGCTTCAGGGCTCGATAAGGACGACATCGTCTGCCTCGCAATGCAGGGAAACGCGCGCACCGCGCTCGGGGGCCGCACCGCGGCCGCGTTGCATCGTCACGCGCACGGGCTCGTCGGGCGCCGCGTCGATCACGACCGCGATCGACAGGTCCGCGCCCTGCCATTCGACCGACGACACCGTGCCATGCAGGCCACCGGCGGCGGGCGGTATCACGGTCAGGCGCTCGGGGCGCACGCACGCGACCTTGTCGCGCACCTCGTGGCGCGGATCGCCGAGCGGGAAGATCACGTGCGGCGGCAACAGGTTCGCCGGGCCGAGATAGCGCGCGACGTAGCCGTCGCGCGGTGCGTCGTACAACTGCTGCGGCGTGCCGAGCTGCGCGATGCGGCCGTCGCGCATCAGCAGCGCACGGTCGGACAGCACGAGCGCGTCGTCGCGGTCGTGCGTGACGCACACGACGGTCAGGTTCGGCAAGCGCTCGTGCAGCGCCTTCAGCTCGCTGCGCACCGACGCGCGCAGGTTGGCGTCGAGCGCCGACAGCGGCTCGTCGAGCAGCAGCACGTCGGGCTCGATCACGAGCGCGCGCGCCAGCGCGACGCGCTGCTGCATCCCGCCCGACAGTTGCGCGGGCAGGTGGTGGCCCGCATCGCCGAGCTGCACCAGCTTCAGCGCATCGGCGACGCGGCGCGTGACTTCCGACGACGCCATGCCGCGGGCGCGCAGCCCGAATGCGACGTTCTCGAACACCGACAGGTGCGGGAACAGCGCGTAATTCTGGAACAGCAGACCGAGATTGCGCTTGTGCGGCGGCGCATAGGTCAGGTCGCGTCCAGCCACGCTCAGCGTGCCGGTCAGGCCGTCGGCCTTCACGAACCCGGCGATGAAGCGCAGCAGCGTGGTCTTGCCGCAGCCGCTCTTGCCGAGCACGGTCAGAAATTCGCCGGCGCCGATCGACAGCGACAGATCGTCCAGCACCGTGCGTGCGCCGTAGCGCACGCTCAGATGCTCGATCCGCACGCCGCCCGGCGCGCCGGACCGCAGCGTCGCGTGCGGTTCGGCGGCGCCGAATGCGCCGGGATGGGTCAGGGTGGTGTCCACCGGGTTCATCCTCTTGCTCGCTGATACAGGCGGCGTGCGCCGGTCACTTCGGCTTGACGACGTCGAGCGGCTTGCCCGAGCTGCCGATCACGTCCTTCTTCCAGCGCTCGATCCATTCCTGCTTCTTCGCCATCACCTGGGTCCAGTCGACCGGAATCAGCTTCACGCCCGCGATCGCCTTCTTGACCGCTTCGCCGTTCTTGCCGGCCAGCGGCACGTCGGTGCGGCCCGGGATGCCGTACATGTCCGGCACCTTCGACTGCACTTCCGTCGACATCAGATAGTCGATCAGCTTCCTGCCGGCATCCTGGTTCGGGCCGCTCTTGATCAGGCCGATGCCGTACGGGAGCTGGAACGTGGTCGGCTGGTCGCCGGCCTTCGCGGCCAGGAAGATCGGCTTGACGGACAGCGCGCCGTGTTCGGCGTCGTCGAGGTCCATCTGCAGATCGCCGTTCGCGACGCTGATCTCGTTACGCGACAGCAGCACGTTCAGGTATCCGGTGCCCTTCGTGTGGAACTTCACGCTCTGCGACAGCTTAGCGAGGTAGTCGAATGCCTTGTCCTCGCCCATCAGCGACGTCGTCAGGATCAGCACGGCCATCCCGTCGCCGGCCGTGGCCGGGTTCGAGTACGCGACCTTGCCGGCGTAGGCCGGCGCGAGCAGGTCGGCGAACGTCTTCGGCTGGTTTTTCACGACGTCCGGATTGATCGCGAACGAGAAGTAGTTGTTCACGAACGTCGCCCACGTGCCGTCCTCGGCCTTCGCGATGGCCGGCACGTTCTTGTAGTTCACGCTCTGGTACGGCTGCAGCAGGCCCATCTGGCCGGCCTGCTGGATGAACGGCGGCAACGTGACGATCACGTCGGCCTTCGGGGCGTTCTTCTCGATGTTCGCGCGGTTCACCACCTCGCCGCTGCCCGCCGTCACGATGTTGACCTTCACGCCTTCCTTCTTCTCGAAAGCCGGCAGCACATCGCGATAGAGATTCTCGAGACCGTCCGCCGTGTACAGCACGACCGCGTTTGCCGCATGCGCCGGCAGCGCGGCGCCTTGCAGCAGACCGGCGGCGCAGGCGGCCAGCGCGAGCTTGCGGAACGCGCCGGCGGCGGCGCGCGAGGGTTTCTGCAGTGTCATCTCACTTCTCCGTAGGCGGAACACCAAACGGCCGGGGCACGATCCGGCTCTCCTGTTATCTCCGGGCAGGCCGCCTCGCGGCCCGCCGCGCTACCGCGCTCAGGCTGCGTGTCGCGCGGCAACCGAAGGATCACAGCGTTCAATGACAAAGCCGTGACGAATGCCACAATTTCCAAAAAATGACACATTTTGCCACTATCATGCAAGTCATTCAGAAACGCCGTCCGGTGTTTCGTTCCCCCTTTGCTGGAGGTAAAAACCATGCCCGACCCGATCTTGCTGACGCCCGGCCCGCTCACTACGTCCGCCACAACACGCCACGCAATGCAACATGACTGGGGGTCGTGGGACGCCGCCTTCAACCAGCTGACGGCCAGCGTCTGCGCCGATCTCGTCGCCATCGCCGGCGGTGGCGACGCATACGTGTGCGTGCCGATGCAGGGGAGCGGCACGTTCTCGGTCGAAGCCGCGCTCGGCACGCTCGTGCCGCGCGACGGTGTCGTGCTGGTGCCCGACAACGGCGCGTATTGCGCGCGCATTCTGAAGATTCTCGGCAGGCTGGGCATCGACGCGATCGCGTTGCCGTTCGGCGAAGACGCGGCCGTCGACGCGGCGGCCGTCGAGGCCGCGTTCGCGCGCGAGCCGCGCATCACGCACGTCGCGCTCGTGCACCTGGAAACGAGCGCCGGTATCCTGAATCCGCTCGATGCGATCGCGGCCGCGTGCCGGCGGCACGGCAAGCGGCTGATCGTCGATGCGATGAGTTCGTTCGGCGCGCTGCCGATCGCGCTGGCTGGCAGCGGCATCGACGCGCTGATCTCGGCCAGCGGCAAATGCCTCGAAGGCGTGCCGGGAATGGGATTCGCGATCGTGCGGCGCGACGCGCTCGACGCGAGCGAAGGCAACTCGCCGTCGCTCGCGCTCGATCTCCATGATCAGTACGCGTATCTGCGCAAGACGGGGCAATGGCGCTTCACGCCGCCGACGCACGTGGTTGCCGCGCTGCGTGCCGCGCTCGACCAGTACCACGCCGAAGGCGGCCGGCCGGCGCGCGGCGCACGCTATGCGGCGAACTGCCGGACGCTGATCGAATCGATGCGCGCGCTCGGCTTCGTGCCGTTCCTCGACGTGAGCGTGCAGGCGCCGGTAATCGTCACGTTTCACGCGCCCGACCATCCGGCCTACGATTTCCGCCGCTTCTACGACGCGGTGCGCGACGCGGGCTTCATCCTGTATCCGGGCAAGCTCACGCGGCTCGAGACGTTCCGCGTGGGCTGCATCGGCGCGATCGACGCGGACGATATCCGGCGCGCGGTCGCCGCCATCGCCGCTGCGGTCGAATCGCTCGGCATCGCGATGCAGCACGCATGAAGTGGGGTGCATGCCGCCCCGCGCGCCGGCGCGCGCACACAAAAAAGCCCGGCGGCCGAATGGCCGCCGGGCGAACGCACCGAGTGTGCGGAGAGTCTGTACTTACAACTCGATCCGCTTGATGTCGCCGACGACGAAGATGTACGACAGCGCACCGATCAGCGCGATCACGCCGATGAACACGAGCGCGCCGACGAACGAGCCGGTCGACGCGACGATGAAGCCGACGACGAGCGGCGTGATGATGCCGGCAAGGTTCGCCGCGAAGTTGAAGATGCCGCCCGTCACGCCGAGCAGGCCGTCCGGCGCGATGTCCGACACGAGCGTCCAGCCGAGCGCGGCCATCCCTTGCGCGAAGAACGCGACCGACATGATCGCGATCACGGCTTCGTTGCTCTGCACGTAGTTCGCGAGAATGATCGTCGATGCGAGCAGCAGCCCCGCGATGATCGGCAGCTTGCGTGCGAGGTTCGCGGACTTGCCGCGGCGCAGCAGCCAGTCGGAGAAGATGCCGCCGAACATCACGCCGACCGACGCGGCGATGAACGGCATCACCGCGAAGAAGCCGATCTTCAGCCAGCCCATGTGGCGCTCGGTGGCCAGATAGGTCGGAAACCAGGTCAGGAAGAACACGAGCGTCGAATTGCCGGCGAACTGGCCGAGGCAGATGCCGGCGAGCTGGCGCTTCTTCACCAGTTGGCCGACCATCGACCAGCTGAACTTGGCCTGCGCCGGCTTGTCACCCTTGTCGCCGTTCTTGCGCGCGCCGTGAACGAGACCGCCGCCCGCCTCGATATAGGCCAGTTCCGCCGCGTTCGCGCCCGGATGGTTGCGCGGCTCGTGGTAGAACTTCCACCAGACGAAGCCGAACGCAATGCCGACCGCACCCACGACCCAGAACAGCGAGCGCCAGCCGAACGCGCCCATCAGCGCGAACAGCACCGGGCTGAAGAACGCGAGGCCGATGTATTCGCCGACGGTATAGGTGCCGGTCGCCATCGCGCGTTCGTTCTGCGGGAACCACGTCGCGACGACGCGGCTGTTGGTCGGGAAGCACGGCGCTTCCGTCACGCCGAGACCGAGGCGGCACGCGAGCAACGTCGCGACGCCCGGCACGAAGCCTTGCAGGAACGTGCACAGCGACCACAGCGTCATCGACCAGTAATAGGTGATCTTGCTGCCGAAACGGTCGAGGAACAGGCCGCCGGGCACCTGCATCGCCACGTACGTCCACGAAAACGCGGAGAACATGATGCCCATCACGGCCGCATTGATGCCGAGCTCCTTGGTGAGCTGCGGCGCAGCCACGCCCAGCACGGTGCGGTCGAGATAGTTGATCATCGTGCCGATCGCGAGCAGCGCGAGGATCTTGTAGCGTGCCGACGTGCGCCGGACCGTGCCGGCCGCCTGCGCCGACGCGGCGCTCGTGTGGGTAGTGTGCTGCATGGTCGTCTCCTGGTCTCTTTGTGTGTCTGTGAGGGGTCAGCGCGCGACGAGCGACTGAAAGTGACCGAACATCCGCTCGGCGTCGGGCGTGCGCCCGGTGAATAACTCGAACGCGTCGACGGCCTGGTACACGGCCATCCCGCCACCCGGCAGCGTCGCGCAGCCGGCCGCGCGCGCGGCGTGGATCAGCTCGGTTTCGAGCGGGAAATACACGATGTCGGCCACCCACATGCCCGCGTGCAGCAGGTCGGCCGGCAGCGGCAGGCCCGGATGCTTGGCCATGCCGGTCGGCGTGCAGTGGATCAGGCCGGTCGCGGCGCGCATCGCGGCCGCGAGCGCGCCGCCAGAGGGCGCGCCGCCCGACACGACCTGCGCGGCGGGGAAGCGCTGCTGCAGCTCGGCCGCGAGCGCGGTGGCGCGCGTGCCGTCGACGTCGAAGATCGTGAGTTCGGCCGCGCCCATCTGCAGCGCCGCGTGCGCGACGGCCGCGCCCGCGCCGCCCGCGCCGAGCTGGACGACGCGTTCGAGCGACGCGCCGGGCAGCCCTCGGCCGAACGATTTCGCGAAGCCCGACCAGTCGGTGTTGTGGCCGATCCGCTTGCCGTCCTTGAACAGCACGGTGTTCACCGCGCCGAGCGCGCGCGCGTCGTCCGACAGCGCGTCGAGGTGCTCGATCACGCGCTGCTTGCACGGGTGCGTGATGTTCAGCCCGTTGTAGCCCATCCGCTGCGCGGCATCGAGCAGCTGCGGCAGCGCGTCGACGCTCACGCCGAGCACGTCGAGATCGAGGCGCCGATACACGTAGCCGAAACCCTGGCGGAAGCCTTCTTCCTCGTGCATCGCGGGCGACAGCGAACCGCCGATGCCCTGGCCGATCAGGCCGATCAGAAACGACGGGCGGCTCATCGTGCGGCTCCCTTCGCGAACAGGGTCGCCAGGCGTTGCAGCGCGAACACGTAGCCCTCGGTGCCGCAGCCGCAGATCACGGCTTCGGCGAGCGCCGACACGTACGAATGGTGGCGGAACGCCTCGCGGCGATGGACGTTCGAGATATGCACTTCGATCACCGGCTTCGCGATCGCGGAAAGCGCGTCGGCCAGCGCCACCGACGTATGCGTATAGGCGGCCGGGTTGATCACGATGCCGTGCGTGTCGTGACGCGCGGCATGCAGCCAGTCGATCAGCTGGTGCTCGGCATTCGACTGGCGAAAGTCGATGTCGAGCCCGAGCCCATCCGCCGCCGTGCGGCAGCGCTGCTCGAGATCCGCGAGCGTTTCCGCGCCGTAGATATGCGGCTCGCGCGTGCCCAGCAGATTCAGGTTCGGGCCGTTCAGCACCAGCACCTTGTGCTTGCTCATCGTGTTTCTGCTCCTGAAACAGGGGCGGACCACGATCGGCGCCGCCCCGAAGACATCGGAATTTGGCGCTAGTGTGCGCCCGGGCGAGCGGGCTGTCTTTTCGGGTTTTCGCTAATTTGTACCATCTAGTTAGTTTGTACAATACACATCACTAGCCTAGTAAATTCGGGATATGGCGCGCGCGCCGAACTCAACGACTGGTTCATTCAGGGTCGGTTCGAGCAGCGCCATACCCCGCTCATCAGCAGGAATCGCCCATGCAGCGCTCGATCGCCACCGTGTCACTGTCCGGCACGCTCGCCGAGAAACTCGCCGCCATCCAGGCCGCGGGCTTCGACGGCGTCGAAATCTTCGAAAACGACCTCGTCTACTTCGACGGATCGCCGGCCGACGTCCGGCGCATGGCCGCCGATCTGGGCCTCGACATCGTGCTGTTCCAGCCGTTTCGCGACTTCGAGGGCGTGAGCGCGGCCCAGCTCGCGCGCAATCTCGACCGCATCAAGCGCAAGTTCGACGTGATGCATGCGCTCGGCACCGACCGCATCCTCGTCTGCAGCAGCGTGGCGGCCGACACGATCGCCGACGACGCGTTGCTCGTCGACCAGCTCGGCGTGCTCGCCGAAGCCGCGCGGCAGGCCGGTGTGGTGGCCGCGTACGAAGCGCTCGCGTGGGGCCGCGTCGTGAAGCGGTACGGCCACGCGTGGAAGCTCGTGAATGCGGTGAACAGCCCGCATCTCGGCCTGGCGCTCGACAGCTTCCACACGCTGTCGCTCGACGATTCGCCGGACGCGATCGCCGACATCCCCGGCGACCGGATCGCCTTCGTGCAGATCGCCGACGCGCCGAAGCTCGTGATGGACGTGATCGAATGGAGCCGCCACTACCGCTCGTTCCCGGGCCAGGGCGACTTCGACCTGGCGCGCTTCACCGCGCGCGTGATCGAGTCGGGCTATACAGGGCCGCTGTCGCTGGAGATCTTCAACGACGGCTTCCGCGCGGCGCCGACCGCGCTCACGGCCGCCGACGGCCATCGCTCGCTGCTCTATCTGGAAGACCTGACGCGCGCGCGGCTCGCCCAGGAGGGCCGCGCGCCGGCCGCCAGCCAGCCGCTGTTCGCGCCGCCCGCGCCGCCCGCGCACGTCGGGTTCCAGTTCATCGAATTCGCGGTCGACGCGCAGGCGGCGGCGACCGTCGGCGAATGGCTCGGCCGGATGCGCTTCCGGCTCGCCGGCAGGCATCGCTCGAAGGACGTGACGCTGTTCCAGCACGGCGCCGCATCGATCGTGCTCAATGCCGAGCGCGACTCGTTCGCCGATGCGTTCTTCCAGCAGCACGGGCTGTCGCTGTGCGCGTCGGCGTTTCGCGTCGACGACGCGAAAGTGGCGTTCGAACGTGCGGCCGGCTTCGGCTATGCACCGTTCTCCGGCCGCGTCGGGCCGAACGAGCGCGTGCTGCCGAGCGTGAAGGCGCCGGACGGCAGCCTCGAATATTTCGTCGACGAAGCACCGGATGCGCCGACGCTGTATGAATCGGACTTCGTGCTGACCGACATCGACGGCCCGACCGAAGTCGGCCCGCTGACGGGCATCGATCACGTGTGCCTCGCGCTGCCGGCCGACGCGCTCGACACCTGGATCCTGTTCTTCAAGACCGCGTTCGGCTTCGAGGCCGAGCGCAGTTGGCTCGTGCCCGATCCGTACGGACTGATGCGCAGCCGCGCGGTGCGCAGCGCCGACGGCTCGGTGCGGATCGCGCTGAACGCATCGGTCGACCGTCATACGGCCGTCGCCGAATCGCTCGACCGCTACCACGGCACGGGGCTGAACCACGTCGCGTTCCGCACCGATGACATCGTGAAGACGGTCGCCGCGTTCGCGGCCGACGGCGTCCCGTTCCTGCGCATTCCGGCCAATTACTACGACGATCTCGCCGCGCGCTACGCGCTGCCGGACGAACTGATCGACACGCTGAGCGCGCACCACCTGCTCTACGACCGCGACGAGGACGGCGGCGAATTCCTGCACGCGTATACGGAACTGGTCGACAACCGCTTCTCGCTCGAGATCGTCGAGCGGCGCGGCGGGTACGACGGCTATGGCGCGGCGAATGCGGCCGTGCGGCTCGCCGCGCAGGCGCAGCGCAGGAAATAGGGCGAATCGGGTATCGTGGGCATCGACAGTGGAGGTGGTCCGCGGTTGAAGCAAGGAGGCACGTCCCGCGCGCACCATCGTGGCGAACGAGACGGGCGCGGATCAGCCCGCGCGGCTCACCGCGATCGGCCCGGGGACACTCATAAAAAAGCCCGCATCTCTGCGGGCTTGTAAGATTAACGGCGCATCTTCATGCAGGTTTTGCATGCTCTTCATGTAAGGCCTCCAACGCCGCACGCGCCAGGAAACCACTCCTGGTTTCGTGACGGGATGCCACATACGCGTCAATCTTATGAAGTACAAATCTTGGCAAACTTACGTTAATACGCTCAGGCTTCGAGTCAAGCTGAGATAAGTCAACGCTCACGAAACCCCACACAGCCCCTGCGTAGTCCGGGTTGCTTGCCAAATTTTCGATGGTCGAGCAATTAAAGGCGACGTCCTCGCCCAGCTCGATTAAGGTCTCGACATGAGAGACGATTGCTTCTTTTGTGTTCCTGATTGCATCATCGATGGTCTCGCCCCAGGAATGAACGCCCGGTATATCCGGAACAATCACTCCGTAGACGGTCCCATCGTCCTTATGGATTGCGATGGGAAATTCCATGTTTGCCATTCCTTTGTTGTCCTGCTTCCGTGGTAGCACTAGCTTCTCTTATGTACCGCTTATTGACATTCGTCTTATGTGAAGCGACCTTGGTTGCATCAATTTTAAAAGTACTGCTTCCTTCCCCTGCATCCTGTTGGGTCGGTAAAAAACCGCCGGTCACTTCAGACCAGCGGTTTTCAGGATGCTCTTTGTTGTCCCCATTGGCAGGTCCTTGTTCGGGTGTGGAACCGTCGCAAGCCCCGGCTTCGTGGGGTGTTTGAAGTGGTGGTGGCTGCCTTTCGTTCTTACCAAAAACCAGCCGTCCTCTTCCAGCATCCGGATAAGCTCTGTTGAACTCATGGCTCCTCCGCTGTGCTTGTGTGTAATTATACACACGGACAAGGAGGGCACAAGTATTTTTGTGTAGTTGTGTGTATAGCGACAGGCCGTCGCGTGGGCGGGGTGTTCAAGGCGCGGAAACGCCGGGAGGCGGCCTCTGAGGATGACCCTGAGTTACATCCCGTAACCCGTACCGCAGTGCAGCATCGCGCTGCCTGCCCCGATTTTAAGAATCGCTTAAGTCTTCGACGGCACCATCCGCAGCCAGTACCCGATGGTTATCTCGAAAAGGAGGAAAGCGATGAGCGCCGTAGAAGCACCCGCGGGCCGCCCGGCCGCGCCCCCTGCAAAGAAGACGATGCTGCGCCGCCTGCTCAGTCATCATGAAATCGCGACGCTGCTCGTGCTGCTGCACGCACCGATCGGCGCGAACGCCAAACCCGAATTGCCCGCGCTGCAGGAAGCCGGCCTCGTCGAAATGGTCAAGCTCGACCCCGATACGGCCCCGAGCTTCCGCTTGACCGAAGACGGCACGGCCGTCCTGAAAGGGCTCGGCTACCGCTGAGCCGCCGGCTTCAGCCTCTCCCGCTTCCCCGCCTTACCGCCTCACCCGATCCCCGCGACGCGCCGGCCACGCCGGCGACTGGCGTCACCCCGCCCGCTCCTGCAGCATCAACCGGTATTCCGTCGGCGTCACGCCGACCGTCGCCTTGAACTGGCGCGTGAACGCGCTGTGATCCGTGTAGCCGCATAGCGCGGCGACGTCGGTCACCTTGTCGTGCGTGACGAGCAGCGCGGTGGCCGCGTCGAGCCGCGTCTTCAGCAGCACCTGGCGCGGCGTCAGATGGAACACCTTGTGGAAGTAGCGTTCGAGCTGCGCGACCGACATCCCGGCCATCTGCGCGAGCTGCTTCAGGTTCAGCGGCTGCACGTAATGATCCTGGATGTGCTGGACCACGTCGGCGAGCCGGCTGTACGCCGGGTGCGATCCCTCGTGCGCCTTCAGGTCGCGCGAGATGCCCGCGAGGCCGACCACCCGGCCCGCGGCATCGCGCAGCGGCTCCTTGCAGGTCAGGCACCAGCCCGGCTGACGGCCCGGATACAGGTGCAGCTCGAGCTGATCCATCAACTGCTGGCCGGCGTTGATCGTCGCCATGTCCTGCTCGAAATAGCTGCGGCCGAAGCGGCGCGGAAACACCTCGTCGGCCGTCTTGCCGAGCAGGTCGCGCTTGTCCTTGTAGCCGCAGCGCATCGCCAGCGTGCGGTTGACGAGCGCGTAGCGGCCGCTCGCATCCTTCACGAAGAACGCGACGTCCGGCAGCGCATCGAACACCGGTTCGAGCAGACGGAAATGCGCGAGCATCGCGCCGAAATCGGCGTTGTCGGGCGGGTCGCGCAACGTGTCGGACAGGCTCATGGGCGGTACGGCAGGCAAGGTCGTCATCCCGGCAACCGCGAAGCGAGTGGCAGATGGCGTCGATTATAGGAGCGCCCCTTCGATCGCGTTGCATCGAACGCGGGGCGGGCAAGACGGTGGCCGGCGGCATCGCGCGCCCCGACAGGCTCCATCGGAGGGGCAATGCTGGTTGCGCACGCAACCAATGCGCCCGGCGTGCGGGCCGGCGACCGTTCCGCCTTCGCCGCAGCCGGCGCAGCGCATCGACACGCCGGCGCCACGCACCGGATCCGTCATCCTAAAAATGCCGGCGACCCGCGTCTTGGCGGGTTTGCGCATTCGCCATGACGATTTCGGCATATATCAGGGTAATCGACGATATGCCGATATCGTCGCCGGCCACGCATCGAACGCGCAAGACGCCCGTATTTTCGTTACCTAGACTTCGCTTCACGGTCACGAGACGACCTCCCGCCGCTGCCGCAATCGGCATGCACGCTCGCCGCATCCACGGTCGCGCACGCCGATTCCGGCACAGCCTGCGCAGCAGGCGGCACGCCTGCATGGCCTGCGCATCGGCTTGCGGACCGAACCGTCTCGCCCGGTTTACCGGCGCCGGCCCGCATGCCGGCGGCGGCCCAACCACGCCATCAAGGGGAAGTGAAAGTGAAGCTGAAGGTATCGCACGTCGCGCTGGCCGCTGCCTGCGCACTGTCGGGCGCGCACGCCGTCGCCGCCGACGTCGTCAAGATCGGTTTCGCCGCGCCGCTGACCGGCCCGCAGTCGAATTACGGCACGGACATGCAGAAGGGCGTGCAACTCGCGATCGCCGATTTCAACGCGACGCATCCGACGATCGGCGGCAAGCCCGTCACGTTCCAGCTCGACTCGCAGGATGATCAGGCCGACCCGCGCACCGGCACGACCGTCGCGCAGCGGCTGATCGACGGCAACGTCCGCGGGATCATCGGCCACTTCAACTCCGGCACGAGCATTCCCGCGTCCGACCTGTACGATCGCGCGGGGCTGCCGCAGATCTCGATGGCGACGTCGCCGCAATACACGGCGCGCGGCTACAAGACGACCTACCGGCTGCTGACGAGCGACGCGCAGGCCGGCCGCATCGTCGGCACGTACGCGGTGAAGACGCTGCGCTTCAAGCGCATCGCGATCATCGACGACCGCACGGCCTACGGCCAGGGCATCGCCGACGAATTCGCGAAGGCCGTGGAAGCGGCGGGCGGCACGATCGTCAAGCGCGACTTCACGAACGACAAGGCGCTCGATTTCTCGGCGATCCTGACCAACCTGAAGGGCGTGAATCCGGACGCGGTGTTCTACGGCGGCGGCGACGCGCAATCGTCGCCGATGATCCGCAAGATGCGCCAGCTCGGGATGAAGTCGGCGTTCGTGACAGGCGAGATGTCGCGTTCGCCGACGTTCCTGAAGGTCGGCGGCGACGCGGCCGAAGGCGCGATCGTCTACATGGGCGGGCTGCCGAAGGAAAAGATGCCGGGCTTCTCCGGCTACGCGGCACGCTACAAGGCGCGGTTCAACGAAGACGTGATCACGTACTCGCCGTACTCGTACGACGGCACGATCGCGCTGCTCACCGCGATGAGGGACGCGAATTCGACCGATCCGAAGGTGTACACGCCGTATCTCGGCAAGGTGTCGATCAAGGGCGTGTCGGCACCCAGCATCGCGTACGACGCGAAGGGCGACCTGAAGGATGCGCCGGTGACGATCTACAAGGTCGAGCGCGGCGCGTTCAAGCCGGTCGATACGATCGCCGGCAACTGACCAGCGAGGCCCTGCCCCGCGCGGCGCGCCAGCGGCTCACCGGCCGCCCGCGCCGCGCGCGCTTCGGCGGCATGGTCCGAAGCCGTTCCCGGCGCGCGCCCGCGCGCAGGCATTTCGCGCTCCTGTAGAATCCCCCCACCCGCTTTGACGCTTCGTCCGCGCCGCGCCCCATCCTGGTGCGGCGGCACGTGTTTCGCGCCTCACCCGGCACGCGGCACGCCTCGACGACGCAAGCCGCGCCTTGCCAGTCCATGCCGAAAAGCGGGCCCTGGAGACGCAGCACCGACAACTACATTCGAAAACCGATCGTCCTGACCATGCAAGCTTCCGAATTGAGCGGCGTGCCTCGCGCCGCCGAACGCGCGCTCACGCGCAGCGACTACAAGACCCTTGGCCTTGCCGCACTCGGCGGCGCCCTCGAGTTCTACGACTTCATCATCTTCGTGTTCTTCGCGCCGGCGATAGGACAACTCTTCTTCCCGCACGACATTCCCGACTGGCTGCGCCAGTTGCAGACGTTCGGCATCTTCGCGGCCGGCTATCTCGCGCGCCCGCTCGGCGGCGTGATCATGGCGCACTTCGGCGACCTGTTCGGCCGCAAGCGGATGTTTACGCTGAGCGTGCTGATGATGTCGGTGCCGACGCTGCTGATGGGCCTGCTGCCGACCTACGACACGATCGGCATCCTCGCGCCGGTGTTGCTGCTGCTGTTCCGCGTGCTGCAAGGCGCGGCGGTGGGCGGCGAAGTGCCGGGCGCGTGGGTGTTCGTGTCCGAGCACGTGCCGTCGCGCCATATCGGCTATGCATGCGGCACGCTGACCGCGGGCCTCACGGCCGGCATCCTGCTCGGCTCGCTCGTCGCGGCCGGCATCAACAGCCGCTACTCCGCGGCGGAAGTCGGCGCGTTCGCGTGGCGGATCCCGTTCCTGCTCGGCGGCGTGTTCGGGCTGTTCTCCGTGTACCTGCGCCGCTGGCTGCACGAAACGCCGGTGTTCGCCGAGATGAAGGCGAAGAAGGCGCTCGCGGCCGAGATTCCGCTGAAGGCGGTGCTGCGCGACCACGGCCGCGCGGTGATCGTGTCGATGCTGCTCACGTGGATGCTGTCGGCCGCGATCGTCGTCGTGATCCTGATGACGCCCGCGCTGCTGCAAAAGCAGTTCCACCTGTCGCCCGCGACGACGCTGTTCGCGAACAGCGTCGCGACGCTGTGCCTGACGGCCGGCTGCATCACCGCCGGCTCGCTCGCGGGCTGGATCGGCGCGAAGCGCGTGCTCGCGATCGGCGGCATCGGGCTGGCCGCGTGCTATTACCTGCTGTTCGCGCAGGTCGCGGCCGATGCGTCGACGCTGCCGCTCTACTACGGGATCGCGGGCTTCATGGTCGGCACGATCGGCGCGGTGCCGTTCGTGATGGTCAAGAGCTTCCCGGCCGTCGTGCGCTTCTCGGGCATCTCGTTCTCGTACAACGTCGCGTATGCGATCTTCGGCGGCCTCACGCCGGTGATCGTGTCGCTGATGATGAAGTCGAATCCGCTCGCACCGGTCGTGTACGTCGCGGCGATCTGCGTGCTCGGCGCGATCGCGGTGCAATTCTCGAAGGATGCGAAGGACGTGAAGGACGCACGCTGAACGTCGGCGCGCACGCGCCGGCCGGATGAACGAAGGGCCGAATCCCGCGGCGTGCGGGATTCGGCCCTTTTGATTTGCGTCGGCGCAGCGGCGACGGCGCAGGCCTGCTCAGTTCAACGCAGCACGCCGTACGACGAACTCGGCCGACGCAGCGCGTCGATGCTCGCGCCGCCAGCGCCGGTGACGAACAGCAGCAGGAAACCGCCCGCGATCGCGACGTTCTTCCAGAAGTGAATCACCATGTCGTGCTGGACGGCGGCGCTCGTCGCATCCCAGAAATTGTGCCCGACCATCGCGGTCGCGATCGTGTAGACCGCCATCAGCAACGCGAGCGGCCGTACCTTGTAGCCGACGATCAGCAGCAGGCCGCCCAGCCCCTCGATCGCGACGACGATCGGCGCGACGACCTGTTGATAAGGCACGTTCATCCCGTGCAGATACGCGACGAAGTCGCTGTAGCCAAGCAGCTTCATGATGCCGCCCCACAAGAACAACGCCGCCAGCGCCAGGCGCGCGAAAAAAATGACGCCGGAATCGACGGTACGCGTCATGCCTTTCTCCTCGTATGCAATTCGGCCGCCCGCCCCGGGCGCGCCCGTGCGGTTCGGCGCCGCGCGGCCCGGCAGGGCGCGCGGCAAATGGGCCAGCATAGAGGGTCTTTTCGCGGTGTCCAAGACCTTGTAGCAAATCTTTACAACGCGGCGACCGCGCCGGCAGCCCGGCGCGCTGAAAAACGCGTTTAGCCCGCGTCGCTCAACAACACGCCTTTCTTGAAGATGAAGCAGCCGTAGCCGCGCGTTTCGCCGGTGACGATCACCGCGTACGCCTGCTGCGCGCGCTCGTAGAACGCGAAACGTTCGACGCCGGCAAGCGGCACCGCGCGCCCTTCCGCGCGGTCGATCTCGGCCTGCACTTCGCGCTGCACGGGCGGCACCGCGGCCGCGTCGCCGACGACTTCCATCCGCCATGCGGGCGTGTCGACGAACGTATCGAGCGGCAGCACCGACAGCACGGCGCGCACGACGCGCGCCGAATCGGCGCCGTCGATGCGCAGCGCGCGGCCGACCACCGTGTGCTCCGCGACGGATTCCGCCGGAAAATTCGCATCGCAGATCGCGATTTCGTCACCGTGGCCCATCGCGCGCAGCGTGTGCAGGATGTCGGCGTGCAGCAGCGGGTCGAGATTCTTCAGCATGTCGGTTGTCTCCGGGATCAGGAACGAATCGCATAACGTTACCCGATCCCGGCGGCCGCTGCGCATGTGCCGTTCGCGTCACGCCGCCGCGGCCGGCATTTCGTCGATGAAACCCGTGACCGAAGCGAGGCGGCCCGATGCGTCGACGGTGCCGAAGTCCGAACCCTTCACGATCGCCGCGCCGTCGGGCGACACGAGCGCCCACGAGAACCGCAGGTGCTGGCCGAACGCGTCGACGTCGGTCGTGCGGCGGAAGCGGTACGCGGGGAAGCGTTGCTGCACGGCGGCGATCATCGTGTCGATGCCCGCGTGGCCGTCGCCCGCCATCAGCGGATCGCGATAGGCCGCGTCGCTCGCATACGTCGCGTCGATCAGCGCACGACGGCGTGCGCCGTCGGGTTCGTTCCACGCGGCGAAGTAGCGGTCGATCAGGTCGGCGTGCACGGACGATGCGGATTGAGCGGTGTTCATGGCGAGGCTCCTTGTGTCGGTGGACGATATCGCGAACGTTTCGTGTCCGCGTGCCGCCATCGTCGCCGGTCTCGCGCGGGCGGTCGATTACGCAAGAGGTAAGGAAATCGCGCGTGCGCCATCCCGAAAGAAAACGGGCGCACGAAGGCGCCCGCATCGCGTACCGTCGCCGCCGCGCGCGTCAGGTCACCGGCGCCGGATTGAACAGCGTCAGCGCATTCGCGAGCTTCCATTGCTCGGCCCACGTGCGGCGCTTGCCGCTCGCGACGTCGAGCATCAGCCGGAACAGTTCCCAGCCCATGTCCTCGATCGTCGCCGTGCCGGTCGCGATCCGCCCCGCATCGAGATCCATCAGGTCGTGCCAGCGGCGCGCGAGATCGCTGCGCGTTGCCACCTTGATCACCGGCACCTGCGCGAGGCCGTACGGCGTGCCGCGGCCGGTCGTGAAGATGTGCAGGTTCATCCCCGCCGCGAGCTGCAGCGTGCCGCAGATGAAGTCGCTCGCGGGCGTCGCCGCATACAGCAGCCCCTTCTGCCGTGCACGATCGCCGGGGCGCACGACGCCGGCGATCGGCGCGCTGCCCGACTTCACGATCGATCCCATCGCCTTCTCGACGATGTTCGACAGGCCGCCCTTCTTGTTGCCCGGCGTCGTGTTCGCGCTGCGGTCGACACGGCCGCGCGCCAGATAGCGGTCGTACCAGTCCATCTCGCGAATGATCTCGCGGGCGACCGTCTCGTTCGCCGCGCGCGACGTGAGCTGCGCGACGCCGTCGCGCACTTCGGTCACTTCAGAGAACATGATCGTCGCGCCCGCGCGCACGAGCAGGTCGGCCGCGAAGCCGACGGCCGGGTTCGCGGTGAGCCCCGAGAACGCGTCGCTGCCGCCGCACTGCACGCCGACGACGAGATCCGACGCGGGGCAGGTCTCGCGGCGGCGGCGGTTGAGCCGCTCGAGATGCGATTCGGCCATCTTCATGATCGAGTCGATCATCGAGTTGAAGCCGACGTGCGCGGCGTCCTGCAGGCAGACGACGCCGCCGTTGTCGCTCGCGCCGTCGGCGGCCACCGGAATCGCGCCCGGCGGCAGCAGGCGCTCGGGCTGCAGCTTCTCGCAGCCGAGGCTCACCGTCATCACCTCGCCGCCGAAGTTCGGGTTCAGGCTGATGTTGCGCAGCGTACGGATCGGGATGTCGGCGTCGGGCGCATCGATCGCGACGCCGCAGCCGTACGTATGCTCGAGCCCGACCACGTCGTCGACGTTCGGGTAGCGCGGCAGCAGTTCGTCCTTGATCCGCTTCACCGCGTGCTCGACGACGCCCGACACGCACTGCACGGTCGTCGTGATCGCGAGGATGTTGCGCGTGCCGACCGAGCCGTCGGCATTGCGGAAACCCTCGAACGTATAGCCGTCGAGCGGCTCGAGCGGCGGCGCGGCGCGCGTGGCGAGCGGCAGGTCGTCGAGCCCCGGCGGCTCGGGCATGCGCATCGTGCGCTCGTTGACCCAGCTGCCGCGCCGCAGGTCGGCCAGCGCATAGCCGATCACCACGTTGTAGCGAATGACCGGGTCGCCGGCCGCGAGGTCGACGAGCGCGACCTTGTGCCCCTGCGGCACGCCTTCGCGCAGCGTCAGCCCGTCGGCGAACGTCGCGCCTTCGGGCAAACCGCCGTCGTTGACGACGATCGCGACGTTGTCGTCCGCATGCACGCGGATGTAGAGAGGGGAAGCAGTCATCGGAATTCCTGGAAGCAGTCTACGATATCGTTAGTCATCATATGACATTCAACCGCATTCCACGATGCTGCGTAAACCCTTATCCGGAAAGACCCTACTCTTTGCCAGTCAGCAAACCGCTTGCGCCGCGCTTTCTTGCGTTGTACGATGACATACAACGACATCGCCACTTCGGCTCGTATGCCGTTCCCGACGAACCAGCACTCGCGCTAGACGGACGACCCAACCATGACTTCACCGCAAGAACTCAAACAGATCATCTCCCACGGCCTGCTGTCGTTTCCGCTGACGGATTTCGACGCCGACGGCAGCTTCCGTCCGTCCACCTATGCCGAGCGCCTGGAATGGCTGGCGCCGTATGGCGCGAGCGCGCTGTTCGCGGCCGGCGGCACCGGCGAATTCTTCTCGCTCACGCAGCGCGAGTACTCGGACGTGATCCGCGTCGCGACGGAAACCTGCAAGGGCAAGGTGCCGATCCTCGCCGGTGCGGGCGGCGCGACGCGCGTCGCGATCGAATATGCGCAGGAAGCCGAGCGCCTCGGCGCGAGCGGCGTGCTGCTGATGCCGCACTACCTGACCGAAGCCAGCCAGGAAGGGATCGCCGAGCACGTCGAGCAGGTCTGCCGCGCGCTGAAGATCGGCGTGGTGGTGTACAACCGCGCGAATTCGAAGCTGAATGCGGACATGCTCGAGCGCCTCGCCGACCGTTGCCCGAACCTGATCGGCTTCAAGGACGGCGTCGGCGAAATCGAGAGCATGGTCACCATCCGCCGCCGCCTCGGCGATCGTTTCGCGTACCTCGGCGGCCTGCCGACGGCCGAAGTCTATGCGGCCGCGTACAAGGCGCTCGGCGTGCCGGTGTACTCGTCGGCGGTGTTCAACTTCATCCCGAAGACGGCGATGGCTTTCTACGAAGCGATCGCGAAGGACGACCACGAAACGGTCGGCCGCCTGATCGACGAGTTCTTCCTGCCGTACCTGAAGATCCGCAATCGCCGCGCAGGCTACGCGGTCAGCATCGTGAAGGCCGGCGCGAAGCTCGTCGGCCACGACGCGGGCCCGGTGCGCGCACCGCTCGTCGACCTGACCGACGAAGAGGCGGCCGAGCTCGACGTGCTGATCAAGAAGATGGGCCCGCAGTAAGCAGGGTTCGCCGGCGGCGCGGGCCCTTCATCGGCACGGCGCCGGCTCCCGCGCTGATCCGTATCCGTATCACGCGATGGCCGCGCGGCTCGACGAGCCGGCGCGGCCATTCCATTACATCTGCGCGATCGCGCCGATGATCCGCTGGCGCACGCCGGCGAGCGTGCGCTGCGTCTCGTCGATCCCCTTGCGCGCGGCAACCGGCCGGCCGCGCCCCGGCGACTCGGCGCCCACGATCTGTTCCAGCACGTCGCGGTCGACGACCGCATCGAAGAATCGCCCGACCGTGAACATCGCGTACTGCTTCGCGGTCGCGAGATGCGTGTTGGCCTGCGTGAGCGCGTCGGCGCGCTGCGCGCCGTTCGGCCCGTCGATGCTGCGGCGGTGCTTCAGCGCGAACACCACCGCCTCCATGTCGTACCTGAAACGCTCGACGGCCCTGCCGAAGATCAACGAATGCGGATCGGAGCCCGCGACGGGCCGCCCCTGGTTGATCGTCACGTCGAATTCGCTGCCGCCCAGTTCGCGCTGCAGCGCGAACAGCGCGTCGGCCAGCACGCGCCCTTCGCTGTATTCGCCGATCTGGGTACGGACCGATTTCGCGACGTCGCCGATCGCTTTCCACAACCCGGCCGCGAACAGGTGGTCGCCACGCTTGCTGATATTCATCGGATGGTTCCTCGTTGGTCTTGTGATCTCTCAGGCTCGCCCGCGGGCCGGACGGCCCGGGGCTTCGCTACTGTAGGAGAATTGCCGGCGACAGGAAAGCCACCCCGAAAAAAAGCGGAGACGGCCACCGGCCGCCTCCGCTTTCGTCCATCCGGCAAGCAGCCCGGCGTTCCCGCCGGACCGCCGCCACGTCACTCGGCCTTGCCGTCCCGCAGCCGCGGAATCGCGAGCGGATTGCCTTCCTGCAGCGCTTCGGGCAGCAGGTCGTCCGGGAAATCCTGATAGCACACGGGCCGCAGGAAACGCTCGATCGCGGTCGCGCCGACCGACGTGACGGCCGGGTTCGACGTCGCGGGGAACGGCCCGCCGTGCACCATCGCGTCGCACACCTCGACGCCGGTCGGGTAGCCGTTGACCAGCAGGCGCCCGGCCTTGCGTTCGAGGATCGGCAGCAGCCGGCGCGCGAGCGGCTTGTCGTCGGCGTCGACTTGCAGCGTGGCCGTCAACTGGCCTTCGAGCGCGTCGAGCACGCGCGCGACTTCGTCGAGATCGCGGCAGCGCACGATCAGCGACGCCGGCCCGAACACTTCGTGGCCGAACGCCGGCTCGGCCAGGAACGCCTGCGCGCCGACTTCGTACAGCGCGCCGCCGGCCTGGCAGTGACTCTGCGCGGCCTCGCCCGCGCCGATTTCGCGCACGCCCGGCAGTTCGGCCAGCTTGCCGCGCCCGTTGCGGTACGCATCGGCGATGCCCGGCGTGAGCATCACGCCGGCCGGCTTCTTCGCGAGCGCCTGCGCGGCGGCCGTCTCGAAGCGGTCGAGATCGGGGCCATCGATCGCGAGCACGAGGCCCGGATTGGTGCAGAACTGGCCGACGCCGAGCGTCAGCGAATCGACGAAGCCCGTCGCGATCGCGTCGCCGCGCGCGGCCAGCGCGGCCGGGAACAGCACGACGGGGTTGATGCTGCTCATTTCCGCATAGACCGGAATCGGCTGCGGACGCGCGTTCGCAAGCTGCACGAGCGCCATCCCGCCCTGCCGCGAACCGGTGAAACCGACGGCCTGGATCGCCGGATGGCTGACCAGCGCCGCGCCGGTCACGCGGCCGGGGCCGATCAGCAGCGAGAACACGCCGGCCGGCATGCCGGTTTTCTCGACGGCGGCGCGGATCGCGCGGCCGACCAGCTCGGACGTGCCGAGATGCGCTTCATGGGCTTTCACGATCACCGGGCAGCCGGCCGCGAGCGCCGACGCAGTATCGCCACCGGCCACCGAGAACGCGAGCGGGAAGTTGCTCGCGCCGAACACGGCGACGGGCCCCAGCGCGACCTTCTGCAGGCGCAGGTCGGAGCGCGGCAGCGGCGTGCGCGCGGGCTGCGCGGGGTCGATCGACGCGGCAAGGAAGCGCCCGTCGCGCACGACGCGTGCGAACAGCCGAAGCTGGCCGACGGTGCGGCCGCGCTCGCCCTGCAGCCGCGCGACGGGCAGCCCCGTTTCGGCGTGCGCGCGCTCGATCAGCGCGTCGCCGAGCGCGACGATTTCATCGGCGATCGCTTCGAGAAACGCCGCGCGGGCCGCGAGCGGCTGCGTGCGGTACGCACCGAACGCGTCGCGTGCGAGCTCGCACGCGCGGTCGACGTCGGCCTGCGTCGCGACGCCGAACGCCGGGGCCTCGATCGGCGCGCCCTTCGTCGGATCGAACGCGTGCAAGGTGCCGGCCGAGCCGGCCACCGCTTCGGCGCCGATCAGCATCTCTCCTGTCAGTTGCATGGGGTGTGCTCCGTGGTTCGGGAATGGATAGCGCATTGTAGCGCAACAGATACGATGTCTGCCGACATCATGCCATCATTCGCGCCGCCTGCGAAGGCGCCGACGATACACTCCGCCGGCCTTGTCCGGCCAGCGAATCACGACTTTCCCACATTGTGACGAGGCCTTCAGAGGGAAAACCCGAGGTTTCTGAATTCGGCCATCGTCAATAAACTTTCGGCCATGTCATACGACGACGTACATTTAAAGTGAACAATCAGACCTCCCCTCGCGATCTTCCGCTCGATCTCGCGCGCACCGCGCGCCGGACCGCCGTGCGCTACTGGATCCTGGCGATGCTGTTCGTCGTCACGACGCTCAACTATGCGGACCGCGCGACGCTGTCGATCACCGGCACGCCGATCCGCAAGGCGTTCGGCATCGACCCGGTGACGATGGGCTACATCTTTTCGGCGTTCAGTTGGGCGTACGTGCTCGCGCAACTGCCGAGCGGCTGGCTGCTCGACCGCTTCGGCGCGCGGCGCGTGTATGCGGCGAGCATCTTCCTGTGGTCGGCGTTCACGCTGCTGCAGAGCACGATCGGCCTCGGCGGCAGCGCCGCGTTCGCGGTCGCCGCGCTGTTCGCGATGCGCTTCGCGGTCGGCATCGCGGAGGCCCCCGCGTTTCCGGCGAACGCGAAGGTCGTCGCGAGCTGGTTCCCGACCGCCGAGCGCGGCACCGCGTCGGCGATCTTCAACGCCGCGCAGTACTTCGCGGCCGTGGTGTTCTCGCCGCTGATGGCCTGGCTCACGCATGCGTACGGCTGGCACCAGGTGTACCTGTGGCTCGGCGTAGCCGGCATCGCGCTCGCGTTCCTGTGGCTGCGCGTCGTGAAGGACCCGGCCGACCATCCGGCCGTGAACCGCGCGGAACTCGACCATATCGAGCAGGGCGGCGGGCTCGTGCGGTCGAGCGGCCAGCCCGCCGGCGCGCGCGGCGGCGGCGGCGCTTCCGAAGGCAGCCGCGTGGCGGGCTGGTACTACGTGCGCCAGTTGCTGTCGAACCGGATGCTGATCGGCGTGTACCTCGGCCAGTACTGCGTGAACGTGCTCACGTACTTCTTCCTCACGTGGTTCCCGATCTACCTCGTGCAGGCGCGCGGGATGTCGCTGCTGAAGGCCGGCTTCATGACGTCGCTGCCGGCGATCTGCGGGTTCCTCGGCGGCGTGCTCGGCGGGATGCTGTCGGATGCGCTGATCCGCCGCGGCGTCTCGCTGACGCTCGCGCGCAAGATCCCGATCGTCGGCGGGATGGCGCTGTCGATGGCGATCATCGGCTGCAACTACGTCGACAGCGAAGCGCTGGTGATCACGCTGATGGCCGTGTCGTTCTTCGGCAAGGGGATCGGCTCGCTCGGCTGGGCCGTCGTCGCGGATACCGCGCCGAAGGAAGCGATCGGCCTGTCGGGCAGCCTCTTCAACATGTTCGGCAACACGGCGGGCATCGTCGCGCCGATCGCGATCGGCTATCTCGTCGGCGCGAGCGGCTCGTTCAACGGCGCACTCGTGTTCGTCGGGCTGAACGCGCTCGTCACCGTGTTCAGCTATCTCGTGATCGTGAAGGACATCAAGCGCGTCGAACTGCGTCATCGCGACGCGTGAGGCTCGACCTCGGGAAAGAGGCGGCCGCGTAACAGCGGCCGCCGTTTTTGCATCGGATCGACGTCAGGTCGACGCGTGCACGGCGCGCAGCATGTCGTGCACGCCGGACGTCATCAGCGCGAGGAACGCGACCAGGCCGACGTAGCAGAGCGCGTAGGTCGTCTTCGTCTCGATCGACGTCGCGTAGTACACGCGGTTCTCCGGCGCGTCGGGATCGTAGCGCCACGCGCGCCTCAGCTGAGGCAGCGCGAGGATCGCCATCACGATCAGCAGCGGGCTCGGCCGATACGCGAACAGCGCGATCAGTACCGGTACGCCCGCGAACCAGATGCGCGGCGACAGCACCGCGGTGATCCGCCCGCCGTCGAACGGCGACAGCGGAATCATGTTGAACAGATTGAGGAAGAAACCCGTGTACGACAGCGCGAGCAGCAGGTTGCTGTCGGTGTGGCGCGCGGCCGCGTAGCACGCCAGCGCGCCGAGCGTGCCGACGAACGGCCCGGCAAGGCCGACGTACGCTTCCGTTTCCGCGTCGTGCGGCATCGCCTTCAACTCGATCCACGCGCCGACGAACGGGATGAAGGTCGGCAGCCCGACGTCGAGCCCGCGCCGCTGCGCGGCGACGTAGTGGCCGGCTTCGTGCACCAGCAGCAACGCGACGAAACCGGCCGCGAAGCGCCAGCCGTAGAACAGCGCATAGACCGCGACCGACGCGAGCATCGTGCCGGCCGATACGAGCACCTTGCCGAGCTTCAGGCCGCCGAAGATCAGCAGCAGCAGCTTCGTCATTCCTTGCGCTCCGTGGCGGCCGCGTCGGATGCGTCGGCGACGGCCGGCATCGCGGCCGCCTTCGGCTTGCGCCCGAAGAAACGCTTGAGCGCCGCGCCGCCGGCCAGCAGCGCGACCGCGCCGACCTTGAAGAACTTCACCGCGAACGCGCCGATCAGCGCGAGCAGCCCGAGCTTCTTCGCGCCGACGCCGACGATCAGCGCCGCGAGCCCGTACTCGGCGACGTGGTCGGTCGACTGGTTGAAGTCGGCGTAACGCTTGCCGTCGTTGAAGCGGATGTTCGACAGCAGCGCGTCGGCCGATGCCTTGTACTTCGGCAGGTCGGCGAGCGTCGACGCCATCGTCAGCGACAGGTAGCCGTCGCGGCCGAGCACGAGCGTCCGGTAGTTCACGCCGTCGGTCCCCGCATTCGGCGCCGCGCCCTTGTCGCGGATGATCGCGGACCACACGAGCCGGTGCGTGGCCGCGTCGTACGCGGGCGCCTTCGCCCAGCCGACCACCTCGGTTTCGGGCAGGCCGCGCGCCTTGCGCGCCGGGTTGTTTTCCTCGGTGCCGGCCTGCAGGCTTTTCAGCAGCTCGTCGGGCTTCCAGTCCTTCGCGTCGTCGTCGCGGATGTAGCCGCTCGGCTCGAACGACACGACCGAGATCCAGTCGGCGTCCGGATCGTCGGGCAGCACGAGGCCGACCAGCTTCGATTCGTCGATCGCGTTGCCCATCGAGCGCAGGTAGCGGCCGGCTTCGGCGGCCGGCACGAACGACTCGCCGGCCTTCAGCTTCAGCACGGCTTCGTGTTTCACGTCGATGTCGGTCGGCCCCTTCACGACCGCTTCGTTGGCGGCCGCGGCGGCGGCCCTCATTTCGACCTGCGCGGCTTCGGTCTGCGCGTGGCCGCTGGTCGCGGCGAGGGCGAGCGTCGCCACGCAGGCGAGCCGGACGGCAAGTTTTTTCATTGTTGGATTCCCCTGGAATGCCTTGTTGTCGATGTGCGCGGCGTCCGGCCCTGGCATCGTGGCCGCGGGTCCGGCGCCGCCTCTCAGGTGGCACGGGGGCTATGGTAACGCAGCGGCGCGGCGCGCCAGGGAGCGAAATGCGGGGCGGGAGGGAGGCCACGGTGACAGCCGGCGGAATCGACTCAAGCGGCGAAGCACGCCGGCCTGAAATGCTTACCTGCCGGGTAATGCCCGACGCGCGCAGGATTGCCTATCATCTCCACCATGAACTCGACCGCCGCCCTCCATTCGCTTCCCCCGTCCGCCGGCCGCGTATCCGGCATCGGCCCGCTGCTGCGCACGTGGCGTCAACGCAGGCGCTTGAGCCAGATGGCGCTCGCGCTGGAGGCGGACGTATCCGCTCGACACCTGAGCTTCGTCGAATCGGGCCGCGCGCAGCCGAGCCGCGAGATGGTGCTGCACCTCGCGGAGCGCCTCGACGTGCCGCTGCGCGAACGCAATGCGCTGCTCGTCGCGGCCGGCTATGCACCGCTGTTTCGCGAGCGGCCGTTCTCCGATCCGCAGCTCGATGCCGCGCGCCATGCGGTCGAAGCCGTGCTGCGCGGCCACGAGCCCTACCCCGCGCTTGCGGTGGATCGCCACTGGACGCTGCTCGCCGCGAACCGGATGCTCGGCGCGCTGGTCGCGCAGGCCGATCCGGCGCTGCTGCAGCCGCCCGTGAATGTGTTGCGGCTGAGCCTGCATCCCGACGGTCTCGCCTCGCGGATCGTCAACTGGCACGAATGGCGCGCGCATATCCTGCATCGGCTGCAGCGGCAGATCGACGCAAGCGGCGACCGCACGCTGCATGCGCTGCGCGACGAGCTCGCCGCGTATCCGGCGCCGGCCGGCCAGCCCGACGATTCGCACGCACGCACCGATTTCGCGGATATCGCCGTGCCGCTGCGGCTACGCACGGCGAACGGCGAGCTGACCTTCTTCAGCACGACGACGGTATTCGGCACGCCGGTCGACGTGACGCTGTCGGAACTCGCGATCGAGGCGTTCTTTCCGGCGAACCCGGAAACGGTGGACGCGATGCGGGCGCTGGCGGACGCGTTGCCGGCGCAGTGACGCGCCGACAACGCAGCGCGTCGCACGGATCCCGTCTTCATGTGGACCACCGGCAAGCGCAGGCCGGTGCCGCCGCCGGCGCGAGCACATGCATCAGGCAGCGTCGCCGCCTCCTGTTCCTCGCCAGCGCGCGCGTGATCGTCGGCAGCCCGGCTGCCCGGCGCCGGTGATCGCTCACTGCCTCATCACGCCCCCACTCGACGAATGTCTGCCGAAGCATAGCGTTCAGCCGCCGCGGCAAACATGCGCACGACTCGAATCCATCAAAATGCGTCGTCGCGATCCGGACTTCGGATTCGCGAAGTTTTGACACAGCCGTGACGGAAACAAGCAAGTCGCCGTAATCCGCGCCCGGCTCCCGTCGCGTCGAGACCGACGAAGGTTAAATTTCGTTAGTAGACCTTTCATTTTTACAGATCGAAAAATCGATATCCGTTACGAAAGAGACACGAACGAATCGATGCAACCGGGATGGCGGGCGGGGGCCATGCAAGCCACAACACGATTTTTACATCGAGCTCAGGAAAACGAATGAACACGCATCATCAAGGGTTGGGAAATTCCGTACAACGCGCACCGCGCACATCGAAGGTCGCGCTGGCCGTCACGGTCAGCGCAGCCGTGGCCGCATTCGCCGCTTCCGCGCCCGCGCGAGCCGACTATGTGCAGAACGGCACGTCGACCGAAACGTCCGCGGGCTGCGTCGGCAACATCGCCATTTCGGGCAGCAGCACGTATCCGGCCGCGGCAACCGGCTGCGACAACATCGCGATCGGCACGGCGGCCGTCGCGAATTCGGGCTCGTCGACCGGCGCCTATAGCGAGACCGTCGCGATCGGCCGCATGGCGGCCGCGACCGGTACGTTCGCGACGGCCGTCGGCGGAAACGCCGTGGCGACCGGCGACCAGGCGACGGCGATCGGAACGGCTTCGAGCGCAGTTGGCGGCCAGGCAACGGCGGTCGGTAACGGCGCGATCGCGAACGGCGGCACGGCATCCGCCTTCGGCCAGGGCGCATTCGCAGTCGATCAGTCGATAGCCGTCGGGCAAGACGCGAGTGCCACCGCGACGTTCTCGACGGCCGTGGGCAAGGGCAGCATTGCCGCAGGCGGTACGGCTCTCGGCTTCCAGGCCAATGCCGGCGCGGCCGATGCGGTCGCGCTCGGTGTCGACAGCTCGGCATCCGCGACCGGCAGCGTCGCCATTGCCCGTGCGACGGCCTCCGCCGTGAACGCGGTCGCCATCGGCGAAGGGGCGAACGCCGCCGACGCGAACTCCGTCGCGCTGGGCGCGAACGCGACCACGCGCGCCTATACGACCGTCAATAGCGTGGCGCTCAACGGCGTGACCTACAGCGGCTTCGCGGGCACGCCGGTCGGTGTGGTCAGCGTCGGCAGCGCGGGTGCCGAGCGTCAGATCGTCAACGTCGCGGCTGGCGCCATCAGCGCGACCAGCACCGATGCGGTGAACGGCTCGCAGCTCTTCTCGATCGCCAATCAGGTGTCGACGCTGACGGCGGACCTGGCCAATCTCACGACGACCGTCGGCAAGATCTCGTCGAGCGTCCCGGGCGGCACGGTGACGAACTCGACCGACACCGCGATCGGCACGAATACGTCAGTCACCGCGACGAACGGCACCGCGGTCGGCAACGGCTCGAACGTCTCGGGCGACAACGGTACGGCTGTCGGCGTCAACGCCACGGTCACCGCAACGAACGGAACGGCCATTGGCACGAATTCGAAAGTCACGGCAGCGAACGGAACGGCGATCGGCACGGGCTCGAACGTGTCCGGCACGGATTCGACCGCGATCGGCACGAACAGCCGGGCCACCGCGAACAACGCGGTGGCGCTGGGCGCGAATTCGGTTGCCGATCGGGACAACACGGTGTCGATCGGCTCGCCCGGGGCCGAGCGCCAGTTGACCAACGTGGCGGACGGCACCGCACCGACGGACGGCGTGAACGTGCGCCAGTTGAACGGTGCGATCAACTCCGTGCGCGAGGAAATGTCGAAGTACCGCAAGGACGCGAATGCGGGCACGGCGAGCGCGATCGCCATGGCGAACCTGCCGCAAGCCGTGCTGCCGGGCGAGAAGGTCGTCGCGCTCGGCGGCGGCACGTACGGCGGTCAAAGCGCGATGGCGGTCGGCTTGTCCGTCGCGACGGCGAAATGGCTCGTCAAGGGCTCGGTCACGACGGCGGTGTCGGGGCACGGCTCGTTCGGCGCGGGGGCGGGCGTCGGCTACCGCTGGTAATCGGCTTGCGACAACGACGCGTCAGGGCGCTGCTCCTGACGCCGGACGGCCCGCCATCGGCGCCACGGCGCAGAGGGCGGGCCGCCATCACGTATAGAGCGACGCCTGCGGCAATTCCGCGGTCAGCGCGAACCGGCCCACATCGCGCAGCCGGTAGTCGAGCGGATCGTGCAGCGTATGCGTGCGCGCGTTCCGCCAGAAGCGGTCGAGGCCCAGCGACGCGGCCGTCGCGCGCGCGCCGCACGCGTCGAACAGCGCCTCGCCGTTGTCGAGCGCCGCGCGCTGCGCGACGATCTTCGCTTCGGATACCGCGAGCGCGACTTCGGCGCGTTCGTCGGTTGTCAGCTCATCCTGCCGCGCCCACGCGTGCTGCAACGCGACGGCCGCGCGATCGGCCAGCGCCGCCGCGGCGATCGCACGCACACGCATGTCGCCGAAGCGTTGCAGCGTGTACGGATCGTCTTCGGCCCGCTCGACGTCCGAATGAACCCACGGGCGGCCATGCTGCCGCACGTAGTCGCGCGCCTCGGCCAGCGCGCCTTCCGCCAGGCCGACGAACAGGTTCGTCAGCACGAGCTGCGACACCAGCGTGCGCAGCGTCGCGCGCGGCGTCGGCGGCGCTTCCGAGCGATGCAGCACTTCGTCCGCCGCGAGCGTCACGCCGTCGAAGCGCACGCTGCCGCTGTCGGTCTGGCGCTGGCCGACCGGATCCCAGTCGTCGTTGACCGTGATTCCGGCCCGATCGGTCGGCACCACGCCGAACACGGTGCGGCCGATGGCCGGATCGTGCGCGGACACCGTCATCCGATGCGAGCCGCGCGTGCCGGAACAGAAGCCCTTCACGCCGTCGAGCCGGTAGCCGCCGTCGGGCGTCGCCGTGGCCACGAGCCGCGTGTCGAGCGGATTGACCGCGTTGCCCCACCACCAGCGCCCGTCCACCGTGCCGCGCAGGTAGCGCTCGCGCTGCGCGGCGTTGCCCCATACGTCGACGCTCACCACCTGCAGGCACTGAAAGCCGACGAGATGCGCGAGCGCGCTGTCGACCCGCGCGACCTGCCGGATCACGTCGTAGATCGCCGGCCACGCCGCTTCCTGTCCGCCGAACGCGCGCGGCACCGCGAGCGTCAGCAGGCCCGCGTCGGCGAGCCACTGCTTCTCCCGCGCGGCATGACCGCCCGCGCGGTCGCGCTCGGCGGCGCTCACGCGCAGCGCGTCGATCGCGCGGGCCAGCGCAGCGCGGTCGACGGCCGGTGTATCGGTATCCGGCGCCAGCGTCGCCGGGCCGCGTGGATCGTTCATGCGACAGCTTCCTGTTCAACGGTTTCGCCCGACAGCGGTACGAGCGCGCCGAGCCGGCGGCCGGTCAGCCGCGACAGGATCTCGCGCCGCCAGTCGTCGTAGATGGCACGATATTCGGCGATATCCGCGCCGAATACCAGTGCGGTATGCGCGTACTCGTCATGCAGATAGCCGTCGAGCCGCGCCTGGGTTTCCTCGTCGGCCGCGATCACGCGATCGATCAGCGCGTCGCGCTCGGCGGGCGCAAGCGCGTGCAGCGTGTCGAACCACCACTGGACGATCCGCACGCGATGCCATTCCTCGTCCGGCCGGATCCGGTTCTCGCCGTGCTCGCGCATCGCGCTGTCGCCGATACGCCCCGTCTTGCGCTGGATCCACAGCTTCGCGAGGATGTGCAGCTCGTAATGCCATTCGAACGCGAGAAAGCCCGCGACGTCGCGCACCGCGATGTCGCCGATGCGCGCCCAGTGCGCGGCGACGAGCCGGTCGACTTCCGGCAGCGGATCGCGCCCGGTGAGTTCGGTTACGCGCTCGCGGCCGATCACCGCGTGCGCGCCGTCGTCGCCGAGCTGGCGCGACAAAATCAGCTGGAAATGCGGATCGTCGCAGAACAGCGTGTCGATCGCCTTCGCGACGACCTGCACGATGAAGAGATCGTGCGACGCCATCTTCGTGTAGTACTCGGCGACGGCGGCCCGTTCGTCGTCGCGCGGCTCGCGCGGCGGCGTCGCGAGTTTGTCGGGGAAGTCCGGACGATGGCGTCGCGCCACCTCCAGAAACAGTGCTTCCTCGAATTGTCCGTTCCATTCGCGCGGCGCGCCGATGGGCAAGGTCATGTTTTTTCTCTCAGGATCAGGAATGAAACGAGCGGACGCTCGTGGCGTCGCTCAGGTACGCCGGGTCACGCGTCGGACCAGGCGGTCGCCCGTGATTTGCACGGCCGAGACGAGCGCGATCAGGATCACGATCACGGTCGCCATGACGGTGGTGTCGAAACGTTGATAGCCATAGCGGATCGCGAGATCGCCGAGGCCGCCCGCGCCGACGGCGCCCGCCATCGCGGTCGAGCCGATCAGCGCGACGACGGTGATCGTGAAGCCGCCGAGCATGCCGGGCAGCGCCTCCGGCAGCAGCACGTGCCAAACGATGTGGCGGCGCTTCGCACCCATCGCGAGCGCGGCCTCGATCAGCCCGCGATCGACTTCGCGCAGGCTCACTTCGGCGATTCGCGCGAAGAACGGGATCGCGGCGATCGACAGCGGCACGACGGCCGCCCACACGCCGATCGTCGTGCCGATCAGCACGCGCGTGAACGGCAGCAGCGCGACCAGCAGGATGATGAACGGCGTCGAGCGGAACACGTTGACGAGCGCGCCGAGCACCGCGTTCACGCCGCGCCGCGCGTAGATGCCGCCGGGCGCGGTGGTCACGAGGATCACCGCGAGCGGGATGCCGATCAGCGCAGCGATCGCGGCCGACGCGGCGACCATCGACAGCGTGTCGCGAATCGCGTCGAGCAGTTCGGGCCACCAGAGCTCAAACATAGCCGAGCACCTCCGCATGATTCGCATGACGGCGCGCGCGCTCGAGCAGCGCGGCGACCGCCGCGCCGTGCGCCGCCGACGCGCCGGCGTCATCCGCACGCGGCGTCGCGGCGATCACGAGCCGCCCCTGCGCGTGCCCCTGGATGCTTTCGATGCCGCCGTGCAGGAACCGCACGGAGCCGCCGAGCGCCGCCGCGAGCGCGCCGACGTCCGGCTCGCCGCCGCTCTCGCCCGTATAGCGGACGTCCAGCACGATCCGGGCGCCGTCGGGCAGCGCGGATTGTTCGGGCAGCGGCCGCACGCGCGCGGCCAGTTCGGCCGGCAGGTCATGCTGCAGCGTGCTCAGCAGCGCGCGCGTCGCGCCGTGGCGCGGATCGCCGAACACGCGCCACACTGGGCCCGTTTCGACGACTTCGCCCTGTTCGATCACCGCGACCGTGTCGCACACCGCGCGGATCACTTCCATCTCGTGCGTGATCAGCACGATCGTCAGACCGAGGCGGCGGTTGATGTCGGCGAGCAGCGCGAGGATCGATTGCGTGGTTTCCGGATCGAGCGCCGACGTCGCTTCGTCGCACAGCAGCACCTCGGGATCGTGCACGAGCGCCCGCGCGATGCCGACGCGCTGCTTCTGCCCGCCCGACAGGCTCGCCGGATACGCGTCGCGCTTCGCGGCGAGCCCGACGAGATCGAGCAGCGCGTCGACCTTGCGCACGCGCTCGGCCTTCGGCACGCCGGCGATCTTCAGCGGCAGCGCGACGTTCTCGAATACCGTCTTCGCGGACAGCAGGTTGAAATGCTGGAACACCATGCCGGTGCGGCGCCGCAACGCGACGAGGCCGTCCTCGTCGAGCGCGCCGACGTCGACGCCCTGCACGCGCACGCGGCCCGAGCTCGGCCGTTCGAGGCCGTTCAGGAGCCGCAGCAGCGTCGACTTGCCGGCGCCGCTGCGGCCGATGATCCCGAACACCTCGCCGCGCCGTACGTCGAGCGTCACGTCGCGCAGCGCGGCCGCCTGGCCGCGCGGCGTCGCGAATACCTTGCCGACCTGCTCCAGCGACACGGCCGCGCCGTCGGCCGGCGTCACGGCTTCGTCATGCGCTGCCGCACCGGCGCCCGCCCCGGCCCGCACGGCCGACGCCTCGATGAAACCCAGCGTATCGAACAATTGCGTCATCGCTTCGCTCCGTCACGTTCAGGCATGCGCGGGATGCGCGGGTTCGGCCACGGCCGCCGGCCGATGCCGCGCGCCGGTGTGCCAGGCGGGCAGGCGCGGGCCGGCGCCGAACAGCTTCTCGCGCAGCGTCGGCGCGGGATCGTAGTCTTCCTTGTAGACGCCGCGGTTCTGCAGCTCGGGCACGACCCAGTCGACGAAATCCTCGAACGACTCGGGCATCACGGTGCGCGTCAGGTTGAAGCCGTCGATGCCGGTCTCGTCGATCCACGACTGCAGCTCGTCCGCGACCTGCGACGGCGAACCGACGATCGGCGCGTAGCGGCCGCCGAGCGACATCTGTTCGAGCATCCGCCGCACGGTCCACGTGCCGGTCGTGCTCTTGCGCGAGATCGCGTCGACGGCCGACTGGATCGAATCGGTCTTCACGTACGAGATCGGCTCGTCGAGGCCGTACTTCGCGAAGTCGATGCCGGTCGAGCTCGCGAAATGCGCGAGGCCGGCTTCCGGGCTCGCGTAGCGCCGGTATTCGTCGAACTTTTCGCGAGCGAGCAATTCGGTCTCGGCCGTCACGACGCTCACGCCGGCAAAGATCCTGATCGACGCCGGGTCGCGCCCCTGCCGTGCGGCGGCCGCGCGAATGTCGAGCGCCGCCGCGCGCGCCGCGGCCTTGCTCTGCCCGTTCACGAACACGCATTCCGCGTGACGGCCCGCGAACTCGACGCCGCGCGCGGACGAGCCGGCCTGGTACAGCACCGGCGTGCGCTGCAGCGACGGTTCGCTCAGATGAATCGCATCGATCGAATAGAACGGCCCGTCGTGCGTCACGCGCCGCACCTTGCCCGGCTGCGCGAACACGCGCGCCTGCGCGTCGCGGATCACCGCGTCGTCGTCCCAGCTCTGTTCCCACAGCTTGTAGACGACGTCCATGTAGTCGTCGGCGCGCTCGTAGCGGTCGTCGTGGCCGATCTGCTGCGCGAGGCCCATCCCGCGCGCGGCGCTGTCGAGGTAGCCGGTGACGATGTTCCAGCCCACGCGCCCTTTCGTCAGATGATCGAGTGTCGACATGCGGCGCGCGAACAGGTACGGCGGCTCATAGGTCAGGTTCGCGGTCACGCCGAAGCCGAGATGCCGCGTGACCTGCGCCATCGCCGGCACGAGCAGCAGCGGATCGTTGACGGGCACCTGCACCGACTCGCGCAGCGCGGCGTCCGGCCCGCCGCCGAACACGTCGTACACGCCGACGATGTCCGCGAGAAAGATTCCGTCGAACTTGCCGCGCTCCAGCGTCCTCGCGAGATCGGCCCAGTAGTCGAGATCGGTGTAGTGCGCGGAGCGGTCGCGCGGATGCGTCCACAGCCCGTGGTTGATGTGCCCGACGCAGTTCATGTTGAACGCGTTGAGCAGGATCTTCTTGCGGTTCGCCGTCGTCATGCCGCCTCCGTCACCATGCGATCGCGTACAGCGAGCCGAACGCGTTGTCGAGCGCACGGCGCACGGCCGGCGAATGCTGGTAGATCGAGATGAACTTGCGGATGCGCGCGTCGTTCGCGCTCTCGGGCCGCACGACCCACTGGATCGCGAAGTTCTTGTTCTCGGTGCCGTCGAACAGCAGCGCGCTGTTCGGGTCGGTCGTGCCGGCGAGCTTGATGAAGCTCGGGTAGCCCTGCGCGAGATCGACGTCGTCGAGCGAACGCGCGAGCTGCGACGCTTCGAGCGCGATGATCTTCAGGTGCTTCGGGTTGGCGACGATGTCGTGCGTCGTCGCGCGGTAGTCGGCGCCCGGCTTCAGCGTGATCAGCCCCGCGCGCTGCAGCAGCAACAGCCCGCGCCCGCCGTTGACCGGATCGTTCGCGATCGCGACGCGCGCGCCGTCCTTCAGTTCGGCGAAGCTTTTCACCTTCTTCGAATAGAGGCCGATCTTCATGATCGTACCGGGCGCGATCGAGATGAAGTTGTAGCCGCCCTGCTTCTTCGCGTTCTCGAGAAACGGGATGTGCTGGAAGTAGTTGACGTCGATGTCCTTGTTCGCGAGCGCCGCGTTCGGCGTATTCCAGTCGGTGAATTCGACGATCTTCACGTCGAGGCCCTGCTCCTTCGCCTCCTTCGCGGCGATCTTCAGCGCCTCGATCTGCGGGCTGGTCGAGATGCCCACCTTCAGCGGCGCGGTATCAGCACGGGCGCCGTTCAGCAGCACGACGCCGAGCAGCGCGGCCGTCAGCAGGCGGGCCAGGCTGGCCACACGGCCGGCGGAAAAGCGGGCGGAAAATACGGGATGCAGCATGGGAACCACTCTCCTGTCCAAAGACGGTATCGACGGATGAGCGACGCCGCGGCGAACGCGCGGGCGTTCTCCGGACAGTCGTCGTCGCATCGGAAAAAGATCAGCCGATGATAGAGAGCGGCGGGTAGGCGGTCTACGAAGCGATTGTGCGAAGAAAATCGCGCGCGGCGATATGGCGGGCGGCGGCCCGGGCGGCTGGCGTGGCCGGCCGCCCGGGCCGCCGCCAGGCCGAAATCTCGGCCTGAGCGCCGCGCCGATTCCGAATTCTCGGCCAGCCTGCCTGGAAAACCCTTTCCGCAGACGAAACAAATCCCTTATGAATCAAGGCATTAAAAATATTCCGGCAAGCCGAAATACTGGCACGGGGGTTGCGTAATAGACGGCACACGATGCCGCGAAGCGATGCAGGCATTCCAAACATCAGGAGACACGTCTTGCAGACCTCTATCCACACCCCGTCCCATCCGGAACCGATTGCCGCCGCCGGTCCCGCCACGCGTGAACGCTTCTGGCCGGAAGGCTGGTGGAAGCTGATGGAAATCCGCATCGGCATCATTCCGCTGCCGATCTACGTGATCCTGTTCGGGCTGATCGTCGGCTTCGCGGTGACGGGCAAGGTGCCCGGCGAGATCTCGATGGCGATCGCGGTGCTCGCGTTCTTCGGCTTCACCTGCGCCGAACTCGGCAAGCGCCTGCCGCTGCTGCGCAACATCGGCGCGGCCGCGATCTTCGCGACCTTCGTGCCGTCGGCGCTCACGTACTACCACGTGCTGCCGAAGCCGGTGCTGAACCTCACGGTCGAATTCACCAAGTCGACCAACTTCCTGTACCTGTTCATCGCGTCGATCATCGTCGGCAGCATCCTGAGCATGGATCGCCGCGTGCTGATCCAGGGCTTCGTGAAGATCTTCGTTCCGCTCGCCGTCGGGTCGGTCGCCGCGGCGATCGTCGGCACGGCCGTCGGCACCGCGCTCGGCCTCGGCGCGCGCCACACGCTGCTGTACATCGTCGTGCCGATCATGGCGGGCGGCGTCGGCGAAGGCGCGATTCCGCTGTCGATCGGCTATTCGGAACTGATGCACCTGCCGCAGGGCGAGATGTTCGCGATGGTGCTCCCGTCGGTGATGCTCGGCAGCCTGACCGCGATCATCCTGTCGGGCGCGCTCGACATGCTCGGCAAGCGCCTGCCGCATCTCACCGGCAACGGCCGCCTGCAGGTCGGCGAAAGCGGCGACATGACGCCGGAGAACGAGGAGATCCGCGGCCACGTCGACGTCACGCACATCGCGGGCGCCGGCATCACCGCGATCACGCTGTATCTCGTCGGCCTGATGGCGCACAAGCTGTTCGGCCTGCCCGCGCCGGTCGCGATGCTGTTCCTCGCGGTGCTGGTGAAGCTCGCGCGCGCGGTGTCGCCGCCGCTGCAGGAAGGCGCGTTCGTCGTCTACAAGTTCTTCTCGACCGCCGTCACGTATCCGCTGCTGTTCGCGATCGGCGTCGCGATGACGCCGTGGGACAAGCTGACCGCCGCGTTCACGATCGTCAACGTGGTCACGATCGTGTCGACCGTCGCGACGCTGATGGGCACCGGTTTCGTGGTCGGCCGCCTGCTGAAGATGTACCCTATCGACACCGCAATCGTGAACGCCTGCCACAGCGGGCAAGGCGGCACCGGCGACGTCGCGATCCTGACCGCCGCGAACCGGATGCAGCTGATGCCGTTCGCGCAGATCGCCACCCGCATCGGCGGCGCGATCGTCGTCACGGTCACGCTGATCCTGGTCGCGCACTTCGGATAACGCGCGGCCGCGCGCACCGTCGCGCCGGCTGCCTCGCACGCGCCGCCGCCGGCCCTGCCGGCGCGCGGCGCGTGTCGTTCGGGGAGGGCCGGTTGCGGAGGGCCGCTAGCGGACGGCCGGTTGCGGACGGCCGGTGGCGGACGGCCGGTAACGGGCTTCGATGAGGACGAACGTGCAGAAGAGCTTCAAGGGAATCCCGTGGTGGGGCTGGGCTTCGGCCGCGGTGCTGTACGTCGGCGTGGCCGGCGCGGCCGTCGATTTCGCGTGGGAACGCGCGATCGACGCGCTCGAGGAGGCCGGCGCGCACCGGCTCGACCTGTATGCGTCGAGCCTGAAAAGCGAGCTCGGCCGCTTCGAGATCCTGCCCGGCCTGGTCGCGCGGCAGGATGGCGTGCGGGCGATGCTGAAAGCCGCGCCGAACGATGCGCCCGAACTCGTGCATGCGGTGAACACCTACCTCGAAGCCGTGAACCGCGACGCGGGCAGCGGCGCGGTCGACGTGATCGATCTGCAAGGCGACGTGATCGCCGCGAGCAACTGGAACGAGACGATCAGCTTCGTCGGCACCAACGTGTCGTACCGGCCGTATTTCAAGGACGCGCTCGCGCGCGGCAGCGGCCGCTTCTTCGGCATCGGCACCAACACCGGCGTGCCGGGCGTCTACTTCGCGAGCGCGGTGCGCAGCGACGGTGCGCCGATCGGCGTCGCCGCCGTGAAGATCAGCGTCGACCCGCTCGAATCGGCGTGGCGTGCGCCGGGCGTCGCCGCGCTGGTCGTCGACAGCAACGGCGTGGTCGTGATCTCGACCGAGCCCGCGTGGAAATTCACCGCGCTGCGCCCGATCACCGCGCAGCAGCAGCGCGACATCCAGGCGTCGCGCCAGTATGCAGGCCGCACCGTCGACGCACTGCCCTATCGCCGCATCGGCGAGCGCGGCTCGGCCGCGTGGTTCGGCACCTTCCCCGATCCGCGCCACGCCGGCCGCACCACGCGCTATCTCGTGATGTCGCGCCCCGCGCCGCAGGCCGGCGATTCGCTGATGGTGCTGCTCGACATCGCGGGCGCGCGGCGCCAGCAGCAAACGGCGTTCGTGTTCGTCACCGGCGCGTTCCTGATCGTCGCGCTGCTGGTCGGCTATGCGATCCAGCGGCGCCGGGCGATCCTCGCGCGGCTGAGCGCGCAGGACGCGCTGCGCCGCGCGAACGACCGGCTCGAGCTGACCGTCGCGCAGCGCACGGCCGCGCTGACGGCCGCGAACGAGCGGATGCAGCGCGAGATCGACGAGCGCGAGCGCACCGAACAGCGGTTGCGTGCGTCGCAGCAGGAAGTCGTGCACGCGGGCAAGCTCGCGGTGCTCGGGCAGATGGCCGCCGGCCTCACGCACGAGCTGAACCAGCCGCTCGTCGCGATCCGCACGCTGTGCGACAACGCGCGCACGTTCTTCGAACGCGGCCAGCCGGCGCCGGCGCTCGCGAATCTCGAACGGGTCGGCAAGCTGGTCGACGGCATGGCCGTGCTTACCGGCGAGCTGAAGACCTTCGCGCGCAAGCCCGACGTCGAGCGCGTCGCGGTGTCGCTGAACGAGGCCGTCGCGCATGCGCGGCTCATCTACGACGCGCGCATTCGCGACGAAGGCGTGCGGCTCGACGTCAACATCGCGCCCGGCACGACCGTCTCGGCCGAATCGAGCCAGTTGCAGCAGGTGATCGTGAACCTGCTTGGCAACGCGCTCGACGCGGTGCACGACGCACCGGTGCGCCGCATCGTCATCGAGGCGGCCGAAGTGGACGATGCGGATGGCGCCGGCCGCGTGCGTTTCACGGTGGCCGACAGCGGCGCCGGCATCGCGCCCGACGTGCTGCCGCACCTGTTCGAGCCGTTCGTCACGACCAAGCCGCGCGGCCAGGGCCTCGGGCTCGGCCTCGCGATCACGTCGCGCATCGTCGAGGCATTCGGCGCGCGGATCGCCGCGACGAACCGCGACGAAGGCGGCGCGCAGTTCACCATCGAATTCGCGGCGGCGACGCCGCAACAGAGGACAGAGCATGGAAGATGAGATTCGGGTGCTGGTCGTCGAGGACGATGAAAACGTCCGGATCGGCGTCGAGCAGGCTGTCGCGCTCGCAGGGTTCCCGGTCGACGCGTTCGCGTCGGCCGCCGACGCGCTCGCGCACGTCGCGCCCGGTGCGCCGGTGGTGATCGTGTCGGACGTGCGGATGCCGGGCATCGACGGGCTGCAGTTGCTCGATCGCGTGATGGCCATCGATGCGCAGATTCCGGTCGTGCTGATCAGCGGCCACGCGGACATCTCGACGGCCGTCGGCGCGATGCAGGTCGGCGCGTACGACTTCATCGAGAAGCCGTTTTCGTCGGACGTGATCGCCGGGCGCGTCGCGCGCGCGGTCGAGAAGCGCCGCCTGACGCTCGAGGTGCAGGGGCTGCGCGCGGCACTGAACAACTGGCAGGGCATCGAGGCGTTCGTGCTCGGCAAGTCGCCCGCGATGGCCGACGTGCGCAAGAAGATCCTGCGCCTCGCCGATACGTCCGTGTCGGTGCTGATCACCGGTGAGACGGGCACCGGCAAGGAGTTGATCGCGCGCAGCCTGCACGACTTCGGCAGCCGGCGCGACGCCCATTTCGTCGCGCTGAACTGCGGCGGCCTGCCCGAGCAGGTGTTCGAGAGCGAGCTGTTCGGGCATGAGGCCGGCGCGTTCACCGGCGCGATCAAGAAACGCATCGGCAAGATCGAATGGGCGGATGGCGGCACGCTGTTCCTCGACGAGATCGAGACGATGCCGATCGCACTGCAGATCAAGATGCTGCGCGTGCTGCAGGAGCGCGTGGTCGAGCGGCTCGGCGCGAACGACCTGATTCCGGTCGACTGCCGCGTGGTGGCCGCGTCGAAGGCCGATCTCGCCGAACTCGCGGCCGACGGGCGTTTTCGCGCGGATCTGCTGTATCGCCTCAACGTCGCGCAGATCGAGCTGCCGCCGCTGCGCGAGCGGCGCGAGGACGTGCCGCTGCTGTTCGAGCATTTCGTGCTCGCGGCCGCGCGGCGCTTCGGCCAGCCGGCGCCGGTGGTTACCGCCGCGCAGGTGTCCGAACTGATGACGCACGCGTGGCCCGGCAACGTGCGCGAGCTGCAGAACGTGGCCGACCGCTTCGTGCTCGGGCTGACCGGCGACAGCCTGCTGTCGTCCGGCGAGGCGCCGGCCGTGGGCAGCACGCTCGCGGAACAGCTCGCGTATTTCGAGCGGATGCTGATCGAGGACATGCTGCGGCGTCACCACGGCAACGTCGCGGACGCGAGCGAGGCGCTCGGCATGCCGAAGAAGACGCTCTATCACAAGCTGCGCCACCTGCGGATTCCCGCGCGCGGCGACGCGGCGGCCGACGGCGGCGAATGACGCGCACGAGGACACGTACTCCGGCATGGATCGCATCGACATCACCGAACACGGCCGCGTCAATGGCCACTTGATCCGCGGCGTCACGCGCGCGCGGAAAACCTTCCGCCCAAGCGACTGGCCCGAGCGCCTGGCGGGTGTCATCACGCTGTTCGTCGGCGAACGGCGGCCCGGCTATCCGTGCGCGCTGTCGCGGCTCGCGATGCCCGTCGTCGACGGCGGCGTCAAATGCCTGTTCGTGTCCGACGAATTGCGCGCCGTGTGCGCCGATGCGTTCGCGTTCGCGATGCAGTTCGCGGCCGACAATGATTTGCCGGTCGAGCTTCAAACCGCGCCGGCGCTGGCGGTGCGGTGACGCGCGGGTCGCGTTTGGTGGCCTACTCCTCTGCGTCGAAAAGTGCTTCGAACGCGTTTTGGCACAACTGATGCATGCTTGAGCGCAATTCTTTCGTCATAAATTTGCAGCGTCCGAACCGCCAAGTCACGGATGCGCGGGTTCGATACATCCTAACGTGGCCATGTGAAATCACTCGGCCACGTTAGGGCTCCCTTACGCATGCCCCATGCGCCCCAAATCCCATGCCGCTTCAAGGCGCCGTGACGTCATGCGGTTCGCCGTCGATAGACGCCCACTCGAACCGTATGCATATAGGGACTGATTAAAGGTCGGCCGCAGCCGTGATCGCAGGACCTGCCCGACAAGGGTTTCCCGCCGAGCCATCAATAAAATTGATCGTCACGATGAAAATTATGCGTTTTCCTTGCAGGTCGCCGTGATGCATAGTTGCGTCGTGTTGACGCACCTTTGAGTCTTTCAGCCATGAACATGCGAATCGAGCCGTCCGTGCTCGCGAACCCCGACCTGCAATTTGCGACGCTTTCGTCAGGCATCAGCCTGCCGTATGTCGAGCGGGGCGGCGGTGCGCCGATGGTGTTCGTGCATGGCTCGCTGTGCGACTACCGCTACTGGGATCCGCAACTCGCGGCGCTATCGGCCCACTACCGCTGCATCGCGCCGAGCCTGAGCCACTACTGGCCGGCCGTCGAAGCGGGCATCCAGGACGAGTTCAGCTGGCAGAACCACGTCGACGAGCTCGCCGAATTCATCGACGCGCTCGATCTCGGCCCCGTGCATCTGGTCGGCCATTCGCGCGGCGGCAGCGTCGCGTTCAACGTCGCGCGCCAGCATCCGCACCTCGTCGAATCACTGACGCTCGCCGATCCGGGCGGCCCGCTCCAGCAGCCGGGCGTGCGCGAAGCCGCGCTGCCGGCCGCCGCGATCGCGCTGCGCACGAAGGCCGTGAACCTGATCGAGCAGGGCGAAGTCGAAGCCGGCCTCGAGATGTTCGTCGATTCGGTAAGCCTGCCCGGCGCATGGAAGAAGAGCACGTCGCGCTTTCGCACGATGGCGATCGACAACGCAAGCACGCTGCCGAAGCAGTTGCGCGACCCGCTGCCCGCGTATTCGCAGCACACGGCCGGCGACATCGCATGCCGCACGCTGCTGATCGACGGCCAGCGCAGCCCGAAGATGTTCCGCCACAACGTCGACACGCTGTCGCAGTGGATCGGCCATGCGCAACGGCAGACCGTCGCCGGCGCATCGCACGGGATGAACGCCGCGAGCCCTGCGGTGTTCAACCGTTACGTGCACGAGTTCGTCGCCGCGTAATGGCGCGGGCGGCATGCGCGCCGCCCGTCTTCCTCTCTCTTGCAGCAGCGAAACGGCGCGGGTGTCCGCATCGTTTCGCATCCCTCTGCATCCGTCTACATTACGCCGCCGGCGCCGCCTTGCGCGTCACCGCGTCCGGCAAACCGAACACGCTGTCAAACGCCCAGTTGTACGCGAACGTGAAGATCGGGAAGAACACGATCAGCACCGCGTCATACAGGAACGCCTGCCATAACGACACGTCGAGCCACCACGCGATCAGCGGAATCAGGAACGTCACGAGCGCGACCTGGAACCCGATCGCATGCACGACACGCCGCCCGACGGTGCGCGTCGTTTCCGCACGCCGCCGCTCCCATGCCTCGAAGCCGAGGTTGTACAGAAAATTGACGGTGACGCCCGTCGTCGAGATCATCACGCCGAGCACGCCGCTCGTCGCCGCGCTCGCGCCGCTCAGCATACCGAGCACCGACGACGCGACGAGGATGCCGAGCACCTCGAACATCACGACGTAGACTATGCGTCTCTTCCATCCTTGCATGACCGACCACCTTCGTTTCGAACCAGGTGGCGAGACTACAGCGGGCACTTCGTCCGCAAAAGTCAGGTCGTTTCAATTTTTCTGACAGGAGCGGGCAGACCATGCTGACCAGCGATCACATCGACATGCTGCTGACCGTCATCGACAAAGGCTCGTTCTCGGCGGCCGCGCGTGCGCTCGGCCGCACGCCGTCGGCGGTCAGCATGGCGATCGCGAACCTCGAGGCCGAGCTCGATCTCGTGCTGTTCGACCGCGGCTCGCGCGAGCCGACGCCGACCGCCGCGATGGCCGCGCTGCTGCCCGACGCGCGCGCGATCGCCGAACGGCTGCATGCGCTGCGTGCGCATGCGCAGCACTTGTCGGAAGGCGTCGAGGATTCGCTGCGGCTCGGGCTCGCCGCCGAAATCGACGGCGCGCCGATTGCGCGCGCGCTGACGGCCGTCGCGGTGAAATATCCGGCGCTCGCGGTCAGCGTCGTCACGGCGCCGCAGGACGCGATCGTCGACGCGCTGCATCGTGGCGCCGTCGATCTTTGCGTCGCGTACGGCGGACTCGATCTGCATCCGCAGGAACAGATTCACGCGCTGTGGACCGAGACGCTGATCGCGGTCGCCGCGCCCGGCCATCCGGCGATTGCCGAAGCCGCGCATCCGGAGGCGATCGAGCGATTGTCCGGGTTCCGGCAGATCGTGATCGCCGATCCGGAGCGGCCGCTCACCGACGTGCGGCCGCTGATCGGCAACCGCACGTGGAAGGTGACCGACATGGCGACCGCGATCGCGCTCGTGAAGGCCGGCCATGGCTGGGCGAATTTGCCGGAGTCGGTCATCGGCCGGTATGTGGCCGACGGCGAACTCGCGTCGCTCGTGTTCGCGAACATTCGCAACGGGCTGCCGTTGCCTGTGTATTTGCGGCGACCGAAACATATGGGGCTCGGCAAGGCGGCAAGCGCGCTGGTGCGGGCACTGCGGGCCGAACGCGCGGAGATGTGAGCGCCGCCGCACCCGTCGGAAGGTGCCGAGTGAGATTGACCGTTAGTTGCGGCACGCGGTGCGGTAAAAAGGTTCTTCGGAAATTTCCGTGGACGTCGCCTTCCGACCCGCTGCAGCCATCGGATGCCCCGGCAACTCGACGGCAAGGTTCAATGCCAGGCTGACCTTCGAATGTCCAACTGCATGCACCGGCGAAGGTCCTCAGACAGTAGCACTGACGGGCCGTTACTCCGCGCTTGGGTAACGGACTGCGCAAGCGGGCGCCCGGGGCTGCCCTTTACTCTCTTGACGCGGCGTCAGGAGCCGTTCAAGCAGATCGGGGCTGTCTAGTTGCGCAATCCACCAGTTCAAAGCGTTCCCTACCTTGTCCTCGCGCCAAGCGAGGTAGCCATTCGTGAACTCGCGCACACCCACAATGCGACGCGCGACCAGCCTGCCTTCGTGTATCGGTTCTTTCGCCACGAAATCGGGCAGCATCCCGACAGCGATACCTTCGCACAGTGCTTGCAGTTTGGCTGCGAGCGTCGGCACGATGATCAGCGGCTGTCCGTCACGGGTGGCCACGGATTGCGGTTGCAGTTCGCGAGAAGTGTCACTGATGACAACACCTCGATATCTTGCGATCGTTTCGCTCTCCAACGGCTCGGGCATGCGGGCGAGTGGATGGTCCGGTGCCACGACAAAAACGTGCCGGAGGGTTCCGATTGGCCGGGCCGCGATGTTGGCCGCATGCGGCGGCTCGCCGAACGCCCCTATCGCGAGATCGGCACGCCGCGTAACCAGGGCATCCCACACGCCCCCAAGCACCTCGGTGGAAAGACTTAGCTGGGTATTCATCTCCAGGCCGTAGAAGGCATGGACATACGGCCATAAGGACTGGATTGGCAAGATTGCATCGACGCATAGTCGAAGCTCCGATTCCCAACTGTCTCGAATGCCTTTTGCTTTGGCCTCCAGGTGTCGAGCGGCGTCCAAAAGACGACGCCCATCTTCCACAACAGCACGACCCGCTTCCGTGAGTCTCGCCCGTCTGCCGCCGCGATCGAACAGCTCGACCTCCAGGTCACTTTCCAGCTTTTGCACAAGGTAAGTGAGCGTCGACGGAACTCTATGCAACAACTCGGCCGCCTCGGCGAATGTACCGGTCCGGTCAATTGCATCCAACACTTCGAGAATTTCGAATGACAGCTTGGTCGTCATACAGCAGATACTTCTATTGTTCACAGGATTCACCGCGACGGCCGAGCGGCTTTGCCGCAGCAACGCATCCATGCGGTTGCCCAACCTTTCGGGCCTCGCTCGGATGCTGATCAGATGGACAAAGGCGATGTCGTCCCTGAACCGGATACATCTCCCGCATGCTCTCGTTGACGAAGCCTCCGGCCACGCAATGGTCATTGCGGCAAGAGTCTAAGGGACACGCTGCTGTTTGTCTGCTCGTGGCGTGACGCACAGTTAGCGCATGATTTTGCTCGCGTCAATTTAGTTTCGCGCGAACGAAAGGAGACGCATCGTGCCCCCATCTTCGAGCGTCAGCCGGCGCGAAGGTCAACAGACGTGGCATACGCGTTTGCTGGATGCGGCGTTCGGCATGGCGACGACAACGGCCATTCAGCTTGCCGCGGCGAGTGTCCCTTCCTGGCCGATCGCCGACGTTCCTCCGCGGAAATTTGGATGACCCATAAAAAACCCGGTCCGCGTTGCCACGGACCGGGGTTCGTCGATCAGCCACTTGCTTGAGCAGCCCGCCCGTCAAGGGCCGCAGCGTCAGCGCCCAGCCACTTCCGCCTTGCCGGCCCCCGCATCGCCGATCGCCGTCGGTGCCGCGCCCCACCCGCCGCCGAGCGCACGAATGAGATTGACGGTCGACACCGCCTGCGCCCCCGTCAACTGGTTCGCCTGCAACTGAGACTGCAACACCGACCGCTCGCTGTCGATCACGTCGAGATACGCGACCTCCCCTTCCTGATACTGCGTCCGCGACAGCGTCGCCGCACGGCGCGAAGCATTGACGGCCGCATTCTGCGCGCGAATCTGGTCGTCGAGCAGGCGCAGATCGGCGAGATTGTCCTCGACCTCGCGGAACGCGACGAGCACCTGCTGCCGGTAGTTCGCGACCTGTTCGTCGTACTGCGCGCGCGCCTGCTGCACGCCGGCCGCACGGCGCCCGCCGTCGAACAGCGGCAGCGTCAGCGCGGTGCCGGCGAACGGCCCGAGCAGGAACGTGCGGCTCGACCACAGGAACAGGTTGCCGAGCGTCGATGCTTCATACCCGAACGACCCGGTGATGTCGAGCTTCGGGAAGTACGCCGACTTCGCCAGCCCGATCCGCGCATTCGCGGCCGCCATCGCGCGCTCGGCCGCCGCCACGTCCGGGCGGCGTTCGAGCAGCGCGGACGGCAGGCCCGGCGGAATCTTCACCGCGACCGGCACGATCGGCGTTTCCTTGAACGCGAAATCCGCCGGCGCCTTGCCGAGCAGAATGGCCAACGCATGCTCGGACGCCGCGCGCCGGCGCGCGACGCCGACCGCATCGGCCTGCGCGCTGGCCAGCTCGTTCTTCGCGCGCGACACGTCGAGTTCGCTGATGTCGCCTTCGTTGAAGCGGCGCTGCACCAGCTTCAGCGCCTGCTCGCGCAGCTCGACCGTGCGGCGGTACAGGTCCTGATCCGAATCGAGCTGGCGCAGTTCGAAGTAGTTCTGCGCGACGTCGGCCTGCAGCGCGAGCTGCACCGAGCGGAACAGCGCCTCGCTCTGCGCCTGGTCGGCACGCGACGCCTCGACGTTGCGGCCGACGCGGCCGAACAGATCGGCTTCGTACGACACCGTGCCCTGCGCGCGCCACAGCGTCGCGTTGGTCGGGCCCGTACCTTGCGGCTGGAACTGCGACGCCGACGACAGCCCCTCACGCGTCGGCCCGAACCCGGCGCCGACCTGCGGGAACCATTGCGAGCGCGCCGAACGCGTCGCCGCACGCGCTTCCTCGACTCGCGCCGCCGCGGCCTTCAGGTTCTGGTTCGCGGCGAGCGCCTGCGCCTCGAGCGAATCGAGCACCGGGTCGCCGAACACCTTCCACCATTCGCCGCGATGTTCGCCATCCGACGGTTCGGCCGTCTTCCACGTGCCGGCCTGCTCGCCGGCGGCGAGGGTCGGCGCTTCCTTGAACGCGGCGGGCGCCGCCGCGTCCGGACGCTTGTAGTCGGGGCCCACCGCGCACGCGGCGAGCAGCGTCGCGAGCAGGGTGCTCGCGGCCGCCACCTTCGCGAAGCGCATCAGGCCGTTCGTGTTGTGCAAGTTATTCATTTTCTGGTCCTCAAGCATCGGGCGCCGGCACGCCGTACCCCGCCGAATCCTTGCCGGCGACGTGGATCTTGCCGCCCGCGAGCGTACGCAGCACGACGTAGAACACCGGCGTCAGCATCAGCCCGAACAGCGTCACGCCGAGCATCCCGAAGAACACCGCGACACCCATCGCATGGCGCATTTCCGAACCGGCGCCGGTCGACGTGACGAGCGGCACCACACCCATGATGAAGGCGATCGACGTCATCAGGATCGGGCGCAGCCGCAGCCGGCTCGCCTCGATCGCGGCCTCGAGCGGCGTCCTGCCGTCGTGTTCGAGCTCGCGCGCGAATTCGACGATCAGGATCGCGTTCTTCGCCGACAGCCCCACCAGCACCATCAGGCCGATCTGCGTGAAGATGTTGTTGTCGCCCTGCGTGAGCCACACGCCCGTCAGCGCCGACAGAATGCTCATCGGCACGATCAGGATCACCGCGAGCGGCAGCGTCAGGCTTTCATACAGCGCGGCGAGCACGAGGAACACGAGCAGCACGCTGATCGGGAACACATACATCGCCGAATCGCCCGCAAGGATCTGCTGATACGTGAGGTCGGTCCACTCGAAGCGCACGCCGCGCGGCAGCGTCTCGTGCGCGATGCGCTCGACCGCGGCCTGCGCCTGGCCCGACGAGAAGCCCGGCGCCGGGCCGCCGTTGATGTCGGCCGCCGTGTAGCCGTTGTAACGCACGACCATTTCCGGGCCGAAGGTCGGCGTCACCGTCACGAGCGACGACAGCGGCACCATTTCGCCCTTGTCGTTGCGCGTCTTCAACTGCAGGATGTCGTCCGCGCGCTGGCGGAACGGCGCATCGGCCTGCACGCGCACCTGGTACACGCGCCCGAAGCGGTTGAAGTCGTTCACGTACAGCGAACCGAGATACACCTGCATCGTGTTGAACACGTCGGTCACCGGCACGCCGAGCTGCTTCGCCTTCACGCGGTCGAGATCGACGTTGAGCTGCGGCACGTTGATCTGGTAGCTCGTGAACAGCGGGCCGAGTTCAGGCGCCTGCTGCGCGCGCTTGATGAAGTCGTTGGTCGCATCCGACAGCTTCGCGTAGCCCACCGCGCCGCGATCCTCGATCTGCATCTTGAACCCGCCGAGCGTGCCGAGGCCGAGCACCGGCGGCGGCGGGAACACCGCGACGAACGAGTCCTTCATCGCGCTGTACTGCTGGTTCAGCGCACCCGCGATCGCGCCGGCCGACAACGCCTTGCCGTGCCGCTCCGAGAACGGCTTGAGCGTGACGAACACGATGCCCGCACTCGAGCTGTTCGTGAAGCCGTTCACCGACAGCCCCGGGAACGCGACCGCGCTCTCGACGCCCGGCTGCTTCAGCGCGATCGAACCCATGTCGCGGATCACCTTCTCGGTGCGGTCGAGCGATGCACCGTTCGGCAACTGCGCGAACGCGATCAGGTATTCCTTGTCCTGCGCGGGCACGAAGCCGCCCGGCACGACCTTCGACACGAGCACGGTCGCGCCCACCAGCACGAGGTACACGCCGAGCATCAGCGTCTTGCGCGACAGCACGCCGCGCACGCCGCGGCCGTAGTTCTCCGCGCCGCGATGGAACACCTTGTTGAAGCGGCGGAAGAAGCCGCCGAGCACGCGGTTCATCACGCGCGTGAGCCAGTCTTCCTTGTCGCCGTGCCCCTTCAGCAGGATCGCGGACAGCGCCGGCGACAGCGTCAGCGAGTTGAACGCCGAGATCACCGTCGAGATCGCGATGGTCATCGCGAACTGCTTGTAGAACTGGCCGGTCAGGCCCGACATGAACGCGAGCGGCACGAACACGGCGACGAGCGTCAGCGCGATCGCGATGATCGGCCCGCTCACTTCCTGCATCGCCTTGTAGGTCGCCTGCCGCGCGTTCATCCCGCCCTCGATGTTGCGCTCGACGTTCTCGACGACGACGATCGCATCGTCGACCACGATCCCGATCGCGAGCACCATCCCGAACAGCGACAACGCGTTGATCGAATACCCGAACGCCAGCAGCAGCGAGAACGTGCCGATGATCGACACCGGCACCGCGATCAGCGGAATCAGCGACGCGCGCCAGGTCTGCAGGAACACGATCACGACGATCACGACCAGCGCGATCGCTTCGAGCAGCGTGTGCACGACGGCCTTGATCGACGAACGCACGAACTGCGTCGGGTCATAGACGATCTTGTAGTCGACGCCGGCCGGCATGTCCTGCTTCAGCTCGGCCATCGTCTTGCGCACCTCGTCCGAGATCTGCAGCGAGTTCGCGCCCGGCGACTGGTTGATCGCCATCGCGACGGCCGGCTTGTTGTCGAGCAGCGAGCGCAGCCCGTATTCGGACGCGTCGAGCTGGATTCGCGCGATGTCGCGCAGGTGCGTGACGCCGCCGTCCGGCGTCGTCTTCACGACGATGTCGCCGAACTCGTCTTCCGTCTGCAGACGGCCGCGCGCGTTCACCGACAGTTGCAACGGCGTGCCGGGCAGCGACGGCGACGCGCCGATCACGCCGGCCGCGACCTGCACGTTCTGCTCGCGGATCGCCTGCACGACGTCCTCGGCCGACAGCCCGCGCTGCGCGACCTTCTGCGGATCGAGCCACACGCGCATCGCGTAGTCGCCCGAACCCCACAGCTGCACCTGACCGACGCCCTGGATCCGCGACAGGCGATCCTTCACGTTGATCAGCGCGTAGTTGCGCAGGTAGGTCATGTCGTAGCGGTTGTCCGGCGAGATCAGGTGGACCACCATCGTCAGCGTCGGCGAGCTCTTCACCGTGGTGATGCCGAGCCGCTGCACGTCTTCCGGCAAGCGCGGCAGCGCCTGGTTCACGCGGTTCTGCACGAGCTGCGTGGCCTTGTCCGGATCGGTGCCGAGCTTGAACGTGACGGTGATCGTCATGTTGCCGTCGCTGTTCGCCTGCGACTGCATGTAGAGCATGTCCTCGACGCCGTTGATCTGCTCTTCAAGCGGCGACGCGACCGTCTCGGCGATCACCTTCGGGTTCGCGCCCGGGTACTGCGCCTTCACGATCACGGAAGGCGGCACGACCTCCGGATATTCCGAAATCGGCAGCAGGAACATCGCGATCACCCCGCCGAGCAGGATGATCACCGATAGGACTCCTGCGAAGATCGGCCGGTCGATAAAGAATTTGGAAATGTTCATGGGTTGCTCTGTCTGGTTGAACGCGGATGCGAAGCGGCGTGCCGCTTACGAATCCGCCTTCGCCGGTGCGGCCGGCTTCGCGGTACCCGCGAGCGGCGCGGACGGCTCGTCGCCGCCCGTCATCGGGACCATGTGCGGCTTCACCTGCTCGCCGGGGCGCACGCGCTGCGTGCCGTTCACGATCACGCGATCGCCGGCCGCGAGCCCGCTCACGATCACGCGCCGGTTGCCGTGCTGCATTCCCGGTTGCACTTCGCGGTACGACACGCGGCCTTGCTGATCGACGACGAAGACGAACTTCTTGTCCTGATCGGTGTTGATCGCGGCATCGTCGACGAGCAGCGCCTCGTGCGGCGCGCTGCCGCCGACCTTCACGCGCGCGTAGAGGCCCGGGACGAGCGTGCCGTCCGCGTTGTCGAAGCGTGCACGCACGCGGATCGTGCCCGACGACGTGTCGAGCCGGTTGTCGACCGAGTCGATCTCGCCGCTGCGCGAGTAGCCGGTTTCGTTCGCGAGGCCGAGCTCGACCGGCACCTTGCGGCCGTTGCGCGCGCCGTTGATGTATTGCAGGTAGGTCTGCTCGTCCGCGTCGAACGACGCGTAGATCGGCGACACCGACACCAGCGTCGTCAGCGGCGCGGCCGACGCACCGGCCGACACGACGTTGCCGAGCGTGATTTCCGCACGCGACACGCGGCCCGATACCGGCGCCGTGATGCGCGTGTAGCCGAGGTTGATGCGCGCCGTTTCCAGCGCGGCTTCGGCGGCCTTCAGGTTCGCGCTCGCTTCGCGCGCCGCGTTCTGCTTCTCGTCGTAGTCGCGCTTCGCGATCGCGTTGTCGCCGATCAGCCGCTGCGCGCGCTGCCAGTCGGTCTGCGCGTAGCCGTTGCGCGCCTGCGCGGCCGCGAGCTGCGCGGCGGCGCGATCGACTTCCGCCTGGTACGGGCGCGGGTCGATCACGAACAGCACGTCGCCCTTTTTCACGAGCGCGCCGTCCTTGAAATTCACCGCGACGATCGTGCCCGACACCTGCGGGCGCACGTCGACTTTCTCGACCGCCTCGAGGCGGCCCGAATAGCTTTGCCAGTCGGTGACGGTCTGCGGCACGACGGTCGCGACGTCGACTTCGGGCAGCGGCGCCGCCGCTTTCTCGGGCGCGTTCGCGTTCACGCGCATCGCGCCGAACGTGCCGAGGCCGACGACGGCGAGCGTGACGATCGCCGCGGTCGCGATTCGGGAACGGGTGGTGCGTAGGATGGCCATGTGGATCTCCGGTAAGCGTGGATTGGTCTGGTTATTCGGAACGGTTCGGCTGGCGCGCCTGGAAACGGCACTGGAAGAAGCGCACGGCTTCCTCGAACGCGGCTTCGTGCGTGGCGAGCGCGGCGTGCGTGATGTCCGGATAGCGGATCACCTGCGTGAGCACGCCCGACGAAATCAGGCAGCCCGCATATTTCTCCGCCTCGACGTGCAGCACGTCGTTCTGCGCGGTGACGACGAGCGTCGGCGGCAGCCCCGCGAGGCGCACCGATTCGATCGGCGCCGCGTACGGGTGCATGCGCTGCGCCGCCTGCGGCAGGTATGCGCGATAGCAGGCCGCGCATTCGCGCGCGGTGATGTCGGACGCGAGGCGCTCGGCGTCGCCGATGCGCGTCATGCTCGGGTCGAGCATCGGCCCGAACAGCGCCTGCGCGGCGATCGACACCTCGCCGCGGTCGCGGGCGATGAAGGCGAGGCAGTTCGCGAGCTGGCCGCCCGCATCGTGCCCCGCGACCCCGATCTTCTTCGGGTTGCCGCCGAACGCGCGGGCGCGCGTCGCGGCCCACACGGCGGCGCGATACGCATCCTCCGGCGCGGCCGGAAAAGGAAAGGCCGGCGCGAGCGAATAGTCGACCGACACTACGAGAGCTGGTAAGCGTTCTGCTAAAAAACGCGCGGCGAAATCCGCGTCTTCGAGCGAACCGCGAACGAAGCCGCCGCCGTGGAAATAAAGCACTACTGGCAACCCGGTCTTGTCCGGACGGCGGTAGAGGCGCAGCACGATGTCCTGTGCGTAGCCGGGAATTTCGACTTCGGCAACCGTCAGCGCCCCGCCCGCTGTGGCTTGCGCGGGCAGCGCGGCTTTCAGGAATTTGCTGAATTCAGAAGCGTCCATGACGATGCGGCATCCATTTCGAGATGGAACGAATTCTGAGTCCGGCAGACATTGGGATAAATGCCTATAATCCGGCAACACAATTCAACGCCCCCGAACAATCCGAGGCTGCGTTTACCCATGAGGTAGCGCAGCCTTGTTGTTCGCGGGCTCATTAGATTGCGGAGGTTGTGATGGACCGGCTTCAGGCCATGCAGGTGTTTACTCGCGTCGTCGATACAAGCAGCTTCACCAAGGCAGCAGAAACGCTCGGCCTGCCGCGAGCGTCCGTCACGACGATCATCCAGAATCTCGAAGCCTTCCTCGGCGTGCGGCTGATGCACCGGACCACGCGCCGGCTGTCGCTCACGCCGGACGGCGCCGCGTACTACGAACGGTGCGTGCGGATCCTCGCGGACGTCGAGGAAACCGAAGCGAGCTTCCAGGCCAACAACCGGAAGCCGCACGGAAAGTTGCGTATCGACATGCCGGGCTCGATCGGTCGGCTGCTCGTGATTCCGTCGCTGTGCGAATTTCATACGCGCTATCCGGACATCGACCTGCAGCTCGGCCTGTCCGACCGGCCGGTCGACCTGCTGCAGGAAGGCGTCGACTGCGTGATCCGCGTCGGTGCGCTGCAGGATTCGTCGCTCGTCGCGCGCCGCGTCGGCCTGTTCGAATGCGTGACCGTCGCGTCGCCCGACTATCTCGAGCGCAACGGCGAGCCGCAGACGATCGACGACCTGAGCCAGCACAAGGCCGTCAACTACTTCTCGAGCCGCACCGGCCGCACGATCGACTGGACCTTCCTGATCGACGGCAAGGAAGTCGAGATGAAGATGGAGGGCATCGTGTCGGTAAACGACGCGGATGCGTACGTGACCTGCGGTATCGAAGGCTTCGGGCTGATCCAGCCGCCGCTCTTCATGGTGCTGCCGCACCTGCGCGAGGGCCGGCTCAAGGAAGTGCTGCCCGGCGTCAAGCCGCTGCCGATGCCGATCTCGGTCGTGTATCCGCACAGCCGCCATCTGTCGCCGAAGGTGCGCGTGTTCGTCGACTGGGTGGCCGAAGTGTTCGACCGCTGCCCGCTGCTCAGCGGCAAGGGCAGCCTCGACGCGACGTGCAGCAAGCGCACGTTCGAGGAAGCCGAACGCGCGCCGGCGCTCGATACGCCGGTCATCAACGAGTGGGTCGCGTAATCGTCTGAACCGCGCGTGCGGGCCGCGGCGCCCGCACGTCGTCCCGCCTGCGCGCCGCCTGGGCACCCTCTCCAAGCGCGGCGCCCCGATCCTTCCCGAATCCGCAGTAAGCCTTTGCGCAACCCGCGGCAATCGGCCGTGTGCGTCGTGGCGCCTCCTCGCCGCCGCCCCTGCGACGCCGGCGCCACGGGGCTGCGGGCCGTTTCCGCATTCCCCCACCGCACGTACGGATTCCGATTGTTCCAGTCTCGCGACAATTCAATTCGTGCGAGCCGCATTTATCGCGACGGAACGGACACCTAGAGTAAACCCTGTCGCGCACCTCGTTGCGCATCGAACAGATCCCGCCTGGCGGGACCGGAGTAAGCGCTCAAGCGCCCGCTCCGACATCTTAGGAGTGACGCCATGAACCGCCGCCATCTTCTCTCGGCCCTTGCTCTCACGCTTGCCGTGTCCGCACCGGCCTTCGCCGATTCGGGTACGCCGCACGCCGGCGACTACGGCAACACGTCGTGGTATTCGCAGCACAACGGCCCGCGCACGCGCGCCGAAGTGAGCGCCGAGGTCGTGCAGGCACGCAAGGACGGCACGCTCGCGTACCTGCGCAAGGCAACGTCGTACCCGCAAGGGCTCGAGCTCGCACAAGGCGCCTATCGCCCGATGCCGGAAAGCAACCAGCTCGCCGGCGGGGGCCGGTAACCGCGCGAGGCCGCGCAGCGGGTTGCCCCGCGCGCGGTGTCTCGAACCACCTCGTCGACGACTCGCTGAGTCAGTGAGTTGCAGGAGCACATGATGAACGATCAACTTCCTTCGCCGCTCGATCACTGGGACGACACCACGCCGGTGTGGACGCCGTTCCGCTCCGGGTCGCAATCGCATTGACGCTCGCGGCGACGTGTCGCCGATACCGTCCTGCGGCGATCAACGGCGCGGCACTCCATCACGCCATTCGCCCCAGTGCGTGACGATGTCCTGCACGAGCGGATTGCCCGCGCGGTACAGGTTTTCGGTCGCCGGCGCAAAGCCGCCCTGGTCCGCGTAGTTCAGCAGGTTGTCCGCGCTCGTCTGTCCCGCGTACGGCCGGTCGAAATCGGACCCCGTGCGCAGCACGGCGACGCGCGACAGGTCGACCCGCTTCACGCTCGCCGCGCGCTTGAGCGCTTCGTACGTTGCGTTGTCTTCCTGCGCGGTCATGCAGTACGTGCCCTTGCCGTCCGTGAGGATCTTGGTCCACTGGCGCGCGCGCTCGCCGATCAGCGTGCCCGAGAACCACGTGTTGCCCGATGACGTATCGCACTGGATCACCGTCGGCGGCCGGTTGGCCGGCGCGTACGTGAACTTCGCGCGCGCGGCCTGCGCCTGTGCGCTGTCCGCGAGCACGACGTTGCGCGACAGCGCGTATGCGGCGTCGGTCAACTGCGGGTTGAGCTGGAATACTTCGGTGCGATAGTCGAGCGGCGGCTTGTCGTTCGGGCTCTTCGTGTTGATGCCGAGAAAACCGGTGTTCCACCCGGCCGGAATCTCGCGCGCATCGAGCTCCCACTGCAGGCTGAAATCGACGAGGTATTTCGACCACGCGGCCGAGCCGACCGTGCCTTGCGCGGGGTCGACGCCCGCGATGCCCGAAACCAGGAAATACGTGCGGCGCAGGTCGAAGCGCTGCGAGAACGTGAGCGCCATGATCGTCGCCGACGCGTTCGCATAGCCCATGCCGGTCGTGACCACGCACACGTCCTGCTTGTTGCAGTGGACGGCCGGATAGTCGGGCGACAGGCCGGGCACGGTAATGTCGCGCCACGGGCCGAGCCGGTCGAGCCACGCCTGGCCTTCCGGACCGAACATCGTGATGATCATGACCTTGACCGGGCGGCCCTGTGCGCCGGTCTCGGCGAATGCGGCGTTGCCCGCGTTGTTGCCCTGGTTGTCCTGCGCGATCGACGGCGCGGTCGCGCAGGCCGCGAGCGAGAATGCAGCGGCTGAAAGGATGGAGCGAGTCAGCATCGGCGTTCCTTGTATCAGTGATGTTGGATGAGAACGGCTGTCGGAGACTGCGCGAGGGAGTATAGAACGGGCGTGCGCGATGCGGAACCCGACTACGAAACGGCGGGCCGTGTTTCGTGCGAACGGATGCGTGTTGCGCGACGGGAAATTGCCCACTCGTCGCGGCCCTGCAAACGTCAGGAATGCTATCTTGTTTGCCGCCAACCGCGACGTCGGCCGCTTCTCGGCGCGCTACACGCGCAACAGCCCCGCGACGCCATATCCGAGCACGACGAGTGCGGCGACCACATGGCTCGCGGCGAGCCATCCCGGCGACTTCACGAAGCGCCCGATCGCGCTGCCGCCGAACGCGAACACGAGCTGCCCGGCGAGACTGCCCGCGAACACGCACGCCGCGCCGAGCAGCCAGTGCCGGTGCGCACCGGCGGCAGCGGTCGCATAGCCGTAGAACAGCAGGATGGTCAGCGGATTCGCGAGCGTGACGAAGAACATCGACATGAACGGGCGATCGGCCGGCGGCGTCGGTACGCTGCCGTCGAGCGTGCGGCGCCGCTCACGCAGCGCCTGCCACAGCATCCGCGCGCCCATCGCGAGCAGCACGAACGCACCGACCCTGCGGAACACCGACAGATACGACGCCAGCGTGCCCGCGAGCAGCGCGCCGATCGTGAACGCGACGACCGCATAGCAGCCGTCGGCAGCGGCCACTCCGAGCGCCGCGCGCACGCCGGTCGCCGTACCGGCGCGCATGCCGTAGTGCGCGATCATCAGTGCGACGGGCCCGACCGACAGCGCGATCGTCAGCCCGAACAGGAAGTCGTTCATCGGTCGTCGATGGCATCGATACCGTCGATGGAAAGCGTCGATTCCGGCGACGTCGAAACGATGCGGCGTGTGAATCCGGCGTCAGGCGACGTCGACGCGTGCGGGCCCGTCCACCATCTCGCCGATCACCGCCGCGCGGTCGAAACCGTCGGCACGGAAGCACGCGAGCACGTCGTCGACCGCTTCCGGCGCACATGCGACCAGCAGCCCGCCCGACGTCTGCGGATCGGTCAGTAGCGCCTGCGCGACGGGCGGCAGCGCGTCGGCGAGCCGCACATCGGTGCCGTACGCGGCCCAGTTGCGGCCCGACGCACCGGTGAACACGCCGTCGGCGACGAACGTCTCGACGCCCGCGAGCCACGGCAGCGACGCATAGTGCACGCGCGCGGTGAGCCGCGCGCCGCGCGCCAGTTCGAGCGTATGGCCGAGCAGCCCGAAGCCCGTGACGTCGGTCAGCGCATGCACGCCCGACAGCGCGGCGAGTTCGGCGCCCGGCCGGTTCAGCTTGGTGGTGGTCGCAACCATCTGCGCGTAACCCGCGGCATCGAGCTGGTTCTTCTTCAGCGCGGCCGACAGCACGCCGACGCCGAGCGGCTTGCCGAGCACGAGCACGTCGCCCGCACGCGCGGCCGCGTTGCGCTTCACGCGCGACGGATGCACGACGCCGATCGCCGCGAGCCCGTAGATCGGCTCGACCGAATCGATCGAATGACCGCCCGCGACCGGAATGCCGGCCTCCGCGCATACCGATTCGCCGCCGCGCAGCACGGCCGCGATCGTTTCGTGCGGCAGCACGTTGATCGGCATGCCGACCAGCGCGAGCGCGAGAATCGGCTTGCCGCCCATCGCATAAACGTCGGACAGCGCGTTGGCGGCCGCGATGCGGCCGAAGTCGAACGGATCGTCGACGATCGGCATGAAGAAATCGGTGGTCGCGACGATCGCCTGCTCGTCGTTGAGCCGGTAGACGGCCGCGTCGTCGGACGTCTCGGTGCCGACCAGCAGATCGGGGAACAGCGCGGGCGGCGTCGCGCGCTTGAGCAGTTCGGACAGCACGCCCGGCGCGATCTTGCAGCCGCAGCCGCCGCCGTGCGACAGGCTCGTGAGGCGCGGAACGGCGGGCGGGGCTTGGGTGGCTTCGGTCATCGTCGGCATCCGGTGAATAACAACGTTCTATTATCGACAATTCCGCGCGAGCGCGCCCGGTACGCTCTCCGCGTTGCCGAGCGTATTGCGCTTCGGTCGGTCTTTGGCGGAATCGCAACGAGCCGATATTGCCGTGCTCACGCGTCAAGCCAGCGCCACGGCCCCGCCGAACGCCCGCTCGTCGATCGCCTCGGCCAGCGTCGCGAACGCGGTCGCGATCTCGTCTTCCGGCACGCACGCATAGCCGAGCAGCAACCCCGACGCGGCGCGCTCGCGATCCGCGTAATACCCGGACAGCGGCCGCACGACGATGTTGCGTTCGAGCGCGGCCTGCGCGACCGCGCGATCGTCGACGTCCGCCGGCAATTGCGTGACGAGATGCAGCCCCGCGTCGCTGCCGAGCGCGTGCAGTGTATCGCCGTAGCGGCGCGCGACCGCGTCGAGCAGCACCTCGCGGCGTTGCCCGTACAGCGTACGCATCTTGCGGATATGCGACACGAAATGCCCTTCCGCGATGAATTCGGCGAGCACGGCCTGCTGCAGCAACTGCCCTTCGCGATACAGCTCGGCGCTCGCGGTCGCGAAACTTTCCGCGAGCGGCTCCGGCGCGACCAGATAGCCGACCCGCAGCCCCGGGAACAGCGTCTTGCCGAAACTCCCGACGTAGATCACCTGCCCGGCCGTGTCGAGCCCTTGCAGCGACGCGAGCGGCCGGCTGCCGTAGCGGAATTCGCTGTCGTAGTCGTCCTCGATGATCCAGCAGCCGTGCTGGCGCGCGTATTCGAGCAGCATCCGCCGCCGCGCGAGGCTCATCACCATCCCGAGCGGATACTGGTGCGACGGCGTGACGAGCATCAGCTTCGGCGGCTCGGCAAGATCGGCGGCCGACGGCGCGATGCCTTCGTCGTCGACCGGGATCGGCCGCGTGGTCAGCCCCGACACGTTCAGCACGCTGCGCACGCCCCAGTAGCACGGATCCTCGGTCCAGATCGCGTCGCCCGGGTCGGTCAGCAAGCGCACCGCGAGATCGATCGACTGGTGGATACCAGTCGTGATCACGATCTGCTCGGGCGTGCAGCGCACCGAGCGCGACGTGCGCAGGTAGTCGGCCAGCGCCTCGCGCAGCAGCGCGAGCCCGCCGCCGGGTGCGTAGGTCAGCAGGTCCGGGCGCAGGCGCCGCCAGTACTTGTTGTGCAGCCGCGTCCAGACACGCGCCGGAAATCGCGACACATCGGGCACGCCCGGCATGAACGCGCCGCCCTGGCGCTTCGACACGCCGGCGCCCTCGACGAGCCGCGTGCCGCGCGTAGACAACCGCCGCGTGGACGAAGGCACGACCGCCGGCCCGCCAGCCGGATCGGCCGGCGCGCCGACGATCTCGTCGGGCGCGCTGTCGGCGACGAACGTGCCGCGGCCCGTCGCCGAGTTCACGTAGCCTTCGAGCGCAAGCTGTTCGTAAACCTGCGTGACCGTGTTGCGCGCGATCCCGAGCTCGGCGGCCAGCAGCCGCGACGACGGCACGCGCGTGCCGGCCGGCAGTTCGCGCGACAGGATCGCCTGTTGCAGCAGCCGGTGAAGCTGCCGGTAGATCGGCTGTTCGCCGCCGCGCACGAGGCGCTGCGCCAGCCAGTCCGACAACACGCTCGCGCGCATGATTGGCTCCTGAATATTTATTGAAATGGCTCTGATTGCCGGAGCCAAATGTGATTATAGTCGCCTCCATGGGCCGCCAAGGCGGCCGATTTTCTACTCACCGGGAAGAACATCAAGGAGATGACCGTGAAGAATGCCGATCTGCAGGCCCGCAAGAACGCCGCCACCCCGCGCGGCGTCGGCGTGATGTGCGATTTCTACGCAGCCCGCGCCGAGAACGCGGAGCTGTGGGATGTCGAAGGCCGCCGCTTCATCGATTTCGCCGCCGGCATCGCGGTGCTGAACACGGGCCACCGCCACCCGAAGATCGTCAAGGCGATCGCGGATCAGTTGAACAACTTCACGCACACCGCTTACCAGATCGTCCCGTACGCGTCGTACGTCGAGCTGGCGGAGAAGATCAACGCACGCGCGCCGGGCGACTTCCCGAAGAAGACCGCGTTCTTCACGACCGGCGCCGAAGCCGTCGAGAACGCGATCAAGATCGCGCGTGCGGCGACCGGCCGTCCGGGCGTGATCGCATTCTCGGGCGGCTTCCACGGCCGCACGATGATGGGCATGGCGCTGACCGGCAAGGTCGCGCCGTACAAGCTGAACTTCGGCCCGTTCCCGGGCGACGTGTTCCACGCGCCGTACCCGAACGCCGTGCACGGCGTGACGACCGCCGACTCGATCAAGGCGATCGAGATGCTGTTCAAGGCCGACATCGATCCGAAGCGTGTCGCCGCGATCATCTTCGAACCGGTCCAGGGCGAAGGCGGCTTCAACCCGGCGCCGGCCGAATTCGTGCGCGCGCTGCGCAAGATCTGTAACGAACACGGCATCCTGCTGATCGCCGACGAAGTGCAGACGGGCTTCGCACGCACCGGCAAGCTGTTCGCGATGCAGCACTACGACGTGCTGGCCGACCTGATCACGATGGCGAAGAGCCTCGCCGGCGGCATGCCGCTGTCGGGCGTCGTCGGCCGTGCGGACGTGATGGACGCAGCGGCGCCCGGCGGCCTCGGCGGCACCTACGCGGGCAACCCGCTGGCCGTCGCATCGGCGCACGCGGTGCTCGAAATCATCGACGAAGAGAAGCTGTGCGAGCGCGCGACGCAGCTCGGCGACGTGCTGAAGGCGAAGCTGAATGCGCTGCAGGCCGACGTGCCGCAGATCGCCGACGTGCGCGGCCCGGGCGCGATGATCGCGGTCGAATTCCTGAAGCCGGGTTCGGGCGAGCCCGATGCCGAATTCACGAAGCGCGTGCAGACGCGTGCGCTCGAGCGCGGCCTGCTGCTGCTCGTGTGCGGCGTGTACTCGAACGTCGTGCGCTTCCTGTTCCCGCTGACGATCCCGCAAGCCGTGTTCGACGAAGCGCTCGCGATCCTCGAGGAAGTGCTGAAGGAAACGGTCGGCGTGCCGGCCTGAGTGCCCGTCCACGTCAACTGAATGCGCCGCCGCCGTCGTGAAGACGGCGGCGGCCGTTTTCATCGGTCCTTATCCGTCCTTTTTCGAAGCAGGCGATTCACATGAGCACCGTTCAGGAAACCCTGGCACTGAAAGATCCGTCGCTGTTCCGCCAGCAGGCGTACATCAATGGCGAATGGCAACACGCGGCGACCGGCGAGTCGTTCGACGTCCGCAATCCGGCGACGGGCGGCCTGCTCGGCACCGTGCCGGCGATGGGCACGGCCGAGACGCGTCATGCGATCGAGGCCGCGAACGCCGCATGGCCGGCGTGGCGCAAGAAGACCGCGAAGGAACGCGCGACGATCCTGCGCAAGTGGCACGACCTGATGATGGAAAACGCCGACGACCTCGCGCTGATCCTGACCACCGAGCAAGGCAAGTCGCTGGCCGAAGCGAAGGGCGAGATCGCCTACGCGGCGTCGTTCCTCGAGTGGTTCGCGGAAGAAGGCAAGCGCGTGTACGGCGACACGATCCCGACGCCGGCGAGCGACAAGCGCATCGTCGTGACGAAGGAAGCGATCGGCGTATGCGCGGCGATCACGCCGTGGAACTTCCCGGCGGCGATGATCACGCGCAAGGTCGGCCCGGCGCTCGCCGCGGGCTGCCCGATCGTCGTGAAGCCGGCCGAGGCGACGCCGTTCTCCGCGCTCGCGATGGCCGTGCTGGCCGAGCGCGCGGGCGTGCCGGCCGGCGTGTTCAGCGTCGTCACGGGCGATCCGAAGGCGATCGGCGGCGAGCTGACGTCGAACCCGATCGTGCGCAAGCTGTCGTTCACCGGCTCGACGCCGGTCGGCCGCCTGCTGATGTCGCAATGCGCGGCGACGGTCAAGAAGGTGTCGCTGGAACTCGGCGGCAACGCGCCGTTCATCGTGTTCGACGACGCCGATCTCGATGCGGCCGTGCAGGGCGCGATCGCGTCGAAGTACCGCAACAGCGGCCAGACGTGCGTGTGCACGAACCGCTTCTACGTGCACGAAGCCGTGTACGACCAGTTCGCGCAGAAGCTCGCGGCGGCCGTCGGCCAGTTGAAGGTCGGCCGCGGCACGGAGCCGGGCGTCACGCAGGGCCCGCTGATCAACGAAGCCGCCGTGCTGAAGGTCGAGGCGCACATCGAGGACGCGCTCGCGAAGGGCGCGACTGTCGTGACGGGCGGCAAGCGCCACGCGCTCGGCCACGGCTTCTTCGAGCCGACCGTGCTGACGGGCGTCACGCCGGCGATGAAGGTCGCGAAGGAAGAGACGTTCGGGCCGCTCGCGCCGCTGTTCAAGTTCGGCAGCGACGACGAGGTGATCCGTCTCGCGAACGACACCGAGTTCGGCCTCGCCGCCTACTTCTACAGCCGCGACATCGGCCGCGTGTGGAAGGTGGCCGAGGCGCTCGAATACGGGATGGTCGGCGTGAACACGGGCCTGATCTCGAACGAAGTCGCGCCGTTCGGCGGCGTCAAGCAGTCGGGCCTCGGCCGCGAAGGCTCGCACTACGGCATCGACGACTACGTCGTGATCAAGTACCTCTGCCTCGCCGTCTGACGGTTCGGGGCCTGCCGCTTTCGGCGCCAGGCCCTGGCCGCCCGGCCGGAACCGGGCGGCCCGACGCGGGCCGGTACCCCTCTCCGTCGCGCCCGCGTCACCCTTCCTGTCGTTCCGCGATCAGCGGAATACGTTCACCGCCTCCACCAAACGCGTCGCCTGCTGCTTCAGGCTCTCCGACGCCGCCGTGCTCTGCTCGACCAACGCCGCGTTCTGCTGCGTGATGTTGTCCAGGTGCACGACCGCCTGGTCGACCTGCGCGACGCCCGTGCTTTGCTCGGCCGTCGACGAACTGATCTCCGCGATCAGATCCGACACGCGCTTCACCTGCGTGACGATGTCCTCCATCGTCTTGCCCGCGCCGTCGACGATCCGCGCGCCCGATTCGACACGCTCGACGCTCGCACCGATCAGCGTCTTGATCTCCTTCGCCGCGTTCGCGCTGCGCTGCGCGAGCGCCCGTACTTCGCCCGCCACCACCGCGAAGCCGCGCCCCTGATCGCCCGCCCGCGCGGCCTCGACGGCTGCGTTCAGCGCGAGAATGTTGGTCTGGAACGCGATGCCGTCGATCACGCCGATGATGTCCGCGATCTTGCGCGAGCTGGCGGTGATGTCGTTCATCGTCGCGACGACTTCGCTCACCGCCTGCCCGCCGCGCCCGGCCGCCTCGCTCGCGGAAACCGACAATTGATTCGCCTGCAGCGCCGTTTCCGCGTTGCTCGACACGGTAGCCGTCATCTCGGCCATCGACGCGGCCGTCTGCTGCACGCTCGATGCGGCCTGCTCGGTACGCGCGCTCAGGTCGCTGTTGCCCTGCGCGATCTCGTTGCTCGCGCGCTGCACGTTCAGCACCTGCTCGCTGACGTCGTCGACGAGCCAGCGGAACATCAGCCCGAGCTGGTTGATCGTGCGCAGCGTCATGCCGATCTCGTCGACGCGGTTCATCCGCACGCCGCTGCGGCTTTCGCCGGTCGCCACGCGCAACGCCTCGTCGCGCAGTTCCCGCAGCGGCCGCACGATCTGTGCGTCGAGCCACAGCCCGGCCGCCGCCGTCACGCCGACCGCCGCACCGGCAAATGCCGCGAGCGCCCCGCCGGTCAACCCGCCCGCCCAGCCGGCGCCGATGACGGCCGGCGCCAGCACGCACAGCGTCGATACCAGCCGGGCTCGCACCGACATCGTCTGGAACAGCGACGCCACACGCAGTGCGCCCGTGCGAACGATCAATCCCTTGTGGAACCGGCGGCTGCCGGCCTTGCCTTCGCGGAAATCGCGATACAGCGCCTCGGCGGCCGCGATCTCGTCGCGCGTCGCCTTCGTGCGCACCGACATGTAGCCTTTCGGCTGCCCGTTGCGCATCACCGGAATCGCGTTCGCACGCACCCAGTAGTGATCGCCGTTCTTGCGGCGGTTCTTCACGAGCGCGGTCCACGGCTCGCCGCCCTGGAGCGTCGCCCACATGTCGGCGAACGCCTCTTTCGGCATGTCCGGATGCCGCACCACGTTGTGCGGCTGACCTTCGATCTCCTCGGGAGAAAAGCCGCTGACCTGAATGAATGCCGCGTTCGCGTACGTGACGTAGCTGTCGGCATCGGTCGTCGACATCAGCGTCGCATCGTCGGCAAATTCGAATTCGCGTTGCGTGACGGGCTGGTTGTTGCGCATGGTGTGGAGCTCCGGGTGGCGGATCTTGCGTCCGCTCGTCGATTGATTCGAGACCCCACGCATGACGATCGAGTCGCATGCGTGTAAGTCGACTCCTGCGCTTTCGGCAAATTCGGCGAAAACATTATGCCGAATCCGGATAAATATGCATTAAACATGCATCATCGTGTTTTTGCCGAACAATATGTTCATGGATAAACGAATTGCCTTGTCGGGCAAGGGTTTGCCGGCGATTCGTCTGATCATTCGACGTCGTGCATCCGGCCTGATTCAACGTGCGCCGGTAAAATCGGAAATACGAATATTTCTCGTTTTCCGCCATTCGATTCAATCCAAAAATCCGAATGAACGCTGTGCGCGACACGCCGGATTCATCGATCGAACCCGCGCATCGCGCACGCTTTTACGCCGTCACCTGAACACGTTCACCGCATCCACGAGTCGCGTCGCCTGCTGCTTCAGGCTTTCCGACGCCGCCGTGCTCTGTTCGACCAACGCCGCGTTCTGCTGCGTGATGTTGTCCAGATGCACGACCGCCTGGTCAACCTGCGCGACGCCCGTGCTCTGCTCGGCCGTCGACGAACTGATCTCCGCGATCAGATCCGACACGCGCTTCACCTGCGTGACGATGTCCTCCATCGTCTTGCCCGCGCCGTCGACGATCCGCGCGCCCGATTCGACGCGCTCGACGCTCGCGCCGATCAGCGTCTTGATCTCCTTCGCCGCGTTCGCGCTGCGCTGCGCGAGCGCGCGCACCTCGCCCGCCACCACCGCGAAGCCGCGCCCCTGTTCGCCTGCGCGTGCGGCCTCGACGGCCGCGTTCAGCGCGAGAATGTTGGTCTGGAACGCGATGCCGTCGATCACGCCAATGATGTCCGCGATCTTGCGCGAGCTGGCGGTGATGTCGTTCATCGTCGCGACGACTTCGCTCACCGCCTGCCCGCCGCGCCCGGCCGCCTCGCTCGCGGAAACCGACAACTGATTCGCCTGCAGCGCCGTTTCCGCGTTGCTCGACACGGTAGCCGTCATCTCGGCCATCGACGCGGCCGTCTGCTGCACGCTCGATGCGGCCTGCTCGGTACGCGCGCTCAGGTCGCTGTTGCCCTGCGCGATCTCGTTGCTCGCGCGCTGGACGTTGTGCACCTGCTCGCTGACGTCGTCGACGAGCCAGCGAAACATCAGCCCGAGCTGGTTGATCGTGCGCAGCGTCATGCCGATCTCGTCGACACGGTTCATTCGCACGCCGCGCCGGCTTTCACCGGTCGCGACGTTCAGCGCCTGCTCGTGCAGCCGCTTCAGCGGTTGCACGATCTGCGCGTCGAGCCACCAGCCGGCCGCGGCCGCCACGCCGGCCGTCACGCCGGCAAACGCCGCGAGCCCGCCGCCGGTCAACCCGCCCGCCCAGCCAGCGCCGACGACCGCCGGCGCCAGCACGCACAGTGCCGAATGAACGCGCGCGCGCACCGACATCGTCTGCGCCAGCGATGCGACACGCAGCAGCCCGGTGCGGATCACGAGCCCCTTGTGGAACCGGCGCCGGCCGGCCTTGCCTTCACGAAACGCGCGATACAGCGCGTCCGCGGCTTCGCTCTCCTCGTGCGGCGCCTTCGTGCGCACCGACATGTAGCCCTGCGGCGCGCCGTCGCGCATCACCGGAATCGCGTTCGCGCGCACCCAGTAGTGGTCGCCGTTCTTGCGGCGGTTCTTCACGAGCGCGGTCCACGGCTCGCCGGCCTGAAGCGTCGCCCACATGTCGGCGAACGCTTCCTTCGGCATGTCCGGGTGACGCACCACGTTGTGCGGCTGGCCGACGAGTTCCTCGTTCGAGAAACCGCTTACCTGCGCGAACGTCGTGTTCGCGTAAGTGATGATGCTGTCGGCATCGGTCGTCGACATCAGCGTGACGTCGTCGGGAAAATCGAATTCCTGTTGGGTAACGGGCTGGTTGTTGCGCATGCAAGGCTCCGAAAGGCGGATCTATCGTCCGCGCCGCGCTGAATTCGCGCTCAGTAGCCGAAAAACGGTTGATCGCTTTACGACACTCTCGTCCTTACTGTCGGCAATTCACCGGAAAACCTTAATCCCGATGCGCATAAAATAGGCAATCGGGCGATTGCCATGATTTCGATCAAATAATCCGGCGATAATCGCCACGCTCGTTTATTTGTCTGTCTCGGAGCGCCGTACGGTTTGACAATGCGTGCGGCCGTTGCAAGTGGCGAAACGATCGGCCTATCCTGCTCCATTCCACCTGAATTCGAATTCTGATGAAAAAGGCATTGCATGAAGTGAATCGGCTGTCCTCGAATACGACGACGGTCGAGCATGACAGCCATACCGGCGATCAGGCCGCGTTTCTCCGCAACGGCGACGCCGCGCGGTTTCCGCAAGAACACGAACCGGACGGCCACCGGATGCTGCCGCCCGAAGGCATGCCGCGCCTGCCGGTGATGTACGCAATCGCCGCGCACCGGGTGGCAGCATGACCCGCCGCACCGCCGCCGAACGCGACGCGCTGTCGGCCCGCCCGCTGGCCCGCGACGACGTGCCGCTCGTGTGGACCATCGACCGGCGCGAAATCATCGAACACCTGTACGTGCTGCGCGACGGCGCGCTGCATCTCGTGCCCGAGTTCTACGACGTGGCCGGCTGGCCCGACGGCGAAGCCGATCACTACACGCCGATCCTGCTCGACTGCCACGACCGCGGCGGCTGGTTTCTCGGCAGGTTCGACGGCACGCGGCTCGTCGCGGCCGTCGTCGTCGACAGCCGGCCGCTGGGCCCGCAGCGCGACATGCTTCAGTTGAAGTTCCTGCACGTGAGCCATGATTGGCGCGGTTGCGGACTCGGCGAACAGCTTTATCGCGCGGCGCAGGTGCACGCACGTGCAATGGGTGCCGAGCGCCTGTATGTATCGGCCACGCCGTCGCGGCGCACGATCGACTTCTACCTGCGGCTCGGCTTCACGGTCAGCACGGCGCCCGATCCCGAGCTTTACGCGCTCGAGCCCGAGGACATTCACCTCGAAGGGCCGACGGCCTGACGGCCCGGTACGCGGATAGCGGCGCGTCTGCCGCGACTGTCGCAGGCCGATTAACGACGAAAGCGACGACGGGCGGCACGAGACAACTCGTGCCGCCCGTCATGGCGGAAACAGCGCAACGGTAAAGCGGCGCGTATGCGACCGCTTCACCACATCGCGCCGGTCAGACGCGTTCGATCGCGATCGCGATGCCCTGGCCGACGCCGATGCACATCGTGCACAGCGCGAAGCGACCGTTCGTGCGATGCAGCTGGTACATCGCGGTCGTCACGAGGCGCGCGCCCGACGCGCCGAGCGGATGGCCGAGCGCGATCGCGCCGCCGTTCGGGTTCACGCGCGGATCGTCGTCGGCGACGCCGAGCATGCGCAGCACCGCGAGGCCCTGCGACGCGAACGCTTCGTTCAGTTCGATCACGTCGAACTGGTCGATCGTCATCCCGAGCCGCGCGAGCAGCTTCTGCGTGGCCGGCGCGGGGCCGATGCCCATCACGCGCGGCGCGACGCCGGCCGTCGCGATCCCCAGCACGCGGGCGCGCGGCGTCAGGCCGAAGCGCTTCGCGGTTACCTCGTTCGCCAGCAGCAGCGCGGCGGCGCCGTCGTTGACGCCCGATGCGTTGCCGGCCGTGACCGAGCCGTCCGGGCGCACGACGCCCTTCAGCTTCGCGAGCGCTTCGAGCGACGTTTCGCGCGGATGCTCGTCGCGCGACACGACCACCGGATCGCCCTTCTTCTGCGCAATCGTGACCGACACGATTTCTTCAGCCAGCGTGCCGTCCTGCTGCGCGCGCGCCGCCTTCTGCTGGCTGCGCAGCGCGAACAGGTCCTGATCCGCGCGGCTGACGTTGTAGTCGACCGCGACGTTCTCGGCGGTTTCCGGCATCGAATCGACACCGTGCAGCTGTTTCATCAACGGATTGACGAAGCGCCAGCCGATCGTCGTATCGTAGATGTCGGCCTGCCGCGCGAACGCGCTCGCGGCCTTGCCCATCACGAACGGCGCGCGCGTCATGCTCTCGACGCCGCCCGCGACCATCAGCGCGGCTTCGCCCGACTTGATCGCACGCGCGGCCACGCCGACCGCATCCATCCCCGAACCGCACAGGCGGTTGATCGTCGAACCCGGCACGCCCTGCGGCAGGCCCGCGAGCAGCAGCGACATGCGCGCGACGTTGCGGTTGTCCTCGCCGGCCTGGTTCGCGCAGCCGTAGATCACGTCGTCGATCGCCGTCCAGTCGACGTCGCGATTGCGCTCGACGAGCGCCTTGAGCGGCACCGCGCCCAGATCGTCGGCGCGCACGCCCGACAGTGCACCGCCGTAACGCCCGATCGGCGTACGGATCGCATCACACAGAAAAGCTTCGGTCATCAGTGTCTCCGGTCCCGTGAAAGGCTGGGAAATGAACAGGGCGCGCCCCTTGCATTGCCCGCCGGGATGCGCTTAAATGTTCTATATACGAACATAAGATCGTGTATCGAACGTTCAACGCATCATAGGGAGTGCGGGGATGCCCTGTCAAGCGCGCGGCGCGCCGGGCGGTTGGCGTGTCGGGCCCCATGCGCTATCTTCTCGGCTGCACGACATTCCAGGCCCTCATGACAACCGACGATATTCAGACGAAACCCGGCGATTCCTATGTACAGTCGTTCGCGCGCGGCCTCGCGGTGATCCGCGCGTTCGACGCGGCGCGCCCGGAGCAGACGCTCACCGAGGTCGCGTCGGCCACCGGCCTCACGCGCGCGGGCGCGCGCCGGATCCTGCTCACGCTGCAGACGCTCGGCTACGTCGAGGCCGACGGCCGGCTGTTCCGGCTCACGCCGAAGATCCTCGAGCTCGGCTTCGCGTACCTGACGTCGATGCCGTTCTGGAATCTCGCCGATCCGGTGATGGAGCAACTGTCGGAACAGATCCACGAAAGCTGTTCGGCCGCGGTGCTCGACCGCACCGAGATCGTCTACGTGCTGCGCGTGCCGACCCGCAAGATCATGACGATCAACCTGTCGATCGGCAGCCGGTTGCCCGCGTACTGCACGTCGATGGGCCGCGTGCTGCTGTCCGCGCTCGACGACGCGGCGCTCGACGAAACGCTCGCGCAGAGCGGCATCCGCGCGCACACGCCGCGCACGATCACCGACATCGGCGAACTGAAGGCGACGATCGCGCAGGCGCGCCAGCAGGGCTGGGCCGTGGTCGATCAGGAACTCGAGGTGGGGCTGATGTCGCTGTCCGCGCCGATCCGCAACCGGCGCGGGCAGATCATCGCCGCGATGAACATCAGCGGCAACGCGCAGCGGCATACCGCGAAGCAGATGGTGAAGGAGTTTCTCGGCCCGCTGCAGCAGGCCGCGCAGACGGTATCGGAACTAGTGGCGCGGCGGGGGTGAGCGCGGGCGCGGAACACATCAGTCCGTATTCCGCGCTGCGCTGCGGGGCCTGATTTGCAACCGTGCCCGTTGCATCGCTTGCTGCAGCCGTTCGGTCAGCACCGCACGCGGCGGCAAAGCCGTCAGATACTCCGCCACGTGGATGCCGGACTTATCCAGTTCCAGCAGCTCGATCTGCTCTGATTTTTTTCCGGTGCAGAGAATGATTCCAAGGGGTGGCGCTTCATCAGCCTCCCGCTCGTGTCTGTCGAGCCAGCGCAGATACAGCTCCATCTGCCCCTTGTACGCGGCCTTGAACTCACCGACCTTCAACTCTACAGCGACCAGCCGCCGCAGCTTCCGGTTGTAGAACAGCAAGTCGAGATGGAAATCCTCGTCGTCGATCTGGATGCGCTTTTGCCTCGCGACGAACGTGAAGCCGGCACCCAGCTCCAGCAGAAAGGCTTCCATTTCGCGAATGATCGCGGTCTCCAGGTCGCCTTCCTGCCAGGTGTCGCGCAAACCCAGGAAATCGAGAATATATGGATCGCGCATGATGAGGCTGGGTGACATGCGTTGTGCATCCCGCATCGTTGCCAGCTCCGTGGCGATCAGCGCATCCGGCTTCCGTGAAAGCGCGGTGCGCTCGTACAACATCGAGTCGATACGCTCGCGCAGCGTCCTGACGCTCCAGCGTTCCACATTGGCCATCTGCGCATAGTAGTCACGTTGACGCGGGTCTTTCAGCGGAATCAACGCAATGAAATGTGTCCAGCTCAATTGTCGTATCAGCGATACGACAATCCGCTCGTCCGGAAAGGTCACGGCAAACTGCACCATGCGGCGAAGATTCTTCACGGCGAAGCCGCCGCCGTAATCTTTCGTCAACTGCGCCGCAAGCGTGGGAAGCACTTCCTCACCATAGTCGGCCCGTTTGCCCGCAAGGACTTCGACATGAACGAGCCGGCCAATGCGCCAATAAAGCATCGTCAGCTCGCTATTCACCGCGGATGCGGCGCGCTGCCGCGCCGCTTCGATCAAGGCGCGGATGTTCCCCAACAGGGTTCGTGTCGCGACGGGCGATGCGACGACAACCTTACGTCGGATCATGTTGTTGCCTCCTATGCGCCGCGGCCGCAATCGTCCGGTATCCGCTCGCGTGCTCCTCGAGGGCGCCGACATCGGCCCGCTGCCGAACCGTCGTCGCAGTGAAATAAAAAAACGGGCGACACAGGCCGCCCGCGAAAACTCCAATCGCTCTGCAACATCCTTCTTGCAAAACACGGAGCGAACTCCGCGTCGCTCAATTTACGGGCGCGCGCGCGTCCGATCAATTTGACGGGAACGAAATTGCGCTCCGAATCCGTCGGACACGGCGTCGTCACGCCCCCAGCAGCATCCCCTTTCGCACCGGCACCGTGCCCGTCACGCGCCCGAGCGGCGCGCCGGCCGTCACGAAGCGGATCGCGCGCCGCATGTAGAACACGCCGTCGGTCGCGCTCGAGATCGTCGTGACCGCATCCGTCAGCGGATCGACGATGTCGAACAGCGGATCGCCGGCGCGGATCATCGCGCCGATCGGCGCACGGTGCACGAGAATCCCGCTCACCGGCGCGTAAAACTGCTCGCTGCCCGCGAGCGGCGTGGCCGGCGCGGCCAGCGGCGGCAGCGGCGCGCGTTCGCCGCGCACCGCGCCGCACCAGACGAGATAGTCGACGAGCGCGCCGGCGTCGCGGCGCGCGTAGTCGTACGTCACGTCGCGCTGGCCGCGACACTCGACCGTCACGGCCACGGTACCCGCCGCCATCGGCGTGCCGGACGGCAAATGCGTGCGCAACCGTGACCACAGCAGATGATGCGCGTCGTCGAACGCATGGCCGCCCGAATCCTCCGCGAGCAGCGACACCTCCACGCCGAGATAACGCGCGAGCGGCTCGACGTCCGGCCACGCGGTGTCGCTCGTGTACACGTGCATCACCGCTTCGAGCGAGCAATGCAGGTCGATCACGACGTCGGCGTCGTGCGACAGTTTCAGCAGCGCAAGCTGCAGCGCATCGAATTCGGTGCGCGGCGCGATTTCATCGAGCGCCGCGCCGACGCATTCGCGCACGATCGCGCGATTGCGCACGCCGTCGTCGCCCAGCCGGTCGCGCGCACGTGCGGCGATCTCCGCGAGCGGCAGGAAGCCGCGATTGAAGTTGCGGCCGCTCGCGAGATCGAACCGGCCGATGAACTGCCCGAGCAGATGATGATTGAGGCCGACCGGGTTCGCCACCGGCACGAGCACGATTTCGGCCGCGAGCCGGCCTTCGGCGTCGAGTTGCGCGAGGCGCTGCTTGAGCATGACCGCGGCAAGCATCGCGGGCGTCTCGTCCGCGTGCAGCGCGGCCTGCAGGTAGATCTTGCGGCCGCAGTCGGCCGGCCCGAAATGAAAGCTCGTCAGCGTGCGCTGCGTGCCGATCGACGGCGACAGGAGCGGCGTGGTGCGAATCTGCATCGATGGTCCTGAACCGATGAAAAGGGGAATCGGGGAAACGAGCCGGCGCGGCGCTCAGTCGCCGTACGGGTTGAAATCGAAATACTGCTCCGCGATCCAGCGGTGCGCGGGCGGTAGGCGCGCATGGCCGCGCCGCCACCCGCATCGCGCGTCAGTCCAGCGATTCGCGCGCCGTCTCGCGCAGCATCGCGACCGCGATCAGCGACAGCACCACGCATGCGGCCACGTAGCCGGCCGGTGCGAGCTTGCTGCCGGTCGTCTTCACGAGCCACGTCGCGATCAGTTGCGCGGTGCCGCCGAAGATCGTCACCGCGAGCGCATACGCGATCGAGATGCCCGTCGCGCGCACGTGGCGCGGCAGCGACTCGCACATCAGCGCCATTTCCGACGCCGAGCCGAGCGAATAGAACAACAGCATCAGCGCGGTCAGCGGCAGGATCACCGACAGCGTCGGATGATGGTTCATCAGCCAGAACGCCGGGAACAGCAGCGCGACCAGCACGCCGCGGCCGACGAAGATCGGCAGGCGCCGGCTGCCGAGCTTGTCCGACAGCCAGCCGAACAGCGGGCACGTGACCAGCATCACGCAGCCCGACGCGACGCCGACGAACATCGACAGCTTCATCGGCAGACCGAGCGTATGAATCGCGTAGGTCGGCATGTAGAAGGTCAGGATGTAGGTCGACACCGTGCCGCCCATTACCGTGAGCATCAGCAGCACCACCGTGCGCGTGTGCTTCGAGAACAGTTCGTGCAGCACGCCGCGCTCGATGCCGTGATGACGGTCGCCGGGCGCGTCGTCCGCGAGCCGGCGGCGCAAGAACATCCCGACCGGCGCGATCAGCACGCCGACGAGGAACGGCAGCCGCCAGCCCCAGCTTTCCAGCGCGTCCTTCGTCATCGTGTTCGACAGCAGCGCCGCGAACCCGGAGCCCATCAGCGCGGCGCCGCCCTGCGTCGCGAGCTGCCAGCTCGCGCGGAACCCGCGGCGCGACGTGCCGCCCTGTTCGAGCAGCGTCGACGTCGCCGCGCCGAATTCGCCGCCCTGCGAGAAGCCCTGCAACAGCCGCGCGAACACGACGAGCAACGGCGCGGCCACGCCCACTTGCGCATGGGTCGGCGCGATCGCGATCAGCCCGGTGCCGAGCGCCATCAGCATGATCGTCAGGTTCAGCGCGGCCTTGCGCCCCTTGCGGTCCGCGTAGACGCCGAGCACGACGCTGCCGAGCGGCCGCGTGAAGAAGCCGGCGGCGAAGGTCGCGACCGACAGCAGCAGCGACGTGGTCGGGTCGCTCGACGGGAAGAACAGCTTGCCGATCAGCACCGCGAAGAAGCCGTACACGGTGAAGTCGAAGAATTCCAGCCAGTTGCCGATCACGGCCGCGGCGATCGCGCCGCGTCGCGTGACGGCAGGCGCGCCGCGCGCATCGCCTTCGACGGCGCCCGTCGACGCGGGGTGCAGCGCGAGATGGTCTTTCTGCATCGCTATCCTCTCCTGTCAAAGCAGCCGGAAGCGCCGGCCGCACGCCGCCGCCGCGATCACTGCCCGAGGTAACGCTCGACGAGGCGCGTCCAGAACGCCGCGCCGATCGGCAGGTTGCGATCGTTGAAGTCGTATTTCGGGTTGTGCACCATGCAGCCGTCCTCGCCTTCGCCGTTGCCGAGCCGCACGAACGAGCCCGGCCGCTGCTGCAGCATGAACGCGAAATCCTCGCTGCCCATCAGCAGGTCGGTCTGCTCGACCACGTGCGCATCGCCGACGAGTTCGCGTGCGACCTGAGCCGCGAAGTCGGTTTCGGCATCCGAATTAATGACGACCGGATAGCCTTCGATGTATTCGACGTTCGCGGTCGCGCCGTAACTCGCGGCCTGCGTTTCGGCCAGCTCGGTGATGCGGCGCTTGAGCAGCGCGCGCACTTCCGGGCTGAACGAACGCACGCTGAGTTCGAGGCGCGCGCCGTTCGGAATCACGTTGTTCGCGGTGCCCGCGTGCATCGAGCCGACCGTGACGACCGCCGGCTGCGACGGGTCGACGTTGCGCGCGACGATCGTCTGCAGCGCCATCACGATGCTCGCCGCGACGACGACCGGATCGACCGTCAGGTGCGGCCGCGCCGCATGGCCGCCGACGCCTTCGATCGTGATGATCGCCTTGTCGCCCGCCGACATGAACGGGCCGCGCCGCGTGAGAAACACGCCCGGCGCCGCGCCCGGATGGTTGTGCATGCCGAACACGGCGTCGCACGGGAAGCGCTCGAACAGGCCGTCGTCGATCATCTTCTTCGCGCCGCTGTCGACGCCGTGCTCCTCAGCCGGCTGGAAATACAGGTGTACGGTGCCGGAGAAGTTGCGCGTCTTCGCGAGATGCTGCGCGGCGCCGAGCAGCATCGTCGTATGGCCGTCGTGGCCGCATGCGTGCATCTTGCCGTGCGTGCCGCTCGCATACGGCAGGCCGGTCGCCTCGACGATCGGCAGCGCATCCATGTCCGCGCGAATGCCGATGCTGCGCGCGCCGTCGCCCACGCGCAGCGTGCCGACGACGCCCGTCTTGCCGACGCCGCGCGTCACCTGCCAGCCCCATTGCTCGAGCTTGTCCGCGACGAGCGCGGCCGTGTCGTGCTCTTCGTATGCGAGTTCCGGATGGTGATGGATGTGGTGACGGATCTCGCGCAGCCCGCCGGCGGCGGGCATCAGATCCTCGACTTCGGTGAATCGGGTATCGGTGGTCATCAAGGGGCTCCTGCCGTTCGTCTGCGCACGCCGGGCGAGGCGTGCGGGAAAGCGAGCCACTATATCGAGCCGATATCGGTTCAATAAGATGCGGAATTTTTCACCGTGATAACGTTTTTTAATCAGGGTTAACGCGGCCTGACGGGTCACAACCGTGGCTTTCGGTCAGATACGGGTACGGCTTTCGATTAGATCCGGCTATGGCTTCCTCACGCATCGCTGAAACGCCCGTAACCGAAATCCCGTCCGAACGAAGCTTGCCCAAGTCTCGTAGACATCAACGATTCTCTTCCGCTTCGTGGAGCGCCGACGCAAGGATCATCGCGTCGGCATTGAGCGGCCTTGGGCGGCCACGGGGCTGATAGACGGCGTCACCGGGCAGGACCGGCCGGCCGCTGATCGCACACACCGCGCTGGTGCGAGCGCGAGTTGCATGCCACGCCTGATCGCCATACGAACAATGCGTCGAATCGTGCCATGCCATCGTTACCGCTGTCGCGCTCACGCGGTCGACGAACCTCACCGAGACGGTCCGCCGCTCCGCGGCGGTCGTCCGCAGGCGCAACCGACGTTCCGTCCGGTGTGCACACAACGACTCGCTCGAAGACGCGAACGATCGCGCATCGTCGCTTCGGCACAATTGGAGAAGCAGACCCAGCGTCTGCTTTCATGGATCCACCGCCATCACGTCAGTCGCGGAATTCATCGTTATCCTCGTTGCGTCGGTACGTTGACTTGTTTTTCTCCCGGCGCGCGCCGCACAAGGCGCGCGATTCGAGCAGCAGCAGCCGTGCACGCACGATGCGCCTACGCATCAGATATTCATGAGGCCGCGAGCCGTAGAACAAAAATGAAACTGTCACCGTTTGCGAGGTAAAGATGTCGCCTCGAGGCCCGGCGCCGGCGGTAAGCAGCCATCTTTGTAGCTCGCCAATGCGTCACCTCGCAACGCTCGTCTTCGTTCAGCACGAGTTCCGCCTTCGGTCGTCCAGTCGCCATGTTGACGTCCCACGTTCCGTTGACGTCAACATACTGCGTCAACATGGGCCAGTTACCGACGGAACGGGACGCTGGCATTTGACGACCGTGGCGCCGGCCCTTCCACCGCGTGCCACAGCGCAGAACGTATCGCAATCGCTTCAAGCCTCGCCCGTCGACGCGACCAACATGTCGATCAAGGTGCGGGACGCGGCCGACAGGCGGCGATGCGGTGCGTACACGACTGAAAACGGCCGTGTGCGCCCGCGCAGATGGGGCAATACCTCGACGAGATTTCCGGCCCGGATCCGATCCTGGACGATGAAGTCATAGGTCTGGCAGATACCGGCGCCACTCTGCGCCATCGACACGACACCGAGCACGTCGTCGGACACCGCGACGTTCGAAGCCGGCAGCCAATCGATGTCGCGATCGCCGTCACGGAATACCCAGGGCGCGATACGGCCGCTGCTGGGCAGCATGAACGGCAAACAAAGATGGTGCTCCAGGTCGGCCACGTTTCCGGGCGTGCCGGCGTGGGCGACGTACTCGGGCGACGCGACAAGGCACAGCGCCGCATCCTCGAGCTTGCGCGCGACCAGACCGCTGTCCGGCAATTCGCCCAGACGGATCGCCAGGTCGAAACCTTCGGCCACGAGATCCACGTTCCGGTTCGCGATGTTCAACTCCACGCGAACGTGCGGGTGTTCCCGCGTGAACCGTCGAAGCAGCGGCGGCAGACGATAGTGCCCGTACGTCGTCGGTACGCTCAGCCGGACATGGCCGGTCAACGTACCGCCGTGCCCCTGAATGGCCCGCTCGGCGTCATCGATCAGCAAAAACGCCGCGCGCGATTGCTCCAGATAGAGCCTGCCGTGCTCCGTCAGGCTCAACCGCCGCGTGGAACGACGCAGCAACTGCGTGCCCAGCCGGGCCTCCAGACGTGTGATGGCCCGGCTCAACACGGAAGGCGTGCTCCCCAATGCGACCGCACCGGCAGTCATCGAGCCTTTTTCGACCACCGTCACGAACGCTTCCACGTCACCGAGGTGATCGAATTTACGCGCCATCTTGTCCTCCAAAGAACAAAAGCTTTACTTTCGCGCCAGTTTATCTTCATCGATGAGCCAAATAAAGTGCGTGCGTCGTGACTGCATCGTCGAGTCACCCGTTGAAATCCAGGAGCACAGCATGAATGGCGAACATCGCGAGCGGCAGCATCTGCAGGTTCTATTCGTACTCACGAGCCACGCGAAGAAAGGCTCAACCGGCGAGCCGACCGGTTTCTATCTCGGCGAAGTGACGCATCCGCTGGCTGAACTGGACGCGGCCGGCATTCCCGTCGAATTCGCATCGATTCAGGGCGGCGAACCGCCGGTCGACGGGCTCGACCTGACCGATGAAATCAATGCGCGCTATTGGAACGACCGTGATTTCCGCGACGCGCTGCGCCACACGCAGCGGCTGGGCGACGTCGATGCGTCGAAGTATGCCGCTGTCTTCTTTGCCGGCGGCCACGGCGCGATGTGGGACTTTCCGGGCAATCCCGACGTGCAGAAAGTGACCCGCGACATCCATGACGCGGGTGGGGTGGTCGGCGCGGTGTGTCATGGGCCGGCCGCACTGGTCGACGTGAAGCTCGGCGACGGTACATATCTCGTCGCCGGCAAGAATCTGAGCGCCTTCACGGACGAGGAAGAACGGGAGGTCCAGCTCGATCGCGTCGTCCCGTTCCTGCTCGCGAGCACCTTGAAGCAGCGCGGCGCACTTCACCATCCCGTGCCGAACTGGACCGCCAAGGTCGTCGTCGACGGACGGCTCGTGACTGGCCAGAACCCGCAGTCGGCCGCCGGCGTGGGCGCCGCGATGCGTCATCTGTTGCTCGCCCGTTCACGACAAGCTTGAACCTTCCCGATGGAGAAAACGATGTATTCGATGCGCAAGCTCGCCGTTGCGGCAATGCTCGGCATTGCCGCGTGCGGCGCTCACGCGGCCAACGTGCTCGTGGTGTTGTCGGATTCCGATCACCTCGACCTGAAGGATGACAAGGTCTTCGCGACGGGCTTCTACCTGAACGAGCTGATGCAGCCCGTGAAGGCGCTGCTCGATGCCGGCCATCAGGTGACCTTCGCCACGCCGGAGGGCAAGGCGCCGACGCTGGACGTCACGTCGGCCGACAAGATGTACTTCAACGGCGACGACAACGCGATGCGCGACTATCGGGCCTTGCTCGACCGGCTACAAATCACGTCGCGCACGCATTCCCCGGTGATCAGCCTGTCGCGGGTGGAGCAGATCGGCTACGCGCACTTCGATGCCGTCTATGTTCCCGGCGGCCATGCGCCGATGCAGGACCTGTCGACCAGTGCCGCCGTGGGCAGATTGCTGGCCGACTTTCACGCGCGCGGCAAGACCACGGCGCTCGTTTGCCACGGCCCGATTGCGCTGCTGTCGACGCTGCCCGATGCGCCGGGCTTTGTACGAAAGCTCGCGGCGGGAAACGCGGGCGATGGCGACACGAAATGGATCTACGCCGGCTACCGGATGACGGTGATCAGCAACGCGGAAGAAGAGCAAGCCAAAGGGCTGCTCGGCGGCGGCGCGATGAAGTTCTATCCGCAGACTGCATTGCAACGCGCGGGTGGAATCTACAGCAGCAACGCGGTGCCGTTTACCGCGCACATGGTCACCGACCGCGAATTGATCACCGGACAGAATCCGGCGTCGGCGCTGGACGTCGCCGGCGAAATGCTGAAGCGGCTCAAGTAGTCATGCCGTGCAATCGACCGGCAATGCCGGTTACTCGATGAGTAAAGGAGAAGCAAACCGTGGATCTGCAACTTGAAGGAAAAACTGCGATCGTCACCGGCGCCACTGCCGGCATCGGCATGGCCATCGCGCGAACGTTGGCCGCGGAAGGCGTCGCGGTCACGATCACGGGGCGGCAACGAGACAAGCTCGACGCAGCCGTCGCGGAGCTCTGCGCTGCCGCGCCGCGCGGCAGCGTACGCGGCGTCGTCGCCGACGTGAGCGGCGACCGAGGCGTCGCGGAGCTGATCGATGCACAGCCGGACACGGATATTCTCGTGAACAATCTCGGCTACTACGAAGCCAAGCCGTTCGCGGAGATCACCGATGACGACTGGCTGCGAATGATCGACGTCAACGTGATGTCAGGTGTCAGGCTGTCACGTCATTACTTTCCTCGCATGCTCGCGAAGAACTGGGGGCGAGTGATTTTCATGTCCAGCGAAGTCGGCGCCTTCACGCCGCCGGACATGGTGCACTACGGTGTCAGCAAATCGGCTCAACTCGCGGTTTCGCGCGGAATGGCCGAACTGACGAAGGGAACCGGCGTGACCGTCAACAGCGTACTGCCATCCGCCACGCGATCCGAAGGCATCGTCGCATATCTTCGCCAAACCGCGCCGCGGCCCGATATGACCGATGCGGAAATCGAATCGCACTTCTTCGACACGTATCGTCCGAGCTCGCTGATTGCCCGCATGATCGAGGCCGACGAGATTGCCGCGATGGTGGCGTTGCTCGCCAGTCCTCTGGGTGCGGCATCCAATGGCGCCGCGGTGCGCGTCGAGGGCGGCACCTACCGGTCGATTCTCTGAGATGGCACGCGAAGTGCATCGACGCCAGGCGATACCATCGAAGAACAGGCCGATCGGATAAGCGATACGCGGTTTTGGGTTGCCGTCTTTTTCGATGGCGAGCGAAGTCGCCGTCGCAACCGGTACCAGATCGCCGAAGCTGGTATCAGGTGGGATTACCCTTGCGTTATGAGCACGACCAAGCGGGCGCTTGCCCCATCCGCCTTCAAATGTATCCCCCGATTGCGGAGGACATCGCTTTGTTGGCGGCTTCAAGTTTCGCGACATCCTCCCCGGCCTATGCAAACCCGTACAACTTCGCCGGGTTCGTGACGAATATCCGCTGCTGCCAGTCAGGGCGCCCGATCCACCCGGCGATCACGTCCAGCAAGCTTGCGTCGTCGGGCTTGTCCGTCTTCTGCGTGGGGTGCGGCCAGTCGGTGCCCCAGAGCATGCGCTCCGGCGCCATGTCGATGCCGCCGGCAACGAACCGCCCGGCTCAGCCAATTTCCTTCAACGCCCGCAGCCCGTCCGGCAGCACCGCATCCGGAAACTGCGTCGACAGCGTCGCATCCCGCCACCGCGCCGCCTCTTCCGCGCGCTGCCGTTCCGCCTGCTCGCAGACGAACAGCGCATCGCCGCCGAGCAGCAGGCGCAGCGGCACGTCGTCGCGGCGCGACAGGTCGACGATCAGCGCCGCGATCCGGGCGGGATCGCCGATCTCGTGGCCGCCATACGCGCCGAGCAGGTCGAGGATCTTCCCGACCGACGGTTGATAGTCGGGCAGCAGATCGTCGATGTCGCGCTTCGCCTGCGCGGCCCAGTCGGTGCGCATGCCGCCCGGTTCGAGCGTGCACACGCGCACGCCGAATGGCGCGGCTTCCTTCGCGAGCACGTCGCTGAATCCGCCGACCGCCCACTTCGCGGCCTGATATGCGGACAGTCCGGGCGTCGCCGTACGCCCGCCGACCGACGACACCTGGAAGATGTGCCCCGCGCGCTGCGCGCGCATCGTCGGCAGCACCGCGCGCGTGAGGTTGACCACGCCGAACAGGTTCGTTTCGATCTGGTCGCGGAAGGCTTCGGCGCTCATCTGCTCGAACGGCGCCGTGTGGCCGTAGCCCGCGTTGTTCACCAGCACGTCGATACGGCCGAACGCCGCGCGCGCCGCCGCGACGGCTTGCGCGGCCGCCGCTTCGTCGGTGACATCGAGCTCGACCGGCAGCAGCCGGTTGCCATACCGTTCGGCCAGATCGGCCAGTCGCGCGGGATCGCGCGCGCCGGCCACCAGCCGGTCCCCCGCTGCCAGCACCGCTTCCGAAATCGCGCGACCGAGGCCGCGCGCGGCTCCCGTTACCAACCAGACTTTCGACATTTTCCACTCCTTGATCGTGATGAAACCATCAAAATGAATGATTACTCACTCATTAATATGGGCGACGCGTCGATCGTTCGTGACCTGCGCCGTCCTGCCTGCCCCACCCCGCCGTCGCCGCGGCACATGCCGCCACGACGCCATTCCTCGACTCACACCGCGTGCAATACCGCCCACAACGCGCGAAACCCGGCTTCCCGGTATGCATCGGCGCGCGCCGGATCGCGGGCGATCGACTCCATCGCGGTTTCCGCGATCGACGTAAACAACGCCGAGCAGAACGCATGCGCTTCGTCGCGGCTCAACGCGCCCGACGCGGCGACCTGTTCGCGCAGCAGCGCGCCGATCCCGCCGAAGCCTTCCGAGCCCGCGGCCCGATGCGCATCGTCGATGCGCCCGCTCACGCCCAACTGCCGCAACGCGCGCCGGCCGTCCGGATTCGCGACGCCCCACGACACATAGCCGTTCCACGCATGCCGCACCGCCTGCTCGGCCGGCGCATGATCGGGAAACCCGGTCATCATCGCTTCGCGCATGTCGGCCTTCAGGCTCACGTACAGCGCGTTCAACAACGCATCCTTGGTCTCGAAGTACGTGAACACCGTGCCTTCCGCCACGCCGGCAAGCCGTGCGATGCGCGCGGTGGTCGCGCTCGCGCCGTCCTCGGCGAGCGCGCGCGCGGCAGCCGCGAGGATGGCTTCGTGCTTGTCGGGACTGCGCGGTCGGGCCACGGTCGATTCCTTTAATGAGTGAGTGCTCAATCATAATCGACCCATCATCGGAAATGCAAGCCCCGTTACATCGCGCGAACACAGACGCAAACCATCAAAACGGTGCACTATTAGCGTTTTGCCGTACCGGCGCCGGCCAACCGGCGCCCGATGCCCTCGACGTTCGTTTCACGTTCACCGTTTCAAACCGCGAACCTCCCATGACGAATCAGCCTTCCCAGACCGCGGCCGACCGGCCCGTCGACATGATCATTTTCGGCGGCGGCGGCGACCTGGCCGCCCGCAAGCTGTTGCCCGCGCTGTACATGGCGCACCTGCACTGCAATCTTCCGCCCGAGACGCGCATCATCGCCGTCGGCCGCCGCGACTGGGGCATCGACGGCTATCGCAAGTTCATGGACGAGCAGTCGCGCCCGTTCATCGACGCGAAGGCGTTCGACGCCGACGCGTGGGCCCGCTTCCTCGACCTGTTCAAGTACGTGCTCATCGACGTGAACGCGCCGGACGACTACCAGCGGCTCGCCGAAGCGGCGCGCGGCGAGGCCGTGCGTGTGTTCTACCTGTCGACGTCGCCGGAACTGTTCACGACGATCTGCGACAACCTGTCGGCCGCGCACCTCGTCGACGCGCATTCGCGCGTCGTCCTCGAAAAGCCGCTCGGCCACGATCTCGCTTCCGCGAAAGCGATCAACGACGCGGTCGGCAAGCACTTCGAGGAATCGCAGATCTACCGGATCGACCACTATCTCGGCAAGGAAACCGTGCAGAACCTGATGGTGCTGCGCTTCGGCAACCCGATCTTCGGGCCGCTGTGGCAGGCGCCGAACATCCGCAGCGTGCAGATCACGGTCGCGGAGACGGTCGGCGTCGGCAGCCGCGCGGGCTTCTACGACCATACCGGCGCGCTGCGCGACATGGTGCAGAACCACCTGCTGCAACTGCTGTGCATCGTCGCGATGGAGCCGCCCGTGTCGCTCGACCCGGACGCGGTGCGCGACGAGAAGCTGAAGGTGCTGCGCTCGCTGCGGCCGATGTCGCTGTCGGACGTCGCGCGCGACACGGTGCGCGGCCAGTACACGGCCGGCGCGGTCGACGGCCAGCCGGTCAAGGGCTATCTCGAGGAAGACAACGTGCCGGCGGACAGCCGCGCGGAAACCTTCGTCGCGCTGCGCGCGCACATCAACAACTGGCGCTGGGCGAACGTGCCGTTCTTCCTGCGCACCGGCAAGCGGCTGCAGCGCCGCCAGTCGGAAATCGTGATCGAGTTCGCGGACATGCCGTTCTCGATCATCCCGACCGGCCCGCGCAATTACGGCAACCGCCTCGTGATCCAGCTCCAGCCGGAAGAGTCGATCCAGTTGCAGATGCTCGCGAAGGAGCCGGGCAGCGGCATGAACATGGTGCCGGTGAGCCTGAACCTCGACCTGCAGCAGGCGATTCCGGAACGGCGCGCGGAAGCGTACGAACGGCTGCTGATCGACGTGATCCGCGGCCGCCTCACGCATTTCATGCGCCGCGACGAGCTCGAAGCCGCGTGGTCGTGGGTCGAGCCGATCCTCGACGGCTGGAAGCAGCTCGGCGACCGGCCGCGCCTGTACACGGCCGGCACGTTCGGGCCCGCGGCCTCGTCGGCGCTGCTCGCGCGCGACGGGATGTCGTGGGCCGAAGAGGCGTAATCGTCGCACGACGGCGTGCCGACGCGCGGCACGCCGGCTCCCGAAGGGCAGCGCCGCCTGCCCTGCGTCGCTACTGCGGCTCCATCCACGCGGCCTTGCGCCGCGCCCGCCCGTCACCGCCGCTGCCGCCGCCCAGCACCTCGATCAGATAGTCGACGAACGACGCGATCCGCGACGAGATCGCGGTATTGCGGTAGTACACCGCGTGAATCGGCTGCTGGACGTCGAGCGTCTGGCGCGCGAGCACCTGCACCAGCCGCCCCGCATCGCGATCCTGCGCGGTCACGAAATCGGACAGGCAGACGACACCCGTGCCCTCCAGCGCAAGCTGCCGCAGCGTTTCGCCGCTCGACGAATACACGTCCGGCTCGATGCGGTACGCTTCGCCGTCCGTGCCGAGGATCGGCCATACGTTCAGCGATTCGGGCTGCGTGAAGCCGAGCAGCGTGTGCTTGTCGAGATCCTCGACCTTGCGCGGCTGGCCATGCGCTTCGATATACGCGGGGCTCGCTAGGATACGCAGCCGGCTGTTGCCGATGCGCCGGCTGTGCAGCGTCGAATCCTTCAGCCGGCCGATCCGGACCGCGACGTCGGTGCGCCGCTCCAGCAGATCGGTGATGCCCTCGTTGCTGTTCAGTTCCAGCTCGACCTTCGGGAAGCGCTCGCGGTAGCCGCGCACGAGCGGCACGATCACGTGCAGCATGAACGGCGTCGCGGCGTCGACGCGCAGGCGCCCGGACGGCATCTCGCGCCGCGCGAGCATCTGCTCCTCCGCGTTCTCGACCGATTCGATGATCGCGCGCGCGTCCTGCAGGAACGCGCGCCCTTCCTCGGTCAGTTCGAGCCGGCGCGTGGTCCGGCGCAGCAGCGTGGTCTTCAGCTTTTCCTCGAGCCGCGCGAGCGTGCGGCTCGTCGCCGACACGGTGAGATCGAGCTGCTGGGCGGCCGCCGTGATCGAACCGGTATCGACCACGGCGGTAAAGGCCTGGAGTTCGTCGAGGGTGGTCTTCATTGTTGAGTTGAAATCAAAACAATTTGGTTTATAGACGAGTTTTTCAGCAAAAGTAAAGCCGGCACACTGCGATCCATTCCTACTGAAACCCGGATCCCGTCATGCCACTCGCGTTGCTTGCGCTGACCATCAGCGCCTTTGCCATCGGCACCACCGAATTCGTGATCGTCGGGCTGATCCCGACGATCGGCGCCGACCTCGGCGTCAGCCTGCCGTCCGCCGGCCTGCTCGTCAGCCTGTACGCGCTGGCTGTCGCCATCGGCGCGCCGCTGCTCACCGCGCTCACCGGCCGCGTGCCGCGCAAGGCGCTGCTCGCCGGGCTGATGGCGCTCTTCACCGTCGGCAACCTCGTCGCATGGCAGGCGCCCGGCTACGAATCGCTGATCGTCGCACGCGTGCTCACCGGCCTCGCGCACGGCGTGTTCTTCTCGGTCGGCTCGATCATCGCGACCACGCTCGTGCCGAAGGAGAAGGCCGCGAGCGCGATCGCGACGATGTTCAGCGGCATGACCGTCGCGTTCGTCGCCGGCATTCCGCTCGGCACCTTCATCGGCCAGCACTTCGGCTGGCGCGCGACGTTCCTGATCGTCGCGCTGTTCGGCCTCGTCGCATTCGTCGGCGCAGTCGCCTTCGTGCCGCGCGCGCTGCCGCAGACGCCGCCGGCCCCCCTCGCCCGCCAGTTGCGCGTGCTGGCCCAGCCGCGCCTGCTGCTCGTCTATGCGATGACGGCGGTCGGTTACGGCGGCTCGCTGATCGCATTCACCTATATGGCGCCGCTGCTCGAACAGATCGCCGGCTTCACGCCGTCGCAGGTCAGCCTCGTGCTGGTCGGCTACGGCGTATCGGTCGCGGTCGGCAACGTGTGGGGCGGCAAGCTCGCGGACGCCGTCGGCCCCGTGAAGGCGCTCAAGCGGATCTTCCTGCTGCTCGCGATCGTGCTGCTCGCGCTGACCTTCACGATCCACGTGAAATGGCTCGCGGTGCTGACGATGCTCGCGTGGGGCGCCGTGGCGTTCGGCAACGTGCCGGGGCTGCAGGTGTACGTCGTCAAGCAGGCGCGCCACTTCGCGCCGGACGCCGCCGACGTCGCATCGGGTTTCAACATCGCCGCCTTCAACCTCGGCGTGGCCGGCGGCTCGTCGCTCGGCGGCCTGATCGTCGCGAACGTCGGCCTCGGCCACACCCCGTGGATCGCCGCCGTCGTCACGCTCGGGGCGTTTGCACTCACCGCGTTGAGCGGCCGTCTCGACCGCCGCCACGGGCTGCCGGAACGCACGGCCGAACCCGTCGAACTCGCGCATTGAACGTCACCTTTTCACAGGAGCCACCAGCATGAACGCATCGACCCAACGTCCGCCGTTCGCCGGCAAGACATTCGAAGTCCGCTACGACGGCCTCACCGCGCTCAACGCGTACGACGAGGACGGCCTTCATATGCGCTACGAGATCACCGAAGGCCCGTATGCGGGCGCGAAAGGTGAAGTCGAATACACGTGGCAGCGCGTGGCCGGCGACACCTACGCGATCTCGTGGCAGGAAGCCGATCGCGCCACCGTCGTGCATGTCGACGACTTCGCCGCCGGCACGTCGCGCTCGTTCTTCACCGCGGCGTCGCTCGACTTCTACCGGCTCGACGGCAGCCTGCGCGCGGTCTGAACGGAGCAACCCGATCATGTCCCCCTCTCTCGACAAGCTCGCCGCCGGCGGCTTCAGCATCGGCGTCGAACTGCCGCTCGACAACGACTGGACCGCGTCCGGCAACGCGAAACGCCGGCATGACGGCCGCCACCCCGGCGTGCCCGACCTGGAAATCCACGCGGAGCTCGCGCAACTGGCCGACACGCTCGGCTTTCGCGCGCTCTGGGTGCGCGACGTGCCGCTGTACGACCCGTCGTTCGGCGACGCCGCGCAGGTGTTCGAAACGTTCTCGTATCTCGGCTACCTCGCCGGCATCACGCGCGACATCCTGCTCGGCACGGCCGCCGTCGTGCTGCCGCTGCGCGAACGGCTGCTGACGCTGAAATCGGCCGCGACGATCCAGGAACTGAGCCGCGGGCGCCTGCTGCTCGGCGTCGCGAGCGGCGACCGGCCGGTCGAATATCCGCTGTTCGGCCGCGACTTCGCGTCGCGCGGGGCGAACTTCCGCGACCAGATCGCGTTGCTGCGCGACGGCGCACGCGGGCATCTGCCGCCCGGCCTGGAAGTGCTGCCCGCCGCGCGCTCGCCGGTGCCGCTTCTCGTCGCCGGCCTCGCTCAGCAGACGCCCGCGTGGATCGGCGAATACATGGACGGCTGCCTCGCGTATCCGGGCACGCCGGCCGACCACGCGCAGCGCGCCGCGAACTGGCGTGCGGTGGCCGGCGACAAGCCGTACGTGAGCTTCATCCACCTCGACCTCGCGGAAGATCCGTACGAACCGCTGCAGCGGCACCGCTTCGGCGCGCGCGCGGGACGCATCGCGCTGACGGAAGAACTCGCGGCGATGCGCGATGCGGGCGTGCGGCACATCGGCCTGCATTTCCGCCGCAACCGGCGGCCGCTCGACGAGACGATGGCCGAGATCGCATCGGACGTGCTGCCGGCGTTCCATTCGATCACGGATCCGCAGGCGCGCGTCGCATAAGGCCGCCACGGCCCGCACGCGCCCACGACACGCCCGATATTTGATTTGAAGTCAAATATTTTTGACCTCTAAAGGCGTTTATTTCATCAGTCTCAAGCGCCAGAATGATTCGCATACCGCAACCGTTTCCCTCTTCCAGGAGCACACGATGAGCAAGATTCCGGCCTTCGGCCTCGGTACGTTCCGCCTGCAAGGCCAGGTCGTCGTCGACTCGGTCCGCAACGGCCTCGAAGTCGGCTACCGCGCGATCGACACCGCGCAGATCTACGGCAACGAAGCCAAAGTCGGCGAAGCGATCGCCGCGTCGGGCGTGCGCCGTGACGACCTGTTCCTCACGACGAAAATCTGGGTCGACAACTACGCGCCGGACAAGCTGGCGGCCAGCCTCGAGGAAAGCCTGCGCAAGCTGCGCACCGACTATGTCGACCTGACGCTGATCCACTGGCCGGCCCCCGGCAACGGCGTGTCGATCGACGCGTTCATGACCGCGCTGGCGGACGCGAAGGCGAAGGGCCTCACGCGCCAGATCGGCATCTCGAACTTCAACATCGCGCTGACGAAGGAAGCGATCGCGGCCGTCGGCAAGGACGCGATCGCGACGAACCAGATCGAACTGAGCCCGTACCTGCAGAACCGCAAGCTGGTCGAGTTCCTGAACGCCGAAGGCATCCACGTGACGTCGTACATGACGCTCGCGTACGGCAAGGTGCTCGGCGATCCGGTGATCGGCGCGATCGCGCAGCGTCACGACGCGACGCCGGCGCAAGTCGCGCTCGCATGGGCGCTGCAGCTCGGCTACTCGGTGATTCCGTCGTCCACCAAGCGCGAGAACCTCGCGAGCAACCTGCTCGCGCAGACGCTGCGCCTGACCGACGAAGACATGGCGCAGATCGCCGCGCTCGAGCGCAACGGCCGCGAGGTCGACCCGGCCGGCCTCGCGCCGCAGTGGGACTGAGCGCGCCGCACCTTCATCCGACATGACCCGTCCGCAGCCCGCCGGCCGCGGCACCGACAGGAATTCACCATGACCCAGGACCCGCTTTTCCAACCGCTGCGACTCGGCGCGCTGACGCTGCCGAACCGCATCGTGATGCCGCCGATGACGCGTTCGCGCGCGAGCCAGCCCGGCGACGAAGCCAACGAACTGATGGCCGCGTACTACGCGCAGCGCGCGAGTGCGGGCCTGATCGTCAGCGAAGGCACCTATATCGCGCCGCTCGGCAAGGGCTACGCGTGGACGCCCGGCATTCACACGCCGTCGCAGGTCGCCGGCTGGCGCAAGGTGACGGACGCCGTGCATGCCGCGCACGGCCGCATCTTCGCGCAGCTGTGGCACGTCGGCCGGCTGAGCCACACGAGCCTGCTCGGCGGCGCGCAACCCGTGTCGTCGTCCCCGCTCCAGGCGAAGGGCGTGAACGTGTTCATCGCCGGCGAGGACGGCAGCACGCCCGGCTTCGTGCAGGCCTCCGAGCCGCGCGCGCTGTCGGTCGACGAGATCCGCGAGATCGTCAGTCAATATCGGACCGCCGCCCGCCATGCGATCGAGGCCGGCTTCGACGGCGTCGAGCTGCACGGCGCGAACGGCTACCTCGTGAACCAGTTCATCGACTCGAACGCGAACACGCGCACCGATCAGTACGGCGGCTCGCTCGAGAACCGGCTGCGCTTCCTGCGCGAAGTCACGCAGGCGCTGATCGAAGGGACCGGCGACGCGTCGCGCGTCGGCATCCGCCTCGCGCCGCTGACCACGCTGAACGGCTGCGTCGACGACGACCCGGAAACGACCTACCTCGCCGCCGCGAAGCTGCTCGGCGAACTCGGCGTCGGCTACCTGCACATCGCGGAAGCCGACTGGGACGACGCGCCGCTGATGCCGGTCGCCTTCAAGCAGCAATTGCGCGCCGCGTTCCCGGGCGTGCTGATCTATGCCGGCGCGTACACCGCCGAGCGCGCACGCGAAGCGATCGCCGCCGGCTGGGCCGACCTCGCCGCATTCGGCCGCCCGTTCGTCGCGAACCCCGACCTGCCCGAACGGCTGCGCACCGGCGCCGCGCTCGCGCCGCACGATCGCAACACGCTGTTCGGCGGCGGCGCCCACGGCCTGACCGACTACCCGACGCTCGCGCAAGCCGCGGCGTAACGCGCGACAGGAGCCCCGAATGAAAGCAACGCTCGCCCGGCTCGTACTCGCCGCGATCCTGCCGTTCGCGGCCGCGCAAGCTGCCCACGCCGCCGCGTCGGCCGCGGCGGCCGACTGGTATCCGTCCGTCTATGGCGCCGATGACGAAATCGGCGCGGCCAACCTGCTGACGCCCGACGTCGTCAAGCACGCGGTCGGCCTCGTGAAGGCCGGCAAGACCTATCCGCTGGCCGTGCCGGTGGACAAGCACCTGCCGGCGTTCCGCCATCGCAGCTTCCGGCTGTACAACGTGCAGGTCGGCCAGCAGGCCGGCAAGAGCCTCGGCCCGAACAAGTTCACGTTCAACGACGAACTCGTCAACGCGTGGACCGGCGTCGGCACGCAGCTCAACGGCATCGGCCACATCGGCATCGACAACGTGTACTACAACGGCAACCGGGCGGCCGATTTCGTGACCGTCGACGGCGTGAAGAAGCTCGGCGTCGAGAAGGTGCCGCCGATCGTCACGCGCGGCGTCGTGCTCGACATGACCGCCCGCTACGGCAAGCCGATCGTGCCGGGAGGCACCGAATTCACGGTCGCCGACATCCAGGCCGTGCTGAAGCAGCAGGGGCTGACGCTGCGCAAGGGCGACGTCGTGCTGTTCAACACCGGCTGGCTCGAGCTGATCGGCAAGGACGACAAGCAGTTCCTCGACGTCGAGCCCGGCATCGGCATGGAAGCGGCGAAGTGGCTGGCCGATCAGGGAATCGTCGCGTTCGGCGGCGACACGTGGGCGTCGGAGGTCTATCCGAATCCGCACACGCGGGACGAATTCCCGGTCAACCAGTACATGCTCGCGAAGCGCGGCATCTACAACCTGGAGTTGATCGACAGCCGCGCGCTGGTGCGCGACAAGGCATGGGAATTCCTGTTCGTGCTCGGCCAGCCGTTGTACGTCGGCTCCACGCAGGTCAACATCAACCCGATCGCGATCCGCTGATCGCGGGTCCGCTCCTTCGGCAATCGCGGCGACTATCGCCGCGATTGTCATTTCCGCATTGCAGCCTGTGCGATCGGCGTCTAACGTTGACGGGATCGACGTCGTACGACCGTCACCCGACCTGAAAGGACGCCCCGTCATGCCAAGCCGATCCCCGACACGCGACATGCTGCTGGCCCTTGCGGCCGGTCTTTCCCTGGCGGCTTTTACCGCGCCCGCACACGCCGACGAGGCTGCCGGCCTCGCGCCGCCGGCGCCGGCCACGCCGGTGCTGGCGACCACCGCGACCGGCGTGCAGATCTATTCGTGCGAATACGATGCCGACCACCGGCTCGCGTGGGCCTTCAAGCGCCCGGAGGCGACGTTGTTCGATGAAAACGGCGCGCTCGTCGTGCGGCACGGCGCGGGGCCGTCGTGGGAAGCGCTCGATGGCAGCCGTATTACCGGCAAGAAGCTCGCGGAAATGCCGAGCGCAAGCGCGGCCAGCATTCCGCAACTGCTGCTCGCGGCGACGCCGGCCGCAACCGGCACGCTCGCCAGCGTGCGCTTCGTGCAGCGGCTCGACACGGCGGGCGGCACGCCGCCGGCCGCGACGTGCACGACCGAGCATGCGGTCGGCCGCTTCCCGTACTTCGCGCGCTACGTGTTCCTGAAGTGACGCGCAAGGCAGCGCAAGCGACCGGCATCATCCCGTCGCCTTTCGCCGCGCTTCCATTAATCAGGCCTCCTATATTTGATACGGGGAAGCGTGAAATCGTCGACACCCTCGTTCCGCCTGGTCAGCGTGTCCGCATCGACAATTCGACGTCGCCGCCGAACGGCACCGACAGATAGCCGTTTTCCGGCGCGCGCACGTAAGCAAGATAGTCGGGGCTGTATTCCGCGTTGTCGGCCACGACGAATGCCCCCGCCCTGAGCCGCGGCTCGACCCGCGCGAGAATCTCCGGATACAGCGCCTTCGCCCCGTCGAGCAACAACAGGTCGACCGAATCCGGCAGACCGGCGGCCAGCGTGTGGAGCGCATCGCCTTCGCGAATCTCCACGAGATCGGCCAGTCCGGCTGCCGCCAGGTTGGCCTGCGCGCGTACGACCTTCGTCGGCTCGAATTCGCTCGTGATCAGCCGCCCGCCGCCGTTGTCGCGCAGCGCGGCCGCCATATGCAGCGTCGAAATGCCGAACGACGTGCCGAATTCGACGATTGCCTTGGCACTGCCGCTGCGCGCGAGCATGTACAGCAGCATGCCCGTCTCGCGCGACACGGGAAGCGGGTAATCCTTCAAGCGCGCATACAGATCGGCGTAGTCGGTCTTGCTGCGCATCAGCCGCGCTTGCTCGTTGCGCGACACGTTGGCGAAGGCCGGGCTCGTCGCGGGCGACGACGCGTCGGCTTCGTCGAACAGGCGCGCCAGCAGCGAAGCCAGCGGGTCGAGCATCAGGGTGGTCATGCGAATCTCCGGTATCGGGTTGAGTGCGTCGTTGCACCCAACTAGAATATGACGAACCATTCAGGTTTTACTATTCGCATTGGCAAACCGCTCATGACCGACCGCCGAAACGCCCCGATCGCCACGCGCAAGCTGCCTCGGCAGGCGCGCTCGACCCGTCTCGTCGAGGACGTCCTGCAGGCGGCTATTCAGGTTTTGGCGAGCGAGGGCGCGCAGCGCTTCACGATGGCGCGCGTCGCGGAGCGGGCCGGCGTGAGCGTCGGCTCGCTGTACCAGTACTTCCCGAACAAGGCGTCCGTGCTGTTCCGGCTCCAGCACGACGAGTGGCGGCAAACGCACGACATGCTGTGCGGGATCCTGCAGGACACTCGGAAGACGCCGCCCGAGCGCGTGCGCGCCGCCGTCCACGCGTTCATCCGTTCGGAATGCGACGAGGCGCCGATGCGGATCGCTCTCGACGACGCCGCCCCGCTCTATCGCGACGCCCCCGAGGCGCAGGCAGTGAAGGCCGAGGGCAACCGGGTGTTCACCGCGTTCATGCGCGAAGCGCTGCCCGACGTGCCCGACGCCACGCATGCGCTCGCGTGCGAACTGATCCTGACGACGCTCACGACGGGCGGCAAGGCGTTCTCCGAAACCGCGCGCACCTCGGCGGAAATCGATGCGTACTCGGACGGGATGGCCGACATGTTCTGCGCGTATCTCGCCCATCTCGCGCGCAGTTGAGGCCGCGCCGGGACGGAAGCCGCGCATGCGCGCTGGCCTTCCGGGCCGCCCTGAAAGTCATTCGTAATACCCAACGCCCCGCCCGCCGCCCCCGCATTCAAATAGTCGCCTTAACGGATTCGAACTAGGCGTATACACGCGTGTCGGCGCGGCGGAGCCCCGTCGCACGCCGATATAAGCGCTGCGACATGCGCTGCATGCTCGTCCCCCGATGGGACGTGATGGGCGGCTCGCCTAACCTTCGCTACGGCAAGGCACACGCGACGGAGTCGACCACGGCACGCGTCGTCCGACGCGACACCCTCGCGATCGTTTCGATTCGAGCGTAACGACACGCATCGCGCGTCGTTCGTCCCCACGACGTTGCCGAACAATCCCAACCAGATACGAGACACCCTGACGACGGTTCGCAACGGGCCGTTTCAGCATGCTGATAAAGGAGCAAGCTCATGAGTGATACCCCGGTGCAGCCGACGGTCGGCGTCGGCGCGGAAGAAACTGACTTCGGCGCCCAGGGAGTCATCGACCGCTATTTCGGCATTTCGTCGCGCGGCAGCACGCAGCGCCGCGAGATCATTGCCGGCGTGACCACGTTCCTCGCGATGGTCTATTCCGTGTTCGTCGTGCCCGGCATGTTCGGCAAGGCCGGTTTCGACACGAGCGCCGTGTTCGTCGCGGTGTGCGTCACCACCGCGTTCGGCTCGCTGCTGATGGGCCTGTGGGCGAAGCTGCCGATCGCGATCGGCTGCGCGATCTCGCTGACCGCGTTCACCGCGTTCGGCCTCGTGCTCGGCAAGGGGCTGCCTCCGACGGTCGCGCTCGGCGCCGTGTTCCTGATGGGCCTCGTGTTCACCGGCATCTCGATCACCGGCGTGCGTTCGTGGATCCTGCGCAACCTGCCCGCGGGCGTCGCGCACGGCACGGGCATCGGCATCGGCCTGTTCCTGCTGCTGATCGCGTCGAACGACGTCGGCCTCGTGATCAAGAACCCGGGCGCCGGCCTGCCGGTCTCGCTCGGCCAGATCACCGCGTTCCCGGTCATCATGTCGGTCATCGGCCTCGCCGCGATCTTCGGCCTCGAAAAGCGCCGCGTGCCGGGCGGGATCCTGCTCGTCGTGATCGCGATCTCGGTGTTCGGCCTGATCTTCGATCCGGGCGTGAAGTACCGCGGCATCTTCGCGCTGCCGTCGCTGAGCGCGCCGGGCCACGCATCGCTGATCGGCGCGATGGACATCAAGGGCGCGCTGTCGATGGCCGTGCTGCCGAGCGTGCTCGCGCTGGTGATGACCGCCGTGTTCGACGCGACCGGCACGATCCGCGCGGTCGCGGGCCAGGCCGGCCAGCTCGACGAGAACGGCCGCATCATCAACGGCGGCCGTGCGCTGACCGCCGATTCGGTCAGCTCGATCTTCTCCGGCTTCCTCGGCGGCGCGCCGGCGGCCGCCTACATCGAGTCGAGCGTCGGCGTGGCCGCCGGCGCGAAGACGGGGCTCGCGGCCGCCGTGGTCGGCCTGCTGTTCCTCGTCGTGATGTTCTTCTCGCCGCTCGCGGGCCTCGTGCCGTCGTATGCGACGGCGCCCGCGCTGATGTACGTCGGCCTGCTGATGCTCGGCAGCGTGAGCAAGCTGCACATGGACGACATGGTCGACGCGATGTCGGGCCTCGTGTGCGCGGTGTTCATCGTGCTGACCGCGAACATCGTGACGGGCATCATGCTCGGCTTCTCGACGCTCGTGATCGGCCGCCTCGCCAGCGGCGAATTCCGCAAGCTCAACGTCGGCACCGTGCTGATCGCGGCCGTGCTCGTCACGTTCTATCTTGGCGGCTGGGCCATCTGAGCGCACGCCATGCGCGACGTCGCCGGCACGAAGGCGGCGCGCATCGGGACGAGATCGTCTCCTCCACCATCGTCGTCGATGGTCTGCCGGCCTGGGAACGCGAGTTTCCAGGCCTTTTTTTGCCGGTGCGGCGCGGCGTGACGCCCGTCGCGAAAACGGCGCGAACCCGCCCCGTCAGAACGGCTTGATCACGGCCAGCCCAACGACGAGCGCCATCGCGACGATCACCGCGCCCGCCGTCCGCCCGAGCCACGGCGCCGGCACGGCGACGAGATCGTCGCGCTCCATGCGCCGCAGCGTGCCGGCCAGGATTCCGTGCAGCACCGACAGCGCGACGACGAGCGCGAGCTTCGCCGACAGCCACGCGGCGCCGAACCAGTGACCGCTCAACGCGAGCGCGATGCCGGCGATCCAGACGATCGCGAGCGCGGGCGCCGTCACCGTGCGATCCCAGCGCCGCACCGCGCGATGCACGGCGAGGTTCGCGATACGGACCGCGACCGACGACAGCAGCAGCCCGCCGACGAACGTGACGACGGCGACCAGATGCACGGCCTTCAGCACCAGGTAAATCATCGCGCGTGCCGCCTGCGCGCGATCCAGCCGGCGCTCGCCAGACCCGCGAACGGCACCACGGCCGACAGCACGAGCCGCGCGACCTCGCCCTTGCTCCACAACCCGCTCGACGCGGTGCCGACCACCGCCCAAACGTACATCGCGAACGCGATGCCATGAACCGGGCCCATGATCGATACCGCGACCGGATACCCGGCCAGGTGCTTGAGCGGCACAGCGACGCACACCAGCACGACGAGCGTGGCCGCTTCCAGCAGCGACAGGTATTGCAGGTTCCGCAACGCGTTGCGATCGTCTTGTTTCATCGGCAGGCCTCCAGGTGGTCCGCCGCGATTGTCGCGTGTGGTGCCGGGTCGAGCCATTGGCTAGAATGACATCTTTCAACGGATTCTGGCCACGGCCGCGAACGCCATGCATACGGTCGCCGTTCTTGCCTTGCCCGATGTCGTCCCGTTCGATCTCGGCGTCGCCTGCGACACGTTCGCGCGCGTGCGGGCGCCGAACGCCGCGCAGGCGTACCGTGTACGCGTATGCAGCGAGCAGCCGCGCGTCGGCGGCGACCTGTTCGAGTTGCGCCCGCCGTTTCGCCTCGATGCGCTGGCCGACGCCGACACGATCATGGTCCCCGGTACGTCGGTGCCGCTCGCGCCCACGTCGCGCCGCGTGCTCGATGCGCTGCGCGCGGCGGCCGCGCGCGGGCGCCGGATCGCGTCGATCTGCAGCGGCGCGTTCGTGCTCGCGGAGGCCGGGCTGCTCGACGGCCTGCGCGCGACGACGCACTGGCTCGCGGCCGCCGAACTCGCGCGCCGCTACCCGAACGTCGACGTCGATGCGAACGTGCTGTTCGTCGACAACGGCCGGATCCTGACCTCGGCCGGCGCGGCGGCCGGTCTCGATCTGTGCCTGCACATGATCCAGGCCGACTATGGCGCGGCCGTCGCCGTCGACGCGGCCCGCAGCGCGGTGGCGCCGCGCGTGCGCGAAGGCGGGCAGGCGCAGTTCATCGCGCCCGAATGGCCGGCCGGCGGCGACGGGCTGCACGACCTGATGGACTGGCTGCACGCGAACCTGCGCCAGCCGCTGACGCTCGACGCTATCGCGCGCAAGGCGTCGACCAGCGTGCGCACGCTGACGCGGCGCTTCCAGGAGCAGACGGGCACGTCGCCGGGGCAATGGCTGCAGACCGCGCGCGTCAGGCATGCGCAGCAGTTGCTGGAGGTGACCGAACTGTCGATCGAACATGTGGCGACGGAAGCCGGGTTCGGTTCGGTCACCGCGTTTCGCGAGCGCTTCTCACGCATCGTCGGCACGTCGCCGCAGCGCTATCGGCAGGCGTTCCGCGCACGCGCCGACGCGTGACGTGCATCCGGATCGCCGCCCGAATCCGAACCCGCCGCCCCCTTTTGCGCCAACCGGACCCGACCGATGACCCGCATCCGCAATCCCTTGAACATCGCGCAGCTCCAGGCGTTCGTCTCCGCCGCGCACCTGAAGAGCCTGCGCGCCGCCGCGCGCGAGCTCGGCGTCACGCAGCCGGCGATCACGCACACGATCCGCGAGCTCGAAACGGCGCTCAACGCGGAATTGCTCGCGCGCAGCGTGCGCGGCGTCGAGCTGACCGCGTGCGGCGAGGCGCTGCTGCCGCGCGCCGAGCAGTTGCTCGGCGACGTCCGCCGCACGGTCGAGGCCGTCGAGCAGGTAAAAGGCGAGATGTCGGGCCGCGTCGCGGTCGGCACGATGCCGTCGATCGCGCTGACGGCGTTGCCGCACGCGGTGACGGCGTTCCGCGAGTCGATGCCGAACGTCAGCCTGCATCTGGAGGAAGTGACGGTGCCCGACGCGCTCGCGCAGTTGCGCAACGGCACGCTCGACATCGCTGCAATGCACCATGTGCCCGCGCTCGACCGCGATTTCACGCAATTGCCGCTGCTGTCGACCGAATTCACGATCGTGATGCGCGACGGCCACCCGCTCGCGCAGGCACGCCGGTTAGAGGAATTGCTCGATGCCGAATGGATCGTCACGGTCGGCGCCGAGCAGTTCCCGCACAGCGTGATGGTCGGGATGTTCGAGGCGCACGGGCTGCCGCTGCCCAAACGCCTGCTGCGCTCGCCGATGTCGTTCGCGGTGACGCTCGGGCTCGTCGCGCGCTCGGACGTGATCGGCTGCTTCACGCGCCCGCTCGCCGCGATGGTCGCGCCGCTCGGCATCCGCACGGCCGAACTCGACGAAAGCATGCCGCGCTTCGACCTGTCGATCATCGCGCGGCGCGACCTGCTGCCCACGCCCGCCGTGTCGCACTTCGTCACGTGCCTGCAGCGCGCGGTCAACGAAACGCTCGGCTGAATCGTTCCTGTGTGTGAAACGGCGGTGCGTCCGACGCGCCGCCGCCGGGCCCGGTATCGGGGCTTGTCCTAGGCGCCCCGCCGGTATTTTGTCTTGATAATCTTGCGCACGTCGCGCGCCCCCATCGGGCGAGCGAAACGGACTGTCCGACGCGAAGCCGCGGCGGGCCGAAGGCTTACGGCGCGGCACAACCGCGCACCCATCGAACAAAACGAGGAGTCACCGAGTGAAAAAGATTCTTGCGGCTGTGACCGTGGCCCTGCTCGCCGTATCGGCCGGCAGCGCGTACGCGAAGGACTGGTCGACCGTGCGGTTCGGCGTCGACGCAAGCTACCCGCCCTTCGAATCGAAAGGCGCCGACGGCAAGGTGGTCGGCTTCGACGTGGATCTCGGCAACGAGATCTGCCGCCGCATCAACGCGAAGTGCGTGTGGATCGAGAACGACTTCGACGGGATGATCCCGGCGCTGAAGGCCCGCAAGTTCGACGGCGTGCTGTCGTCGATGTCGATGACGCCGGCGCGCGCCGAACAGATCGCGTTCTCGGCGAAGCTGTTCAACACGCCGACGCGCCTCGTCACGAAGAAGGGCGCGAACCTGCAGCCGACGGCCGAATCGCTGAAGGGCAAGTCGGTCGGCGTCGAGCAGGGCACGATCCAGGAAACCTATGCGAAGACGTACTGGGCGTCCAAGGGCGTGAACGTCGTGCCTTACCAGAACCAGGACCAGGTCTACGCCGACCTGATCTCCGGCCGTCTGGACGGCGCGCTGCAGGACGCGGTGCAAGCCGAGATCGGCTTTCTGAAGACGCCGCGCGGCGCGAACTTCGACTTCGCCGGCAAGGATCTCGACGATCCGAAGACGCTCGGCAACGGCGCCGGCATTGGCCTGCGCAAGGAAGACACCGACCTGAAGGCGAAGATCGACGGCGCGATCGCCGGCATGCGCAAGGACGGCACGTACGACAAGATCGCGAAGAAGTACTTCGATTTCGACGTCTACGGCAAGTAATCCGGCCGACCGACGCGCGATTCGGCGCGACACCGACGGGCTCCGCAAGGAGCCCGTTTTTTTTGGGCACGGCGCGGACGACGTTATTTTTTCCGCGCCAACCCGATGATTCTCAACGGGAAACCGGATGTTCCGGCGCCGGTTTGGTGGGGGCGAGGAAGGCAACGTACAATCGATCTTCCACGCACACGGATCATTCGCGGCTGCGCCGCACTCCCCTCATCATGCAAACGCAGACCCATCCGCTGATTTCCCCCGCCGTCGGCACCGAACGCCAGATCACCAGCTTCCACTACGGCCCGCGCGGCGGCAAGAAGGTCTACATCCAGTCGTCGCTGCACGCGGACGAACTGCCCGGCATGCTGGTCGCCACGCTGCTGCGCCGCAAGATCGCCGCGCTCGAGACGGCCGGCAAGCTGCGCGGCGAAATCGTCATCGTGCCCGTGCCCAATCCGATCGGCCTGTCGCAACACGTGTTCGGCGATCACCTCGGCCGCTTCGAGCTCGGCTCGATGCAGAACTTCAACCGCAATTTCTACGATCTCGCGGCGCTCGTGCTGCCGCGCGTGGAAGACCGCCTCACGAACGACGCGCAGCGCAATCTCGCCGTCGTGCGCACCGCGATGCGCGAAGCGCTCGACGAGCAGAAGCCGCGCACCGAACTCGACTCGCAGCGCCTCGCGCTACAGAAGCTGTCGTTCGACGCCGATATCGTGCTCGACCTGCACTGCGACAGCGATGCGGTGATGCACCTCTACACGAATCCCGATCTCTGGCCGGACGTCGAGCCGCTGGCGCGCTATCTCGATGCCAAGGCGTCGCTGCTCGCGCTGAATTCGGTCGGCAACCCGTTCGACGAAATCCACAGCTTCTGCTGGTCGGATCTGCGCAACCGCTTCGGCGACCGCTTCCCGATCCCGAACGGCGCGATTTCCGTCACGGTGGAACTGCGCAGCGAACGCGACGTGTCGTACGAGTTCGCCGAAAAGGATGCCCAGGCGATCGTCGAATACCTGACCGAGCGCGGCGTCGTCGAAGGCACGCCGGCACCGCTGCCGCCGCTCGCGCATCCGGCCACGCCGCTCGCGGGCACCGATCCGCTCGTCGCGCCCGTGTCGGGCGTGATCGTGTTCCGTACGCCGGTCGGCGTGATGATCGAGGCCGGCCAGGCCGTGGCCGACATCGTCGATCCGCTGACCGATCGCGTCGTCACGCTGAAGAGCAGCGTGTCGGGCGTGCTGTACGCGCGCCAGGTCGTGCGCTTCGCGACGGCCGGCATGGAAGTCGCGCGCATCGCCGGCGCGACCGCGATCCGCACCGGCTCGCTGCTGTCGGCCTGAGCCCGAGTGTCCGGCCCGCGCGCCGGGCCGGGCAGGGCCGCGGCGCGCATGCGCACCATCCGCATCCACCAATGAAATCGCCCGCTTGCGCGGGCGATTGGCTTTCCGGGGCGCGCGTCGGCGGCCGATACCGCGCCGCCGGCCGCCAGGCGCGAAGGCCGCTCAGAACGCCGGCACGATCGCGCCGCCGAACTTCTGGTCGATGAACTTGCGCACGTCGTTCGATTCATAGGCCGCGACGAGCTTCTTCACCCACGGCTTGTCCTTGTCCTGCGCGCGCACCGCGATCAGGTTCGCGTACGGCCCGCGCAGATCCTCGATCGCGATCGCATCTTTCACCGGCGTGAGCCCTGCCTTCACCGCGTAGTCGGTGTTGATCGACGCGGCGTCGAGATCGGGCAGCGCGCGCGGCAGTTGCGCGGCGTCGAGTTCGACGATCCTGATCTTCTTCGGATTCTCGGCGACGTCGAGCGGCGTCGCGTTCACGCCGTTCGTGCCGGCGCCGGCCTTAAGCTTGATCACGCCGTACTTCTGCAGCAGCAACAGCGCGCGGTTGCCGTTCGACGGATCGTTCTGGATTCCGACCTTCGCGCCGACCGGCAGATCCTTCAGCGACTTGAGCTTCTTCGAATAGAAGCCCATCGGCGCGGTGTAGGTCAGCCCGACGTTGACGATCTTGTAGCCGCGCTGCTTGATCTGGCTGTCGAGGAACGGCTGGTGCTGGAAGCCGTTCGCATCGAGATCGCCGGCATCGAGCGCCGCGTTCGGCTGCACGTAGTCGTTGAATTCGATCACCTTGATCGCAAGGCCTTCGCGCGCGGCGACCTTCGTCACCTCGGTCCAGATTTGCGCGTCGGGGCCGCTCATCGTGCCGATCTTCAGCGTTTGCGGGTCGGCGTGCGCGTCGGGCGCGGCGAATGCCAGCGCGGCGGCGAGTGCGCCGAGGCCGGTCAGGATCGAACGTCGCATGGGTGTCCTCTTTGTCCCGTGTCGTGTGTTGGAGGACGGATCGTGGCACGGGGCGCGAACGCCGCAAACCAAGCTTATTTCATGTGCATATTCCGGATCGGGATCGAATCTCAGCCGAAATCGGTATAACCCTCGCCAGGCAACCCGGGCAGAATTCCGTGTCGCATCGGCACCACACATTCGTCATATGACAGTCGCTGTCATATTCATTACGTGGCCCGCCGATAAAGTTGCGCCGGTCCGTGAGAGCGCCCGCAGAGAGCGCCGGAACCGCAACTGGACACGCCATTCAATCGCTCGGAGAATCCTTTGAACAAGAAACTGTTGACCATCGCCGCCCTCGCAGCAACGGCCGGCACGGCGCACGCACAAAGCAGCGTGACCCTGTACGGCGTCATCGATGCCGGTATCAGCTACGTGAACCACAGCAAGACCGCTACCGGCAGCGGCAAGCTGTTCAAGTACGACGACGGCGTGGCCCAGGGCAGCCGTTGGGGCCTGCGCGGCACCGAGGACCTCGGTGGCGGCCTGAAGGCGATCTTCGTGCTCGAAAACGGCTTCAACAGCGGCAACGGCACGATCGGCCAGGGCGGCGCGATCTTCGGCCGTCAAGCGTACGTCGGCCTGAGCCAGGCGCAATACGGCACGGTCACGTTCGGCCGCCAGTACTCGTTCTCGACCGACATCCTCGGCTCGAACTACTCGACGGGCGGCAACACGGTCGCGGGCAACTACGCGTACCACGTGAACGACATCGACCAGCTCACGTCGAGCCGCATCAACAACGCGGTGAAGTTCCAGAGCGCGAACTACGCCGGCTTCACGTTCGGCGCGTTGTACGGCTTCTCGAACTCGACCGACTTCGCCGGCGCACCGTCGACGACGACGGGCACCACGACGACGCCCGGCTCGTCGCGCGCATACAGCTTCGGCCTGAACTACGCGAACGGCCCGTTCGCCCTCGGCGCGGCATACACGGACATCCGCTTCCCGAGCCAGTCGACGCCGGCCTTCTCGACGTCGATCGCGAACATCGCGCTGACGAACATCCGCGACCTGCGCACGTACGGCGTCGGCGGCCGCTACGTCTTCGGCCCGGCAACGGCATGGCTGCTCTGGACGCGCACGCAGTTCACCCCGATCGCGGCCGGCGCATCGGGCACGTTCTACAACGCATACGAAGCAGGCGTGAAGTATGCGTTCACGCCGGCGCTGTCGGCGGCAGCGGGCTACACGTACACGAACGCGACGCAAAGCGGCAGCTCGGCGCACTGGAACCAGGGCAACGTGGGCCTCGACTACGCGCTGAGCAAGCGCACGGACGTGTATGGCCTGGTGATCTACCAGAAGGCGTCGGGCAACAACGTGCAGGCGCAGATCGGTTCGAGCACGAGCTACTTCAACACGTCGGGTACGGGTTCGTCGAACCAGCTGGCCGCTCGCGTCGGTATCCGTCACAAGTTCTAAAGCATCCGCTTAACTCGCGGATCACGACGGCAAGAAGCGCCCCGCTCCACGCGGGGCGCTTTTTTATGGGCTTTTAAGTTTCGCTTAATTCTGGGCTGAGACGATGCTCTCACCCCCCCTGTTGGCCGCCTGAGCATCGGCGGCTTTTTTTTTAAACGCCGACGGCGCCGCCATCGATTGCCCACAAGACAGGATCGGAGGCCATGATGATCGAAGATACCGTTTTCAGCCATCTGCACGCGATTCTCACGTGCCAACACTCGCTGCCGGTCCAGAGCTGCCGCGTCTCGGTTGAAATGCAGCGCCCCTGGGGCCGCCCGTATCGCCTCGTCGAATGGACGATGCATCTCGACGCGCCCGCGCGGCGCCAGATCGTGCCGGCCGAATCGACCGACGAAGAAATCGCCGAGGTCGTCGCGTCGCACGTGCCGGGCCGGCTTTACGGCGACGGCCGGCTACAGTTCTGAGCACGTTTCCGTTCCCCCGGCCCCCCGTCTGTCGGCCGCGCCGCGCGCATCGTGCGGCAGTCGGTCTCGTTTGACGCGGCAACGAAACCTGCTACGCTGCGCGTTTTCGTCCACGCAACACATGATGGAAAACGCATTCAACGAACGTGGCGTCATGGTCACGCGCAACGGCCTGTCGGCCGCCGGGCAGGTATTCGCACTGCGTGACATCCGCCACGTCGACGTCGTCAAGATTCCGAAGAACCGTCTCGTGCCGTCGCTGATCTCGCTGATCGGCGCGGCCATCGCCATCGCGGGCGGCATCGGCGCATCGAGCGCCGCGCTCGTGGTCGGCGTGATGCTCGCCGTCGTCGGCTATCTCGCCTGGACCACGCAGGACGTCACCTACCGCCTGATGGTCGAGATGCCCGACGGCAAGCGCGAAGCGCTGTCGAGCGTCGACGCCGAGTTCGTCGAACGCGTCGCGCAGGTCGTGCGCGATGCGCGGTCCGCCACCACGGCCGGCTGATTTTCCTCGCATTCGCTTGCGTGCCGGTTGCCGCCGGCCGCACGCCCGCGCCGAATGTGGGCTCGCCCGGCGTTCGCGCGGAATCGCGCGCCGGCCGCCGCCACGCACGCACCTCGCCTCCACCTCCGCCGCCGAGCGCCTAGTATGGAAAGAGCGGCTCGCCGCCGCATCGTCCGAGGAGGCCAGCATGAACGCTCAATCGCTGTCCGGCATGCTTCGCGCGCAGGAACTGCTGATCGTGTCGATGATCCGTGCGCTTCCCCCTGACGCACGCCGTACGCTCGTCGAGCTCTACACCGACCAGATCGCGTTCGCCGAACAGGCCGGTATCGAAAGCCACGGCGATCGCGCAACGCACGACGCGTTCGTCGCGCACGCGCGCAACCTGCTGATTCGCGTCGAAGCGCTGGCTTAGCGCGCGTTCGCGCCCCGGTTTCTCCCAAATTTCCGACCCGAGCTCGGCCGAGCCGCGCAGGCGAGCGCTCACTCGCATGAGCCGCTTTGTGTCCTTGTATTGATAATAATTCTCATTTACACTGTTAAGGTTGTCAGTTGCCTTTCAAATCGCCGTTTGCCGCATGCCGCGCGCAAACGGGCCAGCCAGGTGAACGCGTCACCCAGCCAGCCTTCGGGCTTGTTATCGTCAATGGGAGACCACCTGTGCATTGCTCCATGCTGGCGCGGCGGCCGATCCGTGCCGCGCTGTTCGGCGCGTTCGGCCTGTCCGCCGCCACGGCTTACGCCGATTCGTCGCCGCAAGGCGTCACGCCGCCTTCCGCCGTCCTGACCGCCGCTGCCGCATCCGCGCGCGGCGATGCGGCGCTGCTCGACCCCGTCACCGTCACGGCCACCCGCACCGCCACCGCGGCGAGCCGCACGGCGGCGTCCGTGTCGGTGATCACCGACGACGATCTCGAAGAGCAGCAGGCCACCAACATCAAGGACGCGCTGCGCTACGAACCGGGCATCACGGTGCGCCGCACCGCGTACCGGCCCGGCAGCGCCGCGCTCGGCGGCGGCCGCGACGGCGATTCGAGCATCAACATCCGCGGCCTCGAAGGCAATCGCGTGCTGTTGATGGAAGACGGCATCCGCCTGCCGAACGCGTTCTCGTTCGGCCCGCTCGAAGCGGGCCGCGGCGACTATGCCGATCTCGACACGCTCAAGCGCATCGAGATCCTGCGCGGGCCGGCGTCGGCGCTCTACGGCAGCGACGGCCTGACCGGCGCGGTGAATTTCATCACGAAGGACCCGCGCGACCTGCTGTCCGTCTACAACAAGCCTTACTACTTCTCGTTCCGGCCGAGCTACGACTCGACCGACCGCAGCATCGGCGCGACCGTGTCGGCCGCGGGCGGCAACGACCGCATCCAGGGGATGATCATCGCCGACGGCCGGCGCGGCCACGAGGTCGACACGCGCGGCGGCAACAACTCGGCGAGCACGCTGCGCACGACGTCGAACCCGCAGGACGTGTATTCGGAATCGCTGCTCGGCAAGCTCGTGCTGACGCCCACCACGCGCGACACGATCAAGTTCACCGCCGAAACGGTGCAGCGGCGCGTGAGCACCGACGTGCTGTCGGCGATCAATGCGCCGGCGACGCTCGGCCTCACGACGCACGACCGGCTCGAGCGCAATCGCTTCAGCGTCGATTACGACTTCCGCGACGATGCATTCCGCTGGTTCCAGACCGCGCACGTGCAGTTCTACTACCAGGACGCGAAGCAGGACCAGTACGCGTTCGAGACGCGCGGCAGGCAGCCCTCGCGTTCGCGCGACAACCAGTACAAGGAACGTACGTTCGGCGGCTCCGCGTTCGCCGAAAGCGGCTTCGCGACCGGCCCGCTCGCGCACAAGCTGCTCTACGGCGTGGACGGCAGCCTGTCGCGCGTGACGAACCTGCGCGACGGCACGGTGCCGGGCGTCGGCGAAGCGTTCCCGAACAAGGCGTTTCCCGACACCGACTACACGCTGTTCGGCGCGTTCGTGCAGGACCAGATCGGCTACGGCCGCCTGCTCGTCACGCCGGGCCTGCGCTTCGACACGTACCGGTTGAGCCCCACCGAAAACGATCCGCTGTTCACCGGCAAGGCCGTGTCGACGAGCGCGAACGAACTGTCGCCGCGCGTCGCCGTGCTTTACGAGATCACGCCCGCGGTCATTCCGTACGTGCAGTACGCGCACGGCTTCCGCGCGCCGACGCCCGACCAGGTGAACAGCAGCTTCTCGAACCCCGTGTACGGCTACACGTCGATCGGCAATCCGAACCTGAAGCCCGAGACCAGCGACACGTTCGAAGCCGGCCTGCGCGGCAAGGCCGGCGCCGGCTACGGCGTCGTGCGCTACAGCGCGGCCGCGTTCACCGGCCGCTACCGCAACTTCATCTCGCGCACGACGATCGCCGGCAGCGGCCGGCCGGTCGACCCGTTCGTGTTCCAGTACGTGAACTTTGCCGATGCGCGCATCCACGGCCTCGAAGGCCGCGCCGAATGGGCGATGCCGAACGGCATCACGCTGAAGACGGCGATGGCCTTCACGAAGGGCTCGACGCAGAACGACGGCGCCGCCAGCCAGCCGCTGAACACCGTGAACCCGTTCTCGGCCGTGTTCGGCGTGCGGTATGAACCGGGCGAACGCTGGTTCGTGCAGACCGACCTGCTGTTCCAGGCCGCCAAACGCGACAAGGACGTCGACAAATCCGACTGTTCGAACAAGGCGTGCTTCACGCCGCCGTCGTCGTTCGTCGTCGACCTGCGCGGCGGCTACCGCTTCAACAAGCACGTGAGCGCGACGATCGGCATCCGCAACCTGTTCGACCGCAAGTACTGGAACTGGTCGGACGTGCGCGGCATCGCGGCCGATTCGCAAGTGCTCGACGCGTATTCGTCGCCCGGCCGCACGGTCGCCGTCAGCATGAAAGTGGATTTCTGATGCGCGTTGCCCGCGCACCCACCCCAACCGTTACTCGAAGGAGTCCGACATGATGCATTCCGCCCTTCCCGGTCAGCCGGCCACGTCGGCCCGCGCGGTCGCCGCGCTGCGCGATGCGTTCATCAAGCTCAAGACCGAGCGCCAGTTGCGCAACCGCGACGTCGCGCAGGCGCTCGGCGTCAGCGAAGGCGAGGCGCTCGGCGCGTTCGTCGGCGAGCACGTCGTGCGGCTCGACGCGCGCTTCCCGGCGATGTTCGAGGAAATGCCGCGCCTCGGCCGCGTGATGGCGCTCACGCGCAACGACACGGCCGTGCATGAAAAGGATGGCGAATATGCGCAGATGAGCCACGACGGCCCGGTCGGCCTCGCGCTCGGCGACATCGACCTGCGCATCTTCTATCGTCACTGGGTGTCGGCATTCGCGGTGCGCGACGAGACCGCGCACGGCCCGCTGAAAAGCCTGCAGTTCTTCGATGCGCAGGGCCATGCGATCCACAAGGTCTATCTGCGCGCGCACAGCGATCACGCGGCGTACGACGCATTCGTCGAACGCTGGCGCGCACCGTCGCAGAAGCCGGGCCTTGAGGTCACGCCCGCCGCGCCGAAAACGCCCGAGCGCGCCGATAGCGAGATCGACGTCGCGGGCTTTCGCGCCGCGTGGGATGCGATGACCGACACGCACCAGTTCTTCGGCCTCACGCAGCGCTTCGGCGTGAGCCGCCTGCAGGCCCTGCGTCTCGCCGATCCGCAATACGCGTATCCGGTCGAAACCGCGCATGCGTTGCGCCACGTGCTCGAACAGGCCGCGAAAAGCGGCCAGCCGATCATGGTGTTCGTCGGCAATGCGGGAATGATCCAGATCCATACGGGCCCCGTCGCGAACGTGCGCGAGGTCGGCGCGTGGATCAACGTCCTCGATCCGGGCTTCAACCTGCATGTGCGAGAAGACCTGATCGCCGCCGCATGGGTCGTGAAGAAGCCGACGAGCGACGGCATCGTCACGTCGCTCGAGCTGTTCGACCGGCAGGGCGAGCACGTCGCGCTGCTGTTCGGCGAGCGCAAGCCCGGCAAGGTCGAGCGCGACGACTGGCGCTCGCTCGTCGCGACGCTGCCGGCGGCCGCACGCGGGGCCGCGCGGTGAGCGCGCGGCCGTTCGATCCGCGCCGCCGGTCGCTGCTGGCCGGCGCGGCGGCCGGTGCGCTCGCCGGCGCGCTGCCCGGCGGCGTGCTCGCCCAGGTCGCGGCCGCCGCCCCGAAGCGCGTGATCGTGATCGGCGGCGCGCTCGCGGAAACCGCATTCGCGCTCGGCGGCGCCGAGACGCCGCGTTACCGGCTCGTCGGCGCCGACACGACCTGCACGTATCCCGACGCCGCGAAGCGCCTGCCGAAGGTCGGCTACCAGCGCGCGCTGTCGGCCGAGGGGCTGCTGTCGCTGCGACCCGATCTCGTGCTGGCCTCGGCGGAAGCCGGCCCGCCGACGGCGATCGCGCAGGTGAAAGGCGCGGGCGTCGCCGTGACGACGTTCGACGAGCGCCACGACGTCGAATCGGTGCGCGCGAAGATCACCGGCGTCGCGCAGGCGCTCGAGGTGCGCGACGCCGGCACCGTGCTGCTGCAGCGTTTCGATCGCGACTGGCAGGCCGCGCGCGACGCGGTCGCCGCGCGCGTGCCCGGCGGCGCGCAGCCGCCGCGTGTGCTGTTCGTGCTGAACCATACCGGCGCGCAAGCGCTCGTCGCGGGCCAGCGCACGGCCGCCGACGCGATGATTCGCTATGCGGGCGCGCGCAACGCGATGCAGGGCTTCGATCACTACAAGCCGCTGACCACCGAGGCGCTCGCGGCGGCCGCGCCCGACGTCGTGCTGATCACCGACGAAGGACTGGCGGCCGTCGGCGGTCACGCCGCGTTGCTCGCGACGCCCGGGTTCGGCGCGACGCCGGCCGGCCGCGCGCGGCGCGTCGTATCGCTCGACGCGCTGTTCCTGCTCGGCTTCGGCCCGCGCCTGCCGCTCGCCGTCACGACCCTGCATCGACGCCTGTCCGATGCGCTCGCCTGATTCCGGATCGACCCGATGCCCGCTCACGCTTCGCCCTTCAACGCACCGCGGCGCGCCGCGCGCACCGGCGCCGCGCGCCTCGGCACGTCGCGCCGCTTCGCGCCGGTCGTCCTGGCCGCGCTCGCCGTTCTGGTGGCCGCGATGTCCGTCGTCGCGCTGTGCATCGGCGCGTACCGCATTCCGCTGGCGCAAGCCTGGGCCGCGCTGAGCGGCGACGCGGCCGCACAGCAGGCGCGCGCGGTGCTGCTCGACATCCGCGCGCCGCGCGTCGTGCTCGCGCTGCTGGTCGGCGGCGGCTTCGGCGCGGCCGGTGCAGCGATGCAGGCGCTGTTCCGCAATCCGCTCGCCGATCCGGGGCTCGTCGGCGTGTCGAGCGGCGCCGCGCTCGGCGCGACCACGCTGATCGTGCTCGGGCCCGCGCTCTTCGCCGCGCACGCGAGCGCGGCCGCGCTGCCGGTCGCCGCATTCGCGGGCGGGCTCGCGGTCGCGGCGCTCGTCTACCGGCTGGCCGCGTCGCGCGGCCGGCTCGCACTGCCGCTGCTGCTGCTCGCCGGCATCGCGATCAATGCGCTGGCCGGCGCGGCGATCGGGCTGCTCACGTTCGTCGCCGACGACGCCCAGCTGCGTTCGCTGACCTTCTGGAGCCTCGGCAGCCTCGGCGGCGCGCAATGGACGACGCTGGCGGCCGTCGCGCCATGCGTCGCGCTCGGCTGCGGGCTCCTCGTGCGCGAACGCGACGCGCTGAACGCGCTGCAGCTCGGCGAAACCGAAGCGCTGCATCTCGGCGTGCCGGTGCAGCGGCTGAAGCGGCGTGTGCTCGTCGCGGTCGCGCTGGCGGTCGGCGCGCTCGTGTCTTGCGCGGGCGTCATCGGCTTCATCGGGCTCGTCGCGCCGCATTGCGTGCGCCTCGCGTGCGGCCCCGACCAGCGCATCGTGCTGCCCGGCGCCGCGTTGCTCGGCGCGTTGCTGACGCTCGCGGCCGATCTCGCCGCGCGCACCGTCGCCGCGCCCGCCGACATTCCGCTCGGCGTGCTGACCGCGCTGCTCGGCGCGCCGTTCTTCCTCGTGCTGCTGTGGAAGAACCGCGGCGCGCTCGGCGGGTAATCCCTTCATCACGACGACCATGCTGACTGCCCACCACCTCGATGTCGCCCGCCGGCACGATACGATCCTGCGCGACCTGTCGCTGTCGATCGAACCCGGCCGCGTGACCGCGCTGCTCGGGCGCAACGGCGCCGGCAAGAGCACGCTGCTGAAAACCTTCGCCGGCGAGCTGACCGGCAGCATCGCACCGAACGGCGTGCGCGTGACGGGCGACGTCACGCTGAACGGCGAACCGCTCGCGCGCATCGACGCGCCGCGGCTCGCGTGCCTGCGCGCGGTGCTGCCGCAGGCCGCGCAGCCGGCGTTCCCGTTCAGCGTCGACGAAATCGTGCTGCTCGGCCGCTATCCGCATGCGCGGCGCGGCGGCGCGCGCCACGTGATCGCGCATCGCGATCGCGACATCGCGTGGCGCGCGCTCGAACGCGCGGGCGCCGACGCGCTCGTCGGCCGCGACGTCACGACGCTGTCGGGCGGTGAACTCGCGCGCGTGCAGTTCGCCCGCGTCCTCGCGCAGCTGTGGCCGGACCACGACGCGATGGAAACCGGCCCGCGTTACCTGCTGCTCGACGAACCGACCGCCGCGCTCGATCTCGCGCACCAGCACCGCCTGCTCGATACCGTGCGCGCCGTCGCGCGCGAATGGCGGCTCGGCGTGCTCGCCATCGTCCACGATCCGAACCTCGCCGCGCGGCATGCGGATACGATCGCGATGCTCGCCGACGGCACGATCGTCGCGCATGGCGCACCGCGCGACGTGATGACGCCGGCCCATATCGCGCGGTGCTACGGCTTCGCGGTGAAGATGGTGGAAACCGGCGACGGGACGCCGCCGGTGATGGTGCCCGCGTAGGAAGGGAACGTCTTTCAGGTGATGCAGCCGGACTGAATGCCGGCGCGGCAGGCACCGGCGCGTGCGCTCAATGCTCGACGTCCGCGGCGCCGAAGGTCCGCATCTTCCAGCCGAGCCGCACCGCGAGCATCCGCATCGAGAAGCCGGCCGCCATCGCGACGAGCGTCGCGAACCCCGCGTCGATGCCGAGAGACTGCATCCCGACATACAGCGTGCCCGTGACGAACGCGACGCTCGCATACAGCTCCTCGCGCAGGATCAGCGGCATCTCGTTGCAGAGCAAATCGCGCAGCATCCCGCCGCACACGCCCGTGATCGCGCCGGCCAGCACGACGATGATCGGCGCCGTGCCGGCCGACGCGCCGACGTCGCAGCCGATGATCGTGAACGCCGCGAGGCCGATCGCATCGACGGTGACGAACAGCGCCCTCATCCGCGCGACATGGCGTGCCGCCCACGACGCGACGGTCGCCGCGACGAGCGTGATCACCAGGTATTCGGGATGCGCGATCCAGCCGAGCGGATAGTGGCCGAGCAGCACGTCGCGCACCGTGCCGCCGCCGAGCGCCGTCACCGCGCCGACGAGCGCGAGCCCGAAGCGGTCCATTCCGCGGCGCATGCCCATCAGCGCCCCCGACATCGCTTCCGCGACGATCGCAATCAGGTAGAGCGTATGCATCGCGCGCGTCAGTCGTCGGTCCGGAACAGGTCGAGCACGCGTTCGCGCTCGGCCGCATCGACGGCGGCGGGCATCGGTTCGTCGCGCTTGCCGTGGTCGACCCGCGCACCCAACGCATCCGGCGCATCGATGGCCGCCGCGCCGCCGCATGCGAAGCGGCTGCGGATATACGCCGGCACGTCGGCCGTGCACGTGCCGCGCGTGTATTCGGCGTAGACGAAATCGCCGTCGACGAGCACGACGTCCTGCGGCGGCGTCGCATCGACCGGCGTGCGCCCGTCGACGGCCGTCTTCATGTAGTCGAGCCAGACCGGCAGCGCGAGCGTCGCGCCGGTCGCGCGCCCCATCGGGCGCGGCGTGTCGTAGCCGAGCCATGCGACCGCGACGATGCCCGACGAGTAGCCCGCGAACCATACGTCCTTCGACCCGTTCGACGTGCCCGTCTTGCCGGCCGCGTCGTCGCGCCGCAGCGCGAGCGCGCCGCGCGCGGTGCCGGCCCGCACGACGTCGCGCAGCATGCTGTCCATCACGAACGCATTGCGCGCCGACACGACCCGCTCGCCCGCCGGCACGGTCGCCTCGTACATCGCGCCGCCGTGACGCTGCTTCACCGACAGGATCAGGCGCGGCTCCATCCGCGTGCCGCCGTTCGCGAACACGCTGTACGCGCTCGCGAGTTCGAGCGGCGTCACGGCGCCCGCGCCGAGCGCGAGCGGCAGCGACGCCGGATTGCGCTGCGCGTCGAAGCCGAAGCGCACCGCGTGCTGCTGCACGTAGCGCGCGTCGGTGGCCTGCATCAGGCTGACCGCGACCAGGTTCTTCGAACGGACGAGCCCGCGCCGCACCGGAATGAAGCCCTCGTAGTGGTTGGCGAAATTACGCGGACGCCACGGCCGCGCGCCGGTTTCCGCATGCGTGAGCGTGCGCTGCGTATCGTCGACGAGCACGCCGGGGAAGTAGCCCTTCTCCAGCGCCGCCGAATAGACGAACGGCTTGAAGCTCGACCCCGGCTGGCGATACGCCTGCAACGCGTGGTCGAACACGTTGCGATTGAAATCCGCGCCGCCCACCAGCGCGAGCATGTCGCCGGTAGCCGCATCGAGCGACACGAGCGCGCCTTCGAGCCCGTTGCGCGTATCGCGCTTCGCGCGCGCCTGACGGCTCAGCGTGCGCTCGAGCGCGGCTTCGGCCGCGCGCTGGTCGCGCATCGAGATCGTCGTCGTCACGTCGAGGCCCAGCGTGTACGCATCGTCATGAAACCGCTCGACCATCATCCGGCGCGCCCGCTCCGCGACGTACGGCGCGGCGACGATGCCGGGCGGCGGCGTGGTCGCGAGCGCGATCGGCGCGTCGACGGCCGCGCGATACGCCGCATCGTCGAGCTGGCCGAGCGCATGCATGCGGCCGAGCACGTAATTGCGCCGCGCGGTCGCGCGCGCCGGGTTGACGACCGGGTTGAACGCGGACGGCGCCTTGGGCAGCCCGGCGAGCACGGCCGCCTCGCCGGCGCTCAGCGCGTCGAGCGGCTTGCCGAAGTACACGTGCGCGGCGGCCGCGAAGCCATACGCGCGCTCGCCCAGATAGATCTCGTTCATGTACAGCTCGAGCAGCTTGTCCTTGCTGTATTCGCGTTCGAGCTTGGCCGCCATCAGGATCTCGGCGAGCTTTCGGCTCAGCACCTTGTCGCGCGTCAGGTAGAAGTTCCGCGCGACCTGCATCGTGATCGTGCTGCCGCCCTGTCCCGGCTGCCCCGTGACGACGTTCGCGAACGTCGCGCGCGCGAGGCCGCCGATATCGACGGGGCCGTGCTCGTAGAACTTCGCGTCCTCGGCCGCGAGCAGCGCATGGCGCATCAGCAGCGGGATGCGTTCGAGCGGCACGAACTCGCGCCGCTCGACGCCGTATTCGGCCAGCAGGTCGCCGTCGCGCGAGAAGATCCGCAGCGGCAGCGCGGGACGATAGACGGCCAGGTGTTCGACGGACGGCAACTGCGTCCAGATGCGATCGATCGTCCACGCGCCGATGCCCGCGCACGCGAGCGTCAGGCCGAGCAGCGCGCCCGCGAGCGTGCGCCATACGCGGCGGCGGCGCGGCGGTGCGGTTGGCGGCGCGGGCGGTGGCGGCGGGTGGGCGGTGGGATCGGTCATGTCGGGCTCCTTCTTCAATGCCGCGACGGCCGGCGCGCGGGCGGCGCGCCGATCGGTCACGAAAGGCGCGCATTGTCGAAGGGATGGCGCGAAACCGGAACATTCTTTAGCCAAAGTTTGGCTGGCTAAATTTTATTTAGGAAAGCGCTTTGGAGGCCGCTCGGACCGTGCATGCGGGTTTGCGGCATGCCGTTGCGGTCACGTGTGCCGGGCGCGCGAGCCGGTTCGCTTGTACCATCGTCGGATGTTCGATCGATACCTCGACCTGTGGGGCCTCGTTCCCGACGGCGGCCCGATCCTGACCGCGAGCGGCGGCCTGCTGCCGGTCGTGTGGCACGCGCGGCCCGCGATGCTGAAAGTCGCGACGTGCGACGAAGAGCGGCGCGGCAATGCGCTGATGGCCTGGTGGAACGGGCAAGGCACCGCGCAGGTGTGGCAGCACGACGGCGACGCGATCCTGCTCGAGCGCGCGCAGCCGACGCCGACGCTCGCCGCGTTGTCGGCCGCGGGCCACGATGACGACACGATGCGCATCGCGTGCGACGTCGTCGCGCGGCTGCACGCGCATCGTGCGCCGCAGGTACCGTCGGTAGTGCCGCTGCATGACTGGTTTTACGCGCTGCTGTCGAACGATGTCGATAACGACGCGCTGCGCGGCTCGGCGACGGCCGCTCGCCAGTTGCTCGCCGAGCCTTCCGTCGACGAAGTCGTGCTGCACGGCGACATTCACCACGACAACATTCTTCATTTCGGCGATCGCGGCTGGCGCGCGATCGACCCGAAAGGGCTGCGCGGCGAGCGCACGTTCGATTACGCGAACCTGTTCTGTAATCCTGCGCATGACATCGCGGTCGATCCGGTGCGTTTCGAGCGGCGTGTCGTGGTCGTGGCGGATGCCGCGCAGCTTGACTCGCGTCGGCTGCTGCAATGGATTCTCGCGTGGGCCGGGCTGTCGGCCGTGTGGTTGATGGAAGACGGCCAGCCGGCCGACACGCGGCTGCAGGTTGCGATGCTCGCGACGAGAGCGCTCGGGCTGTAGCGATACGCATCGGCCATGAAAACAGCTCATCGCGGATTTCCGCAGGAAAGCTGCGAAGACCACCGGTATTCGGCCAGGAACGGCTACTCGACCTCAGCGCCTGAATCGTCGACAATCGGCGTCAGGCTGATAAAGGCGTGAATCGGGTTGCATTGCCACTTCACCGGGGGCGCATGTCGTAAGCTTGCGGGTCGCATGATGTCTCGTGCATACGGCGGCTCGCGGCTCGCCGTTCGAGACAATCGTTGCGTCAGAAGCGGCAAGAGGTAGGCAAGATGCAACGATTTCTGCTTTCAATGCGGAGGCGGGCTCTGGTTGGCGCGCGGCTACGTTCCGCTCAATGCTTGGCGCCGGCGACCGGTGAAACAACGGAGCAACCGACTTGATAGTGCAAAGTAAACGGGTGGCCGTCGTGGCGCCGGCGGGCATTCCTGACAGGGATAACCTGGCGCTGGCCGTGTCGCTGCTGGAAAGTTGGGGATTTTCCGTCTCTGTGGCCGCGCACGTAGCTGACCGGTTCCGGTATCTCGCGGGATCTCATCAGGATCGTATCGACGATCTGCTTGCGGCGTTGTCAGACCCGGCAGTCGATATCGTCTGGATCGCACGCGGCGGCTATGGCTCTACGCATGTGCTGCCCGCGCTGCCCACTACCGTGCCCCGAAAGAAAACCGTGATCGGCTTCTCCGACGCGACCGCGCTTTTCTGCGCGCTGCGGCAGATTCCCGGCATCGACGTAATTCACGGGCCGACGCTCAACGGCCTCGCGACGAAAGTTGACGAGGAGTCGCGCCTCAGCGTTCTGGGTGCGCTCACCGGGGTCCCGCCGACGCCACTGCCGCTCGAACGTCTGCATGGGTCGGCTGATTCGATCGAAGGGTCGCTTGTCGGCGGCAATCTCACGGTACTCGCGAGCATGGCCGGCAGCCGTTGGCAGCCGAGATTTCGCGACTCGATTGTCGTTCTGGAGGACGTTACTGAACTTGCATACCGCATTGACCGCAGCATCATGACGATGCGTCACGCCGGTATCCTCGATGGCGCACGCGCGATTGTGCTCGGCGACTTCATCCGCTGCCCGTTGCCAGCCGGGGCCGACTACTTACTCACGGACGTTCTGCTGGACGCACTGGCGCCGCTCGGCGCCCCAATCTATGGGGGCCTTCCCGTGGGTCATGGTCAGCGCAATCTGTCGTGGGTGGTTGGACGGCCTGCCGAGATCCGCGGGAGCATATTGCTGCGATAGCTTTGCCCTTCGCACATGCTGTCCGATCGTCGATTGTCGGGCGGCGGACGGGATTCGGCCCGGGCAGACGCTTGGTATCTCGCCTGATTCGTCGATAAAGAAGCGGCGGCGACGTTTGTTCAGCCTGCTTTGAGGAAGATCTGCTTTACCCCTCGTTTTGCGATGATGTCGAGAAGATGCATCAGGGCTGTCGTCGGCGCGGTCCCGAAGTCAACTGTGAAGAACGACCAGTGATCGTTAGATTCGACTTGGCTCGCACCGTGGATCGCACCGGCTAATCCATCGACGCTATTGCCACCGCATTCACCTACGTCTAGCCATGTGGTAATCCAGTTGTCCAACGCAAAGGTCTCTGGCGGCTGCCGATCGAAGACCACCTGCAATCTATTCCACGTGAATGGATGGAGATTCAGGTCGAACGCACGGAAACGGAAAATTTCTGCAACGAATGCTGGGTCCGGATCGATAGCGAATTCGTACGGTTTGATTTGATCTCTTTCATCCTTTGCCAAGGCATCGACGCGAAGGTAGCGGTACGGATACGGTATCCGATCGTTGTTTATGGAGATCAGGACTTCCGTCGCCACGTTGCGCACGGAGGTTTGAAGTTGGCTGACCGTCGAACGGAAGAATTGCAGGTAGCGATCACGCTCTGCCTCGAGTATGGACTCGACTGCCACCTTAGCCGTTCTCCGCGAGTGCTGTTCGTGCAACCATTTTACATTGCTCGGGTGGCCGCTGTTGCTGTGGATTGGCGTCTGCTCCGGGTCCGATTCCAGCCGTCGACCTCGCGCGCAAGCGCATCGTTCGACGCGCGTCACGGACGGTGCCGCACCGATAGACTCAAGCGTTGAATTCCGGGCTCGCTCGAAACAGCGGCCGTCTGATCGTGGAGTAGTATTCCCGCATGTTCAGGTGATTGCCCGGCCCCTACCGCGCGCAGCCGCTCCGTCTATGTGTGGCGACGCCGGCCGTGGCGACGACATCGACGGAAACGCATCATGTCAACCGAGTGGAAGCACCGCGTCAGACTCTTCGTCCAGCGTTTCTGGCAGCCGACCAGTGCGTGCATGACCTGCATGCCCGGGAGCTGGGGAAACGTCATGAGCCTTGCCCACTGGACCATCGCCTTTCATACGGGTCTCCTGACAGGGCTCCTGGCTGTACTTCTGACTTTCACGCCTGTGGCGAAACTCTACGCGCATCGATACGGCAACGCGCTGGTCGTCGGCGTCCTGACGACGTTGGGCGACGCCTACTCGCACACGAGTCACTACCGTATTCCCTATGTCGAGCACATCGTGACGGGTGCGATTTCAGGTCTCCTGGCGCTTGCGGCCTCATATCTCTTCGAAGACCGCGCGCGACGCCTTCGGGCGATGTGGGCTCGGGTTGTCGGACAGCTTGTCCGCTGACTTTCTAACCCACGAAGCCCCCGAAAAAAACCCGCCGGCATACGCCGGCGGGCTTTCATGTCCGACGTACGCGGCGCTTCAGCGCGCCGGGTTCAGCGTCAGATTCATGTGACGGTTCACGTCCTTGTACAGCAGATAACGGAACCGCCCAGGCCCGCCCGAATAGCACGCCTGCGGGCAGAACGCACGCAGCCACATGAAGTCACCGGCTTCAACCTCGACCCAGTCCTGGTTCAGCCGATAGACGGCCTTGCCTTCCAGCACGTACAGGCCATGCTCCATCACGTGCGTTTCGGCGAACGGGATCACGCCGCCCGGCTCGAACGTCACGATGTTCACGTGCATGTCGTGACGCATGTCGCTCATGTCGACGAAGCGCGTCGTCACCCATGCGCCGTTGGTGCCCGGCATCGGAATCGGCTCGACGTCCTGCTCGTTCGTCACGAACGCTTCGGGCAGCGGAATGCCGTCGACGGCCTGGTAGTGCTTGCGGATCCAGTGGAAACGCACCGCGGCATCGCTGACGTTGTGCAGCGTCCAGTCCGCGCCCGGCGGAATGAACGCATAGCCGCCCGGCTTCAGCGTGTGCTGCTTGCCTTGCAGCGTCAGCTCGGCTTCGCCTTCGACGACGAACAGCACGGCTTCGGCGTGCTTGTCCTGCTCGGGCTTGTCGCTGCCGCCGCCCGGATTCACTTCGACGATGTACTGCGAGAAGGTTTCCGCGAACCCCGACAGCGGGCGCGCGATCACCCACAGGCGCGTGTGGGTCCAGAACGGCAGCCAGCTCGTGACGATGTCGCGCATCACTCCCTTCGGGATCACCGCGTACGCCTCGGTGAACATCGCGCGATCGGTCAGCAGATCCGTCTGCGGCGGGTGGCCGCCATGCGGCGCGTAATACGTTGTCTTAGACATAGTGCATCCAGGCAATGGGTTGGTCCGGCCCCAGGCGCAAACGGCATCGGGCGGTTCGCATGCGCGTGGAGTGCGCGTGCGGCGGCGGGACATCGTTGCCGGGGTGGCTTGAAAGCGCATGCGCCTTCGATCGGTCGGCCAGGCTTCGCGGCGGGTCGTCCGGTTCAGCGACGCGGCGGCCCGGGTGGTCGGGCCGGCGGCCGCGCCGCGGCGCTCGCGATCAGGCGAGGCGCGGACGGCCGCACGGTTCGACTCCGTACGCGAGCATCGCCGACGATAGCGAAGTCGATCCCGATCGACCAATTAAATGTTGCGATGCCATCCATTCGATTTCCCACTACCCGCCGGCGCCCGCGATGCACGGCGGGGACGCGTCGCGCGAGGTGCCGACCATCAGGGAAATCCTGACGGTCGCGATGTTCGCGCGATGCGCCGGTGCGGCAACGCGGGGAGACACGCGCTGGTCTCGATGCATCCCGTTACCCGTGGCGCGGCGAAGGAGGGCATACGTGTGCGGCAGCGGATCGCGGCGCGAGGGCCGCACGGAGACCGTCACGTCAGGCTGAAACGAGCCGACGGGTCGAAGGAAAAGCAGATGTCATTCGGCCGCCCCTGTCCGAGCACATTCGGATGCGGCAACGGGTGTCGTCGAGAAACGGAGAAAAACAGCGGAAGGAGCATTGCCGGCCCGTCGATCGGGCACATGGCAGCGGCTGATGAAGCCGGAGGAGGATCGCCGGTCTGGCCGGCGAAGCCACCCGGCGGCGTGCCGGGCCGAGGCTCGCGTCGGGTGCCGACGCCGGCAGCGCGCCGGTGCGCGGCTCGCGCACCGTGCCGCGCCAGCGGCGATCAGTCCCAGTCGCGGTGGTGACGATGCTTGCGGTGATGACGGTAGCCGCGGTCGCCGTGATCGCGATCGTACGAGCTGCGCGACAGGTTGCCGCCGAGCGCCGCGCCGGCGCCGCCGCCGACCGCCGCGCCCAGCAGGCCGCCCGTGCGGCCGCCCATCGCGTTGCCTGCCGCGGTACCCGCGCCGCCGCCGAGTGCGCCGCCGATGATCGCGCCGGTGCGCTCACGACGGTTCGACGTCACCGCGCCGCCCGCGCCGCCGCCGATCGCGCCGCCGATGACGGAGCCCGTGCTGCCGCCAACCGCGCCGCCGACCGCTGCGCCGGCAACCCCGCCGAGCGCGCCGCCGAGCGCGTTGTTCAAGTCACCGGCCACGGCCGGCAGTGCAGTCGCGCCGGTCAGCACGGCGACGACGAGAGTGGGGGCGATTTTCTTCCACATTCCCGTATTCTTCCTTGTTCGCAATTCTGGTTATCGAGGTCCGCTCGGTACGACGACCTGAATCGATCGACATCGGGCCAGGCATTGTGCCGAACCGTGGACCAATTCATTTCAATGAGCTTGCGGCGAAGAATAGCACCGGTCCCGCATCCTTGCCGTGGACATTCTGGTAACAAGTTGTTGTCGAATAACAGGCGTTGAACACGCCCGCCGAATCCGGCTGAAACCCTTGCCGGTATTGACTCCGGCAAGGGTCCGTCCCCGCGTTGCGACACGTCGGTCACGCACGCGCTCGTACGTTCGAGACACACGTGGCAACACATCGGCACCTGCCGCAAACGGGCATCCGAACGATGGTGAGGGGGAAGATGGCGGGGTCAGTACACGCCGGGCAGCAATCGCCACGTCCGCGCGCAATACGCGTCGTATTCCGCGCCGAATTGCGACCGCAGCAACGCCTCTTCCGAGCGGATTCGCGCGACGAGCGGCACGAGCGTCAGCACGACCAGCAGCACGCCGACACCCGAGCGAAACGCCAGCGCCCAGCCGAGCGAATTGAGGAGGAGGCCGAGATAGCTCGGATTGCGGATGCGGCTGTAGATGCCGCCGGTCACGAGCGTATGGCCCGGCTGGATCGCGACGAGCCCGCTGAAGCGCTTGCCGAGCACGAACACGGGCCACATGCGCAGCCCGCCGCCCACGAGGTACAGCGCGACGCCGATCCAGCGCACCGTCTCGCCGCCGAAGGTCCAGACGTCGAGCCGGTCGGTCAGCGCCGGCAGGTACGCGAGCAGGAAGCCGCTTACCGCGAAGGCCGCGAGCACCCAACGGTTGTCGCGATTTTCGCGCTCGCCGCTGCTCAGGTTGCCTTCGCTGAACAGCGCGGCGACGGCCATCGCGAACGTCGCGACGACGATGACGATCAGCTGCGGGTGCGAGAAGAACGCAGCGAACCCGCCGCTGCCGAGCACGGCGAGCCCGAGATAGACGAGCGTGGATACGCCCGACAGGACGACGACCTTCGGGGTGACTGTCATGACGGCCTCGCGGGGATGCGCTTTCCTGTGAAGTATAGGAACTGCGCGCCCCGCGCGCCGGGCGGCACCGTCATGCGGCGCGCGAACTCGCGTGCATCGGCCGGCCGGCCGACCGCAGCCGGCCGAGCCGGTATATCTCGGCCGGCGCGCTGCAACGGATCAGCGGATGTGGAAGTGGCCGCCGATGCCGACGGTGACGGGCGGCGCGTAGTACGCGGGCGCATAACCGTAGTAGGCCGGCGCGGGCGCGTAGCCGTACGGCGGCGCCACGTAGCAGCCGGACAGGCCGCCGATCAGGGCAAGCGTGATGAGAAGTCTGGACATGGCTCGATTCCCGGCGCGAAAGACGAACGACACCTCGCGAAGGCCCCACCGCAGCACAACGCGGCGGCCGGCACGAAGAGGCGATCCGCCCTTCCTGTCGCTCGATGAAACAATGCGCGCAGTCTAGCGCCGGGCCTGGCCGCGCGAGTTTCCCGGGCGGTTACACGTGTTACGTGGTGTGACCGCTGAAACAGGCTCGGGAGGCGCAACGGCCGACCGGTGGGCGGGCTGTTACACGAAGCGCGCGCGAATGCGCTGCGCGAGCGCTTCCAGCGTCGCCGCGTCGGCGATCTCGCGCGCATGCATCCGCAGTTCGACGCCTTCCCAGCGCGGAATCACGTGAAAGTGCACGTGCGGGACCGTCTGGCCGGCTGCCGCGCCGTTGAACTGGCCGATGAACACGCCGTCCGGCTCGAGCGCCGCGCGCACCGCCGCAGCGACGCGCTGCGTCATGCGGATGCCGGCCGCGGCCGCGTCGCCGGACAACTCGAAGATCTGCGCGGCCGGCTCCTTCGGGATCACGAGCACGTGACCGTCGGCCTGCGGCATCAGGTCCATGATCGCGAGCGTCGCGTCGTCTTCGGCGACCTTCACGCACGGCAGTTCGCCGCGCAGGATTTTGGCGAACGGGTTGTTGTTGTCGTAGGACATGGCGTTTCCGATCTCGGTTGGTCAGTGGGACGGGCAGAGCAAAGCGCAATGCCGGACGATTATCGGCCGACGGCCGACCCGATATCAACTCGCCCGATGCGCGACGCCGGCCGCGCCGTCGGACACGCGGCGGTCATCATGCGTCACACGGCAGCGATTGCACCGCATCGCCCGAACCTGCGACACTGCCGCATCGATGCCGGCCGGCACGCCACCGAGGACGCTCGCGCATGACGATCCCCCTCAAGAAGCCGATACTGCGCGGTGTCGCGCTCGTGTTCGTGGCCGCGATCGGCTATACGGGCTACATGCTGTCCCGGCTCGCGCCGATCGCGACCGGCTATGCGGCCAAGGCGCTGTGTTCCGGCGTGTTCGTATCGGGCCGTCCGGCCGCATCCGTGATCGACGTCGACATCATGGCCGGCGTCCATCCGCTGCTGAAACTGGTGCGCCCGTCGCTCGATCCCGACCATCGTCGCGCCGTGGCGACCTTCGCCGGCTTCGCCGAACGCGAAGCCGACTTCCGGCCCGGGCTCGGCTGCACGCTCGCGCTCGGGGCCACGGCCGGTGCGGCGGCGGCCACCTTGCCCGCCGCGCTGCCGGCCCTCCCCGATCCGCCGCCCGCGCAACCCGACCCGCCCGCACCGGCCACGCCGCCCGCCGGCATCGACACGCACAAGCTGCAGACCGCGCTCGACCGCGCGTTCGACGAACCCGATCCGGCGCGGCCGCGGCGCACGCGCGCGGTCGTCGTGATGTGGCGCGGCCAGGTGATCGCCGAACGCTATGCGCCCGGCTTCACGGCCGCCACGCCGCTGCCCGGCTGGTCGATGACGAAGACCGTCACGGCCGCGCTGGTCGGCACGCTGGTCGCGCGGCACAGGCTGTCGCCCGACGCGTCGGCACTGCTGCCAGAATGGCGCGGCAGCGGCGATCCGCGCGCGGCCATCACGCTCGACGAGCTGCTGCGGATGACGAGCGGCCTGCAATTCAACGAGGACTACGACGATCCGCTCTCCGACGTCGCGGTGATGCTGTTCACGCAGCCCGATACCGCGCGGTTCGCGTCGGCGAAGCCGCTTGCCGCGACGCCCGGCACGCAGTGGTCGTACTCGAGCGGCACGAGCGCGATCGTCGCGCGCGTGATGCGCGAAGCGCTGGGCGGCAGCGACGCCGACTACCTCGCGTTTCCGCGCCGCGCGCTGTTCGCGCCGCTCGGGATGCGCAGCGCGGTGTTTGAGCCCGATGCGTCCGGCACGCTCGTCAGCGCGTCGTACATGTATGCGAGCGCCCGCGACTGGGCGCGCTTCGGGCAGCTTCTGCTGCAGGACGGCGTGTGGAACGGGCAGCGGCTGCTGCCCGAAGGCTGGGTGCGCTATCTGACGCGCGCGACGCCCCAGTCACCGCGGCAGGAATTCGGCGCGCAGCTGTGGGTCAAGGTGCCGGAGCCGTTCAACGATCGCGATCCGCATGCGCGGGCGATGCCGGCCGACGCGTTTCATGCGGTCGGCCATGAAGGCCAGTTCGTCAGCGTGGTGCCGAGCCGCGAGCTGGTGGTCGTGCGGCTCGGGCTGTCGCGGCCGGAAGCCGCGTGGAATCACGAGGCGTTTCTCGCACGCGTGCTCGACGCGGTGCCGGCGCCCGGTGCGTGACGACGGGCAGGTGCGTCGGTGAATCGGTCGTGAAGCGGCGATGAAGGCAATACCACCGCTTCAAGCGCTGCCTGCGCCGCATTACGGATTCGCGCTGCCCGCGTACTGCTTGAACCCTTCGCGGGTCGCGAGCCGTTCAACGTAGCGCGACACTGCCGGCAGGTCCGGATGCTCGAACGGCGTACCGAACCACCGGTTCACCGACAGGCCGATCGGGATATCCGCGAGCGTGAACGTGTTGCCGGCCACGTACGCGCCGGTCTTTTCGAGCTGCGCATTCAGCACGCGCATGTGAGTCGTCCAGCCCGCGATCGACTGAGCGATGCCGTCCGGATCCTGGTGATCGGGCGACTTGCGCACGAGGCCGAGGAAGGCGCCGACCCACGAGCGGTTCAGGTCCGAGCCCTGCCAGTCGATCCACTGGTCGACGCGCGCACGCGCCTGCGGCTCGGCCGGATACAGCGCGTCGCCGCCGTAGCGGTTCGCGAGGTAGCGGATGATCGTGTTCGATTCCCAGAGCACGAAGTCGTCGTCCTTGATGACGGGCACGAGCGCGTTCGGATTCAGCGCGAGATAGGCCGGGTCGTGGGTCGTGCGAAAGCCCGCGCCCCAGTCTTCCTGTTCGAACGGCAGGTTCAGTTCGGTGCACAGCCACAGCACCTTGCGGACGTTGATGGACGGAATCTTGCCGAGGACTTGCAGCATGCAGGCTCCTTGTGAGGTCGGGTGCGAACGTTCGGCGCGCACGGCACGCGCCGAACGCGGTCACGCCGAAGTTATACACGACCTCGCGGGAAACGGCAGGCCGCTTCCGCACGACGGCGACGGGCTCACATCGGCTTGACCACCATCAGGAAGTAGACGGTCAGCATCGCGAAGAACGCCGGATAACCGAGCCGTTCCCAGCGCTTCGCATAGCGCCAGTAGCGCTCGGGCAACGCGGCGTCGCCGTTGGCGTGCGCGAGCTTCGCCATCGCCGCCAGTTCGAGCTGCAACCACACGACCGGCAGCCAGCACGCGCCGGCGACCGCGTACAGCACGATCGACGCGAGCAGCCACGGCGTATGCCACGGCCACCCGGCCGTATGCGCGAGCCACAACCCGGACGCCGGCTGGAAGATCACGGCCGGCGTCGTGAACCACCAGTCCGCGCGCACCACGAGCCGCGACACGGCCGCGATCGCGGGCACCGATCGCGTGCGGTTCGCGAAGAACAGGTAGAACGCGGTGCCGAACCCCGTGCCGACCAGCAGCACCGAAGACAGGATGTGAAGCGCCTTGATGACGAGATAGGTGTTCATGCGCGTTCTTCTTCTGAAAAGAGGATCAACAGGATGGCGAGAATCGGCACGTTCTTGAGCACGGGGCCGAACGGTTCGGCCAGCAGGCCGGGCATCGTGACCGCGATGACCGCCGAGTACGCGACGATCAGCGCCGCCTGCACGGCCCACAGGCGCCGCGACGGCGCGACGACGGTCGCGATGCCGAGCGCGAAGTCCAGCGCGCTGGCGGTGTAAAGCGCGATCAGCGCGGGCAGCCCCGTCAGGTGCGCGGGCGCCAGCAGCGCGAGGCTTGCGTGCAGCGGATGGATGAAGGCGCTCGCGATCGCCGTCCAGATCCACACGATCGCGAGCGCGCCCAGCAGCAACGGACGCCGCCACATCGCGAGCGCGTCGCGGCGCAGCGCGGCGGCTTCCGCGCCGATGAACCCGCCGATGCGGCGCGGCGGCCGGCCCAGCACGGCCGCGGTGGCAGCCGGATCGCCCGTGTTGCCGCCGCGCAGCATCGTCCACGTGTCGCGCGTCAGCATCGCGCCCGGCAACGCGCCGAGCAGTACGGCCGCCGCGCCGACCAACGGGCCCGGCAGCGTCACGCGGGCCGCCGGCGGAAACCCGAGCGCGGCGCGGTAGCCGGCCAGCATCTCGCGGTATTCGACCTCGTCGCTGCCGACCACGTCGATCACGCGGCGGCCCGCCGCCGACGGCGAATCGGCCGGCTCCGTCACGAGCCGCGCCACGACTTCGGCGAGATCGTCGACATGCACCGGGCGCAGCCGCTGACGGCCGCCCGCCGGCAGGACGTGCACGGGCAAGCTCGCGAGCATCCGGAAAAACCGCGCCGATGCGCCGGCCGCCCCGTAGACGAGCGCCGGGCGCACGATGCGGAAGTCGATCGGCAACGTCTGCAGGAAGCGGTCGGCCGCCTGCTTGCTCGCGAAGTACCGCGTATCGCCGCGCTCGACGCCGAGCGCCGAGATCTGGATCACGCGCGGCACGCCGGCGCGGCAGCATGCGGTAAAGAGCGCGCACGGCGCGGCGCGATGCACGGCGTCGAGCGTCGCGCCGCGTCGATCCGCCAGCATGCCGACCGCGTTGATCACCACGTCCACGCCGTTCAGCCGCGCAAGCCATGCTGGCGGATCGACGTCCCGCACGAAGTCCATCGCGACGTCGTGCGGGCCGGCCGCGTGACGCACGCCGCGCAGCACGCGATGCCCGCCCGCTTCGAGCTGCGCGCACAGCGCCCGCCCGATGAAGCCGTTCGCGCCGCACACGAGCACGGTCATGCCGCGTGCGCCGGAACGCTCGGGCGGGCAGGTCGACGGCAAGACTGCGTTCATGTTCGTCCTCTATTTACAGTTATTTCTGTAATGACAGAAACAACAACCCCGAAAAAAGCGGGCTGCGTGCCCGCTCTCCGTTACCGCTTACTTCGACGGCTTGCGCCGGACCGTCTGACTGATCTTCGCACCGATGCCGAGCGCCTTCATCAGCGTATCGGGCTTGAGCCTCAGCATCTCGTCCGACCACGTCGTCAGCGTCTCGACGAACTGCAGCGTGTCGCGGATGCGCTGTTCGGTCTCGCGGCTTTCGTTCGCGATCTCCGGGCTCGTCAGGCAATCGCGCAGCACCGTGAGCGTCGGCTCGATCTCGCGCTGCCGCCGCCCTTCGACGATCAGCTTGAACAACTCCCAGATGTCGGTCGACGTCTCGAAGTGGTCGCGGCGATCGCCCAGCACGTGCACGACCTTCGCGAGCCGCCATGCCTGCAACTCCTTCAGGCTCGTGCTGACGTTGGAGCGCGCGACGTTCAGCGTCTCGGCGATTTCGTCCGCTGCCACCGGCCGTCCGGCCAGGTAGAGCAACGCGTGAATCTGCGAGACAGTACGGTTGACGCCCCACCGCGAGCCCATTTCGCCCCAGTGAAGAATGAATCGTTCGGCAATCGGTGTGAGTTCCATGGTGGGAAATTTAGTTTTTTCAGTTATTTCTGTCAAGAGAGAAATAACCGGGCGATCGCGCGCCTTCCGGCCGCGCCCGCCCGCGATCGGCCGCTTCCTTTACAATGCGCGGGATTTTTCCGATTTCAGGCCGTCCCCGCCTTTCTGACTAGAGGTTCTCCCATGATCATCAAACCGCGCGTGCGTGGCTTCATCTGCGTGACGACTCATCCCGTCGGCTGCGAAGCCAACGTCAAGGAACAGATCGATTACGTGACTTCGCACGGCCCGATCGCCAATGGCCCGAAAAAGGTGCTCGTGATCGGCGCGTCGACCGGCTACGGCCTCGCCGCCCGGATCTCGGCCGCATTCGGCTCGGGCGCGGACACGCTCGGCGTGTTCTTCGAGCGCGCAGGCAGCGAGACGAAGCCGGGCACGGCCGGCTGGTACAACAGCGCCGCGTTCGAGAAATTCGCCGCCGAAAAGGGGCTGTATGCGCGCAGCATCAACGGCGACGCATTCTCCGACAAGGTCAAGCAGGTCACGATCGACACCATCAAGCAGGATCTCGGCAAGGTCGATCTGGTCGTCTACAGCCTCGCCGCCCCGCGCCGCACGCATCCGAAGACGGGCGAAACGATCAGCTCGACGCTCAAGCCGGTCGGCAAGGCCGTCACGTTCCGCGGCCTCGACACCGACAAGGAAGTGATCCGCGAAGTGTCGCTCGAGCCGGCGACGCAGGAAGAGATCGACGGCACCGTCGCGGTGATGGGCGGCGAGGACTGGCAGATGTGGATCGACGCGCTGGCCGAAGCCGGCGTGCTGGCCGACGGCGCGAAGACCACCGCGTTCACGTACCTCGGCGAGCAGATCACGCACGACATCTACTGGAACGGCTCGATCGGCGAAGCGAAGAAGGATCTCGACAAGAAGGTGCTGTCGATCCGCGACAAGCTGGCCGCGCACGGCGGCGACGCCCGCGTGTCGGTGCTGAAGGCGGTCGTCACGCAGGCCAGCTCGGCGATCCCGATGATGCCGCTGTACCTGTCACTGCTGTTCAAGGTGATGAAGGAGAAGGGCACGCACGAAGGCTGCATCGAGCAGGTGTACGGGCTCCTGAAGGACAGCCTGTACGGCGCGACGCCGCATGTCGACGAGGAAGGCCGCCTGCGCGCGGACTACAAGGAACTCGATCCGCAGGTGCAGCAGAAGGTCGTCGCGATGTGGGACACGGTCACGAACGAGAACCTGTACGAGACGACGGACTTCGCGGGCTACAAGACCGAGTTCCTGCGCCTGTTCGGCTTCGAGATCGCCGGGGTCGACTACGGCGCGGACGTGAACCCGGACGTGAAGATCCCGGGCATCATCGACACCACGGTCTGACGGCACGACCCGCCGCCGCCGCGCCCACGGCGCGGGCGGCGGGTTCGCACGACCGGCGGCGTCAACGCGGCGCCGGTTCTTCCAGATAGACGCCCGACGACAGCGTGGCCTTCACCTGCCGCGTGAACTCGTCGGTCGACACTTCCTCCGCCCCTGCCTCGATGGCGTCGTACGCCTGCCGCACGACGTCGGCCGGCGTGGCTTTCGGCACGTCGAGGCCGGCCGTCAGGTCGGTATCGATGAAGCCGGCATGCAGCCCGACGACCTGCGTGCGCTGCTCGCGCAGCGAATGGCGCAGCCCGTTGGTCAACGCCCATGCGGCCGATTTCGACACGCCGTAGCTCGACAGGATCGGCCGGTTCACCCAGCTCGCGACCGACAGGATGTTCAGGATCGCGCCGCCGCCGTGGGCCGCCAGGGTGCCCGCGAATGCGCGCGACATCGCCAGCATCCCGAACACGTTGGTCTCCAGGTGAGCGCGCAATGCGTCGGGCGCGCCCTCGTCGGTCAGGCTGCCGAGCCGCGCGATGCCGGCGTTGTTGATCAGCAGCGTGACGTCGCGCGCCGCCTCGGCCGCTGCCGCGACCGCCGCGGGGTCGGTCACGTCGAGCTTCACGGGCACGACGCCCGGCAGCGTCACGCTGGCCGGATCGCGCGCGCCCGCATAGACCTTCCGCGCGCCCCGTTCGAGCGCCTGCTTCGCGAACTCGAGCCCCAGCCCGCGGTTCGCGCCCGTGATGAACACCACTGCACCTTCGATTTTCATGATGCGTCCTTTCGCGTGATGAATCGCCCGCGCGCCGGCTCGCCGCGCGTGAGATCCGGGTAAAAACGAGACTGTCGTTGCCTGGCGAACCGTGGCGCCGCGGCCTGCCGCCGACGGCAAGCCGCCCGCGACCCACACCCCACGGCGCCAAAGACGCTGACCCGTTGCCATCCGGTGTACCCGCCGTGGCTTTGCCACGATCCGCCCAGTCGGCTACACTCAATGTCAATGTTGATCACCATTGTCTTTGCGGTGCATTGTGTTCTCGCCGCATGGTCGTGTCAATGGCGATCACCATTGTGTTTTTCAATCGACGCGATCGAACAGGAAATCAGGGAGAGATCGATGGGCGTGTCCAGACAACAGGCTGCCGAGAACCGAAGCGCGATCGTCGCGGCCGCCGAGCGGCTGTTCCGCGTGCGCGGCGTCGACGCCGTGGGGCTGACGGAACTGATGAAGGAAGCCGGCTTCACGCAGGGCGGCTTCTACAACCACTTCAAGTCGAAGGACGCGCTGGTCGCCGAAGTGATGGAAAAGGCGATGCACGACCGCGCGGATTCACCGAATGCCGGCAGTCTCGACGCGCAGGTGGCCGCGTATCTGTCGCCCGCGCATCGCGACAACGTCGAGGCCGGTTGCCCGCTGTCTGGCTTCGCGGGCGATGCGCCGCGGCTGACCGATGCGGCGCGCGCGTGCTATGCGCACGGCCTCGCAGCGTATCTCGATCGGCTGGAACGGATGGTGGCGGCCGAAGGCGCGACGCCCGCGCAGACGCGTCGCGACGCGCTCGCGGTCTTCAGCCAGATGGTCGGCGCGCTCGTGCTGTCGCGCGCGATCGCCGGCACCGATCCGGCGCTGGCCGACGAGATTCTCGACGCGGGACGGGACACGCTGGCCGGCCGACGCGGCGAATCGGCCACGTCGAGTTGAGCGTTGGCCGTGCGCGCCGCGGCGCGGCGTCCGCGTTCTTGTCGCGCTATTCGATCGCCCGCGCGGCGTCCCACAGCGGCTGCGTGCCGCGCGCCGCATTCCACGCGGCGAACCGCGTGCGCCACGATTCGAACGGCTCGGCCAGCGGATGGCGCGGATCGTCGCTGAGCGAATACGCCATCCCTTCGATCAGCCAGCGCGGTTTGGTCAGGACGGCCAGGTTGCCGAGTACTTCGGCCTGCCGGTGGTGGATCAGCTCGTGCGCGAGAAAGTACGTCTGCCAGCCGCGCGGCGCGATCACCACGCCGAAATCGCCGAGCGTCAGCGCCGCGCGTGTGCCGAGGCCGAACGCATCGGCGCACGTGCGGGTCGCGCAGAACACGACGCGCGGTGCGGCGCGGAACGCGCCGACGGTCGCCGCCGCGCGCGCGTAGCCGTCGTGATAGAGCTGCCGCGCCTCGCCGAGCCTCGCGACATCGTCCGTGCAGATGTCGGTGCTCGGGCACGACACGCCGGGGATCAGCGCGGGCGCGACGACGCGCAGCGGCTTGACGAGCGCATACGCGGCGATCGGCAGCGCGACGAGCAGGCCCGTGAGGGCGAAAGCGGCGTGGGAGCGTTTCATCGAGGCGGCGGTTTCGTGACGTGTGGTGGGCGTCTTGCTGCGTGCACGCGACTATATCGGACCGGGGGCCGCGCGCGGTGACGCTTTTCTCACAGGCCACACCCGTCACGCGACGCGCGCCCGCATCGACGACACCGGCTCCGCCACGGCACCAGCGTGCGGCGGCGCCACCCGGCAGCGAGCCACGCGGGCGCGATCGGCGCAACGACACCGGCCGCACGCATGGCGAACAACGGCGCCGGCGCGGCCGGATGCATGACGATGGCCGTTACGCGAGCTGCTTGTGGAAATACGTCGTCGCGCACGGCGCGCCGTCGGGCATCAACGCATAGTTCGGCACGACGCCGACGCGCTGCCAGCCGGCCCGCTCGTACAGCCGCTCGGCGTCGCCTCCCATCACCGTGTCGAGCACGAGCACGGTCTTGCCGGCGTCGCGCGCGGCCGCGTCGGCCGCCGCCATCAGTCGTGCGGCGACGCCCTGCCGGCGCGCATGCCGCGACACGAGCATCTTCGCGATGTCCGCGCGATGCGGCTGGTTCTCGGGCTGCGCGATCACGATCTGCACCGTGCCGACGATCCGGCCGGACGCATCCTCGGCGACGAGCAGGATGCGCTCGTCGCTCGCGACGCCCTCGGCCACACGCGTCCAGAACGCGACGGCGGTCGCCCGCTCGATCGGCAACATGAAGCTGACGGACGCGCCGCCTTCGACGCAATCGATCAGCACGTCGGCCAGCGCATCGACACAGGCCATCGCTTCGCTTGCGCCGACGCGGCGAACGGTAACGGGTTCGGTCATGCCCTCTCCGGTAGTCAGGTGGGCCGCACGCGCGGGTTCGGCATGGGCCCCAATCGGAACGAACGCGGGCCGGGCGTCGCGGCACGCGCGACGACGGCAGGCGTCCGGCAACGCGGCGCCCGACCGGCGCGCGTTACCGCCCCATCATCGTACGCGACGAAAATTGTCGTTGCACCGATGGCCACATCGCCTACACTTAGCCAAATGGATAACTTTCAACCCGGCATCAGCGACGTGTTCCATGCCCTTGCCGATCCGACGCGCTGCGCGATCGTCGGCGCGCTCGGCCAGGGCGAGCGGACCGTCTCCGCGTTGGCCGCGCCATTCGACATGGCGCTGCCGTCGTTCATGAAGCACCTCGCCGTGCTCGAGCGCAGCGGCCTCGTGGCGACCCGGAAAACCGGCCGTTCGCGCACCTGCGCGCTGGTCGGCAGCCGGCTGACCGAGGCCGAGGCATGGCTCGCCGCGCAGCGCGCGCAGTGGGAAGCGCGATCCGATCGTCTCGTCGAATTCGTCGAACGCCGTCACCAGGAGGAGCAAGATGTCAGCCAGCCACGTCGAACCCGCTGAAGCCAATGATCTCGTCATCACGCGCACGTTGCGCGCGCCGCGCCACGCGCTGTGGCGCGCATGGACCGACCCGGCACTGCTGAAGGAATGGTGGTGCCCGAAACCATGGACCACCGAGGTACGCGCGTTCGACCTGCGGCCGGGCGGCGCCTTCCATACGTTCATGCGCGGCCCCGATGGCGGCACGAGCGACAACCCCGGCTGCTTCCTCGACATCGTGCCGGAATCGCGTATCGCGTTCACGTCGATGCTCGCGGGCGGCTGGCGGCCGCAGACGCCGTGGCTCGGCTTCACGGCGATCGTCACGATGGCCGACGACGACGCGGGCAGCCGCTACGAGGCGCGCGTGATGCACCCCGACGCCGCGACGCGCGAGCGCCACGAAGCGCTCGGCTTTTTCGAGGGCTGGAACACCTGCATCACGCAGCTCGACGCCTTTGCCGCCACGCTGCGCTGAACGCCGCTTCGCGTGCGGTCATTGCATGCCGCCACGCCCGCGCCTAGGATTCCTGAAGGAAGCATGACGACACGCCGGGCGCCGGCGTGCACCGTCTCGCACGCTTCGCGGGAGGCGACATGTTGCACACGCACACGCATTCGACCCGGGTCAGCCGGCACCTGAACGCGCCGCGCGGGCGCGTCTATCGCGCGCTGCTCGACCCGCACGCGGTCGAGCAATGGAAGGTGCCCGACGGCATGACGTGCCGCGTGCACGCGTACGACACACGGGAAGGCGGCGCGCTGCGGGTGTCGCTGAGCTACGACGCGCCGTCGGCCGGCACCGGCAAGACCACCGCGCGCACCGACACCTATCACGGCCGCTTCGTCACGCTGGTGCCCGACCAGCAGATCGTCGAGATCGACGTATTCGAAACCGACGACCCGATGCTGCGCGGCGCGATGACGATCACGATCACGCTGTCCGACGAAGCGGGCGGCACGCGCGTGGACGCCGTGCACGACGGCATACCGCCCGGCGTGCCGGCCGCCGACAACGAGACCGGCTGGCAGATGGCGCTGGCGAAGCTCGCGGCGCTGGTGGAAGCCGCTTAGCGGTCGTTCATTCCGGTGACGAAAGGCGGTGCTGCGGCGCAAAACGCCGCCGCGTGCGACACTGCCCTGCAGCCGACAACCGGATCCGCCCGAGGAGACTCCCGCGATGAACGCCCCGCGCACCGCCAGCTGGTATTTCGATTTCGTTTCGCCGTTCGCCTACCTGCAACAGGAACAGTTCGACCGGTTGCCGCCCGCCGCCGCGTTCGAGCCGCGGCCGATCGTGCTCGGTGCGCTGCTCACGCACTGGGGCCAGAAAGCGCCGGCGGAGATCGCGGCCAAACGCGTGTTCACCTATCGGCATGCGCAATACCGCGCGGACAAGCTCGGCATTGCGTTCCGGATGCCGCCCGCGCACCCGTTCAATCCGATCAAGCCGCTGCGCCTCGCGATCGCGATGGGCGGCTCACGCGACGCGATCCAGCGGATCTTCCGGCATATCTGGCGCGACGGCGAGGACGTGTCGACGCCGGCAGGTTTCGCCGCGCTGTGCGAAGCCGTCGGCTTCCCGGAAGGCGTGACGGCCGTCGAAGCCCAGCCGGTCAAGGACGCGTTGCGCGTGAACACGGATCGCGCGATCGCCGACGGCGTGTTCGGCGTGCCGACCTTCGTGCTCGACGGCGACCTGTTCTGGGGCGAGGACGCGACCGACATGTTCGTCGACTGCGCGACGTCGCGCGCGTGGCTCGATTCGCCTGAAGTGCGCCGCATCAGCGCGCTGCCCGAAGGGATCCGGCGGGGCTGACGGCGTACCGCCACCCGGGCCGCGTTGCTTCAGCCGTCGCGCCCTTCGACGAGCGCCGGCACGGCCTCGCGCATCATCGCGGCGAACCGCACGAGCCGCGACGGATAGAACTGCGCATGCGGATAAGTCAGGTAGACGGGCAGCGACGCGGCCTCCCATTCGGGGGCGAGGTGCACGAGATCGCCGCGCGCGAGATCGTCGGCGAGCATCCACGATGATCCGACGCACGCGCCGACGCCCAGCAGCGCCGCGCTGCGCAGCGCATACAGGTTCGCGGTCGTGATGCGCGGGCGGATCGCGATGCGCCGCGTGTCGCCGGTGGCCGCATGCGTCAGCGCGAGCTCGTTGCGGTAGTACGTGCGCAACGCGAGCCATGGCAGCGCGGCGAGCGCGTCCGGATCGGCCGGCACGTCGGCGCCGTTCAGTATGGACGGCGCGGCGACCACGAAACGCGGCACCTTCGTCAGCCGGATCGCGACCACGCCGGGATCGGTGGGCTCGCCGACCTGGATCGCGCAATCGATGCCGCTGCCGACGAAATCGCGCACCTCGTCCTGCAGCAGCCACTCGACCGACACGCGCGGATAGTCGCGCAGGAACTGCGCGAGCGGCGCAACGAAACGTTGCTGCCCGAACGCGTGCGGCACCGCGACGCGCAGCAGCCCGTCCGGCTCCTCCTGCGCGCCGCGCAAATCGGCCTCGAACGCCGCCCAGCTCGCCAGCAGCTCCTTCGCCTGCTTGAAGCACCGCTCGCCGTCGACGGTCAGCCGCATCGTATGGGTCGTGCGTTGCAGCAGCCGCATGCCGAGCGAACTTTCCAGCGCCTGCAGCCGGCGGCTGATCGTCGGCTGCGTGGTATGCAGCTGCACGGCGGCCGCCGACAGGCTGCCGGCCTCGACTATGCGCACGAAGGTTTCCATCAGCTCGAAGCGATAGCCCGCACCGTTCACCGGCACCGTCTGAACGCGCGGAGATCCGCCAGCAGCGCGAGAGGGAGGAGATTTTTCGGTCATTCGTGGAGCGTATAACAAATGTGCGCAAGGCGGCACTACCGTCGTCCGCCGAGTACCGCCACACTCGCGTCCAACCCTTTCTTCAACCGAGGATGCACGCGATGTCCACCCCGACCAGTCTCGACGCCGCGCCCCGCGTGGCGCATGCCCCGGCCCGCCCGGCTGCCCATTCGATGCCCGATCGCCGGCTCGTGCTGCTGCTCGCGGCCGCCGCCGGCCTCGGCGTCGCCCCGCTCTACTACGCGCAGCCGATGCTCGGCGCGCTCGCGCCCGATCTCGGCGCGTCGGCGCGGGCGATCGGCTTCGTGCCGACGCTCACGCAGCTCGGCTATGCGCTCGGCATCCTGCTGCTCGCGCCGCTCGGCGACCGCTTCGACCGGCGCCGCGTGATCGTGACCAAGGCCGCCGCGCTGGTCGTCGCGCTGCTGCTGGCCGCCGTCGCGCCGTCGCTCGGCCTGCTGCTCGCGGCGAGCTTCGCGATCGGCCTCGCCGCGACGATGGCGCAGGACGTCGTGCCGGCCGCCGCGACGCTCGCTCACGACACGCATCGCGGCCGCATCGTCGGCACCGTGATGACGGGGTTGCTGCTCGGCATCCTGCTGTCGCGCGTCGTGGCCGGATTCATCGCCGAGACGGCCGGCTGGCGCGCGATGTTCGCGCTCGCGGCCGCCAGCGTCGCCGTGATCGGCGCGGTGGCCGCACGCGGGTTGCCGCGCTTCGAGCCGACCACGCGGCTGCCGTACCGTGCGCTGATCGGCTCGCTCGGCGCGCTGTGGCGCGAGCATTCGGCACTGCGCCGCGCCGCGCTCGCCCAGGGGCTGCTGGCCGTCGGGTTCAGCGCATTCTGGTCGACGCTCGCGGTGATGCTGCACGGCGCGCCGTTCCATCTCGGCAGCGCGGCAGCCGGCGCATTCGGCCTCGCGGGCGCCGCCGGCGCGCTGGCCGCGCCGATCGCCGGACGTCTGGCCGACCATCACGGCCCCGAGCGCGTCACGCGTATCGGCATCGGCATCGCGACGGTGTCGTTCGCGTCGATGGCCGCCGCGCCGCTGATGTCGCCGCATGCGCAGCTCGTGCTGCTCGCGCTCGCGACGATCGGCTTCGATCTCGGCGTGCAGGCCACGCTGATCGCGCACCAATCGATCGTCTACCGGATCGATCCCGCGTCGCGCAGCCGTCTCAACGCGGTGCTGTTCGTCGGCATGTTCATCGGGATGGCGGCGGGCGCGGCAATCGGCAGTTCGTTGCTCGCGCAACTGGGCTGGAATGCGGTGACCGCGCTGGCCGTCGTGACGTCGCTGGCCGCGCTCGCCGTGCGGGTGTGGCGCAACTGAAGCCGCGCATCGCGTCACGCCGGCGGGCAGGCCGATGAGGCTTGCCCGCTTTTTAATTTTTTGATCGGCACACGCATGACGCTGCGCCGCCCGGCAGATTTACGCCACTCCGGCACGGCAATCACTCATTCGGCGCAAGGTCCGCACCGTCCTGCCGAATTGTCCAGTTCAACAAAATATTTTTCCGGCGCGCGTGCATGGCCGCCCGCAAACGTCGGACGATTCGACCTACCGCACCACACGGCGCTCGCCCATCCGGCCCCACCACACAGCCCCGGTTTATCAGGGGAATCCCGGTATTTTTTCGCATTTTCTTCGAAATAACGGGTGACATACTTGCCCCCCGTTGCGCTCGGTGCGAGCGCGCTTTTCGATCCAGCCGGCCGCCCGTCATGCGCGGCGCGTCCGCCCGGGTCGCACAGGACATGAACGATTTCGACACCACGATCCAGATCTTCCTCACCCACGTGACGTTCGGCCCGTTGATGAATCACGCGATCCGCGTGATCGCGGGCCTCTACACGTTCAAGGGCTTCGTGCTCGTTCCCGTGCTGTGCTGGCTGTGGTTCCAGCCCGGCCCGCATCGCGAACGGCAACGCGAACTGGTCGTCGCCACCGTCGCGAGCGGGCTCGTCGCGCTCGCCGTCGGCCGCGTGCTCGCGCAGGTGCTGCCGTTCCGCGTGCGGCCGATCTACAACACCGACCTGCACCTGCACTTCCCGTCGGCCGGACTGCGCGCGGCGACCCTGCAGACATGGAGTTCGTTTCCGAGCGATCACGCGATGCTGTGGATGGCGATCGCCACCGGCATCTTCATCATCGCGCGCCGCGTCGGCGTCGTCGCACTGCTGTATTCGGTCGTGTTCATCTGCCTGCCGCGCGCGTATCTCGGCTTTCACTACCCGACCGACCTGATCGCGGGCGCCGCGATCGGCATCGCGATCGCGTGGCTGCTGACGCGCGACGCGATCCGCTCGCGCTTCGCGCCGCAGGTGCTGGAGACGATCCGGCGCTTCCCCGCGCCCGCCTATACGCTCGCGTTCCTGCTGTGCTTCGAGTTGATCACGCAGTTCGACGAACTGCTGACGCTCGCGCAGTCGGCCACGCGCACGATGTGACGGGCACACGCGCGATGCTGCCGCTGCTGCTGTCGTTCCGTCGCCCCGGCGCGCGCTGCCGGCCATGTGCAGCGGCAGCACGCCGTGCGACGGCCGCGCCCGTCAGTCGCGATCGGGCGCGCCGAGCGGAAAGAACGAACGATACGGCCGCGCCTCGTCGACCGCGCGCGCAAACGAAGGCCGCGCGAGCAGGCGCTTGCGGTACGCGATCACGTTCGCGAACGCCGGATCGATCCGGTGCGTCCAGTCCGCGTAGAACAGGAACGGCGCCGCGCCGCAATCGGCGAGGCTGAAACGATCGCCGGCCGCCCATTCGCGATCGGCCATCGTCTTGTCGAGCCACGCGTACGACGTATCGAGCATCGCGCGCGCGTCGGCCACCCCGCGCGCATCGCGCTCGGCTTCCGGCCGCAGCGCGTCGAACACGACCTTCTGCTGCGGCGTCGCCACGTAGTTGTCGAAGAAGCGGTCCATCGTCCGCACCTCGAGCGCGGCGCGCGGATCGTCGGGCAGCAGGCGCACGGGGCCCGGATGGGCCAGGCCGAGATACTCGATGATGATCGACGCCTCGATCACCGTGCGGCCCGCGTCGACGAGCACCGGGAAGCGCTTCAGCGGCCACAGCGCGGCCAGTTCCTGCATCGGCTTCGGATCGTCGTGCGCAAGCACGCGATAGTCGAACGGCGTGCCGTTCTCGTACAGCGCGGTCAGCACCTTCTGGCAGTAGGACGAAAAGGGATGGGCGTAAAGCGTCGGCATCATCGCGGGTCTCTCAGGGTTTCGGCGCCGCGTCAGGCGGCGCCACATGATCGGATACCTGGACGACGAACGGCGCCGGGCCGTTTCGACACCGGTCCGGATTTTTTTTCGAGGGAGCCGGCCTCGGCCGCTACGACCGGCCGTCCATCACGACGCGCCCTTCGGCGCGCCAGCGCAGCATCCCGCCGCCGAGATTCGCGACCGCATCGAAGCCGGCCTGCTTCAGGATCACCGTCGCCTGCGCGGAGCGCCCGCCGGCCCGGCACACGGTCACGACCGGCCGGTCCCGCGCGATTTCGCCGGCGCGCGCGGCCAGTTCGCCGAGCGGAATCGGCGTCGCGCCGGGCAGATGACCGAGCGGGCCCGTGAATTCGTCCGGCTCGCGCACGTCGACGACCTGCACGGCCGGCAGATGATCCTCGAGCCATTGCGGATCGATTTCCCAGAAGCCGGCGAACGTATAGACGAGCGGCGCCCAGCCGGGGGCGGCCTGCGCATCGGGCGCGTTCGCGGCCACGCCGCACCGCAAGTTCGCCGGCACCGCGACGTCGATCTGGCGCGGATGCGCGAGCCCGAGATTGCGCATGTAGCCGGCGAAATCGTCTTCGCTGAGATCGCCGCCGAGGCGCGGGTTGAAGCGCCGCTCCTCGCCGACGCTCGTCACCGTGAGCCCGCGATAGTCGTGCGCCGGATACAGCAGGCACGCGGCCGGCAGCGTGAAGAGCCGGCCGTGCACCGCGCGATACAGCGCGCGCGGGTCGCCCTGCTGGAAGTCGGTGCGGCCGGTGCCGCGGATCAGCAGGCAATCGCCGGTGAACGCCATCGATTCGTCGTCGAGCACGAGGCTGATGCAGCCGTTCGTGTGGCCGGGCGTCGCGCGCACGGTCAGGTAGCGCGCGCCGAACGCGCAACGGTCGCCGTCGTTCAGGTAGCGGTCGGCGCCTTGCGCGCCGCTCGCCGCCGAGATCGCGATCGCGCTGCCCGTGTGCTGCTTCAGCAGCCACGCGCCCGTCACGTGATCGGCGTGCACGTGCGTGTCGACGGTCGCGACGAGCCGCAGCCCGAGTTCGTCGAGCAGCGCCGCGTCGCGGCGCACCTGCTCGAACACGGGATCGATCAGCAGCGCTTCGCGCGATGCGCCGTCGGCGAGCAGATACGTGTACGTCGACGACTGCGGGTCGAAAAGTTGCCGGAAGATCATTGCTTTATTGCTCCGTCGCGTGTTCTTCAGTGAGGTGTAGTCGGATCGGCACACTGCATGGCGTCGTCAGGGGCCTGCGCCGGCACGACGACATCGCCGCCGCGCGAGCGGCATCGCGCACATTCATACAGCGTAGATCAAAATGCCCGCGCCGCCGCGCCCCATGCGCGGCAACCGATTCCGACGACGAATCGCGCACCGCCGAACGACGTGCCGCGCCGGGACGGCAACGCACGCTGCCTTACACTACGGCCTGTTCTCGTCCCCGATCACAGGAATTGCTCCCGACATGTCGATGACGATCGATCCGAAGCAGGCCGCCGCGCTGCTGGCCGTCGCCGACACCGGCAGCTTCGAGCAGGCGGCCGTGCGCCTGCACGTGACGGCGTCCGCCGTCACGCAGCGGGTCCGCGCGCTGGAAGCGAGCCTCGGCACGCCGCTCGTGCTGCGCACGCGGCCGTGCCGCCCGACAGTGGCCGGGCAGCGCGTGCTGCAGCATCTGCGCCGCGTCGCGCTGCTGCAGGCCGACCTCCAGAGCACGCTCGCGGCCGAGCGCGAATCGCCGATCTCCGTGACGATCGCGCTGAACGCCGACAGCCTCGGCACGTGGTTCCTGCCCGCGCTGACGTCGGTACTCGCGGGCGAGCGGATCCTGTTCGAACTGATCGTCGAGGACCAGGACCACACGTTCGCGCTGCTCGAAAGCGGGATGGCGGTCGGCTGCGTGACAACCGAGCCGAAGCCGATGCGCGGCTGCCTCGCGACGCCGCTCGGCACGATGCGCTACCGGCTGCTCGCAGCCGCCGCGTTCGCGGTGCGCTGGTTTCCACGCGGGCTGAACCGCACGAGTGCGCGCCACGCGCCCGTCGTCGCGTATTCGCGGCGCGACACGCTGCAATCGTCGTTTCTGAAGGAAAAGTTCGGGTTGCCCGAAGGCGCGTATCCATGCCACTACGTGCCGGGCACCCATTCGCACTTCGCGGCGGTACGGCACGGGCTCGGCTACGCGATGGTGCCGGAGCCACTGATCGGCACCGCGCCGCTCGATGCGCAAGGGCTCGTCGATCTCGCGCCCACGCATCCGACCGACGTCACGCTGTACTGGCACGCGTGGACCGTGCAGTCGCCGACGATGGCGTCGCTGTCCGCGCGGGTGGTCGAAGCGGCGCGCCGGCTGCTCGCGCCGTTGCCGTGACGCGCCGGCCGGCGCGCGGGCGATCGACACGGCCGGCGCGGTGCGCACTGCGGCGAGAAAAGTCGGCCGCGCCGCCTATACTTTTTCCATCGGCCTCGCGAACGCGCCGCGCGGCCGATCATCCAGGTCCGGCCGTTCCCTTTCGTGTGAGGAGAACATCATGTCCCGCCGCTATATCGATTGCCGCGAGTTTCCCAGCGCGATGCATTGCTCGGTCGCCATTTCGGCCGACTCCGACAACGAACTGCTCGAGGCCGCCGTGCAACATGCGGTCTCGGTACACCAGCACACCGACAGCGCCGAACTGCGCACGCAACTGAAATCGCTGTTCCACGACGGCACGCCGCCCGTCGACACGCCGTCGCAAGCGTAATCCGCCCGCGCGGTAACGATCGACCGCCTACATGCCGCGTCGTCCCTCGGGGTTTTGCGTCATGCCACGTCGCGCCGGCCCGTCGCCGGCCGGCGCATTCCGCTTCACGCGCGACGCTGCGCGAAATACGCGCCGACCGCGTCGATGAACGTGTCGATGTCCGCGCGCGACACGTCGCAGTGCGTGACGAAGCGGGACGCATACAGCATCTGCGTGAGGATGCCGCGTTCCTTGAGCCACGCCTCGAGCGGCGCGCAATCGGCTTCGGGGAATTGCGCGAACACCATGTTCGTCGCATGCGACAGCACCTTCACCGAATCGATGCGCGCGAGGCCGGCCGCGAGATGCGCGGCATTCGCATGATCGTCCGCGAGCCGCTCGACGTTGTGATCGAGCGCATACAGGCACGCCGCCGCGAGAATGCCCGACTGCCGCATCCCGCCGCCCAGCACCTTGCGCCAGCGCTGAGCGCGCTCGATCAGCGCACGGCTGCCGACCAGCACCGAGCCGACCGGCGCACCGAGCCCTTTCGAGAAGCAGATCGACACGGTGTCGAACGGCGCGCACAGCTCGGCGATCGGGCGCCCCGACGCGACGGCCGCGTTGCACACGCGCGCGCCGTCGAGGTGCGTCGACAAGCCCCGGCCGCGCGCGAACGCGACGGCTTCCTGCACATAGCCTTCCGGCAACACCTGGCCGCCGATCGTGTTTTCGAGCGCGAGCAGGCGCGTGCGGGCAAAGTGATTGTCGAGCGGCTTGATCGCCGCGGCGATCTTCGCGAGCGGCAGCGTGCCGTCCGGCGCGTTCTCGATCGGTTGCGGCTGGATGCTCCCGAGCACGGCCGCGCCGCCGCCTTCGTACTTGTAGGTGTGCGCGAGCTGGCCGACGATGTACTCGTCGCCGCGCTCGCAATGCGACATCAGCGCGGCCAGGTTGCTCTGCGTGCCGCTCGGGAAGAACAGGCCGGCTTCCTTGCCGGCCCGCTCGGCCGTCACCGCCTGCAGACGCAGGACGGTCGGGTCGTCGCCCCAGACGTCGTCGCCAGTTTCGGCGGCGGTCATTGCGGCCAGCATCGCCTGGCTCGGACGTGTCACGGTATCGCTGCGTAAATCGATCATCACTGTGCCCTGGGTAAACGCGAGCCGGAACCGATGCGCCCGGCCCTGCCGAAACGAAGCTGAGAGTGTACGCAATTCGCGCGGCGCCTGCCGGCCGCCGCCGCGCGCGCCGATTCCGGACGCGCGACGTCGTTCCGATGACGCGACGCGCCATATTGACGCACGTGCGTCAGACCGCCACGCCGCGGCCGCACGCGCGGCGAACGGCCTTCTTGATACGAATCAAAGATTTACCGCGAAACCGGGCGCGATGGGCTGGACATCTGCGACGAGTTGGCGCATTTCGCGGTGCAACATCGCGGCCCATACTCCAGCCAACCCCGACGCCAGTCCGCCGGGGTCCGTCGGCACCCGCCGGCGGGTATCGTCAAGCCTCGGTCAACTGGTATGGACACCGCACTTTCGGCCCTCGATCTGGCCCGCCTGCAATTCGCGTTCACCGTCTCCTTTCACATCGTCTTCCCGGCACTGAGCATCGGCCTCGCCAGCTTCATCGCCGTGCTCGAATACCGCTGGCTCAAGACCGGCAAGCAGTACTACAAAACCCTCTGCCTGTTCTGGTCGAAGATCTTCGCGGTCGCGTTCGGGATGGGCGTCGTGTCCGGCGTCGTGATGAGCTATCAGTTCGGCACCAACTGGTCGGGCTTCTCGAGCTTCGCCGGCGCCGTCACCGGTCCGCTGCTGATGTACGAGGTCATGACCGCGTTCTTCCTCGAGGCCGGCTTCCTCGGCATCATGCTGTTCGGCTGGAACCGCGTGAGCCCGCGCGCGCACTTCGGCGCGACGCTGATGGTCGCGATCGGCACGCTGATTTCGACGTTCTGGATCCTCGCGTCGAACAGCTGGATGCAGACGCCGCAGGGCTTCGAGATCGTCGACGGCCGCGTCGTGCCGACCGACTGGTTCGCGATCATCTTCAACCCGTCGTTCCCGTACCGCCTGTTCCACATGGCGATCGCCGCGTTCATCGTCGCCGCGCTGGTGGTGGCAGCGACGGGCGCGTGGCACCTGCTGAAGGGCCGCCGCGACAAGGGCGTGAAGAAGATGTTCTCGATGGCGCTGTGGCTGCTGCTGGTGCTCGCGCCGCTGCAGGCCGTGATCGGCGACCAGCACGGCATCAACACGCTGAAGCATCAGCCCGCGAAGATCGCCGCGATCGAGGGGCTGTGGGAAACCGAAAAGGGCGGCACCGCGCTCAACCTGTTCGGCATTCCGGACATGAAGGCCGAAACGACCCGCTACGCGGTGAAGGTGCCGCACCTGGGCAGCCTGATCCTCACGCACAGCTGGGACGGCGAGATCCGCGGGCTGAAGGATTTCCCGCCGCAAGACCGCCCGAATTCGACGGTCGTGTTCTGGAGCTTCCGGATCATGGTCGGCCTCGGCTTCGCGATGATCGGCCTCGCCGCGCTCGCGTGGCTGCTGCGCCGCCGCGGCCGCCTGTATGAATCGAAGTGGTTCCAGCGCTTCGCGCTCGTGATGGGCCCGACCGGGTTCGTGTCGCTGCTCGCGGGCTGGGTGACGACCGAAGCCGGCCGCCAGCCGTGGGTCGTGTATGGCGTGATGCGCACCGCGCAGGCCGTGTCGCCGCTGTCGGTGCAGCAGGTGAGCCTGTCGATGATGACGTTCGTGATCGTGTACTTCCTCGTGTTCGGCACCGGCGTGTACTACATGCTGAAGCTGATGAAGGCCGGCCCGGCGCTGCCCGACGTCAAGCACGACGCGAAACACGATCTGCCCGATACGCGCCCCGATCACACCGCGCGCCGCCCGATGTCGGCCGTCGACGAGCTGATCGAGACCGTCTGAGCCCATCCCATTCGCATACGAGAAAACCTATGGACGTCACCGTAATCTGGGCCGCGATCATCGCATTGGGGCTCTTCATGTACGTCGTGCTCGACGGCTTCGACCTCGGCATCGGCATCGTCTTCCCGTTCTTCCCGGACGAGAAGGAACGCGACCTGATGATGAACACCGTCGCCCCTGTGTGGGACGGCAACGAGACGTGGCTCGTGCTCGGCGGCGCCGGGCTGTTCGCGGTGTTTCCGATCGTCTATTCGACGGTGCTGTCGGCGCTGTATCTGCCGCTGATCTTCATGCTGGTGTGCCTGATCTTCCGCGGCGTGTCGTTCGAGATCCGCGCGAAGGCGCGACGCACGAAGCAGCTGTGGGATCTCGCGTTCATCGGCGGCTCGGCCGGCGCGACGCTGTTTCAGGGCATCGCGCTCGGCGCGTTCCTGCAGGGCATCGACGTGAAGGACGGCGTGTACGCCGGCGGCGCGTTCGACTGGCTCACGCCGTTCAGCCTGCTGACGGGCCTCGGCCTGATCGTCACGTACGCGCTGCTCGGCTGCTGCTGGCTCGTCGCGAAGACCGAAGGCGACCTGCAGCGCCGCCTGCATCGCGTCGTGTGGCCGCTGACCGTCGTGCTGCTCGGCTTCATCGCGGTCGTCAGCCTGTGGACGCCGCTGCAGGACCCGGCCATCGCGCAGCGCTGGTTCGATTCGGGGCTGTTCTGGCGTCTGCTGCCGGTGCCGTTCCTGGTGGCCGCGTGCGCGGTGTGGATGCGCCGCGCGGTGCGCGGCCGGCACGACATGACGCCGTTCCTGCTCGCGCTGGCGCTGGTGCTGCTCGGCTACGTCGGCCTGCTCGTCACGCTATTCCCGTACGCGATTCCGCAGACGATGACGATCTGGGAAGCGGCGGCGCCGCGTTCGAGCCAGACCTTCACGCTGGTCGGCGCAGCGGTTATCCTCCCGATCATCATCGCCTACACGACGATGGGTTACTGGGTATTCCGAGGCAAGGTGCGCCATGAAGACCAGCATTACTACCACCACTGATTCCGCCGATCGCCCGCCCGAGGCGCCACGGCCGCGGATGCGCGGCTGGATGTGGTTCGTCGTTCTGTGGGCGGGCGGCGTGATCGGCGCCGTCACGCTCGGCTATGCGTTCAAGATCTTCATGAACCTGACGCTGTTTGCGGTGAAGTAGGCCGGAGCGGCCGCCCGGTCGAACGATGGACCGGGCGGCCGTTTTGTCGTCGACGGCATGCCGCTTCAGCCGCATGCAGCCAGCGCCGCAATATCGAGGAACCTCCGGCCGACATGTGCTGCCCGGCTACGGGCTCTGCCGCACCACACCCAGTTTGAGCCCCAGCATGCCGAAGATGCGATTCATCGTCTGTACCGTCCCGTCACTGCGGCCCTGTTCGATATCCTGAATCGTCTTGGTCGACACGCCTGCGAGCTTCGCCATCTCGGCGCTCGTCAGCCGCATCGTCTTCTTCAGATGGCGCACCGATTCGCGCAACGACCACTCGGGATGCGCGAGAACGTCCTCGATTGCCTGGCGCGGCAGCGCAAGCTGTTCGGGGAGCGACATCGCGTTATAGCGTTTGTCCATTTCAGCAGAAATCTATACAAATCGCGCCTAACTTGGCCCGCAAATTATGTAGATATCTGCCGAAATGCCCGGTATCGGCATGCTTGTCAGCGGAAAATATTGCGCTGTCGCTTGCGCCCTACCCCCGCCCGCGCAACGCGGCCTCGATCTTGCGATCGGTCTTGTACTGGCTCAGCGCATACACGGACCAGATCGCGGCCGGCAGCCAGCCGATGATCGTGATTTGAAGGATGAGACAGATGATCCCCGCGATCGGGCGACCGATCGTGAAGAACTGGAACCACGGGAGCAGCAGGGCAAGCAGAAGGCGCATGAACGATCCTTTCGGTACGTCGTTGAACGGGTGATACCCGGCCAATATGGCGGGTTGCGCGCCCCGTTTCAAGCCCGCGCACGACGCGCGCCGGGCGAAGCGCCGGGCCGATGCCTTCGCCCACGCCGAACCGGCCAGCCCCTGCGCGACACGCGCGACACCGCGACGAGCGCGATGCCCGTCGCCGCCCATGAAGGCGTCGCAATCCACGGCCCTCGCGTGGGCCAGCCCCGCGCGGCAGGATTTTTTTTCGGCTTGGCCCGCGACTATTGGCGTGTAATAAAGGGTTTTCCCTGACCCGGAGCACGAGTATGTCGACCCTGGAAGCCCTCCGGTTCGTGCTGGACGATGCACGTACCCCCGAAATCATTCGCCATCACGTCGTCGACGCGCTGCAGTACGCGCTGCGCAACTACGGACAGGTGTTCACCGCGAAGGAAGTCGAATGGCTGACGCAGTGGGACGACGCACGTCTGCCGCTGGCCGCGAGGAAGGAGCTGGACAAGCGCGAACCGGCGATCGCCGGGCGCTGAAAAAAGCCGCCGCGCCCGATGGGTGCGGGCGCGGCGGCGGATGACGGCTGGCGATAACGCTTACTGCAGCCCGAAGTCGACGCGGGTCGTCGCGCCCTTGTCCGAGATGCCCTTCGCATCGAGCTTCGGCGCGACGACGAACATGCGGCTCGAATCGATCTTGCCGTCGAGATACTGGCGCACGGCCTGCGCGCGCTGCTGAGCGAGCGCACGCAGCGCGTTGTCGTCGGCGGGTGCGTGATCGGCGAGCGCCTGCTTCATGTCCGCGTCGGGCAGCGTCTTCTGCAGGCCGACGAGGTTGCGCGGCTTCTTGAAGTCGGCGGCCTTGTACGCGCGCGTCAGGTATTTCGAGTATTCGGCCTTGTCGACCTTCACCGACATCGGATCGATGCTTTCGCCCTGGCCGATCACGTCCTTCAGCTTCTGCTGACGCACCAGCCGCTCGACGTACGCGTCGCGCAGCCCCGGCGTGTCCTGCGCCGGATCGACGCGGCCGATCAGGTCGAGGCGGATCGACGGCTTCTCGGTCAGCATCTTCACGACCGTGTCGAGCTTCTTCTCCTGCGCGTCGGTCAGCACATACGAACCCGGCGCGAACTCGACGTAGCCGAGATCCTCGCCGCCGCCCCCGCCGAACGCATTCGCGAGCAGCGTGAACGGCGACGTGACGGCCTTCGCGATCAGGTTCAGCACCGCGCGCCAGATCAGCCCGCCGACGCTGAATTCCGGATTCGACAGCGAACCCGACACCGGCAGGTTCACGTCGATCTGGCCGCGCGTGTTCTTCAAGAGCGAGATCGCGAGCTTCACCGGCAGCTTCGTCGCCGTGTCGTTCTCGATGTGGTCGCCGAACGTCAACTGGTCGATGAAGATGTGGTTGTTCGCCGACAGCTGATCGTTCGCGAGCTGGTAGTGCAGATCGACGTTGAGCTTGCCCTTCGTGATCGGATAGCCCGCGTACTTCGCCGAATACGGCGTCAGATTGGTCAGCTCGATGTCGTGCGCGGTCGCCGTGAGGTCGAGCGCCGGCTTCTCGATCAGCGGGTTCACCGAGCCCTTGATCGAGATGGGCCCGTTGCCCGCGAGGTTCGCGGCGACGTCGACCGGCGCGGACGTCGTCGAATCCGTGCCGAACGCGCCGACCGTGCCCTTGATCGCGACGAGGTTCGCCGTGTAGTTCGGCTTGATGAAGTTGTCCGTATACGTGACGCGGCCGTTCTGCAGCACCAGTTCGCCGAAGTGCATCCGCACCGGGTTCCGCGGCTGCGGCGCGGCCTTCACGACCACCGTCGCCGACGCGGCGGCCGGCACGGACGCCTGCTGCGCGGCCGCGGCCGATGCGGCCTGCGCGGCGTCCGGCGGCGTCACGCCCGGCGACAGCGGCACCGGTTCGCCCTTGCTCGCGTCGCGCGTGAGCGACTGCGCGGGGCCCGTCTCCTTCGCCACCACGTCCTTCAGGTTCAGCCGCCCCTGCGCGTCGAGCAGCACGCGGCCGTAGAAGTTCGAGAACGTCACGCGCGCGGCGTCGACGTCGGTGCCCTTCTCGTCGTAGTTCGCCTTCAGGTTCGACAGCGCGAGCGAGCGCCAGCCGGCGAACGGGTCGGAGGTCGCCTTGTCGAGCATCCGCACGTCGACCAGCGCGACGTCGCCGCGATAGGTGGCGCGCGGCGTGTCCTTCACCTGCGCGAACGTCAGGTTGCCCTGCGCGTTGAGCAGCGCGCTGGCAATCGTCGCGTTCAGCGCGCTGCCGAAATACGGCTCGAACGCGGCCGCGTCGAGGCGGTTGCCGTTGATCTTCAGGCCCAGCTTCAGCGGCTGCGCGGTCACGTCGCCCGTTACGTTCAGCGCGCCCTTGCGGTTCAGCGTCGCCTTCAGTTGCACGGGCAACGGCTTCGTCAGGTCGTCGCTGATCTTCTGCACCGACAGGTCGAGCGGCTTGATCGCGAGCTTCACCGGGCGCGGCGTCGACAGGTCGGTGAAGTTCGCCGCAGCGTCCTTCACGTTCAGCGCATCGATCCGGTAGTGCCACGACGGCGCGGCGGCCTGCGCCTTGCGCGCGACCGTGCGCGGCGGCACCGCCGCCTGCGCAGGTTCGGCCAGCGCCGCGAGGTCGATCTTGCCGTCCTTCAGGCGCTTCACGTCGAGCGCGAGCCCGCTCGCGTCGACGCTGGCGATCTCCGCGGCGCGCGCGGCGACGTCGACCTTCGCGATCTTCGCGGTTGCGTCGGGCAGGACGATGGCCGGCGCCTTGTTGTCCGGCGCGGCGATCTTCAGCGATTTCAGGCTGACCGTGCTGTCGGCGACTTCCGCGGCGAGCGGCGTCTTGCCCCAGTCGGTCTTCGCGTTGACGGTCGCGCCGAGCATGCCGTCGAGCACGCGCGCACGCGTCGCCTCGCCGAGGTACGGCTGCAGCGCGGGCAGCGCGAGCGCGGCCACCGTCAGCTTCGTGTCGGCCTGCTTCGCCGCGAGGTTGAACGCACCTTCGGCCTTCACGTCGCCGCCGCGCGACAGCGACGTCGACAGCGTGTATTTCGCGGGCGTCTTGCCCTGCAGCGAGAAGCCGTCGAGCGTCGCGGCGAGCTTCGTCAGCGAGATCGCGGTCGGCGTCGCCGGCACGCGGTCGTCGACGTTGATCGTGCCGCCGTCGATCGCGACATGGCGAATCGTCAGGTCGAGCGGCGGCGCTGCCTTCGCGGCGACGCCGCCTTCGGCCTTCGCGCCGCTGGCGGCGACGACGGTGGCACCGGACGCGGCGGATGCGCCGGACCCAGCGGAAACGGCGGCGGCCGACGCGGCCGGCTTGCCGGTTTCGGCCTTCGGCGCGGCGGCCGGCTGCACGACGAGCTTCTCGACGTTCAGCACGCCCTGCTTGTCGCGCGACAGGTCGACCACCGGCTGGTCGAGCCGGATCTCGTCGAAGTGCATGGCGTTGCGCAGCGGCTCGAGGCCAGCCGCCGCGACGTGCACGCCGCGCGCGGCGAACAGCGGCGCCGACGTGCGGTCGGTCACCTTCGCGTCGTTCAGGTCGACGGTGCCCGACACGCGCAGCGCGGGCGTCTCGCCGCTCATCACGAAATTGACCGTGAGGTTGCTGCTCAGCAGGCCGCTCGTCACGGTCACCGGCAGCTTCGCCGGCACGTACGAGATCAGCTTCGGCACGTCGAGCCGGTCGAACTTCAGCGCGATCTCCGATTCGCGCGACTGCGCGAACGGCTTGGTCTTGCCGTCGATCGAGATCGGGCTGCCGTCGAAGCGCGCGCGCAGCTTCGGCTCGACGAAGATGTCCGTCTTCGAGGCCAGCGTCGCGATGTACGGAATGCCGAGCGTCCAGTGGTCGACGACGTGCTTTTCGTTCAGCAGGCGATCGTCGAAATCGATCCGGCCGTCGTTGACCTGGATGTTCGATACCGAGAACTGCGTCGGCTTGCTGTCGGGCGTCGGCGACGGCGACGAGAACTTCTCGATCAGATCGGTGAAGTTGAAGCGCTGCGCGTCGTAGCGGACGACGTGAAAGCGCGGCGAATCGAGCCGGATTTCGTTGACGATCGGCGCGCCGCGGAACAGCGACGACCACGACGGCCTCACGACGAGCTTGCCGATGTCGATGAAGTCGCCCTGGCCGCCGCGCTCGCCGAGGTGGATGCCTTCGGCTTCGAGGTTCAGCGTGTACGGGTTCAGTGCGATGCGCTGGATCGTGGCCGGCCGGTCGAGCTGCTTGCTCAACTGCTGTTCGGCGACATGGCGGATCAGCGGCGGCGCCGCGAAGAAGCCGAGCAGTCCGAATAAAACGAGGAAGATCAGCACGCCGATGCCGATACGCCGGGCCCGGCGCGAGCGTGCAACGCCGCCGAGGGCATGGAGGGTCGAGGGTAAGGTTTCTTTGTCTGCGCTTGCCATGCTTGAATGCCTCGGGAATGGATGCCGGGCCGCGCCGGAAAACCGGGCGGCCGCGCACGCTATCCCGAAAGTATAGGCTCAGGAGGTGGCGGTACGGCGGTCGGGCGCCGCCGCCGCGCCCGGCGGCCGGACAACGGCGGCGGTCAACCGGTCATTTCCGGACGATGGCGGGCGGCATCCACGACCCGTCGCTCGCTTGCGGCTTCGGCGCGTACAGGCGCAACGCGAGCGCGAAATCGGTACGCGGCGCCGGCAGCCAGTTCGCCGCATGCGTACCGCCCGGCGACGCCGACACGACGACGTCGATCGAACCGTCACGGTTGCGGCGCAGCCGGTCGCGATCGCCGAGCGAGCGGCGCGCCGACCCGACGTCGGGCAGCGCGCCGTTGGTCGTGTACGGCGTGAGCGTCCAGAACGCGCGCACCGGCGGCAGCGCACCCGGCGCGAAATGCAGCACGTAGCGGTTTGCACCGTTCAACGCATGGCCGTCGCTGTCGACGCGGGTGATCGCGAGCGTCTCGTCGTCGCGCGTCGCGGTGCCGAATTGCGTGTAGGCCGCGTACGCGCGCAGCGCGTAGTCCTGGCCGTACTTGCCGGCCGTGTCGCCGATCCAGGTCCAGCCGTTCGCGTTCAGCAGGTTCGACGGCGGCGTCGCGAGCCGCGCGCGCGCCTCGGCGACGCCGGCCGTCGCGGCCGTGAGACGGTCGCCCGTCCACAGCACCGGGTAGCCGGCTGTCACGCCGATGTCGGCGAGCGATTCCTGCGCGTGCGCGTCGTCGGCCGGCGGCGGATTGTCCTGCAGCGCCCGCGCGAAGCGCGTGAAGAACGCCTTCGGATCGAGCGCGGCCACCTGCTCGGCCGGCGTGCCGCCGCCCACCGCTTCGGACGGCGCGCTGCCCGCATGGACCGCCACCGACGCGCCGCGCTCGGCGCCGGTGTAGACGGACAGCGGCACCACGCGGATCGCGCGCTGCAGTTTCTTCACGTTGGTCAGGTCGCGCCCGCCGCTCGTCTGCAGCCGCACTTCGAGCCACGCATTGGCGGACGGCACGTCGACGCGCAGCACGCCCTTCGGCAGCGTGCCCTGCCAGTCCTTCGCGGCGAAGGCAATCGTTTGCGATCGCCCGGCGCCACGGGGGCCGCGCGCCGCGACGCTCGACGACGACCACAGCACGTTCGTCCACATGTCGAGCGCGCGTGCGTCCCAGTAGCGGCCGCGCGTGTCGGGCAGCGTGACGATCACGGGTTCGGCGGCGACGTCGAGCCAGCCGGTGGAGTCGAGCGTGTCGACGCCCGGCAGCGGCGGGTTGACCGCACCGACGGGCGGCAGCGCCTGCGCGTGGCGCAGCGTGTTGAGCGGCGCCTGCCCCGGTTGCGCACCGTCGCCGCCCGTCGCCGCTTCCTTCGCGACGTCCATCAGCACGAGCGGATACGCATAGATATAGGAGTCGGCGACTTCCGCGCGCATCCAGCCGGTTTTCCGCTGGATCGCGTCTGGTTGCGACGCGCATCCTGCAAGCAATGCCGCCATCGCCAGCGACGCGCACGCGCGTCGCAGGGAAACTGATTCTCGCTGGTTTTCAATCATCGATTACTGGCCGAATATCGTTCTTTTCAGTCAACGCCTTGTTCGTCTCACGAACGCGAACAAGGCACCCCAGCGTGCCCGGATGACCGTCTCGCAACGTTTCGTCACGGTGGGCGCTGATGTCAGGCCGGTATCATAGCGCCTAAGGGCATCCCCCAATATGCCGAATAACGGGTGAAACGCTAGTCGAACCGTCAAAAAATCTGAAATAGTTCGCCGGATTCAGCAAAAATCCGGAACAGCGCCGGCACCCTCAGCCAGTTGCCCGTAAACGCCTCGCGAGCGCCAAGCTTGGTCCTCAGCGCGCACCGGCTTTCCGTCTGGAAGCCGGGCGATCGCTTTTTCCGTGTTGTGACACCCTGCGTGCATCGACTTGCGCCGCATCGCCGCCGGTACTTGACCTTACCATCATGGGAATGTTGATACTGGAACCATCCGCGGCACGAACCGCGCTTTTGGGGAATCCGACATGACTGAACCACTCGCCTCCGCGGCGCTGCAAACGATCGAGCTGAGCGTCGACGGCATGCATTGCGGCGGTTGCACGGGCCGCGTGCAGCGCGCGCTGGCCGCCGTGCCGGGCGTCGTCGATGCGGCGGTCGATCTCGACGCGCATGCGGCGACGGTTACCGCGCAGGAGGCGGTCGAGCCCGGCCGGCTCGTCGACGCGATCGGCGAGGCCGGCTACCGCGCAACCGTGCGCGAAGCGGTAACCGAAACGGTCGCGGCCACGCCTTCGTCGGAGAACGCGCCACACGCGGCGCCACCGCCTGCGCCGGCTGCCACCGCGACGATCGAACTCGACATCGACGGCATGACCTGCGCGTCATGCGTGTCGCGCGTCGAGAAGGCGCTCGCGAAGGTGCCGGGCGTCACGCGCGCATCGGTCAACCTCGCGACCGAACGCGCGACGGTCGACGCGTCGGCTGACGTATCCACCGCCCAGCTTGTCGAAGCGGTGAAACAGGCCGGCTACGGCGCGACGCCGGCTGCCGTCGCCACGCCCGTCGTCACCTCCGCTTCCGCCGACGTCGAACTCGACATCGGCGGCATGACCTGCGCGTCCTGCGCCGGCCGCGTCGAAAAAGCGCTCGCCGCCGTGCCGGGCGTCGCGCGCGCGACGGTCAATCTCGCGACCGAGCGCGCGTCGGTGCACGGCGCCGGCGCACTCGATGCCGCCACGTTGATCGCCGCAGTCACCACGGCCGGCTACCGTGCATCGCTTCCCGCCACCTCGCCCGCCGGCGCAACGATCGGCGCCGATGCACGACCGGCCGGCCCCGCGCAGGACCCCGACGCACGCAAGCGCCGCGAAGCGATCCGCGAACGCAACCTCGTGATCGCGGCCGCCGTGCTGAGCGCGCCGCTCGTCGCGCCGATGCTCGCCGCGCCGTTCGGCATCGACCTGATGCTGCCCGGCTGGCTCCAGCTCGTGCTCGCATCGATCGTGCAGTTCGGCTTCGGCGCGCGCTTCTACCGCGCGGCCTGGCATGCGGTGAAGGCGCGCACCGGCAACATGGACCTGCTGGTCGCGCTCGGCACGTCGGCCGCGTACGGGCTGAGCCTGTGGATGCTGCTGCGCGATCCCGCGCATCCCGGCCATCTGTATTTCGAGGCGTCGGCCGTCATCGTCACGCTCGTGCGCTTCGGCAAGTGGCTCGAATCGCGCGCGAAGCGCCAGACCACCGAAGCGATCCGCGCGCTGAACGCGCTGCGCCCCGACCGCGCGCGCGTCGTCGAGGATGGCGTCGAACGCGACGTGCCGCTGTCGCAGGTGCGCGTCGGCACGCACGTCGGCATCCGGCCCGGCGAGCGCGTGCCCGTCGACGGGCGGATCGTGTCGGGCCGCTCGCACATCGACGAATCGCTGATCACCGGCGAAAGCCTGCCCGTGCCGAAGGACGACGGCGATGCCGTCACGGCCGGCTCGATCAACGGCGAAGGCGCGCTCGTCGTCGAAACCACCGCGATCGGTGCTGAAACGACGCTCGCGCGCATCATCCGCCTCGTCGAATCCGCGCAGGCCGAGAAGGCGCCGATCCAGCGGCTCGTCGATCGCGTCAGCGAGGTCTTCGTGCCTGCGATCCTCGGCATCGCGGTGCTGACGCTCATCGGCTGGCTGCTCGCCGGCGCCGGGATGGAAACCGCGATCCTCAACGCGGTCGCGGTGCTCGTGATCGCGTGTCCGTGCGCGCTCGGTCTCGCGACGCCCGCCGCGATCATGGCCGGCACGGGCGTCGCGGCCCGGCACGGCGTGCTGATCAAGGACGCGCAGGCGCTCGAGCTCGCGCAGCGCACGACCGTGATCGCGTTCGACAAGACCGGCACGCTGACCGAAGGCAAACCGTCCGTGACGGCGTTCGACGCCGTCGACGTGCCGCGCGACGAAGCGCTGGCGCTCGCCGCGGCCGTGCAGCGGCAGAGCGACCATCCGCTCGCGCGTGCGGTGGTCGCCGCGCATGACGCGGACGTGGCTGCACATGGCGGCGCGGCGGAGTCGGTCGTCGCGACCGACGCACGCGCGGTGGCCGGGCGCGGCGTGGAAGCGCACGTCGGCGGGCAGCGGCTCGCGCTCGGCAGCACGCGCTGGCGCGACGAACTCGGCATCGCGGTGCCGCCGGCGCTCGACGCGCGCGCAGCGGAACTCGAACGCGCGGGCAACACGATCTCGTGGCTGATGCGTGCCGATGCACCGCGCGCGGTGCTCGCGCTGATCGCCTTCGGCGACACCGTGAAGCCGGGCGCCCGCGACGCGATCGCGGCGCTGTCGGCGCGCGGCGTCGCGAGCGCGCTCGTGACGGGCGACAATCGCGGCAGCGCGGCGGCCGTCGCGGCGGCGCTCGGCATCGGCGAAGTGCACGCGCAGGTGCTACCCGACGACAAGGCGCGCGTCGTCGCGGCGCTGAAGCGCACGCACGGCGGGATCGTCGCGATGGTCGGCGACGGCATCAACGATGCGCCCGCGCTCGCCGCGGCCGATGTCGGCATCGCGATGGCGACCGGCACCGACGTCGCGATGCACACGGCCGGCATCACGCTGATGCGCGGCGACCCGGCGCTCGTCGCCGACGCAATCGACATCTCCAAACGCACGTATCGCAAGATCCAGCAGAACCTGTTCTGGGCGTTCATCTACAACCTGGTCGGCGTGCCGCTCGCCGCGCTCGGGTTGCTGAACCCGGTGATCGCGGGTGCGGCGATGGCGTTTTCCAGCGTCAGCGTCGTGACCAACGCGTTGCTGTTGCGGAGATGGAAAGGCCGCGCGCGTTGAGGCGGCAGGCGGTGATTGCCGGATGGCCGAACGGGGCGTTTGGCCAACGGGAAGGATAAGGAAGCGTGCCGGTGTTGGCCGGCTATGCGGCGTGCCGAACCGGCAGCATGTGAGGACGCACCCGGGCCGACGGATTCAGCCCGACACGACCGGCTTGATCAACGTCGTGGTAATCGGTACGAACCCACACGCGCGATACAGCGCACGCGCCGCCGCGTTGTGATTGAACACCGACAGCCCGATCTCGGTGACGCCGTACCGGCGCGCCTCGGCGTCGAGCGCTCCGAGCGCGCGCGTGGCCCAGCCCTGGCGGCGCCGGGACGGAATGATGTCGAGATCGTAGATGAACAGCGTACGGTTCGGCCCTTCGTGGACGATCGCGTACCAGAGGTCGCCCACAGTGTCGCCGGTGGCGGCGTCGATGAGCGTGACGAGGGTCTGGCCGGCGGTCAGCAGGCCGTCCGGCAGCAGCATGTCGAAACAGGCGCGCGCACGATCGGCCGCGTCTTCGACAGCATTTTGCCCGGAGGAAACGAGATCGCTCGCGTAGCCGCCAATGGCTCGCGTGCGGTACGCGCGGAATTCGCCGGCCGTCATCGGCCGCATCTGCAGCATGGCCCGGTCGCCGTGAACGGAATCGAACTTCCAGTGTAGCGGGACACTCGCACCGGCGCGCGACGCGGCGGTGGAAACGGGCAGGCAGGGGCGCCGCGCCAAATCAGCGAATCAGCGAATCAGCGAATCAGCGAATCAGCGAATCAGCGAATCAGCGAATCAGCGAATCAGCGAATCAGCGACGGTACACGACGATCGGCACGAGGTGCGCACGGCGCACGCGCTCGGCTTCCGCGTGACGCGCGGCGTACGAGTAGTCGGCGTCGAGCGGCAGGTGCGGGGACACGAACAGGTCGTCGATCTTTTGCAGCAGGGCGAGGATGAAGCTCATGTGAGACTCCTGACAGATGTGGCTAGGGTTTTCCCTTAGATGAGCTCCATTCTAAGGGTTTTCCCTGAACTCTGCCAGCGAGTGCATCGGTTTGCCGCAGGTGGACGACAGCCGATCGCCGTCGCGGAACGGCGACCCTTGCTCCGTCGGGGTTACAGGATAGGGTCGGAAGGATTAACGCGCGCGGCGAACCCGTTTCGCCACAGCCGCCTCGCGGTTTGCGTTGCGCTGAAGCCGGTCGACTTGCGACAGGAGCGCTTCGTGATGCTCCTCGAGCGTCATCAGCGTGGCCTGCTGCGTCGACAGATCCGCCGCGAGGCGATCGATCCGCTGCTGCTTGGTGGCAACGTCCTGCTTCAGGTGCGCGATCTGCCGGGTTTGCAGCACCAGCGCGACGAGCGCGGCCAGCACGACGACGGCCAGCGCGAGCAGCAGCCGGTTGACGCGGCGCATCTCGCGATCGGCCGCGCCCGTCAGGCCATCCACGTCGGATTGCAGCGCGGCGAGCCGGTCGGTCAGCGGACGCAGGTGCGTGTCCGGATCGAAGGCCGGCGCGGCCGGTTGTGCACGCTCCGACGATGGCTTGGTCACGAACGATGCGGCGGAGGCCACGGGCTGCGTGACCGGCGGCGACGAAGCGTCCGGCTGCGCAGCTGTGTCGCGGGGCTTCGGAGCATGCGCGGCGATGGCCGGTTCGGGCGGTCGTGCCGGTTGTGCCGGTGTCTGCGGCTCGACCGGCGCGGCGGCGAGCGGCGGCAGGTTCGATTCAAGCGATTCCGGCTTCGAGCCGACGCTCGTTGCAACCGCTACGGTTTGCGTTGCCGCCGCTTCGTTGGTCCCGGTAGCCGCTCGGCGCTTGCCGCCCGACGACGCGCGGCGTTCCTTCACGGCATCACCGGAAGATTTCCCTTCGCGGGATTTGACGACTGCCGCCTCGACCGCAGGCTTCGCGACTTCGCCGTCTGTCGCCTGCGATTCCGCCGCCTGCGCCGCCTCGCCATCGGCGGCTTGCAGTGTCGTCTCGGCCTTCGCGGCGCCATCGATCACCGGCACGTCGACCTGCGTGACGACGCGATCGCCGGCAGGCAAATCCACTGCCTCCGTTGCACGATCCTCTGCAGATGTACCGTTGATGTTCGCGGCCAAACCGCCTTCAGGCGTCGAAACAACCGCGGTTGCCACATCGGGCGCCGCCGCACTTTCCGCTTCCCCGAGCCCCGCGGCAGCCGCATCCGCCGGCGGGCTGAATCCATCCAGCGTGGCCTGTCGCCCGTCGTCGGCGCCGGCCGACTCGTCGGCTTCCGCGATCGCTTCATCGCGCACCGCAACCGGCATGCGCTCGCCGGGCTCGAGCACCGGATCGCCGAACAGGTCGAGCGTCCGTTCGTCGCGCGACGCGTCGCCAGCCGCTGCGCTGCCGGATCGCGCCGTCGCCCCGGCGGACGTGCTGCCTGCGGCAGCGGCCGAGCGCGGGCGGGAACGGGCCGATGAACGGGCGGAACGGGAGCGAGGCGTGGAAACGGATTCGGTCACGTCTGCCAGATTATCGTCCAGGGACATCCAGTGAAATCCTATTGTTCTTCAACAAATCAATAACTTGCGTCTTCAACCCATCCAATTTGCTCTGACTCCATCCAGCCTGTCCAGTCATCCCCGATGGGCTACGCGATGGGCCAAAAACCGATGCTAACCGACAAACAAGCCAAAGCGCTCAAACCAAGCGGCAAACCCCTCTTCGACGGCAAGGTGACTGGACTCTGCTCGCTCCAACGAAATCGGGCTGCAAGTGGGCCTCGCCGTGTGACTGGCAAGCGACGCAGGCCTCGGCACGTACCCTGAAATCTCCATCGATGAAGCGACGAACGTGCCGATCGGCAATTCCAGCTGGCAGGCAAAAAAGCATTCGGTTAGTCGCAAATATCGACGTATTTTCCATTACCGTTGTATCGACGATTACTCGCGGTCGCCGACCGCGAGCGCCGACGGTCCGTCGCGTGCGCATTTGCTTGACCGGCTCGGGGATCGCCAGCCCACACTAGCCCAACCTTGAAGCCTGCGGCCGGCACGTTGCTGCGCTACCGCTCGACCAGCGGCGCCAGAACGTGTAAATACGGAAACGTCGCGGGGATCGTGTCGACCGCCGTCTCGCACAGCATCGGCAAGCTCATGATTCGACACGCATAATCGTGCGCCGGCAATGTAGTCACATCGCCGGGCGTTACGCAACGATCGACCCTGTCGACCGATGCAACAGGCGCGTCAGCGCAGCTGGCCACACTAACCGTCAGCGTCGCCAGCCCGTGCCGCTTCAGCATCGGCAGATACCGCGCGAACTGCACGACATCGCCGAGCCCCTGTCCCGGCCAGACGATGAGCGACTTCCCGTCGAACGTCTCGCCCCCGCCGCGGCGCAGGCAGGTCCGGCGTAACGTGATTCGATGCATCAGCGCCCAATGCGACGAGAGTCGGTAGCGCGCCTCGTAAAGCCGCAGCCCTCCTCGTACTGCCCCATCGCGAGCAGGAGCAGGGTTCAGGTTGAATATCGTCGGCACACGGCCAGGATCGGGCGTCAACGCACGTCTCAGACACGCGACGGCCTCGCTCAGGCGGCCGGCGTCATGCAGCAAGCGACCCAGGTTGTTCCCGGCTTCTGGTCGACGTGGCGGGTGATGCTTCGCGAGTTCGATCGCCGGAACAGATGGGAAGCGATCTATCCGTCCCCGAAGATCAACGATCTACTGGATAAAATTCTGCTCTCTTCGCGGTACGTAGCCAGTCAAGTGCCAGCGGCCGTCGGGCTCGAGGCGGAAGCTCAGCTTCTCGAACATGGTGGCGCCGCTCGCCAGCGTCGTCGCGTAATCGACGTTCGCGTAGAGCCCGCCGGGGATCCCGCTTGCGTGCTCGTAGCGGATGCGCGTGACCTGCGCCCAGCCGCGATGGCTCACCGCGCCGACCGACTGGCGTGCTTGCTGCATCTGCGCCGTGAACTGGTCCTGCTCGATGCGCGCCTTGAGGAACGGTGCGGCGTCGGTCCATACCGCGCCGTACAGGCCGGAATCGAGTTGCTTGAATACCGCATCGGAATCGCGGAGCAGCGTGTCGGCCGATTCACCGGAAGATTGCGCGTGTGCGCCGATCGCGATCGATGCGGCGGCGCAGCCAATCAGCCATTTTGCGCGGGTGAGGGTCAGGCGTGCGTTCATTGTCGGGGTCCGGAAAGGTCGGCGCATTACGCGTCGCGATAGAGAACGGCGATTGCGTCCGTATAGGCCGCGACGTTCTCTGGGTTGTAGATGCTGACCGAGTCGAGCACGTATTTCGATTTTCCGCGGTACTCGTCGAGGTTCGCGTCGTGCTCTGAAAATGCCTGCAAGAGTGCCCATCCCCCCTCCTGACAATCGAAGTCCGGATAGAAATACCCGGCCTTGCCGAGGAACGGCGAGTTGTGGATCAGCGGATAGTCGCCGTACAGCAGTTCGTAGTACAGGTAGTTCTGCGCGTTCTCCCACGTGTGCGACACCACCGCATCGCCGTACGCGGCCATGAATTCGTACACCGCGTAGCGGCTTTCGAACGTCGTGATGCCGTGGTTCACGATGTCTAGGCTCTTCGCGAAGTGCACGAACGTCGGATGTTCCTTCAGGTGGATCGTGTTGCACACGCGCACGAACTCGAGGAACGCCGGATTCGCGCGGTAGGCTTCCTCCGTGATCAGCATCGGAATGATGCTGGTCTTCACCATGCAGATGTTCGGCTCGAACATCGTCACGCGCCAGCGCGGCTTGCCGGGCTGATAGCCGAACGTCAAACCGGCGCCGAGCGTCGCGCGCGCCTTGTCGAACAGCATCGGATGCCAGATGTGCGGGACGATCGTGACCGGTGCGCGCAGGCCCGTCCGGTAGTAGTGCAGGCACGAGCGCTCGAACTCGGGAATCGTCCACACCGCGTCGTACGGCGCGCCCGAGAACAGGAAGCCCGACGGCTTGTCGAACATCGCGCGCTCGATGTCGATCACGTAGTCGTTGCCGACCCGCATCGTGACGACCTTGCCGCCGCGCTCGCGGAACGCGCGCAGGTAGTCCGCGCCGAATTGCGCGCTCATCTCGATCAGCACGTCGCAGCGCTCGAGCGCTTCGTCCATCGACAGCAGCGGCACGTTCCACTCGCCGAGCATCATCTGCGGATCGGCGACCTGTTCGCTGCCGTTGACCATCACGGCATCCGCGACGAGCGGCGACTGGCGCAGCAGCAGGATCAGCAGCAGGCAGTTCTGGAAAATGCCGTTTTCCCACAGCGACTGGCCGGCGCCGCGCACGAACAGCGACACGCCGACGACGAGACGTCCGCGGGCGCGAGATACTGGTCTGGTGGTCGCCATTTCCGTTTATTCCTCCAGGTTGAACCGCTGGGCGCTTGGCGCTTGAGAATTCCGATATCGACCATTCACAAGTCGACTCCCGATTTCATCGAGCGTGCCAATTCCTGGCCATTGATTCGACCGAGCATGGCAAAACACCGAAGCAGTCGCACTGATGATGTATTGTGTGTTTCCGCGTGTTTTTCCATCGCGTCCGTCAGGTAACTGCGCATACTCGTTGCGATAGCGGAACGCCTGCCATACAACGCGCTTGCAAGTCCGGCCGCAAAGGCGCGCCTCGCGTCGCCGTGTATCTTTCGGTCCATGTGCGGATCGATCACCGCATTGGCGATACGCTCGAATTGCTGCATCGAGCGCCCGACCGATCCGCCTGCGGACTGCTCTGTCATTCTCAACCGGCTCGGCTTGCCAGTGTAGTAGCCTTGCAACCAGTGAGCCCCGGCCAGCGAGGCGGTGCGCAATGCGTCGGCGCTTTCTATCCCCTCCACCACCACCTGAGATGCCTGGTCTCGGGCACTCGTCACCAATTTCTTGAACTGCTCGAGATGTATCTCGTCGTATTCGCCCGTCGGTAACATTCGACCAGAAATCTTGATGATTTCGGGCGAAGAAATCACCGCGCGATTCTCCACGCTGAACCCGTCGCCAAAATCGTCCAGGGCGATACTACAGCCGATACGCCGCAGGTGCTCGACAAATACTCGACCTGTTACGGGTGACAACTGCGTAGTTTCGGTAATCTCCACCACAAGACGAGACGCTATGTCCGGTCTGCCTTCAAGCAGCCGAAGAACCGATGCCCATCCTCCGATCTCATTCGCACTTTGCGCGGAAATATTGACGCCCAATCGAATGTTGAAGTTCGACTCCAGGAACTCGATGGCCATGCCAATGACATAGCGGTCCAGGAAGCGCATGAGTCCAAGCCGTTCCAGACTGGGAATAAACGCCGACGGATATGTGATCGGTTGATCGTCGGTGCCGCGAAGTCGCACCAGGCATTCGTGATACAAAACCCGTTCACCATCTTGTACGCTCAAGATCGGCTGAGCGCACAGCATCAATCGATCGCAAGCTGTCGCAGCCAGCACTACGGCGGCCGTTCTCAGGTCCGGCGTCCCGTAAGATCCTGTATCCCGTGCAAGGGCATATTGCACCATCGCCTTCGTGCAGTAGCTCATGTCGTCGTCATACACTCGGACGAAAAACGTGGCGTTCCGCGAACCTTTGGCGACCACCGACACAGAAACCCGAGGTTCCGAAAAATCCCGTCGCCCCGCAGCCACTGGCCGGTGCGATGAACGAACGGCGATACGCCGACGACGAAGCGCCCGCCCTCGCCGGGCGCTGGACGCACATGGGCTTCCGACACGCGTATGGGCCGGTTCATGCGGCCAGGCGCGCAACGAACGCGTCCAGGTTGGCGGGGTTGTCGATCGAGACCGATCGCAGCAGCTGGTCAGCTTTCGCGCGATAGTCGTCAAGCCGCTCGTCGTGATGCAGCCACGCTTCGAGCAGCGCCTGGCTGCCCGCGACGGAATCGAAGTCGGGGTAGTAGTAGCCGGCATCGCCGAGCAGCGTCGAATTGTGGATCAGCGGATAGCCGCCATATAACACGTCGTAGTACAGGTAGTTCTGCGGATTTTCCCAATGGTGCGACACGACGGCATCCGCATGGCGCGCCATGAAGCCCGGCAGGTCGGTGCGCGGTTCGAACGTCGCCTTATGCCGGCGTACGAGATCGAGGCTGTTCGCGAAATGCACGAAGGTAGGATGTGCCTTCATGTGTATCGAATTGACGACGAACAGATGCTGGACGGCCTCGGGATGCGCGCGGTAGAACTCGTCGCAAACAAGCATCGGGTAATGGCAGGACTTCACGACCGAGATGTTCGGTTCGAGCGTCGCGAGATCCCACGCGCGGAGACCAGGCCGATAGCCGAACGTCATGCCTTCGCCCGTCAGCGCGGCGATACGGCGATCGAGAAAGTACGGCGACCACAGATGCGGAATCGTATGGACCGGCGCGCGCGTGAGCGTGCGCAGCAGCGGCACGTCGATCTTTTGCGACTTTTCGAGCACCCACACTTCGTCGAACTGCGTGCCGTTGAAGATGTGTCCCGAAGGCTTGTCGAAGATCGGCGTTTCGGCGAGGCCGCTGTAGGTATGGCCGACGTAGCATGCGACGAGCTTCGTGCCGAGTGCCTTCACATGCTTGAGCCATTCGGCCGGCAGTTGCGCGCCCATCTCGATCACGACGTCGAGCTCATGCGTGACGTCGACGGGTTTCACGAGCGGGATGTCGAGGCCGTCGAGGTCGAGACCGGCCGGCAGCGCATTCGCGTCGCCGCCGTTCAGGAAATAGACGGGGCCGACGCGGTCCGAGCGCTTGAGCATCATCGCAAGGAACGCGATGTTCTGGTGAATTCCGTTTTCCCACAACGACTGGCCGTCGCGCGCAAACAGCGAGATGCCCACACCTGGGCGCAGCCTTTTGCGATTGTGGTTAATGGAACGCCCGAGCGTAGCGGGCCTCATCGTTCCACCCGGCATGCGTGGCGTTGTTGAAAACTGTCCATGAAACGCCCAATTTGACGAAGCAACATTTATTAGCAGTCGAACAGGGAGATCTCCAGGCAGATGCCGACAGGATCGGCATCCGCCCAGAGCTCAAATCAACGCTTTACCATTGATATGAGACGCCAGCGCCATAAGTGCTGGCGCTCCCGCTGATCCCTACCCCGATCTTCGCTTTCAGGTTGTCGCTGAAGCGAACGGATACCCCGAGCGCAGTCGCTGCGTACCCTTGGTAACTCCCCCCTCCGATCCCCACCGCAATCGTCTTCCCGGGGTCGACTTCGGGAATCATGGTCAATGCGGTTGCCGCGGCGATCCCGGAGTAGGCACGACGTGCTACCTCATTGACGGTCGACTGGACACCCCACAACTGGTTCATGTTCGCTGCATCCGTTCCGTTGATGCCAGGCGCCACGTTCGTCAACCGACGCTCATTGCCGGGCGATCCGAACGACACCGTGTTGGGCTGCGAAGCCACCGAACCGACACCGATTGCCACGGCATTCGAAGCGCTCGCGACACTGCCCTGTCCTACCGCAGTCGTATTGGCTCCCGAAGCAGTCGATCCCTGGCCCAATGCAGTCGAGTTGTCTCCTGTCGCGGCTGCGGCCTGACCATCCGCCTTCGAGTTAGCGCCCGAGGCGATCGCGCCCTGCCCCTCGGCAGTCGAGTTTTGCCCGGATGCAACCGCCCCTTCACCCACCGCGGTCGAGTTCGTTCCGGACGCAGATGCGCCTTGACCGACGGCCGTCGAGTTCGGTGCCGCGGTGGCCCCGGTGCCGATGGCGGTGCTACCGTCCGTCGTCTGGGTCTTGATCGACGTGAGCGGCGCCACTGCGGTTGAAAGCGATGCCAGGCTGTCGTTGGTTGTGGACAGTCCGGTCGAGAGCGACGTCACGTTACTGTCGGTCGTGCTCAATCCCGTCGACAACGAGGCAATACTGCTGTTTGTCGAACTGAGGCCGGTCGACGTTGACGTCGACAGCGACGCTACACTGCTGTTGGTCGTGCTCAGGCCCGTCGACAGTGAGCTGACTCCGGTGGATGCGGATGTCGACAGTGACGCCACGTTGCTGTTCGTCGTGCTCAGCCCCGTCGACAGCGACGCGACGCTGCTCCCGGTTGTGCTAAGGCCGGTCGACAGAGAGCCAATGCCCGTCGACGTTGACGTCGACAACGATGCCAGGTTGCTGTTGGTCGCGCTCAATCCCGTCGACAGCGAGTTGACGGTTGTCGACGTCGAGGTCGACAACGACGTCACCGTGCTGTTGGTCGTGCTCAAGCCTGTCGACAACGAACTGATGCCCGTCGACGTCGACGTCGACAGCGACGTCACCGTGCTGTTGGTCGTGCTCAAGCCCGTCGACAACGAGCTGATACCCGTCGAGGTCGACGTCGACAGCGACGTCACCGTGCTGTCGGTCGTGCTCAAGCCCGTCGACAACGAACTGATGCCCGTCGAGGTCGACGTGGACAGCGACGAGACCGTGCTATCGGTCGCGCTCAGACCAGTCGACAGCGAGTTGATGCCGGTCGAAGTCGAGGTGGACAGCGACGTGATCGAGCTATTGGCCGACGACAAGCCGGTCGACAGCGAGGTCGACAGCGACGTCACGGTGCTGTCGGTCGAGCTCAGGCCGGTCGACAGCGAACTGATGCCAGTCGACGTCGACGTGGACAGCGACGAGACCGTGCTATCGGTCGAGCTCAGGCCAGTTGACAGCGAACTGATGCCCGTCGACGTCGACGTGGACAGCGAGCTGATCGAGCTATTGGCCGACGACAAGCCGGTCGACGTCGAGGTCGACAGCGACGTCACGGTGCTGTCGGTCGAGCTCAGGCCAGTCGACAGCGAACTGATGCCCGTCGACGTCGACGTGGACAGCGAGCTGATCGAGCTATTGGCCGACGACAAGCCGGTCGACGTCGAGGTCGACAGCGACGTCACGGTGCTGTCGGTCGAGCTCAGGCCGGTCGACAGCGAATTGATGCCCGTCGACGTCGACGTGGACAGCGAGCTGATCGAGCTATTGGCCGACGACAGGCCCGTCGATGTGGAAGTCGACAGCGACGACACCGTGCTATCGGTCGAGCTCAGGCCGGTCGACAGCGAACTGATGCCCGTCGACGTTGACGTGGACAGCGAGCTGATCGAGCTATTGGCCGACGACAAGCCGGTCGACGTCGAGGTCGACAGCGACGTCACGGTGCTGTCGGTCGAGCTCAGGCCAGTTGACAGCGAACTGATGCCCGTCGACGTCGACGTGGACAGCGAGCTGATCGAGCTATTGGCCGACGACAGGCCCGTCGCCGTGGAAGTCGACAGAGATGCCACCGTGCTATCGGTCGAGCTCAGGCCAGTCGACAGCGAGTTGATGCCGGTCGAGGTCGATGTGGACAGCGACGTGATCGAGCTGTTGGCCGACGACAGGCCCGTCGACGTGGAAGTCGACAGAGATGCCACTGTGCTATCGGTCGAGCTCAGGCCAGTTGACAGCGAACTGATGCCCGTCGAAGTCGACGTGGACAGCGAGCTTATCGAGCTATTGGCCGACGACAGGCCCGTCGACGTGGAAGTCGACAGAGATGCCACCGTGCTATCGGTCGAGCTCAGGCCAGTCGACAGCGAGTTGATGCCGGTCGAAGTCGACGTGGACAGCGACGTGATCGAGCTGTTGGCCGACGACAGGCCCGTCGACGTGGAGGTCGACAGCGATGCCACCGTGCTGTCGGTCGTGCTCAAGCCGGTCGACAACGAGCTGATGCCCGTCGAAGTCGACGTCGACAGCGACGTCACCGTGCTGTCGGTCGTGCTCAACCCGGTCGACAACGAGCTGATGCCCGTCGAGGTCGACGTCGACAACGATGTGATCGAGCTGGTCGCCGACGAAAGGCCCGTTGACGCTGATGTCGACAGTGAACTCAACTGACTGTAGTTCACCGCGTCGGTTGGATTCACGCCTGCGGCGACGTTAGTCAATGTGACCGGCGTAGTCGCGCCGACACCACCCAACGTCACCGACGTATGTGCTGCATTGTCATACTGCACGGAATTTGCTGCGCCGGTCGACAGCGAAGCAATCACGCTATTGGTCGAGCTCAGACCGGTCGACAACGAAGTAACGCCGCTTTGCGCGGTACTGATCCCGGTCCATGCCGACGTAGACAGCGAGGTCACCGTGCTATTCGTCGCGCTCAGACCCGTCGACAACGACGTCACGCCACTTTGTGCGGCGCTGATCCCGGTCGACGCCGACGTCGACAACGAGGTCACCGTGCTATTCGTCGCGCTCAGACCCGTCGACAACGAGGTGACACCACTTTGTGCGGTGCTGATCCCGGCGGAAGTCGATGTCGACAGCGATATCACCGAGCTATTCGTCGAGCTCAAACCCGTCGACAACGACGTCACACCGCTTTGCGCGGTGCTGATCCCGGTCGAAGTCGACGTCGACAGCGACGTGATCGAGCTGGTCGCCGACGAAAGGCCCGTTGACGCTGATGTCGACAGTGAACTCAACTGACTGTAGTTCACCGCGTCGGTTGGATTCACGCCTGCGGCGACGTTAGTCAATGTGACCGGCGTAGTCGCGCCGACACCACCCAACGTCACCGACGTATGCGCTGCGTTGTCATACTGCACAGAATTTGCTACGCCCGTCGACAGCGACGCTACCGAGCTATTCGTCGCGCTCAGACCCGTCGACAACGACGTCACGCCACTTTGCGCAGTGCTGATCCCGGTCGATGCCGACGTCGACAGCGACATCACCGAACTATTCATCGCGCTCAAACCCGTCGACAACGACGTCACACCGCTTTGCGCGGTGCTGATCCCGGTCGAAGCCGACGTCGACAGCGACGTTACCGAACTATTCGTCGAGCTCAGACCCGTCGACAACGACGTGACGCCGCTTTGAGCCGTGCTGATCCCCGTCGACGCCGACGTCGAGAGCGAGGTCACCGTGCTATTGGTCGCGCTCAGCCCCGTCGACAACGACGTCACGCCACTTTGCGCGGTGCTGATCCCGGTCGACGCCGACGTCGACAGCGAGGTCACCGTGCTATTCGTCGCGCTCAGACCCGTCGACAACGACGTCACACCACTTTGTGCGGTGCTGATCCCGGTCGACGCCGACGTCGACAGCGAGGTCACCGAGCTATTCGTTGAGCTCAGCCCCGTCGATAACGACGTCACACTACTTTGCGCGGTGCTGATCCCGGTCGACGCCGACGTCGACAGCAAGGTCACCGAGCTATTCGTCGCGCTCAGACCTGTCGACAACGACGTCACACCACTTTGTGCGGTGCTGATCCCGGTCGACGCCGACGTCGACAGCGAGGTCATCGAGCTATTGGTCGCGCTCAGGCCCGTCGACAACGACGTGACGCCGCTTTGCGCCGTGCTGATCGCGGTGGAAGCCGACGTTGACAGCGAAGTCACCGTGCTATTCGTCGCGCTCAGACCGGTCGATAACGACGTGACGCCGCTTTGCACGGTGCTGATCCCGGTCGAGGCCGACGTCGACAGCGAAGTCACCGTGCTATTCGTCGCGCTCAGACCTGTCGACAACGACGTGACGCCGCTTTGTGCGGTGCTGATCCCGGTCGACGCCGACGTCGACAGCGAGGTCGCCGAGCTATTCGTCGCGCTCAGACCCGTCGACAACGACGTCACACCACTTTGTGCGGTGCTGATCCCGGTCGACGCCGACGTCGACAGCGAGGTCACCGTGCTATTCGTCGAACTCAGACCCGTCGATAACGACGTGACCCCGCTTTGCGCCGTACTGATCCCGGTGGAAGCCGACGTCGACAGCGAGGCTACCGAGCTATTCATCGCGCTCAGACCTGTCGACAACGACGTGACGCCGCTTTGCGCGGTGCTGATCCCGGTCGAGGCCGACGTCGACAGCGAAGTCACCGAGCTATTCGTCGCGCTTAGCCCCGTCGACAACGACGTCATGCCGCTTTGCGCCGTGCTGATCCCGGTCGACGCCGACGTCGACAGCGAGGCTACCGCGCTATTCGTCGAACTCAGACCCGTCGATAACGACGTCACACCACTTTGCGCAGTGCTGATCCCGGTGGAAGCCGACGTCGACAGCGACGTCACCGTGCTTTTGGTCGAACTCAGACTTGTCGACAACGAAGTGACGCCGCTTTGCGCGGTGCTGATCCCGCTGGAGGTTGACGTCGACAGCGACGTCACGGAACTGTTGGTTGAACTGAGTCCTGTCGAGAGGGACGCGATTGAACTGCTTGCGGATACAGCACCAGCAGCCGCAGTAGACAGGCTTGTCACGCTCGAAGCGACAGCAGTAATCGCCTGATTCGTCGCATAAAGCTCCGACCCGTTGATCGCGTCAGTACTAGTGGCCGATATCTGCCCTGCATTAACATTGGTGATGGTTCTTTCGGCACCAGGGGCACCCACACTAACTACCCCATTGCTGCCCCCCCCGGCAAAAATATATTGGATACCGTTAATTGTCGTCCCGATCGGCGCAGTAATTAAAGCATCGACTATCGACCCATTACCTAAAGCCACAGAGTTTAGGGCTTCAGCGGTGGCCCCGTAACCAATTGCCGTGGCGCTGTCAACAAGCGCAACAGCCCGACCGCCAATCGCCGTGGCGTGCGATTGGGCGGCGGTCGCAAACGCACCAAGCGCTGTCGCATATAGATTCGTCGCGGTAGCGCCCCAACCAATGGCAACCGCCGGCCCCATGGTCCCAATCACGTTCGAACCTGAATTCGCTGCCGCAGCTGAACCAATTGCAATGTCCCCAGCAGTCGATGCATTCGTGATCCCGCTATTGCCACCAATTGCGATCGCACCTGTTTGAGTGGCCGCTCCCAAGCCCGCCGAATATTGCGCCAGAACAGTATGCGGGGACGCAATCAGCGCGAGGGCCATCAGCGCAACTACGCTTCTCTTGTTCGGCTTTCCGCGAGCCGAGTCGTTTTCAGAGGCGGCCACCCAAGCGCCAAGCGCCTCGTTCCAAATTGTCCTGTAACTCTTGTTCATTTAGATCCCCGTCGATATCGAGCCGCAGCTTCCGCCAATCGACCCTTTCACATAAATCTGACAAATTAAAAAATGTCGACATTTCAACGGCGAGCTAAATGCCAAACCCACTCACCGGCTAGCGACGATTTTCCAATTGACCATCTGGCCCAGGGCTGAACAATTTTCACGAAAATGCACCAACACGGTGAATATGTGTAAAGGTTCGTCAATTCCAATATCGCCAACCGTCTAATTTATTGGCACTCGATTGAAACAAGCCACCACTCCAAAGTGACTGGCAGTGCGTCACGCCAGCCCCGCCCTTTCTCCGAGCGACAGCCGTTCTGTCTAATGTTTTCAAATTTTTCTCACACCCACGAGGTCAGCAAAAATTCAAAAAGCACGGCACGGCGAAGCGTGACAATATTTCAGAAAGACAGACATCTATGAACCGACATCTGATCGCACGGAGTAATCAATGGGCGAGTATGCGCATCAGCTATATCCGGCTGCACTGATAGCGGCGGCGTCCGGGTGAATTTAGAGAATGCCCCGCCGCCTCTCGCCATTGCTTGAGGAAACGTCAGCCGTGCAGATAATTTGCCTCCACTTTTTTAGGATACGTCAATGCAGACCTATCAAAATTACCTCGATTTGAAGAAACGGCTTGATCACGAACTTGAGATCGAGAAACTGAAAATGATTGATGCCGTGATATCAGAGATTCGAATGTGCGTGAAACTGTTTAACTTGACCGCACGCGATGTGTTCCCCCCTGAACATCAACGCCAGCGAAAAAGAAGGGCCAAATACTACGATCCTGCCTCTGGATGTACTTGGTCAGGGGTCGGCCGCGAACCGCACTGGATTAAAGGAAAAAACAGGAAAGAATTTTTGCTGAGCCCGCCCGCTCATGATGAGACTCAGGGAAGCCTCAGCTCTGGTGAGCCACTGCCGCCCGTTCAAACGGGCCGCGATCATTTGTTACAAGATTAGAATTTCAGAAACGCATTTGATCATCGAACATATTTGATTTAACTCAGAACCAGAACCACACCCCAATCGAAATCGGCGGATTTCCACCATACAAAGGTGAAATACTCGCTTCACACGAACGATATATGAAGATTTTGTTTTTGGACGAGCGAGAAGTATATGGTGATCTCGCGCGTCTTCTCTGTCAGCAACGCGAAAATGATGTGGTCGTCGTCAAGAACGGCGCCCAGGCTGTGCGCGCCCTTCAACAAGCGATGTTCGACCTCGTTATCTTCGAATTGACTGCGCCGGCCATGTCGGGGCTCGACCTCGTCCGCTGGGTTCGGCATAACCTCGGCAAGAAAATTCCCGTCTTGACTTTATCCGGCGTATTGTCGGACTGTTCCACCGCGGATGTTCTCAACGCTGGAGCAGATGACTGGATCCGCATGCCGATGAGCAAAGAAGATTTTATCGCCAGAGTAAACGCTGTAATCCGGCGCACGAACATCTCCGAAGAATCAGATGACTCCGTCTCGGTCGGAAATTACCTGATTCCACGCGGCGGCCGAAATATCTTCATCAACAACGAGCCGGTTAAAGTGACAAAGAAGGAGTTCGAGATCATCGCCACGCTTTTCAGAAATGTCGGGCGTGTCGTTCCCCGCGACCACCTGATAACGTTTGTCTGGGGAGACGCAGGCGACACGTCCTCACGGTCGCTTGACACCCATATATATCGAGTGAAAAACAAGTTGCGACTCAATGGGGAGCATGGCCTCCTGCTGCAGTCGGTATACACCTTTGGATATAGACTCGAGAAGATTTAAGCAACACCCTCAGTCATGAACCACTGCATCGTCTACTTCCCGGGCCACACACGGCGGAACGCGGCACTCATTGGCGTGCAGAGCCGCCGGACTCCACGATCGGTGCAACTATTGGAAGGTCCTGTCTTCCGTGGCTACCTGAGTCCGGCGCGTCACGCCACGCAAAAGGATGAAGAGTATCGTCGCCCCAATCAGATCGAAGGCTCCAAATGCTCCAAAGAAAAGCCCATATCCGAACCGGTCGGCAGTCGAACCCAACAGCAACGAAAATCCAAGACCTCCAATCGATGCCACCGTACCGGCCAGTCCCGCTGCAGTACCTACCTCATCAGGTTCGAAGACGTCTGCACACAGCGTATTGAGAAGTACGGAGATCATCTGATGTGCAAAACCACCAATGCAGAACAGAACGATTGCTTGAAGCGGCGTAGCAACTAGGCCAATACACGCGGGTCCGAACATCAGAACGGCTCCGAGCGCTACACCGGCGACGCGCGATCCGATTAGCGATACGTGAAAGCGGTTGATCAGGAACGGCGACAAGTATCCGCCGAAAAGGCCACCCAGGTCGGCTGCAAGAAAGGGTAGCCATGCAAACAGCGCGATCTGCTTCAGGTCCATGTGCCGTTCCGTTGCCAGATACAGCGGAACCCAGAAAATCAGGGTCTGCCAGACGGGCTCGGCAAAGAAGCGCGCCTGGGCTATCGCCCAAAAACGGCGCATTCCAAGGACCTTCCACATGCGCCGGATTCCTTCATGCCACTCGGTGCGGACTGACATTCGTTTACCGGGAGGCTCTATCTGGTTCTTCTTGCCCATCCCGCGGTACTGCCCTGGCGAGCGGTAGACAAAATACCAAATTGTCGACCATACGAAACCCAGTGCGCCGGTAATGGCGAATGCGCTTTGCCAGCCATACTCGCGAGACAGAAATACGACGACCAGCGGTGCAAAAAGTGAGCCAAGTGATGTGCCAGCGTTGAAATAACCGACCGCAACCGATTTTTCGTGATCCGGAAACCATTCGGCAACGATTTTCATCCCGGCGGGAATCGCGACAGCATCGGCGGCGCCTTTTACCGCACGCAGTGCAGCCAGCGATAGCCATCCACCGGCCACGCCGTGCAAGATACCTGCAAATGACGAAATGCCTACGAATACTGCAACGCCAATCCGCAAGCCGATCAAGTCTATGACCAGCCCGCATATCGGTTGCATGACTAAATACCCTGCCTGAAATGCACCGACCACGTATGCGTATTGCTGCGTACTCATGTTCAAAATGAACTTGAGTTCCGGCGCCATCACCCCAAGCGCGTTGCGGGACAGATAATCGACGATGGTACCGAGGCAGCCGAGCGCCACGACCCACCAGCGCAGGCTGTAGGCTTGTTTCATAAATTTTCCGTACAGGCGGCCTACGGGACGGAACGTGTGTTGTTCCCGACCGGGAGCCGGATTTCGACGTGATATCTCGCCGTGACGATCATCGGCTTCCCTTGATCAACTGGGATGGTGACGTAGCCCACCGGCGTTTGAACGCGGTCGAGAAATGGCTCATATTGTTGAACCCGCATGCCAGCGCCACGTCGGTTACGCTCCCCTGCCCTCGAAGCAACATATTCTTCGCACGCTCGAGGCGTGCTTCCATCACATATTGATGTGGTGGCAGACCGGTGTACTTTCCAAACAGGCGCATGAAACCATACAAATTTGACTCGAAGCCCGCGGCGCTAGCGATCTCCCGGACTCGCAGCGTTGAGTCCAGCCCGGAGTGAATGAACTGCAATGCCCGGTCCATAATCGCATCCGCGAGCCCCATGTTGCACTCCCATGTGGTATTTCGGGCCAGCGCCGTGAAGCGGTAAAGCGCCGAGAGCGCCAACCACTCGGCATGTTCGACGCCAGTAGGCGTGCCCGACGACGCGTCCCGCACGATCTCGTCAATGAGTTGCACCAGTATGCGATCGTGGATACCCGCAAACCACCCATGGAGCGGGATCGGCATCCGGCCGGAGGTACCCTGAAGCCAATCGATATTGATAATGAGATGGCTTTGCTCGAGGTTGACGCCCCATCGATAATTCAACGCCGCATTAGGTGGACCATACGCCACACTGCTATCTGAAGCATCGGCGTGCTGCCAGCGGCCGAATCGATTGAGGCTTTCAACCCGCTCGTGGGGTTTTCGATACAAGCAAAGAAGCAGGTTCGATTCGAATCGCAAATCCCGTACTTCTCCCTCTTCGCTGATCTGATAGTTATGTACTTGAATCCCATCCCACGGTGACGCCACTGGTGCGGGTTTCCATGTATCTGGTAGGGCTGTCAGGATGCGACCCTCTGACGGAGAGGCGTTGGAACACGGAAACTGCGTGGCCGGATTGGCGTCCATGATCGGATCAAAAGTGGCATGCAATGTTGTAATAATTGGAACATGTTTCGACCATAAAGGCGAGTATCGATTCGCAGTGCGAAGGCCCGGCCACGAGGGAAGCGAGGATCGACAGGGATTCGCAGTAGTTTGGTCAGCAGCAACGCGTGAAATGCATCCCGGACTGCAGCCTCTTGCCAGTCCCGCGGCAGCAGCCAGCAACTCACGCACGAGCCACATCCCATTTTGGCAGGAAGATCGCGCCAGCGAATGCAGGTCTTCAGCACGAACAGAATGCCCGTCGGCGCTGCGCGATTCAGCACGGGCTTGCGACGCGGATACTTGAACCGACGGGGGCTTGGCCGGTGGTAGAAGTGGCTCGATCAGTTTCCACAACGCGTCGTCAATGATCCGTCTGCCCATCTCCTTGATCCGGCTGTCGCGACGGCTCAGGGCTAACAGGTCGAGAGAAACGTTGACAGTAGCTACGCGTCGACGTTGCAGCCAAGGCAACACCGTGGTTCGCGAATGCGCCTTCCGGCGCGAATCGCCACAAGATACCGTGGATACCGTTGTACTGAACTCTCACCCTTCAACGGAGCAACGTCATGCGACCGAGGATTTTTTTGCCCGCGATTCTATCCACCTCAACGGCATTGGCGTTCATCCCGGCGACAGCCAGCGCGGAGCCGTTCACGATCACGGTCGATGGCCTCCATCGCGGGCACTTTACGAACGAACACGTGTACGGAGGTTTCGGCTGTCACGGTCAGAACGTTTCGCCGCGCATTTCGTGGGCTCACGTTCCGCGCGGCACGAAGAGCATCGTCGTGACGATCTTCGACCCCGATGCGCCGACCGGGGGACTTGGCTGGACCCACTGGGAGATCGTCAATATTCCACCTTCGGAGTCGTCGATCGAAAAAGGCGCTTCTGGCGATCCGAAGCTCATGCCGAGCGGCGCTGTCGAAACGTTGACGGATTTTGGCGAATCCAGATACGGTGGGCCCTGCCCGCCTCAGGGGGCGTCGCATCGATATGTCGTGACGGCGTCCGCCCTGAACGTGGAAAAAATCGACGTGGCGCCGGCGGCAAGTCCCGCGGTCGTCGCTTATCAGATGCACGGGAAAATCATCGCTCAGGCAAAGTACGTCGCCCGATATCATCGCGCCTCCACTACCGATTGACGGTTGCGATTACGCCAACGACATTCCACCAGCGACGTCCAGGTTGCCGTCGCGCTCGACGGCATCAACCAACGCCCCGGACCGACGACTCCCTCCGCCCAGCGCATTCGTGCCGATAGGCCCGCTATTCGTCACTCGACAACCCATTCCCGCCGTCGAACCGCGTGACGCCCGGCAGCGCGCGCAGCTTGTCGCAGATCGCCTTGTATTCGCCTTCCGACACCCGCGCGAGCGCGATGCGCACCTCGTCCTGCTCGCCCGCGTCGTCGGCACGCTGCACGATGAACTGCTTCACGCGCGCACTGTCGGGGCCGAGCGCCGCGTGCAGCGAATCGAACGTCAGCGTGCCGCTCGCCACCGTCAACGCAAGCTGGCGCCGCTGCCGCACCGTGAAATAACGCCGCTCCAGCGGCTTGATGCCGGCGAGGATGATCAAAATGATGATCGTCGCCGAAATCGCCGCGACATAGAGCCCGCCGCCCACGGCGAGCCCGATCGCGGCGACCGACCACAGGCTCGCGGCCGTCGTCAGCCCGCGTACGATCTCGCCGCGCAGCAGGATCGAGCCCGCGCCGAGGAAGCCGATGCCCGACACGACCTGCGCGGCGATCCGCGACGGATCGAGCACGATGTGGTCGCTGGTGCCGAGCACGTCGGCGAAACCGAACGCCGACACGATCATGATCAGCGTCGAGCCGACACACACCAGCATGTGCGTGCGCAGGCCGGCGGCCCACGACAGGCGCTCGCGCTCGAAGCCGATGACGCTGCCGAGCGCCGCCGCGAGAACGAGCCGCATCACGAGTTCCAGGTTGCTGAGCATTCGATTTATCTCCTTTTTTTGGTGCCGGCCGCGCGGAATGTTTTATCCTTGGCCCCGGCCGCGCCGATTCTCCGGGCCGCGCCGACACGTTTCGATCCAAGCGCTCAAAACCCCACCATGTCCGTTTCCGACTCCGCTTCCGCCCAGGCCGCCCAACTGCGCCACCATTTCGCGCACGTCGTCTTGCCGATCTGGCGGGGTTCAGGGTTCGACCCGGCATTGCAACTGCCGTTCGAGGCCGTCGATCCGGCCACCCACGCGCCGCTGCCCGTGACCCGTTATCGCGCAATGGCGTGCGCAAGGCAACTGTTCGTGTTCGCGCAGGCCGGCGACACCGCGCACGCGGCCGCGCTGTTCGATGCGCTGTGCCGGCACTTTCGCGACCCGCGCCACGGCGGCTGGATCTACAGTGTCGACGCGCAGGGCGCGCCGCTCGATACGACCAAGGACCTCTATACGCACGCATTCATCGTATTTGCGTGCGCCGCGTGGCATGCGGCGTCGGGCGACGCCGCCGCGCGCACGGTGGCCGAAGCCACCGCCGCGCTGATCCAGGACCGCTTCGCGCCGCGCCACGGCGACGCGTTGCTCGATGCCGCACGGCACGCCGATTTCTCGTCATCCGGCAGCGGCGCGCTGCAGAATCCGCTGATGCACCTGACCGAAGCGTGGCTCGCGGCCGCGGACGCGTTCGGCGACACCGCGTTCGACGATGCGCTCGCGCGCACCGCGCAGGCCGTCGAGCGCACGTTCGTCGATGCCGCGACCGGCTGCGTGGCCGAGCTGCCGCTCGGGGCGGCCGACAACCGTTTCGAGCCCGGCCATCAGTTCGAGTGGTTCTATCTGGTCGACGCGGCCGGTGCGCGGCTCGCGCGGACCGGGCTCCCCGCCGCGCTGTCGCGCGCGTTCGCGTTCGCCGAGCAATACGGCGTCGATCCGCAAACGGGCGGCGTGTGCGCGGCGCTCGACGCGCAAGGCGCGTGCATCGACGGCACGCAGCGGATCTGGGCGCAGACCGAATACCTGCGCGCGCTCGCGACGCACGGCGGCACGCCGGCCTCCGCGCCGCTCGCGCGGCAGATCGAGCGGTTCGCCGCGCGCTTCCTGCATCCGCGCGGCTGGTTCGAGTGCAAGACGGCGGACGGGCAGGTGTCGCGCGCCGACATGCCGTCGACGACGCCCTACCACCTCGCGACCGCCTACGCGGCGCTGCCGGCCGGTTCGTAACCTGCCGCGGCAAGCGACGGCGCCGCGCGATCGCCGCGGGCGGCGCGCCCGTCGCCCAGCTCGAACACCGACACTGCCTGCATCAGGTGCGCGGTCTGGTCGTTCAGCGACGCGGCCGCCGCCGCGACTTGCTCGACCAGCGCCGCGTTCTGCTGCGTGAGCTGATCCATCTGCGTGACGGCCTGGTTCACCTGCTCGATCCCCACGCTCTGCTCGACCGACGCCGCCGTGATCTCCGACATCGTCTGCACGACCCGCGTGATCGACGCCGACACCGTGCGCATCGCGTCGCCGGCACGCTCGACGAGCTCCGCGCCGCCGTTGATCTGCGCGACCGAATCCTCGATCAGGGTCTTGATCTCCTTCGCCGATTGCGCGCTGCGCTGCGCGAGCGAGCGCACTTCGCCCGCGACCACCGCGAAGCCGCGCCCCTGTTCACCGGCCCGTGCGGCCTCGACCGCCGCGTTCAGCGCAAGGATGTTGGTCTGGAACGCGATGCCGTCGATCACCGAGATGATCTCCGCGATCCGCCCCGAGCTCTGCGCGATACCGCGCATCCGGTCGATCACGCTGTCGACCACACCGCCGCCGTGGCTCGTCGCTTCGAGCGCCGCGTCGGCCAGTGCGCTCGCCGCGCGGGCGCTGTCGGTGTTCTGCCGGACGGTCGCGGTCAATTCCTCCATGCTCGCGGCGGTTTCCTCGAGCGACGCGGCCTGCGTGCCCGTGCGCGCCGACAGGTCGGCGTTGCCGCCGGCGATCTCGCCCGCGCCGAGGTGAATCGCGTCGGACGCGTGGCGCACCGTGCGCACGGTGCCCGCGATGCTCGTCTGCATCGCGGCGAGGCCGCGCAGCATCCGGTCGATCTCGAATACGCCGCCCGCCTGCACGGCTTCGTCGAGACGGCCCTGCGCGATCCGCTCGAAATGGCGGCCGGCCTGCTCCAGCGGCGCGACGACCGCGCGCCGCGCGGCCGCGTAGATCGCGGCGCTCGCCGCGAGCATCGCCACCAGCAGCACGATGCCGACCGACTTGAACCACAGCATGCCGCCGTCGATCGTGTCGAGCGCCGCGCGGCTCGACGTGCCGCCATAGTCGGTGAAGCGATGCAGCTCGGCGATGTACGCGTCCTGGAAGCCCTGGGTCGGCTGGTCGAGGAACGCCTGGATGTTGTCGGCGTCGAGGAACTGCACGAGTTCGCCCAACGCGCCGCGCAGCGCGCGATAGCGCTCGGTGAGCGCCGCGACGCGCGTGCGGTTGGTCTCGTCGACCGGCTGCGCGGCCGTCAGCACGGCGAACGCCTTGTCCGCTTCCGCGAGCGATGCGCCGGCGTGGCGGATGATGTCTTCGGGCTTCGGCCCGCCGCGCACCATCCGCGTGCCGGCGCGCGACAGGTTGATGCGCGCGTCGAGCAGCTGCTCGGTCGCGCGGCTGGCCGCGTCGACCTGCGCGATCGCGACGTTCGACAGATCGTCGACGCCGCTGCGCGTCGACGCGAGCGTCCAGAAACCGAGCGCTTCGATCGCGAACAGGAAGAGACAGAACACGGTCAACACGCCGAGCAGACCCGACGCGAGCTTGATTTTTCCGAACATGGGGGGATTCCTGGAAAGCGGACGATGAGGCAATGCCCCGGCATTAGCGGCATTTCTTCGTCGGACTTTAGGCGGAACGGCCGGAAACGCGGGCCAATCGCGTGCTTCGCTCGCGCATTCGCGTCGAATCGCCCGCAAACGCGGAGATCTTCGGTATTCGACGCAATAATCGCGTCGCATCGCACCGGGATTTGCACGAAATGCGGACGAATTTCCTTGCTTATCCGGAACCCCCTTCCTAGAGTTCAGCGCAAGCGGGCACTCATTTCGAAGGAAATTCGATGACCGACATCACGGACCACGCGCGCGGCGCATTGCGCGCGCAGCCGTTCAGCATGCTGCTGGGCACGGAGCTGATGCATATCGGCGACAACGAAGTGTCGCTGTGTCTGCCAGTGCGCGAGGAATTGCGGCAGCAGCACGGTTTCGTGCACGGCGGCGTCATCAGCTATCTCGCGGACAACGCGCTGACCTTCGCCGGCGCGCTCGTGCTCGGCCCGCGCGTGATCACAGCCGAATACAAGATCAACTATCTGCGGCCGGCCGTGAACGGTACGCTCGTCGCCCGCGCGAAGCTCGTGTACGCGGGCCGGCACCAGGCGACCTGCCAGTGCCACGTGTTCGTCATCGACGGCGATCACGAGCGGCTCGTCGCGATCGCGCAAGGCACGATCAATCGGGTCGGCGACGGCAAGATGCCGGATGCGCCGGTGGAAACGGCGTGAGAACGGCCTGAGCAACCGGCGCGCAATATCGCGGCCGGCTGGCCCCTGAGTCGCGCCGCTAGGCCGCGTCATCCCCCGCCAACGGCAAAAACCGCGGCGCCACCCTCGCCCGCACGTTCCCGCGCTCATCCGTCCGATAGATCCCGCGCGCCGCGTTGTGCGGATGCACGGCCGCGTCGGCCACGCTCAGCACCGGCGCGAAACACGCGTCGGTGCCTTCGAGCAGCGCGCGCCAGTGCGCGGACGGCCGCTGCGCGAACACGTCCGCGAAACGCGCCTTCAGCGCGGGCCAGCGCGCCCGGTCGTACTGCGACGCGGGATCGACGTCGGTCAGCCCGAGCCGTTCGACCAGCAGCGCATAGAACGGCGGCTCGAGCGCGCCGATCGTCACGCATTCGCCGTCCGCGCAGCGATACACGTCGTAGAACGGCGCGTCGTGGAACAGGCTCGGCTGCGCGCCGTCGAGCTGCCCGTTCGCGCGTGCCCACAGCGCGAGCGACCCGAGCATCGACACGATGTCGACGATCGCGCCGTCGACCACGCGGCCCGGCCCGCCGCCGCGCACGTCGAGCAATGCGCAGACGATCCCGAAAGCAAGCCCGAGCGCGCCGCCCGCATCGCCGACGATCGTCGGCGGCACGCCCGGCCGGCCGTCGCGCGGCGCGGACAGCGACAGCAGCCCGGTCAGCGCGACATAGTTCAGGTCGTGCCCGGCCGCGGCCGCGAGCGGTCCATCCTGGCCCCAGCCGGTCATGCGCCCGTAGACCAACGTCGGATTGCGGCGCGCGCAAACGTCGGGCCCGAGGCCGAGCCGCTCCATCACGCCGGGCCGCAAGCCCTCGATCAGCGCATCGGCCTGCGCGATCAGGTCGAGCGCGGCGTCACGCCCGGCCGGCGCCTTCAGGTCGAGTTCGACGATCGTCTTGCCTTCACGCAGCAGGTCGCCGTCGCGGGCCCGCAGCGCGTCCGGTGCGCTCGTGCGGCCCGACGGACGCGCGACAAGCGTGATGCGCGCGCCCATTCCGGCGAGCATCCAGCCTGCGAGCGGGCCGGGGCCGAGACCTTCGAATTCGACGATGTGGATGCCGGAAAGCGGTGCGTTCAATGACATGGCGACCTCGTGGGAATGCGATCGAAGCGGGGATAGGCGAGCCTTCACCGCAGGCAGGCATGTGCGCCGGATACACGTATTCTGACGTGCTTTCGCGCATCGACGACGTCCGGTTCGAATCCGTGAGGCGGCAGGCAGAACGGCAAACGAAAAGGCCGGCGAAACGTCGCCGGCCTCTGCCGTCAGGGGATGATCCAGGACCGCCCCCGATACACGCGGGCCGCCGTCGAAACGCCGGAGAGATCGATCTCGACGTAACGGCCGACAACCCGGTCGGTCACGGCAGGATCACGGCGTTTTCCATTGCCCGCCTTCGTACACTCGCCCCGTCGAATTCGTATTCGTGAGGTCAATCTCGATGCTCCGCGACCGCGCCTTCGAGAAGATCGTCGACGTCTCGATGTTCTGCTCGAACCACACGAGCACTTTCTCGATCGGCGTGAACGATGCCTCCCCGGACACCATCACGTCGGGGGCTGCGTAGATCGGCGTGCTGATGGCCTCGCCGTCCACACCCGTGCTCAGTTGGCAGATGCCCGGGTGGATGTCGCCGTAGTCGTTCTCCATGTTGATCGCGGTCGGGTCGCCGCCCGTCGACGGCGCCCCGAACTGGCCGTACTTGTCGAGGGTAACGATCTCCCCAAGGCCGATCGAGACCTTCTTGGTCGACGCCTTGACCGAAATGCCGTCCTGATAGCGGTTCGTTCCGAAGATCTGGTAGATCGGCGTCCACGAGAACTCGTTGTCCTCGAGATACTCGAACGATGCGCGCCAGACCACGTTGTACGCCGCGTCTCCGACCTTCTTGGCGAAGCACAGGTTGTAGCGGGCCTGCTTGAGCGTCGCGAAGTCCTTCTTGCCGATTCCGATATCGACCGTCTTCGTCGCGGCCGCCAGCGCGTTCTGGAACGACTGGACGAGCACGCCGTATTCCTCCGCCTGGAACAGCTGCGCCTGAACCTGGAACTCCGCCACGTTCCCGGTCGGACTGAGGCTCTTGCACACGACCTTCTGGCCCTGGTCGGCATGCGAGCCCTGATACACGTAGTACGTGCTTTCGGTTCTCAGCTGGTCCTTGTTCACCCCGGTCACGGAGAACTTCTCGCCGGCCTTTTTCTTCAGCTCCCCGGTCCCCTCGGTAATGACGTCCCAGGTAACACCGACCTTCGGCCAACGGCATACTTTCAGAATGCTCATTTTCTGATCCCCTCGGATAAGCTCGCTGAAAATAAATCTCTTGCACGCGGCGAGCATCGCGCACAAAAACCAAAGACACCTCTTTATTGGTGAATTGAACAATTTCAAATTCGAAAATTATCGACGACTCAATTCATCGATTCGAATGTGCAGCGCATGGACCCAGATTAGGATTCGCCGGACAAATTGGCCATGCCACACTTCGCGTATTGACTGGCGATCCAGGCGACCAGTTGACGCGTCGATTTGCAGCCGCATTTATCGAGTAAATGCTCGCGATGCTTGTCGACGGTACGGGGACTGACTTGAAGCACGCGTGCGATCTGCTTGCTGCCGTGCCCCTGGCACAGCAGCCGCAGCACCCGGGATTCGGCCGGGCTCAGGCGGATACCGCCCAGGTCGAGTCGCTCGAGCCATCCGGGCTCGTCCGGCAGGTCGCCGGCAGGCAATGCGATGACGGATCGGACACCCGTCTTTCGCTTGATGCGGCTTACGTGGCGTCGCGCGGTATCGAGTCCGATTCCGAGGTGAACGGCAATGGCCTTGTTGCTGAATCCGAGACGCAGCAGATCCACGACTTCTTTCTCTCGCGGCGTGAGAGCAGGATCCGAATCCATCGGCCCGGTCGTCTTGTTTTCGCCGCCGGGTAGGTGTGGTCAGTTGAATGCGATGCTGTCGGCTGCGGGTGTTTATGATCGAAATTTCCGGCAGGAGCGTCGCTTATATCACGTTTCAATACGTGCAATTTCACTGGACATCGACCCGGGTCAATCGATATCCAAAAGAAAGAAAATTACGCCGCACATGCGGTACGTAAATTGAAATCGTTTTCCACGGTCAGGATATTTTTATCATCCAGCCGTCAACGACCGGATTTTTCTTTCGAATCGAAACATCGTGGAATATCGCGATTGCGGAGGCCGCATCGCGCGATGGCCCACCCATGGCGGACAGGCCGCCCGCTTCGCCGGCCGCGAAGCCGGCGAAGCGGGAAAATCGCTTGTCGCACGCCCCTTCCAGGGCGATGCGGTACCGATCAGAACGCATCCCCCGGCACGCGCACCCAGCCTTCCATCAATACGCGCGCGCTGCGGCTCATGATCGCCTTCGTGACGGTCCATTCGCCGTTCTCGCGCCGCGCTTCCGCGCCGACCCGCAGCGTGCCCGACGGATGGCCGAAGCGCACCGCATTGCGTTCGCCGCCGCCCGCCGCGAGATTGACGAGCGTGCCCGGGATCGCCGCGGCCGTGCCGATCGCGACCGCCGCCGTGCCCATCATCGCGTGGTGCAGCTTGCCCATCGACATCGCGCGCACCAGCAGGTCGACATCGCCTGCGTTCACGCGCTTGCCGCTCGACGCGACGTAGTCGGCCGGCTTCGCGACGAACGCGATCTTCGGCGTGTGCTGGCGGGTCGCGATTTCGTCGAGCGTGTCGATCAGGCCCATCCGCAACGCGCCGTGCGCGCGAATCGTCTCGAACTTCTCGAGCGCCTTCGCGTCGCCGTTGATCGCGTCCTGCAACTCGGTGCCCGTATAGCCGATCGCTTCCGCCTCGACGAAGATCGTCGGAATGCCCGCGTTGATCATCGTCGCCTTCAGCGTGCCGACGCCCGGCACCGCGAGATCGTCGACGAGGTTGCCGGTCGGGAACATCGAGCCGCCCGCGCCTTCTTCCTCGGCGGCCGGGTCCATGAACTCGAGCTGCACTTCGGCGGCCGGGAACGTGACGCCGTCCAGCTCGAAGTCGCCCGTCTCCTGCACCGCGCCGTTCACGATCGGCACGTGCGCGACGATCGTCTTGCCGATGTTCGCCTGCCAGATCCGCACGGTCGCGACGCCGTCGCGCGGCACGCGCGCCGGGTCGACCAGCCCGCCGGCGATCGCAAACGGGCCGACCGCCGCCGACAGGTTGCCGCAGTTGCCGGTCCAGTCGACGAATGCACGGTCGATCGCGACCTGACCGAACAGGTAGTCGACGTCGTGGCCCGGCCGCGTGCTCTTCGACACGATCACCGTCTTGCTGGTGGACGACGTCGCGCCGCCCATCCCGTCGATCTGCTTGCCGTACGGATCGGGGCTGCCGATCACGCGCAAGAGCAGCGCGTCGCGCGCGGCGCCCGGCGCCTGCGCGGCATCCGGCAAATCCTGCAGCCGGAAGAACACGCCCTTGCTGGTGCCGCCGCGCATATAGGTCGCGGGAATCCTGATTTGAGGAATGTGAGCCATGTTTGCGTTATCCCTGTGTGCGCCGGTCAGGCGGCCTGCGACGATTCGAGGAAGTCCTGCGCGAAACGCTGCAGCACGCCGCCCGCTTCGTAGATCGACACTTCCTCGGCCGTATCGAGCCGGCACGTCATCGGCACCTCGACACGTTCGCCGTTCCTGCGGTGAATCACGAGCGTCAGGTCGGTGCGCGGCGTGCGTTCGCCGATCACGTCGAAGGTCTCGGTGCCGTCGATGCCGAGCGTCGTCCGGTTGGTGCCCGGCTTGAACTCGAGCGGCAGCACGCCCATCCCGATCAGGTTCGTGCGGTGGATCCGCTCGAAGCCTTCGGCGGCGATCGCCTCGACGCCCGCGAGCCGCACGCCCTTCGCGGCCCAGTCGCGCGACGAGCCCTGGCCGTAGTCGGCGCCGGCGATCACGATCAGCGGCTGCTTGCGATTCATGTACGTCTCGATCGCTTCCCACATCCGCATGACCTTGCCGTCCGGCTCGACGCGCGCGAGCGAGCCCTTCTTCACCACGCCGTCGACGACGGCCATCTCGTTGACGAGCGTCGGGTTCGCGAAGGTCGCGCGCTGCGCGGTCAGGTGGTCGCCGCGGTGCGTCGCGTACGAGTTGAAGTCTTCTTCCGGCAAGCCCATCTTCGCGAGATATTCGCCGGCCGCGCTGTCCGGCAGGATCGCGTTCGACGGCGACAGGTGGTCGGTCGTGATGTTGTCGCCGAGCACCGCGAGCGCCCGCATGCCTTTCAGCGTGCGCTCGCCGGCAAGCGCGCCTTCCCAGTACGGCGGGCGGCGGATGTACGTGCTCTGCGCGCGCCAGTCGTACAGCGGCGCCGCGCGCTCGCCGGCGTCGGCGCTGCGCGCGAACATCGGCTCGTAGACCTTGCGGAACTGCTCGGGCTTCACGCTCGACGCGACGATCGCATCGATCTCCTCGTCGGTCGGCCAGATGTCCTTCAGCGTGACGGGCTGGCCGTCCCGGTCGTGGCCGAGCACGTCCTTCTCGATGTCGAAGCGGATCGTGCCGGCGATCGCGTACGCGACGACGAGCGGCGGCGACGCGAGGAACGCCTGCTTCGCATACGGGTGGATACGGCCGTCGAAGTTGCGGTTGCCGGACAGCACGGCGGTCGCGTAAAGATCGCGATCGACGATCTCCTGCTGGATCTTCGGATCGAGCGCGCCCGACATCCCGTTGCAGGTCGTGCACGCGAACGCGACGATGCCGAAGCCGAGCTTTTCGAGTTCGGGCAGCAGGTTCGCTTCCCGCAGATACAGCTCGACCGCCTTCGAGCCGGGCGCGAGCGAGCTCTTGACCCACGGCTTGCGCGTGAGGCCCTTCGCGTTCGCGTTGCGCGCGAGCAAGGCCGCCGCGATCACGTTGCGCGGGTTGCTGGTGTTCGTGCAGCTCGTGATCGCGGCGATGATCACCGCGCCGTCGGGCATCTCGCCCGGCTTCTCTTCCCACTGGCCGGCAATGCCGCGCGCGGCGAGATCGGACGTCGGCAGCCGCTTGTGCGGGTTCGACGGGCCGGCCATGTTGCGCACGACGCTCGACAGGTCGAACGTCAGCGTGCGCTCGTATTGCGCGTTCGCGAGCGTATCGGCCCACAGGCCCGCCGTCTTCGCATACGTCTCGACGAGCTTCACCTGCTCGTCGCTGCGACCGGTGAGGCGCAGGTAGTCGATCGTCTGGCCGTCGATGAAGAACATCGCGGCCGTCGCGCCGTATTCGGGCGCCATGTTGGAGATCGTCGCGCGATCGCCGAGCGTGAGGCTCGCGGCGCCTTCGCCGCGGAATTCCAGATACGCGCCGACCACCTTCTCCTTGCGCAGGAACTCGGTCAGCGCGAGCACGACGTCGGTCGCGGTGATGCCGGGCTGGCGCTTGCCGGTCAGCTCGACACCGACGATGTCGGGCAGGCGCATCCACGACGCGCGGCCGAGCATCACGTTCTCGGCCTCCAGCCCGCCGACGCCGATCGCGATCACGCCGAGCGCATCGACGTGCGGCGTGTGGCTGTCGGTGCCGACGCAGGTGTCCGGGAACGCCACGCCGTCCTGCGCCTGGATCACCGGCGACATCTTCTCGAGGTTGATCTGGTGCATGATGCCGTTGCCCGGCGGAATCACGTCGACGTTCTCGAACGCCTTCTTCGTCCACTCGATGAAGTGGAAGCGATCCTCGTTGCGGCGATCCTCGATCGCGCGGTTTTTCGCGAACGCGTCCGGATCGAAGCCGCCGCATTCGACGGCGAGCGAGTGGTCGACGATCAGTTGCACGGGCACGACCGGGTTCACCTTCGCCGGATCGCCGCCGCCGTCCGCGATCGCGTCGCGCAGGCCGGCGAGATCGACGAGCGCGGTCTGCCCGAGGATGTCGTGGCACACCACGCGCGCCGGGAACCACGGGAAATCGCGTTCGCGCTTGCGCTCGACGATCTGCTTCAGCGAATCGGCGAGGATTGCCGGATCGCAGCGGCGCACGAGGTTTTCGGCGAGCACGCGCGACGTGTACGGCAGCGTGTCGTAGGCGCCGGGCGCGATCGCATCGACCGCGGCACGCGCGTCGAAATAGTCCAGCGACGTGCCGGGCAGGGGTTTGCGGTTGGCGGTATTCATGATGTGGGGCGGAATTCGGGGAATGACGCGCCGCACGCGCGGGCCGCCCGCATCACGGGCGCCGGCGCGCGCGGCGGGCGTTTCAGCGCTTCTCGATCGGCACGAACTGCAGGTCTTCCGGGCCCGTGTAATTCGCGCTCGGGCGGATGATCTTGTTGTCGATGCGCTGCTCGATGATGTGCGCGCTCCAGCCCGACGTGCGCGAGATCACGAACAGCGGCGTGAACATCGCGGTCGGCACGCCCATCATGTGATACGACACCGCGCTGAACCAGTCGAGGTTCGGGAACATCTTCTTCGCGTCCCACATCACCGATTCGAGGCGCTCGGCGATGTCGTACAGCTTCAGGTCGCCCGCTTCCTTCGACAGCTTGTGCGCGACGCCCTTGATCACCTTGTTGCGCGGATCGGAGATCGTGTAGACGGGGTGGCCGAAGCCGATCACGACTTCCTTGTTCTCGACGCGGCGGCGGATGTCGGCTTCGGCGTCGTCCGGCGAGCTGTAGCGGCTCTGGATCTCGTACGCGACTTCGTTCGCGCCGCCGTGCTTCGGCCCGCGCAGCGCGCCGATCGCGCCGGTGATCGCCGAGTAGATGTCCGAGCCCGTGCCCGCGATCACGCGGCCCGTGAACGTCGACGCGTTGAATTCGTGCTCCGCGTACAGGATCAGCGACGTGTGCATCGCCTCGACCCACGACTTCGACGGCGCCTTGCCGTGCAGCAGATGCAAGAAGTGGCCGCCGATCGAGTCGTCGTCGGTTTCCGTCTCGATGCGCTTGCCGTTATGCGAGAAGTGATACCAGTACAGCAGCATCGAGCCGAGCGACGCCATCAGGCGATCGGCGATGTCGCGCGCGCCCGGCAGGTTGTGGTCGTCCTTCTCGGGCAGCACGGTGCCGAGCACCGACACGCCGGTGCGCATCACGTCCATCGGGTGAGCCGACGCCGGGATCTGTTCGAGCGCGGCCTTCAGCGCGCTCGGCAGGCCGCGCAGCGCGCGCAGCTTGGTCTTGTACGCGGCCAGTTCGGTCAGGTTCGGCAGCGTGCCGTGCACGAGCAGGTGCGCGATTTCCTCGAATTCGCACGATTCGGCGACGTCGAGAATGTCGTAGCCGCGGTAGTGCAGATCGTTGCCGGTCTTGCCGACCGTGCACAGCGCGGTGTTGCCGGCCGTCACGCCCGACAGCGCCACCGACTTCTTCGGCTTGAATGCGCCTGCGGCGGCCGGTGCTGCTGCGTCTTTCGTCTCGCTCATGTTTTCCTTCTCCAATGGGTATCGGGGGTGCGGGCCGCGTTACTTCCTGCCCTGCGCGAACAGTTCGTCGAGCTTGCGTTCGTATTCGTGATAGCCGAGGAAGTCGTACAGCTCGGCGCGCGTCTGCATCGTCGGCACGACCGCCTTCTGCGTGCCGTCGCGGCGCAGCGTTTCGTAGAAGTTCAGCGCGGCCTTGTTCATCGCGCGATACGCGCCGCAGCAGTACAGCGCGATGTCGACGTTCGCCTCGCGCAGCTCGTCCAGCGTGAACAGCGGCGTCGAGCCGAATTCGGTCAGGTTCGCGAGGATCGGCACCTTCACCGCGGCCTTGAAACGGCGGTAGTCGTCGAGCGTCTTCATCGCTTCCGGGAAGATCATGTCCGCGCCGGCCTCGACGTACGCGACCGCGCGCTCGATCGCCGAGTCGATCCCTTCCGCGGCGGCCGCGTCGGTGCGCGCCATGATCACGAACTGGTCGTCGGTACGCGCATCGACCGCGGCCTTCACGCGATCGACCATTTCCTCGGTCGGCACGACTTCCTTGCCCGGGCGATGGCCGCAACGCTTCTGGCCGACCTGGTCCTCGAGGTGCACGGCCGCGACGCCGGCGTTGATGAACGAGCGGACCGTGCGTGCGATGTTGAACGCGCCGCCCCAGCCCGTGTCGATGTCGACCAGCAGCGGCAGGTCGGTCGCGTTGGTGATCCGGGTCGCGTCGATCAGCACGTCTTCCATCGTGCTGATGCCGAGGTCGGGGATGCCGAGCGAGTTCGCGGCGACGCCGCCGCCCGACAGGTACACGGCCTTGAAGCCGACGGCCTGCGCCATCTTGGCCGCGTACGCGGTGATCGCGCCAACCACCTGCAGCGGCTGCTCGGCCGCGACTGCCGCGCGGAACTTCGCGCCGGCGCTTTGAAGATGCGTATTGCTCATGAACGGCCTCCTGATGGAATGCCTGATAACAGCAAGGACCGGGCCAGCTTGCGGAATGCCGCTAACCCACTGATTCTTAAGCAACCGCCGAGGGCGGTGCATCGGCCGTCGATTTCAATTCGGCAATTTGATGTTTCAAAAATGAAATCACGCGCGCATAATCGGCCGTCATGGACCTCTCTTCGACCAAGCCCGTCGGCCCGGCCGACCGCACGGTGCGCCCGCGCATCTGGGCGATGGGCATCAGCCGGCTGCGCGAGCTGTTTCGCGAGATCGCCGGCGAATTCGACGAACGCGCCGACGTGCGCATCGTCACGCGTGCCTATGAAGATGCGCTGAGCGCCATCGCGGAAGCCGGCACCGCGCGGCCCGACGTGATCGTCGCGGCCGGCTCGAACGGCGGCTTCCTGAAAACGCGCGCGCAGGTGCCGGTGGTGGTCGTGTCGCCGACCGGCTTCGACGTGATGCAGGCGCTCGCCCGCGCGCGGCGCGACGCCGCGCGGATCGCGCTCGTCAGCGCCGGCGAAACGCCGCCCGAAGTGCGCCGCTTCGTCGCCGCATACGGCCTCGACGTGCAGTTTGCGTCATATCAGTCCGCGCAGGAAGCGGAAGCCTGCGTGCACGACCTGCGCGACCGCGGCATCGAGACGATCGTCGGCCCCGGCCTCGTCACCGATCTCGCGGCCAGCGCCGGCATGGGCGCGGTGTTCCTGTATTCGCATGCGTCGGTGCGCAAGGCCGTCGAGACGGCGCTCGAGGTCGCGTACGCGACGCACGCCGAGGCATTCCGCCGCCAGCGGCTCGATACGCTGCTGCAGCATCTGCGCGACGGCGTGGTCGCGCTCGACGCGCACGGCCGCGTCGAGGCGATCAACGAGCGGCTCGCGTCGGCGCTCGGGGTCGAACCGGCGGCGGCCGTCGGCCGCGCGCTCGTCGACCTGCGGCCCGAGCTGCGGACGCTGCGCGGCGAGGACGGCGACGCGCTCGCGACCGTGCGCGGCGTGCGCTACGTCGTGCATCGTGGGCCGCTCGTCGATCGCGGCGTCACGTCGGGCAGCGTGCTGACGTTCCAGGAATCGCGCGCGGTCGAACGGCTCGATCGCGCGTTGCGCTCGCAACCGACCACGCAGCAGTTCGCCGCACGCTATGCGCTCGACGACGTGGTCGGCGCCTCGGCGCCGATGACGCGCGTGCGCGACCTCGTGCGCCGCTACGCGAAATCCGACGCGACCGTGCTCGTGCTCGGCGAAAGCGGCACCGGCAAGGAAATGATCGCGCAGAGCCTGCATGCGCTGTCCGCGCGGCGCAGCTACCCGTTCGTCGCGGTCAATTGCGGCGCGTTTCCGGAAGCGCTGCTCGAGAGCGAGCTGTTCGGCTATGAAGAGGGCGCGTTCACCGGCGCGCGGCGCGGCGGCAAGACCGGCCTGTTCGAGGCCGCGCACCGCGGCACGCTGTTTCTCGACGAGATCGGCGAGATGCCGCCGTCGTTGCAGAGCCGGCTGCTGCGCGTGCTGCAGGAGCGCGAGGTGATCCGCCTCGGCTCGACCGAGCCGATCCGCATCGACGTGCGCGTGATCGCCGCGACGCACCGGCCGCTGCTCGCGGCCGTCGAGGCCGGCACGTTCCGCGCGGATCTCTATTACCGGCTCAACATCCTGAACATCGGCCTGCCGCCGCTGCGCGAGCGCGCGGCCGACATTCCCGCGCTCGCGGCGACGCTGCTCGTGCAGGCCGCGCGGCGCGAGCCGCGTCTTGCCGAACGCGTGCGCGACACCGACGACGCGCTGCGCGTGCTCGACGCGACGCTGGCGACGCTCGCGCGCTACCGCTGGCCGGGCAACGTGCGCGAACTGCAGAACGTGGTCGAGCGGATCGCGGTCGAGCTGGCCGAGGAAGTCGACGAAAGCGATCCGGCCGCCCCGTGCGCGGCGCTCGCACCCGGCGCACTGCAAGCGATCGCGCCCGAGCTGTTCGCCGCGCGGCCCGATGCGGCCGACGCCGACGACGCGCAAACCCTGCAAGCGCGCCGTCGTCGAGCGGAGGCCGACGAGATCCGCGCGGTGCTCGACGCGTGCGGCGGCGACCGCGACCGCGCCTGCGCGATGCTCGGCATCAGCAAGACGACGCTGTGGCGCAAGTTGTCGGCGAAATAGGTTCGGGCGGCGCCGGCCGCGCCGTCATTCGGCCTTGTGGTAGTGGCGATACGCCTTCGCGCGATTGCCGCACGACGACATCGAGCACCAGCGGCGGCTGCCGTTCTTGCTGTCGTCGATGAACAGCCACTGGCATGCATCGTTCGCGCAGCGCTTGACCTTCGCGAGCCGCGCGCCGCCGAGCAGGTCGATCGCCGACCACAGCACCGGGCTCAACAACCCCGCGAGCGTCGCGCTCGACGCGTCGACCCGCCACGCATAGCGGCCATCGACGCGCGCCAGCGCAACGCGCGGCGACGCTTGCGCCAGAAAGCCGCCGAGCAGCGCGAGATCGTCGGGCTGCGGCTCGCGTTGCTCCGCCTGTGCAAGAAACAGCCGGTACAGCGCCTCGCGCAATGCGAGCGCCCGCGCAAGCATCGGCGGCGCGTCGCTCTTGTCTTTCTCCTTGTCGGGCACGCGGCATGCGTCGGTCAGGCAGGCCGGCACGCCGGCCCGCTCGCGGCACCACACCAGGAGGTCGTCCATCGTGGCGAAGGTTTCCGTCGGCGGATCGCTGCCGCGCCAGTACAGCGTGTTCGCGAAATCGACGCTCAGCGTATCGGGCGGCGCCGGGACCAGGCAGTCGGTCGCGACAGAAGGTTGCATTTTGTTCATGACGCGATCGTATCTAACCACCATGCCGGTTGACAAGCGCTCGAGCGATTTCTAACATAACCAGCATGGTGGTTAAAAACAGGTTGATTGCACTGACGCCCCTTCAATCCAAGGAGACACAGATGATCGATTGCCTTTCGTTCGACGTTATCCACACCGCGGCCGGCCGCGCGTACGACGACAGCACGCTCGGCGCGCTTCGCTACAAGCGGCTGGCATGGTGCCTTTGAGCAGGTCTGCCGCACTGACGTCCCCTTCCGTTCAAGGAGCCACAGATGATCGATCACCTTTCATTCGGCGTTGCCCACGTCGACCGCAGCCGCACCTTCTACGACAACGCGCTCGGCGCACTCGGCTACAAGCGTCTGTATAGCGACGACAGCGCCATCGGGTACGGCGCGACCGAGCCCGAGCTGTGGTTGCAGCACGCGGCTCGCCCTGTCGCCGCCGATCCCGAGTCGGGGATGCACCTGTCGTTCAAGGCCGCGTCGCCGGCCGAGGTCGATGCGTTCTACCGCGCCGCGCTCGAGCACGGTGGCAAGGACAACGGCGGGCCCGGCAAGCGCGAGCACTACGGCCCCGGCTATTACGCGGCGTTCGTCGTCGATCCCGACGGATATCGGCTCGAAGCGCATTGCGAGCTGGACAACGTCGTTTGATCCGCTTCGTGCGGACGCCGACGAGCGACAACGGCCCGATTCCGCATCGCGCGGAATCGGGCCGTTGGTTTAGGGCCTGTTCACGCTAATAACGGGCGTGCGCTGGCTGCATCGTCGTTCGGTTCGCGGCCGCCACCGACGGCGGCCGGGCCGACATGTCGAAGCGCGTGACCGGCACGCGCGGACGGGTTGCGCCCTCCGGCCAGCGCCCGCCGCGCACGCGCTTATTGCGCGTTGCGTGTGCGCTGCAACTGTTCGCCGAGCCCTTCGATCCCGAGGCGCACCGTCTGGCCGGCCTTCAGGAACACCGGCGACGGCTTGACGCCCATGCCGACGCCCGGCGGCGTACCGGTCGTGATCACGTCGCCCGGCTGCAGCGTCATGCACGCCGACAGATAGGCGACCAGTTGCGCGACGGTGAATACCATCGTGCGCGTGTTGCCGTTCTGATAACGATGGCCGTCGACGTCGAGCCACAGGTCGAGACGCTGCGGATCGGGCACTTCGTCGCGCGTGACGAGCCACGGGCCGATCGGGCCGAACGTGTCGAAACCCTTGCCCTTGTCCCACTGGCCGCCGCGTTCGATCTGCCATTCGCGCTCGGACACGTCGTTGACGACGCAGTAGCCCGCGACGTAATCGAGCGCGCGCGCTTCGTCGACGTCCTTGCATGTCGCGCCGATCACGACGCCGAGTTCGACTTCCCAGTCGGTCTTCACCGAGCCCTTCGGGATATCGATGCCGTCGTTCGGGCCGCAGATCGAACTCGTCCATTTGCCGAACACGACCGGCTCCTTCGGCACCGGCATCCCGGCTTCGGCCGCGTGATCGGCATAGTTCAGGCCGATGCCGATGAACTTGCCGACGCGCCCGACGCACGCGCCGATGCGCGGCTCGCCCGACACGAGCGGCAGCGTGGCCGGATCGATCGCGCGTAGCCGCGCGAGGCCGGTGTCGGACAGCACGTCGCCGGCAAGATCCGGTACATGTGCGGACAGGTCGCGAATCCGGCCGGCCGCGTCGAGGATGCCGGGCTTTTCCTGGCCGGACGGGCCATAGCGAAGCAGTTTCATCGTGCTTAACCTCTGTTGTCGAATGAGACAGCATACCGGCCAGCGCGGCCTTCCGCAGCCGCGCACCGGACTGATGGTCGATCGTCGATTGCGCGCGTCGGCGCCGCATGCGGCATGCCGTCGACGCGCGGGGGTCGCGCGGGCGCAGCGATCGCGGCGCCATACGCAAGGACGGCGCGCATCGAACGGGCAGCCGCCGGTCCGTGCATCGGCGACGACGGCCCGGCACTTGCGACGCACGCCGCCCCATGCGGCCGGCTGCATGCGCGGCCGCGCCGTCGCCGGCCCGCAACCCTTTGTACCATCGGCCGCGCGCCGTGAAATGACGCGCGACGGATACCGACTATTGGTGCACCCGCAGACGCTGCGACGCAGCACGCGCTGCACCGGCGTCGGTGGCTCGGCCGCCATTCGCAATGGCGCCGGCCATCGGTGCGTGAATACTGGCTATTCGGGGTGCCCTGTCATCGGAAACGTTTGCCCATCCGTTCTTTTCCGGTAATGATCAGTAAAAAGACGCTGCATTGCACACTGTATGTTTATTGCTAAGCTCGTACGGATGGCTTTCATCGCCATCCGCGGGGCCGCCCTCTACACGTGCAGAACCGGCCAGCGTGCGTCGCCAATCGATCGAGTAATCCCCCAACCTCACACCGACAATGCAGACAACCAACGACCCGCTTCCCGGCTGCGACGCACGGGAATCGATGGCCGCTATCGAACGCTATCGCGCCCCCGCGCTCGACAAGGGCCTCGACATTCTCGAACTCCTGTCCGAGCAGAAGGAAGGACTCACCCGCACCGAAATCACGAAGGAGCTCGGCCGTAACGCGAGCGAAATCTACCGGATGCTCGAACGCCTCGTCGCGCGCCGCTACGTGATGCGTTCGACCGGCGGCGATCGCTACACGCTCAGCCTCAAGCTGTTCGCGCTTGCACACCGGCATCCGCCGATGAACCGGCTGATCGCCGAGGCGCTGCCGCCGATGCAGCGCTTCGCCGATGCCGCGGAGCAGTCGTGCCACCTGTCCGTCTACGATCGCGGCAACCTGCTCGTGATCGCCCAGGTGGACGGGCCCGGGCCGTGGGGCGTGTCGGTCCGGCTCGGCTCGCGCGTCGGGCTCGCCGATACGGCGTCGGGGCGCATGATGCTGGCGTTCCAGGGCGCCGAGCAACGCGCGCACATGCTGGCCGAGCACCGCAAGGTCAAGGGCGAGGCGCCGCTGAACGAACAGGAGCTCGCGACTGCGTGCCAGTCGATCCGGCAGTCCGGCTATCTGCGCCAGGACAGCCGCCAGGCGTACGGCGTGACCGACCTGACCGTGCCGATCCTCGGGCCGGCCGGCCATGCAATCGCGGTGCTGACCTGCCCGTACATGCGCCGGATCGATGCGCACATGGCGCCGTCCGTCGACGTGGTCGTCGGCGCACTGCGCGACACGGCCGCCCATCTGTCGATGTGCCGCACCGAGACCTGCTGACACGCGGGATAGCCGGCACCGCGCACCGGACAACGCGAAGCGGCGCCGGCTCCGGTTGCGCGCGACGCCCGTGCGGCGGCCGATGCGCGATGTCGCATCGGGCGCCCGCGGCGCTACGCTAGAATAGCGGCCCTCTCAAAAACTACGGCGGCCGGTTGTCGCGGCCGTCGTGTCCGATGGATGTCATGGCCAAACTTCTGAACGATCAAGAATTCCAGCGTTTCTCCGAACTTCAGCAGAAGCAGGCAAGCTTCACGATCACGCCCGAGGAAGCGGACGAGTTGCGCGATATCGTCGCGCGCGCACAGAAGAAGCGCGACGATCGCGCCGCCGCGATGCAGGCGATCGAGAACTACATCGAGCAGTTCGACATCACGCCTGACGAACTCTTCTCGCCGGAGCAGATCGGCGACGCGGCCCGCACGTACGGGCTCATCACGGCGACCAAGAAGGAACGCACGCTGCCGCCGTCGATCACGTTCAACGGCAAGCCGTACCAGTGGACCAAGACGCTTCCGGACGACGTGCGGGGCGCACTCTTCGACGCGTTCACGTCCGGCGAATCGGTCAAGCGCTTCATCGCGATGCCGAAAGACACCGCGCGCTGTGCGCTGACGATCGCCCGCCTCGAGCGCGAAACCGGCGCCGTCTATGCCGATCCGCACCTCGAGGAACTCGCGATTTCGCGCGATCAGGTGAACGACGCGGCGTCGAAACTCACCGCGTGAATGTCATCGCGGGCACGCTTCCTGCGTGCCTGCACCCGCGCATGACGCCGGCATCGGCCGGCGCCGCGCCCGCGGGAGCCGTGCATTCGCATGCTCCCGAAAAAGCTCACCTCAGCATCCCGCAAGCGCTCACCACCGCCTCCCGGAAAACCTCACCCAAGGCGCCCCGAGACGCTGACTGACACCTCCCGAACATCCTCACCGATTGCTCCCGCAAGTGCTCACCGAAGCGCCCCGGAAAGGCTCACCGGCACCTCCCGCAGGTGCTCACCGGCCGTTCCCGGGAAAGCTCACCGAATGCTCCCGTATCGGCTCACCACGCTATCCCGGAAAAGCTCCCTCACTGCTCCCGAAAAATCTCACCTGTCTCACCTTCGTGATGGCTTTGAATCCGCGAGGCCGGCATATGGCCGCGAATATTTGCGAGCACATCGCTTGAAACGGCGGCGCAAGACGAATATCGCAGCACGCTGGTGCGCATCTCCCGACCTCATCCGTGCCTCGCGATATCGCCGCGATCGACAGGCTCGACACGTTGGCAAGCGCTTCATCCGGGATGATTTTTCGACTTCTTTGCATTCCTGATCGAAATTCCGGCATGGCGAAACATTGCTGCCTCGACGCCATGCGCTAACCCTTCAGCGTCGGGGCGCGGGCTGACGCCTACGGCTGCAACTTCATCCTGAAACCCACGACACCGGGCTCCTCCGTCGTCGACACCTCGAAACCGCACGATTTCGCGAGCGAAATCATCGCCGAATTCTCGCGCAGCGCCTCGCCGACCATCCAGGCGGTGCCGCGCGAGCGTGCGTAGTCGATGATGCGGGTCATCATCAGCCGGCCGAGCCCCTTGCCCTTCTGGTCGGGCCGCACCGCGATCGCGAACTCCGCCGTCTCGTTGTCGGGATCGGCCACCGCGCGCACCACCGCGAGCGTGTGGTCGCGCCCGGACACATCGGTAAACGACACGATGAAAGCCATCTCGCGGTCGTAGTCGATCTGCGTCATGCGCGCCACCTGCGAATGATCGAAGCTGCGCACCGCGCCGAAGAAACGCATCCGCAGATCTTCCGGCGTCATCGCACCGAGCAGTTCGTTGTGCGCGGCTTCGTCCTCCGGACGGATCGGGCGAATCGTCACCGTCTCGCCGTGCCACTCGAGCGTCTGCTCGAGGTGCCGCGGATACGGCATGATCGCGAGCCGGCTGCGCCCCGAAGCCAGCGTGATGCGCGGCGCGATTACCCATGCGCGGTCGGACAGCACGCGCAGCGTGACCGACATCGCCACGACTTCACGCACGTCGCAAACGGCCTGCGACAGGGCCGTCAGCGCGTCGAGCGTCGGTTCGACGGGCGTGCTGCGCGCATACGGCGAACGCTCCATCACCGCGCGGGCGAGCACGGTGTTCAGCGGCGGCAGGCCGTAGACGACGAACGGCGCCGATACACCGTCCGCGGGCGGCACGGCATAGCGAAACACCGGACCGAAGTTCGAATCGTCGTACATGTCGACCGCGATATCGACGATCTTCTTCCCGGCCGGTTCGTCCGGCTGCTCGCCCTGCAGACCGAAACGGGACAGCCAGGCCAGCGCGGCTTCGCCGGCCAGTTCATGCTGGCCGGCTTCGACCATGCGGCGCGCATCGGCCTGGGCCGATGCCACGCACTCGGCCGGCTGCAGCGGCGTGCCCTCCGGCGTCTGCATCAGCAGTTGGCGCCCGAGGTTGTAGTCGACGAGACGCGCATATGCGTGTGCGAGCCGCTGCGGCGTCGTATGCACCGGAATGCCGTTCGCATGCAGCGCGTCGCGCGTCGCCGCGTCGACCGCGCCGAAGAAACACGCGAGGATGCCGCGATGCGCGTATTGCCGCGAGTCGATCAGCGTGCGCGCGACCCGATCGGCCGGCGCGCTGTGCGAAGTCGAATGAACGACGAACAGCGTGCCCGTCTGCGGAAACGGAGCGAGCGCCTTGATCGCCTCGGCAAAATGCTCGGGGCGCGCATCGTCGCCCAACGTGAGCGGGTTGCCGGGTGCCGCGAGATGCGGCAGCGCGGCCGCGACGGCCGACGTTGCCGCGGGCGACCAGTTTGTCAGTACGTCGCGCACCTCGGCCACCGCATCGACCGCGAGTTTCGCCACGCCCGCGTCGCTCGTCACGAGCGTCGCCGCCCCACGCGCGGTGACACGGCCGACGCCGAGCGTCTCGATTTCGTCGAGCAGATCGTCGAGCGCATCGACACGCACCATGCCCGCGCGCTGGAACGCCGCCGTGTACAGCGCGTCGCCGGGGTCGGCCCGGCCGGTGCGCAACGCGAGCACCGGCTTGTTGCGTGCGGCCGCGCGCGCGGCCGACATGAACTTGCGCGCCGCGCGCACGGTATCGAGTTCGAGCAGGATCGCGCGCGTGCCGGGGTCGCTTGCCAGATAGTCGAGTACGTCGCCCGCATCGACGTCGGATTCGCTGCCGAGCGCGACGACATGCGAAAAGCCGAGGCCGCGCGCATCGGCCCAGCCAAGCACCGCGTTCGTCAACGCATTCGATTGCGACACCCACGCGACGCCGCCCGATCGCGCCGTATACGCAGGCGCGCCGAAATGCGCATGCCGCGCGGGCGACAACACGCCCAAGCTGCCGGGCCCGACGATACGGAGCACGAACGGCTTCGCCGCCTTCAGCGTACGATCGACCGCGGCGCGATCGGCATCGGTGCGCGCCTCGCCGACGATCACCGCGACGCGCGTGCCGAGCTCGCCGAGCTTGCGCACGATGCCGGCCCAGGTCGCGGGCGGTGTGCAGATCACCGCAACCGACGGCGGCGCGGGCAACCGGTCGACATCGGAGACAACCGCATGCCCGTCCAGCTCGCGATATTTCGGGTTGACCGGCCACACGGGCCCCTGGAACGCGCCGTCGAGCACGCGCGACCACACCATCGCGCCGATACTGCCCGCGCGCGATGACGCGCCGACGACCGCAACGGACCTGGGCTGGAACAATGCATCGAGATGGCGAACGGTCACATCGGCTCCCTGCGGTGACGAAAGACGACACGATCGGCATGCGGCCGGGCAGGCCATGCGCCGATCGACGCGAACTCCAAGCATAGGCGAAGCGCCCGCGACTGCCTATATGCCGAACGGCCGACTATTCGACGGACGTCAATGCCCGCACCATGGGCCTGCACCACATGCGGCCCGGCATCGCAGCGTCGCTCGCACGATGGGCGCAACGCGGCACGACGCTGCAGCCGCTCTCTCAAAGGTGAGGATTTACAGGAGCCATGGTGAGTATCTTCGGGAATCGCACGACATACCGCGCCACCACGCGAACGGTGATGAAAATCCGCGTCATGCATGCACCGCGAAAATGGCGAATGCCAATGCGCGTGCGCTGCGCCATTACGCGGTTGTTTACGGAAATTCCCCGCGATATGCAGTCGGATCGCGGCAAATTCGCAAAACGGTATCCGTTAATTGCGCGGCGTTGCACTTCAATCCGTAGGGGAAAATCGCATGACGCGCGCGCAAAAACAAAACGGTGCGAAGGCCGCATGGCCATTCGCACCGTCGGTCGACACGCGAAAGGTGAGGATTTTCGGGAGTCAGTCCTTGATCAGGAAACGTCCGCGATTCTTGCCGAGCCATGCCGGCGCCCGCCCGCGGCCACTCCAGGTTTCGCCCGTCTTCGGGTTCAGGTACTTCGGCGGCAAGGTGCGCCTGGGCTTCGCGGCGGCAGCGGCGGCCGCCGCTCCTGCCGGGCGAAAACCGAGTTCTTCCGGCGTGATGTCGTATTCGTCGATTTTCGCGCGGATCGTCGCGATCGCGTCGGCGATCACCTTTTCACGTTCCTTGTCGATCTTTTGCTGAAGCCGTTCGAGCTGCGCGGTCAATTGCCTGTAGGTCGCCATATGGATGGGACTCCGTGAGTGTTATTCGTGAAAAACAAGTGACTCAAGCAAACAGAAAAGCGCTTCGCCCGATCATGGTCTCCTCAGCCGGTCATTTCGGGATCAATAACCGCTTTTCTTCTTGCATGCGAAGAGAAGATTTCGTACGGCGTCATCCGTCGATTGCTGGATCACGTCGAAATCTCCATTGCACATGGCCCGGGCATTGTCCGTGCAATTGCTCCAGTCGCTGCCGGTGCATTGCACCTGCGTGGTCGGACGCCCGTCCGAAGTGAACAGCGGAGCACCGCCACCGCACCCGCCGAGCCCGGCAACCAGAACCAGCATCACGGCCGCCCGAGGCCACCGACAGACCGACGCAAGCATGTGTTTCATTGTTGTTCCCGTCAACCTTTTTTTGAATGTCGCGAGTATGCCATGGGCAGCCGTTCGGCCGTCAGTCCGGCGTGCGGTCGGGTTGCCCGCGCGCCTTGTACGGCAAGCGCTTGCGCGGATCGTCGGTGATGCGAATGAAAACCTGCTCGACGTCCGGAAGCGCCTCGAATTCGCGTTGCAGCGCCTGGCGATCGAGTGCCGTATCCGCGCATCCTTCGACGTAGATGAAACGTCGCTGCACGGTAATCCACAGGCTCGTGCCGCGCAGACGATCGGAGCCGGCAAAGTGCGCCTTCGCCGCATCGGCGATCGACGCGTCATACATGTACGAGTTCGGCTTCGTGCAGCGATGGGCGAGCCAGCAGGTCGTGCCGCGTTCGGCGCGGTAGTGCGCATCGTCCGTCATCTCGGCGCGCGTCATCCACGGGCCGAGCGGCAACGGGCATTCGGCCACGTCCCGCGACAGCGCGACGAACGGATCGTTGTACCAGTTGCGCCGCACGTCGGGCGCGTCGGGCGTGTCGGTGTTGCCGGCCTGCGCGAGTGCGGCGCCCGCCAGCAACATGGTCAGCCACCCCGCGATGCCGATCTGCTTCATCGTGACTCCTGTTCGATGCGTTACATCGGGCCGCATCGGCGTCGCCGATCGGCTTACCGGGCGATACCGAGCGCCGCCAGTTTCTTGTACAGCGTCGCGCGGCCGATGCCGATGCGCGCGGCCGCTTCAACGACCTTCCCGTCACAAGCCGCCAGCGCATCGGTCAGGAACTGGCGCTCCCACGCCGCCAGTGCATCGGCATACGAAGCGGCCGGCGCACCGGATGCCGTCAACGCGTCGCCCGCGCGCTGCTCGGCCGGCACCGCGGCAATCCGCTGCGCCGGCGCCGCAGCGTCCGGCGAGATGCGCACCGGCCCGAGAAACGGCGCGAGCGCGCGCGCATCGATCACCGAACGGTCCGACAGCATCAGCGCGCGTTCGAGCGTATTGCGCAACTCGCGCACGTTGCCCGGCCACGGATACGCGCACAGCATCCGCAATGCATCGTCGGTCAGCTCGCAGTGCGCGGCGCGCCCGTGCTGGGCCGCTAGTTCCTCGAGCGTCGCATAGACGAGCGCCGCGATGTCGGATGCGCGTTCGCGCAGCGGCGGCGCGTGGATCGTCAGCACGTTCAGCCGGTAATAGAGATCCGCGCGAAAACGCCCGGCTGCCACGAGCGCCGGCAGGTCGGCCGACGTGGCGGCGATGATGCGCACGTCCGCCCGCACGATCCGGTTCGAGCCGACCGGCTCGAACTCCTTGTCCTGCAGCACGCGCAGCAGCTTGCCCTGCAACGGCAGCGGCATGTCGCCGATCTCGTCGAGAAACAGCGTGCCGCGATCGGCCAGCTCGAACTTGCCGACGCGCCCCTTGCGATCGGCGCCGGTGTACGCGCCGGGCGCCGCACCGAAGAATTCGGTTTCGAGCAGCGTGTCGGGAATCGCCGCGACGTTGACGGTCACGAGCGGCTGGAGCGCACGCGCCGACGCCGCGTGAATCGCGTGGGCGAGCAGTTCCTTGCCGGTGCCCGTCTCGCCGAGCAGCAGCACCGGCGAATCGACTTGCGCCGCGCGACGCGCCTGGCGCTTGGTCTCGAGGCTCGCGGCGCTCGTGCCGACGAAGCTCGCGAACGTGTATTTCGCGCGGCGCGCCTGCGCGAGCGAGCGCTGCGTCGCGATCAGTTGCTGCTGAAGCTGCGCGTAGCGGGAAAAAATCGGCGTGAGCGTCTTCAACTGGTCGAACAGCGCGAAGCCGATCGCGCCCACCGTCTCGCCGGCCTCGTTCTTCAACGGCAGGCGCGTGACGACGAGCGGCTCGCGGCCCGTCTCCATGATGTCGAGCAGGATCGGCTGCCCGGTCGACACGACCTCGCGCATCAGGCTGTTCGGAATCACGGCCTCGCAGTCGAGGCCGACGGCCTGCTGCGGATCGGCGAAACCGAAGCGTGCGGCGTAACGCTCGTTCATCCACACGACGCGCGCCTCGCGATCGACGACCACCGTGCCCGCACTCGAATCCTCGAAAGTCCGGAACAGCGACTCGGCGGCGCGCCGCAGCACGTCGCCGTAGTTGACGGGCAGGCGGGCCCAGTCGTTCATCATCGTGTCGTCGTCTCCATGTATCGTCGGCCAGATTGTCTCTGGAACGAGACGGATTATCTCACTCTGGAGACACCCCGCAATGCGTTGTCCGGGAAAGCCCTGCATGATTTCGAGGGTCGGCCGGATGGCCGAAACGTCTCCCGATGGAGACGTTTTATGTAGAATCGTCAGACTTACGCCGGCGCGGGCCCGCCGGCCGTCGGCGGGCCCATGTCCGGCGGCGCAATGCGCCCGATGGCACGAAACCTGCACCAACCCGAGTTGGTCCGCGGTGCACCGCGCGATCGAACAACAACCAAAGCCATTCCAAGCTTTTAGGAGACTCCCTTGTCTTTCGTGATCGTCCTCGCCGCGCTGGCGTTCCTGATGTTCGCCGCGTATCGCGGCTACAGCGTGATCCTGTTCGCGCCGATCGCCGCGCTCGGCGCGGTGCTCCTGACCGAACCCGCCGCCGTCGCACCCGTTTTCTCGGGCATCTTCATGGAGAAGATGGTCGGCTTCGTCAAACTGTATTTCCCGGTCTTCATGCTCGGCGCCGTGTTCGGCAAGGTGATCGAGCTGTCCGGGTTCTCCGAGTCGATCGTTCACGCGGCGATCCGCTACATCGGCCGCTCGCGCGCGAATGCGGTGATCGTCGCGGTGTGCGCGCTGCTCACCTATGGCGGCGTCTCGCTGTTCGTCGTGGTGTTCGCGGTCTATCCGTTCGCGGCCGAACTCTATCGCCAGAGCAACATCCCGAAACGGCTGATGCCCGGCGCGATCGCCCTCGGCGCGTTCTCGTTCACGATGGATTCGCTGCCCGGCACGCCGCAGATCCAGAACATCATCCCGACCACGTTCTTCAAGACGACCGCCTGGGCCGCGCCCGCGCTCGGCACGATCGGCTCGCTGTTCATCATCGTCGTCGGCCTCGCGTATCTCGAATGGCGGCGCCGTTCGGCAATGGCGAAGGGCGAAGGCTACGGCACGTCGCTCGTCAACGAACCGGAACGCGTCGAGGCGAAGGCGCTGCCGCACCCCGCGCTGGCGATCCTGCCGCTGATCCTCGTCGGCGTGTCGAACTTCGCGTTCACGAAGCTGATCCCGCAGTGGTACGGCGCCGCGTCGTACACGGTCGCGCCGGAAGTGCTGCCGGGCGTGCACGCGCCGGTCACGACGTCGATCAAGACCGTCGTCGCGATCTGGTCGGTCGAGGCCGCGCTGCTGCTCGGTATCGTGCTGGTGGTGCTGACGGCATTCAAGCGCGTCAGCGACCGCTTCGCGGCCGGCTCGAAGGCCGCCGTTGCCGGCGCGCTGCTCGCCGCGATGAACACCGCGTCGGAATACGGCTTCGGCGGCGTGATCGCCGCGCTGCCGGGCTTCCTCGTCGTCAGCGATGCGCTGAAGAGCATCCCGAACCCGCTCGTCAACGCAGCCGTGTCGGTCAGCTCGCTCGCCGGCATCACGGGCTCGGCGTCGGGCGGCATGAGCATCGCGCTCGCCGCGATGTCGGACTTGTTCATCAAGGGCGCGCAGGCCGCCAACATCCCGATGGACGTGCTGCACCGGGTCGTCGCGATGGCGAGCGGCGGCATGGACACGCTGCCGCACAACGGCGCGGTCATCACGCTGCTCGCGGTCACGGGCCTCACGCACCGCGAGTCGTATCGCGACATCTTCGCGGTCACCGTCATCAAGACGCTCGCCGTGTTCTTCGTGATCGCCGTGTACTACGCGACGGGGCTCGTGTAAGCGTTGGCATCAGGGCGGCGCTTCGTGCGCCGCCTTCCCGTCTTTCAAGATCGGACCGCATGCGCGCCGGAATCAATTCCGGAATGCGCATCCGGTCCGACTTCATTTCCCTACCGCCGAATCACGTCAAATTCGCGCCGCCGCGCCTGCACACGCGTCGCGGCTACCCGGGGCCATTGCACGACCTCGCCTCTTACGCGCCCATTGTTACCCGCAGCAAAACACTGCGTTGGGCGCGATCGCATTTTTCCCGGGCCCGCCGCGGCCTACACTGGTTCCAACGTCGCGCGGCGCTTCGACGAACGAAGCGCCGCGAATTACCGGAATCGCGGAGGTCCCGATCATGAAGCGCCTGTTCCAAGCCGTTGCCATCGCCCTGGCCGTCTCGGCCCCGTTCGCCGCACAGGCCCAGTCGAACCAGCCGCTCACGCGCGCGCAGGTCCACGCCGAAGTCAAGGCGCTCAAGCAGGCCGGCTTCCAGTCGAGCGACTGGTTCTATCCGGCCAGCATCGTATCGGCCGAAGCAAAAATTGCCCGCGAGCACGACGCCGGATACGGCAGCGACCGCGGCGCACCGTCGGAGTCGGGCCGGTAATCGTTCGCCCCGCCCGCTCGACGATCCGTCGACGCGTCGTTACGCCTTCACGGGCTGGATCAGCTTCGCGCACGCCGCTGCCTGCGGATCGCCCGCCGGCAACTTCCCGCACACGCCGTCGAACTGCTTGACGACCGATCTGACCGACGCATCGTGCGCGCCGCTGCCGCGCCAACGGTTCAACTGCGTGACGACCTTGGTCAGCGCGCGCAGGTTCGCGCCGTAGAACGCGTCCCGGGTCTTGTCGGCCTGCGCGAGCACGCTGGCGGCAATCCCTTCGATGCGCGCCGAATCGTTCGGCGCTAGTTCCACCGCATTCGCAAAGTAAGTCGCGCCCCAGCGCAGCTTCGTCGCCGGCCCGCTCGCCGCGTCGTACGCCTTGCGATACCAGTCGAGCGCGGCCGCCTTGTCGCCGCGCGCCTTCGCGTTCGCGGCCAGCCCCGACATGAAGTAGTACGGCGTGGACGAACGCGGCAGCTCGGCCTTCAGCAACGCATCCGATTCGTCGTACAGGCCGGCGTCGGTCAGCGTGTCCGCGCCTTCGCTGACGAGCGCCTGCCGCTCGTACGCGTTCGCCGCGCCCTGCACCGACGCGGCGATCTGCTTGCGTGCGGTGTCGGCCAGCGCCGCCGGTGCGGCGGGCGCCGTGCCGCTGCGCGCGCCACCGCGCGCGAGCAGCACGCGGCCGTGCAGCGCCATCAGCCGGTCGATCGACGATAGCGTGGTGTCGGTCGACAGGCGCGCCAGCGCCGCGTCGTATGCGCCGCGCAACTTGGTGCGCTGCGCGTCGTCGCCACCGAGATACGCGACCACGCGCGCGGGCGCCGCGACCAGCACGTCCGAATCGGCGCGCGACAGCGCGGCATCGTGCAACACCGTGCGCAGCGAATCGGCCAGCGCAGCCTTGTCGAGCGCACCGGCCTGCGTCGGGTCGTCCGACGCGGCGACCACCGCCGACTTCAATGCGAAGCGCGCCGATTCGGCTTTCGCGCCGGCCGCCCGTGCGTGTTGCGCGAGCGACTGCAGCGTCTCGGCGACACGATCGGCCGGCACCGGCAGCGCACCGTCGGTATCCCACGAATAGTCGGCCAGCAGGCGCCATTCGTCCGGCGTCAGCGACGCGCCGTTCTTCAGCGCCGTCGCGAGCGTCTGCCGCACCGGATGCGCGGCCGTCATCCCGAGCGACAGCGCCTGCATGTAGCGGTCGAGATCGGCCTCGCCCGGCAGCCGCGTCACTTCGGTGCCGTCGGGACGGAACAGGATCATCGTCGGATAGCCGTGCACCTTGAAACGCTCGCCGAGCTTCTGCGCGCTTTCGGTATCGCCGTCGAGATACACGGGCACGAAGAACGACGAGCGCGTCTTGAATGCCTGCTGGCTGAAGATCGTCGACTTCACCTGGTTGCACGACGGGCACCATACCGCGCCCCAGTACAGCAGCAGCGGCTTGCCCTCGCGCTTCGCGAGCGCGAATGCGGCATCGACGTCGCCGTGTTGCCACGCGATACCGGGCGGCAGATGCGCACCGTCGGGCGATGCGCTCGCCGCCGGCGCGGCCGCGGGCGTGGCAGCGGCAAGCGCCGCACCGGCGGCGGCGAACAGGCAGGCGGCGGTGAGATTGCGGAGAACGGTTTTCATCGAAGCGGATTCCGTTGAAAAAGACGGTTTCAGGGCGATGCCGCGCATGCAACGAGGGCCGTGAAGCGATGACGATGAAGCCGACCGACATGCCGCGCCGCGCAGGCATCGATACGGAGAAGCGAAGCCGGCCGAATCGGCCGGCAAATCGTTCGACGATACGACGGATACAGCCGAAGGAAAACGAACGAATTCTCGATTGAATATGACGCGCGGCAGCGCGGCTGCACGGCCGCGCGCGCCGTCACGTCCGCGACGGCCGGCCCTTCATTGCCGCGCCCTGATCCGGGCCATGTGATACACGGACGCATGCACGCCGTCGCGCAATGCGTAATCCGGCGATTCGCCCTTGATGCGGAAACCGTGTTTCTCGTAGAGCGCGATCGCCGCGCGGTTGTCGGTGAACACGGTCAGCTCGACGCGCGTGATGTTCAGCCAGTTCTCCGCGAGATCGATCGCGGCCGCGAGCAGCCGGCCGCCGATGCCATGCCCGTGACGGGCCGCGTCGACCATCATGCCGAGCGCCGCCGCGTGCCGCCTGCGGGGATTCGGCTCGGGACGCAGGCCGAGATGGCCGACCACCGTGCCGTCGATTTCGGCGACGAGGCTCACGCCGTGCGCACGTATGTCGTCGAGCCGCTTCTGCCATTTTTCGAGCGACGGAAACGGCTGCAGCAACGTATTCATGTACACCGCGGGGTGCGCGGCGATCTGCCGGATCGCGTCGACGTCGTGCGTCTCGCTGTGCCGGATCCTGATATCGGTCATGGGTGGGCCGGGTCCGAAAAGTCGCGCCGATGGCGCGGACCGCGCACGCGCGCGGCAATGCATCGAGCTTAGCCGATTTCACGCATTTGAAACACGGGGTCACGCCATCTCCGTCAGGTTGCATCCGCAACGAAACCCGTTCACGCCAAGCTCGCGGAATCCGGAAAATTCTGACCAGCCTCACCCTCGGCGATCGGTAATTTATTACCGTTTTCAAGGTCGCAAAGCGCTCGAACGAATCGTTGTGCATGCAACGTCGCTTTCGCGACATGCGATGTCATTTCCTCATCACGTCGACGTCATGCGGCCTCCCTAGACTGAGCGCCGCGCCGGCCGCGATGCGCGCACCGCCGCGACACGCGGCCGACGCCCCGAACGCGCATGCATCGCGGACCGTCCCGTGGCGGGACGACACCCGGGCACCGCCAGACGAACTCACGAACGCTCCCACCTTCACAGGATCCGAACGCCATGACGTCACGCCGCAAATTCCTTCAGCAGACCGCCGGTTCCGGCCTCGCCGCCGCCGCGCTGTCCGCGTTTCCGCCGAGCATTCGCCGCGCGCTCGCCATTCCCGCCTTCCACGAAACGGGGACCATCCAGGACGTGAAGCACGTCGTGCTGCTGATGATGGAGAACCGCGCGTTCGACAGCTACTTCGGCACGTTCAAGGGCGTGCGCGGCTATGGCGACCGCTTCGCGGTGCCGTCGCCGAACGGTCGCGACGTGTTCTACCAGTCGTACACGAAGGTGACGCCCGCCGCGACCGTGACGCCGTATCACCTCGACGCGCGCCAGGGCAACGCGCAGCGCGCGGGCGGCACGCCGCACGCATGGGCCGATGCGCAGGCCGCGTGGGATCACGGCCGGATGAACCGCTGGCCCGACACGAAAACGCCGCTGTCGATGGGCTACTACGACGCGGCCGAAGTGCCGTTCCAGCGCGCACTCGCCGATGCGTTCACGCTGTGCGACCACTACCACTGCGGAATGCACACGGGCACGATCGCGAACCGCCTGTTCTACTGGAGCGGCACCAACGGCCCGAACGGCATCAGCCCGGCCGACGGCAGCCGCGTGAAGATCGCCGCGCTGAACAACCAGTTCAACGGCGGCAACGACATCGGCCCGTCGAGCCAGGGCTGGACCTGGACGACGTACGCCGACCGGCTGCAACAGGCCGGCGTGAGCTGGAAGGTCTACCAGAGCCTGATCGACAACTTCGGCTGCAACGAGATGATGAGCTTCCGCCACTGGCGCGCGGCGATCGAGCAGATGCCGGCCGCGCGCCGGCCCACGTACGTCGCGTCGACCGACATCACGCAGCCGGTGACGGCGGCCGGCGCGTTCTACGATCCGGCGATCGACGATCCGCTGAGCCCGCTCGCGAAGGGGTTCGGCAACACGATGCCATACGGCTTTCTCGAAACGTTGCGCGACGACATCCGCGACGGCAAGCTGCCGGAAGTGTCGTGGATCATCCCGCCGTCCGCGTACAGCGAGCACCCGGGGCCGTCGAGCCCCGCGCAGGGCGGCTGGTACGTGCAGGCCGTGCTCGACGCGCTGACGGCGAACCCGGAGGTCTGGAGCAAGACCGTGCTGCTGGTCAACTACGACGAGAACGACGGCTTCTTCGACCACATGCCGTCGCCGGCCGTGCCGTCGCGCAACGCCGACGGCACGCTCGCGGGCGGCCATACGCTGTCGGCCGCCGACGTCGCGGTCGAGTACCACGACTTCACGCCGGCCACGTCGAGCCAGCCGGCCAGCGACGGCCGTCCGTACGGCCCGGGCCCGCGCGTGCCGATGTGGATCGTGTCGCCGTGGAGCCGCGGCGGCTGGGTCAACTCGCAGGTGTTCGACCATACGTCGACGCTGCGCTTCCTCGAGAAGCGCTTCGGCGTCGCGGAGCCGCAGATCAGCGCGTACCGCCGCGCGGTGTGCGGCGACCTGACGAGCGCGTTCAACTTCCGCACGCCGAACGACGAGCCGCTGCCGACGCTCGCGGGCCGCACGACGAAAAGCCAGGCCGATGCGCTGAGCGCCGCGCAGCAAACCGCGCCGAAGATCGTGCCGCCCGCCACGCCCGCGCTGCCCGCGCAGGCGACCGGCGTGCGCCCGTCGCGCGCGTTGCCGTACGAGCTGCACGCGAGCGCGCGCGCCGATGCCGCCGCCGGCACGGTCACGCTGAAGTTCGCGAACACCGGCCGCGAGGCCGCCGTGTTTCACGTCTACGACAAGCTGCACCTCGACCGGCTTCCGCGGCGCTACGTCGTCGAGCCGGGCAAGACGCTGCATGGCGACTGGGCCGCGCGCGCGGACGACGGCGGTAAATATGACCTGTGGGTGCTCGGCCCGAACGGCTATCACCGCCGCTTCACCGGCGATCTGAGCCGCCTGGCCGGGGCGCGCGCGCCGCACCCGGAAGTGCGCGTCGGCTATGCGGGCGCGAGCGGCAGCCTCCACCTGCGGCTGCGCAACGACGGCGGCGGCACGGTGCGCTTCACGGTGAAGTCGAACCAGGTCTACGGGCCGCTGTCCGGGCGCGGCGCAAGCGCCGACCATGGTCATGGCCACGGCGACGAAAACGGTCACGGTCACGGCAACGGCCATGGCACCGGCACCACGTGGACCGTCACGGTGCGCGCCGGCGATCAGTCCGAACTGCACTGGAAGCTCGATTCGACCGGCTACTGGTACGACTTCATCGTCACCGCCGACAGCGACGCGAGCTTCTCGCGCCGCGTGGCCGGGCGCGTCGAAACCGGCCGCCACTCGGTCAGCGACCCGGCGATGGGGCTCGCCGACCGCTTCTGACGCCACCGCGGCGACGCGCGGCGCGGCGCGCGCCGCCCGCGCCGGGGCGGCCGCGAACGCCGTTCGGGTACCGGTTCCGGCCGGGGCCGATCCGGCGCAGACGCCCGCCCGGCGCGGCTCAAACATCAGAAGGATCGGTGGTGTAGCCCTCATTTCCGGCCCACGAAAATGCTCCGTGTCGCGGCCCGTTCGCGTTAAACTGCGTCAAGCCGTATTCAACAAAGACATCCTTGCCGCTCCGGCATCCACGACACGATACGAGGATAGGTTCGATGCGCACTACCGGCTCATCCGGGGCAATGACCCTGCTCACCGAACACGACGCGGCCGACGGCCGCGAACTGCGCTCGCTCCGGCTCGAAGCCACCGGCGACGGCAAGAGCGTGCTGCTGATCGAGGTCGACGAACGCAAGCCCGGCATCCACCGCGAGGTTCGCTACGAGATCACCCCGGCCGAACTGATCGCGGCGATCCGCTCGCACGGCGCCGAGCTGCCCGGCGAAAACCACGGCGCCGCGTCGCTCGCCCGTACGCCTTCCTGATTCCGAACGGTGAGCCGCGTGCAACGCGCCGGCTCACCCACATTCCCCTGCCGCCGTCAGGCGCTTTGCATCATTCCCGCCGCTGCGTTGAAAAAGGCCGATAATCGGCCCATCCGCCTTTCCTGCCCACGCGTTTCCTTTTCGGCCAGCCGTCATGCTCCGTGACCTCGTCGCCCAGTACGGGCCGCTTCTCGTGTTCGCCAACGTGCTCGCGGCGGCCATCGGCCTGCCGGTGCCCGCGATGCCGACGCTCGTGCTGTTCGGCGCGATGTCCGCGATGCATCCGGCGATGATCGGCTCGCAACTCGTGACGGTCGTGGCGCTGTCGGTGCTCGGCGCGCTGGTCGGCGACACGGTCTGGTACGTCGCCGGGCGGCGTTACGGCGGCACGACGCTGAAGACGATCTGCCGGCTGTCGCTGTCGCGCGATACCTGCGTGAAAAAGACCGAGCGCTTCTTCGGCCGCTACGGCGTGCGCGTGCTCGCGGTCGCGCGCTTCATTCCGGGGTTGTCGCTCGTGTCGGTGCCGATGGCCGGCGCGCTCGGCACGCGCTACCGCACGTTCGCCGGCTACGACGCGCTCGGCGCCGCGCTGTGGACGATCGTCGGGCTGGGCGCCGGCCTCGTGTTCTACCGGCAGATCGACTGGCTGTTCGCCGGCGCGAGCCAACTCGGCCGCGCGGTGCTGCTGGTCATCGTCGCGCTGCTCGCGGTCTATGCGGCCGTGCGCTGGATGCGCCGCCGTGCGCTGATCCGCCAGCTCGCGAACGCGCGGATCGGCGTCGACGAGCTCGACATGCTGCTGCGCGACGCCGCCGCGCCGGTGGTGCTCGACGTCCGCTCGCCCGAGCACCGCAAGCTCGACCCGTTCACGATTCCCGGTGCGCAGTTCGCCGACGAGCGCCAGATCGGCGACATCGTCGCGCGCTATCCGCTCACGCAGAAATTCGTCGTGTATTGTTCGTGCCCGAACGAAGTGACGGCCGCGCTGATGGCCAAGCGCCTGCTCGATGCAGGCTTCACCGATGCGCTCGCATTGCGCGGCGGCCTCGACGCGTGGCGCGATACGGGCCGCCAGCTAACGTCGCTCGTGGAAGAGGTGCCCGCCGCGAACGATTCCGTAGCGGGATGGCACAAGCCGGCCTGATCGCATCGATCGCCGGCCGGCCGTGCGAGACAGGGGGCCTTGCGCCCCCTTCGGTCAGAACGCGTGCAGCGGCAGGTTCACGACCAGACGGTACTCGGTGTTCGTCGCGTCCGAGTAGTGGGCCGAACCGTTGTGCCACATCGCGATGAACGTGACCTTCGTGTTCTTCAGCTTGCCGCTCTGGAACGTGTACGACGGGATGAAGCCGAACTCGTGGTGACGGCCCTGCACCGGCGCGCCGTTGCTCCAGTAGATGCTCGACTTGCTCGGGTCGTTCGCCGCGCCCGCGCTGCCGTCCGCGCCCCAGCCGGTCACGCCCCACACCATCGCCTTGAAGCCGGGCAGGCCCGCTTCCTTGCCGTAGAACGTGTAACGCAGCTGCAGCGATTTTTCGTGCGGCGCGTTGTAGTCGACGTCCATCGAGTTGGTCAGGAAGATGCCGTTCGTTTCGTTCAGGTAGTCGAAGAACTGGTCGCCGAGCACCTGCTGGAAGCCGACCAGCAGCTCGTGCGGGCCGTGCTGCGCCGCCAGCGACAGGCTGTACGCGTTGTTGTTGATCTTGCCTTGCAGCGCGTCGCCCGTGTCGTGCGTCGAGTAGACGTTGCCGAAGCCGGTCCACTTGATCGTCTGCGGGCTGCCGATGCTGTGCTTCACCGACGCGTAGTACTGGTGCCACACGTCGTCGGCCTGGTTCGCGTACAGCGCGACCTCGCCGTTCGGCGAGTAGTCCCACGTGCCGCCGACGTAGGTCAGGCGGTTCACGCGCGTGCCGCCGTATTGCGTCGTCAGGTTGGTAAGCGTCGTATGGCCGCGTGCGTCGGTCTTCGTGAAGCTGCCGGCCTCGAGCATCACGTTCTTGAATTCATTGCTGACGATCGTCGCACCGAGGAACGTCGGCGGCAGCGCGCGGTTGTCGTGCTGCTCCATGAACGGGTTGTCGACGGCCTGCAGACCGTACTTGACCACCGTGTTCGAGATGCGCGCCTTCACGTCGTAGATGCCCGGGTACGCCCATGCAAGCTGGTTCGACCCGCCGCCGCCCTTCGCCACGTGCACCATGTTGCCCGCGCCGGCGCCGCCGTCGAGCTTCAGGCCCGCGTACAGCGATGCGTCGACGCCGAAGCCGATCAGGCCCGCCGTATAGCCGGACTCGAAGTTCGCCATCACGCCCTGAACCCACGCATGGCGATGCGGCCCGCCCTTGTTGTCGAGGATGTCCGAATAGTTGCGGAACAGGAAGTCGAGATGGCTGTCGGCGATGAAGCCGTTCGATTTCGACTGCGCCGACGGCTCGTCGGGCGGCGTGACGGCCTGGCTGGCCTCGGCATTGACAATGGCGTTCGGGGTCGTTGCCTGCGCAACGGCCGCGCCCGAGCCGGCGGCAGGCGCGGCCTGCGCGACCGTCAGCGGCGCGGGGGCCGCGTCGTCGGCGTGCGCGACGCCCGTCAGCGAGACGCCGGCGAGCGCCGGCAGTCCCCATGCAAGCAGCATCTTCGATGCCGTCCCGATCGTCTTCTGCTTTTTCATCGTAATAATTCTCGTCTTGTGTTGATATCGTCCACGCCGGTCGCGATCCGCTCCCAGCCCCCCGGCGAGCCCCGCCAAGGACGCGCCTGTACCCGCGGTGCGAAGATCGTTCGCGCCGCACCTACCCCTGTTGACCTGCCTTGGTTATGTTTGCTGTGTCACTTCAGCACGCCGCGCCCGCGCGGATGCATGCGACGCGCGCCGCCGACCCCTGCCGCACTTCCGGCAGCGGCACGTCCCGCGCGCATGCGTCGATCGCGACCGGACAGCGCGTGCGGAACGCGCAGCCGGACGGCGGGTTGAGCGGCGAGGGCATCTCGCCCGCCAGCAGCATCGGACGGCGAGCACGCTCGCGCGCCGGCTCCGGCGTCGGCGCCGCATCGAGCAGCGCCTTCGTGTACGGGTGCTGCGGCACGCCGTACACGTCATGCCGCGTGCCGAACTCCATCACGCGGCCGAGATACATCACGAGCACGCGCTGGCTGATGGCCTTCACCACCGCCAGGTCGTGCGCGACGAACAGATAGGACAACGACAGTTCGCGTTGGAGATCGCGCAGCAGGTTCACGATCTGCGCCTGGATCGACACGTCGAGCGCCGATACCGGTTCGTCGCAGATCACGAGCTTCGGCTCGCTGATCAGCGCGCGCGCAATGCCGACGCGCTGGCACTGCCCGCCGGAAAATTCATGCGGATAACGCAGCAGGTGATGCGCGTTCAGGCCGACGCGTTCGAGCATCGAGATCACGCGGCGGCGCACTTCGGTACGGCCGAGGCCCGCGTGATGCGTGACGAGCGGCTCCGCGACGACCTGCTCGATCGTCATGCGCGGGTCGAGCGACGCGAGCGGATCCTGAAAGATCATCTGCACTTCGCGCCGCATCGCGGTGCCGCGCAGGTGATCGGGCGCGACGGCCTGGCCGCGCCATTTCACGGTGCCGGCCGTCATCGGCACGAGGCCGATCAACGCCCGCGCGAGCGTCGATTTCCCGCAGCCCGATTCGCCGACGAGCCCGACCGTCTCGCCGCGCTTGACGTCGAACGACACGCCGTCGACCGCGCGCAGCGTGCCCTTCGGCGACCACGGATAGCCGCCGAGCGGCACGCGGAAATGCACTTTCAGATTGTCGACGGACAGCAGCATGTCGTCCGTCGCGCCGGCTTGGCGGCGTTCATCGACGCTCATCGCAGACCTCCGATCAGATCGGCCACGGGCCGGTGGCACGCGCGCACCGCGCCCGCGGCGCCATAGGTTTCGAGCGCCGGGCGCTCGGCGCCGCAGCGTTCTTCCGCATACGTGCAGCGCTTCGCGAACGCGCAGCCGGCCGGCGCGGTGCCGGGCATCGGCGGGTTGCCGGGAATCGCGACGAGCGGCGCATCGTCCGCGTCGGTCAGGCGCGGCAGCGCGTTGAGCAGGCCGATCGTGTACGGATGCGACGGCGCCGCGAAGATCGAGTCGGCCGGCGCGTATTCGACCGTGCGGCCCGCGTACATGACCATCACGTCGTCGGCGAGGCCGGCGACCACGCCCATGTCGTGCGTGATCAGCACGATCGCGGTGCCGCGCTCGCGGTTCAGCTCGCGCAGCAGGTCGATGATCTGCGCCTGCACGGTCACGTCGAGCGCGGTGGTCGGCTCGTCGGCGATCAGGATTTCCGGCTCGGACAAGAGCGCCATCGCGATCATCACGCGCTGACGCATGCCGCCCGAGAACTCGTGCGGATACATGCGGATGCGGCGCGCCGCGTCGGGAATGCGCACCGATTCGAGCGCCTCGATCGCGCGCTTGATCGCTTCCTTGCGCGACAGCTTGCGATGCAGCTGCAGCGTCTCGGTCATCTGCCGCTCGATCGTCAGGAACGGATTGAGCGACGTCATCGGATCCTGGAAGATCATCGCGATGCGGTCGCCGCGCACCGCGTTCAGCGCGCGCGTATCCATGTCGAGCAGGTTGTCGCCGCGGTAGCGTGCGGCGCCGGTCGTCGTGCCGTTGCCGGCCAGCAGGCCGAGCAGCGCCATCACGGTCTGGCTCTTGCCGGAGCCCGATTCGCCGACGATGCCGAGCGTCTTGCCGGCTTCGAGCGAGAACGACACGCCGTTCACGGCGTCGATCGGCGGCGCATCCTTGCGCGTGAAGCGCACGCCGAGGTTTTCAACTTCCAACAGAGCGGCCATCTTCAGCGATCCTTCGGGTCGAGCGCGTCACGCAGGCCATCGCCGACGAAGTTCACGCAGTAGAGCGTCACGCACAGCATGACGGCCGGGGCCAGCAGCAGCCACGGCATCGATTCCAGTTTCTGCGCGCCGTCCTGGATCAGCACGCCCCAGCTCGTCATCGGCTCCTGCACGCCGAGGCCGAGGAACGACAGCACCGATTCGGTCAGCACGATGTTCGGCACCGAGACCGTCGCGTACACGACGACCACGCCGAGCAGGTTCGGCACGACGTGGCGCAGCACGATCGACGCCGGCGACACGCCGATCGCGCGCGCCGCATCGACGAACTCGCGGTTGCGCAGCGACAGCGTCTGGCCGCGCACGACGCGCGCCATGTCGATCCACGAGAACGCGCTGATGGTCAGCACGACCAGCATGAACGAGCGGCCGAACAGGGTCATCATCAGGATCGCGATCAGCAGGTACGGGATCGCGTACATCATGTCGACGACGCGCATCATCACGGCGTCGACGCGGCCGCCCGCGAAGCCGGCGGTCGCGCCCCACGCGACGCCGAACAGGCCCGACACGAGCGTGCCGAGCAGGCCGACCTCGATCGATACGCGGCCGCCGATCAGCGTGCGCACGAGCAGGTCGCGGCCGAGCTCGTCGGTGCCGAACCAGTGCTGGTTCGCCCAGGTCGGCGGCAGGCTGATCGAGGCCCAGTCGCTCGCGGCGGGATCGGCCGCGAGCAGCCACGGGCCGACGAAGCACGCGAGCGTGATCAGCGCGAGCAGCACGAGGCTGAACACGGCCGCACGGTTGTGAAGGAAGCGTGCGAACGCCAGCTCGAGCGGCGAGCGCGAACGCGGCGGCGAATCGGTCTGCACGGGCAGGCCGACGACGGGAGTGGTCGGGGTCATCGCTGTGCCTCGCTCAATAACGGATGCGCGGATCGAGCCACGCGTACGCGAGGTCGACCAGCAGGTTGAACAGCACCGCGAAGACGGTCGTCAGCACGACGAGGCCGAGCACCAGCGTGTAGTCGCGGTTGATCGCACCGTTCACGACGAGCTGCCCGAGGCCCGGCAGCGCGAACACCGATTCGGTGACGACGGCCGCCGTGATCGACGTGATGCAGACCGTGCCGAATAGCGACACGACCGGCATCAGCGCGGGCTTGAGCGCGTGGCGCAGCACGATGGTCGAGCCCGGCAGGCCCTTCGCGCGCGCGGTGCGGATGTAGTTGCTCGACAGCGTCTCGATCATCGAGCCGCGCATCACGCGCGCGAGCAGCGACACGTTGATGAGGGTCAGCAGCGCGATCGGCAGCAACCGGTACCGCCAGCCGCCGTCGCCCCAGCCGCCGGCCGGCAGCCAGCCGTTGCCGGCCGACGTCTTCAGCAGGATCGCGAAGATCCACACCATCACGGGGCCGAGCACGAACGGCGGCACGACGTTGCCGAAGTTGCCGATCAGCATCACGAAGCGGTCGATCACGCTGTCGCGGCGCACGGCCGCGACGGTGCCGAGCAGCACGCCGAGCACGATCGAGATCGGGATCGACACGCCGCCGACGCCGAGGCTCACGGGCAGCGCCTTCTTCACGAGATCGTTGACCGACCAGTCGACGTAACGGAACGACGGACCGAGATCGCCGTGCAGCAGCGAGCCGAGATACAGCAGGTACTGCTTCCACAGCGGCTCGTCGAGGTGGTACTTCGCGTTCAGGTTCGCGAGCGTCGCGGCGGACAACTGCTTCTCCGTATCGAACGGGCCGCCGGGCGTGAAGTGCAGCAGCAGGTAGCAGACGGTGATGACCGCGAGGATCGTCGGCACCGCCCACAACGTGCGCCTCAATGCGTAGGCCAGCATGATCGCTCCGCTCAGTGCTTGATCAGGTACATGTCCTGCGAGGCGCGCATGTCGATCACGTTCTTCAGCGAATAGCCGCCCACGTACGACTTCACGAGACGGTCGGCCGAATACTGGAACAGCGGCACCATCGGCGTGTCCTTCATCGCCATGTCGTGCGCCTGCGTGAGCAGCGCGGCGCGCGCCTGGTCGTCGAGCTTCTGGTTGCCTTCCTCGACGAGCGCGTCCACCTGCTTGTTGCAGTAGCCGACGGTGTTCTGCGCGCTGCCGCAGCGGATCAGGTCGAAGAAGGTCATCGCGTCGTTGTAGTCGGCGAACCAGCCGTCACGCGCGATCTGCACCTTGCCGTCGTGCCGCTGCTTCATCAGCACCTTGAACTCGACGTTCTCGAGCTTCGTGTTGATGCCGAGCTTCGTGCGCCACTCCGACGCGGCGAACAGCGCGACCTTCTTGTGCAGGTCGTTGGTGTTGTACGTGAGCGTAAACGACAGCGGCTTCGCGTCCGAGTAGCCGGCCTGCTTCAGCAGGTCCTTCGCGGCCGCGACGCGCCTGGCCATCGGCCACGACGCCCATTCCGGCGTGAACGGCTGCTGCACGCCCTTCGTGCCGTTCGGCATCAGCCCGTACATCGGCTTCTCGCCGGCCTGCGTGAGCTTCGACGTGAGCACGTCGCGATCGATCACCATCGACAGCGCCTGGCGCACGCGCTTGTCCTTCAGCGCCGCGTCGCTGTTGTTCAGGTAGTAGTAGTAGGTCGCGAGCTGCAGGCCCTGGCGCAGCTCGCCGCCGAACTGCTTGCTGACCTGCTGGAAGATGCCCGACGGGATCGAGTAGCTGTAGTCGATCTGGCCGGCCTGGTACATGCGCATCGCGGTTTCGTCGCTTTCGATCGGCAGGTACGTGACCTTGTTGATCACGACCTTCGACGCGTTCCAGTACTTCGCGTCCTTCGTCGCCACGATGCGGTTGTTCGGCTGCCAGTCGGCGAGCTGGTACGCGCCGTTGCTGACGATGTTGCCCGGGCGCGTCCACGCGTCGCCGAACTTCGCGACCACGTCCTTGTTCACCGGCGCGAGCGGCGCCATCGCGGTCAGTTCGGGGAAGAACGCGACGGGCACGTCGGTCGTCACTTCCAGCGTGTACGGATCGACCGCACGCACGCCGAGCGTCGACGGCGCGGCCTTGCCGGCGATGATGTCCTTCGAGTTCTTGATGAACTCGACGAGGATCGTGTACTTCGAGCCCGTCTTCGGATCGACGAGACGCTGCCACGAGTAGACGAAATCGGCGGCCGTCACCGGCTGGCCGTTGCTCCACTTCGCGTCGTGGCGAAGCTTGAAGATCCAGGTCTGCGGCGTCTTGCGTTCCCACGACAGCGCCACGCCCGGCACGATCTGGCCGGCCGCGTCGATGCGCGCGAGCCCTTCGAACAGGTCGAGGCCGATCGTGTTGCCGGTCCACGATTCGATGTGCGCCGGGTCGAGCGACTCGACTTCGGCCGGCACCTGGCGCGTGAGGTCCTGTTGGGGAGCGAGCGCGACGTTGGACGGAACGGTCACGGCGTGGGCGGCGGGCGTCGTCAGGGCGAGCGCGGCCAGCACGGCCGACATGGCATGCAAGGATTTCATCGTGGCGGTCTTGAGAAGGTGGTTCGGTGGGCGTCGCGCGGCGGATGCCGCGGCTTACGCGTGAGACGCTGACGGGTGCAGCGATCGGGGAGGCCCGTGGTTCTCGTATTGCATGTTAGTATTCCTTACATTTCTTTCGACGGGCATCCCGTCGAAGAAACGATGGAATACCCGTGCGTTAGAACAGCCGCGGCGTACCGACCCAGACCACCACCGACTCGATCTTCGCGGTGTTGACCCAGCTGTGCGGCACCGTCGACTGATAGTGCGAACTGTCCCCGGCCTGCAGGACGAACGTCTTGCCTTCCAGCGTCAGCGACACTTCCCCTTCAATCACGTACAGGAACTCCTCTCCTGCATGTGTCGTCACCTCCGACCGCTTCTGCCCCGGCGGCATCCTCACGAGGATCGCCTCCAGCTGGCGCCCTTCGGACACGTTCGTCAGTCGCGCGAACAGGTTCGCCGAATCGGCAAACCCGAAGAAGCGCAACTGATCGCCTCGGCACACCGAGCGTTCCTCGCTCGGCGTATCCACGAAGTACTGCACCGTCACGCCGAGCGCGTGGGCGATACCGGCCAGCGACGTCAGTGACGGCGACGCGAGCCCGCGCTCGACTTGAGACAGAAACGGCTTCGAAATCCCCGCGGCGGTAGCGGTGTCGTCGAGCGTGCGCTTCAGACGTTGGCGCAACGCGCGAATCTTGCTGCCCAGTGCGACAGCGTCTGCCGATCGCGAGTTTTCAGTGGGGGGAACCATAGCAGGCCGAAAAGTGGTCGTCAAAAAATGTTTGATGGAAAGTAACTAAGTTAATTAGAGATAGCTTAATCTTCGGTTTCGTACACGCTTTCGGCGTTGAGCCCGGTGCACTAAACAGGGGCCGAAGCGAGCGAAACGACGCGCTATCTTGCCAGACTCGCCGGCTTCACAGGCAAGCTGCAAGCGGCTCTCCGGGAATTTGCGGAGAACGGTCGCGAAGCTTACAAGTAGATGATGAGACAAATGTTCCTGAAAGCTGCTGCCATATCGGGAGTTTCCCTAAGTGGCGCGGACCCGACGCACCGGACCGGCAAACGTTACCATTCGCGCGCCGGTCGGGGGCTTGCTCCGCCTTCCAACGCGGAGTTCGACCCCGGCCCGGGCTAACCGCCCGACTGCTCCATCGCCGACGCCAAGCCTACCCGGCCACCGTGCTCCGGCGCCAGTTCGACCCCAAGGCGACGCGCGATCCGCGCCGTCCGTTTCAAACGAGATTGATGATGCAAGCACCTGTTTCACAGACCCGATCGTTTACGACGGTCTTCCTCATCGAAATGTGGGAGCGCTTCGGCTACTACGGCATGGCCGCGCTCCTGGTCCTCTTCATGGTCGACCGGCTCGGCTTCACCGACAGCCACGCGAACCTGACGTGGGGGGCGTTCACCGCGCTCGTCTACGCCGCGCCGTCGATCGGCGGCTGGATCGGCGACAAGGTGCTCGGCGCGCGCCGCACGATGATCATCGGCGCGTCCGTGCTGTGCGCCGGCTACCTGATGCTCGCGGTGCCGAACGATCACCTGGCGTACATGTACGCGTCGCTCGGCGTGATCGTCGTCGGCAACGGCCTGTTCAAGGCCAACGCGGCGAACCTGGTGCGCCGCATCTACGAAGGCGACGACGCGCGCATCGACAGCGCGTTCACGATCTACTACATGGCGGTCAACATCGGCTCGACGGTGTCGATGCTCGCGACGCCGTGGATCAAGGATCACTGGGGCTGGCACACCGCGTTCGCGGTCTGCTGCGGCGGCATGCTGCTCGCGATCCTCAACTTCATGCTGATGCACCGCACGCTCGCGCACGTCGGCTCGCAGCCGGACGACGAGCCGATCCGCTGGAAGCGTCTCGGCGCGGTCGCGGCCGGCGGCGTCGCGCTCGCGCTGGTCACGCTGTACGTGCTGCAGCACAAGCAGCTCGCGGTCGCGAGCGTGTGGACGGCCGCATTCGCGATTCTCGCGATCTTCGCGTACATGATCGCGAAATCGGAGCGCTCGGAGCGCGCGGGCCTGATCGCGGCGCTCGTGCTGATCGGCCAGGTGATCCTGTTCTTCATCTTCTACGTGCAGATGTCGACGTCGCTGACGCTGTTCGCGCTGCGCAACGTCGATCCGCGCTTCATGCTGTTCGGCACGACGCTGTTCACGTGGAGCGCCGCGCAGTTCCAGGCGCTGAACCCGATCTGGATCATGCTGCTGAGCCCGGTGCTCGTGTGGGTCTACAACGCCGTCGCGAAGGGCGGGCGCGATCTGCCGGTCGCCGCGAAGTACGCGCTCGGTTTCGGTGCGGTCGCCGCGGGCTACCTGGTGTTCACGATCAGCGGCCGCTATGCGGTCGACGGCCGCGTGTCGTCGTGGTTCATGGTGTGGGGCTACGGCCTGTACTCGCTCGGCGAGCTGCTGGTGAGCGGCCTCGGCCTCGCGATGATCGCCCGCTACGTGCCGGCGCGCATGAGCGGCTTCATGATGGGCGCGTATTTCGTCGCGACGGGCGTGTCGCAGTATCTGGGCAGCGTCGTCGCGAACTTCGCGCAGATGCCGTCGCACGAACTGCCGGCCACCGAATCGCTGCCGCTCTACCTGTCGCTGTTCGAGAAGCTCGGCTGGCTCGCCGCGATCGGCATGCTGCTCGCGCTGCTGCTGCTGCCGCTGATGAACCGCCTGTCGCGCCAGCATCAGCGCTGCACGGACGAGCGCCGCGAAGAAGCGCTGCAGGCGCAGGCCGCCGCCGCGCAGTAAGGACTATCCCTCGGCGTGCGGCATGCACGCCACATTCTCCCGCCAGAAACGCGAACGCGTCCTACACTGGTTGCAGGCAACGCATCCGCTTCGCGAGATGCGCACTGGCGGGAGAACACGATGAAAAGCAAGACGACGCGGCTTTTGAGGATCCTGTCGGACATCCGGCACGCGCAGCGCTGCACCGCGATGCGCGCCGCCCGGGCCGCGGCCGAAGCCGACGCGGTGCTCGCGGAGCGCGACGAGCCGGCGCAGGACGAACGCGACGACGCCGAACCCGACGACGCCACCGCCACGCCCCGCTCCCGTATCGGCTCACCTCACTGACGCCGCGCGGCGCCTGCCGCGCCGCATACGCCACTTCCGCGCGCCTACGCCGCCGCGCCGCGCCATCGCGCGATCCACGTTCCCGAACCGGCCACCGCCATCATCAGCCCGAGCGCGCACGCGTCGGCCACGAGGCCCACGCCGACATGCCGCAGATCGGCGCCGCGCACGACCGGATGCAGCAGCGAATCGATCACGAGCGAGATCGCCGCGCCCGCGACGAAGCAGACCAGCCCGCGCTGGCCGACCGCCACGACGGGCCGCACGCCCTGCGCGATCCGCGCGATCCAGCCGAAGCGCACGCAATCGGCCATCAGCCACGCGACGGCCGCGAAGCTCACGACGCGCGGCAGCGCGAGATCGCGCTTGAACACGCCTTCCGGCACCGGCAGCCCCGAGAACAGCTTGTAGCTCGCGCAACCGAGCACGATCGCGCACGCGAGCCCGGTCGCCGCGGCGCCCCAGCGGCCGAGCGCGATGCGCTGGTAGAACGGCTGGCAGCGCGCGAGCACGCCGGCGACGAACATCAGTTGCCACGCGAACGGGTTGAAGCTCCAGCGGAAGCCGTCGGTGTCCAGCAGCTCCGGGCCGAGCCAGGCCGCCGCGAGCCACGACGCGACGCTGAGCGCGACGAGCGGCCACGGATGGCGCCGCGCGAACGGCACCAGCACCGGCGACGCGAGCGCGAACAGCACGTACATCGGCAGCACCGACGCGAGATACGGCTGGCGCTGGAACGTCAGCAGCTCGGCGAGCCCCGTGAGCGGCGACGCGAGCATCACGCTGACGTCGTCGAGCGCGAGGTTCGGCGCATCGATCCCGTAGTGGTCGAGCACCGCCGACACGACGAGCATCAGCGTCGACGTCGCGAGAAACGCGCGGTAGATCTGCATCGCGCGCCGCACGAACCGCTGCTGCGCGGCGCGCGCGCCGTGCCGCTCGGCGATCGCGCCGTACGCGCTCGCGGTCGCGAAGCCGCCGAGGAACACGAACACCTCGGCCGCATCGCACAGCGCGAACGCGTGCAGCGTCACGCGCGACAGCACGCTCGCCCCGATGTGATCGACGACGATCATCAACAGCACCAGCCCGCGGAAGAAATCGATTTCGATCAGGCGGCCGCTGCGCGGCGGCTGCACCGTAATGGTATGCAGCGGGCTCAACGACATGAGCGCACCTGTACGGCGGCGGTGCAACGCGCACCGGGGAGGGGATCGGGAACAAGCAGGCGAACGCGATCAGCGGCGATACGCGTATGCCCGTATCGCGCCAACCCGGCTGGCCAGGCACGGAGATGACCGTTCATCGAAAATCTGCATACGAAGGGAAGTCGGTCAGGTCAGTCTAATGGCCGATCAGCGGAGACCCTAAGTAACAAAATGCAACTGAATCTTCTCTTCGATTACACGCGCGAGCGTGGCGCAATAAAGCTGACGGCGTCGCCAGATTCGCGTCAGCGCGGCGTCGGTTGACGGTCGGTATCGAATGGATTCGGCGGGATTCGGCAGCGAAACGGGCGCCGCTCGACGGTCGATGAAGCACGCGATGCGCGGCACGTTTCCGCACGGCCCGCGCATCGCGACGAGGCCGTTACCCGCGCGCGGGCAGGCGCCGCATCAGCATCGCGCCGTGCCACGCGGTGAGCGCGACGGCAGCCCAGATCGGCCCGTACGTCGCGAGCTGCGCGACGCTCAGCGTTTCGCCGAGCAGCAGCAGCGACACCACGACGAGCAGCACCGGCTCGACGTAGCCGAGAATCCCGAACAGCGCCATCGGCAGCATGCGGCTCGCCTTCAGGTAGCTCGCGAGCGCGAGCGTGCTGAGAATGCCGAGCCCCGGCAGCAGCGCGGCCCACAGCAGCGGATGGCCGGCGACACGCGTCGTGCTCGTCGCGACCATCGCGAACGCGACCGGGCACAGCAGCACGATCTCGATCGCGAACGCGGCCAGCGAATCGGCGCTGATGCGCCGGCGCAGCACGAAATACGGCGGATAGCCGAGCGCGACGACCAGCGTCGGCCACGCGAACGCGCGCGTCGCCCACACCTCGTGCGCGACACCGAGCGCCGCACAGGCGACCGCCGCCCATTGCAGCGGGTCGAGCCGTTCGTGATAGTAGAAGCGGCCGACGAGCACCATCGTCAGCGGCAGCAGGAAATAGCCGAGCGACACCTCGAGCATGCGGCCGTGCAGCGGCGCCCACAGGAATAGCCACAGCTGCACGCCGAGCAGCGCCGCGCTCGCCGGTAGCGCGATCAGCAGGCGCCAGTCGCGCGCACCGCGCGCGGCGAGGGCGACGAGCGCCGGCCAGCGGCCGCGCAGCGCGATCAGCGCGAGCGCGCCCGGCGCGGTCCAGAGGATGCGCCACGCGAAGATGTCGAGCCCCGTGAGCGGCGCGAGCAGTTTCGCGTAAGCCGACATCAGCGCGAACAGCGTCGATGCCATCACCGACAGCATCAGGCCGCGCCCCGCCTCCGGATACCCCGTCATGATCGTCGTGTGCCCCTTACTGCTGCTGGAAACGTTCGAAGCGCTTCTCGGTGCGGCGTTCCTCGAACGTCACCTCGGTCACGCGCGCGGCGGGCGGCCCGTGACGCAGCCACGCGAGCATCCGGTCGATCTGTGCGCCGGGCCCCTGGATCATCGCCTCGACGGTGCCGTCCTCGAGATTCGCGACCCAGCCGCGCAGCTTCAGCGCATGCGCTTCGCGCACCGTCGCATGACGAAAGCCGACGCCCTGCACGACGCCGCGCACCCGCACGTAGTAGGTCTCGATCCGTTCGTCCAGTTCATTGCGGCTCATCGCGTCGCCCTCCCGTTGCATTCAAGCCCGGCATTGTAGTCGCGTCGGCCGCTTCGCACACGCGCCGGCCGGGCGTCGCCGCGCACGCCGACCACGTACAATCTCGCCGATGCCCAACCGCCGCGCCGCCCGCGCGGCCCAGAAGGAAACGCATGACTGATACTTCCCGCGATCTCGTTCTCGTCACCGGCGCGTCCGGTTTCGTCGGCTCGGCCGTCGCGCGCATCGCGCAGCAGAAAGGCTATGCGGTGCGCGTGCTCGTGCGCCCGACCAGTCCGCGCACGAACGTCGCGGATCTCGATGCCGAGATCGTCACCGGCGACATGCGCGACGAGGCGTCGATGCGCGCCGCGCTGCGCGGCGTGCGCTACCTGCTGCACGTGGCGGCCGACTACCGGCTGTGGGCGCCCGATCCCGACGAGATCGAGCGCGCGAACCTCGAAGGCGCGGTCGCGACGATGCGCGCGGCCCGCGCGGAAGGCGTCGAGCGGATCGTCTACACGAGCAGCGTCGCGACGCTGAAGGTGACGAGCGCCGGCGACCCGTCCGACGAGAACCGGCCGCTCACGGCCGAGCAGGCGATCGGCGTCTACAAGCGCAGCAAGGTGCTCGCGGAGCGCGCGGTCGAACGGATGATCGCCGACGAAGGGCTGCCGGCCGTGATCGTCAATCCGTCGACGCCGATCGGCCCGCGCGACGTGAAACCGACGCCGACCGGCCGCATCATCGTCGAGGCCGCGCTCGGCAAGATTCCCGCGTTCGTCGATACGGGGCTGAACCTCGTGCACGTCGACGACGTCGCGCACGGCCACTTCCTCGCGCTCGAGCGCGGCCGGATCGGCGAGCGCTACATCCTCGGCGGCGAGAACCTGCCGCTGCAGCAGATGCTCGCGGACATCGCGCAGATGACGGGCCGCAAGGCGCCGACGATCGCGCTGCCGCGCTGGCCGCTGTATCCGCTCGCGGTGGGCGCCGAAGCGGTCGCGAAGTTCACGAAGAAGGAGCCGTTCGTCACCGTGGACGGGCTGCGGATGTCGAAGAACAAGATGTATTTCACGTCCGCGAAGGCCGAGCGCGAGCTCGGCTACCGGGCGCGCCCGTATCGCGAAGGGCTGCGCGATGCGCTCGACTGGTTCGGCTCGGCGGGCTACCTGAAGTAACACAAAGCGGCGCACCTCGCGCCGCTTTGCGCACTTTGTTACACGTCGCGCACGGACCGGCATCGGCGCAGCGGTTAAAATCGCGGGTCTTACGCAGAGAAGACACGCATGAACCTCAACGATCAGATCGCTTCGCTCGCCACGGGCGTCGATCAGCTCCTCCACGATCACCACGCCGCGCAGCAGGCGGCACGCAGCGCGGAAGCCTTCGCGCGCGCCGCCGCGGCGGAGGCCCGGGCTGCCGCCGAGCGCCACGCGGCGGCGGAAGCCGAAGCGAAGGCCGCCGCGCAGCGCCATACGGCCGCCGCCGCCGATGCCGAAGCCGCGCAGCGGCGCCATGCCGATGCCACCGCCGTCGCCGAGGCGGCCGCCCAACGCCATACCGATGCCGCCGCGCAAGCCGAAGCCGCTTCGCAGCGCCATGCGGAAGCCACCGCGCTGACCGAAGCGCTCGCGCAACGTCACGCGGATGCCGAGGCCGCATCGCAGCGGCACGCGGCGGCGATCGCCGAAGCCGAGGCCGCCGCGCAGCGTCATCACGCTGCCGCGACCGAAGCCGAAGCGGCCGCGCAACGTCATGCGGCGGCGACCGCCGAAGCCGAAGCCGCCGCGAAGCGCCACGCGGAAGCGACCGCCGAAGCCGAGGCCGCCGCACAGCGCCACCGGGCCGCGATCGCCGAGGCCGAGGCCGTCACGCAACGCCACGCCGAGGCGATCGCCCAGGCCGAAGCCGCCGCGCAACGCCACGCCGAGGCCACCGCCGAAGCCGAAGCCATCACGCAGCGCCATACCGAGGCGATCGCTCAGGCCGAAGCGGCCGCGCAGCACCACGCGAAGGCCATCGCCGACGCCGAGGCGCTGGTCGAGGCCGTCGTCCAGGAAGCCGCGACGAGCGCGGCGGCAACCGCCGTGGCGGCTGAAGTCGTCGAGCCGGCGGTGGCGCCGCCAGCGTCCGTGAACGCGGCCGCGCCGGCCGTGGCTGAAACGGTCGAGACGGTCGAAGTGGTCGAAGCAGCCGGCGCGCCGGCCGATGCCGAGACGGCACCGATTCCGACCACACGAGCCGAAACCGCGGTTGAAGCCGGCGCCGCTGCCGCGCCTGCCGACAAGGCGACGCTGCACGTGTCGCGCCCGTCCCAGAACGAACTCACGCTGTCCATCAACGGCCAGTCGATCACGCTGCATCCCGAGCAACTGGGCCAGTTGATCGAGGAGCTCGCGCATGCACGCGCGTCGATGCAGCCGGAGCCGCCGCCCGGCATTCCGGCCGGCTGGCGTTTCGTGACGACGAAGAACCCGATGATGGCCGTGCAGAAGCAGGCGAACGGCGACCGCCTGCTGGTCGCGCGCCACACGGGCTACGGCTGGGTGCCGTTCACGTTCTCGCCGGACGTCGTGATCCAGATGTACATGATGCTGACGCAGCGGTAAGCGCCGGCATCGGCCGGCAACCGGCCGGAAAGCAAACAGCCCGAATCGGCTTGCGTCGATCCGGGCTGTGTGTTTTCAGGGGGCCGGTTTATCGGTACGGCAGCGGCATCCGCCGGCGTGGGTCAGCGCTCCACCGGCGCCTGCACGCGCGCCTTCCACTGGCCGCCCTTGCCGCGCCAGTAACGCCACGCGGACGCGAACGTCGCGCCGACGTAGAACAGCGCGACGAGCGGCAGCGCGGGCGCCCACAGCGGCGAGCGCCGGTAGTAGCGCAGCATCGGCGCATACGCGGCGCACATCGACGCCCACGCGAGCCAGGCCGGCCATGCGCGCGCGCCGTAGGCCAGCGCGGCGACGGGCGGCACCAGATAGATGATCGTCATCCCGAGCAGCGTGCCGGCCAGCAGTAGCGGCGAATAGTGCAACTGCGTGAACGCGGTGCGCGCGATCATGTTCCAGATGTCGCGCCAGCTGTCGTACGGGCGCAGCGACACGCTGCGATCGGCGAGATCGAGCCGGATCGGATGGCGGCCGCCGCCGCGATGCTTGATCTGCGCGGCAAGGCTGCAGTCGTCGATCAGCGCGCCGCGAATCGATTCGATGCCGCCCGCTTCCTCGAGCGCCGTGCGCTTCACGAGCATGCAGCCGCCCGCGGCGCCGGCCGTCCGGTTGCGCGGGTTGTTGATCCACGAGAACGGGTACAGCTTCGCGAAGAAGAACACGAACGCCGGAATCAACGCCTTTTCCCAGAACGAATCGCAGCGCAGCCGCACCATCAGCGACACGAGATCGCGATTTTCGGCCTGCGCGCGCGTGACGAGCTGCGCGACGGCGTCGGGCGGATGGCCGATGTCGGCATCCGTCAGCAGCAGGTAGTCGGCCCGCAGGCCGAGCGTCTGCACGGCCGCGATCCCCTGCGACTGCGCCCACACCTTGCCCGACCAGCCGGCCGGCAGCGGCTTCGCGCTCAGCACCGTCAGCCGGTCGGCGCGGTTGATCGCGAGCGCGGCCGCGCGGGCCGCGTCGGCGGTGCCGTCTTCGCTGTGGTCGTCGACGATGATCAGATGAAAGTCGCCCGGATAGTCCTGCTCGAGCAGCGAAGTCGCCGCGCGGGCGATCACGTCGGCTTCGTTGCGCGCCGGCACGACGGCCACGACGGCCGGCCAGCCGGCCTCGGCCGCCGCGCCGCGGGCGTCGGGCGGCAGCGGCCGCGCGGGCTGCGCGCGCCAGAAGCCGCCGCGCGCGACGAGCAGCACGATCCAGATCACCAGCGACAGGCCGGACACCAGGAAGGCGATCGCGAGCATCATCGGCCTGCCCCCTGCCGGGCACCGGCGCGTGCGACATCAATAAGGGTCTGGAACAAAACACCCGGCCCCGCAGGGGCGGACGGGCAATACGCGTAAGAATCGACGGTCATCGAATGGCCTTGAAATGAGCGCGATGGCGGGCAGCCGGAGCGGCCGCCCGCGAAACCGCGCAGTTTACCGGGTTCCGCGCGCGCCAGCGCCGACGCGGCTCTCCCGCAATTGCAACGGTGTCGATACGGCACCGAAGCAAGGACGGCCCGATAGGGTTAAAATGCGCGATTAATTCGGGGTTCCGGGGCCTGGCCGGCCGGTTCGTTCCTGCCTTCATAACATCAAGCCGGGGCGAGCAAGCGCGTGCCAGCGCCTCGAACCCCGGCGTCTGTCGTCGGAGTTCGCTCACCTATGCGAGTCATCCTTGCCCAGCCCCGCGGCTTTTGTGCGGGGGTTGTCCGTGCGATCGAGATCGTCGATCGCGCGCTGCAACAGCACGGTGCGCCGGTCTATGTGCGTCACGAGATCGTGCATAACCGGCATGTCGTCGAAAATCTGCGTAATAAAGGGGCACGATTCGTTGAGGAACTCGACGAGGTGCCGCACGGCGCTGTCGCGATCTTCAGCGCGCACGGTGTCGCCCAGACGGTCGAGCGCGACGCGCAAACGCGCGGGCTCGACGTGCTCGACGCGACCTGCCCGCTCGTCACGAAAGTGCACGTGCAGGGCCGCCAGTACGTCGCGGCGGGCCGCCGGCTGATCCTGATCGGCCACGCGGGCCACCCGGAAGTCGAGGGCACGATCGGCCAGATTCCGGCCGAGGTGATCCTCGTGCAGAGCGAGGCCGAAGTCGATACGCTGACGTTGCCCGTCGACACGCCGGTCGCGTACATCACGCAGACCACGCTGTCGGTGGACGACACGCGCGGCATCATCGAAGCGCTGCAGCGCCGGTTCACCGACCTCGTCGGCCCGGACACGCGCGACATCTGCTATGCCACGCAGAATCGCCAGGCCGCCGTGCGCGAGCTGAGCGAACAGGTTGACGTGCTGCTCGTCGTCGGTGCGACGAACAGCTCGAACTCGAACCGCCTGCGCGAGATCGGCACCGAAAGCGGTGTGCCGAGCTATCTCGTCGCCGACGGCTCGGAAGTGAAGGCCGAATGGTTCGCGGGCGTGCAGACGGTCGGCCTGACCGCCGGCGCGTCGGCGCCCGAGGAAATGGTCGAGGATGTAATCGGCGCGCTGCGCGCGCTGGGGCCCGTCGAGGTCGCGACGATGGCGGGCCGTGAAGAAAAAGTCGAATTCAAGTTGCCGGCGAAGCTCACGCAAGCTGTCGCCCGCGAAGTTTAAGGAGGACATCCCTTGTCTATTCCGCTGCTCCAGCAAGTCCGTGTCGGCGCCTACATCGTGCGCCAGCACCTGTCCGGCAACAAACGCTATCCGCTCGCGCTGATGCTCGAGCCGCTGTTCCGCTGCAACCTCGCGTGCAACGGCTGCGGCAAGATCGATTATCCGGATCCGATCCTGAACCAGCGTCTTTCCGTCGAGGAATGCCTGCAGGCCGTCGACGAGTGCGGCGCGCCCGTCGTGTCGATCGCCGGCGGCGAGCCGCTGCTCCACAAGGAGATGCCGGAAATCGTCAAGGGCATCATGAAGCGCAAGAAGTTCGTGTACCTGTGCACGAACGCGCTGCTGATGGAAAAGAAGATGGACGACTACCAGCCGAGCCCGTATTTCGTCTGGTCGGTCCACCTCGACGGCGACAAGGACATGCACGACCATTCCGTGTCGCAGGAAGGCGTGTACGACAAGGCGGTCGCGGCGATCAAGGAAGCGAAGCGCCGCGGCTTCCGCGTGAACATCAACTGCACGCTGTTCAACGATGCGATCCCCGAGCGCGTCGCGAAGTTCTTCGACACGCTGGGCCCGATCGGCGTCGACGGCATCACCGTGTCGCCGGGCTACGCGTACGAGCGCGCGCCGGATCAGCAGCACTTCCTGAACCGCGACAAGACGAAGAACCTGTTCCGCGAAATCCTGAAGCGCGGCGAAGGCGGCAAGCGCTGGTCGTTCAGCCAGTCGTCGCTGTTCCTCGACTTCCTGGCCGGCAACCAGACGTACAAGTGCACGCCGTGGGGCAACCCGGCGCGTACGGTGTTCGGCTGGCAGAAGCCGTGCTACCTGGTCGGCGAAGGTTACGTGAAGACCTTCAAGGAGCTGATGGAAACGACGGAGTGGGACAACTACGGCGTCGGCAACTACGAGAAGTGCGCGGACTGCATGGTCCACTGCGGCTTCGAGGCCACGGCCGTGATGGACACGATCTCGAACCCGCTGAAGGCGCTGCGCGTGAGCCGCAAGGGCATCAAGACCGACGGCCCGTTCGCACCGGACATCTCGATCGCGAAGCAGCGTCCGGCCGAGTACGTGTTCTCGCGCCACGTCGAGATCAAGCTCGAGGAAATCCAGCGCGCCGGCAAGGGCAAGCTGCAGAAGCCGGCGAAGTCGGCAACGGCCGCTTAAGCGCGTTTCGCCGCGCGGCGGTTCGCGCCTTCAGCGGCCACGCATCGAAGCAGCGCCACGGAGTTCGCTCCGTGGCGCTTTTGTTTTGTCGGACGCCGTGTGACGCGTGGCGCTTGCACGTGTACGTGCGGGGACGAACGTCCGTCGCCTAGCTTCGCGACTCCGCTGCGGCGATCAGTTGCCACGCGGTCGGCCCCGGATCGAGCAGCGGATCGGACGGCGGGTCGAGATCGTGCCGATGCGCTTCCTCCGACGGCAATCTCTGTGATTTCGCGATGCCGATTTCGTCGCCGCAGACGGTGCATCGGTAGATGCCCGCCACCGTCACCTCGCTGCCCGGCGGGAGATTCTCGCTGAATGCGCGGCCACTTCCGCACGTGAAGTAGCCGCCGCTCCTGTATAGCGCCATCGCTCCTCCTGACCGAAAACGAATGCGTTCGCGTCGACACGCATGATCGCGGCGTTCGCCGCGAACGTCGCGAACATGGATCGTCGTCGCCCGGCCACACCGGGTTCCAGTCATGTCATTAGACGGCGCGCGGCCGCGCGATGGAATCGGACACGTATGAAACGCGGCCGTCGGCCAGCCGTTCAATGCAGAATGGCCGGCTCCCGCATCTTCGTCGCGGCCTGCGCGACCAACCCCGGCTGTTCGGCGGAAGCGAACGTGCAGACATGACGCCACAGCTCTGCCAGCCGATGCCGCGTGAGCGTCGCGACGCACGCGTCGTTCGCGGCGAGCACGCGTTCGAGCACCGCGCATTCGTGGGCGTGCAGCGTCCATGCACCGCCTTGCGCGGCGCGCGCCGCGCTCGCGTCCAGCACGCGCTCCGCGTCGACGCACAGGGCGATGGTCGCATCGGGGGAGACCGCATCGTCGAGCGCGAGGAAGACCAGATACACGCTCGTGCGCAGCCGCATCAGCAGCGCTTCGCTACCGTGCTCGCCGCGCAGCGCGACCAGCGCCATGTGGCATTTCAGCGAGATGTCGCGTGCATGCGCGAGCGGCAGCGGCAGCAGCCATTCGCGCGTCAACGGCGGATGGCGCCGGCCTTTTCGGGCAACCTTCATGATTCGCCCTCGCTCGCGCATGCGTCGTTCGCCGCCGCCCCCGGCCACGCGCTGCGGCACACGCGCGCGCAGCGGCCCGCGTCGCGCAGGGCGTGCGCCCGACGTCGCACGCCGCGCACATCGGCGCGCCGTCGCGTCGCGCTCGCTTGCGGCAGCCTGCGTATCGCCAGCTCACGCAACACGCCGAACAATCGGTTCGGGCACGCCATGTCCGTCTCCCGCATCAAAACGTGTTGTCGCCCTTCAGGTAGTACGCGGTTTTCACGAAGAACGCCTTCACCGGATGGCCGCTCTGCGCGTCGCGGGCCGCCCGCGCTTCCATCGCGGCCTTCTCGTCGCGCCACCGGTCGGGCATCGGGTTGTTCACGCGCTCGAGCGCACGCTGCATCGCGAGCGGATAGTTCTGGTTGCCGGCCGTCGTCGCGCGATAGCCGGCGCGCGTCATCTGCATGAGCTGCGCATCGGTTTCGGCACGCGCCGCCGACCAGGTCAACGGCGCGGCATTCGGGGTGTCGGCGACGCCGATCGACTGCGCAAAGCTAACGGCCGGCAACGCAGCGAGTGCGCAAGAAAGAACGGCAACGGGAACGAGGGATCGCATAATGGCCTCCAGATGGTTGTCCCCGCATCGATCCAGCATCGATGCGTTGAAATCATCGTATGTCGGGCCGCATCCCGGTTGAATAGCCGAATCCGCAATTGTTATTTTCAGCCGCGCATTCGGCGCATGAGCCGCGTCATTCGCGAATCCATTCGAAACGGAATTTCTTTATTTCATTCAACGACCTGATCGGATTCTTACCGGTGATCCGGCTCGGCGCACATACCGCTCTTTCAATTTCCGAAATGACGTGTTGCCGGCGCGATGCCGGCCGGCGCGCCTGCAGACAAGGCTTTGGCGTGATGTCGCGCATGCGGATACCGCCGAAACGATTTCATCCGATCAGCCGATTCTTCTGATGCAGGACAAATCGTCCGCGTCGGCCTGCCGGATCGGGACACGACGCATGCCGCAAGGACGCGCGATAATCACGCATCGGCCGTTTCACACGGCATCTCAGGTGTTTTCATTTTTAATCGAATCTCTCCATGGTCGCTCTCGACATTACCGCCATCGACAGTTGGCACGCGCACGTCTATTTCGATGCGGCGAGCCGCGACGCGGCCTGGGCGTTTCGCCAGGTCGTCGACGCGCGGTTCGGCGCGGTCATCGAACTCGGCCGCTTTCACGAACGCCTCGTCGGCCCGCATCCGGCGTGGTCGTACCAGATCGCGTTCGGCGCCGCGCGATTCGACGACATCGTGCCCTGGCTCGTGCTGAACCACGGCGCGCTCGACATCTTCGTGCATCCGAATACCGGCGACGACCTGCGCGACCATCGCGATTGCGCGATGTGGATCGGCAAGTCGTATACGCTGAATCTCGACGCGCTGGCCGGCTAACGGCCGGCGCGCCCTGCCGCCTTCGCCGCGGCGAGGCATTCACGTTTCGGGTCGACGTGAAACGTCTGGTGGCGGCGCGCCTCTACAGTGGTTTCCGTGATCGACTTCCGGAAACCCGCGATGACACCCGCAGACACCCACGCCGACGCCCGACGCATCCATGAAGACTGGCACGCCGCCGTCGTCGCCCGCGACCTCGACGCGCTGATGTCGCTGTATGCCGACGACGCGGTGCTCGAAACGCCGCTCGTCGTCGCCACGCGGCCCGCGCACGGCACGGGCGTGCTGCGCGGCAAGGCCGCGATCGGCGCCTTCCTCGCGGCCGGCCTGCGCGATCCCGACAACGGGCTCGGGCGCTGGTACCGGACCGGGCTGTTCTTCTCGAACGGCCGCCAGCTCGTCTGGGAGTACCCGCGCGCAACGCCGGACGGCGACCAGGTGGATCTCGTCGAAGTGATGGATCTGCGCGACGGGCTGATCGCGCATCATCGCGTGTATTGGGGATGGGCCGGGTTCAACGCGCTGCGGGCCGCCTCGCGCCCGTAGCGCATGCTCGGGCCGGCTGGCCACGCGCGGACATCATCTGCCCGACGCTCCATGCCGCTCACGCGACATACATCGCGACACTGACGAACTGGCACAGGCTGCCGGCCAGCACGAAAAGGTGCCAGATACCGTGCCCGTGGCGGATGCGTTCGTCGTTGATGAAGAAGTAGATCCCCGCGCTGTAGATCACGCCACCGGCCACGAGCCACGCGGTGCCCACGGGCGGCAGCGCATGAATCAGCGGACGCACGGCGACGAGCGCGAGCCAGCCCATCAGCACGTACAGGATCATCGACAGCAGGCGCGTGCGGCGCCCGAGCGTCAGCTCCTGCACGATGCCGAACACGGCGAGCCCCCAGCTCACGCCGAACAGCGACCAGCCCCACGGGCCGCGCAGCGTGACCAGCGTGAACGGCGTGTAGCTGCCGGCGATCAGCAGGTAGATCGCGGCATGGTCGCATTTCTGCAGGATCGCCTTCAGGCGCGGGTTGCGCACGCTGTGATACGCCGTCGAGATCGCGTAGAGCAGGATCAGCATCGCGCCGTACACGCTGAAGCTCACGACCTTGTACGGGTCCCCTTCGAGCGCGCCCATCGTCACGAGCGCCACGAGGCCGGCTACCGACAGCACCGCGCCGACGAGATGGGAAATGCTGTTGAAACGCTCACCGACATGCACGACGTGTTCTCCTGCGGTCCATCGGGAAAAGAGGGAGCCCTATGATACCGGCGGCCGGATAGCCCGTGCTGCGCCCGGGCAAACGGCGTGCGAGCGCCATGCGCCGCGCGCCGCCGGCCGGCGCAAAAAAAAGCGCCGCGACATCCATCGCGGCGCTTCCGTTTCGTCAACCGGACCGATTCGTCAGGTCATTGCAACGGCCGGTTCAGCAACACTTCCCTGCTCCCGACCCATACCGCGCGTTCTGGCGTTCGCGGAAGAATTCCTCGTAGGTCATCGGCTCGCGGTCCGGATGGGTTTCGCGCATGTGCGCGACGTAGGTGTCGTAGTCGGGCAGGCCGACCATCAGCCGCAACGCCTGCCCGAGGTAACGCCCCGCGCTACGCAGGTCGCTGCCGAGATCGGTAAACATCGCGGCCTCCCGTTATCGTCCGCTGCCGAGCGCCTGCGTGGCCGGCATCGCTTCGTACGGCGTCTCGCGCACGGTCGGCTTCGATTCGCGGCGCGCGCGCAGCACGGCGAGCAGGCCGTACACCGCGATGCTCACGACGACGAAGATGAACAGCCCGGCCAGCGCCGCATCGATGTAGTCGTTGAAGATGATCCGCTTCATCTGCGCGATCGACTTCGCCGGCGCGAGCACCTTGCCTTCGTCCACCGCGGCCTGCAGCTTCGCGGCGTGCGCGAGGAAGCTGACCTTCGGGTTCGCGTCGAAAATCTTCTGCCAGCCGGCCGTCAGCGTGCAGATCAGGAGCCACGCGGTCGGCACGATCGTCACCCACGCATAGCGCTCGCGCTTCATCTTGAACAGCACGACGGTGCCGAGCACCAGCGCGATCGCGGCGAGCATCTGGTTGGAGATGCCGAACAGCGGCCACAGCGTGTTGATGCCGCCGAGCGGATCGACCACGCCCTGGTACAGGAAGTAGCCCCACGCGGCCACGCACAGCCCGGTGGCGACCAGGTTCGCGGGCAGCGACTCGGTGCGCTTGAGCGCCGGGTGGAACGTGCCGAGCAGATCCTGCAGCATGAAGCGGCCCGCACGCGTGCCCGCGTCGACGGCCGTCAGGATGAACAGCGCCTCGAACAGGATCGCGAAGTGATACCAGAACGCCATCATCGCTTCGCCGCCGATCACCTGGTGCAGGATGTGCGCCATGCCGACGGCCAGCGTCGGCGCGCCGCCCGCGCGCGCGATGATCGTCGTTTCGCCGACGGCCTTCGCGGTTTGCGTGAGCATGTCGGGCGTCAGCACGAAGCCCCATTGCGTGACGGTGTTCGCGACCGCTTCCGGCGTCGAGCCGAGCACGGCCGCCGGCGCGTTCATCGCGAAGTAGATGCCCGGCTCGATCACGCACGCGGCGACCAGCGCCATGATCGCGACGAACGATTCCATCAGCATCGCGCCGTAACCGATGAAGCGCGCGTTGGTTTCGTTGTCGATCAGCTTCGGCGTCGTGCCCGACGAGATCAGCGCGTGGAAGCCCGATACGGCGCCGCACGCGATCGTGATGAACAGGAACGGGAACAGGTTGCCCGACCACACCGGGCCCGTGCCGTCGACGAACTTCGTCAGCGCGGGCATCTTCAGTTCCGGTGCGACGACCAGGATGCCGATCGCGAGGCCGAGGATCGTGCCGATCTTCAGGAACGTCGACAGGTAGTCGCGCGGCGCGAGCAGCAGCCACACCGGCAGCACCGATGCGACGAAGCCGTAGCCGATGAGAATCCACGTGAGCTGCGTGCCGCTGAACGTGAACCATGCGGCAACCGTGGGCGAGGCGGCCACGTTCTGGCCGAACGCGATCGCCGCCATCAGCCCGATGAAGCCGATGATCGACACTTCGCCGATCCGGCCCGGGCGGATGTAGCGCGTGTAGACGCCCATGAACAGCGCGATCGGAATCGTCGCGGCGACGGTGAACGTGCCCCACGGCGAATTCGTCAGCGCCTTCACGACGATCAGCGCGAGCACCGCGAGGATGATCACCATGATCAGGAACGCGCCGAACAGCGCGATCACGCCGGGCACCGTGCCGAGTTCCATCTTGACGAGGTCGCCGAGCGAGCGGCCGTCGCGGCGCGTCGAGATGAACAGCACGATGAAGTCCTGCACGGCGCCGGCGAACACGACGCCGGCCAGGATCCACAGCATGCCGGGCGTGTAGCCCATCTGCGCGGCGAGCACGGGGCCGACCAGCGGCCCGGCGCCGGCGATCGCGGCGAAGTGATGGCCGAACAGCACGTACTTGTTGGTCGGCACGTAGTCGAGGCCGTCGTTGTACTTGACCGCCGGCGTCATCCGCAGCCCGTCGAGCTGCATGACCTTGCTGGCGATGAAACGGCTGTAGAAGCGATACGCGATCAGATACACGCAGACTGCGGCGATCACGATCCAGAGGGCACTGACGCGCTCGCCGTGAGCGAGTGCGATCGTGCCGAATGCGAACGCGCCGAGCAGCGCGACCGCGATCCAGAGCAGGGTACTGGAAGCCCGATTCATGGCGTCTCCTGGTCTCCAATGTGTTTTTGAGTGGATGCGGCCCGAAAGCCGAACCCGCGTGACGTCGATGCGTCGTGCCGCAGCCTCGCAGAAGCCGCGGCGATGGGCCGTAGTATTCCGCGCGACGGGGGCCGCTTACAAGCGGATAACTACGTATGAGGATCTACGTAGAATTACGTAGTCGCTGTCACATGCCCGCCGTCAGGCCACGATTGCTCACGACCGGCGAGCCACGTACAGTATTCGCCTGCCCCCATTCCGGAACCGCCATGCCGATTGCATTTCAGAAGACGAACGCGAATGGCGATGACTTCGTCGTCAACCTGCGTGGTCAAGGGCACGATCCCGCGCATCGCGTCGATCGCGACCTCGTGCGACGCATCGGCGGTCGGCATCGCGGCATCGGCTCCAACCCGCTCGCGGTTGGGTCGGATTGCGACGATGCGGCCGCCCGTGTCGCGTTCCGGAACCCCGACGGCTCGGCGCTCGATACCTGCGGCAGCGCGACGCGCGGTGTCGCATTGAAGCTGATGCGGGGAACCGGCGCGGCGTCGGTCGTGCCGTGCACGAATCGCGGGCGCCTGCACTGTTCCCAGGATACAGACGGGTTGATCGAGGTCGAAATGGGCGTGCCGCTGCTCGGCTGGCAGGACGTGACGGTTCGATGGAACGGCACCGGCAGCGTGTTCCTGAGCGGGCACGTGACATTCGGGTTCAACGGGGCGTGGCTGTGATGACCGACGACGCACAAACCTTTCACGCGTTGCGCCCGCGCCTGCAGAAGATCGCGTACCGGATGCTCGGCTCGATCGCGGACGCCGAGGACATCGTGCAGGACGTGTGGCTGCGCTGGCACGACGCGGCGCGCGAGCGCATCGAGAACGCCGAGGCCTGGCTCGTCGCGGTCACGACGCGGACGTCGATCGACCGCCTGCGCGCGGCGAAGCTCCGGCGCGAGCACTACACGGGCATCTGGCTGCCCGAGCCGGAACTGGGCGAATCGCCTGCCACGCCGGAGGAAATGACCGAGCGCGCGAACGACGTATCGGTCGCGTACCTGCTGCTGCTCGAACGGCTGACGCCGGAAGCGCGCGCGGCCTTCCTGCTGCGCGAAGTGTTCGATGCCGACTACGACGAGATTGCCGACGCAATCGGCAAATCCGAAGCCGCGTGCCGGCAGCTCGTCAGCCGCGCGAAGGCCCAGTTGCGCGACGACGACAGGCCGCGCCACGTCGTGCCGCGCGAAAAGCACCGGCAATTGCTGCAGAGCTTTTCGCACGCGCTCGCGCAAGGCGATTTCCCGTCGATCCAGGCGCTCCTCGCCGAAGACGCGATGCTGATCGGCGATGGCGGCGGCAAGGTCCAGAGTTTCCCGAAACCGCTGGTCGGCGGTCGCCGTATCGCTCAACTGTTCTATGCGACGTGGTTGCGCTGCGGCAGCGGTGTCGAGATGCGGCCGGTCGTGCTGAACGGCGAATGGGCGATGCTGCGCTTCATCGCAGGGCAACTCGAAGCGGCGATGTCGTTCGAGACCGACGGCGCGCGCATCGGCCGGATTCTCGTGCAGCGCAACCCCGACAAGCTCGCGCGGATCGCGGCCGCCTGCGCGGCCGGCTGACTTGCGCGTCCCCGCGCCGGCGCCGGCCGCGCCCGCCGTCGAGCGCGGATTGATGCAGCGCGCGCAACACGATGCGTCCCTGTGCGTGGCTACCGCGTATCGGCGCACCCTCCTAAGATGATTTCGCGCGGCGCCCTGCCGCCCACGACACCCGCACCACGCGGGCCAGCCTCTTCGTCGCCAGGAGAAATCATGACGCAGCGTCTCAACTACATGCATCAATCGCCCGAGCTGTTCAAGCAGTTCCTCGAACTCAGCAATTTGCTGCGCGGCAGCGCGATCGAGGAATCGATCCGCGATCTCGTGTCGGCCCGTGCGTCGCAGCTCAACGGCTGCGCGTTCTGCCTCGACATGCACGTGAAGGAAGCGCGCCTTCACGGCGAGCGCGAGCTGCGCCTGCACCATCTGGCGACGTGGCGCGAATCGACGCTGTTCTCGCCGCGCGAGCGGGCCGCGCTGGCCTGGACCGAAATACTGACGAAACTCCCCGAGCACGGCGTGCCGGACGATGTCTACGATCGCGTGCGCGGCCAGTTCTCCGAGAAGGAATTGTCGGACCTGACGTTCGAAGTGATGGCGATCAACGGCTGGAACCGCGCGAATGTGGCGTTCCGCACCGCTCCGGGTTCGGCCGACAAGGCTTACGGCCTCGACAAGGCCAATCTCGCCTGACGCCCTCGCCCGGTCGCGGGCGCCCTTCTTCGCCGCCGGCGGCCTGCCGGCGGCGGTCACTGGAATACATCCCATGATTCGCTTGAAACATGCCGGCGCATCCGCGCTCCTGGTCGCGGCCGCCACCGCCGGCGCCGCCCATGCGGCGCCCTCGGCCATCGTCACGACGCTGATGACGAAGCCCCTCGACGACTATCCGGGCAAGGAAGCCCAGATGATCTCGGTCGAATACCCGCCCGGCGCTGTCGACCCGGTTCACCGCCACCACGCCGACGCATTCGTCTATGTCGTCGAAGGCTCGATCGTGATGCAGGTGAAGGGCGGCGAGCCCGTCACGCTGAAACCGGGCCAGACCTTCTACGAGGGCCCGAACGACCTGCACACGGTCGGACGCAACGCGAGCCAGACCCGGCCCGCGAAGTTCATCGTGCTGTTGTTGAAGGACAAGGGCGCGCCCGTGCTCGTGCCGGAAAAATAGCCGGCTCGCACGCCGCCGCGACCTTTTTGAAAAAATGCGGCGGGCGGTGTCACAGGCGGCAGCGCTGAAACGTCTAGTCGCATACGGACACCACGATTCCAGCGCCACCATGCCCGACACCTCCATCCGCCGCCCCGATGCCGACGACCCGTTCGCGCGCAGCTTCTCGACCTGCTATGCCGGCGTGGTCACGTTCCTGGCCGTCGTCACCGAGGGTAGCTTCGCGCGCGCCGCCGACCGCCTCGGCGTCGGCCGCTCGTCGGTCAGCCGCCACGTGCAGCGGCTCGAGGACCGGCTCGACGCACGCCTGTTCCAGCGCACCACCCGCAGCATGTCGCTGACGCGCGAAGGCGAGCTCTTCTACGAAAACTGCCGGCCCGGCATCGAGCATCTGGCGCAGGCGCTCGAGGACATGCGCGAGCTGCGCAGCGGGCCGCCCAGCGGGCACCTGCGCATCGGCGCGACGCCGGGCTTCGGCCGCAAGGTCATCGCGCCGCTGCTGCGCGACTTCCATGCGCAGTATCCGGACATCACGCTCGAACTGCTGCTGAACGACCGGCCCGTCGATTTCTCCGCCGACCGCATCGACGTCGCGTTTCGCGACGGCCGCATGGAGGACAGCGCGATCGTCGCGCGCCGGCTGATTCCGATGCAGATGATCGTCTGCGCGTCGCCGTCGTACGCGCATCAGCACGGCTTGCCGCGCCACGTCGACGATCTCGAGCGGCATCGCTGCATCAACCTGCGCACCGCATCGGGCCGCGTGACGGAATGGGAATTCAGGATCGACGGCGTGACGCAGCAGCGCCAGATCGCCGCGCATCACACGTTCAACGACATCGATCTCGTCGTGCAGGCGGCGCTCGACGGGCTCGGCATCGCGCAGTTGCCCGCGTACCAGGTGTGCGACCTGCTCGCCGACGGCCGGCTGGTGAGCTGTCTCGGCCAGCACGCGCCGGACGACGGCGGCCACTATCTCTGTTACCTGAGCCGCAAGCACCTGCCCACGCGGATCCGCGTGTTCATCGACTACATGATCGAACAGACGCGTGCGCGCGAACTGCACTGCCCGGCGACGATGACGACCATGACGACGACGGCGCCGCTGGAGGCGGTCGATTGATGCATTCGCGGCAACATGGTGAGGGCTTGCAGGACACTGGCGGATCGCGCGGCGCATGCCTACGATGCGGGCTGTTCGGCAGGCACGCGCATACGGCGCGGCGCCGCTCGGCAAGGCGGCGGCCCGATCGCGCGAACGCGATCGGCGCCGGTTTCGGCAGGTTCAAGCGGCGCGCATGTCGCGCGCCCGTTCAAGGAGAGCAATCGTGAAGATCGTCGTCATTGGTGGTACCGGCCTCATCGGCAGCAAGGTCGTCAGGAACCTGATCGCACGCGGCCACGACGCGGTGGCGGCAGCGCCGTCGACGGGCGTCGATACGATCACGGGTGCGGGGCTGGACGACGCGCTCGCCGGCGCGGAGGTCGTGGTCGATCTCGCGAATTCGCCGTCGTTCGAGGAAGCGGCCGTGAAGGCATTCTTCGAGGCGTCGGGACGCAACCTGTTCGCCGCGGAGCGCGCGGCCGGCGTGCGCCATCACGTCGCGTTGTCGGTGGTCGGCACCGACCGGTTGCAACAGAGCGCGTATTTCCGCGGCAAGATCGTTCAGGAGAACCTGATCCGCGAAGCGGGCGTGCCGTACACGATCGTGCGCTCGACGCAGTTCTTCGAATTCGTCGGCGCGATCGCGCAGGCTGGCGCGCAAGGCGACACGGTCCGCTTGACCACCGCGCACTTCCAGCCGATCGCGTCGGACGACGTCGCGGCCGCCGTGACCGATTTCGCGCTCGATGCGCCGCGCAACGGCATCGTCGAGATCGGCGGCCCCGAGCGCGTGCGGATCGCCGATCTGGTCGAACGTTTCCTGTCGGCCACGCACGACGCGCGCACGGTGACGCGGGATGCGGGCGCCGACTACTTCGGCGCGGTGCTGCAGGACGACACGCTCGTGCCGGCGCCCGGCGCGCGCCTCGGCGCGACGACCTTCGACGCGTGGTTCCGGCAGCACGCGCTCGCGCGCTGACCACCGCCGGATCGCACACCATGACGCCGCTGCGCCCGCCGCCGCTGTCGCTGCTCGACCGGTATCGCGGCCGAGAACCGCAGACGCTGTACTCGACGACGGTCACCGTCACGGGCGGCGAGGCCGAGCACGGCCGCGCATCGGGCGTCGCGCGTTCCGACGACGGGCGCCTGGATGTCGAGCTGCGCCTGCCGTCCGCGCTGGGCGGGCCCGGCGACGGCCCGAACCCGGAGCAACTGTTCGCCGCGAGCTATGCGGCGTGTTTTCACGGCGCGCTGAGCCTGCTGGCCGCACGGGCGGGCGTAGCGATCGCCGGCGCGTCGGTGTCCGCATCGATCGACTTCTGCCGCGATCCGATGGACGGGTTGTTCATGCTGAACGCGAACATTCGCGTGCGGCTGCCGGGCGTCGAACGCACGTTGGCGGAAGAACTCGTCCGCAATACGGAGCGTTTCTGTCCGTATACGAAGATGGCGCACGAGGGCATCAGCCACATCGTGGCGCTTGCGCCGGCGGACGATGCGCCCGAACGCTAGACGGCGTGAACGTTCCACCCATCGTCTTCACGAGGGAGTCATGCAGTCATTCGACAACAAGGTGGTCCTCATTACCGGCGGCGGCGCCGGCATCGGGCTGGCGGCGGCCGTCGCGTTCGCACGCGAAGGGGCGCGCGTCGTCATCACGGGCCGCCGCGAAGAGGCGCTTTCCGCCGCCGCGCGCAGCGCGCCGGGCATCGACTACGTGGTCGCGGACGCCGGCAATCCGGCCGACGCCACGCGCACGATCGACGAAACGGTCGCACTGGCGGGGCGGCTCGACGTGCTGGTCAACAATGCGGGCGCGGGGGCGATCCTGCCGCTCGAGTCGGCGACCTTCGACGCGATCGGCGCGATCTTCCGCGTCAATACGCTCGGGCCGTCGATGCTCGCGACCGCCGCGCTGCCGCATCTGAAAGCGGCGCGCGGCAGCATCGTCAACGTGTCGAGCACGTTCGGACACAAGGCTGCGGCGCTGTTGTCGCACTATGCGGCGAGCAAGGCCGCGCTCGAGCATCTGACGCGCTGCTGGGCGCTCGAGCTCGCATCGGCGGGCGTGCGCGTGAACGCCGTTGCGGCGGGCCCGACGGAAACGGACTTCCTGTCGGAACGGATGAAGCTGTCGGAAACCGACATCGAAGCGATCAAGGCGCAGGAGCGCGCGCGCATTCCGCTCGGCCGGCGTGGCGAGCCCGCGGACGTCGCGAGCTGGATCGTGTCGCTGGCATCGCCGCAGGCGGCATGGATGACGGGGCAGGTAATCACGGTCGACGGCGGGCTCGACGCAACCTGACCGTCGCCGGAACGCGCGTCACCCGTCGCGACGGGCGACGCGTGACGCGCGAGATGGCGGATCAGTGCTTTTCGTCGACCTTCTTCGGCTTCGGCGGCGACGGCACCTTCGCGTACTGGAACGCCGGCGTGGCCTTCAGCGCCTCCTTCGTCGCGCCGGGCAGGTAGATGTTGCCGTTGCGCACGTCGAGCGACGCGATCGGCACCGCGACGTCATGCGCGGCCACGCCGAGGAAGCCGCCGGCCGACACGATCGCGGCGGACACCGAGCCGTCCGGCGCGACGATCAGGTCGCGCACCTTGCCGACCTTCTGGTTGTCGTCGTTGTATACGGTCTTGCCAAGCACGCTCTTCTTCACGCTCCAGCCTTCGAGCAGCGCCTGCGACTGCTCGACGGTCACGCTGATCGGCTGCGCGCCCGCGATCTGCGCGTGCGCGCTGACGCTCGAGGCGAGGACGGTTGCTGCGATGAGGGTCTTGTAGAACTTCATGTTTCATGCACTCCGGTGCGGTTGTTGTGGATTCCGGGCGCGAAGCGGGCGCAACGGCTGATCGGTGGGCGCCCCGCGGATGGCCGCCCCGCGGATGGCCGCCCCGCGCTTCGTCGGTCGCGTGACGGCCGGCCGCACCGCCACTGCGCGTGTGCGTGGCGGACCGGCATGGCCGGACTGCGGCGAGCAACACGTCTTTCATGGTAGCGGCATTCGCCGGATCGTGCGTTCACGATGCAACACGGCAGATGGGGCAAGCCGGATCAGGATCAACGATTCGTGCGGACAGATGGGGCGCGCGGCCCGGAAAAATGGCGCCGCGGCCTGTCGATCAGGACAACCTCACGAAACGCATACCCGGCCTTCTGGGCGCATCGGACCACGCGGCGTCACGCATTGCGCGAATACGTTCGCCGGTGCCGCACGGCGTCGGCCAGCACGTCGAGCACAGGCTCCGTCTGCGTCCAGCTCAGGCACGCATCGGTGATCGACACGCCGTACTTGAGCGGCACGCCGGGCTTCAGGTCCTGTCGGCCGGCTTCGAGATGGCTCTCCACCATCACGCCGACGATCCGATGCTCGCCCTGCCCCAACTGCCGCGCGAGATCCTGCGCCACCTCGATCTGCCGCTCGTGCGACTTGTTCGAGTTCGCATGCGAGCAATCGACCATCACCTGTTCGCGCAATCCGGCCTTGCGCAGCACCGCGCAGCTTGCTTCGACGTGCTCGGCGTCATAGTTCGGGCCGTTCTTGCCGCCGCGCAGGATCACGTGCGCATCGTCGTTGCCGCGCGTCTCGAAGATCGCGGCCATCCCCATCTTCGTCATCCCCATGAACGCATGGCTCGCAGCCGCGGCGACGATCGCGTCCGACGCGACCTGCACGCCGCCGTCGGTGCCGTTCTTGAAACCGATCGGGCAGCTCAGCCCCGACGCCAGCTGACGGTGGCTCTGGCTCTCGGTGGTGCGCGCGCCGATCGCGCCCCACGCGATCAGGTCGGCGATGTACTGCGGGCTCAGCAGGTCGAGGAATTCGGTCGACGCCGGCAGGCCGAGCGCGTTGATGTCGAGCAACAGTTGCCGCGCGGCGCGCAGCCCTTCGTTGATGCGGAAGCTGCCATCCAGGCGCGGATCGTTGATGTAGCCCTTCCAGCCGACCGTCGTGCGCGGCTTCTCGAAGTAGACGCGCATCGTGATCAGCAGGTCGTCCTTCAACGCGTCGGCGGCCGCCTTCAGCCGGCGTGCGTAATCGAGCGCCTGGTCGTGATCGTGGATCGAGCACGGGCCGACGACGAGCAGCAGGCGATCGTCGCGGCCGTGCAGGATGTCGCCGATCGCGCGGCGCGTGTCCTCGACGAGCGTCTGCGTGGCGGCCGGCACCGGCAGTTCGTCGAGCAGCAGCGCGGGCGAAATCAGCGGGCGCACCGCGCCGATGCGCACGTCGTCGATGCGCGTGGTGTCCTGCGTCGCGTCGGCGCTGCCTACCTCGCGATCGTGGGAAGGATTGTCGAGGTTCTGCATGGTGATTCTCCGGGGGACGTCTGTCTGGAATGATGGGCAGGCTCGATTATGGCACTCGCGCGAGACGGTAGCGGCTTGCGGCGGGGGAAGGCGGGCGGCCGCCGCGGGAATGCGGCCGACGTCAAAACGGGGCAAAAAAGGCGTGTCGCAAGGGTTCGCCTGCCGTTCGCCGCGTTGCGCGGCGTGGTGGCCAGCAAGCGGCCCGGCCGTTCGGCCGAGTGTTCGCGTGCGGACGAAGTACCGTACGATCGCAACTGTCCGGTAGCGAAGCGGCCCGTCGGGTGACGTCCGCCGCTTCGCGTACCACTTGCCTGCGACCACGCGTTCCCTGCCCGACCGACACATCACGATGACCGTTTCCGAATTGCTCCGCGCCATCCGCCAACCCTATGCCGATCTGCTCGCGAAAGCAGCCACGCAACCGGCAGTCGTCGTCGAACCGGCCTACCGGCGGGACGATGGCACGCTGGCCACCGAAGGTCCGCTCGCGCTGCCGTGCCGCGCCGATACCATCGCCGCCGAAGGCGAATCGGCCGGCGAGCCCGCGATGGTCGACTCGGCCACGCAACTGGATTTCGAGCCGTTCGCGTTCGAGCTCGAAACGGCGGCCGTGTCGATCCGCCCGTTCGTCTGGGACTGGGCCGCGGTCGAAGCCGACGGTCTCGACGAAACCGCTGCCAACGATGCCTTCAAGACGTGGTTCCTCGCGTGGTTCGACGGGGACGACGAGAACACGCCAGCCGAGGATGGATTGCACGGTATCGTTCACTACCTGTCGGAACCGGTTCGCACGGAACAGGGCTGGCGCATCCACGCGGATCTCGGTTCCGCGCCGGAGACGGCCGTCGAGGATCTGCTGTTCCGGCTCGTCGATGCCGGCGCGACGCGGATCAGTGTCGGTTGACATGCATCTTCATCATTCACGCACCGTCATGAAAACCATCCTGTTGTCGCCCGTGATGCGCCCGTTGATCCGAAGCGCGTGTCGCTACCTCGTCCCCGGCGTCAAGCTGAAGTAACGCGGCGGTGCGCACGCCCCGCCGTCATCGCATCGGCAGACGATCAGCCTGCGTCGCCCGGCGCGTCGGCGTCGATGCCGAGTTCGCTCGCCATCCGCCGAACCAGCGCATTCAGTCGCGCCACTTCGTCCGCCAGGCGCTTCTGCTCGGCCTTCAGCGCTTCGAATTCGGAAGGCGGCACCGAATCCGCGCCGCCGGCATCCGCGCTCGCGAAGTCGGCCATGTTCACTTCGCCGCACATCAGGTGCATCCAGCGGTTCTCGCGCGCGCCCGGTGCACGCGGCAGGCGGACGACGAGCGGCTGCGCGCGCGCCGCGAGTTCGTCGAGGAACGCCTCGACCGACGAGATATCCGCGAAGCCGTGCAGGCGCGCGCTGTTCAGGCGCAACTCCGCGGCCGTCTGCGGGCCGCGCAGCAGCAGGATCGTCAGCAGCGCGATCGCCTGGCTCGGGATGCCGAGCACGCGGTTCATGTTGTGCTCGAAGCGCGGCACGCGGCTGCTGCTGCCTTCCATCACGAGGCTCAGGTGCTTCAGCCCGTCGAGCGCGGTCGTGACTTCGTCCTCGCTCACGTTCATCACGGGCGAGCGCGCGGTTTTCTGGTTGCAGCCGGCGGTCAGCGCGTTCAGCGACAGCGGATAGGTATCCGGCACCGTGTGCTGTTTCTCGACGAGCACGCCGAGAATGCGGGCCTCGAGGGGCGTGAGTTCGCGAAGGGCGCGGGGCGTGGGCGTATCCGGCGTGGTGTTCATGGGTGGCGTCGCAGCGTGCAGCAGGTGAAGGGAACGGTCGCGGCCCGCGCGGCATCGCGCACGGGCGAGCCATATGATAGCTCGCGGCGCGTGTCCCGGTGCCGCTCGCCGCCCCGGCGTGCGCACTTGCCGCAGCGGGCTTTCGTCGGACGTGGCGGTGCGCCCGATGGCACGCGGCGCCACGCGGCGATGCATGCGCGCGCCGCACCGCCGATTCATCGTCCACGCGCGCCCGGGCGTTTGCGCGATGCACATGCCGGCGCTACGATATGCGTTCATCCCGATACCCGCGGCGCCGCGCGCGACCGTCTTCGCACGCCACACCACGCATGACTCGCCGAACGCGCCGACGCCGTGCCGCGCGCCGCTCGTCACTCCTGCTCACCCCCTCACCGGTTCACCACCATGACTGCATCTTCTTCCGCACACGTGCGCGCCATCGTCACCGGACACACACGCGGCGTCGGCGCGGCGCTCGCCGAACAACTGCTGCAGGAAGGCATCGTCGTGCTCGGCGTGTCGCGCGGCCGTCATCCGTCGCTCGCGTCGCAAGCCGGCGACCGCTTCGCCGAAGTCGAACTCGATCTGTCGGACACGACGGCCGTCGCCACCTGGCTGGCCGGCGACACGCTGCGCGGCTTCGTCGACGGCGCGTCGCTCGTGCTGCTGTTCAACAACGCGGGCATCGTCGATCCGATCGGCCCGCTCGCCGCGCAGGACCCGACGATCGTCGCCCGCGCGGTCGGGCTGAACGTCGCCGCGCCGCTGATGCTGTCGGCCGCGCTCGTGCAAGCCGCATCGGCGTCGACCGAATGCCGGATCGTGCACCTGTCGAGCGGCGCGGCCCGCAACGCGTATGCGGGCTGGAGCGTCTACTGCGCGACCAAGGCCGCGCTCGATCACCATGCGCGCGCCGTCGCGCTCGATGCGAACGGCGCGCTGCGCATCTGCAGCGTCGCGCCGGGCGTCGTCGATACGGGCATGCAGGCCACGATCCGCGCGACCGGCGAAGATCGCTTCCCGATGCGCGGGAAATTCGACCAGTTGAAGTCGAGCGGTGCGCTCGCCACGCCCGAAGCGACCGCCCGACAACTGATCGGCTATGCGCTGAGCGACGCATTCGGTGCCGAGCCGACGGCCGACGTGCGCAACCTGCCGACGACGTAAGCGGCGGACGCGGCCCGTCATCCCTCGAGCCGCTTCGTCCAGTCTTCGACCTGCCGCTCCGTGCGGCGCCTGTCGAGCATCTTGCGCCAGCCGGGCGGCAGCAACGGCACGTCGCACAGCGCATCGAGCGCCGCCATGTCGAGCGTGCGCCGATACAGCACGTCGAGCACCGCCGACAGCGGCCATTGCGGGTAGCGGCGCTCAAGCAGCGCCAGCACATCGCCCGGCGCGACCCAGCCTTCCTGCAGCACGCGGTAATACCAGCCGGTCCGGCCGCTTTGCTGCACGAGCGCCGCCATGCGCGGATGATCGAAGCGCGCGTTGAGCTTCCAGCACGGCTGTCGCGACTGCGAGACCTGAAGCACCGCGCCGCCCAGCGTGAACACGTCGCCGAGACACACGTCGTGCTCGGTGATGCCGCGCGTCGACAGGTTCTCGCCGAACGCACCCGGCCGGGCGAGCACGTCGCGCGCGCCGATCTGCGCGGCCCACCACGCATAGTGATCGTGCGCATAGTGGTGGACGGCCTTGTCGGGGCCGCCGTGATGCCGCGTATCGGCCTGCGCGTCGCCGGCAAACCCGAGCGCGCCCAGCCACAGACGCGCCTCCGTCGGCTGCTTGTCGATCGCGCTCGCGTGCGGTGTGCCGGCAAGCGGCCGGCTCGCGCCGATCCGCACCGCGCCGATGGCGACCGCGATCGCCGGCCGTGCGCCGTCGCTCATGCCGCCACACCGTCCGGCAGCGTCGCGAGCAGGCGCTCGAGCTCGCGCGTGCGTGCCTCGCCGAGCGGCAGCAGCGGCCGCCTCGGTTCGCCCGCGTCGAAGCCGCGCAGCCTCAGCCCGGCCTTCACGGTCACCGGCAACCCGCCGTTGACGATGAACTGCAGCAACGGCAACTGCGCGTGAAAGACCGATCTGGCGCGCGCGAGATCGCCTGCGCGCATCGCATCGAACAACGCGAGCGGCAACGCGGCATTCAGGTTCGGCGCGGCCGTGCACCATCCGGCCGCGCCGGCGGCCAGCGCGGCAAGCGCCATCGGATTGCTGCCGTTGTAGAACGGGATCGTCCCGTCGCTCAATTGCGCGAGCCGATGCATCCGGCCGATGTCGCCGGTGCTTTCCTTGACCATCGTCACGTTGTCGACGGCCCGGCAGATCGTCACGATCAGGTCGGGCGACATGTCGACGCCGCTCGTCGCCGGGTTGTTGTACAGCATGACCGGGATGCCGATTGCGTCGCCGATCGCGCGATAGTGCGCGACGATCTCGTCGTTGCCGAGCTTCCAGTACGACACCGGCAGCACCATCACCGCATCGGCGCCGGCCTGTTCGGCGAAGCGGGCACGGCGCACCGCGCCCGCCGTGGTGAGATCGGAAATCCCGACGACGGTCGGCACGCGCCGGCGCACCGCGTCAATCGACGCGGCGGCGACGGCCTCCCATTCGGCGTCGGACAGGTACGCGCTTTCGCCGGTGCTGCCCAACGGCGCGATCGCGTGAACGCCGTCGGCGATCAGGCGTTCGATCAGCGCGTCGAGCGCTTTGAGATCGACGCCGCCGTCGGCGGAGAACGGCGTGACCGGGTAGGCAATGATGCCTTTCAGCAGGATGGACACGATGGGTATTCCTCAATGATGGTCTGACGGAGTTGAAGCGATGCGCCGATTCACGCGACGCAATCCCGATGCGTACGCAACGCGCGGCGCGCGTAGTAGTCGAACGTCACCGCATCGCGTTTCGGCTTCGAGATCCAGTCGTGCGCTTCACGCGCCAGCGCCGGCGGTACCGGCCTGATCTCGCCGGCCGACATCGCGAGCAGTTGCAGCTTCGCCGCGCGCTCGATCAGCAGCGCGAGGATGCAGGCCTCCTCGATCGTCTTGCCGACCACGAGCTGGCCGTGATGCGCGAGCAGGATCGCGCGCTTGTCGCCCAGCGCCTTCGAGATGATCTCGCCCTCCTCGTTGCCGACCGGCACGCCCGGCCAGTCCTTCAGGAACGCGCAATCGTCGTACAGCGGGCAGGTGTCCATGTGCGACACCACGAGCGGCTGCTCGAGCATAGACAGCGCCGCGACATGCGCCGGGTGCGTGTGGATGATGCAGTTCACGTCCGGGCGCTCGCGATAGATCCACGTATGGAACCGGTTGGCCGGGTTCGGAATGCCTTCGCCGTCGACGACGTCGAGATCCTCGTTGACGCGCAGCAGGTTCGCGGCCGAGATCTCGTCGAAGCCGAGCCCGAGCCGCTGCGTGTAGTACGTGCCGGCCGCGGCCGCGCGGCAGGTGATCTGCCCGGCCAGACCCGAGTCGTGGCCCGCGTCGAACAAGATCCGGCACGTCAGCGCGAGCTTTTGCCGCGCGGACCAGCCGCTGTCGCCCACCTCGTTTTCGAGCCGCCGCTCCGCCAGCGCGACCAGCGCTTCCTTCGTCAAATTCAGCGTTTCCGCCATGTTCGCCTCCTGAATGAACCGGGCCGGCCGCGCCGCTCGCGACCGTCTCCCGGGTGTCCCACGCGATACGAATGACACACGATACACCTAATGACACTTTGTGTCATGCGTTACAATCGGTTTTTCGAAGGACACCTGGCGCCCCATGACGATTCGCCTGAAACTGCTGAGAAAACAGAAGGGCTGGACGCTCGACGTGCTGGCCGACGAAACCGGTCTCACGAAGAGCTACCTGTCGAAGGTCGAACGCGGCCTGAGCGTGCCGTCGATCGCGGTCGCGCTGAAGCTGTCGAAGGCGCTGAACGTCGACGTCGAGCAACTGTTCTCGGAAAGCCGCAACCGCGAGCTGATCACGGTCACGCGCGCCGGCGAGCGCACCGCGATGGGCGCGGCGGCCGACAGCCATGCGCACCGCTTCGAGAGCATCGCGGCCGGCGTCGCGCCGAAGAAGATGCTGCCGTTCGTCGTGCATCCGCCGCACGAATTCGTCGCGTCGACGTTCCGCGAGCACGAAGGCGAGGAATTCCTGTTCGTGCACAAGGGCCGCGTCGAAATCGAATTTCCGAACGAGACGGTGCAACTCAGGGCCGGCGATTCAGTCTATTTCAACGCGCTCATCCCGCACCGCACGCGCAGCCTCGGCACCGCGCAGGCGGAGATCCTGGTCATCGTCAGCCACGACGACTAGCCTCGTCACTTCTTCGCGCAAGGATCTTCCGATGGTCACCAAGGCCACCGCACCGTTCCAGCAGATCAAGACGCTCGTTCGCCAGAACGTCGAGTCCGGGGACTGGCGCCCCGGCGACCGCATTCCGTCCGAGCTCGATCTCGCCGCGCAGTTCGGCGTCGCGCGCATGACGGTCAACCGCGCGCTGCGCGAGCTGACCGAGGAAGGCGTGCTCAAGCGCATCGCGGGCGTCGGCACCTTCGTCGCCGAGGTGAAGCCGCAGTCGAACCTGCTGATGATCGCGCATATCCGCGACGAGATTCGCGCGCGCGGCCACGAGTACCGCTGCCGCGTGCTCAGCCAGTCGCGCGAGCCCGCGTCGTTCGACGTCGCGGCCGCGTTCGGCCTGCCGGTCAACACGCCGGTCTTTCACGTGGTGTGCGTGCACGAGGAAAACGGCCGCCCGATCCAGCTCGAGGACCGCTACGTGAACCCGGCCGCCGCGCCCGGCTTCATCGATCAGGATTTCCAGACCGAGCCGCCGTCCGAGTATCTGTACAACAACGTGTCGCACGACGAACTGGAAATCGAGCACGTCGTCGACGCATCGCTGCCGACCGGCGAACAGGCGCGGCTGCTCGACATGCGCGCCGACGAGCCGTGCCTCACGCTCACGCGCCGCACGTGGACGGACGGGCTGCCCGTCACGTTCGTGCACTTCCTGCATCCGGGCAACCGCTACCGGCTCGGGTCGCGCTTCAAGCTGGGCGCGGGGCGCCACCCGACCTGATCGCTTGTCGCACGCCCCAGACGCACGGCGGCCGTTTCGTCACGAAACGGCCGCCGCGTTCGTTATCTACACTGCTCCGATCGCACCCACCTGCCCCGCGTCGCGCGACCACACGACCGGAAACAACGGGTGATCGAGCGGCGCGCCATCGGCCAGTTGCGCCGCGAGCCCCGGGAAATCGGGCGAGGTTTTCCAGCGGCGCGGCGCGTGACGGATGTCGTCGCCGACGAAGCGCAGTGAAAACGCGCGCCGGCGGTTCTGCGTGCCGCCCGACGCATGCAGCGTGAGCATCCGGAAGCACACCATGTCGCCGGGTTCGAGCGCCCAGCGGCGGATCGGAAAGGCCGCGCGATCGGCTTCGATGTCGGGCAGGTCGGCAAGGCTGCCTTCCGGGAACCACTTCGCCTCCTTGTCCATGAACGTGCGCGGCATCAGCCACGGGCCGCGGTGCGAGCCGGCGACGAATTCCAGCGTCGATTCGAGCGGCACCGGGTCGACCGGAATCCACATGCTGACGTTGTCGTCGCCTTCGATGTTGTAGTACGGCTGATCCTGATGCCACGGCGTGCGCTGCCGCGTGCCGGGCTCCTTCACGAGCAGGTGGTCGTGATGCAGCCGCACGGTGTCCGTGCCCATCAGCGCGGCGGCGACAGACGGGGCCGGCGAGCGCGCGATGAAGTGGCGATACGCGTCGTTGTGCTGCCAGTTGCAGAAATCCTCGAAGAACCAGCCCGGATCGTCGGGCCGGCTCGCGACTTTCGCGCGTTCGCTCGGCTGCGCGAGGTTCGCGTCGATGCCGGCCCGCAGCGCGGCCACTTCGTCGGGGGAAAAGATGCCTTTGATGCAGACCGCGCCTTCCTCGCGGAACGCGGCGATCAGTTCGGGCGTCACGGCTTGCGCGACGCGATCCGGGATACTCGTCATGGTGTGCCTGTCGGTCGAATGAGTGGCGGGGTCACGGTGCCGAAGTCAGTTGCCTTGCGCCGTAGGTGTCGACACGAGCGGCGCGAACGCCGGCGCGGTAACGAGGAGCGTTGCGGTGCGGGTCATGGCGTGTCCTTGAAAGTCTCGACGCGGCGGGCGACGCCGGCGTCCGGTGGAGGCGCTGCGACGGGATGCCGGCGCTGGGCGCGAAAGACAGGGACTTCGATGAAACTGCGATGCAGTCTAGACTGCTCAATTTTCGAGCGCAAGCGGGGAAATGGGGAGCGCGGCGGATGGAAGATGCGGACTGAGAAGACGGGAAAATCCTCCGCTGAAGGCCTTTCTGCGGAATTTTCGGTTATTTACCGCGTGTGACAAACGTCTGTCGCAAGGCGTGTTTTCGAGGTGTCAGCGAGACGCGGCGGTCTATACCGTCAACCACGGCGACGCATTTCCCCGATGTTCCATCGAACCGGTCGGCAACACGCCCTATACCGCCAAGGAATTTTTCAGCACCGACATCACGCTCGAGATGTAAGATATAGCTTACATTGAAGAGCACCCAGCCGTCGTCGGGAGGTCGCCATGCAACTCTATGAAATCGGACAGGCCGTCGCAAAACGGCGGGCCCAACTCGACCTCACTCAGGCGCAACTTGCCAAGCTCGCAGGGTTGTCTCGCCTTACCATCAACCAACTCGAAGCCGGCAAGGTCAAGGATCTCGGTATCAACAAGCTCATCCCGTTGCTCAGTGTGCTCGGCATTGAACTCCTGGTACTTCCGCGACAGGCTCAAAACGGGCTTTACAAAGCCGTCGTGAGCGCAAACGTCAGCTACAAGGGCGAACTGACCGAACGCCTTCTGGCTGAGGCGTTGACCACGGGACGGATTCCGAAGGGATACGAATCACAGTTCTCCGTCATCCTCGACGAGGTGCCACTCCCTGTCGTGGTGAAGGCGGCAGAGGAAGCCGCCGAGCGCTCGGGCACCCCGCTTCGGACCATCTGGAAAAATCTTGCCGCCTGGTCGAAGGAGCTTCATCTGTATCGGGAGGTGTGGGCATGACCGCACCATCCACGTTGCCCGACGGCCCGTGGCAAGGTCTTTTTCGCCACGCACTGACACTGATCGACGAGATACGAAAGCATGGCACGTCGAATCCGTTCTGGACATTTGGCGGAGGCACCGTCCTCATGCTGCGTCACGGCCATCGCGTCAGCAAAGACGTCGACATCTTCGTACCCGATCCCCAGTATCTCGGGTACGTGAATCCCCGCATCAGCGATGCCGCGTCCGACATCACGCCGAATTATGAGGAACACGCCGGGTTCGTGAAGCTGATGCTTCCCGATGGCGAAATCGACTTCGTGGTCTCCCGGAATCTGACGTCTCCCGGTTACGACGAATGGACGCTGATGGATCGCGTCGTCAAGGTCGAGACTTCGGCGGAAATCATCGCCAAGAAAATGTGGCACCGCGGTGATCGTCCGACTGCGCGGGACCTGTTCGATCTGTGCCTGGTCATCGAGCGGGAGCCGGGAAGCCTGATCGAAGCCGGTGCGTTCCTCGTTCGGCATCGCGACACGTTTCTGCGTCTGCTCAACGAGCATCGCGCCTTCGTACGACCGCGCTTCGACGACATTCGGACACTCGGCTACGCGCCGTCGTTCGACTATTGCATTGAACTCGCCGATGCATTCCTGCGAAAACTCCCCGGTGGCACGCCCGAACCAAAATCGCGCCGCCGCTAAACCTGACGCGCCCCCGCCGCCGCCAACACCCGCTCGACCTCCCGATACCCGCTTTGCCGCCCACGCCGCAGCGGCGTCACGCCGTTCGAATCGGCAAGATCGACGTTCGCATGCGCATCGACGCGCAACTGCACGATCCGCACGTACCGCTCGCTGCCGTCGCCGGCCATGCTTGCCTCCAGCAGCGCGGTCGATGCAAACGAGCCGATGATCGGCGATCCGTTTGAAAAACATCCGGTTCCCTCCCGACGTGCCGGCGCTCGTCGACGCGCGGCCGATACGATGGGTCGAGCGCCCCGAGAACGCCGCGAAATACCGCGCCCAAGTCGGGCGAAACCGCGATTGCCCGCGCCGTCCGGTCATGTTAAAAATCGTCGCACACATTTGGAAATGAAATGCTCTTATCCATATAAGTGCAGAAATGAATAGACCCCTGTTCGACATCGATCTGCTGCGCGCGCTCGTGATGGTCGCCGATTGCGGCAGTTTCACGACGGCGTCCGCACGGCTGCATTCGACGCAGTCGACGGTCAGCCAGAAGGTGCGCCGGCTCGAGGAGATCGCCGGCCACCGCCTGCTCGACCGCGGCACGCGCGACGTGCGGCCGACCGACGCGGGCGTGACGGTGCTCAGCTACGCGCGGCGCATGCTCGCGCTGAACGACGAGATGCTCGAAGCGCTGTCGGGCGCGACGGTCGCGCTGACGATCCGGCTCGGCGTGCCCGACGATTTCGCGGCGGGCCGCACGACGCACGCGCTCGCGGCGTTCAAGCGCGAGCATCCGCAGGTCAAGCTCGAAGTGACGTGCGGGCTGAGCCGCGACATCAGCGCCGCGTACGATCGCGGCGAACTCGATCTCGTGCTGATCAAGCAGCGGCGCGACAGCCGCGAAGCCGTCGTGCGCTGGCCGGAGAAGCTGCGCTGGATCGACAGCGCGAAGCATCCGTCGATCGATCTCGACCCGGTGCCGCTCGTCGTGTTCCCGCCGCGCGGGCTCTATCGCGACGACATGATCAAGGCGATCGAGGAGCGCGGCCGCCGCTGGCGGATCAGCTTCACGACGTCGAGCCTGAGCGGCATCCAGGCGGCCGTCGCCGACGGGCTCGGCATCAGCGTGCTGCCCGCGCGCGTCGTGACGGACGAGCATGTGGTGCTGACCGCGAAGCAGGGCTTCGCGCCGATCGAGCACATGGACATCGCGATCCTGCACCGGCCGACGGCCGACCCGATGGTCGGCGCGCTGACGAAGACGCTCGCGAAGATGCTGGAACTCGAAGGACGCTAGGGTCTGTTTACATACGGAACGCACATGCGAATGCGCGAAATCGCTCGTCCCCCAAGGGGACTTCCTTGCGGGGGCGCAGGCAAGGAGGAAGGAGCGCCGTTTGGCCGAGCCAAACAAGTGACGCGCGACGCCGCCATGCGGGCGATTTCGGGCATTCCCCTGGAATGATTTTTGAATTTGGGGTGGCCACGAGAATGGCCGCTCGCCGCGTTGTGCTCCTTGCGAATACGTCCAGTATTCGCGGCGTCGCACGCCTCGCGAGCGGCCGTTCTCGTGGCAACGCATGTGCGTTCCGTATGTAAACAGACCCTGGGCAACGCGGATCGCGTCAGAACATCGTGTTGCCGTTCGCCGCCTGCTCGGGCACCGGCTGGTTGACGTCCCAGTGTTCAACGATCTTGCCGTGTTCGAGCCGGAAGATGTCGATGATCGCGCTGCCGCGCGTGCCGGGTTCGCGCACCGCGTGCACGTGCAGGATCACGTAGTCGCCGTCGACGAACGCGCGCTTGATCTCGCTGTGCGACTGCGGATATGTGTCGCGCAGAAAGGCGACGAACTTGCGGAAACCGTCGCGGCCGTCGGCCGCGTTCGGATTGTGCTGCACGTAGCGATCGCCGACGTACGCGAGCGCGGCGTCCGCGTCCTTCTCGTTCAGCCCTTTTTCGTAGAACGCGAGCACCGCGCGCCGGTTGGCTTCCTGCTGCGCGTCGGCCGGGCCGGCCGCCACCGCATGCGCGGCGCTCGCGGCGAACAGGGCCGCCGCCATCCATCGTGCGGCCCGTGCCGCGGTCGTGCGTCGCATCGTGGTCTCCCGAAATCCGGCCGAAAACCCGATCATACCGGCGCGACGCGGCGCTCAGACCAGCGCGCCGTCGCGCGCGACGATCTTCCCGGACGATACGACGAGGCGCCGCACCGGCCGCGCGACGACGGCCTCGGCGAACGTCAGTGCATCGACGAGCACGACGTCCGCGCGATTGCCCGGCTGAAGCCCGTAATCCGCGAAGCCGCAGCCGCGTGCCGCGCCGTGCGTCACGCAGTCCAGCGCGACTTCGAGCGCATCGTCGCGGCGGAAATCGTTGCGCATGCCGATCAGCATCGCGCGTTCGAGCATGTCGGGCGAACCGTACGGCGTCCACGTATCGCGCACGCCGTCGTTGCCGCCGATCACGGTCACGCCCGCCGCACGGCACGCGGCCACCGGCGGCACCGGCACCGCCGCCGGCGCGGTCGTGACGATCGCGACGCCGAGCGCCGCCATCCGCGCGAGCAGCGCATCGCGCTCGCGTTCGGCGATATCGCCAAGGCAAAAGCCATGGCTGATCGCGACCTTCCCGTGCATCCCGTGCGCGGCCGTGCGCTGCAGGATCAGGTCGAGCGAGTACGCGCCCATCGAGCCGCGCTCGTGCAGATGGATATCGAGCCCGCGGCCGTGGCGCGCGGCGATCGCGAACAGCACGTCCACCGCCTCCACCGGATCGCCTTCGATCGCGCACGGATCGAGCCCGCCGAGCACGTCCGCGCCGGCGTCGAGCGCGTCGGACAGCAGCGCATCGGTGCCCGGCCGCTGGAGCACGCCCGATTGCGGAAACGCGACGATCTGGATCTCGACCTGCCCGCGCAGCGTCTCGCGCGTCGCGAGCACGCCGTGCAGATGGCGCAGCCCGGCTTCGGTATCGACGTCGACGTGCGTGCGGATGCGCGTCGTGCCGGCCGCGAGAAACGCGCGCGCCAGCGCCAGCGAGGCGGCGCCCGCGTCGTGGCCGCTCGTCGCGCGATAGTGGCGCTCGTTCTCGATGCGATCGACGAGGCGCGGCCCGACGTGGTTGCGATACCACGGCATCCCCCAGTGGGTCTTGTCGAGGTGCGTGTGGCCTTCGACGAGGCCGGGCAGCGCCAACGCGAGCGCGCCGTCCTCGATCGCGCAGCCGGCGGGCGCGTCGAGCGACGGACCGACGCGCGCGATACGATCGCCTTCGATCAGGATATCGACCGCGGCGTCGGCGCGCGTGCGCACATTGCGGATCAGCAGGTTCGTCATGTCGGCTCCGGTCGGGTCGGTCGGTGCAAGGCGGACACGGCGCGTGCCGCGCCGCCGGTCGGGCGGGTCAATGCGCGAAGCGCAGCGACGGCGTGAGCGGTGCGCCCGTATCGCTTTCGCCGCGGCGGAATACCCAGCGTTCGGCCGGCACGCCCGCGACGGCCGCCGCCGCATTCGGCGCGCGCACCGCGACGAAGCTCGCGTCGCAGCCGACCGCGATTCCGTAGTTCTCCTTTCCGATCACGCGAGCGCCGGCGTGCGTCGCCATGTCGAGCGCGATGCCGAGCGCTTCGTCGGTGTAGAAACCCGACCGGTAGCCGACCATCATCGCGCGCTGCAGCATGTCGCCGTTGCCGTACGGCCACCACGCGTCGCGGATGTTGTCGTTGCCCGCGAACACATGCACGCCCGCGTCGCGCAGCCGTCGCACCGGCGGGAACGCGCAGTCGCCCGGCGCATTCGTCAGGATCGACACGCCGGCTTCGGCCAGTGCCGCGGCGGCGCGCTGCACGTCGTCGTCGCTCACCTGGCCGAGCGCGTACGCATGGCTCACGTTCACGCGCCCGCCGAGCCCGGCCGCGCGCGTGCGCGCCGCGATCCGCAGCAGTTGCGCGATGCCCGTTTCGCCCGGCTCGTGCAGATGGATGTCGATCTTCGCGCCGCGCTTCTCGGCGATGCCGAACACGATGTCGAGCTGGCCGTCCGCGTCGCCGTCGAGCGTCGTCGGGTCGATCCCGCCGACCACGTCCGCGCCTTCGCGCACGGCTGCGTCGAGTATCTCGGCAGTGCCCGGGCACGTGATCACGCCGGCCTGCGGAAACGCGACCAGTTCGATGTCGACGATGCCGCGCCATCGTTCGCGCGCGGCCATCACGGCGTGCAGGTTCGACAGGCCGGTCGTCGCATCGACGTCGACGTGGCTGCGCATCGCGATCGTGCCGAACGCGGCGGCCTGCGCGATCAGCGCGTTCGCACGCTCGACGATCGGCGGCGCGGCCGCGAGCTGGCGCTTCTCGACCGCGAGCCGCTCGCGCAGCGAGCCGACCGGTTCGTGCGGCACCCAGCGATCGCCGACGAAGCTCTTGTCAAGATGGATATGGCCGTCGACGAAACCGGGCAGCACGACGCGGCCGTCGAGGTCGATCGTCTGCGCGCCGGGCGCGGCGGCGCAATCGGCGCCGATCGCGGCGAAGCGGCCGTCACGGACGACGAAGTTGACGGGCTGGCCGCCGGCGTCGACGGCGTTGAGGAAGAGTCGTTCGGTCATGGCTTGATAGGTGGAGCGGTCGCGGCGCGACACCGGCGCGGACAGGCGGAGGAACCGCGGCCGGCGCGGCGCGACCGTTGGCAGGGAATCCGGCCACGATATCGGACGCCGCTGCGCGAGGCCAATTAAATGTCGCGATGCCGCGCATTCGATTTCCCGATGCGCGGCGCGCAGGGCCACCGGGCCGGGCGCGGGACAGGTTACGCCGGCCGTGGAAACGGCTGGAATGTCGGCGGCCGCGCATGGGCCGCATCGCCCACCCACGGGTGCCGGGAAGCCGCGTCGCGCCGTTGCGCGCGGGGGCTTCGACGCGCCGCCCAGCCGGCGATTTACGCGGCAACAGACTTTACACGTTGTTACCCGGCCGCACCGGACGCGCATCCGCCCATTCCTTATACTCACGCCGAGTTCGCCACCCATGACGGGAATCCATCGGCGGACACGTTGCCGATGCAGGAAACATCATGATGCGCATGCCTTCCACGAAGACCGTTCTGTTCGCCTCGCTCGTCGCCGTGGCGGCGCTTCCGCTCACCGCCTGTGTCGCGCCGGGCTACTACGGCGCGCAGCCCGGCTATCCGCAGCAGCAATACGCGACGCCCGGCTATGCGCAGCCCGCGTATTCGCAACCGGGTTACGTGCAGCAGCAACCGGCGTATCCGAATCAGGCGCCGCAACCGTACGATCAATACGGCAACCCGTCGCAGTACGGATCGCAGCCTTACGACCAGTACGGCAATCAGCAACAGCAATACGCGAACCCGTACGGCACGCAGTACGGCACCGTGTCGAACATCCAGCCGGTCAGCAGCTCGGTCGGCCCGTCGGGCGTGGCCGGCACCGTCGTCGGTGCGCTGGTCGGCGGCCTCGTGGGCAACCAGTTCGGCCGCGGTCACGGCCGCGATGCGGCAACCGTGATCGGCGCGCTCGGCGGGGCGGTGGCCGGCAACCAGATCGGCCAGCAGATGGGCGCCGCGCAAGGCCCGAGCAGCTACCGGATCGACGTGCGGGTCAGCGACGGCTCGATGCGCTCGTTCGACGTGCAGTCGCCGGGCAACCTGCGTCCGGGCGACCGCGTGCAGATCAACGGCAATCAGCTGTCGCGCTATTGATGCCGCCGGCGGGCGCGTGAGCCGATCGCGCGCACGTCGTTTGTTTGACGTCGTGCGCCAGACCGGCGCGACGGCGCATGCGCTTGACGCGCGCCCTCCTTGATGGCGGTACGACGTACCGCCATCACTGTCTTGTCCGTTCACGATCGTGCGCGCCACGCGCGCGACGCACCGCACATCGCCACGCGGCATCCGGATTCCTATTAGGATAAGCACGATGCATCCCGCGACCGCGGCAGCGGTGCGCCGGCATGCACGCCCTCGACCGGAACACCCCGATGACGATCACGATCCGCCTGCTTGACGCCGCCGACGCGGCGCAGTTCCAGACCGTCCGCCTGCGTGCGGTCGACACCGCGCCCACGTCCTTCCTGCCGACGCTCGACGAAGAATCGCAGGTGCCGGTCGACGAATTCGCAAAGCGCCTCACGCCGACGCAGGTTCAGGCCGTGTTCGGCGCGTTCGACGGCGACACGCTCGTCGGCATCACCGGCGTACGCCGCGACGCGCGCACGAAGATCGCGCACAAGGCGACGATCTGGGGCGTGTACGTCGACGCCGCGTATCGCGGGCAACGCATCGCGCACGCGCTGCTCGACAGCGCGACCGCGCATGCGGCTCAGGCGTGGGGATGCAGCCAGTTGATGCTGTGCGTGAACGAGGTCAACCGTACCGCGGAGCGACTGTATGCGTCGCAGGGGTTCGTACGGTTCGGCACGGAGCCGCGCTCGATGTTCGTCGATGGACGCTTCTACGACGAGCACTACATGATCAAGACGCTGGCGTAACCTGATGGCGTTCGCGTGCGGGCACCGGCCGGTTGCACGCGAACGCCGCGGCGTGTTGCCTTTCTCACCGCTTGTCGGTGATCGTCGTGTCGACGACTTGCCCGGCGATCGTCACGTTCGTCAGCGCCATGGCGCTCACGTTGAACGCGTAGATCGGCCCCGGCGACGTGACCGTCGGCGTGCCTGACGCCACCGGCGTGCCGAAGTCGCAGTTGCTGATCGTCACGCCGGAAATCGGCTGCACGGCCGGCGCCGGCGGCGTACCGTTGTAGTCGAACGCGACTGGCCCCTGCGCGACGATCGCCTGGAAGCACGATGCGGTCACGCCGTTCAGCGTCACGTTGCTCGCCCTCACGTCGGCGATCGTCACGTTCTGTACGACCGGCGGCCGCGTGCGCACCGCGTCGTTCGCCGGCTGGTAGTCGCAGTCGAACGTGACGATGCCGCCCTGCGCGGCCGACGGGTTGCCGGCCGACGGCGTGACCACGCCGAGCGGCACGCTCGCGTTGATCGGACTGCCGGCGAGTAGCGCACTGCCGTAGCCGCCGCCCTTCAGCGTCACGCCGTTCGGCAGCGCGACGCCCTTCACGTGGAAATCCTTCACGTAGCCGCCGCGGTTCATGTTGGTCTTCACGCGAATCGCGATGTTCAGCGGATTGGTCTGCCAGTTTGCGTTCAGCATTGACAGGTTGGTCGCATAGATCTGCTCGACGCCGCCGCCCATCTCGCTGCCGAGCGTGATCCCGCCGTGCCCGCTGTTCATCGTGCAGTTGCGGATCAGGTGCCGCTTCGCGGGCCCGTATTCGGTGTCGCGGTCCTTGCCCGACTTGATCGCGATGCAGTCGTCGCCGGTGTTGAACGTGCAGTCCTCGCAGAGCACGTCGGTGCATGCATCCGGATCGAAGCCGTCGTTGTTCGGGCCGATGCTGTTGGTCGTCACGCCGCGGATCACGACGTTGCGGCTCGCGGTCGGATGATGCTGCCAGAACGGCGTGTTCTGCGTCTGGTAGTTCGCCATCAGCACGTTCGTGCAGCCGATGAATTCGACCATGCACGGCCGCAGGTAGTGGCCCAGTCCGAAAATCCGCTTCTCCACCGGCACGCCGGCCTCGGACAGCGCGGGCAGGTAGTTCTGGTCCTGCTGCCACGGCGTGACGGGCGACGTCAGCATCGCATAGAGCGCGTCGGGAATCGCGGGCGCGACGATCCGCAGGTCGACGTTGTTCGGGTTCGCGCCGTTCTGGGCCGGCACCGCCGCGCTCGCGCCGTATGCGCCGGACGTACCCTTGTAGGTCCACCAGCAGACGCTGTTCGCGCCGCTGCCGGAGAACGGCGTCATTGCCTGCCCGTTGAGCACCGACGTCGGACCTTCGCCGGTCAGCGCGATGTTCGTCGCGTTGCGTGCGTAGACGGGCGCGCCGTAGTTCAGGCAATCGTTCGCCTGCCAGCGGCTGTAATACAGCCGGCCGTTCGCGCCGCAATCGACAAGGCCGTCCTTCGCGTAGTCGGCCGGGTTCGGGCTGAAATAGATCGTGCAATTCGCGCTCAGGTGGAACGTGACGTTGCTCTGCAGCACGATCGGCCCCGCGCAATACCAGGTGCCCGCCGGCACGACGACCCGGCCGCCGCCTTCGCGCCGGCACGCGTCGATCGCCGCGAGAAACGCCGGGCGCGAATCGAATGCGCCGGGCGCGGTCGTCAGTTCGGAACCGGGGCTGACGGGCGATTTCGCGACCGGCCACGGCGACGTCTGCGCGACCGTCGCGCACGGGCGCGCGCCGTAGTGCGTCACGTCGAAGTCGCGACCGTGCCGCGCGAGCCGCGACACGTGCGCGAGCGACGCGGCGATGCGCGCCGCCGCGCCGTGCTCGCCCCATACGAGATCGACCGCCGACGCATGGGGCGTCGTGCCCGCCGCCAGCGCCCGGGTGGCCGTCAACGGCCCACCGAACATCGCGCCGCTGGCGAGTGCGCCGGTCCAGCCGATGAAGGCGCGGCGCGATACCCGTTTCGGGGCGGATGATCGGACGGGCGAAGACGAACGGCGGCGAGGGGCGGCCATGGGCACTCCTTCAGGGTAAGGGTATCGATGCGCCGGGCGGCGGATCATGATTTATACGTCGTCGTACTACATTGCGCAGTCTAGACGCGATCGATGGAAGACACGTATTTGTCGTTTACCCTGTTTTCTCTGACATTGTGTGCAGTATGTGTGCGCACACTCACCTCGCCTAACCAGCCTTTAGAGATATGTTGTCGTATGTTTATGCGCAACAACTTCAAATGGATCGCGCGGCCGACGATGTGCTCCGAGGCGATTTTCCTACTCGCCAGCTACCGCAGTCGGCGCCGTCGCCGGCTCGCGTCCCGCCGACGCAGCCGGCTCGAACACCAGCATCAGATCGCCGCGATAACTTCCGCGGGCCGGCGGCGCCACGCTCGCGGCCGGCGCTTGCGCGCTGACCTTCAGCATGCGGGTTTCGTCATAGCCGTCAAAGCCGTCGCGCCCCCGCGTCGTCGCCACGAGCGCGTGGGCGGCACCGGGCGCGATTTCCGCGCTGCTCGCCTTGCCCGTCAGCACGACCTTCGCATGGGCCATGTCGTCGCGACCGTTCGAGAACCGCAGCGGCTGCAACAACGTGACGTTGATATCGGGATTCGTCGTGCGTACGCGGATCGGCAGCGCCGCGGCGAACGTCTGCTGCTTGCCGTCCGTGTCGTTCAATTCGACCAGGCCGTATGCGGCATCGTCCGGCTGCGAAACGAACAGGATGTCGCCGATGTGCGCGGTCAGGCGGATTGTCTTGACGACCGCTTGCGGCGACGTCTGGCCCGCATGGGCGACCTCGATCAATGCAATGCTCACGGCGAGTGCGACGAGATGTCTGGAGGTCTTCATGGTGTGGTTTCGCATCCTGATGGTTAAAATCCGATCGTCGAAAAACGGCTCACTTCACGCACCCAACTCCCACCATTACGGAAAAAATCCGGAATTCCTTTATCTCGAAATTAGCCGGCAAGATTGTCGCGGAATTCAATGCACCACCCGTCCGTGCAATCGAACGGGCCGGCCGGTGCCGATCCCGACCGCGCCGAGGCCGCGTCGCCGGGCCCCACGCCTGAATGGCGTCGATGCCGCACTCGGCCTGCAACAACGATAGGTCGGGCGCAGGCGGATAAAAATCCATGCAAACCTTCACAACCCGTATCCGTTTCCGTTCACCAGTGCTATCTCAAAATCAAATGGAAATCGCCCGAAAATCGCGCTACCGCGCGGGCCGCGTCGCGCCCGTCGCCCACCCGCCTCGGTAATTCCGCCTCTGTTCAGCCCCCCACCGCCCGCGCTATCGTTTCCCATCCCCACCGCCCAGGAGCTGCCTTTGCCTACCCGCCACGGAGTCGACCTCATCCGCGCCCGCGCGCTGTTCGATCGCGAGCGCCGCGCGTTCATCGAAGCCATGCCGGTTTCCCGCGCGCTGTCCGCGGAAGCGTCCGAGCATCTGCTGTTCGGCGTGCCGTTGCACTGGATGCAGGACTGGTCGACCCCGTTCTCGCTATACGTGAAGGAAGCGCGCGGCGCGACGTTCACCGACGCCGACGGCCATCGCTACGTCGATTTCTGCCTCGGCGATACGGGCGCGATGTTCGGCCATGCGCCCGAACCCGTCGCCCGCGCGCTCGTCGAGCAGGCCACGCGCGGCTACACGACGATGCTGCCGAGCGAGGACGCCGCGTGGGTGTCGCGCGAACTCGCGCGCCGCTTCAAGCTGCCGGTGTGGCAATTCGCGTTGAGCGCGAGCGACGCAAACCGCTTCGTGCTGCGCTGGGCGCGCGCGGCGACCGGCCGAAACACGATCGTCGTGTTCAACGGCTGCTATCACGGCACGGTCGACGACGTGTTCGTCGATCTCGTCGACGGTCGCCCCGTGCAGCGCGACAGCCTGCTCGGGCAGTCGTACGATCTGCTCGCGAACACGCGCGTCGTCGAATTCAACGATCTGGCCGCGCTCGAGGCGGCGCTGAAGGACGGCGACGTCGCGTGCGTGCTCGCCGAGCCCGCGATGACGAACATCGGCATGGTGCTGCCCGACGCGGGCTTCTGGGAGGCTGCGCGCGAACTGACGCGCCGCCACGGCACGCTGCTCGTGATCGACGAGACGCACACGATCAGCAGCGGCCCGGGTGGCTACGCGGTCGCGCACGGTCTCGAACCGGATATGCTGGTGGTCGGCAAGCCGATCGCGGGCGGCGTGCCGTGCGCGGTGTACGGGTTCAGCGCCGAATTCGCGGAGTGCGCGAAAGCGGCGAAGCTGAACGCGCCGCCCGGCCATTCGGGCATCGGCACGACGCTCACCGCGAACATGCTCGCGATGCATGCGATGCGCGCGACGCTCGCCGAAGTGGCGACCGACGCCGCGTACGCGCACATGTTCGCACTCGCCACGCGGCTCGCGACGGGCCTCGAACAGGCGATCGCGAAACACGGGCTGCCGTGGTGCGTGACGCGCATCGGCGCGCGCACCGAGTTTCAGTTCGCGCCCGTGCCGCCGCGCAACGGCACGCTGGCCTGCGCGCAGCTCGACAGCGAACTCGAGCACATCGTGCACCTGTACCTACTCAATCGCGGCGTGCTGATCACGCCGTTCCACAACATGATGCTCGTGTGCCCGCAAACGACGGCGGACGATGTCGACCGGCTCGTCGCGCAATTCGATGCGTGCCTCGGTGAACTGGCCGGTTGATCGAATACGACGACGGAGGATTCTCGGCGCGCCGGCAAGCCGGTGCGCTCGAGCATCGAGGTGTCGTCGATGACGAAGGGGTGCCGCACGCAGCGAACCGAATACGCAGCGACCCGCACCCGCCCCGCTACGCGGCCCGCAACGCGCGCCGCGCCACTTCCGCGAAATACCGCGCACCGATCGGCAAAATCTCGTCGTTGAAATCGTACGCCGCGTTGTGCAGCGGCACGCCGCCCTGCCCGGCCGCCTCGCCGTTGCCGATGAACACGAAGTTGCCCGGCACCGCCTGCAGGAACGCGCCGAAATCCTCCGAGATCATCATCGGCTGCACGTTGGCGTTCACCGCGTCGGCGCCCGCGACGTGCGCGGCGGCCCGCACGGCCGTGTCGACCCATTCCGGCGAGTTCACCGTCGGCGCGAACTCGTGCGTGTACTCGAACGTGCAGGCCGCGCCGTGCGTGCGGCAGATCCCTTCGGCGATCTCGGCCATCCGCGTCTCCAGCAGCGCCTGCACGTCGCGCGAATAGCTGCGCGTGTCGCCCTTGATCGTCACGGTCGACGGCAGCACGTTGCGCAGCCCGTCGGTGATGAATTCCGTGCACGACACCACCGCCTGCTGACCCGGGTCGAGATTGCGCGACACGATCGTCTGCAGCGCCAGCACGATCTGCGCGCCGATCACGATCGGATCGATGCCCATGTGCGGCCGCGCCGCATGCGTGCCGCGCCCGTCGATCCGGATCACGAAATTGTCTTCGCTCGCCATGATGCCGCCCGCACGTGTCGAGAACGTGCCCGCGCGCATGCCCGGCATGTTGTGTGCGCCGAAGATCGCGTCGACCGGAAAGCGTTCGAACAGCCCGTCGGCCATCATCGCCTTCGCGCCGCGGCCATGCTCTTCCGCCGGCTGGAAAATGAAGCGCACCGTGCCGTCGAAATCCTTGCGCTCGGCCAGCAGCCGCGCGGCGCCGAGCACCATCGACATGTGGCCATCGTGACCGCACGCATGCATCTTGCCCGGCGTGCGCGATACGTGTTCGCGGCCCGGCGCGTGCTCGGCGATGTTCAGTGCGTCCATGTCCGCGCGGATGCCGATCGCGCGCCGGCCCGTGCCGGCCGTCAGGTTCGCGACGAGCCCCGTGCCGCCGATTCCGCGATGCACGTCGAGCCCGAGCGTCGTCAGGATCCGCGCGACGTAGTCCGACGTGTTCACTTCCTCGAACCCCGTCTCGGGATACTGGTGCAGATGGCGGCGCCACGTCTTCAATTGGCCCTGCAGCGTGCTTTCGTCGATTGTGTCGATCGTGTCCATTGCGTTCGCCTCGTCGGTCGTCATGTCGTTCAGGCCGCCACCGCCGCGCGGCTCAGCCAGTCGCGCTGGCGCGCGAGCACCGCGTCGGCCGTCTCGCCGACGCAATGCCGGTACACGGACGGCGCGGTCGCCCCTTCCGTGTTGATCGCCAGCACGCGCGCGCTCGCATCGAGCCCGACCTGCCGCGCGCGCGCCGGGTCGCGCATCAGCACGGCCAGCCCCGCGACGCCGGCCGCGCCCGACTCGCCGGCGACGAGCGGCACGTCGCGTTCGCTGCCGGCCGCGAGGCCGCGCATCGCCTGCACCGCGTCTTCGTCGTCGATCAGCATGAAATGGTCGATGCACATCTCGAGGAAATCCCACGCGAGCGGCGATGCCTCGCCGCACGCGAGCCCCGCCATCACCGAATCGACGCTGCCGGTCGCCTTCGTCGCGCGCCCGGCCAGCGCGCTCTGGTACAGGCAATCGGCCTGGCGCGGCTCGACGACGACGAAGCGCGGCCGCTGCACGCCGTCGCGCTCCCACAGGTAGCTCGCGACGCCCGCGGCGAGGCCGCCCACGCCGCCCTGCAGGAACACGTGCGTGAACGGCCGCCCGTCGTCCTCCGCCGCCTGCGCGGCGGCTTCGGCTGCGATCACGCCGTAGCCCTGCATCACGTCGCGCGGAATCGCTTCGTAGCCGTCGTACGACGTATCCGACACGACGTACCAGCCGTTCGCCTGCGCGAGCTGCGCCGCGCAAACGACCGATTCGTCGTAGTTCCCCGCGATGCGCACGATCCGCGCGCCGTAGGCCGAGATCGCGCGTTCGCGCTCGGCGTCGACGTTCGCGTGCAGCACGATCACGCAGCCGCAGCCGATCGCGCGCGCGGCGGCGGCCAGCGCGCGGCCGTGATTGCCGTCGGTCGCGCTGATCACCGTCAGGTCGGCCAGCTCGGACGCGTAGCGGCCCGTGACGAGCCCCTGCGGATCGAGCGCCTGCGTGCGCCGCAGCCGCTTCACGAGCCGCACCAGCGCGATCGGCGCACCGAGCGCCTTGAAGCTGCCGAGCGGCGAACGGCACGACTCGTCCTTCACGCTGACGCTCGCGACGCCGAGCCGCGCGGCGAGATCGGGCAGCGCACGCAACGGCGTGCGCGCATTGCCGACGAGCGGCCAGTGCGCGAGCCACGCACCGCTTTCGTCGGCCGACGCGATGTTCATCACGCGGCGCAGCGCGTTCGGGTAGGCGGTGCGCGACGCGCGCGGGTTGGCGATGAGCATGACGGAAGGCTCCGGATCGGGACCGCGCGGGCGGCGGTCGGGTGGGTCGGATCGGGCAGGCGCGAGTTGCGCTTGCGGTCGGTTGGGAAAATAATATTGCGCATGCCGGTCAACAAAATCGCCAAATCAGCGGCGTCGACGCAAAAATTTCTCATTCTTTCGAGGCTTCACGCGCCATCATGACGACCCCTCTCGATGCGTTTGATCGCAAGCTGCTGATGGAAGTCCAGCGCGACGCGCAGACGCCGCAGGCCGAGCTCGGCGCGCGCGTCAACCTGTCGACCGCCGCCGTTAACCGGCGGCTGCGGCGCCTCGCGGAAGCGGGCGTGATCGAGCGCTATACGGCCGTCGTCGCACCGGACAAGGTCGATCATCCGCTGACGATCGTCGTGAACGTCGAGGTCGAGAGCGAGCAGATCGACCAGCTCGACGCGATGAAGCGCGCGTTCGAGCGCTGCCCGCAGATCCAGCAGTGCTACTACGTGACGGGGGAATGGGATTTCGTGCTGATCCTCGCGGTGCGCAACATGGATCAGTACAACGCGCTCACGCGCGAGCTGTTCTTCGCGAACAACAACGTGAAACGGTTCAAGACGCTGGTGAGCATGAGCCGCGTGAAGGTCGGGCTCGACGTGCCGGTCGATGCCGGCGAGTGACTGCGGCGATGAAACAGCCGGCGCGCGACACCGTGCGCCGGCCGTTTCCCATCGACGGCTACGTCAACGACAACTGAAGCTCGCCGCCGAATTCACGTCTCCCGCGCCGTTGTAGCGCGCAACCTGCGGATACGGACACAGCGGCCGCGTGCGCCCCGCGCCCCACGATGCGGGCACTTCCGCGTTCGGCACCGCGTTCGTCGCGTCGCGCGCGGTCGCCACGATCGCCGCCGGCGCCTGCCCTTGTTCGACCCATGCGACGAGCGGGGTCAGCATGTCGAACTGGTCGGCCGCCGGCCCGCCCGAGCAGTGGTTCATCCCCGGCACCGGAAAGAAGCGTGCAAAGCTCGACGCATCGCCGCCGTTCGCCTGCGCGACCTGCGTGTACCAGTCGCGCGTGTCGTTGAACGAAAACACCGGGTCGCCCGTGCCGTGATAGACGAGCAGCTTCGCGCCGCGCGCCTTCAGCGCGGCGAGGTTCGTCTCGTCGGGCGGCGTCATGAACGACCATGACGATTGCGTGTACGTGCCGTTCGTCGCGAAGATCGCCGGCGCGTCGTTGTCCATGTCGAAACCGAGCGCGAAGCCGGCGAGGTTCGCGAGCGTCGCGGCGGTTTTCGGCGGCGTCATGAACGTGAACGCCATCGCGGCCGGATCGAGCGCGATCGAATTCGACTGCTTCCACGCGGCCCAGCCGCTGCCGGCCACGCCCGGATCGTACGGAAAGCTCGCGTACAGCGCCGTGCCCGCGCTGTTGCGCGCGCCGGCAAACACGTTCGCCAGCGCGGTTTTCTGCGCGGGCGTCAGGCAGGCGCCCGTGCGCGTGCCGTTCGCGCAGGTCGGGATATCGGCGTCGATGCTGAAGTGCGCCTGGCACGCGGCGACGTCCTGCACCATCCCGTCGGCCGCGCCGTCGAGCGCGTCGCATTTGTCGAGGATCTTCGCGCCGACGAACTGGCGCTCCGCATCGTTGAAACCGCTGCGGATATCCGGCAACCCGTTCGAGCCCGTCGCCGACGCGATCTTCGCGAACTGCTGCGCGCCGTACATCTCGCCGATCGCCGCCTTCGGCAGATGGAAACCCGGGTCGCCCGCGATGATGCCGTCGTAGTCGGCCGGGTTGCGCACCGCCGTGACCATCGCGTGGCGGCCGCCGTTCGAGCAACCGCCGAAATAGCTGCGATCGGGCGCCTTGCCGTACGCGAGCCGGATCACCTGCTTCGCCATCGGCGTGAGCGCATCGACGGCGCCGTAGCCGTAGTCGATCCGCGCCTGCGGATCGAGGCCGAACAGCGGATTCTGCGCGGCGCTGTGCCCGGAATCCGAGCTGATCACCGCGAAGCCCTGGTTCAGCGCATTGGTCAGCGGCCCGCCGCCGCCGATCTCGCCGGTCGCGGTCACGACGTTGCCGTCGAGCCCGCCGTTCGCCTGGTAGAAGAAGCGGCCGTTCCATGCTTTCGGCAGACGCATCTCGAAGCCGATCGCATAGGTGTTGCCGTCCACCGCGCTCACGCGCTGATTCATCTTGCCGGCGATCACGCAGTGCTCGGCGACCGGCTTGCCGGCCACCGTCAGCGCGCCGGCCGCCGCGGTCGTCACCGACGTGAACGACGTGTTCGCATACGCGAGCTTCGCGACGAGCGCGTCGCACGTTTGCGTCATCGCGGCCGGCGTCGCGGCGCTCAGGTGCGTGGGCGCGGCGCCGATCGAATCGTCGCCGCCGCACCCGGCGAGCATCGCGGCGGCGGACAGCGGCGCAATACAGAGGAATGCAGATTTCGTGTTCAAGATAACTCCCGTTCGGTTCGTCACGCCGGTGAATCAGAACATGTGCCGCACGCCGACCATCGCGCCGAGCTGCCCCATCCCCGCGCCGGGCGTCGTGCCGGGCCCGCCGCCGCTGACCGCGTAGCGCGCGTGCGCGCTGTTCCACAGATACGACGACTGCGCGTAGACGGCCGTGCGCTTGGTGAACAGATAAGTCGCGCGCAGCGTGGCCATCGTCGCGCGCGTGTCGTGCGCGGTGTTGACGATCCGGTAGCCTTCGCCGTCGACGATGAAATCGGGCTTCACCGCATACGACGCGCCGACGAAGAACAGATCCGAATGCGCGCCGGGCGCGGCCGGCGAACCGGTCGATACGCGCCGCCCGATCCAGCCCGCGCCGATCTTCGCGCCGGCCGCCTGCGCATACGCGCTCACGTGCGTGCGCGCATCCTTGCCGCCGCTGCTCGTGAACGGGACGGGCGCCACGCCGTCGAAGAAGTTGGCGGCCGCGCCGGTGCCGCCGCGCTGTTCCTCGTACGAGGCCGCCGCGCCGAAATACGCGCTGTCGTACTTGAGCATCACCGACCAGTTGCGGCACTGCACCGCGTCGCCGGGCACCTGCCCCGCGCACGTGCCCTGCCCCGGCGAATTGCCGGTGCCCGCGCCGTCGCGGCCGAACGAATACGCGGCGCCGAGCGTCACGCCGCGATACGTGCCGACGTAGGTCACCGCGTTGTCGGCGCGGCCGTTCGGCACGTATGCGTCGAACGAGCCGAGCCCGTAGATGTCGGGGCCGATGATGTCCGCACCCTGCAGCGCGAGATAGGTCATCGTGTACTGGCGGCCGAACGCGAGCGTGCCGAAGCCGCTCTTCAGCCCGACGAACGCCTGCCGCCCGAACAGCCGGCCGCCCTGCCCGAGATCGCCGCCGCGCACGTTGAAGCCGCTTTCGAGCGTGAACACCGCCTGGTAGCCGCCGCCGAGATCCTCGGTGCCGCGCAGCCCCCAGCGCGACGGCAGTTCGCCCGTCACGCCCGGCATCCGCACCACGTGATCGCCGGCCGCGTTCGCGTGCGACACGAACTCGACGCCCGTGTCGATGATCCCGTACAGCGTCACGCTCGACTGGGCGTGCGCGCCGGTCGCGGCCAGCGCGCATGCGCCGGCCGCCAGCAAGGCTTTGGTGTGCTTCATGATGAATGTCTCCAGACCTGTGTCGATATCGCGCTCTGTCGGCGCTGGTGGGTTGAATGCAACGGAATTCAGTCGTGTGCCTGCGGCCGCCGGATCAGCACCAGCGCGGCGACGGCGGCGACCAGCGTGACGGGGATGCTCGCGCCGATCACGACGGGCGCGCTGCGGCCAGCGGCCAGCAGCGTCGCGGCCGCGAGCGGCCCGACGACGGAGCCGAGCCGGCCGACGGCGACCGCGGAGCCGACGCCGGTACCGCGCATCGCGGTCGGGTAGTACATCGCGGCAAGCGCGTACAGCACCGACTGCCCGCCGACGACGAACATCCCGGCGGCGAACGCGGCCGCCGCGAGCGACGCGAAGCCGGGCGCGGCCGCGAGCGCGGCGAGCGACAGCACGATCCCGACGTACATGCCGCCGACCACGCGCGATGCGCGCATCCGGTCGAGCGCCGCGCCGATGCCGAGCGCGCCGAGCCCCGCGCCGACGTTGAACGCGATCTGCACGAGGCCGACGTGCGCGCGATCGAGCCCGCGCGACGCCATCAGCGACGGCAGCCAGTTCAGCAGGAAGTACAGAACGATCAGCGTGCAGAAGTAGCTGACCCACAGCGCGACCGTCGACGTCGTGCGGCCGTCGCCGAACAGCGTGCGTGCGACGCTGATGCGCGCGGCCTGCGTGCCGGCGACGTCGAGATACGCGCGCGATTCCGGCAGGCACCACACGAGCAGCGGCACGAGCAGCAGCGGCCCCACCCCGCCGACGTAGAAGATGTGCCGCCATTCGGTGTCGCCGGCGAGCAGCACGCCGATCAGCGATGCGATCACGCCGCCGAACGGAATCCCGCAGTACATCGTCGCGACCGCGCTGCTGCGCGAGCGCGGCTCGACCGCTTCGGACGACAGCGCGATCAGGTTCGGCATCGCGCCGCCGAGGCCGATGCCGGTCAGCACGCGCACGACGACGAGCATCGCGAACGTCGAGACCTGCGCGGTCGCGATCGACAGCAGTCCGAACAGCACGACCGATGCGATCAGCACGCGCTTGCGGCCGATCCGGTCGGCGAGCCGCCCGCCGAGCATCGCGCCCGGCAGCAGCCCGAAGGTGCCCGCGCTGAACGCGATACCCATCTGCGACACGCTCAATCCGAATTCGCGCGCCATCCGCGGCGCGGCGACGCCGACCGACTGCAGGTCGAGCCCTTCGAGAAGGGCGATCGCGAAACACAGCGCGAGCGTGGTCGCGACCGTGGATTTTTCGGCAACGTAAGTGTTCATGTCTCCATTCCCATGTCTTTGTGGTCGGTCGGCCCTGCAACGGCCGCCGCGCGCCGCCGCCGGCCAGTGGCGGTTCGGCGCGCGAGGTGTCGTATGAACGGCCGCCTTTATCAGGCAGCCTGATTCACTGGCCGCGAAAGTGCCTGCCGGTGTCGTGGCCGGCCGGTCGTTGTACCTGCGTGCTGCTTACCGCTGTAACTGCTCGCGCGTGCTGCTTACGCGTAAATCACGTCGGGATCGCGCCGCGCCGGGTCGTACAGCGCGTCGATCGTCGCCGCGCGATGCTTCTGCACGGCCGCCTGGTTCAGCGATCCCTTGTCGGTCACTTCGCCGAGATCGAGCGACGGCGGCGTGTCGATCAACCGAATCCTCGCGACGAACGTCGAACCGCCGCTCGCGTTCCGGTTCAGCGCGGCCAGCCACGCCGCGAACGCCGCACGCACGGCCGGCGCACGCAGCACGTCGGTCACGGACGCATCGGCGGCGAGCCCCGCCAGCGCACGGCATGCATCGACGCGCGGAAACACCAGCAAGCCGATGTCGTCGCGATTGATTCCCGTCACGACCACGTCCTGCACGTACGGCGCGCCGCTCGACACCGCGTTCGCGCGCAACGGCCCGACGCTGACGAACGTGCCGCTGCTCAGCTTGAAATCCTCGGTCAGCCGCCCGTCGAACATCAGCCCGAGCTCCGGCCGCTCCGGATCGGCAAACACGCCCGCGTCGCCGCTGCGGTAGTAGCCTTCTTCGTCGAACACGTCGCGCGGATCGACATCGGCATGCCAGTAGCCGCGCATCACGTTCGGCCCCTTGAAGCGCAGTTCGTACTTGCCGCCGCACGGCACGAGCTTCGCGTCGCAGCCGGGCGCGGGTAGCCCGATATAGCCCGCGCGCATCAGCGGCCCGGTCGTGAACAGGCACGACGGCGACGCCTCCGTCATCCCGAGGCCGGCCATGATCCGGATGCGCTCGCCGCAATGCGCTTCGGTCACGCGGTCGAGCCGGTCCCACGCGGCCTGCGACAGCCCCGCGCCGCCGAAGAAATACAGCTTCACGCGCGAGAAGAACGTGTCGCGCAGTTCGGCGTCGCGTTCGAGCGCGGTGGTCAGCTCCTCCCAGCCCTTCGGCACGTTGAAGTAGATCGTCGGCGCGATCTCGCGCAGGTTGCGCACGGTTTCGTCGAAGCGGCCGGGCATCGGGCGGCCATCGTCGATGTAGAGCGTGCCGCCGTTGTACAGCGCGATGCCGAGGTTGTGACTGCCGCCGAACGTGTGATTCCACGGCAGCCAGTCGACCAGCACCGGCGGCTCGCGCGTGAGCTCGGGCATCGTCTGGCGCAGCATCTGCTGGTTGCTGCACAGCATCCGGTGCGTGGTCGGCACGGCCTTCGGCAGCTTCGTCGAGCCGGACGTGAACAGGATCTTCGCGAGATGGTCGGGGCCGACCGCCTCGTGGATCGTGTCGATCGTGCGCGGGACGGTGGCGAGCAGGCGCGACAGCGGCACCGCGCGGGCCTTTCCGTCCGCATCGGCATCGCGCGCGACGATCAGCACCGCATCGGCCGGCAACGTCGCGTCGAGCGCACGCGCGAACGGCGCGCGTTCGGCGACGAACACGGCGCCCGGCTTCAGCACGCCGAGCGTGTGACGCAGCTTGCCGTAATCGGTCGACACCAGCGAATACGCGGGCGAGATCGGCGAGTACGGCACGCCGGCCAGCATCGCCGCGAACATCAGTTGCAGATGCTCGAGATCGTTGCCGGACAGCACCGCGAGCGGACGCTCGGCCGACAGCCCGAGATCGACGAGGCCCTGGCCGAGCGCGCGGGCGCGTTCGAGCATCTGCGCGTAGGTGATCTCGATCCAGTGCCCGTCGGCGCCGCGCCGCGCGGCCAGCACGCGGTCGGGGTGCGCCTGCGCGCCGCGTACGAGGCAGTCGGTGATGCGCGTCGGGTAATCGCCGAGCGGCTCGCGCGAGCGCAGGTACCAGGTGCCGTCGTCGGCGCGGCGAATCTCGGCCGCGCCGACCGCGACGGCGGCCGCGCGATAGCGTACGCCGCCAGCGTGTTGGCCAGCCTGAAGCGGCGCCTTCTCTGCTTTCATCGTCGGCTCGCTCATATCGGATAGTGGCGCGGCGTGGTCTGCACGGTGATCCAGCGCAGCTCGGTGAATTCGGCGATCGACGCGCGGCTGCCGAAGCGGCCGTAGCCGCTCGCCTTCGTGCCGCCGAACGGCATCTGCGCCTCGTCGTGCACGGTCGGCCCGTTGACGTGGCAGATCCCCGATTCGATCCGGCGCGCGACCGCCATCGCGCGGGCGATATCGCGGCTGAACACGCTCGCCGACAAGCCGAACTCGCTGTCGTTCGCGAGCTCGACCGCTTCGTCGTCGCTGTCCGCGCGCAGGATCGCCACCACCGGCGCGAACGATTCCTCACGATACAGGCGCATGTCGCGCGTGACGCCGTCGACGATCGCGGGCTGCATCGTCGCGCCTTCCACGCGGCAGCCGAGCGGCAATTGCGCGCCCAGTGCGCGCGCATCCTCGACCAGCGACGCCGCGCGCGCGGCGGCCGACGCATCGACCATCGTGCCGAGCGGATGGCCGGCCCGCGGATCGCCGGCAACCAGCGTGCGCGCCTTCGCGGCGAGCCGCTCGACGAGTGCATCGGCGATCGGCCGCGCGGCGATCACGCGCTCCGTCGACATGCAGATCTGCCCCTGGTTGAAGAATGCGCCGAATGCGATCGCGTCGACCGCCGCATCGAGATCGGCATCGTCGAGCACCAGCACCGGCGCCTTGCCGCCGAGTTCGAGCAGCACCGGTTTCAGGTGCGCGGCCGCGTGGCGCGCGATGATCCGGCCGACGTGCGTCGATCCGGTGAAGTTGATCCGCTTCACATGCGGATGCGCGATCATCCGCTCGACGAGCTCGGGCGCGTCGGCCGCCGCGTGCGTGATCACGTTCACCACGCCCGCGCCGAGCCCCGCTTCGTCCAGCACCGCGCCGATCAGCGCGTGCACGCCCGGGCACGCCTCGGACGCCTTCAGCACGACCGTGTTGCCGCACGCGAGCGGCATTGCGAGCGCTCGCGTGCCGAGGATCACCGGCGCGTTCCACGGCGCGATGCCGAGCACCACGCCGCACGGCACGCGCATCGCGAGCGCGAGATTGCCCGGTACGTCGGACGGGATCACGTCGCCGGCGATCTGCGTCGTCATCGACGCGGCCTCGCGCAGCATGTTCGCCGCGAGCGTCACGTTGAAGCCGATCCAGCCGGGCGTCGCGCCGGTTTCGGCCACGCCGGCCGCGACGAACGCGTCGATGCGCGCGTCCATCAGGTCGGCCGCCTTCAGCAGCAGCCGGCGGCGCTCGGTCGGCGCGAGCGCCGCCCATGCGGGGAACGCGCGGTGCGCGGCGTCGATTGCCGCGTCGGCATCGGCCAGGCCGGCCGCCGGAGCGCGCGATGCGAGCGCGCCCGTCGCGGGGTTGAAGCGGTCGAAGGTGCGGCCGTCGCGAGCGTTGCACCACTCGCCGCCGATCAGCATCCGTCTGTCGGTCATGTCGTCTCCTGCCCTGCCTGTCTCTTGCGGTTACGTCCGCGGTTATATCGGCGGCTGCGTTCGCGCCGTATCAACGCTTGTATGCCTGCAGGCCCGGCTTGATCGTCTTGTCGTCGAGGAACTGCTTCAGCCCCTGTTCACGGCCGCGCTCCGGGTCGCGCAACTGCGCCTGGTCGAGCTTCGCATACAGGTAATCCTCGCACTGCTCCCACGTGAGCTCGCGCGAACGCTTGAAGCCGTGTTTCGCCGCGCGCAGCACGACCGGGTTCTTGTCCATCAGCCGCGCGGCGAGCGCGATCGTCGCGTCGCGCAGCCCGGCGAGCGGCACGCTGCTGTTCACGAGGCCCATCTCGGCCGCTTCCGCGCCGGTGAACGTGTCGCCGGTCATGATGTAGTGCAGCGCGCGGCGATGCCCGACGGTGTCCGCCATCGCCTTGCTGACGAGGTTGCCCGGCGGGATGCCCCAGTTGATCTCCGACAGCCCGAACACCGCTTCGTCGGCCGCGATCGCGAGATCGCACGCGACGAGCGGCGAGAATCCGCCGCCGAAACACCAGCCGTTCACCATCGCGATCGTCGGCTTGTTGTACATCCGCAGGCGGCGCCACTGCCATTCCGACGCGTCGCGGCGCACTTTTTCCTGCAGCGCGTCGGAGCCGCCGTCGATCTCGCGGAAGTATTCCTTCAGATCCATGCCGGCCGTCCACGCGGCGCCCGCGCCGGTCAGCACCAGCACCTTCGCTTCGTCGTCGAACTCGACCGCGTCGAGGACTTCCAGCATCTCCCGGTTCAACGTCGGGCTCATGGCGTTGCGCTTCTCCGGGCGGTTCAGCGTCACCCACGCGATGCCGGCCTCCACTTTCAGTTCAACGGTCTGCCAGCGGTTGTCGTACTTGCTCATGTCTGTTCCTGTCGTTCGTTCCTGTGCGATTCGGTGCGCAGCATTCCTGCTGCGGACGACTTCATTTAATATCAGGCTACCTGATATTGCAAGCGGCACGAGCGCCGGTGTAAACCCGGAGCGAAAAGCGGGAAAACGGAGGAATCGGGGAACGGTCAGCCGCCGGGAGGCGGGGAAGCGAAGCGGACGCGCGCCGCCCGGGCCGCGCGTCGTGAAGGGTCGGAGCCGATCAGCCGCGGAGGTTGCGCGAGAACAGTTCGAGCGCGCGCTGCACGTGCGCGGCGTCGTCGGCCGAAATGTCGCCGAGCATGCGCATTTCGAGCGGGCGCAGCACGGCTTCGCATTCGCGCAGCATCGCCGCGCCGGCGTCGGTCAGCTTCAGCAGGATGATGCGACCGTGCGACGGGTCGGCTTCGCGCGTGACGAAACCGCGCGCGGCCATCACGCTCATCACCTCGTTCGCCGATTGCGGCGTGATCCACGAACGTTCGGCCAGTTGCGCGTTCGACGATGCGCCGCGCGCCTCGAGCACCGACAGCGCCGTGTATTGGGCGAGCGTGATGCCGAGCGGTGCGAGCGCGTCGGTCATGTGACGGCGCAGCAGCCGGTCGAGGCCGCCGATCACGTAGGTCAGGCGCTGCTGCACGCGCGGCTTCGGCTTGTCGCCCGGGGCGCGGGCGGCGTCGTTCTTCGCGGCGGCTTTTGCAGCGGTTTTCGGGTTCGCGGGCTTGGTCGGGGTGGAACTCATGGTGCGGGCGGGATGGAATTGCGGGCCATCTTACCAGCACGCGAAACGTCGCTCTGTCCGGTTGTATGCGACACGCGCCCGGTACGCGCGGTCAGCCGCGACGGTCAGCCGTCCGACGGGCGCGTGCCCGCAAACCGCGTCGTCGGCAACCCCGCATAGCGCGTCTGCGCGACGAACACACCACCCGCGTGCGCATCGCCGGCCAGCGCGTCATCGCTCAGGTCAACACGCGCACTCGTCACATACAGCCTGCCTTCCCCATCGATCGCCACACAGCTCGGCTGCGCAGTCGGCACCGCCACGCGGTCCGTCTCGACACCGTCGGCCCCATAACGCACCACCCTTCGCCCGCCCCACTGCGCATTCCAAAGCCCGCCGTCGCGATCGACGATCGACCCGTCCGGATCGCCATCGGCATCGGTCAGCCGCGCGAACGGTCTCACGTTCGCGACATCGCCGCCCGCCCGGTAATCGCACACGAAAATCTCGCGCACCAGCGAATCGCAGAAATACATCTTCGTGCCGTCCGGCGAGAACCCGATGCTGTTCGCGATCGCGGCCGGCGGCAGCGCAAGCCGCTCCAGCGCGAGATCGGCATTGAGCCGATAAAACCCGCCGACCGCGCGCGGCGGATCGCCCCCCTCATCCTTCATCCCGAACACGAACGCGCCGAACGGATCGCAGCGTCCGTCGTTCAGCCGCGTCGGCAGTTCGGGCTCGACGTCGACGATCCGCGTGAACGTGCCGCTGCGCAGATCGAAGAACGCAAGATGCGTCGCGAGCCCGACGAGCAGCACATCCGGATCGTCGGTCAGCGCGAAGCACGCGAGCCGTTCGGGCATCGCCCATTGCACGAGGTCCGAACCGTCCGCGCGGCAGCACCACAGCTGCGCGCCTTCGATGTCCACCCAGTACAGCGCGTGCGTCCTGTCGCACCACGTCGCGCCTTCGCCGAGCGTGTTGCGGCTGTCGGCCAGCAGCGTCGCCGACGCGGCCGGATGAGTCTGTTGCATGCCGTCTCCCGATATTCGTCGTATTTGCAGGCGGCCGCGCGTGGTCGACATCAGATCTTCATCGCGCGCCGCTGGTTGCGACGATACTGGTCGAACAGCACCGCGAGCAACAGAATTCCGCCGCGTATCAGATATTGGTAAAAGGTCGGCACGTTCAACAGGCTCATCGCGTCCTGCACCGAGCCCATGATCAGCACGCCGACCAGCACGCCGGAGATCGTCGCGACGCCGCCCGTCAGCGACACGCCGCCGAGCACGCACGCGGAGATCACGCCGAGCTCGAGGCCGACCGACGTCTTCGGATCGCCGAGGCTCATCCGCGACGCAAGCATCACGCCCGCGAAGCCGGTCACGAGCCCCTGCAGCACGAACACCGTGATCTTGATGCGCATCACCGGCAGCCCCGCGAGCAGCGCGGCCTCGCCGTTGCCGCCGACGGCCAGCACGTTCTTGCCGAACACCGTCTTGCGCAGCAGGAAGCCGAACACGACGAAGCCGACGATGTTGCTCCAGATCGGAAACGAGATGCCGAGGAACGACCCACCGCCGAGATCGAAGAAGCGCTCCTCGGAGATCATCACCGCGTCGCCGTTCGACGTGATGAATGCGAGGCCGCGCACGACTTCCATCATCGCGAGCGTGACGATCAGCGAGTTGATCCGCCAGCGCGCGATCAGCACGCCGTTCACGAGCCCGACCGCGCCGCCGGCGAGCACGCCGGCCGCGATGCCGAGCACGACGCTGTGCGTCGCGGTGATCAGCGTCGACGCGACGACGCCGGAAAACGCGACGATCGACGCGACCGACAGGTCGACCTCGCCTAACGCGAGCACGAACATCATCGTCACCGCGATCGAGCCGATCAGCGTGACCGACAGCAGCAGGCCCTGGATGTTGCGCGGCGTGAGAAAGTCCGGCACGGTCAGCGACAGCACCGCGAACAGCACGAGAAACACCATCACGATGCCGGAACGGTTGATCAGCTGCCACACGCCGCCACGCGGACGCGCGGGCGTGGCCGCGGCGGCGGCATCCGGGGATGGGGAGGTACGTTGGGGTTGCATTGCCTGGCTCATATCAGTTGCTTTCCGGTTGACTGCTCGCCGCTAGCGCGGCAGCGCGAGCTTGATCAGCGCGTCGGGCGTCGCGTGCGCCTTGTCGACCTCGCCCGCGATCCGTCCTTCCTTCATCACGATGATGCGATCCGACACGCCGATCACCTCGGCCAGATCGCTCGACACGAGGATCACCGTGCGGCCCGCTTCCGCGAGTTCGTAGAACAGGTTGTAGATTTCCGCGCGCGCGCCGACGTCGATGCCGCGCGTCGGCTCGTCCATCAGGAACACGTCGATGCGCTCGGCCAGCCAGCGCGCGATCACGACCTTCTGCTGGTTGCCGCCCGACAGCGCGCCGATCGGCGTGTCGCCGTCGCGGGTCTTGATCGCGAGGCGCTCGATGTATTTCTGCGCGAGCTCGCGTTCCCGCCGCCCGTCGAGCAGCACGCGCGCCGGGCTGAAATGACGGCGCACGCTGATGTTCAGGTTGTCGGCCACCGACGCGATCGCGACGATGCCCTCCTGTTTCCGGTCTTCCGGGCACAGCGCGATGCCGGCGCGCACCGCGTCGCGCGGGCTGCCGAACGCGACCCGCTTGCCGTTCAGCTCGACGTGCCCCGCGCTCGGGCGCGCGGCGCCGTACAGCAGCTTCATCAGTTCCGAGCGGCCCGCGCCGACGAGCCCGAAGAAGCCGACGATCTCGCCGCGCCGCGCGCTGAACGACACGGGCTCGGCGAGCCCCGGCCCCGTCAACCCTTTCGCCTCGATCAGCACGTCGCCGGCCGTGCGCGGCCGGTAGCCGTACACGTCCTCGATCGAGCGGCCGACCATGCAGCCGATCAGCCGGTCGCGGTCGAGATCGGCGACGGAATCGAACGTGTCGATGCGGCGGCCGTCGCGAAACACGGTCACGCGGTCGCACAGTTCGTACACTTCCTCCATCCGGTGCGTGACGTAGATGATCGCGCGGCCTTCCGCGCGCAGCGCGCGGATGATCCGGAACAGTTGCGTGGTCTCGCGCGCGGACAGCGAGCTCGTCGGCTCGTCGAACGCGATCACCCGTGCGTCGCGCATCAGCGCCTTGCCGATCTCGATCATCTGGCGCTGGCCGATCGACAGATACTTCACCGGAATACCCGGATCGATATGCTCGCCCAGCCGCTCCAGCGCATCGAGCGCGCGCGCGGCGAGCGCGCGCTCGTCGACCACGCCGGCCCGGCTCGGCAATTGTCCGAGCATCAGGTTCTCCGCGACCGTCAGTTCGGGCACCAGATGCAGCTCCTGGTAGATGATCGCGATGCCGGCCTCGAGCGCCGCGCGGGTCGACGCGAAGCGCTGCACCGTGCCGTTCAGCGTCAACGTGCCGGCCTGCGGCTGGTTCACGCCGGACAGCACCTTCAGCAGCGTCGATTTCCCCGCGCCGTTCTCGCCCATCAGCCCGTGCACTTCGCCCGCGCGCACCGACAGCGACACCGTGTCGAGCGCACGCACGCCCGGAAACGTCACGGTGATGCCGTCGAGCGCGAGCAGCGCGCCGCTCGGCGGCGTGCCCGCTTCGGCACCGTGGCCGGCGGACGCGGCCGTCATCGTCTGCATCGTCATCGCGTTCTCGCCTCGCCCGCTCAGATGCCGAGCTCGGCGCGCACGGCCTGCCAGTTCGTGCGCGTCATCAGCTTGCCGCTCGTCTGCGTGTCGGCCGGCGGCACCTTGCCGTTGCGGATCCAGTCGACGAGGTTCTGCGTGCTGTCCTTGCCGTGGTTCGTCGAGCTGACCGCGATCGTCCCGTAGAAGCCGGTCGGCTCCTTCTTCTGGAATTCAGCGAACGCCTCGCCCGCACCGTTGATGCCGACGCCGATCACGTCGGCCGCCGGGATGTGCAGCTGTTCCGTCGCGCGCACCGCGCCGAGCACGGTTTCCTCGTTCAGCGCGTAGATCACCCATTTCTTCACGTTCGGATGGCGGGCGAGCACGGGTGCCGCCGCGCTGAAGCCGCCTTCGTCGTCGGTCGTCTTCTGCGGCGCGTCGAAGATGTTCTCCTTGCGGAAGCCGTTCGCGAGCAGCGCCTGCGTCGCGCCGTCGGTGCGCAGCTTCGCGGTCGGCAACTCGTAATTGGTGATCCGCAGCGCGCCGACTTCCTCGGGCTTCCAGCCGCGCCGCTTCATTTCGTCGGAGATCGCCTGGCCGACCTGGTTGCCGATCTTGGTCGCCGACATCCCGAGGTGCGGCACGTTCGGCAGCGGCTTGCCGCTCGAATCGACGAGCTGGTCGTCGACGGTCACGAACTTCATGTTGTAGCGCTTCGCGCGCGACGCGATCGCCGGCCCGAGGCGCACGTCCGGCGCGCAGATCACGAAGCCCTGGGCACCTTGCGAACCGAGATTGTCGATCGCGGCCAGCACCTTCTCGCCGTCCGGCGTGCCGATCTTCACGACCGAGAAGTTCTCCTTCTGGCCGAGCGCGGACGCCGCGTTCTGCTCGTTGATGAACCACGCCTGCTCGGGCATCTTCACGAGGAAGCCGATCTTCAGCGGCGCGTCGGCGTGCGCGGCGCCCTGCATGCCGAGCGGCGCGATGCACAGCGCGGCCAGCAGCGCGCGCAGGGTATGTCGACGGATCGTGTGAGTCGTGCGGTTCATGTGGTGTCTCCTTTGTGTCGGCCGATGCCGTGATGTGTGTCCGTAATCAATCGTTCGTCGTGCGCGCCCGAGGCCGCGCGCGCACGCAGGTTCAGCGGCCGAACGCGTCGGTCTGCACGCGTCGGCCGAACAGGAAGGCGTCGGCGACGAGCCGCAGCGGCCGCACGTCGACGTCGCTTTCGCCACGCGCGATCAGCGCACGAAAGTGCGCATACAGCGCCGGATACTCGCGTTCGGGCCCGATCTCGACCGGCTCGCCCGCGATCGACAATTGCGCGCCGCCGCGACTGATCGCGAGCACGCCGTCGGCCGTGTCGACCGCGATCTCCCATTGCTCGACCGGGCCGTGCCGCCAGTCGAATTCCGCGCGCACCGGCACGCCGTCGGTATCCGCGCAATCGAGTTCGGCCGCGATCGGCGTCTGCACGTCGCTCGGCACGATGAGCGTCGCCTCGCGCAGCACGAGCTCGCGCGGCAGGATCCGCGTGACGATCGACAGCGCGTTGATGCCCGGATCGAACACGCCGAGGCCGCCCGGTTCCCAGATCCACTGCTGCCCCGGATGCCAGCGCCGCACGTCTTCCTTCCAGCGCACCTGCACCGCGCGGATCGTGCGCGTTGCGAGCCACGCGCGCGCCGGTTCCACCGCGCTCGCGCAGCGCGAATGCCAGGTCGCGAACAGCGTGAGGCCGCGCTCGCGCGCCAGCGCGTCCAGCGCGGCCACTTCGCCGAGCGTCGCACCCGGCGGCTTCTCGAGCATCACGTGCTTGCCGGCCTCGAGTGCGGCGCGCGCCTGCGCGTAGCGCACCTGCGGCGGCGCGCACAGCGACACGGCGTCGAGCTCGGGCTCGGCGGCGAGCAGCGCGTTCAGATCCGGATAATTGCGCACGCCGTTGACTTCCGCGTGACGGCTCGCGCAGGCAGTCAACGCGAAGCCCGGTTCGGCGGCGATCGCCGGCAAATGCTGGTCGCGGGCGATCTTGCCGATCCCGATCACGCCCAGCGAAATTGGATTGCTCATCGTGCGTCTCTCCTTCGCGAATCGCTCAGCGCGCCCAGCGCAGCACGAGCGGATCGAGCCGGCGCGCGATCGCGAGCAGTTCCGCGCGCGTGTCCGGGTGCAGTTCCGGCATCGGATGCCGCGGCCGCTCGCACGCGATCACGCCGCCGGCGCGCATCAGCGCCTTCGCGGTGAGGATCCCGGACTGGCGGTTCTCGTGATTGATCAGCGGCAGCCACGTCTGGTAATGCGCGAACGCATCGTCGTGCCGGCCTTCGCGGAACGCTTCGAGGATCGGCCGGATGCCGTCCGGAAAGCCGCCGCCCGTCATCGCGCCGGTCGCGCCCGCATGGAGATCGGCGAGCAGCGTGATCGCTTCCTCGCCGTCCCACGGCCCCTCGATCGCGTCGCCGCCGAGCCGGATCAGCTCGCGCAGCTTGTTCGCGGCGCCCGGCGTCTCGATCTTGAAGTACGCGACCTGTTCGATCTCGCGCGCCATCCGCGCGAGGAACGGCGCGGACAGCGGCGTGCCGCTCGCGGGCGCGTCCTGGATCATGATCGGGATGTCGATCGCATCCGACACGCGCGCATAGAACTCGAAGATCTGCGCCTCCGGCACGCGGAACGTCGCGCCGTGATACGGCGGCATCGCCATCACCATCGCCGCGCCGAGCTGCTGCGCGCGCAGGCTGCGCGCCGCGCACACCTGCGTGCCGTAGTGCGACGTCGTGACGATCACCGGCACGCGGCCGGCGACGTGTTCGAGGATCGTGCGCGTGAGCACGTCGCGTTCGTCGTCGGTGATCGCGAACTGCTCGGAGAAATTCGCGAGGATGCACAGGCCGTCCGACCCCGCATCGATCATGAAGTCGACCGCGCGCTTCTGGCTCGCGAGGTCGAGCTCGCCGGTGTCGGTAAACGTCGTCGGGACGACGGGAAAGATGCCGCGATAGCGCGGCGTGCTGCTCGATGTCATGGTTCGCGTCCTGCTTCGGCCCGGTTGTCGCCGGCCGTCATGCGTTCATGGTTTCATGAAGCGCGGGCCGGGAAGGCCCGCCATCGGCGGCGGCGCACGTCGCGCCGCCCGCCGCTCAATGCGAATGGCTCGGCACGTCCGCGCCGCGCGTGCCGACCAGGAAGTCGAGGTCGCACCCCTCGTCGGCCTGCAGCACGTGATCGATATACAGCCGCGCATAGCCGCCCTTGCCGAGCTGGCCGGCCACGCCCGGCGCCGCGGTCGGATCGACGTCCGACAGGCGGCGCTGCAGTTCTTCATCCGTGATGTCGAGATGCAGCGTGCCGGCCTCGCAGTCGAGCTCGATCCAGTCGCCGTTGCGCACGGCCGCGAGCGGGCCGCCGGCCGCCGCTTCCGGCGCGACGTGCAGCACGACCGTGCCGTACGCGGTGCCGCTCATCCGCGCATCCGAGATCCGCACCATGTCCTTCACGCCCTGGCGCAGCAGCTTCGGCGGCAGCCCCATGTTGCCGACCTCGGCCATGCCCGGATACCCGCGCGGCCCGCAATTCTTCAGCACCATCACCGAGCTCGCGTCGATGTCGAGCGCTTCGTCGTTGATCGTCGCCTTGTAGTGGTCGAGGTTCTCGAACACCACCGCGCGGCCGCGATGCTTGAGCAGTTCGGGGCTCGCCGCCGACGGCTTCAGCACCGCGCCGCGCGGCGCGAGATTGCCGCGCAGGATGCGGATGCCGCCGTCCTCGATCAGCGGCCGGTCGAGCGGGCGGATCACTTCTTCGTCGTAGTTCGGCGCTTCGCGCACGTTGTCCCACAGCGACTTGCCGTTGACCGTCAGCGCGTCCGGGTGCGGCAGCAGCCCGCCTTCGCCGAGCCGGCGCAGCACGGCCGGCAGCCCGCCCGCGTAATAGAACTCCTCCATCAGGAAGCGCCCCGACGGCATCAGGTCGACGATCGTCGGCGTGTCGCGGCCGATGCGCATCCAGTCTTCCAGCTCGAGCGGCACGCCGATGCGGCCGGCGATCGCCTTCAGGTGGATCACGGCGTTGGTCGAGCCGCCGATCGCCGCGTTCGTGCGGATCGCGTTCTCGAACGCCGCGCGCGTCAGGATCTTCGACAGCACGAGCCCTTCGAGCGCCATCTCGACGATCCGGATGCCCGACATGTGCGCGAGCACGTAGCGGCGCGAATCGACGGCCGGAATCGCCGCGTTGTGCGGCAGCGCGACGCCGAGCGCCTCGGCCATGCACGCCATCGTCGACGCGGTGCCCATCGTGTTGCAGGTGCCGGCCGAGCGCGACATGCCGGCTTCGGCGGACAGGAAGTGATGCACGTCGATCTCGCCGGCCTTCAGCGCTTCGTGCAACTGCCACACGGCCGTGCCCGAACCGATGTTCTTGCCTTCGAGCTTGCCGTTCAGCATCGGGCCGCCCGACACGACGATCGCCGGCACGTCGCAGCTCGCCGCGCCCATCAGCAGCGCGGGCGTCGTCTTGTCGCAGCCGGCGAGCAGCACGACCGCGTCGATCGGGTTGCCGCGGATCGCTTCCTCGACGTCCATCGATGCAAGATTGCGCGTGAGCATCGCCGACGGCCGCAGGTTCGATTCACCGTTCGAGAACACCGGGAACTCGACCGGGAAGCCGCCCGCTTCCGAGATCCCGCGCTTCACGTGCTCGGCGAGCTTGCGGAAGTGCGCGTTGCATGGCGTCAGTTCGGACCACGTGTTGCAGATGCCGATGATCGGCCGGCCGTCGAATTCGTGATCGGGAATGCCCTGGTTCTTCATCCAGCTTCGGTACATGAAGCCGTTCTTGTCGTTCGTGCCGAACCATTGAGCGGAGCGCAGCCTGGGTTTTGTTGCCGACATCGTCAGTCCTGTGGTGACGGGATACCGGCGCAGTCTAGGCAGAATTTTGATAACTGGCTAATGACGATTTAGGCGATTACGATATCGATTCCGATATCGATATAAACCCGTACGATGACCGAAGCCAGCCCGTGGGGCAACCGCGCCCGCCTGAAGACGCGCCAGTTGCTGCTGCTCGTCGCGCTCGCAGACGAAGGCAGCATTCACCGCGCGGCGGCCGCGCTGAACATGACGCAGCCGGCCGCGTCGAAGCTGCTGCGCGAGCTCGAGGAATCGATCGGCGCGGTGCTGTTCGAGCGCCTGCCGCGCGGGATGCGGCCGACGCTGTACGGCGACGCGCTGATCCGCCACGCGCGCGCGGCGCTCGGCAGCCTCGATCAGGCGCGCGAGGAACTGGCCGCGCTGAAGGCCGGCCATCTGGGCCACGTGGCGGTGGGCGCGATCACGTCGCCGGGCCTGCGGCTCGTGCCGCCGGCCGTGGCGGCGGTAAAGGGGACGCATGCGGGCCTGCACGTGTCGGTCGAGATCGATACCAGCAACGTGCTGCTCGAACACCTCGCGCAGGAAAAGATCGACATCGTGCTCGGCCGGCTGTCCGCCGAACACGACAAGCTGCGCCTGCGCTACGAGCCGCTGACCGGCGAGTCGGTGGCCGCCGTCGTGCGGCCCGGCCACCCGCTGCTCGCGCACGCGCCGCTGGCGCTCGCCGACGTGCAACGCGCCGCGTGGGTCGTGCCGCCGGCCGGCAGCGTGCTGCGCCACCGCTTCGAGCTCGTGTTCCAGCGCGCGAGCCTCGCGCCGCCGGCGAACCTCGTCGAAACCTCGGCGCTGCTGTTCATCACGCAACTGCTCGAACAGAGCGACATGATCGCGGTGCTCGCCGAGGACGTCGCGCACTACTACGCGCGGCACGGGATCGTCACGGTGCTGCCGCTGGAGATGGATTGCCGGATGGACGATTTCGGGATCATCACGCGCACCGACCGGCTGCATTCGCCGGCAGTGGCGGTGATGGTCGAGGCGATTCGGGCGGCGGCGGGGGAGGTTTACGGAGTGGGGTTGTGAGGCGGCGATTTCGGGCTTTGCCGCCGCAGCGCGGATAGCATGGTCGCCACACGTGGCCCTCCGACAAGAGAGCCATGCACCATACGATCGAAAAAGCCGTCAGTTCTCGATCCTCGCCGCCGTCGTCTCAAACGACGGCGGGCAAAGTAGCGGATTGCGCCCACTTCGTCAGAACTGTGCGGTGAGCTGAAAGCCAACGGTCACGCGTGCCGTAGGAAACCCGGACGGCTTGTAGATTGGCGTGCCGGCAAACAGGTCGTAACCGTAGGCACCCAAGCGAGTCGCGACGCTCCCCTTCACGCCGATCACGGCCCCTGCCAGTTGCGTGCCCACGAGTGTGACCGGCTGCGGGCCCCACACGCGGCCGTAGTCGATGCCCGCATACACCGCCTGCCCGGTTTGATCGATCGGCGCCTGCAGTTCATTGCGCCAGTAAAAACCACGGGAGGCGGCCAGCATCGTCTCCCCGTCGAAGCCGCGCACCGTGTAGCGGCTGCCGATCGTCATGTCGTCGATGTAGTACAGCGTGTTGCCCGTGAATTGGCCGTGGAGGGTCGTCACGTAACGAAACGGCTGCTGCGCGATCGCGAACGGCACCGACAGGTTCGCATCGAGCACCGCCATCTTGTAGCGGTAGGTCGGGCCGCCGTCGGCCGCCACGCTGTCGTCCTGTGCGCCGAACGCACCGACGCCCTGCCGGTACGCGAGCGTGCCGTCGAACTGCGCGTTGCCGAAGTAGTGCCGATCGGTCAGGCCGAACTCGACGAACGTGTTGTTGCGGCGCTGCTGCGGGATTTCGGTGTCTTCGATGAAGCTTTGCCCGAACCGGCGTGACAGCCGGAACTGCACGCCGAACACGTCGTTCTGACTGCGCGACAGCACACGGTTCAGCTTGAAGTCGACCGTCTTCGAGTTGCCGCTCGCGACGAACGTCTGGTTCACGCCGGCGATCTGCTGGTAGTACGTGTTCGTGTACGCCGACAGCGTCGCGGTCCAGTAGCCCCACGGGATCGAATAAAAGCCGTTCCAGCCGTGCGAGCCAAGCCGCTTGTCGCCTAGCTCGAGATCTTGGCTCACGCCGATGTTGAAAATATCGTTCAGGCCCAGCGGATTGTCGATGCCGAGGGACAAGTTGCCCTGCAGCCGTCCGGTCGCGCGCGTGCCCGAGTTGTCGATCGACGCGACGACGGTCCAGGGTTTGCCGCGCTGCACGTCGAGCACGACGTCGCTCTCGCCCGGCACGTCGGCCGGCACGATTTGCATCGACACGTCCTGGCTCGACACGCGCTTCATCTGCTCGAGGCCCTGCTCAAGGTCGCGCAAGTTCAGGAGCTCGCCGTCGCGGGTAGGAAAGGCCGTTTTCCAGGCGCCGTGCAGCCTCTCGTCGGCGACGCGCACGTGGCGAATCACGCCGGGGATCAGCGACAATTTAAGCATGCCGGTCGACAGATCCTGTTCGGGCAACAGCACGCGTGTCGTGACGTAGCCGCGTGCCAAGATCGCTTGCGACAGGCCCTTGACGAGGATATCGAGGCCCTGTTTGCCGACGCACTGACCGGCGTAGTAGTCGAGCCATTCGCGCACGAAGGCAAAACGATCCATGGGCAAAGCAGACGCTCCTTGCGCTTTCACGGAAGTGGGCAGTGCGTCGGGCACATCGATCGCGAAACGATCGATCCGGAAGCACGGCGACTCCGACAGCAGCGTCGGATACCCAGCGCTCGCTGTCACGCCTGAACGCACTCCGGGCGCGGAGACGGACCGTTCGCGTTCACGTGCCTCTTCTTGTTGTCGGGATTGTTGGTCGTTGCCCGGAATGATCGGACGCGAAGTCTCTTGCGCCGACACGCTAGTCGCGATAAGCAGTAGTACTGCCGCAGCAGAATTCCCCCGGCAAATAGTTCTCATATGTATTTCTAGATATGCGATCGCGTACTAGGACTGAGACGTACGTGCTATCAATGCATCACTTCCAATCAATTTGCATGGAATCTTCAGCCCGGTCTGCCCCGATTGATTTACACACCAACATCATGCAGATGCCGATTGAATCGAATTTCACAATGGCATCACGATCATTTTTCGCACAAAAGCCACCGTCGCGAAAATGCAAAATACAAGCCCAGATAGTGCGCCGCCCACCAAAATTAATCTGGCGTCGCCTCCCCCCATAAGAAACTGTCACCATAAAAATAAGCCGCCAAAATCATGACAAATACTTTGACGAATGCAAAGAATAAAAATCATAAAAATAAAAAATAATAAACCAAACATATTACAGACCCCAACCAACTCCACATCCTGCGCGCACTGAAATTTCATGATTGAATATCAGTTGATAAGCTAGTCAACGCGCCTCGCTTGTACGCAGCAATTTCTGGCACTTAGAAATACTCGCGGCGTCGAAAACCATCGCTATTGAACCATTCCTGTCAGTTGCCGGAGCAGTTACTGATGCAAAGGCACCGCCCTTACAAAACGATCGTTCGCCAGCCTCGTTTTTACCATCACCCATCCGCGCGCGAGCAATGTATTGCCGTAGATTCTCTGTAGATCAACGCTCCACGTTTTCCGCTCAATACTCAGCAGGAGATAAACTCTCGAAAACGTTGTTTTCCCATTATTATCATAACGAACAACGCGTCCGCCATCGTTAATAATCGCCTGCATATCGTCGCGCATCATCGCCAGCTGATCGAATAACTGAGTCTGCGCAGGATCAGCTTGACAGGATCGAACAAGGCTGATCACTGCCACCACAAAAATTGCAATTACCGAAAATTGCAACCACATTTTAAGTTTCACCAATAGGAACCCCCGACAGGCTTCGATACCGTTGCAAGTTCACAGATGTTCCGTAGGCGACACTCATACCGGACCCATTCGCGGACGAATAGTCCGGAGCCCGGAAGCCAGGGCCTGCCGGTTTTCCCGAGTTGCTCGACAAAGCGGCCTGCTCCCATATTGGCGTTGCTGGTCGGATCGCTGCTTGCAATCGCGCCGCTCAACTCGTTCAGCTTATCGACCGCTATTAATCTGATCAGTATGCCAAGCGCCTAATAAAACCATTTTCTTATCAGACGTCCGCCAATAAATGCGCAAGCAGCGGTTACACTAACCCAGTAAGCAATTTTTTGTCCACGCGTCATCTTGGCCCACTGATCCGGATTCGGTCCTCCGCCGACTGCAGCCATTTAAGCCTCCTATTTTCCATGCCCAGTTACTTCGGATGAATGGCCCCACGGCATTACGCCGAAGGAAATAGAACCCGGCTGACCAATACCAAATTCAACTGCGGTACTTCCGCCATAGGCGTGAGTTATTGCACCAATCACATTGACGCCAAATGGGGTAGGCACAGAAATGAACGCCTGATTTCCATCCCCTGTCAAGAAGTTTCCTGCTTTCGTCACGGTGTCTGCCCCGAGTATGTAGCCGATAGTCGAACTGACCCCGGGTCTGTACGACACCGAAGATGGGTTGGTCATGGAAACGCCTCCCGAAACATACGTCGAACCGTCGTACAGATTCACCGTACCACTTACGTTTCCAGAAAGCGCGCCCACATTGACCGTCATGTAGTCAGGTGCCAAACCGCGTCCTTGCTCGTTGACGCCCGCATAGCTGCCCGACGCATTCCCCTTGCTCTGGCTGAAGCTCGCGCTGGCGCCACCCTGACTGATGCTGAAACCGCCACCCGAACTCGACTGATGCGCCGCGCTCGACAACGTGTCCTGGACGCTCACAATGTTCAGATTCCCGCCCACATCGGCATTCACGTGATTGCCCTTCACGTTCGAGCCAATGATGTTCGTATCGCCATCGAGGATCATTTTTTTCGCACAAAAGCCACCGTCGCGAAGATACAAAAAACAAGCCCCAACAGAGTTCCGTTCACCAAAACGAATCTCGTATCGTTGCTCGCCCACAAGAAGCCACCGCCATAAAAATAGGCTACAAAAATCATTACAAATGCCTTTATGGAGGCAAAGCATATAAATGAAAGCAAGAAAGCCACTAAATACAAGGCAATCAATCTAAGCATTTCTTCACTTCCCAATTCGAGATTTGGCATCGTTTATCGCTTTCGTTCCTGCTTCAGCGCCGGCTGCACCACCGATACCAGCACCAATTGCAGGAACATTGTTCGGGTTAAACAGATTTTGTCCCGATGATCCCGACCAAACTCCAGTTCCGGACCAACCGAAGCTACCCATCCCGGATTTCGCCAACGCAGAAATTAGATTTTGCATGGCGAGCCCCGTCACATAGCCGATAGCCGCCGCACCTGCGTTCACTGCCGCGCCGGTTGCAATGCTGTCGTGTTTCCCGGAAATCGCATTGTTTGTGACAGTATCAAGAGCACCTGTTACAGAATTTATTACGACGTTCCCAAAGAACTTGGTATAGGTGCCGGCTCCGCCAGCCATTGCGGCATACCCAACATCGACTGGATTGACCGTGCCATTCTGAATGTACTGTGAAGTCGCATTTACACCACCAGTTAGGACGCCAATCCCAACAGGCGACGTCCACGCGCTGGATCCCAACGCTCCAGTTGAACCAAAAATTGGCGCGCCCGGGATAGCAGCTAACCCTGCAGCAATCTCTGGCGCCAACCCAGCAGTTACCAGCCCGCCGGCAATGACGAGTCCGGCCTTTGGATTAGCCACTGCGCCCGGCAACGCCTTCTGCTCCGGCGTCAGTGAACCATCCTTGTTCCCAGACAAGAACGGACTGTTGTACTCCGCCGGCGTCGCATGGAACAGTCCGCCACCATTCTGACTGATATAGGCGACCGCGGTTGCGTCCCCTCCCGGCCCCTTGCTTGCCGCCGCGTCCACCAAACGATAGCCGTTCGCCAGCAACATATTCCGCGCTTGTTCCACGGTGAGTGCTTTCCCGGTCTTTTCTTCATAGAACTTCGCGAAGTCCTTCGCCTTGTCCTTCGCCCACTGTCTTTCATCAGGGTGAAGCTGCCGGTTAAACCGATCAACGTTGTACCCCGAGAACGCTCCCGCTTCACCGCCCACAGCAGCGCCGGCACCCGTCGCAAGCGCGTTCGCCACGATGTTGCCCAGTGCCTGATTCATATTGGCGTTGCCGGTCGGATCGCTGCCTGCGATCGCGCTGCTCAGCTCGTTCAGCTTGCCCGACGCTATCGATGCAATCGCGGCACCGGCGGCACCGCCTACCGCATTACCGCCCGCCAGCCCTGTCACCAGCGCCGCACCGGCACCTTGCATCAGCGCGCGATTTGCTCCACCTTCCTTCCACGCGTCGACTCCCGCCTGATCACCGTTCGCGGCGGCGTCTTTCATCATCTTGTCCGCGTAGTCCCCGATCCGGCGCGACACCGCTTCGCCGGCCGCGCTGGCTGCGGCCATCATGTCCGCTTGATTGGCCAGCAGGTTCTGCATGTCGGGAAGTTTGGCGACCGTACCATTCGTGTCCGCCGTATCACGATTCAAGCTCGCCACATCCTGCTTCTGGTTTGCCGAATCCGTAATCGTAATGGTCCCCGCACTCACGCCGCTCTTCGTCGTCGCGCTATCACTGCCGCTGTCGTTTTGGCCAAGCATCGGTGCGGCACCACCGGCATTCTTGCCCGACGCGCTACCGTGCGTGCTGTAGTTCATCCCGCCGTCGCCGGTCGTCGCGCCCGCACTAAAGCCGCTCGAGCTCGCGTCGTAGTGCGACTGGTTCTGGATGTCCGAGAACGAGAGGGAACCCGTCGTCAGCGAATTCTTCGCCGCATCCGCGCTACTCGCGATCAGCCCGCCTTTCAGGTCGGTATTGCCGGTGACGTTGATATTGAAGCCGCCATCACCCGCTTGGATCCCGGCTTGCTCGTTGACGCCCGCATAGCTGCCCGACGCGTTGCCCTTGCTCTGGCTGAAGCTCGCGCTGGCGCCACCCTGACTGATGCTGAAACCGCCACCCGAACTCGACTGATGCGCCGCGCTCGACAACGTGTCCTGGACGCTCACAATGTTCAGGTTCCCGCCCACATCGGCATTCACCTGGTTGCCGTTCACGTTCGAGCCGATGATGTTCGTATCACCGCCCGAAATGATCGTCACGCCGTTTGCCGCATTCACGTGACTGTTGTTCTGCGTGGCCAGATCGCTGTTGCCGTCGCCATTGGCTTTCGACATCGCCGCCGAGATACCAAAGCCGCCCGTGCCGACCGACACGCCCACGCTCGCACTCTTCGAGTCGTTCGTGCTGCGCGTCGAATCCGTATCCGTCGTATTGACGATATTGACCTGATTCTTCGCCGCCAGAATCACATCGTTCGCGTTCACGTTCGAGCCGGCGATCGTCACATTGCCGCTGCCAGCCTGACCGTTGCCGGTCGCCGCAAACGCCACGGTCCCGCCTGCATTCACGTTCGAGCCGCGATTCGTCAAGCTGTCTTCGGAGAATGCGCTCTTGCTGTGACTGCTGCCGACGCTGACTTCGACCTTGAACTGAGGCGTTTCGCCCGCCCCCAGCGCCCGGACCACATCGCCCGCGGCCATGTTCGCATCCCATGCCGCGCTCGCCGCGGCCATCCCGTGCAGCGCTGCTGCACGGCCATCCTGGCTATTACTGGACGCACGCGATTGACCCACCGCATTCGACACCGCGTCGATTACCGGCGCCTTCAGCGCCAGCGTCAGGCCGCTCTTCGACACTTCCTGCGTCTCGCCGCGGTGGTTCTTGTCCTGCGCGGCGTCAATCGTAACGTTCGCGCCTGTCCCGCTGAGATTCTTCGCCGCGATCAGGTCGCTGCCGGTCACGTGCAGATCGTTGCCAGCCGCGATGCTCAGGTTGCCGTTCAGTGAGCCGATCGTGCTGGCGTTGTTCGACACCTCGGCGCTCTGGTTGGTTGTCTTCAGCGAACTGCTGCCCACCGACACCGACAGTCCGCCGCCCGACATCAGCCCGGATTCCTTCTTGTTGTAGTAGCTCGACGACTGCAAGGTATCCTGCGACGTCGTGACCGTTACGTTACGCGCTGCCGTGAGCGTCACGTCATTCGTTCCGACGATGGTGCTGCCCTGAACATTGACGTCCTTTCCACTGACGATGTTCGCACCGTCCGCTGATACCAGACTACCCTGATTCAGCGTCATCGTCTGGTCGATCCCGCTCGCGACCTTCACGCCGCTCACGACGTTGCTGTGGCTATGCGTCTCGTGTGAGTTCAGCTCATGCGTTTCGGTCGCTGCGCCGATATTCACGTCGCCGGCCGCCATCAGGTTCGCATTCCCCTTGTCGAGGCTAACCGTGCTGCCACTGATCGTGAGATCCTTGCCCGACGCAATCGTGACCGTGTCGCTGCCTTTAAGCGTCGTTCCGGTCAGCGCCTGATCCGACGTGTGCAACGTATCCGCGGAGCTGCCGTGCCTGTCGCGACCCGAGCTGTTGCTGTTCACCGTCGACGTCGCGCTCGCTGCGCCGAGCGTGACGTTGCCCTTGGCTGCGATCGCCCCGCCTTGGCCGAGGTCGATCTGCGCACCCTTGGCGGTCAGATCTCCGCCGACGCCAATCAGTGAAGCACCGCCAACCTGCACAGTGCTGCCGGTGACCTTGTTGATGTCGGTATTCGACACGCCGTTCGCGCGCTGCACGATCTTGTGCTCGCCGGTCTGGACCGCGCCGAGATCCCAGTTGCCGCCGACATTCATCCCGAGATTGCCGCCGACCGACAGGTTGCCCGCGTTCTGCTGGAAGTTGCCGCCCGTCGTGATCGACGCATTGCCCGCCACGTCGAGTTTGGCGGTCGGCCCGAGCGTCGTCACCACGCTCGTCGCGCCGTCCCGGCTCACGCGCGTGTTCGTCTTCGTCGCCGTATCGAGAACCAGGTTTTTCCCGGCATCCAGCTGCAGGCTGCCAGCCTTCACGTTGGCCGACGTCAGATCGATGTTGTTGTCGGTCTTCAGCGACATCAGCCCACCGCTTTGCAATGCGCCGAACGCGCTGTCGATCTGCTTGCCCTGGATCTCCAGCGTGTTGTCGGCCTTGATCGTGCCGCTGTTCGTGAACGACTGCGCATTCTGGAAATCGATGTTCGTCGCGCTGATCAGCGGGCCGTTGATATTCTGCTGATTCGCCTGCGCGAGATATACGACCGGCACCAGCACCGACTGGCCGTCGACCACGCGCGCCTCCATCATGATCACGTTGCCGGTCAGCTTCGACACCTGCTCGGCCGACAGGCTCGCACCCATGGGAAGATCGAGCGACCTCGACAGATCCGCGCCTGCCGTCATCAACGACTGATACATCGTCTGCAGGTCCGCGTACGGGCCGAGCACCGCCTTGCCGGTCAGCGCCGTCACTTGATTGCGTACGAGCTGCTGCTCATAGAAGCCGTCGCCGAGCCGCTTCGGGATATGCGTGAGGTCGACGCCGAGCTGTCCGAAGAAGTAGTCGCTCGAAATGAAGTTCTTCTGGTTCGTGAAAGCCGGGTTCGTCTCGATCACGTAGCTCGCGTTCGGCGCGGTGGTCGGCTTGAACAAGCCTCCTTGCGGAATGGTGAGGTTATTCAGGACGTTCAGCGCCGTTGCACTGGCGATGATCGGATCGACCGGCGCCGGCGGACCGCCGTGCACCGACGACGCCCCCGATTTCGCGCCGCTCGCGTTACCACTCAGGTTGGTGGGCGTGAGGCCCGGCACCGACTGTCCCGGCAACAAGCCGAGCGACGGAATCGATGTGTTGGCCGCCGTGTTGCTGACACTGACGCCCGTACCCGAGATCGTGCCGTTGGAACTCAGCGTCGAAAAATAGCCCGGCAGCGTGTAATCCTTGATCGACGCCGGCGCCGCCTGCGTATAGCCACCCGGGCGCCCCGTCACGAACGGCGCATTGCCGAACGGCAGTTGCCAGTCGTGTTCAGTGTTGTCGTAGTTGTTGTAGTGGTATTGCCCCGAGTAGGACACCGTCACGCCCGGCAGTTTCTGCCCGGTCGCCGCCCAGCCGTCGGCGTCGTAGTGCCCCGGCACCTTGATGTCACCGACCGCCGCGATATTGCTCCAGTAGTTCTGCAGCGTGCCGACCGAAGATGCGTCGATCTTGCCGCCCGACACGATCTGCGCGGCCGGACTGATGTCGGTCACGGTCGTCGCCGTTGCGCTGTCCGCGTAGTACGTCGTCTTCTGGTAGTTGCTGTTCCACTGCCCGCTATGCGGCGGATCGGTCGGCACCCCACCCACGAAATCCAGAAAAAGTTCACGTACTGCGGGGTCGCGAAGGTCGACCCCGCCCACGTCCCGACCCGCGCAGGCTTCCATGTGGACCGCCACGCATCCGGACATGCTGATGCCGAACTGCGCGAGCAGTGCCGGATCGATTTGGCTGGTGGACGTCTTCATCACGCGGCGCGTGCTCGTCACCTTGTCCGCATGCAGTTTCATGTCGCTGCCGGACTGGATCAGCGCCGACACATTGTTGACGAGCCCCGCGTTCGTGTAGTTGCCGCTCGCGTCCTTGCCGCCTCCCAGTACGACCTTGCCCATCCCGAAGATGGCGGTCGTCGCCATCGAATCGGTCGCGGTCGTGTCGTCGCGGTTTTCGATGTCGCGTGCGAGGATTTCGAGCGTGCCGTTGCTGTCGGATGCGCCGATCAGCGCGGTCGGGCCGAGGTTCGAGATCGTATTGACGGCGTTAAGCGACGCGCTGGCGCCCACGAGCGCACCCGTGTTCGTCAGATTGATCGATTGCGTGTGCAGCAGGCCGCCGGCAGTCAACGCGCCCACGTTGACGATGTTGCCCGCGTTGACGCTCAGGTTGTTGACCGATTGCAGGTTCGCAATGTTCGTGAAGGTGCCGGGCAGCGTGAAGGCGAGATCGTGCCCAACGTTGAACTGCGTATCGGACGCCGCCGTGTAGTCGCCCTGCAGGTTCACGTTGGCGTCGTGCGTTGCGCTGTACGTGCCGCCGCCCAGCAGCGTGGCCGCCGACACCGACAGATCGTGCGTCGAGCTGATCTGTCCGTTCGTATTCGTGATCGCGCCGGTCGTCGTGACGTCCACGTCGCCGTTCGAATTCGTGACGTTGCCGATGGTGCCGCCGCTGTTGTCGAGGGTGTTGCCTTGTACGTGCAGCGACGCGCCGCTGAGCTGCCCGCCCTGCGTGTTGCTGATCGATGCCGCGCTGACCGTCACGTCGCCGTTGCCGGTAATAGCGCCCATGCCTGATACACCTCCGGCATGGCTGTTCGCGATCTGGCTGCCGCCTTGCACCGTCATCTTGCCGACGCCGAGGTCGACAATGGCGCCGTCCGCGTTGTCGATCGACGCGGATTGAATGGCGAGCGTGCTGGTGTCGCTCGGAGTCGATTGCCCCGCCTGGATGTGCCCGCCGCGGTTTGACAGAGCGCCACCGTTCTTCAACGACAGCGACGCGTCCGATTGCAGCAGGCCCTGTGCGTTGTTCACGTCACCCGCAATCGTGGCGTTGATACCGCGCTGCGCGGCAAGAATACCGCTCGCGTTGTTCCAGGAAGCCGCGTTGACGATAGCTTGTCCCTTCGTCACGATGGTGCCCGACGCGTTGTTCAGCGCGCGGGCGCCATTGCCCGGCGCAATCGTCAGCGTGCCGGTGCCAGCATGCGTAATGGTGCCGCCTGCGTTGTTCAACTCGGCCGGCTCAAGCGTCAGATCCGTGGCATTGGTCTGGATCACGCCGGCGGCCGAGTTGTCGAGCGTGCCGCTGACGTTCATCCCCATCGCCGACGGTCCATACTGCGTGATCGTGCCGCCGTGATTCACGAGGTTCGCAGCCGTCAGCGCAAGCTGATTGGCTTCGAGCTTTCCGCCGCTGTTGTCGAGCGTCGAATCGGCGATGACAGACAGATTCGGCGCGACGATCGAGCCGCCCTGATTCGTCATGGAGCTCGTGCGGAGCGTCGCATTCGTGCCGGCACCGATCTGGCCGCCGTCGTTCGACAGCGTACCGCTGGTGACGCCGAGATCCATGTTCGACAACAGCTTGCCGCTCGCATTGTTCAGCGTGCCGGCGACGGTTGCCGCCAGTCCGTTCTGCGCGTTGATCGAGCCCGACGTGTTGTTCAGCGTGCCGGCTTGCGCGACCACGCGCCCGTTGCTCGCGATTGCGCCGCCGACGTTCGATACCGAGCCCGAACCATTGCCGAGCGTCAGCGTGCCGGTTCCAGCATGCGTGATCGTGCCGCCGTCGTTCACGAGTGCGGCAGGTGCGAGCGTCAGATCGGTACTGTTCGTTTGCAGCGTGCCGCCATTCGAGTTGTCGAGTGTGCCCGACACGTTCACGTTCATCGCGCCGGCGCCGGTCTGCGTGATGGTGCCGCTGTGATTCACGAGGTCGGTCGCGGTCAGCGACATCTGGTCGGCCTGCACGGTGCCGGCGCTGTTGTCGAGCGTCGTCGCGCTGACCGTGGCCGTCTGACCAACGATCGAGCCGCCGTTGTTGATCAAGCGCGCGCCCGCATCGACCGCTATCTTTTGCGCAGCCTGCAGCGTGCCGCCGCCGTTGTCGACCGACTGGCCCGCGATACGTAAATTCGTGTTCGATGTGATCGTGCTGCGGTTGACAACGTTTGCGCCGCCGACCGACACATCGCCATTGCCGCCGATCACACCGCCTTGCGCGCCGTTCGCGGTGGTACCTGCCGCATTGATCAATTGGCCGCTCGTCGTGACCGAGAGGCCGTCTGCGTTTAGCGACGTGATCCGCCCCGCCGTGTTGTCCAGTGACGCGCCGGCCACCGTCATGCCGGCCGCGCTTTGAATAGTGCCCTGGTTGTTCGCGATATCACCGCCACGCAGGTCGGCCGTGCTTTCGGATACGAGCTCGCCCGATTGGTTGGCGATCTGGCCGGCGACATTCACCGACAACGCGCTCTGTGACGAAACCTTGCCGCTCTGGTTCGAGAGGGCACCGCCGGTCAGCGTCGTGCTGCCGCCGCTCGACAGGTTGCCGTGATCGTTGATCATCGTGCCCGAAGCATTCGCGTGGACGTCGCCTTGCGCGCTCGTCGTCGCGTTCGACAGGTTCATGTCGCCGGCCCTCGCGTTCAGCGACAGATTGCCGTTTGCTGCGGTCTGGCTGCCGGCGAGATTCACGCTGCTGCCGGACAGCGACGCATTGCCGCCTGCCACGTTCTGGCCGGTTGCGCTCAGTTGGCCCGACGTCGAGACGTTCAGGTCGCCACCGCGGCCGACGGAGCCATCGTTGTTCACACCCGCGCCGAGCGTACCCGTCGAATTGACGGTGCCGGCGTTCACGATCGTATTCTGGCGTGCCGCGAGCGTGCCGCTATTCTTCAAATCGCCGGCCGTATTCACCGACGCCGATTGCTGCGCGTACGTGGTGCCGCTATTCTGAATTCCGCCGGTAGCCGATAGTGCGAGGTTGCCGCTCGCCGTGGTCTTGCCCGTGAGCACGAGCCGGCCGTTTGATTGCAGCGTCAGGTCACCGGCCTGCGCAGCGATCGTACCGGCATTGGCGACCCCGACACCGAACTCGTTGGACGCCAGGAAGATCCGATTACTATACATACCGCCTAACTGGCTCACGTCGATCGCGACTGACGGAGCGGGGCCGTCGCCGGCGATCGGCGTCGCGGCAAGCGTGTCGTGGTTGACCTGATTCGTACCGGCGATCACGTTCATGTTCTTCGCGTAGACCGCCGCGTTCACCTGTACCGCGCGAGCAATAAGATCCACCTGATCGGTACCGGTTGCATTCAAACCGGCACCCGAGACGGTCACGAGCCCGCGGTTAACGTTGTAACCGGCGAGCGAACCATCGGCGCCGTAGTACGGCACGCCCGTTGTGAGGGTTGCGCGACTGGTGTTGATGAAGGACGCGCCATCAAGATAAATGCCCGACGGATTCGCGAGGACGAGCTCCGCCCGGGAGCCGGCGATCTCCAAAGCGCCACGAATTTGGGAAGGATTCGGACTGTTGACCTGATTGACGATGATCCGCGCGGCCTGCCCGGCTCCGTAATTCGGGTTGCCGTTGATCCAGCCCGCCTGCTGCGTCTGAACCATCGTGGCCGAGTTGTTCAGGATCGCGCCAGCCTTTTGTACGTCGAACTGGTTGTAAGTGTTGACCGAGACGCCCGCATTCGACGGTCGCGCCACGTTGACTTGAGGCAAGCCGTTCGGCGTCTGGATCACGTGCGTGCTGGTGCCCGGCGTCGGCACGATCTGCGCATCGGACAAGGTGGGGAACATGCCAAGCGCAGCAACGCCCGCTGCTACGACGTGCACACCGGATATCGACGAGCGTCGACGTGCGCGTGCCTCGGCTGTTGCGGATTTGCCCTCGGCGATCGCCGTCTCCGCGACGGCCACCACGATACCCCGAAGCCTGGAATACACCAGGCGATGCGTATTTTTGTTCACTCTCGTTGACGCGGCCCGCGTCCATTCGTTGGATTATCGAGCGTGAGCGTACCAAAGCACTGGTAAATCACTGTCAACAATTGCTAAGCCGTTGAAGAAACACCACAAATTGTGAATTTCGGATGCGTCTGATTGACATGCGCCGTGGACATTTCCTGTCAGATACGTAAGGCATACTGACGGACAATCGGACTGACTTTTCGCATAAATTTTGTTTTCCGATTTCTCTCGCACGACTCCCGTCCGAAAATAATCGTTATCGTATGCAGTCAATTAAACAAGAGGCATTCGACATCGATGGCGCGCCCGTAGCCCACTCGGTCACAATAAACGGGCGTATATCGGAAGCACGACTCGCATCGCTATCCCGAGCGTCCATGCAGGCGCATTGATCTGCTCGAAAATGTCCGGCTACGAACGAGGACTGATTGCTCCGAGCTAGGCTGCCTCGACCTCGATCACCGGCTCGCACCGAATAGGGAAGTTCACCGAGTTCGCCACGTAGCACTTCGCATGCGCATCGTGATGCAGCCGCTCGGCGAGCGCGCGATCGTCGCCCGCCCGGATCGTCACCCGCGGGCGCAGCACGATTTCAGTGAAGCGCCCGGCTTCAGCGCTGTCGACCATCGTGCCTTCCGCGTGGTCGACGTAGGCCAGCACGCGGATGCCGGCCTCGGCGCACAGATGCAGATACCAGAGCTCGTGGCATGCCGATGCCGACGCGAGCAGCAGATCTTCGGGGTTCCAGCGCGCGGCGTCGCCGCGGAACGCCGGGTCCGACGAACCGGGGATATCCGGCTTCGAACCAGCCCGGATCACATGATCGCGGCCGTACTCGCGATAGCCGGACGTGCCGGTGCCGCGATTGCCCGTCCACTCCACCGCGACGCGATACCGGTGTTCGCCAGATGCCATTTCGCTCTCCATTGATGTTGGTTGCCCCACCGGGCCGAACGCCGTTGCGTGCAGCCCGTCGATGGTCGCCATTGTGGCACTGGATGGTCGTTTGGTATACCATTATTCCAAAATTAACGAACAGGCACGCATGGAAGCCAAACTCGACTCCACGGCGGACGCGATCGCCGCGTCGCTGCGCGACATGATCATCAACGGCGAGCTGGCGGCCGGCGAGCGGCTCGTCGAGCGCGACCTGGCCGAGCGGTTCGGCATCAGCCGGATCCCGATGCGCGAGGCAATCCAGCGGCTGGAGCGCGAAGGTTTGCTCGATATCTTCCGGAATCGCGGCGCGGTCGTGCGCATGCTGAGCGCATCGGACGTGCAGGAAATCTACGATCTGCGCGTGCTGCTCGAAGGCGACGCGATCTACCGCAGCGTGAAGCGGCTCGACGACGAAACGCTCGCGCGCGCCGAGCTCGTGCATCGGCTGCTCGGCGATGCAACCGCGCCGCGCCGGCAGGGCGAGTTGAACCGTGAATTCCACGCATTGCTGTATTCGTGCTGCGGCAACGCGCGGCAGTTGAAGTCGATCGGCGAACTGCGCGGCCAGGTCGAACGTTATGAGCGCCTGCAGGCCACGCTGCTCGCGGACACGCCGTCGTTCCAGGTCGAGCACGAAGCGATTCTGCAGGCATGTCGCGAACGCAATGCACGCGCGGCACGCGCGATGACGGTCGCGCATCTCGAGTCGGCAAGAAGCATCGTGCTGCGGCTCGTCGAAGGCGGCTGAGGCGGCGCACGACCGCCCGCGCCTCGCTATGCCGCGTGCGGTACCGGCCCGGTCGTCCCGCGCACCGCCAGCGTCGGCGGTGACGCGACCCGCACGCGCGATGCGTCTCCACCCTGCCCACCCGCCTCGCGCAGCGTATTGAGCAATTCGACCGCGAGGCCGGCCGCCTCGGCGGTCGGGATCGCGACGGTCGTCAGCGTGGGCCGCGTGTCGCGGGCGAGATGGATGTCGGTGATGCCGACGATCGACAGATCGTCGGGCACGCGCCGGCCGCGATCGGCGGCCGCATGCATCGCGCCGATCGCCGGCAGGTCGTTGGTCGCGACGAGCGCGGTCAACCGCGGGTGCGCATCGAGCAGCCGGCCCGCCGCACGCAGTCCGCCTTCGATCGAATCATGCTCGGCCGCGACGATCGATGCGTCGAGCCCCGCGTCGCGCATCACGTCGACGAAGCCGTCGTAGCGCGCCGCCTGCACGCCGCTCGCCGCACCGCCGACGATCACGCCGATCTTCTCGTGACCGAGCTCGAGCAGATGCCGCGTCGCGATCCGTCCGGCCTCGCGGAAATCGATCGCCACGCACGGCAGGCCGTCGGGCGGCGCGTCGGGCCGCTCCCACAGGCACAGCACGACCGGCACGCCGCGCCGCGCGACGTCGAGCAGATCCGGCAGGTGCAGGTTCGCATTGGTCACGAGAATCCCCTCGGAGACCGTGCCGGCGATCTGGTCGAGATACGCGCGCCCCTGCAACGGGTCTTCATTCGTATTGCAGACGATCAGGAACTGCCCGTTGCGGCGCACCGCGCGCTCGACCGCCAGTGCGAACTCCGGATAGAACGGGTTCGCGATACTCGATACCATCAGCGCGACCGTCGGCGCACGGCCTTCGGCCAGCGCCCGCGCGGCGAGATGCGGCCGGTAGCCGAGCGCGTCGACCGCTTCGAGCACGCGCGCCCGCGTTGCGTCGCCGACCCGCCCGCGGCCGCGCAGCACATTCGACACCGTCGCGGCCGTCACGCCGGCGCGGCGCGCCACTTCTTCCAGTGTTGCCATCGTTTGCCCACTATATGAGACGTCGATCCAGTATTTGCTTCGCTCACCGAAGCGGCGCACTATCGCCGCACACCTTGCCGCCCGACCGACGGGCGCGACTCGGCCGCGATCGCATCGCCTCTTTTTTTGATCGCGATGATTAAGCGCTTAATCAAGCAGGATGGCGCATTAAAACATGGAGCGGAGACAATGGCGAGCATCTCGATGCGGCGCGTGCAGAAAGCCTTCGGCGAGCACGCGCCGGTCATTCGCGACGTCGATCTGGAGATCGGCGCGCACGAGTTCTGCGTGTTTCTCGGGCCGTCCGGGTGCGGGAAATCGACGCTGCTGCGCATGATCGCCGGGCTCGAGGATCTGAGCGCGGGCGAGCTGTCGATCGACGGCCGCCGCGTCGACGACGTGCCGGCCGCCGAGCGCGGCGTCGCGATGGTGTTCCAGAGCTACGCGCTGTTTCCGCACATGACGGTGTACGAGAACATGGCGTTCGGGCTGAAGCTCGCGCGCGTGCCGAAGGCCGAGATCGACCGGAAGGTGCGCGACGCCGCGCGCATCCTGCAGCTCGACACGCTGCTCGAGCGCAAGCCGAAGGCGCTGTCGGGCGGCCAGCGGCAACGCGTCGCGATCGGCCGCGCGATCGTGCGCGAGCCCGGCGTGTTCCTGTTCGACGAGCCGCTGTCGAACCTCGACGCGGCGCTGCGCGGCCAGACCCGCATCGAGATCGCGCGGCTGCATCGGCAATTCGAGCGCGCGAGCGTCGTCTACGTGACGCACGACCAGACCGAGGCGATGACGCTCGCCGACAAGATCGTGCTGCTGCACGCCGGCGCGGATACCGCGCGGCACGGCAGCATCGCACAGGTCGGCGCGCCGCTCGATCTCTACCACCATCCGGCCAGCCGCTTCGTCGCCGGCTTCATCGGCTCGCCGCGCATGAATTTCCTGCCGGCCGTCGTGGCCGCGTGCGACGCGCATCGCACGACCGTTACGCTCGTGCCGTCCGGCGAAACCTTCGTGCTGCCGCGAGACGGCTCGGCGCTGGGCGCCGGCGCCGCCGTCACGCTCGGCATCCGCCCCGAGCACCTGACGCTCGGCGCCACGCCCGACGCGACGACGCTCGCGCGCGACGTCGCGCTCGTCGAACGCCTGGGCGAACAGACCTACGTGCACCTCGACCAGCCCGGCCAGCCCAACGCCACGCCGCTGATCGCGAAGGTGCCCGGCGACGCGCAGGTGCGCACCGGCGAACGCGTGCACGTGCACGCGCCGGCCGCGGCCTGTCACCTGTTCACCGAAGACGGCCGCGCGGTGCCCGCGCGCGCCGACGTCCACGTTCACCACTACGCATAAGGATCGGCATGCGCCTCGGAGTCTGCTACTACCCGGAACACTGGCCGGAATCGATGTGGGCCGACGATGCCCGCCGGATGAAAGCGCTCGGCATCGAGCAGGTGCGGATCGCCGAATTCGCGTGGAGCCGCATCGAGCCGTCTCCCGGCGAATACGACTGGGGCTGGCTCGACCGTGCGGTCGACGTGCTCGGCGCGGCCGGCCTCGAGATCGTGATGTGCACGCCGACCGCCACGCCGCCGAAATGGCTGGTCGACCGCCATCCCGACATTCTCGCGATCGGCGCCGACGGCCGGCCGCGCGCGTTCGGCTCGCGCCGCCACTACGATTTCTCGTCGCCGACCTATCTCGAAGCGTCGCGCCAGATCTGCACGGCCGTTGCCGAACGCTACGGCCGCCACCCGGCCGTGCGCTACTGGCAGACCGACAACGAGCTGGGCTGCCACCAGACCGTCGTCAGCTATTCGCCGGCCGCGCTCGTGCGCTTCCGTGCATGGCTGAAGGCCCGCTACGGCACGATCGATGCGCTGAACCGCGCGTGGGGCACCGTGTTCTGGAGCATGGAGTATCGCCATTTCGACGAAGTGGACGCGCCCGTGGGCACCGTGACCGAAGCCCATCCGTCGCATCGCCTCGACTACCGGCGCTTCGCGTCCGACGAGCTCGCGCGCTATCACCGGATGCAGGTCGACGTGATCCGCGCGCATTCGCCGGGCCGGCCGGTCGCGCACAACTTCATGCAGCTGTTCACCGAGTTCGATCACTACGAGGTCGCGCGCGACCTCGACGTCGCGACGTGGGACAGCTACCCGCTCGGCGCGCTCGAGGAACAATGGTTCGCGCCCGACGTGAAGGCGCGCTGGCTGCGCACCGGCCATCCGGATTTCGCATCGTTCAATCACGACCTGTACCGCGGCATGTCGAAGCGGCCGTTCTGGGTGATGGAACAGCAACCAGGCCCCGTGAACTGGGCGCACTGGAACCCCGCGCCGCTGCCGGGCATGGTGCGGCTGTGGAGCTGGGAAGCGTTCGCGCACGGCGCCGGTTGCGTGTCGTACTTCCGCTGGCGGCAGGCGCCATTCGCGCAGGAGCAGATGCATGCGGGCCTGCACACGCCCGACGACAGGCTCGACGAAGGCGGGCGCGAAGCGCAGCGCGTCGCGCGGGAAATCGCCGCCGTGCTCGACGCCGGCGCGGATGCCGACGCGAACGGCGCGGTGCGTGCGCCCGTCGCGCTCGTGTTCGACTATGAAGCGAAGTGGCTGTTCGAAGTGCAGCCGCAAGGCGCCGATTTCCACTACCCGCGCTTCGCGTTCGAGTACTACTCGGCGCTGCGCTCGCTCGGCCTCGACGTCGACATCGTTTCCGCGCATGCACCGCTCGACGGCTATCGGCTCGTCGTCGTGCCGCCGCTGCCGATCGTGCCGGACGATTTCGCGTCGCGGCTCGCCGCATCGGGTGCGCACGCGGTGTTCGGCCCGCGCACCGGCTCGAAAACCGCCGACCTGCAGATTCCGCCGGCGCTGCCGCCCGGCCCGCTCGCGTCGATCCTGCCGGTGCGTGTGTGGCGCGTCGAATCGCTGCGGCCGAACCTGACCGAACGGATCGACGGCACGCTGCGCGACGGGTCGCCGCTCACGGGCGCGGCGCGCCACTGGCGCGACTTCGTCGAGCTGCACGACGACACGCGCAGCGTCGTGCACGCGCGCTTCGCCGACGGCCATCCGGCCTGCCTATCGCACGGTACGCTGCATTACTGGGCCGCGCTGTTCGACGATGCGACCACCGTGCGCCTGTTCGCCGATATCGCGGCCGAAGCCGGCCTGGCCCCGACGCCGCTCGGCGACGCCGTCCGCGTGAGCCGCCGCGGCGGCCTGACCTACGTCTTCAACTACGGCGACACACCGCACACGATCGACGCGGTACCGCCGTCGGCGTTCGTGCTCGGCGCCGCGCAGGTCGAGCCGCAAGGCGTCGCCGTGTATCGAAGCCGTTCGTAGCAACCGCCCCGGCGCGATGACGCGTCGGTCACGCACAAACAACGACACACAGGACTGGAGACACTCATGACCCATCGCCCCCTTCGCGTCGCTGCCCGCCTGGCGACCGCCGCCGCCATCGCATCCGCGTCGTTCGGCGCCGCGGCGCCCGCCGATGCCGGCACGCTGACGATCAACATCGCGTTCAAGGGCGCGAGCCAGCGCGCCGTGTGGCAGTCGACGATCGAAGCGTTCCACAAGGCCCATCCCGACATCGACGTGAAACCGACCTTCGTCGACGAGGAAGCGTACAAGGTGCAGCTCCCGGCGTGGCTCACGACCGTCGCGCCGGACGTCGTGAACTGGCACGCGGGCGAGCGGATGGCGTACTACGCGAAGCGCGGGCTGTTCGAGGACCTGAGCGGCGACTGGACGAAAAACGGCTGGGACGCGATGTACGCGTCGACGCGCAGCGCATCGTCGTACAACGGCAAGCAGTACGCGGCGCCGACCGTCTACTACTCGTGGGGGCTGTTCTACCGCAAGGACCTGTTCCGCAAGGTCGGCATCGCGGACGAGCCGAAGACGTGGGACCAGTTTCTCGATGCGTGCAGGAAGCTGAAGGCGGCCGGCATCACGCCGATCGCGATCGGCGGCCGCGACGCGTGGACGCTCGCCGGCTGGTTCGACTATCTCGACCTGCGCCTGAACGGCAACGCGTTCCACCAGCAGCTGATGGCCGGCGACGTGCCGTACACCGACCCGCGCGTGAAGAAGGTCTACACGACGTGGAAATCGCTGATCGATGCCGGCTACTTCATCGACAACGCGCTGTCCTACGATCTCGACGGCGCGCAGCCCTTCCTGTTCCAGGGCAAGGCCGCGATGATGCTGATGGGCACCTTCATCGCGGCGGGTTTCCCGCCCAACGTGAAACCGGAAATGGGCTACTACCGCTTCCCGATCATCGACCCGAAGGTGCCGACCGCCGAGGACGGCCCGGTCGAATCGCTGCACATCCCGACCAAGGCGAAGAACAAGGCCGACGCGCACACGTTCCTCGCATTCGTCGAAACGCCCGAGATCGGCGCGAAGCTCGCCGAAGGGCTCGGCTCGCTGTCGGCCAACAGCAAGTCGCCCGAGCCGGCCGATCCGATCTCGCGCATCGGCTTCCGGATCCTCGCCGACACGAAGGGCGGCGTCGCGCAGTTCTACGACCGCGACATGACCAAGGAAATGGCCGACGAGGGGATGAAGGGCATGCAGCAGTTCGTCGCGAATCCCGCGCAGCTCGATACGGTGCTCGCGCAACTCGAACAGACCCGCAAGCGGATCTACAAGAAGTGACCGCGTGACCCAACCGGCGGCCGCGGGCCGCCGTGTCCGTTCAGGAGGCTTGCCGTGTCCAGTCCGACCACGTCCACCCCGCGCGACGGCACCGCGCCGCCGTCGCGCGGCTCGTCCGCCAGTGCATGGCGCGCGCGCCGCCCGTCGCCCGCCGTGCGGCGGCAACGGCGCGCCGCGTGGCTCTTTCTCGCGCCGGCCTGCGCGATGGTTGCCGTCTATGTGATCTGGCCGATCCTGTCGACGCTGTCGCTGAGCCTGTACAACTGGGACGGGATGACCGAGCGCACCTTCGTCGGCCTCGCGAACTACGCGGAGCTGCTGCATGCGCCGACGTTCTACACGGCGCTGCGCAACAACGTGATCTGGCTCCTGCTGTTCATGCTCGCGCCGCCGCTCGGTCTCGCGCTCGCGCTGTACCTGAACCAGGCGGTCGGCGGCATCCGGCTCGTGAAGTCGCTGTTCTTCGCGCCGTTCGTGCTGTCGGGCGTGGTGGTCGGCCTGATCTTCTCGTGGTTCTACGATCCGACCTTCGGCCTGCTCGCGCTGCTCGCCGGGCATGGGATCCCGGTGCTCGGCGACGCGCGCTACGCGACGTTCGGCATCGTGTTCGCCGCGCTGTGGCCGCAAACGGCGTACTGCATGATCCTGTACCTGACCGGCCTCACGTCGGTCAACCCGGAACAGATCGAGGCCGCGCGGATGGAAGGCGCGCGCGGCTTCGCGCTGCTGTGGCACGTCGTGCTGCCGCAACTGCGGCCGACCACGTTCATGGCGATCGTCGTCACCGTGATCGGCGCGCTGCGCAGCTTCGACCTGATCTCGGTGATGACGGGCGGCGGCCCATTCGAAAGCTCGACCGTGCTCGCGTATTACATGTACGACCAGGCGATCAAGTACTACCGGCTCGGCTATTCCGCGTCGATCGCCGTCGTGCTGTTCGCGATCATGCTCGTCTACATCGTGTTCCAGTTGCGCCGCATGCTGCGCAACGAACAGTGACCTTTCGGGAGTTCACTCATCATGTTTCCGACACCCGTTGCCCACTGGAAGCCGGTATCGCGCCGGCTGTACAAGCTGTCGCTGCCCGTCGCGCTCGTGATCTGGCTGCTGCCGATGATCGCGGTATTCATCACGTCGGTGCGCTCGACCGAGGAACTCGTCGAAGGCCACTACTGGGGCTGGCCGCGGCACTTCTCGATGATCGAGAACTATCGCGACGCGCTGACCACGTCGCCGATGCTGCATTACTTCTGGAACAGCGTGCAGATCACCGTGCCGTCGGTCATCGGCTCGATCGCGCTCGCGGCGATGGCCGGCTTCGCGCTCGCGACCTACCGGTTTCGCGGCAATACCGCGCTGTTCGGCACGTTCGTCGCCGGCAACTTCGTGCCGGTGCAGGTGCTGATGATTCCGGTGCGCGACCTGTCGCTGCGGCTCGGCGTGTTCAATACCGTCGAAGCGCTGATCCTGTTTCACGTCGCGTTTCAGACGGGGTTCTGCACGCTGTTCCTGCGCAACTTCATCAAGCAGTTGCCGTTCGAGCTGATCGAGGCGGCGCGCATCGAGGGCGCGGGCGAATGGACGGTGTTCTGGCGCATCGTGCTGCCGCTGATTCGGCCGGCGCTGGCCGCGCTCGCGATTCTGGTGTTCACGTTCGTGTGGAACGATTACTTCTGGGCGCTGTGTCTCACCCAGGGCGACGAGGCGGCGCCGATCACGGCGGGCGTCGCGGCGCTGAAGGGGCAATGGACGACGTCGTGGAATCTCGTATCGGCCGGATCGATTCTCGCCGCGCTGCCGTCGGTCGCGATGTTCTTCGCGATGCAGAAGCATTTCGTCGCGGGGCTCACGTTCGGCGCGACGAAAGGCTAAGCGCGCGCCGATCGCGTTTTCGGATCTCCCCCTCCGCATCGTGAGGTTGCCCGCTTCGGCGGGCTTTTTTCATGCGTCGCGGGTTCGGTGGATCTCGTTTGGCAACCCTGGCCCGCCGTTCAGCTTCAACACCGTCCACGAATCGGATGAGCGAGAAGACTGATGTGAACGGCGAGTGTCCGATACGTGGCGCGGAGCCGAACCTCAAAACGGCGCGCCCAACGTACCGGCGAATGACAAACCCGGTCAGAGATCTCCGCGCACTTCACCCGTTCCGAGCGCGTTCCGCTGCCGGTTGACTTCCGCCCACAGTTCATCGCTGTCGTCGTCGCGCAGCACGACCATCCAGTCCAGTTGATCGTCGGTCACGCCGAAGTACTCCAGAATTTCCCGCCGAACCCCATCGATGAACTGCGCGTATTCCGGCGTGGCCTGCGCTCGCGCGTGCAGGGCGTCGTATTCCGCATCGTCCACGCCGCCGCCGTGCTCGTCGATATAGCGCGAGATCCACTGGTCTCGTTCGTGGTCGTAATCGGCTTCGGCGCGCATCGCTTGCACGGCCGTGTAGAAATCCAGTTGGGCAAACGCGGCGATCGCCGCCGTTGTCGCCTCGTCGAATGTCGTCGTCATTCCATCTCTCACTTCAGTCATCGCACATCATCGGTCACGCCGCGAAGCTTCTATCGCGGGCGGTTTCAGGTCGCTCACGAGAAACCCGGCAGCGCTGTTCCGAACCACCCGTATGCGTTCACGACATCGGACAGCTCGATCGTATCGGGCACGTCGAAAGCGAAGGATCGGGCTATCTGGACGGTTTGCCAGGTTTGCCGCGACCGCCCGCGGATTTGCCCGCCATGTTGCTCGCAGCCTTCCCCGTCGCCGGTTTGCCCGCCGGCTTGCCGCGCGGCTTGTGCACGCTGAACGGGCTGCCGACGGTGTAGTCCGTTCCCGTGCCGACGGCTGGTTTCGCCTGCTGCGCCGCGGGCTTGCGCTTGCCTTCGCTCCGTTGCGCTGGCGGCTTCTTGCCCGGCGCCTGCCTGGCGACCGGCACGGCTTGCGGCACTTTGGGCTTTTTCGGCTTTTTGGGTTTCCTGATGATCTCGCCCGTCGCGCTGGTTTCCGGCACGCGGTGTTCGGCTTCGAAACCCGGCTCTTCTTCCCGCCGCAGCGTCTGCCGGATCAGCGCTTCGATCGCGGCCAGTTGCGGCGCTTCATCGGCGCACACGAGCGACACGGCCACGCCGCTCGCGCCCGCTCGGCCGGTACGGCCGATACGGTGCACGTAGTCTTGCGCGACGATCGGCAGATCGACGTTGATCACCAGCGGCAGATCGTCGATATCCAGCCCGCGCGCCGCCACATCGGTGGCGACCAGCATCTGCACTTCACCCGTCTTGAAGCGCTCCAGCGCACGCAAACGCGCGGGTTGCGGCTTGTCGCCGTGGATCGTATCGACCGCATAGCCGGCTTTCTCCAGCATGAGCGCCAGATAATCGACGCCATTGCGGGTCTTGACGAACACCAGCGCGTGTTCCCACTTGTTTTGGGCCACCAGGTGCATGAAGAGCTCTGGCTTGTTCCGCTTGTCGACCGTCACCACCCACTGCTTGATCTTGCTGGCCGTGGCGTTGGGCGGGCTGACGCTGATATCGACCGGGCTGCGCAGAATGCTCGCGGCCATCTTGCGGATTTCGTCCGAAAACGTGGCCGAGAACAGCAGCGTCTGGCGCCTGGCGGGCAACGCGGCAAAGACCGCGTCGAGTTCGCGCGCGAAGCCGAGATCGAGCATGCGGTCGGCTTCATCGAGCACGAGCGTCTGCACCTGATCGAACTGCACGGCGTTCTGGCGATTGAGGTCGAGCAAACGGCCGGGCGTCGCCACGAGCACGTCGACGCCCTTGCGCAGCTTCATCATCTGCGGATTGATGCTCACGCCGCCGTAGGCGGCCAGAAATCGCAGATCGAGGCCTTTGCCGTACTCGACGAAGCTTTGCAGCACCTGCTCGGCCAGTTCACGTGTCGGCACCAGCACCAGCACGCGCGCACGGTTGCTGGATACCGCCGGGCCGTGTTGCGCCAGCCGTTGCAACAGCGGCAGCGCGAAACCGGCCGTCTTGCCGGTACCGGTCTGTGCGGCGGCCATGACGTCCTTGCCGCCGAGCACGGCGGGAATCGCCTTGGCCTGCACCGGCGTGGGTGTCTGGTAATTGAGGCCCTGCAGATTACGCAGCAACGGCTCGATCAGGCCAAGCGAGGCAAAAGACATGGACATGTTCCGGGCTAAAACCGCAATTCTAGCGGTTACCGCGCCGGCCAAGCCGCGCCCGCTCACGTCCGGCCGTCGAGCCGCAACGTCGACGCGTGGTGGCCCGCGATCGAAGCCGGCGCGGCAGCGATCGCCGCCGACCGCAAGCGGCTGCGGCAAGTTCATGAAGGAATACGGCAGCCTGTCGCGCTCCGACCCCGTCCATGCGGAGAAGGCGCGGGGGCGTCGGCGCGCTCGCGCGCGCGGCCGGACCTGATTGTCACCGCCAACGTCGGCTGCCAGACTCATCGGAATGGCGCGAGCCGCACGCCCATGCGCCACTGGATCGAGCGCGTCGACAACCGGCTGGTCGACTGACCGCCTATTCCCGAGGAACGCCATGCAAACGAAACCCGAACTCGAACTGGCCGATGCCGAGCGCATGCTCGCCGCGGCCCGCGCGGAAGCGGAACGCCACGGCTGGGCCGTGTCGATCGCCGTCGTCGACGACGGCGGCCACCTGCTCGCGTTCGCGCGGCTGAACGGCGCATCGCCGGCCAGCAGCTGCATCGCGCAGGACAAGGCGCGCGCGGCGGCGCTCGGCCGTCGCGAGACGAAGGCGTATGAGGATATGATCAACGGTGGCCGCACCGCGTTTCTGAGCGCGCCGCTGACGGGCTTGCTCGAAGGCGGCGTGCCGGTCACGGTCGGCGGCCGGATCGCGGGCGCGATCGGCGTGTCTGGCGTAAAGTCCGAACAGGACGCGCAGATCGCCCGCGCCGGCACACAGAGCGTCGCGGAATAACCAGCCAAACCGCGCGCATTTTCCCCGGGAGGATTCACGATGATCGACCAAGCAGGACTGCAAGTCGCGCCAGCGCTGAGCCAGTTCATTGAAAACGAAGCGCTGCCGGGCACCGGCATCGACAAGGCCGCGTTCTGGAGCGGTTTCTCGGCCCTGGTGCACGACCTCGCGCCGCGCAACCGCGAACTGCTCGCCGAACGCGACCGCCTGCAGCAGGAACTCGACGCGTGGCATCGCGCGCACCCCGGCCCGGTACGCGACCATGCCGCGTATCGCGCATTCCTCGAACAAATCGGCTACCTCGTGCCGGTCCCGTCGAACGTCGCCGCAACCACCGCGAACGTCGACAGCGAGATCGCCACGCAGGCCGGCCCGCAGCTCGTCGTGCCGCTGTCGAACGCGCGCTATGCGCTGAACGCCGCGAACGCGCGCTGGGGCAGCCTGTACGACGCGCTGTACGGCACCGACGCGCTGCCGGAAGACGGCGGCGCCGAACGCACCGCGGCCTACAACCCGACGCGCGGCCAGCGCGTGATCGACTACGCGCGCGACGTGCTCGACAACGCCGCGCCGCTCGCGAGCGGCTCGCACCGCGACGCGCTGCGCTACCGCGTGCAGGACGGCCAGCTCGCGGTGGAAACCGCGAAGGGCGACGTCGGGCTCGCGCAGCCTGCGCAGTTCGTCGGCTACCAGGGCGCGGCCGGTGCGCCGTCCGCGATCCTGCTCAAGCACAACGGCCTGCACCTCGAGATCCAGATCGATGCGTCCACGCCGATCGGCCGCGCCGATCTCGCGAACGTGAAGGACGTCGTGCTCGAAGCCGCGGTCAGCACGATCATCGACTGCGAGGATTCGGTCGCGGCGGTCGACGCGGACGACAAGGTCCAGCTCTACCGCAACTGGCTCGGCCTGATGCAGGGCACGCTGGTCGAGGAAGTCGCGAAGGGCGGCAAGACCTTCACGCGCCGGCTGAACGCCGATCGCGAGTACACGACGCCCGCCGGCGGCACGCTGTCGCTGCACGGCCGCTCGCTGCTGTTCGTGCGCAACGTCGGCCACCTGATGACCAACGGCGCGGTGCTCGACCGCGACGGCAACGAGATTCCGGAAGGCATCCTCGACGGCGTCGTCACGACGCTGTGCGCGCTGCACGACCTGAAGGCGAAGCGCAACTCGCGCACGGGCTCGATCTACATCGTGAAGCCGAAGATGCACGGCCCGGCCGAAGTCGCGTTCGCCGACACGCTGTTCGCGCGCATCGAGGATCTGTACGGCCTGCCGCGCAACACGCTGAAGATGGGCATCATGGACGAGGAACGCCGCACCAGCGTGAACCTCGCCGCATGTATCGCCGCCGCCGCCGCGCGCGTCGCGTTCATCAACACCGGCTTCCTCGATCGCACCGGCGACGAGATGCACACCGCGATGGAAGCGGGCCCGATGATCCGCAAGGGCGACATGAAATCGTCGGCGTGGATCCAGTCGTACGAGCGCAACAACGTGCTCGCGGGCTTGTCGGCCGGCCTGCGCGGCCGCGCGCAGATCGGCAAGGGCATGTGGGCGATGCCGGACCTGATGCACGCGATGCTCGAGCAGAAGATCGCGCATCCGCGCGCCGGCGCGAACACCGCCTGGGTGCCGTCGCCGACCGCGGCGACGCTGCACGCGCTGCACTACCACCTCGTTGACGTGCAGGCCGTCCAGCAGGCACTCGAGAAAACGCCGTACGCGAGCGAGCGCGACGCGCTGCTCGAAGGGCTGCTGACCGTGCCGGTCGTCGAGCGCGCCGCGTGGAGCGAGGCCGAGATCCTGAGCGAGGTCGAGAACAACGCGCAGGGCATCCTCGGCTACGTCGTGCGCTGGGTCGAACAGGGCGTGGGCTGCTCGAAGGTGCCGGACATCCACGACGTCGGCCTGATGGAAGATCGCGCGACGCTGCGCATCTCGAGCCAGCACATCGCGAACTGGCTGCGCCACGGCGTGATCACCGAGGCGTTCGTGCTCGACGTGTTCAAGCGGATGGCTCGCGTCGTCGACCAGCAGAACGCCGGCGATCCGAACTATCGTCCGATGGCGCCCGATTACGACCGGTCGACCGCGTTCAAGGCCGCGTGCGCGCTCGCGCTGCAAGGCACGTCGCAGCCGAGCGGCTATACCGAGCCGCTGCTGCACCGGTTCCGGCTCGCGTTCAAGGCGCAGCAGCACGGCGCATGAACCTGCGCATGCGGGCTCGTCCCGCATGCCGGGCGCCGCATGCCGGTGGTACACCGGCCTTGCGAAACGGGCGGCCCTCGCGGCTGCCCGTTTTCACATGGGTATTCACCCGACCGTTGAAACCGATAATCGGCGCATATCGCGCGCTTTCGCGTGCGACGCCCGCCCGCCGATAATCCGCCGATCCGCCGGTATCCGCGGCCGGAAGCCGCGCGGACTTTCCCGCCGCACCGCAATGCCTTGCTCAGCAACGATCCGCCCGATACTTGCAAGCGCGGGATTACCCCATAATTTGACCCCGATCAAGCAGCCGCAACATTTTCCGCGCACGCAAACACGCGCGTTATACTCCGTGGCATTCGCATCGCGCGATTTGTCAGATCGTCGAATTGCAGCCGATGTTACCTGTGAATATCGGGTTTATCTGGCCGCGATTGTCGATAATCGGTGCCCGTTTTCTCCGCTGGACGGAAGGCATGCACGGGCAGGGCTGCGCACCGGGTCGCCACCGGTAGCCATACGAACAATCGCATCGGCACGCCGCCCGGCGACGATGCCCCCGATCCACGGACCATGGCCGAAACCAACTACGCAATGCCCAGCGAATCCGGCGTGACGAGCCGTATCGCCGCTCATCTGCGCCGGTTGTTGCTGCCGCACCTGATCTTCTACACGGGGCTGCTGATCGCGCTGATCCTGCTGCTCCTGTGCGCGATCGTGCTGTACGAAGGCCGTATCGACGCGCGCGACCGCTCGCGCAGCATGCAGCAGAACCTCGCGCTGATGGCGGCGTGGGACATCGAACGCAACATCGAGATCTATTCGCTGTCGCTGCAGGCGGTCGTCGACGGCGCGAACGACCCCGAGGTCGCCAGGCTGCCGATGCCGCTGCGCCGCCAGGTGCTGTTCGACCGCTCGACGACGGCCAAGTACCTCGGCGGCATCTACGTGCTCGACGCGAAAGGCGACATCGCGGTCGACGGCATGAGCGACGTGCCGCGCAAGGCCAACTTCGGCAACGAGCCGTACTTCGCCGTGCACCGCGACCGCCCCGACGTCGGCCTGTACGTCAGCCCCCCGTATCATTCGCGGCTGCGCGGCGGCTCGCCGAGCATCGCGCTCAGCCGGCGGATCACGCGGCCCGACGGGTCGTTCGGCGGCGTCGCGGTGATGTCGATCCGGCTCGAATATTTCCAGAACCTGTTCTCGCGCCTGTCGCTCGGCGATCGCGGCTCGGTCGCGCTGATCAACACGGACGGCAGGATGGTCGCGCGCGAGCCGTACGACCCCAGGATCGTCGGCCGCGACATCAGCCGCGCGAGTACGTTCCGGCAATTCATGACCGCCAGCGAAGGCAGCTTCGCCGACACCGCGTCGATCGACGGCGTGCGGCGCCTGTACGTGTTCCGGCACCTCGATCACCTGCCGCTCATCGTCATGGTCGCGCGCTCGGAAGCGGACACCTACGCCGCGTGGTACGACCGTGCGATCCCGATCGGCTCCGCGATGGTGGCGCTTGCGATCGGCTTCGTCGGCCTGTCGCTGCTGCTCGACGTGCAGCTGCGCAAACGCCACCGCGCCGAAACCGAGCTGCAGGCGCTCGCGCGCACCGATGGCCTGACGGGCCTCGACAACCGCCGGATGCTCGACGTCACGCTCGCGCGCGAATGGCGGCGCGCCGCGCGCTCGCAACATCCGCTGTCGCTGCTGTTCATCGACGTCGATTACTTCAAGCACTATAACGACACGCAGGGCCACCAGGCCGGCGACGACGCGCTCGCCGCGGTCGGCCACTGCATCGCCGGCTGCCTGCGCCGCCCGGCCGACTATGCGGCGCGCTACGGCGGCGAGGAATTCGTCGTGGTGCTGCCGGACATCGATAGCGACGGCGCGGCGACGATCGCCGAAACGATCCGCACCGGCATCCTCGATCTCGGCATCCGGCACGACGCCGGCACGGTCGGCCGGCTGACCGTGAGCATCGGCGTGACGACCAGTTATCCCGAACGCGACGACAACATCCAGGCCGCGCTGAAGCTCGCCGACGATGCGCTGTATCGGGCGAAGGAAGGCGGGCGCAACCGCGTCGTCGTGCAGACGGCGGCCACGCCGCCCGTCGATCTCGAATCGCGGCGGGCCTGAGCGTACGAGCAGCGGCGGGGCAGCCGCCGTCCGCCTGCAAAATCGCCGACAATATCGGCTCGATACGCCGCCGCGCGGCCGATGCGCCCGGCCGGCCCGCGCCTGTCGGCAGCGCCCCGGCCGCGCCTGGCCGGCCGCGCCTAGCCGGCCGCGCCGCTTCACGGCCGCTTCGCACCACCATGAGACTCAAGGCAAAGATCTTCCTTCTGGCCATCGTGCCGTTTCTGCTCACGATCGCCGGCATCGGCTTCGGTGTGCGCCACCAGGCGACGTCGCTCGCGCGCACGCAGCACGCGACGATCCAGGCCGCGTACCTGTCGAGCAAGGAAGTCGAGCTGAAACACTACGTCGAGCTCGCGACGAGCGCGATCATGCCGCTCTACGACGCGAGCGGCCGCAATGCGCGCGACGACGCGCTGCTGCGCACGCAGGCGCTCGCGATGCTGCAGAAGATGGATTTCGGCCCCGACGGCTATTTCTTCGTCTACGACCTGCACGGCAATTCGCTGATGCATCCGCGCGAGCCCGAGCGCGTCGGCCACAACTTCTGGTCGATGCGCGACCCGCAGGGCGCGCTCACCATCCAGAAGCTGATCGGCGCGGCGTCGCAGGGCGGCGGCTACGTGCGCTACGCATGGCAGCGGCCGTCGACGGGCCGCGTCGCGCCGAAGCTCGGCTACGTCGTCGCGCTCGAGCGCTGGGGCTGGATGGTCGGCACCGGCATCTATCTCGACGACGTCGACACCGCGCTGCAGCGCATCGACGCGCGCGCGTCCGCGAACATCGAGCGCACGATGAGCTGGCTGACCGCGATCGCGCTCACCGGCGCGGCGGCGATCGCCGTGTGCGCGCTGGTGCTGAACGTCAGCGAGTCGCGCAGCGCCGACGCGAAGCTGAAGCTGCTCGCGCAGCGCGTCGTCGAATCGCAGGAGCAGGAACGTGCGCGGCTGTCGCGCGAGCTGCACGACGGGATCAGCCAGATGATGGTGTCCGCGAAGCTGATGCTCGAATCCGCGCTCGCGCGCTTCGAGCGCGGCGCGTCGCGCGTGCCGGAAGCCGAGCAGGCGCTCGCGTCGGGCGTCGGGCGGCTCGGCGACACGCTGCGCGAAGTCCGGCGCATCTCGCATGCGCTGCGGCCGTCGATGCTGGACGATCTCGGCCTCGCGGCCGCGCTCGAACAACTCGTGCGCGAGCTCGGCGCCGAAAGCGGCATCGACATCGGCTATACGCAGGTCGCGCACAGCGGCACGCGGCCGCTGCCCGAAGCCGTCAATACCGCGCTGTTCCGGATCGCGCAGGAAGCGCTGAGCAACATCGTGCATCATGCGCGGGCGTCGCGCGCGGCCGTCACGCTCGACGTCGGCGCGCAATCCGTCACGCTGACCATCGCCGACAACGGCTGCGGCTTCGACGCCGAACGCTCGCAGGCCGACGCGCGCCGCGGCATCGGCCTGCGCAACATGCGCGAACGCCTCGACGCGCTCGGCGGCACACTGACGATCACGTCGCAGGTCGGCCACACCGTCGTGGCCGCGCGCGTGCCGCTGCGGCGTGCCGCCGCCTGAGCACGCGCACCCTAACCGGAGACTTTTGCCCATGAGCGCCCCCGATACCGCCCGGCCCGCCGCGCGACTGCTGCTCGTCGACGATCACCCGCTCGTGCGCGACGGCTTGCGGATGCGGCTCGAAGCCGCCGACCTGTCGGTGGTCGGCGAGGCCGGCAACGCGGACGAGGCGCTCGCGCTCGCCGCGTCGCTCGAACCCGATCTCGCGCTGATGGACGTCGGCATGAACGGAATGAACGGCATCACGCTCGCGGGCGTGTTCCACGAGCGTTTTCCGGGCATTCGCGTGCTGATGCTGTCGATGCACGACAACATCGAATACGTGACGCAGGCGGTGCGCGCCGGCGCGAGCGGCTATCTGCTGAAGGATTCGCCCGCGAGCGAGATCGTCCGTGCGATCGGTGCGGTGCTGGCCGGGCAGACCTTCTTCAGCGAAGGGCTGGCCGCGCGGATGATCCAGGCCAGCGCGACGGCGTCGCCGCTGGACCGGTTGACGCCGCGCGAACGCGACATCCTCGACATGCTGGCCGAAGGGCTGTCGAGCAAGCAGATCGCGCAGCAGACGGGGCTGTCGGTGCGCACGGTCGAGACGCATCGGCTCAACCTGAAGCGCAAGCTGGAGATCGAAGGGCAGGCCGAGCTGATCAAGTTCGCGGTCGAGCATCGGCGGCGGTAGGGTGACACCGGGGCGGCTTGCCCCCCGCGCCAAGACCGTCGCGCGAACGGCCACAAACCCGCAGCGGGCAATACGCCAGCGCGTCTGCCTTGCGCCACGCGCAATTCGCCCGTCCGATTTCATACTTGTCCAATCGCCCCCTCGCTGGATAGATGACACTATTCCGGTGGCCACGACGCTCGAATCGAATGCCGGTGGCACGCAAACGGCCATCTACGTGCCCTACAGCCTTCAATTGCATTTGAAAATGCATCCCGAAATATTCGACGCGGAAAATCCGGCGCGTGCAACGTATGCGCGCAAAGGGCTCGCGGGTACTCGCTGCCGATATAGCTGAGGTCGCAACGTGAAACTGGGTTCGTACGCGTGGTGGAAAGACCGGTTACTGCTTTTGCTGGTTGCGTTTTTGTGCGCCGGGCTGGCGAGCGCGTTTGCCCGAATGTCGGGAAAGAATGCACCGACGATCATCCTGGCAATTACCGTCTTCGCGCTGCTTATCGATAACCGCAGGCTTCGCAAGGCGCTGCGGCAAATCACCGACGAAAATCGACGACGCGAGCCGTGAGCGGGGCATGCCGCACGGCGGTCATTCATGCCATGGCGAGGCAGCCTGCCGGATGACGGAACCTGCCGTCCGGCGCTTTGCCGAACGGATTGTCACCGCAGACTCGCAGCGTCCGGCCCGGCATCGATCGGCTTGCGCCGAGGCGGGCGGATATTGCCCGGCCACGGCGCAATGTGAAACGGCCCGGCAGCATCCGCGACCGGGGCGTCATGGTTTGCGAGCCGCATTTCAGTCGCGCATCGCGCGGCAGCCGTCAATTCGTCCGCGAGTTGTGCTTCTGCAGATACGCGATCAGGCCGTCGATCCCGCCCGCCGCGAGCTGGCTCTTGAACTGGCCCTGGTAGACCTGGATCAGCCACGCACCCGACATGTCGATGTCGTAGATCTTCCAGTCGTTGCCGACCTTGCCGAGACGATAGCCGACCGACTGGCTGTCGCCCGGCGTCGTCACCGTCGACTGCACGAGCGCGTCGGCGCCCGATGCGCCGCCCGGCTTGAACGAGAACTTCGCGTCCTGGTTGCCGAGCTGCGCGAGCGACGCGGCGTAGGTGCGCGTCATCAGCAGCCTGAACTGCTTGTACAGCTCCTGCTGCTGTTGCGGCGTGGCCTGCTTCCATGCGTCGCCGACCGCGATGCGGGTCGTGCGCTCGAAGTTCGTCACGGGCAGGAAGCGCTGCTCGACGACTTGCGTGATTTTCGCCATGTCACCGCCGCGCGCGGCCGGATCGGCCTTCATCGCATTGACGGTGCCCTCGACCGCCGTGCGGACGACATCGACCGGCGCGCTCTGCGCGAAAGCGGAAACCGACACGGCGGCCGCCGCGACGAAAGCAAACAGATGACGTTTCATACGAATTTCGCACTCGATGGAAAAAAACGGCCGGCTCTTTGCATCGGCCGGTGGAGCAAAGTATACCGGGCCCGACGCCCCGGTGCCGCCCGGTGACCGACTGTTACCTTTCAGCGCCGTTTGTCACAGGCGCTCGGCCGCATGTCGGCGCGTCGCCGCGCCCCATTATGTAAATATCCCCATACAAATGAACCGACCGCGCACTCCGATTGCGACGCCGGAAGCAAATATCCTTCCCGCCCCGAATCTCCCCACCGTCACGACCGTCGCCGCGCCGCGCCGGTATACTTGGCTACTTTGCCCTAGCCAGCCGCTCCCCACCGCCACATGGTGACCTCTCTCATCGTCCGACTCGTTGCGTGGTCGGTGCGCCGCCCCGTCTGGGTCGTCGTCCTGTCGCTCGTCATCGCCGCCTTCAGCGGCGTCTACGTCGCGCAGCATTTCAAGATCAACACCGACATCAGCAAGCTCGTCGATGCGGAACCGCAATGGGCCGCGCTCAGCCAGGCCGTCGACAAGGCGTTCCCGCAACGCAACGGCACGATCCTCGCGGTCGTCGAGGCGCCCGCGCCGGAATTCGCGACTGCCGCCGCCCATGCGCTGGCCGAAGCGCTGCGGAAGGATGCCGCCGCCGGCCGCATCGGCCCGGTCGCGGAACCGGGCGGCGGGCCGTTCTTCGAGCACAACGGGCTGCTGTTCCTGTCGCCGCAGGAAGTCTCCGATACGACCGCCCAGCTCGCGAGCGCGCGCCCGCTCGTCAACGAACTCGCGAAGAACCCGAGCCTCACCGGGCTCGCCACCACGCTGTCCACCACGCTCGGCCAGCCGCTCCTGACTGGCCAGGTGAAGCTGCCTGCGATGGCGAAGCTGCTCGCGCGCAGCGCCGCGACGGTCGACGACGTGCTGGCCGGCAAGCCGGCCGCGTTCTCGTGGCGCGCGCTGGTCGACAACGATGCCGCGCGGCAGCCCGCGCGCGCGTTCGTCACCGTGCAGCCGGTGGTCAACTACGGCGCGCTGAAGGCCGGCGCGGCAACGAGCCAGGTGATCCGCGACGCGGCCCGGTCGCTCGATCTCGACAAGCGCTATGGCGCGGCCGTGCGCCTGACCGGCGAACAGCCGCTCGCCGACGACGAATTCGCGTCGGTCGAAGACGGCGCCGCGCTCAACGGCGTGCTCACGCTGCTCGCCGTACTCGTGATCCTGTGGCTCGCGCTGCGCTCGAAGCGGATGATCGGCTCGGTGCTCGTCACGCTGTTCGTCGGCCTCGTCGTGACGGCCGCGCTCGGCCTCGCGATGGTTGGCTCGCTGAACATGATCTCGGTCGCGTTCATGGTGCTGTTCGTCGGCCTCGGCGTCGATTTCTCGATCCAGTACGGCGTGAAGTACCGCGAGGAACGCTTTCGCGATCAACGCATCGATCACGCGCTGATCGGCGCCGCGCACTCGATGGGCATGCCGCTCGCGCTGGCCACCACAGCGGTCGCGGCGAGCTTCTTCTCGTTCATTCCCACTGCCTATCGCGGCGTGTCCGAGCTCGGCCTGATCGCGGGCGTCGGGATGTTCGTCGCGCTGCTGACCACGCTCACGCTGCTGCCCGCGCTGCTGCGCCTGTTCGCGCCGCCGGGCGAATCGAAGACGCCGGGCTTCCCGTGGCTCGCGCCGGTCGACGATTATCTCGATCGCCATCGCAAGCCGATCCTGATCGGCACGCTGGCGGTCGTGATCGGCGCGCTGCCGCTGCTCGCGTTCCTGCATTTCGACTTCAACCCGCTGCACCTGAAGGATCCGAACAGCGAATCGATGGCGACGCTGCTCGCGCTCAAGGATTCGCCGGAAGCCGCCGTCAACGACGTCACGCTGCTCGCGCCGTCGCTTGCCGAAGCCGACGCGGCCGCGAAGCGCCTCGACGCGCTGCCCGAAGTGGGCCGCACGACCACGCTGTCGACCTTCATCCCCGCCGACCAGCCGGCCAAGCGCGCGGCAATCGCCGCGGCCGCGAGCGAGCTGCTGCCCGCACTGACGCAGCCGGCCGCGCCGCCCGCGACCGACGCGCAGCGCGTGGCCGCGCTCAAGCGCGTGTCGGACCTGTTGAGCTATGCGGCCGAAGATCATCCGGGCCCGGGCGCGGCCGCCGCGCAGCACCTGTCCGCGTCGCTCGCGAAGCTCGCCGCCGCCGACAGCGCGACGCGCGACCGTGCCGAACGCGCGTTCTCCGATACGCTGCGCATCGCGCTGAACCAGCTCGCCGCGCTGCTGCAGCCGCAGGACATCACGCGCGAATCGCTGCCGCCGCAGGTCGTGCGCGACTGGGTCGCGCCGGACGGCCATGCGCTCGTGCAGATCTCGCCGAAGGTGCCGAAGGGCGTCGACCCGAACGACGACACGATGCTGCGCCGTTTCGCGAAGGCCGTGAAGGCCGCGGAGCCTGGCGCGACCGGCGGGCCGATCTCGATCCTGCATTCGGCCGACACGATTATCAACGCGTTCCTGCATGCGGCGCTGTGGTCGATCATCTCGATCACGATCCTGCTGTGGGTCACGCTGCGCCGCTTCGGCGACGTGCTGCGCACGCTGGTGCCGCTGCTCGTGTCGGGCATCGTGACGCTCGAGATGTGCGTCGTGCTCGGCATGTCGCTGAACTTCGCGAACATCATCGCGCTGCCGCTGATGCTCGGCGTCGGCGTCGCGTTCAAGGTGTATTTCGTGATGGCGTGGCGCGCGGGGCAGACGGGGCTGCTGCATTCGAGCCTCACGCACGCCGTGCTGTTCAGCGCCGCGACGACGGCGACCGCCTTCGGCAGCCTGTGGCTGTCGCACCATCCGGGCACGTCGAGCATGGGCAAGCTGCTCGCGCTGGCCCTGACCTGCACGCTGATCGGTGCCGTGGTGTTCCAGCCCGTCCTGATGGGCAAACCGCGCGTCAAGCGCGCCAAGAACCAATCGCAAGGAATCAATGAATAAGGTGCGAATCATTGCGGCGACCGTCGCCGCCAGCGCGATGCTGACCGGCTGCGCGACGGGGCCGAACCGCAATCCCAACGACCCGCTCGAGCCGATGAACCGGGCGATGTACAAGTTCAACGACACGGTCGACACGAACATCGCCCAGCCGATCGCGAAGGGTTACCAGAAAGTCACGCCGACGCCGGTGCGCACCGCGATCAGCAACTTCTTCTCGAACCTCGGCGATCTCGGCAACATGGCGAACAACCTGCTGCAGTTGCGCATCACCGATGCGACGCAGGATCTGATGCGCGTGGCGATGAACTCGCTGTTCGGCGTCGCCGGCCTGATCGACATCGCGACGCCGGCCGGGCTGCCGAAGCATCACCAGGATTTCGGGCTGACGATGGCGCGCTGGGGCATGCCGTCCGGCCCGTACCTCGTGCTGCCGGTGTTCGGGCCGAGCACGATCCGCGACGGCGTCGGCCGCGCGGTGGACGTGCGCTTCAACCTGCTGAACTACATCGAGCCGGCCGCGCGCAATCCGATGTACGTCGCGCAGTTCATCAGCGCGCGCTCGGACCTGCTCGGCGCGACCGACCTGCTGAAGCAGGCCGCGCTCGATCCGTATTCGTTCGTGCGCGACGCGTACCTGCAGCAGCGCAAGTCGCTCACGTATCGCGGCCAGTCGGCATCGGCCGCGGCGCCGAACTACAACGAGCCGGGCGAAGCGGGCGCCGTGCCGGCCGCGACGCCGGGCGTGCCGGGGCTGCCGAACTACGAGGATCCGGGCGATGCGGGCGGCACATCGGGCGCCACGCCGAACAACGCGCCGGCGGCACCTGGATTGCCGCAGTACGACGATCCCGGCGCGGACAGTGCGATGCCGGCGAGTACGCCTGCTGCGGCACCGGCGGCAGCATCGTCGGGCGCCACCACGGCGCCGGCCGCCAACGGCGCGCCGATCGCGCCGGCGATGCCGACGCTGCCCGCGAGCGGTCCGGCCGCGCAGTAACGCCGCAACGGCGGACGCGCACAAACGAAGAGCGCTGCATGATGCAGCGCTCTTTTTTTTCACACCGGGCCTGGCAACCTAGCATTCCCCAACGTCGCCCAGCCCATAAGTACAAGCAAACGGGTCGTACCATTTATTGTTTTTATAAAAAAGCGTTACTGCATCGCCTCTCGTGAAGATAAATGTAGCAACGCCACTTGAAGATAGATCCCACTTCCCCGAACTGCCGTCATCGAATTTCAAAGTTCCCGCCGCATAACACGAAGAATACCGTTCGTGAGAAAACATATATCCCTCGACCGGATATGCCCTCGTGAAGAAATTCCTGATCTGCTTGACCGTGGGCCGAAATCTCTTACAGACCTCCAACGCATCAGCCTCTCTGCTCTTCCCGGATTCGAGAATCTCGATATCCCTCACCCCTCTCGCCTGCGACGAGGAACAGAACAAGAAAATACACACAAGGAAAAAATACCTACACATCAATCCCATTTTGCAGTTCCCGCTTCAGTTTCTCTCTTGTACGACACCTCAGGAAGCCTGTATATCTCGGAAAAAGATATTCCCAATGTTTCGCAAAGCTCCTTTACGAGCCACCTCAATGAATCATTTTGCCTGTCATTTACCACTTCGTATATTTTCGTTTCTCTATCCATTCGACCGACGATTTCTATCCCAATAGAGTCCGCATTTCCCGGATACCTATCCGGAAAACCCTTCCCATACTCCACCCCCGATAATTTTGCATATTTCCCTGCCATGCCAGACACCCTTTTAAATTCGGATGGACTACACTTTCTTTCCATAAGACACCGAGATTTGAGCAACCCGACATGGTTGGTTCTCTTGTACACTGAAGCGGTTTGATATATGGCTCCACTCTTGTCTATCAGGAAGTGCGCTCCATTTGCCCCACTTGCTGCATAGCTATTAAACGTACTATCAGCCGTGGTCCCGTCAGTTTGGTGAACAACGATTCCATTCACCTTTGCCATCGCGCTTCGCTCAATTGTCGAAAAAATCCTGACCTCGATGCGCTCCGCATCGACATGGCCTTGTTTTGAAATAAACAGCATTGCGCCCCCTGTCGTTAAATAGTCATGTTGGCCTTGATGTCGTAGCCCATGCTCACCGTTCCGCCATTTCCTCCCCGCGAGTTCTGAACCAGATATTCCTGTCTCACTTGGGAGAAGGATAGTCGAACCGCCTCGCGCGGAATTCTCATATTGGTGGTACTAACCTGACTAACCTTGGTAACAAGTACGTCCTCCATCGTGACCCTGAGGTATCCGAGCGGCGTACCGCCGGCTTTGCGCATAACCAGCACCGCACGCTCAATATGCCTTCCTGTCAGGCAGCACTGGATAAGATTCGGTGTGGCACGGTCGATGTAGTGCTCGAAAGTCAGGTCGTCGACGATACTTCTGCCTGCTCCGCCACCACTTCCCATATGCATATTGGATTGCTGACTCACCGACCAATCCCACGTCAGCACTTCAATTTCATTCGAGTGATCTGCATCGAGCGATTCGCCCGCTATGCCCGCCAGCTTCAAGAAAATGTCTTGCGCCATTCGCCTCTCTCGCTCGGTAAATAAGAAAACCAAATCAATTCGAACGATGAAAGATGGGGCCCGACGCGTCAATCAGACAAAATCGAAAAGCAGGATCCAATTGCGTCGACGCACAGCCCACCGGAATGAGTCCGTGGGCACGCGCTTATACCGGGATGAACCTGGAGCAAAGGAAGCTCACCGGGGTATTGACTGCCGATGAGCGACGGGATATCGGATGGTTGAGCGCCGACGGGTTACACAATGGCAAATAGTGCCCACCATACCGACGCACAAGCGCGAACACACTCTGCGTACGATGCCCGCGCGATTCCCGTTCGAGATTCGGGAATCTCATACGGACGGCTGTTCCGGAGACACCCACTCCGCTGCGGCTGCCATGCCGGTGCAGGCGCGCGCCGACTTCATGCGCTCGCGGCTGCGGCGCGGCAACGACAGCGCGTCGGTTCCGCGCGATCGAATGGGGAAGAAAGAAGTAAAGCGCGGCGAACGCCGCTCAGACGATCCGCATCGCGCCTGCCCGCTCGAACGCGTGGCGCGCCTGGATCAGCGTCGTGCGCGCCGCGCGCGCGTCGCTGGCGACCTGCAGCAAGGGGCCGAGCTGCGACGGCTGCTTCAGCAGTTCGCGCAGGATCGGCAGGATCGCCGTGCTGCCGTCGTCGCGCAGGCCGGCCGTCGCCGCACGCGGCAGCGTGCGCCACGCCGGATCGACGATCGCGCGGCACACCGCGAACGGCACGCCGCGCGCGGCCGCGAACGCGGCGGCGATGTGCGACTCCATGTCGACGGCCAGTGCACCCTTCGCATGATGCAGCGACGCCTTGTCCTGTTCGCTGACGACCGGCGCACCGACGGCCGCGATCGTGCCGCGCGTGACGCGCGCCCACACCGGCGTGTCGTGCAGCGCGGCGACGAGCCGCGTGCTCCAGCCCGCATCGGTCTCCACGCGGCCGAACGGCCCGTCGATCGCGTTCGCGATCACGAGCGCGCCGGGCGTCAGGTCGGGCGCGAGCCCGCCCGCCGTGCCGAAGCTCACGATGCCCGCGCAACCGCGCGCGGTCGCTTCGGTCAGCGCGCGCTCGAGCCGGTCGGCCCGCGCGGCGAACACGGCCTCGACGCCTTCACCGCGCGCGATGCGCGCCTCGAACGCCATCCCGGTAACCGCGATGACGGGCAACGTGCCATTGTGCTGCGTCGTCGGCACGCGTTACATCCCGACCGTCACGCGCGTCGCATTGGCGCGCTTCAGGTTGCGGTAGCGCGCGAGCGCCCACAGCGGGAAGAACTTGCGATAGCCGTGGTAGCGCAGGTAGAACACGCGCGGGAAGCCCGTCGCCGTGAAGCGCGTCTCGTCCCACAGGCCCTCTTCGTTCTGCTGGGCAACCAGGTAGTCGACGCCGCGCGCAACGGCCGGGTTGTTCACTTCGCCGGCCGCCATCAGGCCGAGCAGCGCCCAGGCCGTCTGCGACGCCGTGCTCGGCGCCTGCTCGTAGCCGCGGTAGTTCAGCTTGTAGCTGTCGCCGTCCTCGCCCCAGCCGCCGTCCTTGTTCTGGATCGACAGCAGCCACTGCGCCCCGCGCTTCATGCGCGGATCGTCCGGCGTCAGGCCGGCCGCGTTCAGCGAGCACAGTGCGGTCCACGTGCCGTACACGTAGTTCATCCCCCAGCGGCCGTACCAGCTACCGTCCGGCTCCTGCTCCTTGAGCATGTAGTCGAGCGCACGGCGCGCCGGCTCGCTGTTCAGCGGCGTCTCGCCGAGCTGCGCCAGCATCGACAGGCAGCGGCCCGACACGTCGGCCGTCGGCGGATCGAGCAGCGCGCCGTGATCGGAAAACGGGATGTTGTTCAGGTAGTACTGCGTGTTTTCCGGTTCGAACGCGCCCCAGCCGCCGTCGCTGCTTTGCATGCCGACGACCCATTCGCGCGCACGCGCCATCGATTCGCGATACGTGTCCGACTGCGTGAGCTTCTGCGCGCGATCCATCGCCATCACGACCACGGCCGTATCGTCGACGTCCGGGTAGTGCGCGTTCGCGTACTGGAACGCCCAGCCGCCAGGCCGCACGTTCGGGCGGCGCGAGATCCAGTCGCCGCGCACGTCGAGGATCTGCAGCGGACGCAGCCATTCGAGGCCGCGCAGCACGGCTGCCTGCGCACGCGCGTCGCCGGTCTCGAGCAACGCATGCGCGACGAGCGACGTGTCCCATACGGGCGACAGGCACGGCTGGCAATACGCTTCGTCGTCGTGCACGACGAGCAGCTTCTCGACCGACTTGCGCGCGAGCGCGCGGTTCGGATGATCTTCCGCGTAACCGAGCACGTCGTACATCATCACCGCGTTGGCCATCGCCGGATAGATCGCGCCGAGGCCGTCCTCGCCGTTCAGGCGCTCGTCGACGAACGACACGGCCTGACGGATCGCGCGTTCGCGCGTATAGCTCGGGAACAGGCCGTCGACCGCGCGCAACGCATGGTCGACCACGCGGAAGAACGCGAACCAGCCCGGGCTCTGGTGGCCCTGGCGCGGCAGCAGCCCGGCGTTGACGGGCGGGTCGATGAACAGCTCGTCGATGCGCACGCCGCGCGGGTTCTTCGCGAGCGGACGCTTCGCGTTCAGCACGAGCAGCGGCACGATCACGGTGCGCGCCCAGTACGACACCTTCGACAGGTGGAACGGGAACCACTGCGGCAGCAGCATGATCTCGACCGGCATCATCGGCACCGCGCGCCACGGGATCGCACCGTACAGCGCGAGCTGGATGCGCGTGAACACGTTCGACATCTCGGCGCCGCCCATCGCATGGATCGCGCGGCGCGCGCGCTGCATGTGCTCGGCATTCTCGTCGTCGCCGATCACCTTCAGCGCGAAATACGCCTTCACGCTCGCGCTGATGTTCGGCGCGCCGTCGGTGAACAGCGGCCAGCCGCCGTCGGCCTGCTGGATACGGCGCAGATACTTGCCGATCTTCTGTTCGAGCTCGAGGTTCGGCGTCTCGCCCAGATAGTGGACGAGCAGCACGTATTCGGCGGGAATCGTCGAATCCGCTTCGAGTTCGTAGACCCAGTGTCCGTCCGGTTGCTGCGCGGCGAGCAGCGCGTCGGTCGCACGCGCGACAGCCGCGTCGACGCCGGCCGGCACGGCGCCGGCGGACAAGGTAGCCATTTCGGTGAGATCGTTCATCGGTCCCTCTGTTTATTGCGTCTGGAGCACGTCCGCGGCCAGCTGGCCGGAACGGATCGCGCCCTCGATCGTGGCGGGCAAGCCGGTGGCAATCCAGTCGCCCGCGAGTACAAGATTGGTCCAGCGCGTACGCACGGCCGGACGTTTCATTTCCTGCGACGGCACCGCCGCAAAGCCCGCGCGCGGCTCGACGACGAGCTGCCACGCGGGAATGGCTTGCGGGTTCGCGCCGGTCACGCGCGCGACGTCTTCCCAGATGCGCCGCGCGAGCGTGTCGCGCGGCATGTCGAGCCAGCGCCCCGCATCGCGGATCGTCGCCACGAGCTGGCCGTCGCCGGTACGCACCGCGTCGACGACGCCGTTGACGACGGTCGTCTGCAACGGATTGCCGGCCGACGATTCGACCGCGAAATACGCGGTCACGACCGCGCTGAACGTGTCGGGCGCGGTGAGTTCGGGCACGAGCGGCCGCGCGACCTCGGGCGGCACGGCCAGCACGACCGCGTCGCCCGGCGCGAGATCGATGCGCTCGCCGCCGACCGACACCGCGTCGACCGCATTGCCGTGCGCGCCGAATTCGAACGCATCGAGCCGCGAATTCAGGCGGATCTGCGCGCCGCCGTACTGCAGCATCCGCAGCGCCGGTTCGACGAACGCGCTGCCGAGCCCGCGGCGCGCGACGAGCGGACGGCAGCCGGGGCCGCCCGCGGCGAACGTGCCGCACAGCGCGGCGCGCGCGAGCTCGGCGCTCGCGTGGCGCGGCTCGATATTCAGCACCCCGAGGAAAAACGGTCGCAGCCAGCGATCCCACAGCACGCCGTCGCATCGCATCGTCTGCGCAAGCGAGCGGCCCGTGCGGGCGAACGCGAGCGGAGCCAGCGCGAGGTAGTCGAGCGGCGTCGTGCCCGGCGCGCGCGACGCGGCATCGAACAGCCACGACGGCCAACGGCCGTTGCCGAAGCGTAGCGTCCAGCGCTGCTGCGACGCGATGTCCATGACCGGGAATTCCGCCAGCGCGGGCCCCGCGAGCTGATCGGCCGCGCCGATCGCGCGCAGGTAGCGCTGCGTCGCCGGCTGCCCCGCAAAAACCGTGTGCAACCCGCTGTCGAGCGTCGTGTTCAGCGTCCCGTCGAACCACGAGCGGCAGCGGCCGCCCGCGTGCGCGTGCGCGTCGTGCAGCACGATGCGCCGCCCGCGACGTTGCAGCTCGACCGCGGCCGACAGGCCCGCGAGTCCTGCGCCGATCACGTGGACGGTTCTGGGCATCGCGTCGGTCGACTCAGAACAGCGCGTAGCGCGCGGCGATCATCAGCATGCGCGCCTTCGGCTTGCGCAGCGGTGCGCGCGGCGCGGCAAAGCCGCGTGCGATCGCGGCGTCGAGAATGCAGCGATACGCGCCCGACATGATGCGCGGCGCCTTCACCTGCGCACGCGGACAGGTGTCCATCACCGCGTCGGCCTGGCGGAAGTGCTCGAGCGCGCGCTCGACGAGCGTTGCACACACGCGCGGCAACGCCGGATCGCGCACGATCGTCGCCGGATCGGTGATCGCGATGCCTTCGCGCGCGAGCAGTTCGCGCGGCAGGTAGCAGCGGTTGATCGCCGCGTCGTCGTCGATGTCGCGCAGGATGTTCGTCAGTTGCAGCGCACGGCCGAGGTGGTGCGACAGCGTGATCCCTTCGGCTTCCGGCATCCCGAAAATCCTCACCGACAGCCGGCCGGCCGCGCTCGCCACGCGATCGCAGAAGAGGTCGAGCGTCGGCTCGTCGGGCGCGCAGATGTCTTCCACGGCGTCCATCGCCATCCCGTCGATCATCGCGTGGAAATCGGCGCGCTGCAGGTTGAACGCGCGGATCTCGCGATCGAGCGCGGCCAGGTGGCGCGGCGGGCGGCCGGCGAAGCATGCGTCGATGTCCGCGCGCCAGCGATCGAGGCCCGCGTTGCGCTCAGCGCGCGGCAGGTCGCTGTCGGCGATATCGTCGACCGCGCGGCAAAACGCGTAGACCTGGAACATCGCATCGCGCTGCGCGGCCGGCAGGATGCGCATCGCCAGATAGAAAGAACTGCCCGATGTGACGGCAGCGGCGTCGGTTTCTTGTTCGTCCACGACGGAATGGGAAACGGCCAAGACGAGCTCCACGGAGACACCCACGCGGGGCGATTGAAGAAGCCATGCCCGGCTGGGATGGTCAGGGCGTCGAATGCGAGCGAGATATGCGAACGATCGACGCAGACAGGCACAAATTACCGGCCGGAAGCCGGAATTGGCCGAAAGTATAGCAATCTTTGAAGGTCGATGGCGGACACGCGCCAGGTCTGGCGGGGTGTCGAGCACCGCCGCGAGGGCGGTGCAGCCGGCCTTCGCGAAGGGATGCCGCGCGGCGCGTCAGCCGTACACGATGTCGCGCTGCAGGTCGAGCGCGATGAGCCCCATTTCACGCGTGAGCTGCAGCATCGACCGGCGCTCGAGGCGCGAGCCCATGAAGCTCGTCACGCGCCCGTCGGGCTCGGCGGTGAACTGGAACACCGCGCCGCCCGTGCCGAACCACGCGCCGGGCACGTCGGGCGATTCCTGCCAGTCGATCTGCTCGAACACGCGCGCGATGCCCGCGCGCACCAGTTCACCGGGGCCGATCGGCGGCGCGATGTCGCCCAAGTCGTCGAGCGAATAGGGGCCAGGTTTGTCCGGCTTCCGATAGAAGAGGTAGTCGACGTTCATGGGGTGCAATCGCAGGCAAACCGACAAATTAGCGCGCTTCGGCGCAAATTCAAATCAGATCAGGACGAAATGTGGCCTGTACGAGACAAATGGCCTGTATCGCGACGGCCGGTGCGAACCGGCGCTGGCTCGGGCCCGGCGTTCATGCCGGGCGGCGCGCGGCTTCGTCTAAGATGAACACCTTTCTCGAAAAAACACGGACACCATGGAGACGAACGACACCGCCACCCCTCAGTCCGATCATCCCGTTTTCGTGCTCGTGCACGGCGCATGGCATGGCGCGTGGTGCTATGCCCACGTGGCGGCCGCGCTCGCCGCGCGCGGCTACCTGTCGATCGCGCGCGACCTGCCCGCGCACGGCATCCATGCACGCTTTCCCGCGTCGTATCTCGCGCGGCCGCTCGACAAGGACGCGTTCGGCGCCGAGCCGTCGCCGGTCGCGAACACGACGCTCGACGACTACGCGACGCAGGTGATGCAGGCCGTCGACGACGCGTACGCGCTCGGCCGCGGCAAGGTCGTGCTGGTCGGGCACAGCATGGGCGGCCTCGCGATCACGGCGGCCGCCGAACGCGCGCCGGAGAAGATCGCGAAGATCGTCTATCTGGCGGCCTTCATGCCCGCGTCGGGCGTACCGGGCCTCGACTACGTGCGCGCGCCGGAAAACAACGGCGAGCTGCTCGGCCCGCTGATGCTCGCGAGCCCGCGCGTGGCCGGCGCGCTGCGCATCGATCCGCACAGCGGCGATGCCGCGTATCGCGAATTGATGAAGCGCGCGCTGTACGAAGACGTGCCGCAGGCGGACTTCGATGCGGTCGCGAACCTGATGAGTTGCGACGTGCCGGCCGCGCCGTTCGCGACCGCGATCCCGACGACTGCCGCGCGCTGGGGCGCAATCGACCGTCACTACGTCAAGTGCCTGGCCGATCGCGTGATCCTGCCCGCGCTGCAGCAGCGCTTCATCGACGAAGCCGACGCGTTCGCGCCCGGCAACCCGACCCACGTGCACCAGCTCGACAGCAGCCACTCGCCGTTCGTGTCGCAGCCGGCCGTGCTGGCCGGCGTGCTCGCCGACATCGCGAAAAGCTGAGCGGGCGGGCGCGGTCAGTCGGCGTACGCGACCGACCGATCGCGCCCGAGCCGCTTCGCGCGATAGAGCGCGGCGTCGGCCTCGTTGACGAGCACGTCGCAGGTCGACGCGCCGGCTTTCGCGCACGCGCCGCCGACGCTCGCCGTGACCGGCACGCTGACGCCCTCGGCGTCGACCGGCACGCTGCCGATCGCCTCGCGCACCTTGTCGGCCACCCGCATCGCCTCGTCGAGATTCGTGCACGGCAGCAGCAGCGCGAATTCCTCGCCGCCGAAGCGGCCGAACGTATCCTGCGCGCGCACGATCGACGCGACGCGGCGCGCCGTCTCGCGCAGCACGGCGTCGCCCACCGCATGCCCGAAGCGGTCGTTGATCGTCTTGAAATGATCGAGGTCGAACAGCAGCACCGACAGGTCGCCGCCGTAGCGCTGCCAGCGCGCGAATTCGTCACCGAGCCGCACCTCGAAAAAGCGCCGGTTCGCGATGCCGGTCAGCCCGTCGAGATTCGCGTGTTCGCGCAGCTTCGCGACCGCTTCCTCGCGCTCCCGTTGCATCACGCTCACATGCGTGACGTCCGAGATCGTCACGCATACGGCCTCGACGTCGCGGCCGCGCGTGAGCGGCATGAACGTGCAGTCCTGCTGCATGTAGTCGACGCCGCCCGTGATCGGCCGGTCGTGCTCGAAGCGGAACAGGTAGGGCCGCTGCTCCCACGAGCTGAACGCGAAGCTGCCGAGCTGGAACACGCTCTCGAGCTTGCGCGACAGCCATGCGCGCGGCAGATCCGGAAAGCGGTCGAACAGGTTGCGGCCGATCACGTCGGCGGCGGGAATGCCGCTGTGGTCCTGCATGAAGCGATTCCACATCAGGACGGTCATCGAACGGTCGAGCACGAACAGGCCGAAGCCGACCCGCTCGATCACGAGGTCGCTCAGCGAAGGGGCGGCGGCCGTCATAGCGCGGACAGCAACGCGTCGAGCGCGTCGCCCATCAGCCGGATCGAATCCTCGGCCATCAGCATCACGAAATGCGCGCGGAACGTGTGGTCCTCGAGCCCGAAGTTCACCTCGAGCAGCAGCGCGACGCTCCACCCCAGTTCGTTCGGCTGGAAGACGTCGTCGAACGACACGTTCGCGCCGAGCAGCCCCGGCGGAAAGAACACGGGCTTGCGGCCGAGTTCGTCGAGGATCGACGCGACGCAGGCGCCCATCAGCACGTTCGCGACGTCGAACACGAGCTCGTCCGGCGTCGCCATCCCGCCGTACACGCCGTCGCCGAACGTGCGGTCGACGACCGACATGAGCCGCGCGACACCCGCCGTGCGGCACAGCACGATCGCCTCGCCCTTGATGTCGGAACGGAAGCCCTGGCGCACGGCGGTCACGTTGTCGTGAATGCCTGTCATCTCGCGCAGCGCGTCGCTCGCGTCGGCCGCTTTCACGACGCGCACGCGCGGCACCGACAGCTCGATGAAATGTCCGAGCAGCAACGCCAGCCGCGCGGCGGCGCGGCCCATTGCAAGGTTGGCGATCTCCTGCAACGCGTCGCGTTGCTCCGCCGTGAACACCGATTCAGGCATACAACCCATACTCCTTGAGAATGGGCAGCAATGCCTCCGACGTCACGGGCTTGGCAACGAATGCGATCGCGCCCAATTCACGCACGCGTGCTTGCGCCTGCGGCTGGATATCGGCGGATACCACGATCACGAACGTGTTCAGATCTTCGTGGCGCAGTGTTTCCAGGACCTGATATCCGCTCATGTCGGGCATCGTCAGGTCCAGAAACATCACGGAAGCTTTGCCGTCACGATAGAGCGCCAAGGCCTCGCGACCATTCGCTGCATACGCGACGTCAACGTCCCAATCCCCCGGCAGCGCCTTTGTCAGCAGTTTGCGAGCGAGCAGCGAATCGTCGGCAATTACAATCGGCAAAGGCATGGGGCGATGCGGTATACGGAATGGTCTCTCTCGCGTTAACGACCGCGCGGCGCACTTCTTTAGGTGCCATGCGTTTCGGGCGCGGGCAACCGCCTTGCGGCCGCGCACGGGGCGCCGCGACGCAGGTGCGCGCGACGCACCGCGCGGCAATCGCCGGCGGGCGCATGTATCTGTCATAGGGAAAGCAAGGCGCGATTCTCGGAGTAAACCGGAGGCGATGCAACTCGCCATATTCACCATTTCGAACAGAATCGATCCGATCGCGCGCCATTCCGAAAACAGGCGCGACCATTTTCGAGATAAGCACGCAAAATTTTTCCTTGTGTACGTTTGCGCTGCCGGATTCGTCGCGTTTTCAATCTGACGGTTTACCTCTGTCACATACGACAGGATTGCGCCCGTACGGCGCCGCGCGGCGGGCCGCCGCAACTCGTTTATGATGGCAGACACCTCCGCTTCACCCGCTTTCCTCGATGACGTCCGAACGGCCTGCCGACTCCCGCGCTCCCGCCCCCGCTCCCGCCGATGACTGGCAGGACGACGGCAGCTACGCGTCCGGCGCGCCCGAGCACGATTTCGCGGTACGCCGCGTGACGCTGATCGTGCTGCTCGTCGCGGCGATCGTGCTGCCGTGCATCTACGTGGCGGTGATGGCGTACAACGACCTGAAGGCGCGCGAGGCCGCGGCGAGCGACGTCACGATGCGCACCGTGCGCGTCGCCGAGGAGCATGCGCTCAAGGTGTTCGACCTGAGCGAAACGCTCGATGCGCGCATCGTCGATCTCGTGCAGGACATGGACGACGCAGCCGTGCGCAGCAGGGAATCGGACATCCACGAAGCGCTGAACACCATCGGCGGCGGCTATCCGCAGGTGGCCGCCGTGTCGATCTTCGGCGCGAGCGGAATGCTGCTCGCCAACAGCCTGTACTATCCGGCGCCGTACGCGTCGATCGCGAACCGCGACGACTTCGCCGGCATCCGCGACGGCAAGGTCATCGAACACATCTCGCGGCTGATGATGGGGCCGCTCAAGCTCGAGAACATTCCCGTATTCAACACGGGCGTCGCGCGACGCCATAGCGACGGTTCGTTCGCCGGCATGGTGTCGATCGCACTGAAGTCGTCGTATTTCAACGCGTTCTACCGCGACCTGCTCGGCGGCGCGAGCACGCCGATGACGATGGCGCTCGCGCGCTCGGACGGCGCGGTGATCGCGTCGTATCCGCCGCCGCCGTCGCTCGCGCACACCGATCGCTCGGTCACGTTCGGCAATGCGCACAACGATCCGCGCGCGGGCGTCGTGCGCGTGCGCCACGACGGCGCGAGCAGCGAGATTGTCGCGTATCGCCAGGTCGGCAGCTACCCGGTCTTCGTGACCTGCGCATACCGCACGTCGGCGATCTGGCATGAATGGTACGAACACCTGAGCGTGCTGTTCATCTCGATGTTCGCGCCGTCGGTCGCGCTGTGGTCCGTGATCTGGCTGTCGCTCAAGCGGCTGAAGGCGGAAGAGGAGGCGTGGGACCGCTGGCAGGCCGAAGCGTCGATGCGGCGCTCGATCGAATCGGCGTACCGGCAGTCGCGCAAGATGCAGGCGCTCGGCAATCTCGTCGGCAGCGTCGCGCACGACTTCAACAACCTGCTGATGATCATCTCCAGCAACGTGCAGATCGCGCGGCGGCGCGGCGTCCAGCATCTCGACAAGGAGCTCGGCGCGATCGAACGCGCGCTGAAGAACGGGCAGTCGCTCACGCGCCAACTGCTCGGCGTCGCGCGCAAGCAGCCGCTGCACAACGAGACGATCGACATCGGGCAATGGCTCGGCACGTGCCGCGAACTGCTGAAGACGTCGCTGGGGTCGAAGTCGTCGCTGGTCGTCGCGATCGAGCCGGGCGTCTGGCCGATTCGCGTCGACGTCGCGGAGCTCGAGCTCGCGGTGATCAACCTCGCGGTCAATGCGCGCGATGCGATGGCGACCGGCGGACGCTTCACGGTCGGTGCGCGCAACGTCACGCTGCGCCGCGAGGACGGCTTCCCGCTGACGGGCGAGTTCGTGCAGATCTCGCTCGACGACACGGGTTCGGGCATGGCGCCCGACGTGCTCGCCCGCGCATTCGAACCGCTGTTCACGACGAAGGCGCAGGGAATGGGGACGGGGCTCGGCCTGCCGCAGGTATTCGCGTTCTGCGAACGCTCGGGCGGCCTCGCGACGATCGACAGCGCGGTCGGCGCGGGTACGTCGGTGCGTCTGTACCTGCCGCGCGCGCGCGCCGAGGACGTCGTCGCACGGCCGGCGGCCGGCGCGCACGATGCGGGGAACGGCACGCTCGCCGGCCTGCACGTGCTGCTCGTCGAGGACAACGGCGAAGTCGCGGCCGGCACCGAAGCGCTGCTGTCGCTGCTCGGTCATCGCGTGACCTATGCGCCCACCGCCGACGACGCGTTGCGCCTGATCGAGGGCGCCGCGGCGAACGACGCGTTCGACCTCGTGATTTCGGACATCCACATGCCGGGCCGCATGAACGGCATCGATCTGGCCGAAGCGGTCGAGAAGCGACCGGGGAAGCTGCCGGTGATTCTCGTCACGGGCTATGCGGAGGAGCTCGACCGCACGCGCACCGTCAACGTCCGCGTGCTGTCGAAGCCGTTCGATATCGCGCTGCTCGACGAGATCCTGCTGGGCATCCGCGAAGCGCGCGACGCACGACACGCCGGCGCGTGACCGGCCACGTGCGGGCCGGCGCCGGCGCGACTGCGTGAACCGGCGCGGCGGCGATCAGGCCAACGACGTCACGCCGATTTCAGCAGGCGCACCCAGCCCGCGTAGCGATCGACGAAGCCCTGCAGGAACTTGCGCGTGTCCTCGCTGACGATCTGCCCCTGGTCGTCGATGCGCGCCGGGTCGTGCTTGATGAACATCTCGGGCTGACCGAGCGTCTTCACGTCGAGGTACGCGAGCACGTTGCGCAGGTGCTGCTGCGCGAGTGCGGTGCCCGTCGCGCCCGGCGACGTGCCGAGCACCGCGCCCGGCTTGCCCGACCACGAATTGGAACCCCACGGGCGCGAGCCCCAGTCGAGCGCATTCTTCAGCACGCCCGGAATCGACCGGTTGTACTCGGGCGTGACGAACAGCAACGCGTCGGCGGCTTCGATCGACTGCTTGAAGCGCTTCGCGACTTCCGGGAAATTCGCGTCGTAGTCCTGGCTGTACAGCGGCAGCTCGCCGATCTCGACGAACTCGAACGAAAAATCGGCGGGGGCGAGCGAGATCACGGCGTGCGCGAGCGCACGGTTCGTCGAAGCGCTGCGCAGGCTGCCGACGACGACCGCAATTCGATAGGACATGGCATTCTCCTTCCGGTAAGTGAGGAATCGGAGCGATTGCTTCCGAATGGGCGACAAAGGTCTGTTTATAGGCAAGCCAGCCCGCGAGCCGTCCGACGGGGCCGTCCGGCCGACTTTCCACAAGGTTTTCCACAGAAATTGTGGATAACTCGACCGTTATGTTCCGACGTTACAGTTTTCCCGCCGCGCGGCGTCTTCGACATGCGAGCCGAGAGGTTCGGCAAGCATAGCGCAGCGCGGCGGCCGGCTTCATGAAATCGCGACCGAACATGGCGTTGCAGGCCGGCACCGCAACCAGTAAGCTGCTCGCACAGCGATGCGCCCGTTCCGTGACGCATGCGCGATCGCTTCGAAACACGACAACCCACACATGCCGTCCGCATACGACGACCCCACCTATCTCGCACAACTGCGCCACGATCTGCTGCGCTTCGCACGACTCCAGCTTCGCGATGCCGACGCGGCCGAAGACGCCGTGCAGGAGGCGCTGGCCGCCGCGTGGTCGCATGCCGGCGAGTTCGCGGGGCTATCGGCCCACAAGACGTGGGTGTTCGCCATCCTGCGCAACAAGCTGATCGACGTGCTGCGCGCGCGGCAGCGGATGGTGAGCCTGACCGCGCTCGATGCGGAGCTCGACGGCGAATCCGTGCTCGATCGCGAACTGTTCAAGGACAACGGGCACTGGGCCGCGCATGCGAAACCGCGACCGTGGCCGAAACCCGAGACGCTGTTGCAGCAACAGCAGTTCTGGATGCTGTTCCAGGTGTGCCTCGACCATCTGCCGGAGCAGATCGGACGCGTGTTCATGATGCGCGAATTTCTCGACGTCGAGATTCCGGACATCTGCAGCGAATTGACGCTGACGACGAATCATTGCAGCGTGCTGCTGTACCGGGCACGCACGCGCCTGCGAACCTGCCTGAGCGAAAAAGGACTGACGACCGAAGATGCTGCCGGGGAAATGTACTGACGTGACACGACTGCTGTCGGATGCGCTCGACCGGCCTCTGACACTGCACGAGCGCCTGCGGGTGCGTGTGCATCTGCCGACCTGCAGCGGATGCCGCGCCTATCGCGGGCAGATCGCGCTGTTGCGGACCGCCGCGAAAGCGGCGGCGGGGCGGGAGCCGGATGATGATGACGGGCCGGCCGGTGGCGGTTAGGGCGTGTTCACGCCCGAAGCGCCGCGACGTCGGCGTATCGTTCCGGTGACGGCTAGCGGGCGGCCTGGACGTTGCATCGGCCTGGATGCCGTTGCGCGTGCCGGGCCGGGCTGGGCCGCATCGATGCAATAAGAAAAATACGCCGGACAAGAATTATTCGAACAACGCCTTCACGGACTCGGGCGGTCGACCGATAGCCGCCTTGCCGCGATACACGACGATGGGGCGCTGCAGCAGGATCGGATGAGCGACGATCGCCGCGTAGGCTTCGGCGTCGGTCAGATCCGCGCGGGCAAGATTCAGCGTCTTGTACGGCTCCTCGCCGTCGCGCAGCATGTCGCGGACCGGCCGGCCGAGCTGCTGATGCAGCGTTTCCAGTTCCTCGACTGTCGGCGGCGTCTTCAGGTACTCGACGACGGTCAACGGCGTGCCGGCGGTATTCAGCGACTCGACCAACGCAAGCGTCTCGCGGGACTTCGAGCATCGGGGGTTGTGGTAGATCGTGATCATCATTCAAGCCTGGGTGGGGGAGCCCTGTATTGTAGCCACTCTGCATTGAGCGGCTTGCTGGCGTGGTTCAGCCGAGACCGGGGTGGCGTTCCTTTCGACAAGTGGCTGAGACGGTTTGGTTTAGCGACGCGCTGTGATGGAAGAGCGTGTCTCCGGTGTTCGAAAACGCTTCAAAGAGCCGTTGTTTATGCGCATAAAGCTAGAACACCTGGTTCGCGGGATCCCGGACTGCGATTAGCCTAGCAATGGTCGCAGAGGCTGTCCGATGGTGGAAGGGGTGCGGGATTGCGCGGCGCGTCGAGTGGTTTATGCGCATAAAGCCCGCGATTTTCGGCCGAGGCGACGCGCGACTCCGGGCGTGGACGTATGCGACACAAGACGGCAAAGGGAGATAGCTGTATCAATAGGCCACCCCAGCACGACATCATCGGCCGCCTGCCTCGGGCAGGTTTATGCGCATAAGGCCGGCGATTGTCGGGCGACGCACGGCTTGACTCGGGCCGTGGGCGATGCCGACACGAGACGGCACCGGGCGATCGCTGCAAGCGACAGACCGTCCCGACGCGACATCATGGGTCGCCTGATTCGGGCGAGGTGCCGGCTGCGGCCCTTCATCGCGGGTCATCGTTGCGTCGGGTTTATGCGCATAAACGCTGCGGGGCCGACAGAATGTCACCCTGAGGCATGCCCGTTCACGGAGGCGACTCAGGGTCGCGCATTCGCCTCGAAACTCGCAGATCGCTCAGGTCGCTCGCAGATGCCTGGCACGCTCCTCGCCGAGTCATCGCTTCGTCCGCTGCGGAGTTTATGCGCACAAACTCCCCGGCTCGCCGACAGCCCTATCCGCCCCGGAAAGGGCAGAGCACCCGCGATATCCCAGTGACGAACAGGTGCCCGACGATGTAGCGCGTGAAGACCCCACCCACGCAGCCCATCCCCCCTCTATCTCAGCTTCGCCACCTCCAACACACCGCCCCAACGAGCTCGCCATCTTCGCCACTTCGTTTATGCGCATAAACCGATCGTCCGAATGGCCAATGCGTCGTTGTCGACCGACAATTTCATTGAAATTCAAATATCGTCCTGTAGAATTCCAACGACCAAAACAGGAGTGAAAATTGGCCGCGGAAATCATTGCAGTCACTCAACAAAAAGGTGGCGTCGGCAAAAGCACGATTGCCATGCATCTCGGCGCCGCGTTCCATGAAAAAGGGAAGCGCGTCCTCGTCATCGATGCTGACCGTCAAAACACGCTGGTTCACTGGTCGAGCGCATCCGGCGACAGCGAAAACGGCATCCCGTTTCCGGTCGTCAATCTTGCCGAAGCCGACGGCCAGATCCATCGCGAGATCAAGAAGTTCATCAACGATTACGACATCATCGTCGTGGACTGCCCGCCGTCGATCACCGAGAAAGTCTCGGGTGTCGTCCTGCTGGCCGCATCGATTGCCGTGATCCCGACATCGTCGTCGCCGGCCGATTACTGGTCGAGCGTCGGGCTGGTCAAACTGATTCAGCAGGCGCAGGTGATGAACGAAGACCTCCGCGCGGTCTTCCTGCTGAACAAGACCGAAGAGAAACGCATGCTGACCCGCGAGCTCAAGCGTGCGCTCGAGGAACTCGGCTTTCCGTTGCTGAAGACGCAGATCCCGACTCGGGAAGCGTACAAGCAGGCGATGGCGCTCGGTCAGACCGTGCTGCAAATGAACGATCGTGGCGGCAAGCTGGCCGCCTCCGAAATTCGCGCATGTGCCGACGAAATCGTCGCCATGCTGCCCTGACTTTATGCGCACAAAGGAGTCACATGAAACCCTCCCAATTTGCCAAAGGATTCCAAGCGCGCCCGGATATCACGACGAGCGAGAAGCGCACGGCGCTCGATCGGCTCAATGCGATCGACGGCATCGTCAAGTCCGAGACGCCGCCCCCGGCGTCGACCAAATCCACGAAGAAGGACATCGCACCGCCGCCTGCTCCGGAATTCACGATCGACCCGTCGATCGACGAATCGCAGCAATATCGCGCGTGGCGTCTCGAGAATCGCTATGCCCCGGGGCAGGTGATCGAGTTGCCGTTGAAGGCGATCAAACATAGCCCGTTCAACCCGCGGCACTTCTATCTGAAATCGTCGATTGCCGAACTCGCGGTGAACCTTGCGAAGCAAGGGCAGCAGCAAGCGATCCACGTGATTCCGGATTACGACAACCCGGGCACGTATTTCGTCAGCGATGGTGGCCGTCGCGTGCGGGCGCTGAAGGAAGCGAACAAGGAGTCGGTCAAGGCGATCGTGATCGACGTGCCGATCGGCATCCAGAGCTACAAGCTCGGCTATGACCTCAACGTTCAGCGCGATTCGCAGACGGTGTTCGACAATGCCGTCGTGTGGCGCCGCTTCCTCGACGACAAGCATTTCCAGAGCCAGAAAGAACTCGCCGAGCATCTCGGCCTCGACGAGTCGACGGTGGCCGTCGCGCTGTCGATCGGCAAATTGCCGGAAGCGATCATGCAGGAAATGGTCGCGCGCCCCGATCGCTTCGGATCGAACATGGCGTATCAGGTCGGCCGCTATCACAACGCGCGCGGCACCGAGGCGACGCTGCGGCTGATCAACAAGATCGTGTCGGACGACCTCAGCACGCGCCAGGTGTCGGACATCGTCAAGGGCCGCGTCGCGGCGCAGGAGACGCCGAAGGCCGCGGGCCGTCAGCGCTACGCGCAGCGTCTCGAGATCAAGCTCGGCGGCAAGTCGGTCGGCGATCTGAAATCGTATGGCGAAGACCGCATCGAACTGCGCCTGCGCGGCCTGCCGAAGGACAAGCGCGACGCGATCCTCGAGCAACTCGAGCGGATGCTGTTGTCGGAGTAATGGAAGCGGCCGGCAGAGCCTGACAAGGGCGCCGGTCCCGCCCGACCAATGGATGGGACCGGCGGCGGCCCGTCAGCGGGCCTGAGCAGGCCTCAAGCGGCCCGCGACTGGTTCAGCGTGAACGACAGCAGATCGCCGTCCGTCGGCTCGCCCCAGGTCTTCTGGGCCAGCCAGTCGAAAAAGGCCGTCTCGGCCAGCTTGGAATCGAGGCCGCGCTTGCGCCAGTCGTCGCGCAGATGCGAGCCCATCGTCGGCAATGCCTCGGATTCGAACGACTCACGCGCCACTTCGCGCTCCGCGTCGCCCTGCTCCTCGTACAGCACCTTCGCTTCCTTGCGGCGGAACGCCGCGAACTCGCTCAGCAGGCGAGCCTTCAGATCGTCCGGCTGCGCAGCCGCAGCCTTCGCGGACGGCGTGCCGGCAGGCAGCGCGTCGACCGACTCGACCGGCGGCGCATAACCCTTCTTCAGCGCGTCCTTGAACAGCGCCGGCGCGCTGCGCACCGGCGGCAGCGTCGTGCTGCGCATCCGCTGCTCGGTCATCTGCAATGCGGCGCGAATCCGATTTTCCTCGCTGTCCGCATAGAGTGTTTGTGCTTCCTTCAGCGGGATCCCGAGTTTCACCATCCGGTCGACCAGCGTGCTGTCGAACACGTTCGGGTGTTCGTCGAGCGCGAGCATCGGCTGCTTGCGTTCGGTCACGCGAAACTGGATCTCGGCCACCCGACGCCCTTCGCGGTGCTCGATCAGTTCGACGAAGATGTTGGTGACCGCATTGACTTCCGCGATCGCGGGACGCAGGTAGTCGCGCTTGAAGTACTTGTACTCGCGCTTCGCTTCGTCGCCGGCTTCCGTGTCGGGCGTGCCCGACAGAATCGGCCGCCACCATTCCCACGGCTCGCGCATCGTCAAATGGCTCGGGTTCGTCAGGTAGCGCACGCAGATCTCGTACAGCGCGAGCCCCGCGCTGCTGCGTAGCTGGCTCTGGAACTGCAGGCTCAGGCGCGCATACTGGACCGGGTCGAGCAGCTTCTTCTTGATCTTCGGCGCGAACGAGAATTCGACCCATACGCGGCGGGTGGTCGGATCCTCGAGAATTTCCGCATCGGCAATCAGCGTGGAGATCCCCCACTTGCGGCCCGGCTTCTGGCTCGACGTCCCCGTGCTCCATTCGACCTGCACCGACACCATGCGACGCAGGTGTTCCTTCACCAACGCGGTGTCGTTCGAATCGAAAGCGGAGTTGGCAACGATGTCCGACAGCAGCGCGCGATACGTATCGCCCGAATCGTCGGCCTGCTGCGCGACGGCCAGCAGGACATTGAACAGCTTGCGAGTGAGGAGCGTGATCTTGCCGCTCTTCGGCTGAATGGCGATCGCCTCGACGGCCTTTCGCAATTCGGCTGAACTGGCACTCACCACATCCACATCGGTTTTCTTGGCGCGCTTCGTCGTGGCCATACGTCGGGTCGGAGGAGAAGTTTCCCGGAAGGATAGCGCCTGCGGTGATGTGCGTCCAGAACGACATGCTCACCATAGCCGGTGAAGCGCGCCGGCAAAACGGCACTCACCCGAACCCCTCCCGAAAACGCTCACCGGTCGGCCAGGGCGGCGTTCCGGACTCTTCCAGACGTGCCGCGGCATGCGCCGATTCACAGAATTTCCCCTGTGCGCGACACGTGCGGAATTGGCTCCCGTATCGGCTCACCTTTCGATTTGTCGTAATTTTGCGACTGCGCAGCCGTGAGTTCGACACAGGCTTGCGACTGCACCTCACCGCCCGTCCGCGACTGAAGCACACCGGCCTGTATGCATGTACAGGCACGGCTCGCAAGGAAGTCGATTCGGCTCCGACATAGGGGAAAGCACCGCGGAAACCGGCACGCGCGGCCCGAACAACGCGTGATTGGCTGGCCCGGGCGCGCATTGTACAGCGCGCAAATCGTATCGGGTCCCGAAAATACTCACCTCGAGCACAGCAGGTCGATTCGTCCGGATACCGATAAATGCCCGACGGACGCGGGACCGAGCGCCAACGACTCCCGAAAACGCTCACCTTACCAATCAAATGCGGCACTGCGGCGGGCACGGAAATGGCTCCCGAAAAACCTCACCGTAACCGGCCCGGTATCAAAAACTTCAATTTCTTCCGATACTTATGCACAGAAGGCATTTGGCTGTGCATCGTCGCGATCTCCCGGAAAGCCTCACCTTTCGGCTGGAATCCTTCATACGACGACCGTAGGCCCGCCCCCGAAAAATCTCACCTGTGCCAAAAAGTGGCACAGCAAAAACGAGATTTCTTCCAGTCCTGGCGGGCTTTTCGGCGAATTCGACCGGTCCCTGGTCCTGAAAAGCCTCACCTTTGCCCATTTTTCGAGCAGATATCTCTCCCGGAAAATCTCACCTTTCAGCCAGGCCACAGCCTGTGATCCATGCCCCGAAAAAGCTCACCTTGCGCGCAAAGGGGCAGGAAGACCCGGATTTCCCTCCCGAAAAACCTCACCTTTGGGGCATCACAGGCACCGGAGAGCACTTTTGCTGTGCAAAATGGCGTCCGCTTCCCGGAAATCCTCACAGCAAATTCCCGCGAGGTCCCGTGAAATCTCACCTTTCATCCAATCTGCCCAAAAAATGGGCAAAATCGGGGCGCGAAACAGGTCCCGCAAATTCTCACCTATGTCTGCACAGGCAGAAAACTGTGCGGTCAGGCGCAGTGCGGGTTCCATGGCTGTATGACCCCGAAAACCCTCACCTTTGGGAAAACTCGTGTTTTACTGTGATCCCGAATCCGCTCACGACCCTTCCTGCAACGGCTCACGCAGCTCCCCGAACCCCATCACGTCAGCTCCCGCAGAAGATCACCTTGGCTCCCGTAAAACTTCACCTTGTCGGCCGGAAAGCCTTGTGCCACAAGGCTGTGCCGTGGCGTTAACGTTTTTAACTAAGGGTTCAAGGGTGTTTACTTCTAATACTCTCAAGACATCGGTTGACGAGTTTTCCACAGATACCCCGACCCCTGAACACCCACGGGCCATCGGATCCGATGTCATGTGAAACAAATACCAAAGTTCGGGGTCCGCTGAAAAACGCTTGCCGAACAAAGACTTGGATGATTTTCTTCGCTTTGTTTCACGGAATCCGAGGCCACCTTCGGCCAAACGCGTTCGCAGCGCTGATTTCGGTGCAAAACGACGTAAATTCACAACGGACCGTCGAAATAAGTATCAAAAAATACGTGTTTCGTTATGATTGCAACACTTCATTGCCTGCGAGTGTTGTCATGACCCTGGACGAAATGCGTCAAGTCATTCGGGAAGAACTGGAATCGCTGCGCGCAAGCGGTGCACGGCGTCAGGAATTGTCGCTGCATGCGTGCAAGCGCCTGTTTTTCGATCTCGGCATCCGGCCGTCGGCCGCCAACGTGCGCGATCTCACCCAGACCGGCAGCGCCAGCGACATCCCGAAAGACATCGATCACTTTTGGGAGCGCATCCGTTCCGCCTCCAAGATCAGGCTCGACGGCGCGGCGATCCCGAAGGCCGTCGAGGAAAAGGCCGGCGCATTGCTGGGCGCACTTTATGAAGAGGCGTTGAAAGCGGCGCGCGACAGCCTCGACGGCGACCGCGAGCAGGTTCGCGCCGATGTGGCCGCGGCCGAACAGCGGTTGCGTGACGCAACCGTCCGCCAGGAAACGCTTGAAGAAGCGCTCGCGCGCGGCGAAGCGAGAAACGAGCAATTGCAGGCGCGGGTGACCGAACTCGAGGTCCAGCTTGCGTCGCAGACCACGCACGGTTCGGCAAGCGAAGCAACGTTGCTCACCACAGTCGCCCGACTGGAAAAGGAACTGGCCGCGGCTGCCGGCCGCCTCGATGCCGAACAGGCCCAGAATGCCGCGTTGCGCGACCGCATCGATGCGTTGCAAGCCGAATTGCAGCAGCGCACCGAGCACTATGCGCAGCAAATCAAGGATGCGGTGGCCGAAGCCGAACGCCGCGTCAAGCCGATGCTGGTCGAACTGGACGCGTTGCGCAGCATGGCGTCGACCTACCAGAGCGGGTTGCGCGACGTTCAGCGCAAGGAGTTCGATTTCCTGCAGCAATTGAGCTCGGCCAAGGCGCGCGCCGACCGGCTCGAAGAACAGTTGCGTACCCAGAGCGACGAACTGGACCGCGCGATGCGCGACGCGAACGCGTTGCGCGCGAACCGCGGGATGAATCCGGAAATCGCCGCGCTGCTCCGGCGCCTGGCCGATGCCGGACAACTCGATGCGAACGCGTATGCCGCGATCGGCACCTCGCTGGATCACGAGATTCCGGCGCCGGCCCGGTGCCCGCATTGCGACGGCGAGCCGGAACTGTCACACGGTGACGACGGCTTTGAAGTCGCGTGCCCCGAATGCGAGCACGCTTCGGGCCCATGGCCGTCCCGTTTCGAAGCCGCCGCGCGTTTCGCGCAGACTTGACCCGGAAGCCGGCGACACCGCACAGGTGAGAATATCCGGGAGACTTGAGGTGAGGTTTTTCGGGAGCTGTGAAACGGTGAGGCTGCGCCACGCAAGGCTGCTCACGGATCGTTTTGCGTGAGCAGCCGTTTCCCGATCAGTGAGTTTCGTCGCGGTCGGACGCGTCACCGTTGTCGTCGGCCAGCCCGTCGCGCCAGTTTTTCCATGCGCGATGCAGGCGATTCGACGAGATCGGCCGCATGAAGCCCAGCCATTTGCCGACCCGCTCGGGCGGGACGTCGTGCTCGAACAGTTCGGCCGCGTACGTATTGCGCAATGTTTGCGGGCTTGCGCGCGCGGTGCGTGACGACGTGAGCCCGGCCGATTCGACGATCGCGTCGATCGCGCGCAGCATCGTTGCCTTGTGCATCGGCCGCCCGGCATGCGACGCGGGGAACACGAGTTCTCCCGGAATCTCCTGGCGTTTGCGTTCGGTGAGCCAGGCTTCGAGCAATGCGATCGCGAACGAGGCGAGATGGGTTTCGCGCGCGTAATCGGGATGCGTCGACTCGATCCGCAGCGACGTGCCGCTCGTATTGATGCAACTAATCGTAAGCGCGCGCGCTTCCCCGGTTTTGATGCCGGCGCCGAGAAACGCGGCAACGAGCGCGCGGTCGCGACGCTCCTTCCAGTACGCGGCGCCCGATACGCCGATCGGCGAAAACAGATACGCGAGCAACGTCGCGCGTTCCGCCGGTGTGAGGAAGCCGGTCGGTTCGTTGTCGCGGGCCTTGCGCCAGTTCGCTTCGCCATCCTGAGCAATGAAACGGGCGGGATTGGTCGATGCGTATTCGGTGCGGCGGATATGGTCGAGCACACGCTCGATCAGCCTTAAATAGCGCATCCGCTGTGTCTTCTTGATCGGCAACTCGCCGACGAAGTTCGCGATGGTCGGCGTATCGACCGTGGCCAGATTCTTTTGATGCGCACGCATCCACGCGAGAAACGCGCCCCATTGCGCGCGATAGACATCGGCCGACGAGCGGCGATAGTCCTGCATCGCGAGCCACGCGTCGAAAGCGGCTTCGGGAGAGACGACCCAGTCCGATGCGTCGCGGTCGAACAGATCCTTTTCTTCCACACGCGCGGCGGTGTTGGGAGAGGCGGGAAGGGACATGGTGTTAATTCCGTTAGTTGCGTATATCGTAGCCCTTTTCGCAACGTATCGGGCAGCACGCGGGTGAACCGGCCGCCATGCATCGCGGCCGGGGCTCGGCCATCAGTCGCCCCACGCCTTGGACGGGCGGTGAGCGCGCACGGGCCGTGCGGTGTCGTGCGTGGTTGCTGCGGCTTCGTACGCGAGAACGGCGAATGAAAAGACCGCGGGCAGCGCGTTCGAGCGCCCGAAGTCGATTGGATCGTCCGTTTCGGGAAACGTCATGTCGGACGGTCGTTCGAACAGTTGCCGCATGCCGGCGTCGTGCCGGCTCGCAAAGCCGAGATCGGCGAGCGCTTCGGCTTCGATCGCGTGCAGCAGGCGCCATGTCAGCGGTACGCGCTGACGGATGTAGCGCGCGGCGATATGGCGAACGATCAGTTCGAGGTCGTGCGCGGCAGCCTTGAAGCTGAGCGCGGCCAAATCTTGTTCTTCTGTCATTGCAGGCTCCTGTCGACCGGGGCGGGCGCCTCGGTGCGCCGGCTCCGGCCCATGCATGGCGGAATGTCCGTATACTGTACAAACATACAGTGTTTTCCGCAACTGGCCTGCGATCTGCCTTTTGGCCGACTATACGCGCCGTCAGCGATGGATCACGATCAACAAGGCCCGCGCTTCGGTCTTGCCGGCGTTGCGGATCGCATGCGGCTCGTCGGCCGGATAGCGAGCGGTGTCGCCCGCCTTCAGGCGTCGGCTGGCCGCGGCGGCTTCGATTTCCATCGCGCCGTGCAGCACGGTGAGATGCTCGCGCGTGCCCGGTTCGTGCGCGTTCGATACCAGTGCGCCGCCGCCCGGCAGCGTCAGCTCGTACCACTCGAACTTGCCGGCGAGATCGATCGGGCCCCATACGCGCAACTGGTACCGGCCGTCGTGGCCGGCGAGCGTCGGAATGTCGTGCGGGCCGTCCACGCGAATCGTGTCGGGCGCCTTCGGCTGCGAGAACAGTTCATCGAGCGTGATGCCGAGCGCGTTCGTCAGCCGCCACGCGACCGCGATCGTCGGGTTGGCCTTGTCGCGTTCGATCTCGGAGAGCATCGATTTCGATACGCCGGCTGCGCGCGAGAGGTCGTCGAGCGTCAGCTTGCGCTCGTTGCGCAGCCGCTGGATTTGCTCGCCCACGCGCGGCGGGGTCGCGGCCGGCGGTTGCGGGGCGGCGCCGGCAGGCGTGCGCCGCGATCCGGGGGAACTTGCCATTTGAATTCCGTTCGCTTAGAGTTGTTCGATATTTCGAATTCTAGTTCGGAATATCGGATAAATGCGGTCAACCGAACGACCGACTATAACAGTAGCAGGCCGTTGCGCCGCCACGAGCGGTGCGCTGCGGAATGCGAAACCCTGTCAGGAGCTTTGCGATGCGTGATGCCTTTCTCGCCCAGGTGCGCGGGACGCTCGACCAGATCCGCGCGGACGGTTTTTACAAGACCGAGCGCGAGATCGCGAGTCCCCAGGCGGCAGCCGTGCGGCTCGCCGGCGGTGCCGGCGTGCTCAATTTCTGCGCGAACAACTATCTGGGCCTGGCGAACGATCCGCGCCTGGTCGACGCGGCGAAGGCCGGCCTCGACCAGGACGGTTTCGGCATGGCATCGGTGCGCTTCATCTGCGGCACGCAAACCGTGCACAAGCAACTGGAAAGCGCGCTGGCCGCGTTTCTCGGCACCGAGGACAGCATCCTCTATTCGAGCTGCTTCGACGCGAATGGCGGGCTGTTCGAGACGCTGCTCGACGAGAACGACGCGGTGATCAGCGACGAGCTGAACCACGCGAGCATCATCGACGGTATCCGCCTCTGCAAGGCGAAGCGTTTTCGCTACAAGAACAACGATCTTTCCGACCTCGAGGCGAAGCTGAAGGAAGCCGACGCCGCGGGCGCCCGCCACAAGCTGATCGCGACCGACGGCGTGTTCTCGATGGACGGCATCATCGCCGACCTGAAGGGCATCTGCGATCTCGCCGATCGATACGGCGCGCTCGTGATGGTCGACGATTCGCATGCGGTGGGCTTCATCGGCACGCATGGCCGCGGCACGCCCGAGCACTGCGGCGTCGAAGGCCGCGTCGACATCATCACGGGCACGCTCGGCAAGGCGCTCGGCGGGGCGTCGGGCGGCTATGTCGCCGCGCGTCGCGAGGTGATCGAGCTGCTACGCCAGCGCTCGCGTCCGTATCTGTTCTCGAACACGCTCACGCCGAGCATCGCCGCGGCGTCGCTGAAGGTGCTGGAACTGCTCGGCAGCGACGAAGGCGCGAAGCTGCGCGAGCGCGTGCGCGAGAACGGCGCGCGGTTCCGCAAGCAGATGACCGAAGCCGGCTTCACGCTCGTGCCCGGCGCGCATCCGATCATCCCGGTGATGCTCGGCGACGCGCAGCTCGCGACGAACATGGCCGACAGGCTGCTCGGCGAAGGCGTCTACGTGATCGGCTTCTCGTTCCCCGTCGTGCCGCGCGGCCGTGCGCGCATCCGCACGCAGATGAGCGCCGCGCATACGCCCGAGCAGATCGACCAGACGGTCGCCGCGTTCGTGCGCGTCGGCAAGTCGCTCGGCATCATCTGACGGAGGCGCGACCATGAAAGCACTGGCAAAGCTCGAACGCGGCCCCGGCCTCACGCTCACGCGCGTGAAGCGTCCCGAAGTCGGCCACAACGACGTGCTGATCAAGATCCGCCGCACGGCGATCTGCGGCACCGACATCCATATCTGGAAGTGGGACGACTGGGCGCAGAAGACGATTCCGGTGCCGATGCACGTCGGCCACGAATACGTCGGCGAGATCGTCGAGATGGGGCAGGAAGTGCGCGGCTTCGCGATCGGCGATCGCGTGTCCGGCGAAGGCCACATCACGTGCGGTTTCTGCCGCAACTGTCGCGCCGGGCGCCGGCATCTGTGCCGCAACACGGTGGGCGTCGGCGTGAACCGCGAAGGCGCATTCGCCGAATACCTGGCGATTCCGGCGTTCAACGCGTTCAAGATTCCGCCGGAAATCTCCGACGATCTCGCGTCGATCTTCGATCCGTTCGGCAACGCGACGCACACGGCGCTGTCGTTCAACCTGGTCGGCGAAGACGTGCTGATCACCGGCGCGGGGCCGATCGGCATCATGGCCGTCGCGATCGCGAAGCACGTCGGCGCACGCAACGTCGTCATCACCGACATCAACGACTATCGGCTGGAACTCGCGCGCAAGATGGGCGCGACGCGCGCGGTCAACGTCGCGCGCGAGTCGCTGCGCGACGTGATGGCCGACCTGCACATGACCGAAGGCTTCGACGTCGGTCTCGAGATGTCCGGTGTGCCGAGCGCGTTCACGAGCCTGCTCGAGGCGATGAACCACGGCGGCAAGGTCGCGCTGCTCGGCATCCCGCCCGCGCAGACGGCGATCGACTGGAACCAGGTGATCTTCAAGGGGCTCGAGATCAAGGGCATCTACGGCCGCGAGATGTTCGAGACCTGGTACAAGATGGTCGCGATGCTGCAGAGCGGCCTCGACCTGTCGCCGATCATCACGCATCGCTTCGCGGCCGACGATTACGAGCAAGGCTTCGCCGCGATGCTGTCCGGCGAAAGCGGCAAGGTGATTCTCGACTGGACGGTCTGAGTCGGGTGTCGAGAGACGGGGCGGCGCGGCACGTTTGCCGGCTGCCCCGTTTTCGTTTGCACACACGCACCGTCGCGCCGCGGACGCACGATTGAACGCTTGAGGTGAGATTTTTCGGGAGCCGTGTTCGTGCGCCGAATCATCACACGATCGCGCATAGGTGATGCGCAATAGCAGGCTCGCGTCACCTGTCGGCAACTGCTTCGCTTCTCCCCGCCATAGCATTCGGCGCCCGTTTCTCCTCTTCCACGCGCTTCCCCGCTTCGCCTGGCGTGCGAGGGTTCGCTCGCGACCGTATGCGAGATCGTACCGACCCGGCACGTCCGCCGTGAGCCGCACGCTGCGTTGCGACTCACTGATACGCGGCGTTATCGACATCGATCGGTGCGCCGACCCCTACCTGATCCGTTCACCTTCCCATCCGCACGGCTCGAACGGAAGGCTCACCCCGACGAGCCAGCGCTTCGGGCACGATTCAGCCCTCCCGCCGACAGGGCTTTTTCATCCGGATATTGACAAGGTAGAACGATCGTTCTACCGTAAACCCATGAACCCACTTCTCGACTCCTCCGGCGAACCGGGCGTTCGCGAGCGGCTGCTGGACGCGGCCGAAGCGCTGATCTATTCGGGCGGCATCCACGCAACTGGTGTCGATGCGATCGTCAAGCGATCCGGCGCGGCGCGAAAGAGCTTTTATTCGCATTTCGAATCGAAAGAGGCGCTGGTGGTCGCCGCGCTCGAACGTCGCGACGAGCGCTGGATGCGCTGGTTCGTCGACGCCACGCTGGCGCGGGGCAAGACGCCGCGCGCGCAACTGCTCGGCATGTTCGACGTGCTGCGCGACTGGTTCGGGCAGCCCGACTTTCACGGCTGCGCGTTCCTGAATGCGTCGGGCGAGATACCCGACGCCGAGGATCCCGTGCGCGTCGTCGCCTGTATGCACAAGGCACGCCTGCTGGCGTTCGTGCGCGAGCGCTTCGACGCCTATGCCGACGAAACCGGCATCGAGCGCCGCGGGCTCGCGCGCATCGCGCGTCAGTGGCTCGTGTTGATCGACGGCGCGATTGGCGTGGCGCTCGTCAGTGGCGATGCAAACGCCGCGCGCGATGCGCGCGCGACGGCTGAACTGCTGCTCGATACCGTATCGCGGTAGCCGGCGCAGCGAATCCGAACCGGCCGCGTGCGTTCGCGGCCGTCACCCTGAACAGGAGCAACCCATGTCCGCTTCCCCCGAAGTTCGTCCGCCCGTTCCGCCCTTCACGCTCGAAACGGCGCGCCAGAAAGTGCGCGCCGCCGAGGACGCATGGAACACGCGCGACCCGCAACGCGTGTCGCTCGCCTATACGCCGCAAAGCCGCTGGCGCAATCGCGCGGAATTCGTGACGGGCCGCGACGAGATCGTCGGGCTGCTGCAGCGCAAGTGGGCGCGCGAACTCGACTATCGGCTGATCAAGGAGCTGTGGGCGTTCGACGGCAATCGCATCGCGGTGCGCTTCGCGTACGAGTGGCATGACGATGCAGGCAACTGGTTCCGTTCGTACGGCAACGAGAACTGGGAGTTCGATGAAAACGGCCTGATGGCGCATCGTCACGCGAGCATCAACGATCTGCCGATTCGCGAGGCGGACCGTCTTTATCACTGGCCGCTCGGCCGTCGCCCCGACGATCATCCGGGGTTGTCCGACCTCGGGCTGTGATGCGAGCACGCGTTAAACGGACCGGCGAACGCATCACCGGGGTTCAATGGTGAGGAAATTCGGGAGCCGTCCGCTGAAGGTGAGATTTTTCGGGACGAGGTGAAATGTCGCGTCGAGCTGTGTGCCTCGAACAGGTCGACGCGGCGTTGCGCCCGGTGAGGCGGCGTATGTGGCGACGTGCGGCGGTGTGCTTCACCGCGTGAGGCATCTCACCAATCGCGTCGATGCGATCGTGTGTTGATGATCGGTGTGTGCGAGAGCGGCGTGCAACTCACCGGTCGGATCGACTTCGGTTTTCAACGACAAACTGTGCAAGCAGTGCGCGTTGCGATGCGTCGTTGCTCACCGCTCGATTTGACTGCCGACGCATCGACGGAGTCCGCACAAGTGCGCAACCGTATCGCGTGTCGCTCACCGCAGCCGGATTCACGCGACGCCGCCCGGCGCGAGCGCCGGGCATGACCGTCAACCCGCAACCCGCGCGGCGATTGCCTCGCCCACTTCCTGCGTGCCCGCCTTGCCGCCGAGATCGCGCGTATGCGGCCCCGTGCGCAGCACGTCCTCGATCGCGGCGACGATCGCATCGTGCGCGTCGCGTTCGCGGCCCGTGCCGTTGCCGAGGAAGTCGAGCATCATCGCCGCCGACCAGATCATCGCGACCGGATTCGCGATGTATTGCCCCGCGATGTCGGGCGCCGAGCCGTGCACCGGCTCGAACAGCGACGGGAACGTGCGGTCCGGGTTCAGGTTCGCCGACGGCGCGATGCCGATCGTGCCCGTACACGCCGGGCCGAGATCCGACAGGATGTCGCCGAACAGGTTCGACGCGACGACGACGTCGAAGCGGTCCGGCTGCAGCACGAAGCGCGCGCACAGGATGTCGATGTGCTGCTTGTCGACCGCGATCTCCGGATAGCGTTCGGCCATCTCGGCCGCGCGCGCATCCCACCACGGCATGCTGATCGCGATGCCGTTGCTTTTCGTCGCGACGGTGACGCGCTTCGCGCGCCGCTGCGCGAGCTCGAACGCGAATTTCAGCACGCGCTCGGTGCCGTGCCGCGTGAAGATCGACTGCTGCATCACGACTTCGCGCTCGGTGCCTTCGAACATCGTGCCGCCAACCGACGAATATTCGCCCTCGGTGTTCTCGCGCACGATCATGAAATCGATGTCGCCCGCGCGGCGGCCGGCGAGCGGCGACGGCACGCCGTCGAACAGGCGCGCGGGCCGCAGGTTGATGTACTGGTCGAATTCGCGGCGGAACTTCAGCAGCGAGCCCCACAGCGAAATGTGATCGGGCACGGTCGCGGGCCAGCCGACCGCGCCGAACAGGATCGCGTCGACGCCCGACAGTTGGGCCTTCCAGTCGTCCGGCATCATCGTGCCGTGCTGCGCGTAGTAGTCGCAGCTCGCCCAGTCGATCTCGACGAAGTCGAAGCGGATGCCGAAGCGCGCGGTCACGGCGTCGAGCACGCGCCGGCCCTCGGGCATCACTTCGCGGCCGATGCCGTCGCCGGGGATCACGGCGATCCTGTAAGTCCTGTCGGTCATGCAAATCTCCTTGGCTGTTCGGCCGGCTGCCGGGAAGGCAGCGGCCCGTCACGTCATTCTATTTGTTTCAATCTGGATTAAAATCACGCAAAAGTTAATCGACTTTCCACGAATCGTGAATAAATCGCCGAACCTCGACGACCTGCGCGTGTTCAGCCTGGTTGTCCGACTGATGAGCTTCAGCGCGGCCGCCGAGCAGCTCGCGGTGTCGCCCGCGTATGTCAGCAAGCGCATCGCGATGCTCGAGGCGCAGCTCGGCACGCGCCTGCTGCATCGCTCGACGCGCCGCATGACGGTGACCGAGGCCGGCGAGCGCGTGTTCGCGCGTGCGGAAAAAATTCTCGACGACGTCGATCATCTCGTCGAGGACGTGTCGACCACGCGCACGGTGCCGCGCGGCACGCTGCGCATGTCGAGCAGCTTCGGCTTCGGCCGGCACGTCGTCGCGCCGGCGCTGCTCGACTTCAGCGCGCGCTATCCGCAACTGAACGTGCGGCTCGATCTGTTCGACCGGCTCGTCGATGTGGCCGGCGAAGGCTACGACCTCGACGTGCGCATCGGCGACGACATCGCCGATCATCTGATCGCGCGCCGACTCGCCGCGAATTACCGCGTGCTGTGCGCGTCGCCCGACTATCTCGCGCGCCGCGGGACGCCGCGCTCGCTCGCGGATCTCGCGTCGCACGATTGTCTCGCGATCAAGGAGCGCGACCATCCGTTCGGCGTATGGCGGCTGAACGTGCGCGGCGAGACGGCCACGGTGAAGGTCGGCGGTGCGCTGTCGACGAACCATGGCGAGGTGGCCGTGCAGTGGGCGCTGGCCGGGCGCGGCATCGTGCTGCGCTCGATCTGGGAAGCCGGGCCGCTGATCGAACGCGGCGCGTTGTGCCGCGTGCTGCCGGACGCGATCCAGCCCGCGAACATCTGGGCCGTGTATCCGGAACGCGTCGCGGCATCGGCGAAGGTGCGTGTGTGCGTGGATTTTCTGGTGGAGACGCTGGCCGGCCTGAATGCGGCCGCGGGTGACGATGCGGCCTGAAACCCGCTAAAGGTGAGCTTTTGCGGGAGACGTGCGCAGGCACCGTCGACGATGCCCGCGGGAGCGTCACGCCGCGTGTCGCGCACCGAGCATCAAGTCGAGATTCTGCACGGCGGCACCGGATGCCCCTTTGCCGAGATTGTCGAACACGGCGGACAGCAGCACCTGGCCACGATCTTCGTTGACGAACACGCCGAGCCGCAGGTCGTTGGTGCCGTTCAGCGCTTGCGGGTCGAGATGCGTTGCCGCGCGTGCGTCCGCGAGCGGCATCACGTCGACGTAATGCGCATCCGCGTAGTGATGCGCGAGACACGCATGCAGGCGCTCGCCCGTCACGCCGGCCGGAAGCAGGCGCAGCTCGATCGGGATGGTGAGCACGATGCCTTGCCGATAGGCACCGTAGGCCGGCACGAAGAACGGGCGGTGCGCGAGCCCCGCATGCTGACGGATCTCGGGCACGTGCTTGTGCTCGAGCGCGAGGCCGTAGACCTGCAGCGGCAACGCGTTGGCGGCGGCGTCGCCCGATTCGAATGCGTCGACGGCGGCCCTCCCGCCGCCCGAGTAACCGGACACCGCGTGGATGCTCACCGGGTAGTCGCGCGGCAGCAGGCCTGCCTGCAACAGCGGACGAAGCAGGCCGATCGCGCCTGTCGGGTAACAGCCGGGATTGGTCACGCGCTTCGCATGAGCGATGTGCCGTGCATGTCCGTCGGCCATCTCGGGAAAGCCGTAGACCCAGTCGGGCTGCGTGCGATGGGCCGAACTCGCATCGATCACGCGTACCGCCGGGTTGCGGATGAAGCCGACCGCTTCGCGCGCGGCCGCGTCGGGCAGGCACAGGATCGCGATATCGCACGCGTTGAGCGCGTCGGCACGCCGCGCCGCGTCCTTGCGTTCGGCGGCGGGAAGCGTGAGCAGCTGCACGTCGGTGCGGTCGCGCAGCCGCGCGTGGATCTGCAACCCGGTCGTGCCCTGGTCGCCGTCGATGAAGACAATGGGGAGGCTCATGATGGTCGTGTGCGTCGCGTTCGATCGTCGGGGGAAGCCGTATCGTCCACCGAACGTCTAGAATAGGAAAAGTTGAATTTACTGACCGTCCGATTCAGCTTTCCTGAACAAGAGGTGTGTGATGCGCGAGATCAGTCTGGACCGTCTGCGTACGCTGGTCGCGATCGCGGATCACGGATCGTTCGTGGCGGCGGCGCAATGGCTTCATCTCGCGCCGCCGACCGTCAGCCTGCATGTCGCCGAGCTGGAAAGCCGCGTCGGCGCGCCGCTGCTGTCGCGCACGCGCGGCAACGTGCGCCCGTCGGCGATCGGCGAAGTGCTGGTGGAGCGGGCGCGGCGTCTGCTGGCGGAAGTCGAAGCCACGCTGGACGACGTGCAGCGACAGGTGCAGGGGTTGACGGGGCGTGTCCGCCTCGGCGCATCGACGGGTGCGATCGCGCATCTGTTGCCGCAGGCGGTGGCCGGATTGCGCGCGCGGCATCCGGATATCGACGTGCAGATCGCGGTGCTCACGTCGCAGGACACGCTGGCGCGCATTGCACAAGGCACGCTCGATGTCGGGCTGGTCGCGCTGCCGCAGGCGCCGGTCGCGGGGCTGTCGATCCGCCCATGGCGTCGAGACCCGGTGATGGCTTTCCTGCCTGCGGACTGGCCGCTTCCGGCCCGGGTGACGCCGGCGTATCTGGCCGCGCGGCCGCTGATTCTCAACGATGCGACGACGCGCCTGTCGCGGCTCACGGCCGAATGGTTCGCGCTCGCCGGCCACCGGCCCGAGCCGCGGATCGAACTCAACTACAACGATGCGATCAAGAGCCTGGTCGCCGCAGGTTACGGCGCGACGCTGCTGCCGCACGAGGCCGGGGCCCCGCTGCCGGATGCGCGCATCGTCATGCGGCCGCTACGGCCGGCGTTGTGGCGCGAGTTGGGCATCGCGCATCGGGCGGGCTCGGTCGAACGGGCGACGCAGCACGTGCTCGATGCGCTGTGGGCGCTCGGTGCGCGATAGCGGGCCGTCGAGCGGCTGGCCCGTGCCGGCCGCGCGGCCCGCACGCGTTCAGAGCCGGTTGTCTTTCGCCAGCGTGAGCACGCGCGCCCAGCGCCGCGCATCGCGCTTGTCCATCATCGGCAGCCTCCATTCGCCGTGCACGGCGTCGCGCACGCGCACGACGAGATGCCAGCGGCCGTCGATCGGCGCGGCCTCGCAACCGTCGAGTTGCGACAGCGTATAGCGGCCGTCCGCGCCGTCACGCGAGAGCCACAGCAGCCCTTGCGTCGCGGACACGCGCAACTCGCCCCACGCGCGATGCACGACGTGCGTCCAGCCTTCTTCCTTCGTGTTCGGCGCGATGTCGCGGCGGCGCTTGAGCCACCACGCGATCAGCGCGATCAGGAGCGCGGCGGCCAGCACGGCGGCCGCGATCGCGACCGGCTGGCCGAACTGCGCGGCGATGACGTGAAACAGATGAACGGCGCCCCAGCCCAGGGCGATGAGCGCGAATAGCGCAATGAAAATCGGCATGTCGAATCGGAAAGGAGGACGGGCCGGCGCACGCGGCGCACCGGCCCGTCGTACACGGCATTACCGGCGGCGGTGAATGTCGTGCGTGACGAAGCCCGCGTCGTTGACGGGCAGCGCGAGGCCGTCCTTCACCGCGAGCGTCTTGCGGATGTCGTCGAGACCCGCGGACCAGTGGTCGCGCATCGTCGACAGACCGAACTGATAGTCCTTGTAGTGATGCTCGTACGCCTTCTGCTGATAGATCAGGTGCTGGATGTTGTACTTCTTCCCGCTCGACATCGCTTCGGCCTCGACGCACCACGGGTCGTTCTTGCGCTGCGCTTCCGGCACCTGTTCGAGCACGTGGCGCAGCACGTTGCGGTAGCGCTGTTCGCGCTGCAGCGTGTCGGTGACGAAACGCGTGCGGCTCGAATACTGCACGTCCTTCGTGCGCTCGGCGACGTCGGCCATCGTGCGCGGCAGCGGCCCGCGTGCGCTCCACAGATCGACCTGGAACGCGAGCGTGTCGCGGCGCGGATGCGCGCGGAGCACTTCCATCAGCGGCGTGTTCGACACGACACCGCCGTCCCAGTAATACTCGCCGTCGATCTCGACGGGCGGGAACGCGGGCGGCAACGCACCGGACGCCATGAAATGCTCGGGCGCGAGACGGATGCGCGAGTTGTCGAAGTACACGAAGTTGCCGGTGCCGACGTTGACCGCGCCGACCGACACGCGCGTCTCGCTCGAGTTGATCCGGTCGAAATCGCACAGTTTCAGCAGCGTCGTGCGCAGCGCCGACGTGTCGTACCAGCTGATTTTCTCAGGATGGTCGGACACGCCCGGCAGCGGCGGCGGAAAGCGCGGCACGAAGAAGCCCTGCTGGCCCTGCATCATCGCGCTGGCGGCCTGCGACGCGGTGAAGAACGTCCGGATCTGATCGATGCTGTTGAACAGCGCGAATTCGAACGCGGCCGGAATCGTCGGAAAGAACGCCGGCTGGCAGATCGTTTCCCAGAATTCACGCAGGCGCTCGACGCGGTGCTCGGGCGCATTGCCGGCGATCAGCGCGGTGTTGAGCGCGCCGATCGAGATGCCCGCGATCCAGTCGAGCGGGATGCCCGCCTCGTGCAGTCCTTCGAATACGCCGGCCTGATACGCGCCCAGCGCGCCGCCGCCCTGCAGGACGAGCGCGATCGTTTCGTACGGCAGCGACCGCGCGGCGGCCGGCGCGCCGGCTTCGTGGTGCAGGTCCGCCGCATCCACGGCCTGCTTTTCGGTGCGGGCGTGCGGCTTCATTGCATGAACCAGCCGTGGCTGACGATGAACGACTGGCCCGTGAGCGCGGCGCTCGGGAACGCCGACAGGAACAGCACCGTCTGCGCGACGTCCTGCACCGTCGTGAACACGCCGTCGACCGTGTTGCCGAGCATCACCTTCTTGATCACGTCCTCTTCGCTGATGCCGAGCTCCTTCGCCTGCTCCGGAATCTGCTTGTCGACCAGCGGCGTGCGCACGAAGCCCGGACACACGACGTGCGAGCGCACGTTGTGCTTCGCGCCTTCCTTCGCCAGCACGCGCGCGAGACCCAGCAGCCCGTGCTTGGCCGTCACGTACGCCGACTTCAGCGGCGACGCTTCGTGCGAATGCACCGAGCCCATGTAGATCACGACGCCGCCGCGATCGTCCTTGTACATGTGCTTGAGCGCGGCCTTCGTCGTCAGGAATGCGCCGTCCACGTGGATCGCCTGCATCTTCTTCCAGTCGGCGAACGAGTAGTTCTCGATCGGGTTGACGATCTGGATGCCCGCGTTCGACACGAGGATGTCCACCGAGCCGAACGTCGCGGCGACCTTGTCGATGCCGCTATTCACCGCTTCCTCGTTGGTCACGTCCATCGCGACGCCGATCGCCTTGCCGCCTGCCTTGACGATCTCGTCGGCGACCGCGTTCGCGCCGTCCTGGTTCAGGTCGGCGATCGCGACGGCCGCGCCCGCCTTGGCGAGCTCGAGCGCGATTTCCTTGCCGATGCCGCTCGCGGCGCCCGTGACGACTGCGGTCTTGCCATTCAGGTTGCTCATGTTCGAATTCCCGTGGTGAAAGGATTGACAGGGAGAAGGGACTGCGGACGCGTTACTGGCCCAGGTAATCGTAGACGACTTCGCCGAGGCCCAGCGTCAAATCCGCGACGATGTGGCGGGCCTCGACGATCTCGAGCACGGGCAGATCGGCCACCGGCGCGAGCGCGTGCGGCGCCAGCTCGAGCGATGCGGGACCCGTCCATGCGCCCTTCATCTTGATGTCCTGCATGTAATAGCGCACCAGTTCGCACACGCGCGCGGTGCCGTCGACGTGCGGAATGATCTTCAGCAGGAAATTGGGGCCGGCGAGCCGCTTTGCCTGCTCGTCGATGTCGAGTTCCTTGTGCTTGTAGCCCATCGTGCCGGTCGCGACGCGCACCTTGCCGTAATCGAGTGTGCCGAGGAGGTGATCGGTGTTCACGTGCAGCGTGGGCGACGCGAGCTTCTTCGGGAAGCCCCACAGCTCGCGGCCGCCGGCGATCGGCGGGTGATCGTCGAGATACATCGCCAACGTATAGCCGCCCCGCTGGCCGTTGTACTCGACCGGAATCACCTGGCCGCTCTCGGTGTAATCGCCGAAACCGGTGGAATCGGCCATGCGGATGAATTCGTACTGCACGAGCGGCTCGGTGACCTGCAGCGGCTCGGGGACGATTTCACGGAGGCGGTCCGGATCGGTGCGGTACGTGATGATCAGGAACTCACGATCGACGAAACGGTACGGGCCCATCGGGAACGCAGGGCTGGTCAACGGCATCGCAAACGCTTTCGATCGGACATCGCTGGGTTTCATGCGGACTCCTTGTTGTTGATCGCTTCGTGGATGAGTGGTCGTAATCGTATGCCTGTGCGTTGCCGTTGTGCGATGCCGCATCTGGAATTAATTGTTGCCGATTTCGAATAATTTGCGGCGTCAATATTGAGATGAACGATGCAAACGGCCGGGACGGCACGCTGGTTGGGGCGATGGTCGCACGCGCCGATGACGCCATGACGTGAAAAGGTGAGCCTTTACGGGAATCGCGGTGAGCTTTTACGGGAGACGGTGGCGCCAGAATATGACAATTGTGTGAACTTGTGTTGCAGTGCAGGCTCTAAGTGCGTTCGCCGCGCGGGCCTTGTCCGGGCGGCGGCCGCATCAGGTACCGCTCGAGCGGCCACGCCCTGGCATCGTTCGTATCCGACCGGGCAACCGGCCGATCTTTTTACGCCCCACGCAACCCGATTCATGCAGAACGTCAATCTCGCCCTCTTTTCCGCCATCAACGTCGGGAGTGCACCGCACCCGGGCATTGCCCGCCTCGCGATCTTCGCCGCCGACTGGCTCGTTTATGCGCTGCCCGCGATGCTGCTGCTGACCTGGATCTTCGGCGCGCGCCCCGCGCGGCGTCAGGCGATCGAGGCCGGGGTCGGCGTTTGCGTGGCGCTTGCGCTCGCGCAGGTACTCGGGCATGGCTGGTTCTCGCCGCGCCCGTTCATGGCGGGCGTCGGCACGCAACTGATTCCGCACGCGCCGGACAGCTCGTTCCCGAGCGATCACATGACGTTCGCGTGGAGCATGGCGGTTGGCCTGCTGCTCGGCGGCACGACGCGGGTGACCGGCTTCGTGATGGCCGCGATGGCCGTGGCGATCGCATGGGGGCGCGTCTATGCGGGCGTGCACTGGCCGCTCGACATGGCGGGCGGCGTGCTGGTCGGCACGGCCGGCGCACTGGCCGCGCACCTGTACGGGCAACGTGTGACCGCGCTGCTCGAACGGCTCGGCGATTCGGTGCATGCCGTCGTGATGGGGCGCCGGCAGGCGCCGTAAGCGGAAGGAAACGCCCGGGCTGCCGTCAGCCGGGCGAGTCGGACGTGCGGGCCGATTCGGCCGACGCGGACGGGCCGCCGCCGCCGTCGCGCAGTTCGGGCGTATCGGCCGGATGCCGGGCGGCATCGCGGTCGAGGGCGCTTTCCTTCAGGATCGCGCACATCGCGACGAACAACGCAAGGACTACCGCGGCGAGGCCGCAATAACCGGCGATCTTCAGGTGGCGAAGGAAAGGCGAAGCGTGGCTTTCTTTTGTCATGACCGGGCGCTCCTGGGCGGGCTGCGGCGGCTGTCGCCCGACAGCGGCGCGCAGACACAGATATATACCAGCCGCGATGCCGGTGCCAAGCCCACCGCTGCGCCGGCGCAACGATTGTTTCGGCCGCCGGCGAACCCGGTGTCTCCGGTCAGTCTTCCAGCGTTTCGTGCACGGCCGCCGCGCCGCGCTTCCAGTAGGCCGCCGCGCGGATGCGCGACTTGTCGATGCCGCGCTCGCCGGTCAGGTGCTGGCGTACCGCGCGCATCGACAACGCTTCGCCGGCCGCCCATACGTAGCCGTCGCCGGACGACGGCAGCGGCAGGCCGCGGACGGCATTGAGCAGCACGTCGCCGTTCGCCGCGGCGGTTTCGGCGCGGAAGCGCCAGATTTCGTGCACGTCGGCGCGCGTGTCGAACGAGATCTGCGCGGTGCGATCGGCCACTTCCAGCACGACCGCCGCGCGCGCGCCGGCCGGCAATTCCTCGAGACGCCGCGCGACGGCGGGCAACGCCGTATCGTCGCCGATCAGCAGATGCCAGTCGAAATCGGTCGGGACCACGAACGAACCGCGCGGGCCGCCGATGCCGAGCCATTGGCCGACGCGTGCCTGCGCGGCCCACTGCGATGCCGGGCCCGGATGGTTCAGCACGAATTCCAGATCGAGCTCGCAGGCGGCGCGGTCGAAGCGGCGCGGCGTGAAGTCGCGCGCGACCGGCTTCGGTTCGCCTTCCGGAAACTCGGGGCCGTTCGCGCCGAGCGTCGGCAGCGCGGGCCGCTCCGCGCCGGGCGGCGGGAAAAATACCTTCACGTGATCGTCGAACGACGCGGATTCGAAGTCCGCGAGATCGGGGCCGCCGAGCGTGACACGCAGCAGGTGCGGCGTCACGGCATGCACGCGCAGCACCTGCAGCAGGCGGAACTTGAGGGTGTGGCGCACGCGGGTGACGGTGCGTTCGGACGTGTTCTGCATCAATCCGTTCTCCTTGGGTGGTGACGGGGCGGCGCGGCTCACGCGCCGGCGCCGCCTTCGATTTCGGCCGTCGCGCGGCGCAGGATGGCGGCGATGCGGCGCTGTTCGTCGGTATCGGCGGCGCTCTTGTGCAGCAGCGCGCGCTTGAGCGCGAGACGCGCCTCGACGAATTCCGGCAGCCAGCCGGCTTGCGATTCCTCCTGCGCTTCGTTGCCCGCCGATTCCCCGGCGAACGCGCGGCGCATGAATTCCATCTTGCGGGCAAGGTGCGTGAGACGCGCGAACAGCGTATCGACGCGTTCACGCTGGGTATCGAGGTGCGCGCGGCCCGCGTCGGTCAGCGCATAGCGCTTGCGGTTGCCTTCCGCCTGCGACGCGACGAAGCCGACTTCTTCGAGGTACGTGAGCGCCGGATACACCATGCCGGGGCTTGGGCTGTAGAAGCCGTTCGAACGCGTGTCGAGCGCCTTGATCAGCTCGTAGCCGTGGCTCGGTTGCTCGGCGAGCAGCGCGAGCAGCAGCAGTTGGAGATCGTCGGAGCTGAACTGGCGGCCGCGCGGCATGCCGTCGTCGCCGAAATCGCCGAAGCCGCGCCCGCCGCGGCCACCGAACGGACCGCTGCCGAATGCATCGGGGCCGCCGCGACGGTGGCGGCCGATCGCGTACCAGAGACCGGCGAACCCGTCGGGGCGGGCATACGTACCATGACTGTCGCAGCGGGCATGGCCGCGGAAGGGGTTGTGCCGCATGATCGTGTCCTATGTGTCGCAAAACATATCTAAAGATATATATCGAAAGATAGGGCGTCAAGGGGATTATTGGGGGCGGGATGGTGGAGTTGGGCGGGAGTGGAGGGCTTGTGGTTGAGGTTTGCAGAAAAGGTCGCCTTGCCCGCAGTTGACAGGATCTTCTGCCGAAAACAGGTCCAGCGTCTCGAGACGGAGATCGTGGCCGTAGCTTTGAGAACCCGGATCCGGTGATGGATTTTTCTCGGAGGTGTTGTCCGGACCCTCATCGAGGAGGGCGGCATGAGATTGGCGTTTTCAAAGTGCCGCCAATGAATGCTCGACGGCCGCAAGTAATTCGGATCGCGTACTAATGCGGGGCAGGTGCGTGCCTGATAACGGCGCTATTTCGGATCAGCACATTGCTCAACGGAGCGTAATGGTACTGCGCCGGTCTGTCGTCCAGAGAGTCCGGATCGGTGTCACGCTATGTACCGGCGGGTAGGCGGGCGATTCCGTCCAATACGGCGAGCCGCACGCTTCGATCGCGCTGCGCCCGCGGTGCGACTATTAACACCATCGTATAAGGTCCAAACTCCCACGAGGTGATATTGCCGCGGCCGACTGTTCTCTAGACTTCCGGTTAATCCTTCTACCGCAACGATTTCCGGAGAACAGCATGGACCGTACTCTGCATGCGATGTCAGTGTTTAGTCACGTCGCCCGACTGGGCAGTTTCACAGCAGCGGCTGAGATGCTCGGTATCAGTGCAGCGTCGGCCAGCACGCTGGTCCGTCGATTGGAGGAGCATCTCGGCGTCACGCTGCTTCAGCGGTCCACCCGTTGTGTTCGCCTCACCACGGAGGGGGAGCAGTATCAGGAGCACTGCCAGCGCATTCTCGGCGAGATCGAGCATATGCAGCAGCAACTCAGCGGGGCGGGGAAGATCGCGCGTGGGCGGCTGGCGGTGGACCTCGACCAGGAGGTCGCGCATTCGGTTTTGCCGCTCGTGCCGGCTTTCCACGCCAGTTACCCCGAGGTGGGCTTGCGCGTGGACGTCGGCGGGGATGCGGACGGCCTGATCGCCAACGGCGTGGACTGCGCCGTCGTCGTCGGACAACTCGCGGATTCGTCGCTGCGTAGCCGGCGCGTCGGGAATTTTCACGTGGTGACCGTCGCCAGTCCGGACTATCTGCGCGTTCGGGGCACGCCGGCCGACCCGGATAGCCTTCATTGCCACGATGTCATCCATTACACCCCGAGGCGCTTCGGCCCAGCCCGGGAATTCCGCTACACCGTGGACGGAGCAGAGACACGGCTCAAGCTGGCGGAGCGCATTTCCGTCAATGACGTCCGTTCGGCGGTTCGTTATGCGGTAGAGGGTGTCGGTATTGCCCAGGTCAGCGAGCGTATGGTGACGGAAGAGCTCGCAAAAGGGCGGCTCGTCACCGTGCTCGACGAGTATGGTCCGCCGCCGCTACCGATTTCTGTCCTCTATCCGGACCGCCGGCAGGTGCCGATGTCGATACGGGCGTTCATCGACTGGATTCAAGCCCAGCTTCGCGATCTGGAGACTGCCAGCTTCGACGGCACGCCCGCGATCAACGGCGGGCGCGACGCAGCGCCATACTGGATGGCGGGCAGTGGCCGACACGACTCGCGGTTCATGCCCAAGGGGCTGCAGCAACTGGCAGCGACTGCCGCAACTGCATGACACACGCGGGCAACGCACGACGGTGTTGGCCGAGACGGCACTCATACCGACGTATAGTTTGCGCGCCGATTGCCGGCGGCATAGGATGCGGTCGAGCCGCCGACCTGAAATGCTCGCGTTCTCGATATTTTTACTGAATTGAAGGTCAAGGACCGCTCGTATGCCGAACCAAGGTATTGTTTCCATCGTCGATGATGACCGGTCCATCCGCAGGGCCACGCGAAGCCTCGTTCGTTCGCTCGGCTGGGAGGTCAGGGTCTACGAGTCCGGCGAGGAGTTCCTTGACGCCGACTTGATAATGGACGTCGCGTGTATCATTTCGGACGTCCAGATGAAGGGCATCACAGGGCTGGAGATGTACGAAGCGCTTCTCGAGCGCGGACCGGCTCCCCCCGTGATCTTCATCACGGCTTTTCCATCCGAAACCACCCGCGAGCAAGCGATGAAGCTTGGCGCGATCTGCGTATTCAGCAAACCGGTGGATCCGGCGCAGATCAAGCAGCGCCTGGAGGAGATCGGCTCGGAAAGCAATCGGACCTGATCCGGAAATCCGTCTTTACCGAGTGACTCTATGAATAACGACCGCCAGGCGGGTGACGGCCACGGCGCATACGCGGATCCGGTCATCGCTCCGGCCGAACTCGCGGCGGCGCGTGCGTCCGAGCTCGGGCCCAATCTCCAGGCGCAACTCCGGAACAGTCAGCCCGCGGTATACGCGGTCGCGATTGCGTTGGGCCTCGCGGTATTCCTTGTCGACGCGTTTGCGCCCGTCGACGTCGCCGTCGCGGTTCTGTATGTCGTCGTGGTGCTGCTGGTCGCGTCGGTCGCCTCCCAAACGGTCACCGTCGGCGTGGCCTGGGCATGCGTATCCCTGACGGTCCTCGGATTTCTTCTGGCTCAGAGCGACCAGATAGCCGTCAGTTCTCTCGCGCGCTGTATCGTGAGCGTCATCGCGATCGTGACGGTCTCGGCATTGGCGTTGCGCAATCAGAGCAGCAGGGCGACGCTGCAGAACCAGGTCGACTTGCTCAATCTGACCCACGACGCGATCGTGGTGTACGGGCTCGACGGGCGTATCCGCTTCTGGAGCAAAGGCGCGGAGCGCCTATACGGATGGAGCGCGCAAGAAGCGTTCGGGAAAGCGTTCCATGAGCTGACGCGCACCGGCGCCGCGCTGCCGATTGCCGACCTGATCGAGAAGACGGTGGCGCACGGCAACTGGCAGGGAGAGCTCACGCGCATTCGCAAGAACGGCGAGCGCGTCGTGATTTCCAGCCGATGGATCGTGTCGCGAGACAAGTCGGGCCTGCCCGTCGCCATTCTTTCCACCGATAGCGACGTCACTCAGGCGAAATCGCTGGAAGCCGAATTGCGCCGCCAGAAGGAAGAGCTCGTGGCCACCGTCGACGCGATTCCCGCGATGGTCTGGAGCACGGACGAAGACGGGCGCTTGCTGTACCTCAATCGGCGCTGGACGGATTACGGTGTGCGGACCAGTGACGGCACGGATGTATGGCGCGATATCGTTCATGCCGACGACATCGAGACGTTGCGCGCCGCGTGGCGCCAGGCGATTTCCACGGGAAGCCCGTTCGAGGTGACGGCGCGCGTCCAGCTCGGCAGCGGCGAGTATCGTTGCATGATCGTCGGTGCCGCACCTTTGCGCGGCGGAGACGGCCGGATCCTGCGCTGGTACGGCGTCAACACCGACATCGAGGCGCGCCGGCAAGCCGAGCAGGCGCTCGAGCGATCGCACGCGGAGCTCGCGCATGTCACGCGGGTAACGATGCTCGGCGAGCTGGCGGCTTCGATCGCGCATGAAGTCACCCAACCGCTGGCTGCGATAGTCACGTCAGGTGAGGCAGGGCTGCGCTGGCTGGACCACGACGTGCCAGATCTCGTCGAGGTGCGGGATTCCGTCGAGCAGATGACCGACGACGCGAGACGGGCGACGGATATCATCCGGCAGATCCGTGCGATGGCCAAGCGCAGAGACAGGGACGACGCGCTCGTCGACGTGACGTCCATCGTCGAACAATCGATCGATCTCGTGCGCCGCGAGCTTCAGATTCACGGCGTCGAGGTCGCGCAAAGCTGCGAGCCGTCGCTCTGGGTCCGCGGAGATCGTGTCCAGTTGCAGCAGGTCATCATCAACCTCCTGATGAATGCCGTTCAGGCGATGAGCGACGTCGCGGACCGCAAGCGGACCCTCGTCGTGTCGACCGGGCTGGTCGATGGCGCGAACGTGCAGGTACGCGTGGAGGATTCCGGCCCCGGCATTCGTGGCGAAGACGTCAATTCGTTGTTTACGCCGTTCTTCACCACCAAGAAGGAGGGCATGGGCATGGGGCTCTCGATTTGCCGTTCGATCGTTGAGGGGCATGGCGGCCGCATCTGGGCCGAGTCGCAAGAAAACAAGGGGGCATCGATGCAGTTCGTTCTACCGCTTGAAGGAATCACGCAGTCATGAGCCACGGTCCCGATCTCATCGCAACAAACTCCGTCGTGTACGTTGTCGACGACGACGATTCCATGCGCAAGGCGCTCGGCCGGCTGTTTCGCTCGGTTGGCTTGAGTGTCGAGCTCTTTGGCTCCGCGCAGGAGTTTCTGGATTTCGACAAGCCCGATGTGCCGAGCTGTCTGATTCTCGACGTCCGGCTCAAAGGACAGAGCGGACTGGCGTTGCAGGAGCAGATCGTCGCGGGCGACGTGCAGCTGCCGATCATCTTCATTACGGCTCATGGCGATGTCGAGATGTCGGTGAAGGCGATGAAGAACGGGGCGCTGGATTTCCTGTCCAAGCCCTTTCGCGACCAGGACATGCTCGATGTCGTCCAGAATGCATTGCTGAAGGATGAGAAGCGGCGGAAGTCGGAGAGCCGTGTCGCCGACGTGCGCCGCCGCTACCAGACGCTGACGCCGCGCGAGCGCGAGGTGATGAAATACGTCGTGAGCGGCCTCCTGAACAAGCAGATTGCCGCAGAGCTCGGATTGAGCGAAATCACCGTGAAGATCCATCGCGGCCACGCAATGCGGAAGATGGGCGCGCGAACCCTGCCCGAATTCGTGCTGGGCGCGCAATCGCTGGGGCTGGATCCCACCGCGGAGTAGCAGTACCGATCTCGACGCGCGTGAGCGCCGCGCCGCGTCAGCGCAACGGAACACGCCGGTGGGGCGATCCGGCCGCATCGCCCTGTCGATCCGGAGCGAACCGGAATCGCGGCCCGGGGGCTATCTGTTGACGATGTGTTTCGGCAACGACAGCGTCAGGCAGAAGCCCAGCAACAGGCACGCGATCATGCACGAGACGGGAAGCGCGAAGCTCCCGGACGACTGTTTGAGAACGCCGACCACATAGGGGCCGAAAAAGCCGCCGATGTTGCCGATCGCGCTGATCCATGCGATGCCGCTGGCGGCGTTGCCGGGGCCGAGAACCGCCGTGGGCATTCCCCAAAACACCGGGGGAAGAGAAAGCAATCCCGCATTCGCGATGCACAGTGCCATCACGGTAAGCCACAAATTGCCGTGCCAGACGAGGGCGAGTGTCAGCCCCAACGCTGCCAGCAAGAATAGTGCGGCGGTGTGGACGCGCCGCTCTCGGCGGCGATCCGCGCTTTGTCCGGCCGTGATCATCACGATCATCGCGAACGCGTTGGGCAGCGCCGCGATCAATCCGATGAAGAGATCCCTGCCCACGCCGAGCGACTTGATCATCGTGGGCGCCCACAGCGTGTAGCCGTAAATGCCGACGACGTCGAGGAAATAGATCAGCCCGAATACCCAAAAGATCCAGCTGCCGAACATCGCGTTGTTGTTCGCCGAAGCGGCGAGAGCACGATCTTCGGCAAGCGTTCGGGTGAGGTAGGCTCGGTCGGCCTCCGTCTCGTGGCGGCTTTGGGTGACATCGTCCTCGAGATACTTCCAGCAGAGAAGCGCGGCGACGAACGCAGGCAGCGCCTCGACCATCAACATCCATTTCCAGCCGGAAAGCCCGCCGATTCCGTCGAAATACTCCATGATGAAGCCGCTCAGCGGCGAGCCGATCAGACCGGACAGCGGCAGCGCCGCGTAGAAGGTGGACAGCACCCGCGCGCGGTGGTATCGCGGGAACGACTGGGAGATGTAATAAACGATGCCGGGCACGAGCCCGGCCTCCGCCACCCCGAGCAGATAGCGCATGACATAGAACTGCTTGGGCGTCGCGATGAAGGTGGTCAATGCCGAAACGATCGCCCACGACAGGATGATTCGCGTGAGCCATCGCTTGGCGCCCACCCGCTGCAGGATCATGTTGCTCGGAACTTCGAACACCACGTAGCCCAGCGCGAAAGTACCCGCGCCGAATCCGAACACCGCATCGGTGAAACCCAGGTCGACCCCCATCTGGAGTTTCGCGAAGCTGACGTTGATGCGGTCGACGTATGCGGCAACATACGCAAACATGAAAATGGGCAGGATTCGCAGCGCGAGATGCCGCGAAATACGATTTTCCCGCGCTTCGTCGTTCGGGTCGTTGCTATCGACCGGATGACCGGATGCGCGCGTCGCGTTCAGATCCAAGAGGTTCCCCCGTTGCTCGGCGAGCAAGGCCGCACAAATGTGTCGACATCGACGCCCGTGATCGTCGATATCGGATGCCAGCAGCAATTCATGTATCCACTCCACGACGCACGGCCGTGCCCGCACTTCGTTCGCGTCGGTAACGAGGCGCAGGCAATGCTGGATGAGGTGGAAGAACGGCGACTTTGCCCATCGTTCACTCGAGGCGTCCGGACCGGGACGCCGGTGTTGACGAAGGCATATTTTTCTCAGGGCCCGCGATCGCGGAACTGCCCGTGCGGCACATGACGGGCTGGCGTTGCGCGATTCGAACTCGTCCGGAGATTTTACCGGATAGTGTCGATCGCAGGAGAGCGGCTGTCAGCATTTTTATCGTGGCGGCGACGACTGAATTGGAAGCGCGAAAGCCGCCGCGACGCAAAGCGCGTCGTGGCGGCACGAGCATCGGGCTGGCCCCGCGTTCGGTGGGGCAAGCCAGGCAAATGGCAAAAGCACTCGCTTATTTGATGGTGGCGAAGAGCAGATTGAGGCCTTCGGCGAGAAGCGGATGGGCGATGATGGCGTCGCGCACGGACGTGTACGGCAGGTTGCCGATCATTGCCATTTGCACGACCGACATCACTTCGCCCGCCCCCGAGCCGACCATCGTGAACCCCAGGATCTGTCCGGTTTCGGGCGCCACGAGTGCCTTCATGAAGCCTCGCGTCGTTCCGTTGGTGCGGGCTCTCGGCACGGCCGCCATCGGCAATTTCGCGACGATGACGGGCGTGTTGCGCGCCTTGGCGTCCGCTTCGTTCAGGCCGATGCGCCCCAGTTCCGGATCGGTGAACAACGCGTACGGAATGATGCGCGCTGCCGTGCTGCCTGCCCGCCCTTCGATACCGGCCTTCAGTACGCGATAGTCGTCGAACGACGCGTGCGTGAACATCGGCGTGCCGGCGACCTCGCCGATCGCCCACGTTCGTTCCGCGGTGGTCGCGAGCGCGTCGTCGACCTTGATGAAGCCCCGCTCGTCGCGATCGACGCCTGCCAGATCCAGGCCGATGTCGTCGGTGACCGGCCGCCGGCCTGCCGCGACGAGTAGATGACTGCCGTCGATCGATGTGCCGTCGTCGAGCTTGACCGTGACGCCCGTACCCGACCGCCCGGTTACGCCGGCAATCCGGGCAGACAGATGCAGCGAGATGCCGTCGTCCTCGAGCGCGCGCTGGATTTCGACGCTGACGTCCTCGTCCTCGCGAATGGCGACCCGCGGTGCGTCGTGAATGAGTGCGACCTCGCTGCCGAGGCGCCGAAACGCCTGGGCCATCTCCAGGCCGATGTAGCCGCCGCCGATCACGATGAGCTTTTTCGGCAGCACGTCGAGGTTCAGCGCTTCAACGTGTGTGAGCGGGCTCGAGTCACGCAGGCCGGGCACGTCGGGAACCGCCGCCACGGTGCCGGTGTTGATATAGACGTTCTCGCCTTCGAACAGCTGTTCGGAGCCGTCGCCGGCCCGAACGAGGATGCGTCGCGGCGCGACGAACCGACCGGAACCGATCACGAGATCGAGGCCCGACTGTTCGAAAGCGCGGCGGTTGATATCCACCATGCCGTCGACGACTGCACGGACGTTCGCATGCACGCGCGCCATGTCTGCAAGATGGTGCGCGTCGGCGGACGCCGCTCGCCACGCATGCATGTTGCGCGCGTTCTGAATCAACGTCTTGCTGGGGATGCACGCGACGTTGATGCATGAACCGCCGATCATGCCGCGTTCGATGACGGCGACGCGCTTGCCGCTTCGGGCGAGGTCCATCGCCAGGGATTTTCCGCCCTTGCCGCCGCCGAGGAACAGATATTCGTATTGCTTCGCGCTTTCCATAACGTTACTCCTTGATTAATCCGACAGGCGAATCCGCGAGATCGACGCGCGACGTCCGCTCGGCGCGCGCACGCCGGCCTTACTCGGCCCAGATCGCAGTGCGGACACCGGCGGCATACGCCGGATCGATGCGCTCGAGATGGGCGAGCACTCTGTCGACCACGTCCTGCGGGACGCCGCTGATCGCCCGCCCGATGTTGGCGAACAGTCTCTCCTTCTGGTCGGCGCTGAACAGACGGAACAGCGCACGGGGCTGGCTGTAATAGTCGTCATCGTCACGATGGTCGTAACGGTCGACCGTGCCTGCCTGCACCGGCGGTTCGGCCGCTGCTGGATTCGCGGCGAAGTCGCCTTGACGGCTGGGTTCGTAGTTCACGGTGCTGCCGAGGTTGCCGTCGACACGCATCGCGCCATCGCGATGGAACGAGTGAAACGGGCAGCGCGGTGCGTTGACGGGGATCTGGTGATGATTGATGCCGAGCCGGTAGCGCTGCGCGTCGCCGTACGAAAACAGCCGCCCCTGAAGCAGGCGGTCCGGCGAAAACCCGATTCCGGGTACGACGTTCGCCGGCGTGAACGCGGCCTGCTCGACGTCCGCGAAATAGTTCTCGGGGTTCCGGTTCAGCTCGATCGTCCCGACGTCGATCAGCGGGTAATCGTTGTGCGGCCAGACTTTGGTGATGTCGAACGGGTTGTACGGCACTTTCGATGCGTCCGCTTCCGGCATCACCTGGATGCGGAAATGCCATCTCGGGAAGTTACCGTGTTCGATCGCCTCGTAGAGATCGCGCTGCGCGGACTCGCGATCCTGACCGACCACGCGAGCGGCTTCCGCATCCGTATAGTTTTCGATGCCTTGTGCGGACTTGAAATGGAACTTCACGTAGAAGCGTTCGTTCGCCGCGTTGACGAACGAGAACGTGTGCGAGCCGAAGCCGTGCATTTGCCGGTAGTTCTTCGGGATGCCTCGATCGCTCATCAGGATCGTGACCTGATGCAGCGACTCGGGATGGCGCGACCAGAAATCCCACACCGCGACGTTGTTGCGCATGTTCGTCCGCGGATCGCGCTTTTGCGTGTGGATGAAATCCGGAAACTTGAGCGGATCCCGCACGAAGAACACGGGCGTGTTGTTGCCGACGATGTCCCAGTTCCCTTCCTCCGTGTAGAACTTGATCGAGAAGCCGCGCACGTCGCGCTCCGCGTCGGCGGCGCCGCGCTCGCCCGCGACCGTCGAGAATCGCATGAAAACCGGCGTTTCCTTGCCAACCTGGTCGAAGACCTTGGCTTTCGTGTAGCGCGAGATGTCGTGCGTGACCTTCAGCGTTCCGAAGGCGCCCGATCCCTTTGCGTGTACGCGACGCTCGGGAATCACCTCGCGGTCGAAATGGGCCAGCTTTTCAACGAGCCACATGTCCTGCAGTACGACCGGGCCACGCGCGCCGGCGGTCATCGAGTTCTGGTTGTCGGATACGGGGGCGCCGGCGGCGGTCGTCAGGCTCTTGTCGGACATTGTTGTCAGCCTCAAGTCGTTTGTCGTTCGGTGAGTGATCGAATTGCGGGGGGCGGAAGGCGGCGTCGCAGGGCCACCCTCCGGAGTCCTTCTTCGCGGCGGCTCAGGCTACCGGAATGGGGTTCTCGACGAGCGCCTGATTGAACTGATCGACGAACGCATACTCGTCGGGGCCGACGTTGTTACGCAGCGGCTGCGCCATCTCGACCACGACTTCCGTCGTCGCGGTTTCGAGACGCTGGATCGTCTCGGCGATGAAGGCGTCCAGCGGCATTGCTCGCGGATCACCGCTCTTGTGGATCAGATCCGTGTCGACCCACGGCGGGGCGATTTCCAGCACGCGGACACTCGTATTGCGCAACGCAAAGCGTTGCGACATCGTGTACGAATGAATGGCCGCCTTCGTCGCGGAGTAGAGCGCCGTGGCGGCAAGCGGGACGAATGCCAGTACGGAGCTGTTGTTGATGATGAACGACTCGGGTTGCGCCTTCAGATGTTCGACGAGCGCGGCGCTGACACGCACCGGGCCGAGCAGGTTCGTGTTCACGAGCCGGACGGCTTGCGCGTCGTCCAGCGCACCGCCGGCGTCATCGAACGGCATGATGCCCGCGTTGTTGATCACGACGTTCAGCGTCGGATAGTCCGCGATCAGCTGTCGCGCGACACGCTCGATCTGCGTGGGGTCGCCGACATCCAGCTCCACGGTGTCGATACCCGGATTGGCCCGAGCGATCTCGTCCAGCAACGCCTTGCGACGCCCCGCGACAATGACCTTGTTGCCACGCTTGTGAAGGTTTTCTGCGAAAGCGCGGCCGATACCCGACGTGCCGCCGGTGATGAAGACAGTGTTTCCGGTGAGTTTCATGATCGGAGTTCCTTTGAATGGACGACTGGAGCGGTTGCGAAAATGGTTTGCTGCGTTTATTGCGCGACGGCGTAACGCGCCGCGGGGGTATTGCTCGAGAGATGGGGAATCATCACGCGGCGGGCGGCGTCGTATGCGGCCCATTCTTCTCCTGCGTGCAGGGATGGAATCGTGACGAGTTCCTGACGGTCGAAGCCGGTCAGCGCTGCGTCGACCATGTCGGAAGCCGACATGACGATCTCCTTCGGGAGGTTGTCCAGCGGGAGCCCGCCAATCTCCCAGAATTCCGTCGCCGTCGCGCCCGGGAGAACGGCCTGAACCTGCACGCCCTTGTCTGCCAGTTCGTGATGAAGGGACTGCGTGAACGCGAGCGTGAATGCCTTGCTTCCGCCATACACGCCGTTCAGCAGCTCGGGCCCGATCGCAACGATGGACGAGATGTTGATGATCGCGCCGTGGCCGCGAGCGACGAAGCCGGGCGCTGCTGCATAGGTGAGACGCGTCAGCGCCGTGACGTTGAGATCGATCATGCGCGTCATTGCGTCGACGTCGCTTTCGAGCAGCGGCTTATGCGTGCCGACACCGGCATTGTTCACGAGCAGCGTGATGCTCGCGTCCGTGCGCAGCTTCGCTTCGATGGCGGCCAGCGCGCGCGAATCGCCGAGGTCCGCGGCGATCACTTCGACACTGCGCTGCGTGTCGTCGGTAATGCGCTTCGCAAATGCGTCGAGCCGATCCTTGTTGCGTGCAACGAGAATCAGATCGAACCCGCGGCGTGCGAGTCGTTCGGCATAGACCGCACCGATACCCGACGATGCGCCCGTGATCAGTGCGGTGCCTTTGTGTGCTTGCGTCATGATGTTGTTCCGTCGATGGTTACGAAGTGAATGACATCTGCCGGGAAACGCCGAGCCGGTTGCGTCATCTCGGCCGGCTCGTTTCAGTCTTCTGTTTCTCGGCGATTGCGATGTAGTGCGATGCAGTTTATTGGCGAGGCGACGTGTCGATCAACGCGCTCCGCCCATAAAGTCATTTCACTTACTCCGAATATTCGTTCGCGCGAACTGCATAACGGCCGTCGACGTTCGCGGCGGTTTCGGTCGATACGCGTCGTCTACGCGTTCGTCACCGACGGTGCTCGCCCGTGGCGCCTCAGGTCGTTCGCGGCGAGCCGGTGCGTGAGAGGACATGGTCCAGACGGCTCGTTTCCCGGTTGCCGAGGCTGAGAGTGCGCAGTTCGGACAATGCGGCCAACGGGATCGCGTCAAGCGACGCATTTCTGACGATCAACGTGGCGTCGTCCGTGCCGCCGAGCAGACCCTTCGGGTCCTTGAGTTCGCGAATGGTGTATTGCTCGTGAAGGTACTGTGGAGTCCAAAGCGGAACCACCACCCACCGGCGTGCGGCGACGGCCTCCTCGAAGGCGCGTACACAATCGTCGAGCGTGCCGTTTTCGAAGTGATACCCTGCGTCCGCCAGGCCGTACTGCGCGACGATTTCGCGGGAAAATCTGCTGATGCCCGCGCCGGGATTGATGCCCTGAATCCGCTTCACCATCCGTGACGCCACATCCGGCCGTTTCAGATCGGAGATGGAGCTCACCGCGCTTTCGGGCACATAGTCGGGTACGCCCCACAATGCATATGGCCGGTAAAGGACGGTGATCTTGTGCACGTCCTGCTCGAACGGAGCGAGGTAGAGACTATGACTGCTCGGGAGCCACGCGCTGCTCAGCATGTCGGCTCGCCCTTCCCGCAGAATCCGGAAGGCTTCTTCGTGCGGTGCGAATATTTCGTCGACCGTTACGCCATGCTCGTTCAATATCCGCCGCACGACGCCGGAGGCCGCGCGATGGAACGACAGGTCGATGGTAACGAGCGTGAGTCTGGGTTGAGTCGGGTCGAGATCGACCATGGCATTCTCCTGGTTCAGACGATCAAGGTCAGCGTGATGCGATAGAGAGCGCGATGCCGGCCACGATGAGAACGACGCTTGCCGCAAGCCCCATCGTGAGATGCTCGTGAAGAAAGAGGACCGACGTCATGAGGCCGACGACGGGAACGCCTAACATCGCCGTCGCCATGCTCGTGCTCGACATGCGCGTGTTGGCGGCATTCACCGCGCAAAAGCAAAATGCCGTTGCAATCGGACCGATGTAGATCAGCGCCGACGTCAGGCTGAGGCTGCCGTCGCCCGTGTAGGGCCCCTCGAGCACTCTGGCAAGCACGGCGAGCGGTACGGCGGCAACGAGCATTTGCCAGGGCGCGAGCACGTAGGCGCTCGACGCGCTGCGGAAATGCCGGAGATGAAGAATGCAGACCGCCCAGCACAGCGACGCGCCGAGCAGCATGACGTGCGCGACAACGGCCTGACGATCGTGCCAGTCGACATCGAGCGGATTGAAGAGCAGCAGCACCCCGGCCACGCCAAGTGCCGTGCCGAATGCTTTACGCACGGACAGGTGCTCGCGAAATGCCAGCACCGACGCGGGCGTCACCCAGATCGGCGTCGTATAGGCGAGCACGGCGGAACGGCCGGCGCTCACGTGGTGCAGCGCGACGGCGCTCATCGCGGTGAACGCCAACATCTGAAGCAAGCCGACACTGGCGAGAAACGGCAGGTCGGCGCGCTTCGGCAAGCGCAGCGTCCCGGTCGCAGCCTGCACGACGAACAGGCACAGCGCCCCGGATGCGAACCGTGCTGCCGACAGCCACAGCGGTGTGACGTGCGCCAGGCCGAGCTTCATCGCCGGCCAGTTCGCGCCCCACAACAAAATCGCCGCGCCCAATAACAGCGCACCGCCATATCTGGACGAGGGCACGGTCGCGGTGCGGCCGTGCGTGTCCATCCGAATCAACTCGGACATGATGACGCTCCTCGAAGTCGTGCAGCCGAGCGTGCGCGAAACGGTAGCTCGGAACGCTTGCCGCGCGGGCGGCAAGCCTGCTTCGGGTGATCAAATGAATGTGAATATCCGTTCGCGCGGCAGCCGCGATTTGGGCAGATCCGCGTTGAAGTCGTCGCCGCTGCGAAAACCCAGGGACACGATGACGACGCTCGTCAGGCCTCGTTCGCGCAGGCCGAGGCTTGCATCGAGCGCGCGGCTGTCGAACCCTTCCATCGGCGTTGCATCGACGCCGAGGACCGCCGCGCCGAGCAGCAGGCCGCCCAGCGCCAGATAGACCTGCTTTTCCATCCATTGCGGCGTATCGCGCAGCTCGTATTTGTGCATGTCGACGTACGAGCGGCGGCTCTTGTTCTGCGCGGCGCGCATTTCGGCGGTCTTGAATCGACCATCCACCGATTCGCGCTCCAGAATGGCCTGAAGGTGTTCGTCGTCCATGTCGGTCCGCATGCACATCGCGATGACGTGCGATGCGTTGACGACCTTGGCCTCGTTGTACGCGTAGGCGCCCGTTGTGGCGGCCGCGATGCGCGCGCGGCCTTCCGGTGTCGCGGCCACCACGAAATGCCACGGTTGGGAATTCACCGAGGACGGCGACTGGTGAAGCAGCGACAGCAATGTTTCGACCTGCGCGGCGGGAAGCGACTTGCCGCCCTCGAAGGCTTTGACGGTATGGCGGGCATGAATGGCGTCGGCGAGATTCATGTGCGGGACTCCGGTTGTCGGCGATGGCGAAAGGGATTAACGGGTCGGTGCGGGACCTGCGCCGATGCGTACGCGGAACAATGCGTACGGCTTCTGGCGCTCGTCCTTGCCGCCGTGGAATACCGGTTGGCGGTGAAGCTGGTTCGCGGTGAAGTAGAGGTAACCGTCCGGGCCGACCGACAGCGTGTCGGGCCAGAGCACGCGCGGATCGTGCAGGATCGTCTGCCATTCGCCGCCCGGTTCGAGTTTGCGAATCGAGTTGTGCTCGTAATCGCCGGCATAGACATTGCCGTTCGCGTCGCTGGCAAGACCGTCGGACGCTCCTTTCTCCCCGAGATCCTTCACCGCGGCCGCCAGTTGCGCGTCGCTGATCGACGGATCGCGCAGCATCGCGGTCGGAATCGAGTAGAGATGGCGGCTCGACAGCGGGCAGTAGTAGAGGGTCTGGCCGTCCGCGGAGAGCGCGATGCCGTCGGACGCCACGGAAAAGGGCTTGGTGGTCCCGTTCGGGTCGCGGACTTTCAACGACTGGCCTTCGACGACCGGGACGAAGCGAGGATCCGCCGACGTCGACACGTCGCCGGTCAGGCGGCGCATCGCCTTTCCGCTGTCGAGGTCGATCACGATCAGGCCGCCGATGCCCGACAGCGAGGAGTCGGTCACGTAAGCGACCCCGGCCTTTCCGATGCGAAAATCGAAGCGCATGTCGTTCACATAGGTCTGGGCGCGCATCACGTTCGCGGGGAACACGATCGTCTTGACGACGCGGTTGGTTGCGAGATCGATGGCGACGAGCTTCGCGCCGCCCGCGACCGGCTCCGAAAAGTTCGGTGCGGCGGTATCCAGAACCCAGAGCTTGCCGTGACCGTCGGCAACGACGCTTTGGACACTCAGGAAGTGCGTGGACGGGTGCGCCGCATCGGCATGGTTGATCTCGGCGTTTGGATAGGCGACGACGCGGCCGTCACGCAACTCGCCAACGGTGAAAGGCACGGCGTCGCCCCAGCGCGGGAAATTGACGAAAATCCGGCCGTTCTCGGCAACCGTCACGCCGGTGGGCATGGGGCCGGAAAAGGTGGCCACCGTGTCCATCGCGCCGATGGTGCGGTCGGTCGCCTGAACCGCCGGCGCCGTTGCCGGCGCGGACGGTTGCGCCAACACCGGGTTGACCAGCAGCGTGAAACTCAAGCCGGCTGCCAGTGCGGTTGCGGTCCGGCGGAGGGAAGTGAATCTCGTGATGCGTCGATGCGGGAAGTGCATGTTTGTTCTCCGGTCTTGTTCAGCATTTTCGGAATGGCGATACAGGGCGTCGTCGGCGTGCGTCAGAAGCCTTCCAGCACGATCTTTCCTCGCGCGCGACCGCTCTCGATGAGGGCATGGGCGCGCCGGAGATTTTCGGCATTGACGGTTCCGAAGTGATCGGCCATGGTCGTGCGCAACGTACCGTCGTCGATCAGGGTGGAGACGCGATCGAGGATTTCGTGCTGCCTGACCATGTCCGCGGTTTCGAACAGCGATCGCGTGAACATGAGTTCCCAATGAAGCGAAATCGACTTGCGTTTGAGCGGCATCGCGTCCAGCGTGTCGGGGTCGTCGATCACGGCAAGTCGGCCCTGCGGCGCCAGCGCCTCGACGAGCTGCGCGTAATGGACGTCCGTCTGAGTGAGGCTGGCGACGTAGCGCACTTGCGGGGCGCCGATGCGGCGCAGCCCCTCGAGTAGCGGCTGCGTATGGTCGATGACGTCGTGTGCACCGAGCGCTTGCGCCCATGCGCGCGTTTCGGGGCGAGACGCCGTCCCGATTACACGCAGCCCCGTCAGTTGACGCGCCAGTTGCGTCAGCATGGAGCCGACGCCGCCGGCCGCACCGACGATCAGCAATGCATCGCCGGCACCGGCGCCCTCGGCGATCCCGAGGCGATCAAAGAGCAGTTCCCACGCCGTCAGCGACGTAAGCGGCAACGCTGCTGCTTGAGCATCGGAGAGCGTCGCAGGCTTGCGGCCTGCAATACGCTCGTCGACGAGAACATATTGCGCATACGCGCCGGGCCGGGCGATCGAGCCCGCGAAGAAAACCTTGTCTCCCGGAGCGAACATGGAAACGTTGCTTCCGATTGCCTCGACGGTTCCGACGGCGTCCCATCCCAGGATCCGCGGCTGCTCGGTGGGTGACCCCATACGAACCTTCGTGTCGACGGGATTGACGGCGATCGCGTCGACCTTCACCAGCAAGTCGCGCGGCTCGGCTTCGGGCTTGGACACCTCGGCATCGAGAAGGGACTCGGGATGGTCCGCGGGCAGGCCATGCTGTGTATAGACAACCGCTTTCATGGATGAACTCCGAATGATGGTTGAGTGGCGCTGGGCTGCTCGCTGCAGACCGGGCGCCAGCGTGTGAGTGAAATACTGCTCGACCTCGACTGCGGGAAAAACGCGTTACATTAGGGAGGACTTTCACTCCAGGAATGAAAATGGTGCGGCTCGAGGACCTTCAACTATTCGTGAGAGCCGCGGCGCTCGGCAGCTTCTCGAATGCGGCGAGGGAAGCCGATCTGCTGCCAGGGCAAGTGAGCGCCGCGATTCAAAGGCTCGAGCGCGAGCTGGATACCCGTCTCTTTGCACGCTCCACCCGAAGCCTGAAACTCACCGCGGAAGGCGAGCAGTACCTGCCCTATGCGGAGGAAGTGCTTTCCATGGTTCACGAGGGGCGTGAGCGGTTGCACGGAGGAAAGCACGCGTTGCAAGGTACGTTGCGAATCGCCGCACCGTCGGATATCGGACGCAATGCATTGCTTTCCTGGCTCGGCGTGTTCCGCGATGCGCATCCGAAGCTGGTGCTGAAGCTTTCGTTGTCCGACTACGTGACCGACGTATTTCGCGATCCGGTGGACGTGGCTATCCGCTATGGCGCGCCGGAGGCCGCAAGCTACGTCGCGCTTCCGCTCGCCGAAAGCAATCGAAGAGTGCTCGTCGCCGCTCCGGAATACGTGAAACGGCACGGCGCGCCTGCGTCGCTCGACGAGCTCGTTTTGCACGACTGTTTGCCCTACGTGCTCGGTGGGCGTGTCTACGATCGCTGGCTGTTCCCCGCAAGCGGCGTGAGGCGGCAGGTCACGGTGAAGGGTGTGCTGCTGTGCGACGATGCCGAAATCGCGCGGCGCTGGGCTGTCGAGGGCAGGGGCATTGCCTACAAATCCTGGCTCGATGTCCATGACGACGTCAGAGCGGGGCGCCTGACAGTATTGCTGCCCGATCAGCGAGGCGAGGCGGCTCCGCTGAGCCTCGTGTGTCCGCATCGTCGCCAGTTCTCGCCGGCGGTCAGATACCTTCATGCGCACCTCCGCGAACGAATTTCGCCGATGATCGCCGCGATGCGCGACTACGTTGGCGACGCGATGGAGTAGCACGGCCTTTTTAGCCGCGCGAGCCGTGACGTGCGGAGGTGAATGGAGAACGACGCGCAACGGAGTATTCATCAGCTTCTCGGCTCCAATTCGGGACGCTGTCTGGTCCCCAGGTTTCGTTAACGTCCAGTCGCGATAGTCCACGGCAACCGGGTTCCCGCTGGCAGATCGCCCACGTTCGAGCGTCGTTCAGGCGCCTTTCGGGTCATCGGGCAACACATGCAGCCAGTTTGGCGTTTCGGAGTTGCCCGGAAAATCGTCTCGCCGTGTATTCGAGCTAGTCGAAAATAGTCAATGCACCTATGCGCAGGTATAGGTGGCTTGCGAGCATCGGCGCGGGAAGGCGAAGAACGCGCGCTGAAAGCTGTTTTCAGGGAGAGGCCATTGAGGTCGGCCCATTGTCTTCCTACCATTCACTCGGGTTTTATCCCTTGATAACTTTACGTTCACGTTGGTTAAGGAGAGTGTGATGAAGAAAACGATCGCGTCGATGCTGTATGTCAGCTATTTGGCCTTCGGTATTTCAGCCCATGCGGCGGAGCAGAATACCGCTCCGCCGCCGGAGCAGGTCGTCAGCCAGAAAGAAGTGACGAAGAGTGAAAAGAAGGCGCAACACGCGGCCGATCGCGCGCTGTCGCGGAAAATCGTATGGGCGCTGTCGAAAACGAAAGGATTGAATGCAATCAACGTGCGGGTGCTCGCTCGCCGGGGAGCCGTGACCCTGACCGGATACGTGCCCGACAGCGAGCAAGTCCAGCTTGCCGGCGATAGCGCCGCGCGGGTCGCGGGCGTGACGTCCGTCGCCAACAATGTGGTGCCGGGCGAACCGGGCCGTTGATTGCCTTCACCGGAGGCCGACGTGCGCGTACCGATGCGTTCGCGCGTCGCTCGGTGTTCGCGGCGGCTCGAAGGCCGAGTTCCGATTTTGAATGTTGCATGGCGCCATGCACGGAAAACGGGTGTGTTCGTCGCGCCGAAATAACGTCCTTTTTGCCGGGTAATTGGTGGGTCGATATCGCGACCGACACGTTCATGACGTGCCTGAAAATGAATGATCTGAAGGCGAAACGGGCCGGCCCCGATGTTGACGAGCAAAGTCAGTTTTTCGGTAAATCGCATTCAAATTCAAGCGGCGAATTTTTATGATGACAAATGCTGCGATTAAATCGGGTCGTGGGTTTTCGATGTCGATAATTGTCGTGCGCGTTGCGTGACGCGACCTATTCGGCATTTGGCGCGGTTATCTGGCAGTAAAACCAGGGGCGCGGGCTCCGACTCGTCATCGTCGCTATCCTGCCGGCCGTTTCCGGTCGGTACTTCGTTATCCAACTCGTTGAGAGATATATGACACGCTTGACTACCCTGAAGCCGTCGGAAGCTACCGGCGAAACCGCAGCTGTGTTCGGTCAGATCAAGGCCGCACTTGGGAAGGTCCCGAACGCCTACGCGACCATCGGCACGCACAGCCCGGCCGGTCTTTCGGCCATGTTGAACGTCGATGCGGCGATCGCGGCAAGTTCTCTGGATCAGGCCGACATTGAAACGGTGCGCCTTGCGGTAAGCGCGCTGTCCGGTTGCGACTATTGCCTGGCCGCTCATACGATGCTCGGCAGGATGTCGGGTCTCACGCCGGAGGTGATGAAGAATATCCGCGCCGGTCGCGCGTCGGGGGAGGCCCGGCGTGATGCGCTGCTCTCGTTCGTGCGATCGATCGCGACGACGCGCGATACCGTGCCCCAGGGCGTGCTGGAGGCGGTGCTGGACGCGGGGTATACCGAGCGGCAGGTCATCGAGATCATCCTGGTCATGACATCGATCACCTTCACCAACCTGGTGAACCGCGTGAACGACACTACGCTGGACTTTCCGGCAGTCGACTGAACGTGTCGGGCGTCGGCTCGACTGACGGCCAATGCCCGGTGTCGTTCCGGAACGCCACACAGCGCCCGTCGGGCGCTGTGTGCATTGACGCTCGCGAAGCAGTTGGAAGACTGAATGAGCGACGGGGCGCCATGCGGACGAACCGATCCGTCCGATCGTGTCGTCGTACTGGCGTGTCAAACGAAAGCAGATGCTCGAAAGATCCCTTTACGATGGAGAATGAAAATGTCAAAGCAGTTTGTCGTTGCCACGATTACCGCGGATCCGCAACACGCGAAGGCGGTGGAAGCGGCGTTGTTGGCGGCCGTACCGGCCGTCCGGACCGAGGATGGGTGCGAGCAGTATGAGCTGCATCGCGACCGCGAGGCGGCTCATCGCTTTACGATGATCGAGCGATGGCGGGACGAACGTGCGCTGAAGGTCCACGGCGAAGCACCGGCGTTCCAGAACCTGGCGCGCGAACTCGCGGGCAAGGCGACGCTCGATGTCGTGCTGCTCGAGAAAGTGATCTAGGCGAACCGAAATCATTCTGGAACAAGCCGGCGGCCGGATCGATTTCCGGCCGCCGTTATTTTTCGTTCGTTCGATCGAGGCCGGACGTCGCGTGCGCGACGTCGATCATCGAACGAGCAGCGCGAGTACGGGCGCGACGAGTGCGGTCAGGACGCCGTTCATTCCGATGGCCTGCTCGCGTATCCGCGGGCCGGTGCCTTGTCTCGATCGCGTCATGATTGAAGCGATTCCCGACACCCGGCCGCGCAGGCCTTCGCGTTGACCGACGCACGGGACACGAGCAGGCTGCCGGTCGCCAGCGCGAGAAACACCAGTGAACTGCCGATCGACCCTGTCAAACCGAACGCGGGATACACCCACCCCGCGACGGCGGAGCCGACGCCGATGCCGCAAAACACGAAGGATGCGGTCAAGGCCAACGCAATGCCCCGCCATTGCGGTACGAGTTCGACGATGCGCCGTTGCTGTGAAGGCCACAGCAGGTCGGTCGCGAACGCCCACGCCGTCAGTGCGACAAAAAGCAGGTGCAGGCTCGGGGGCGTGAACCAGAGAAACACCAGGTCCGCTGCAAGCAGGGCGAGGCCGGCGAGCAGCATCGTTTCCGCGCTATGGCGCCGCGCGGCGCGCGTCACGAACAGGTTGCCCGCGACGCCGGCGACGCCGAGCACCACGAGCGAGGTCGACACCATGTCGGCGCCTGCGTGGAATACGTCGCGAATGATGGGTGCGATAAAAGCGTACGTCGAATAGACGCCGGCCGCGATGAAGAACACGACCAGAAATGCACTGAGCGTAGCGGTGCGCGTCAGAAGAGAGACCATCGTTGCGAATTCGATGTTCTCGCCCCTGCTGGTGTCGGGTACGGCCCATACGATGAGCGCGGCGGTCACGGCGCCGGCGAGTCCGACGGCGACGAAGAGCGACCGTGCGCCCCATGCGTGCGCGATCCATGCGGACAGCGGCATGCCGACCAGGCCGGCGACGCTCAAGCCGAGCAGCACGGTGGCAATCGCGCTGCCCTGCTGGTCGCGCTCGACGAGGCTGGAACCCAAGGCGCCGAGCACGGGGCCGATGAAACCCGCGCCGAGCCCCATCAGCACGCGCGACAGCAGCAGCACGGGATAATTCGGCGCGGCCGCCAGCAGGAGGGCAGCCGTACTGAACAGCGCCAAGCCGAGCAGGACCTGGCGACGGCGTCGCAGATGTCCAAAACCGACTTGCAGCAGCGGAGCGGCGAAAGCGAACGTCACACCGAACACGGTAACGAGGTAAACGCTTTGCGAATCGGCGAGCCCCCATTGACGCGATATCGAGTCGAGGCTGCCGACGACGGAGAGCGCGCCCGTCGCCTGTACGAAGTACGCGAGGCTGAGGGTGTGGAGTGCGCGCGCCGTCCGCGCGGAAAAGGGCGTAGTCATGAGAGAGTCCTTTCGAGGCTTGAGAAGCACGCGGCGCCGCAGACGAGACGGCCGCGCACCGATCAACCGACTACCTGCCGAGCGTGTGCAGAACCAGCGTGGCCGCGGCGTGGAATGCGCCCGCGGCGACAATCAACAGTCCGAACGTTCGACGCAGAAGGCCGGGCATCTGGGTTCAACCCTGCGTCAATGGCGTGTAGTTCGACGCCTTCGTGACATCGGCCCGCGGGTTCGAGATGGCGTTTTCCATCAGGCCGACTACCTTCCCGCCGCTCACCAGCGCGGGCACGTCGTGGCTTGGCAGCAGGAAGCGGCTCGTTGCAAGCGCGCGCTTGATCGCGCGCTTCTCGTCGAGCGTCGACATCGCGCGGTTCGCGGTAATGGTGGGTTCGTGCGCGGCCTGGTCGAGGATCGGGTCGATCAACTGATCCTTCAGGTTGTAGGCGATGTCGCCGCAGATGTTGGCAATGCCTTCGTCGGTTTCGACGAGCACCGACAGCGAACCCGGCGTATGGCCACCGGAGAGACGGACCGCGACGCCCGGAATGACCTCTTCCTCGAACGTGCCGTCCACGTCGAACAGCCGGATTGCGCCGCGCGTATGCAGGCGGTCGATCAGATGCTTCGTATCGGCCGCGGTGTACATCAGCGGGCCCATGATCCCGGATGCCGCGAATTCCAGCTCGCGACGCGAGATACCGACGGTTGTCGTCATGGGAAATCGGTCGGTCATGCCGACGTGATCGATATGTGCGTGCGTATGGACGATGTGACGGATGTCGCTCATCTTCAGGCCGTGTTGAGCGAGGTGATACTCGATCGTCATCTCTGGCGTGACTTCGTAGGGCAGACCGAATTCAGCGTACTGCTCGACGCTGCGCGAACCCGTATCGACGAGCACGGGATGCGCGCCACCCGTGATCAGAAACCCGAGCACCGGTATCGTCACCTGCTTGCCGGGTTCGCGAAACAGGACGAGGCCGCTCGAATCGAGCGACATGTTGCCGAAGTTGATCGGGTGAATCTTCAAGCTCATGGCTGCTCTCCGCTGTAGATCGGTACTTTATTGAACCGATCGGTTCAGTATGATCACGCGAGCGAGGCGGGGCCAATTAAAAAAACCAATCGGTTCAAAACGATTGGTCTATCGCGAAGCGGGCCGACCGCGGACGAGCGTCAAAGGAGGCGTAGCGCTTGCATGAATGCGCCGACGGCGTCGCCTTCGGCCTCGGCGGGCAAATTGCGCTCGATGCAATAGCCGGCAAAGAACACCGTCACGATCGTGGCGATGGTCGCGGCAGGCAGGTGATGAGGCTCGGCCTCGATATTTTCGATGATCTGCGGGATCAGCCGATGGTGATACGCGCCGACGACTTCGCGCACGCGGTCGGACAACGACGGGAATTCACGCAGCGAATTGACGGAGAAACAACCTACGCAGCCGTCGTCTTGCGCATCGCCCAGCCGCAGGAAGCGCTCGATGTTGCCGTAACTTTTCGGCTCCGCGGTAAGGATCTGCAGCGCCCCGCGATGTTCGTAGTAGTAGAGGAGGGTATGCAGGAACAAGTCTTCCTTGTCCCCGAACTCCGCATAGAGCCCCGACTTGTTGACGCCCGACGCCCGTTCCAGCTGCTGGAGCGACGTGCCGGCGAAGCCGTACTTCCAAAAGAGCGGGAGGACCTTTTGCAACACGCCTTCGCGACTGAATTTTTTGGGTCTGCCCATGTCCGTCACACCATGAGATGATTTGCAAACATTTTAAACCGAACGGTTTTTTTGGGGGCCGGGCGAATCGATACGGCGACCGGCGGGGTGCGGGGCTGTATCCGGTGTCGCGGCCGTTCGATCGACTACCCCATGTGCATCGTCGCGCCGACATACCCACGTTAGCCGGCTATCCCGAAAGGCATGAGCGGCGCGGCTTGATTTACGGACGGGTTAAACGGCATCGATTATAAAAACGCCAGGGAAAATTATTTAAACAATCGAAACGGTGTGATTTTATTTTCGCTCGGGCAAACAAAATTTCCGTGTTGGCAAAGGTCATTAATCCCGCTCTGTCATTCAATGTCGCCATACCGGTCGGATGTATGTCTGGCGGCGATTTGCGAGACGATGAATAATTTCGACCCCTTATTGGTAACCCGGAAATTTATCGGAAACGTAAAGGATTGCAATATGAAGTCGTTATCCGTGCATTCCGGTTGCGGGGCATGATTTTATTTGGCAGGATTTCATCGGGCGCCCGATTTTAAAACAACAAAGCGATCGACAGTTCAATTTGCTGAAATAACGTGCGATGCCGGGGCGACCCCTTGCAAGACAGCTGATCGGAAAAACAGGTAACGAGGCGGCGAACGTGCGACCGTTCGCGATCATTGAATCAATCGCTTGTCCGGCAACGTCGATGCGGCACTCGAACGATCCGGGCGAATCCGACACGGGGCGGCCATGGCGATACTCAAGAACGACGCTTCCGGAGAAGCATGCCTGCTCCGCGCGTATCACGTGTTCGGCCGCGACGACGCGCGCTGCGACACGGTCATCCGGGACGGCTCGGTGTCCCGCGTCCATGCCCATGTCCGCTGGGCCGGCGGGCTCTGGGAACTCCACGATCACAGCAGCAACGGCACGTCGGTATCGGGCGTATCGCTGCGCGACGGCGAGCATGCGGTGCTGCGGCAAGGCGACGTGATTCGCTTCGGCAGGGCCGGCATCGCGCCCTGGCGCGTCGAATCGCTCGACGATCCGGCCGATACGCTGTGGCCGATCCGCGGCGCCGTCGCGCCGATCGTGCTCGCGCCGCGCCAGATCCTGCCGGCCCCTGCCGCGCAGCCGGTCACGATCGTCCGATCGCCGGCCGGCGAATGGCTGTGCGACGACACGCTGCCGCCGCGCGCGCTCCATGACGGCGACGAAGTGTCGACCGGCGACTTCGCATGGCGCCTCGCCCTCGCGCGCCAAGGCTCGACGGTGACGCTCGCCGCCCACGCCGATCCGGCCGCGCCGGCGCAACTGCTCGAATTCTTCGTCAGCCGGAACGAGGAGCACGTGCGCATGCTGCTGCATGTCCGCGGCGGCGTGGTCGACCTCGGCGAGCGCGCCCATCACTACAGCCTCGTCACGCTCGCCCGCGCGCGCTCGGCCGACAGGCAGGCCGGCCACGACGCCGCCACGCAGGGATGGATCGAGCTCGACCGGCTCGCGCGCATGCTCGGCATCGACACATCCCACGTCAACGTGCAGATTCATCGCGCCCGGAGCCAGTTCGCGGCGCTGCCCGGGCTGGGCGCCAGCCAGCTCGTCGAGCGTCGGCGCGGCAGCGTCCGCTTCGGCGATGTTCCGTTCCGGATCGTGCGCGGCGAGCATCTCGAATGCGAGTGGGTGCCGACCGGCGGACCGCGTCCCGGCGCGCCGCGCGCGGTGCCGGGCCCGGTCGTCCATTGTCCGTGAACGCCGGAGGCCCGGCCGTGCTGCCGATCGTGTCCCGCGCGCCCGCCGGGCCGGATGCATCTGAACCGCCGAGGCATGCGGCGCCTTTCGCGACGCTCGCCGGCAGATGGCATTACCGGCTCGGCGCGCTGCTCGGCGAAGGCGGCAACGGCGTGGTGTTTCGGGCGACCTGCGACGAGACGGGGCTCGCGGTCGCGATCAAGCTGATGCGCGACGACGCCGCGTTGATCGCGCCGGAGCGCATGCGCCGGCGTGCGCGCTTCCGGCGCGAGACGAGCCTGTGCGAGGCGCTGCGGCATCCGAACATCGTGGCGCTGCTGGACCAGGGGCAGGCGCCCGACGGGCGGCTGTTCGCGGTATTCGAACTGGTCGAGGGCCGGACGCTGCGCGACCGGCTCGCCGCGGACGGGCCGCTGTCGGCCCTCGACACCGGGCGGCTGATGACGGAAGTGCTCGACGCGCTCGCGGCCGCCCATCGGCGCGGCATCGTGCATCGCGATCTGAAGCCGCAGAACGTCGTGATCGCGATGGCCGACGACGGGCCGCACGCGAAGCTGCTCGATTTCGGCATCGGCGCGTTGCTGCCCGGTACCGAAGACATCACGCGTCGGACCGCGACGCTCGCGACCGAGGTGCTCGGCTCGCCGCCCTACTGTGCGCCCGAGCAATTGCGCAACGAGCCGCCGACGCCCGCCAGCGACCTGTATGCGTGGGGCCTGATCGTGCTCGAATGCCTGACCGGCGAGGTCGTCATGCAGGGCGCGAGCGTGGCCGAGATCCTCCATCAGCAGCTGAGCCCCGTGGATGTCGCGCTTCCACCGCCGATCGCGGCGCTGCCGCTCGGCGCGGTTCTGCGGCATGCGCTGAACAAGAATCCTCGGCAGCGCGCCGCGTCGGCCGACGCGCTCGCGGCGCAGTTTCGTGCGCTCAACTTCGCCGCGCTCGTCGGCCGGTTCGACACCGGTTGCACCGGCCGCCGCGCGCGTGCGCGCTCGCTTGGGTCGCGCGGCGAGACGATCGCGGAGGGGGGCGAGTACCGGCAGATCACCACGCTGTGCTGCTGCGTGACGATCGCCGGAGAGGGCCGCCAACGTCGTGCCGGAACCGAGCAGGGGATGGCGCTCGACGGCTACGAGGCGCAGTGGCTGACGAAGTGCGCCGATATCGCGATCGGTTACGGCGCGCACGCGGGTGGACGGCTCGGCGACACGCTGCTGTTCCATTTCGGCCTGCAAGGGGACATCGACTGGCCCGCGCGTCGCGCGGCGCGGGCGGCGCTCGACATCGTGCGCGTCGCCGAGCGTGCGCGGCTGCCGGTGCCGTCGGCCGCCGGCGGCAGTGCCGGCGGCGCGGAAGAAGGCTGGCGAGTCGAAGTGGCCGCCGCGATTCACGTCGGGCAGATGCTCGCGCATGCGTCGCACATGTCGGGCGCGTCGACGCCGGCCGCGGCGTCGCGGCTGCTGCGGCTGGCCAGGCCCGGACAGATCCTGATCAGCGACGATGCGCGGCTCGTGCTCGAACGGCATGCCGATTCGCGTCCGACCGCGTTGCGGCTGCCGCGCGCGGGCCTCGTGTCGCAGCCGGTTCATGAATTGCTCGGCGAGCGGCACGCCGATACGCCGTTCGATTCGCTCGACGCGGGCAGGCGGACGCCCATGGTCGGCCGCGCGCGCGAATTCGACGTGCTGTTGCGCGCGTGGCAGGACACGCACGAGCGGCATCGTCGCGCGATGCGTGGCGAGCAGCCGCGCGGCGTGCCGCGGCTCGTCGTCGGCGATGTGGGCTTCGGCAAGTCGCGGCTCGTGCACGAACTGTGCGAGGCCGTGCGGACGCGCGGCCATGCCTTTGCGCATTGCGGGTGCCTGCCCGAACGCGAGAATCATGCGTTGTTTCCGGTCCTGAGATTCATCGCCTCGCACTGGCACGTCGACGCCGACCACGCGCCCGGCGCCGCGCTCGCGGCGATCGACGCGATGATCGCACCGCTCGATTGCGACCATGCGGCGGCGCGTGTCGCGCTCGCGGCCTGGCTCGGGCTGCCCTGCGATGCGAACGGGCTCCTGTGGTCGAGCGCGCGCGAACAGCACGCGCTGTTCGACGTCCTCGAGCAACTGATCGTGTCGCTCGGCAACGGCGCGCCGGTGCTGCTCGTGATCGAGGACGTTCAGTGGCTCGATCGCTCGACCGAGGATTTTCTCGCGTATCTGCAGCACTCGCCGCGCGCGGCGGCACTGTGCATCGTGCTCACGTCGCGCCCCGACAAGCTCGCGCGCTGGCGCGGCGCGACCGACCGCCTGGTGCTGCGCCGCCTGCCGCGCGACGACGCGCAGCGCCTGATGTCGGCGCATCTGGGCCCGGGCGCGTTCGATCCGGCGTGGCTCGACCGACTCGCCGATCGCACCGCGGGCATCCCGCTGTTCATCGAGGCCGTCGCCCGCGAACTGACGGTGAGCGGCGCGGACGGTCCGATTGCCGAGCCAGCGGCAACGGACCCGTACCCGCTGCCGCTCGGTCTCGGCGGCATGCTCGGCCTGGCCTTCGACCGGATCGACGACGCGCGCGACACCGCGCAGTTGGCCGCGACCATCGGGCTCGAAGTGGATGCGCAATTGCTCGCCGACGCGTCGCCGCACGATCGCGCCACGCTCGACGCACATCTGCGGCTGCTGCTCGAAGAGCGGATCGTGTACGCGCAGCATCGGCGCGACCGCGTGTTCTATGCGTTCCGCCATGCGCTGATTCGCGACGCCGCGTACGAATCGATGCCGCCTGCCGTACGGCGCGGCAATCATGCGCGCGTCGGCCGTGCGCTGCTCGCGCAGGCCGATCGCGGTGCCGGTGCGCATGCGTTCGGCGTCGCCGCGCACTTCGCGCGCGCAGGCGCGTACGCGGACGCGATCGCGCACGGCATCGATGCGGCGCATCGCGCGCTCGAGCGTTCGCGATACGACGACGCGATCCGCTACGGGCAGGCCGTGTCCGACTGGCTCGCTACTGCCGATCACGCGCGGCGCGAGCACGACAGTGCGCGCATCCGCGCCACGTTGACGCACGCGACGATGGCGCGATTCGGCTGGGCCGACCCGCGGGTGCGCGAGCATGCGGAGCAGTTGCTGCGGCAGACGCAGACGCTCGACGATCCCGAACTTGAGATCAGCGCGCTGTGGACGCTGTCGACGTACTACCACGTCGCCGGCGACCGTCCGACCGTGCGCCGGATCGGCAAGCGGCTCGACACGCTGGCGACCGAGCGCGGCGATGCGGGCGTGCAGGTCGCGGCGGACGCGATGCGCGGTATGAGCCTGTGGATCGACGGCGACTATGCGCGCGCCCGTGCCGCGTTCGACGCGGTGCTGGCTGGCTACGACGTGCGACGCGACGCGGGGCACCGGCGCGTCCTGGCGCTCGATACGCGCGCGTGGGCGATGGCGTCGCTCGCCAGCGTGCGCTGGTGCATGGACGACGATCCGCAGCCGTCGTTCGCGATGGCGCGCGAAGCCGTCTATTGCGCGACCTGTCTCGATCATCTGCCGACGCTCGGCGTCACGATGCTATACCTCGCGCGCACGCATCAGCTCGCCGGAGACCGCGACGCGGCGCGAGCGGTGTCGGAAGCGATTCTCCGCCTCGCGGACGAGCACCGGCTGCGGGCAGTCGGGCATTACGCCGCGATCATTCATGCGTGGGCGCAACGCGATCGCGCGGGCGTCGTCGCGCACCTCGATGCGCAGCGGCAGTCGGGCGGCCTGCTCGGCATGACCTACTACGCGTCGTTGCTTGCCGAGCTGGATGCCGAACGCGGCGACTACGGCGCGGCGCTCGCGCAGGTCGGACAGTGTCTCGCCTGGTGCGAATCGAGCGGCGAACGGTATTACGAAGCCCAGCTGTTGCTCAAGCAGGCCGAGTTCTTGCGCCGGGCCGATCCGCGCTGCGGCGGCGTGGCCGCGCTCGATGCGTGCCGGCGCGCAGCCGAAATTGCAACGACGGCGGGCATGGGCCGGATCGCGAGGCTCGCCGAGGCGACGTTGCAGTCGTTGCCGTAAGCCGTTCAAACCGACATTCAGCAGAGCAGACGACCGCGCGACCGTCATCCGGGCGATCGCCCTCGCCTGGCATTCGCCGACGTTTCTCGACAAGCTCGAGGCCGGTCCGCCGCACGCTGACGACGCGGCGCTCCGGAGTGCGCTCGACGCGGCCGGTATCGACATTGAAAGGGAGTCCGAACTGACTATCGCGATCGCCGATACGCACGACCGCGACGATCTCGCCGTATGCGTCGCCCGCGCGGCGGTGTGACGAAGCGGAGCTTAATCCGGCGCTGCGGTTTCCATGACCTGGCCTCGGGTCCGCCCGTGGCCGGCTGCGGGATGGAACCGCCAACGGGAAAGCGGAGAATGAGCCGAGGTCGTCCGCCGGGCATGGTCCGGCGCCTTGTTCCGGGTTGCGTCCAAGGCGCCGGCTCGAGTTCACCTGTCGGTGATGGTGATGTACGGATCCCAGGTGACATAGCCCTTCAACTGCGCGTGCCGGTCGTAAATCGCGACGACGAACGTATAGGTCTCGGTGCCGGGGCTGAGCACGGTGGCTTGCGCGTAGTAGTCCGCGCGCGGCTCTTCGTTCACGCGGTTGTTGTCGGGCCAGCCCGGCGCGGGATAAGGCTCGGTGACGTTGGCGGTGAGGTACGAAACCTGCCCAAGCCGATTGGGACCGATCGCAGTGAAGCGATACAGGAAGCACTTGTAGTCCGCCGTGTCGGTCAACGACACGGTGCGCCAGCGGATCACGTCGTTGACGCTGGCCTTGATCCGCAAATTGCTGCCCGCCTCGCCCTGGTCGACGCCCTGCAACGGGCCCTGGCCGTAGCCGTACGCCGCATTCGCCAGCGTGGTGATCATGTAGACGGTGTCGGGATTCTGGCCGAGAGGGGTCGGCGCATCCGGACGCTTGCTGAGCGAGTTGGCGTTCCTGTTCAGGATTTCCTCGACATCGAACGCGGTCAGGACGTCGATGATGTTGTAGGTGCTCAGAATTTCAGGCATGACAGCTCCTTTTCGATTGTACGGCGTTGAAAAAACGATGCTTCGGCCAGCGGCGCCGATGCAGTACGGACCGCCGGGCGCATGAAGCCGGCGCGGCCCTTCCCGACATGCGGGGCGCCCGTGCGCGTTCAGTTGCGGATCGTGATGGACGGGTCCCACTGGAAGTAGCCCACCAGCTCGCCGTTGCGCTGATACATCGCCACGACGAACGTATAGGTGGCCGAGCCCTGGCTGCGCGCCGTGGCTTGCCAGTAGAAGTCCGAGCCGGGTCGTTCCTTCACGCCGTTGTTCGGCCAGCCCGGTGCCGGATCGGGTTCGCTCGGGTAGGTATGTTCGAACGTCGGCTGAGACAGCGGCGGGTCGTTCGGGGAGGTGACCGAGAGGAACTTGAACGTGTGGATGAAGCACTGGTAGTCCGCGACGTCGGTCAGCGAGACGGTGCGCCACCGGACGATGTCGTTGACCTCGACGCGCATGCTCAAGTTGCTGCCGGCCTGGCCGGAAATGACGTTCCTGTCCGTGGTGATCATGTAGACCTCGTCGTAGCCGTTGGACGGCAACGGAGTCGGTCTGGTCGGATCCTGGCTGAGCTGCTTGCCCGGCTTTTGATAGCCGAGGATTTTTTCGACGTCGAACGCGGTCAGGACGTCGACGATGTTGTAGGTACTCAAGATCTGGGACATGGCAGTTCCTTTCACGCTTGATCGTTGGCGAAACACGCCGCCGCGCGACGATGCCCGGGGCGCTTGCACCTCACTCGTCCTGCGAGACCGCGTTCGGGAAGAACGCGGACCTCGCAGGCGTAACGACAGCGTAGGAAGAATCGGATTGCGAAGCGATTACACGCGGTTACAGCGTGCGTGTGACGACGCATGCGGCGTGCGATGGTGTCGGTGCGGGACAGCAACCGTGTCGCGCAAGGCGTTCAGGCAAGGCTCGACGCCTCGGTGCACTGCCGCCAGAAATCCGCTGCCGGCCAGCGCTGCTCGAGGCCGTAGAAGTGATGCCGCATCTGCAGGTAGCGCCGGTATTGCGCGTCGACCATCCGCGCGAACGCTTCCAGTGCATGCGGATCGCCATCCATGTGCTTCCGGATGGTTTCCGCTGCGGCAATGCCGTTCGAGATCGATTTGACGATGCCTTGTGCCGTGATCGGATCGTAGGCCGAGGCGGCGTCCCCGATCGCCAGCCAGTTGTCGCCGTACAGTCGATCGAGGTGATGCGACGGCGCTGGATACGACTTCACGCGCAGATCGGACAGATCGAGGCCCAGGTCGCACACGAGCTGCCATGTGCGCCGCGCGGCCTGCAGCATGCGACGCCATGACTCCGCCCGATACAGCCGCATCGTCCGGACTGCCGGCGCATGCGTGGCGAACATAACGACGACCATCCTGCCGGGCACCGATGCGAGGTACCACCAGCCATGCTCGACCGCTTCGAGGTGTGTGAGCATCGAAGCAGGCGCGCCGGTGTCCGGCCGCGCAAGCCTTGCCGCGATGCAGATCAGCGGATTCGCGTCGAGCCGTGTCGCGCCGCGTTGCCGGGCGAATGCCGCGCGCGCGCCGCTGGCATCCACGACGAAATCCGCCTGAACGCGCGACGCGACATGGGTCGCCCGTCCCAGGCTCAATGTATGCCCGGACGGGGCATGCGGCGCGGATGCCAGCAACGTATGGCCGGTCAGCAATTCCGCCCCGGCGGCGCGCGCCTGCGAGGCGAGGAATGCGTCGAACCTGCGCCGGTCGAGATGCCAGCCATGCCCGTGCGGGCTCAGCACGGAGTCGTTATAGCCGCGTTTGTCGCTGCCCCAGTACGAGCAGCTGCCGTAGCAAGGCTCGTGCGCTTGCGCGACGAAGGCGGCGTCGATGCCGAGGCGGCGGAACAGAATCCGGCTCTCCGGCGGAATGCTTTCGCCGATCCGCGCGTCGGCATAGGAACCGGCCTCGACGAGCAGAATGTCGGCGATGCCGGCCCTTGCCAATGCCAGCGCGCAACTGCTGCCCGCCGGCCCGCCGCCGATCACCGCGACCCGGTAGCGGGCCCGGTCGGGTGCCGGTGCGGCCGGGCGTTCGATGGACGGCGTCTGCACGATCCGTTCGGCGAGCATCGTGCGACCTCAGCTGTTATCGGGCGGCAGGAGCGGGTCGGTCACGGTGTTGGGCCATGGCTGCACGAGGTTGCTGTAGTCCTTCTTGAAGAGGCTCTGCACTTCGAGGTAGTAGTTCGGCGGATACTTGCCGTCGTACTCGTCTATCGCTACGCCCTGTATCACGAAGCCGATCTTGTCCCAGTCGAGCAGGATGTCGACGCGATTCTGATAGCGCCCGACGTTCATGGCCGGCGAATTGAAGGTCTTGCTCGAATCCTGCTGAATGGCGGCCGTGCCTTCGCCGCGTACCGAGTAACGCTGCACGGGCAGCGCGCCGTGGTTCGCGACCAGGTCGTCGTAGGTGTAGACGGCCACTGGTCGCTGCGCGGGCCACGACCAGTACAGGGTCGTGTTCACGCCGCTATACACGTTGCTGCCATCCGGATCGATTTCGCCGCCCGGATTGGGTGTGGGCAAGTGGGTCGAGCAGGAGTTGTAGTCCGTGTGCCACGGAATCGCCATGAATTTGCACAGATCGCCTGGCTCGACCGGGTTGCCGCGCAGCGGGAAATAGCCGACGCCGAGGAACGGCTGGTTCGCGCTGACGGTCGTGTAGTCGAGCGGGCGCATGTTGATGCGGAACGGGCCGACCGCCGGGCCACCCGTGCGGCTGGTCTGCCAGTTCGGGTTGTACAGGTTGGGGTCGCGGACGATGAACGTCAGATCGATGCCGGGGCTGAACCGCCCGCCGAGGCAGTTCGACAGCACGTTCCGGTCGAGCGCCTCGCCCGGGCCGTACGATACCGGCGACGCTTGCTCGGACAGGCCGTTCGCCCATTGCCGGACGAAGAAGTACTGGGCGCGGGTCAGCGTCAGGAAGCTCGCTTGATTGTCGCCGAGCGCGAGCGGCATCAGCGGCGAGCCGACCGCTGCCGCTGGCGACCGCGGATCCGGATCCCGAATGAACGACATGATGTTGAACGGCGGCTTGGCGGCCGTCAGCTTGTCGATATTGTCGTGGCTCTTCATCGCCGTGGCCGGCAAATTGGTATTCCACATCTGCAACGACGCGGCCCGCAGGATCGGGAAGATGTATTCGTCGAACGACGGCCGGAAATCCTCCCGGTAAACGCCTTTGTCATGGATGTCGGGTCGCAGCCCGAATGTCTCGATCCACGTGGCCAGGATCTCGTCCCACAGCGTCACGATATTTCTCGTCTGAGGCGCGTACGACGGGTCGGTCGAGACCACCCATGCGCTGCTGTCGACGGCGCGGGCGGTACCGTCGTTGAACACGAGGATCGCCGTGACGGGGCCATCGCCGGTATCGTCGAGCCAGTTGTCGTTGTCGACGTCGTGCACCAGCGGAGCGTCGGCGTTGGCGCGGCCGTTGGCGTCGAATCCACACGCGAAGCCATATGCGCCCAGCACGAGCAGCCGCCCGTTCGATTCCGTGGTCAGCGCGCCCAGCGTGGTGATCGGATGGCTGCCCGTGCCGGGCGGCAGGTTCGCGACGTTCGACGCGGGAAACGCGACCGGATAGCGCGGCACGTCGACGATATCGCCGGTGGCCGAGCCGTAACTGGCTCGCGTGTTCTTGTCGAATGGGACGGTGCTGCGCGAGGACGCCTTGATCGCGCGCGGCCCGGCATCGATGATCAGCTTTTGCAGCCGTGTCTGGTTCGACGGATCGGACGTCGATGCAAAGCTCGCGTTGCGGATCGGCGGATGCTGGCCGTTCTCGTACGCGGCCAGTCCCGCCGGCGTCGCCTCCATGATCCAGCAGTTGGCCTTCTTGTTGGCGAGGTGCACGGTCCACACGATGTCCTTCACGACCTTGCCATCCACCGACGAACCGATCACGACTTCGGCGCCTGTCCCGGTCGGGTAACGTGTGAGCGCCGCGTCGTCGTACTGATAGATCCTGAAGCGCGCGGCTTGCCGCTTGAGGCGCCCCGCGGCGTCGCGCAGGTCGCTGCTCGTGATCGGCGTGCTTTCCGTGCCCGGCTTGATCGGCAGGCCGCCGGTGAGGGCCTGCCCGTCGAGAGGCAGGCCGGCCGAGGTCTCCGGCGCAATGTAGTACTCCTCGCTGCTACCGACACGCGCGAAGCCGATAGCGGGATGGATGCGTAACTTCGTGTTTGTCATGACGGGCCTCTGGAATCTCGATGGCGGTCGCGCAGGCGGTCGCCGTCCTGCACGGATGGATGGCAGCGAAACCGGGGCGACGCTATCGCCGGATCTGTGGGTTGTTCATGTACTTGCGCAACAGGATGTGGCTCGTGCTGATGTCCTTGCCCGGCAGCGTCAGCGTCAGGTCGTTCGTGTCGGTGACGGCCATCGTGTTGTGACAGCTGAAGCATTGATGCTTCGAAACCTGGTTCTGCGTGAAGGTCTCGATGACCGAGTTGGACAGTTTCGGCGTGCCGCGGATGGCCTTGGAGTCGAAATTCGGGCTCCAGTCCGGGTGGAACGGCTCGTCGGGATCCTTGATCCAGACCGCGCCCACTTCCCTGTAGTACTGCCAGATGGAGTTGTTCTTCACCAGGCGGGCCAGGATGTCGCCGTTGAGCTCCGTGATGTTGGCCTGGTTCGTGCTGTCGGCCCCGCCATACTGGTATTGCCGGCACACCTGCGTGACCGGCGCCAGGATCTGCGTCTTCTCGTCGATCGTCACCCGCGACGCATTGTTGACGTTGCAATCCGACGCCTTGGTGCCCGCCTGGTAGAACGTGAACGACTTGTCGGAAACCGGTTGCGACGGGCGCTGGTTGGGCTGGAAGTCCGGCGCGTTGTCGACGTGCTCGAACGTCGACCAGATCGCCTCCGGATGACCCTTGACGACCCACGCGATATGAAACCCGACCAGCGCGACCTTCACGGTGGCGGTGCTGGGTTGCGGCGGGATGCCGACCGCATTGCCCGTCTTCGCCAGCAACTGAATTCTCGCGGTGGTCGTGTAGAAGCGGCTCGTGTCTTCATTCGCGCCGACGATTTTCCACGCCGCCTTCAGCGACAGCGCGCCGGTGGTGAATTCGAGCGTGGGTCGCGCGTTCTGCATGCCGGCACGCGTGTACAGCTTGTTGGCGATCGAGAAATCGCGATAGATCGGATTGATGTACATGTTCGTGTAAACCGCGCGGCCATTCCGGTCGATCACGATGCCGAGCGAATCGGCCTGCTGCACGCCGTCCAGCACGTGCTCGGTGGGCAGCGCCACGCTAGGATCGATGGCTGCATCGGAATACAGGCTGTCGAAGCGCGGCGCGCCGTTCAGCGTGTCGGTGAGCCAAAGGAACGCGTGCCAGGAGAAGCGGTGGAAGTTGCAATTCTCGTTCTTGGGATCGTTCGGATCCTGGAACTGCGGATCGAGATAATTTGGCTCGGTGATGCCGGCGGAAGTAAACCACTGGTCGAATGCCGTGCACGGCTTTGCCGCCGCGGGCTGACTGAAACCGGCGCAGCAGCTGATCATCGCGACCGCCACGCAACTGCCAAGGTTTTTCATGCGCTTCTCCGCTCGTTCAAGGGTCGGTGGGGCAAGACGCCGGATGCGGTCCGACGCAGTGCGCTCGCCGTGCTGTCCGGCGTCGCAATGCGAAGCGAACGGTTTGCTGCATCGAGGATGGAAGTGGGGGCGACGGCAATTTCCGTTCGAACCCAAGGCTAGGTCGGCGATGTTCTCGAATCAATTACACGCGATTACGCCGCCGGGGCAGGTTGCAGACCGTGTTGCCGATGCCGGCCATTGAATCGAAAAAGGAAACGGCGTGACGATGCGAGACGGGCCCGTCCGGTTGCGACGCCGCTGCGATGCCGGCGCCGGTTACGCCGTACGCTCGTCGGCGCCGCGCGTGCGCCGGCGGAATGATCCGCCCATCAGAACCGCGCACTGATCCCCACCCGCGCGATCGACTGCAACGCGCCGCTCGCCGCGCCGTCCGCGTCCATCACGCCGTTGATCTGCGCGTGCCTGCCGCGGCTCGCGCGCTGATGCACGCCCGCGACGTACACCATCGTGCGCTTCGACAGCCAATACTGGACGGCGGCGAGCAACTGGTGCGCATGGGCATTGTCGAGCGTGTCGTTGCCCTTCATGTACGTGTAGCTCGCCCCGATCACCCAGGCCGGCGACGGATGCCATGCGGCGCCAGCTTCCGCCGACCACGCGAGCGCGCCGTTCCGCGCATTGCGCACGGTCGTGAAGAGCGCCTTCCCCGTGACCGTGCCGACCGTGTAGTGCATGCCGGCGCCCCAGTTGCGCACGCTGGTGGCGGGCATCCCGCCGGCCGCGCCGTATTTCTGATTCGTATAGGCGGCGCCCGCGCCGAACGGGCCGTTGTCGTAGCTTGCGCCGACGCTGACCGTGTTGTTCGCGCCGATCGATCCCGCGACGTTGCCGAAGCCGTACAGCGCGCCGATGGTTAGGCCCGACAGCGACGGGCTCGTGTACTTGACCGAATTCGCGACGCGATTGCTGCCGGCGACGCGGTCCCAGTCGAACGCGCCGGTCGGGTTGTTCGGTAGCGCGAGCCGGTCGAACGGCCCGTTGCGAAAGCCGTACAGGCCGACGAGATCCTGCGCGATCTCGTTGCCGCCGGCGGCGAGCGAATCGACCATGAACTCGTACTGGTTGCCGAGCGTCAGCGTGCCGTACCGGTCGTTCTGCAACCCGACATAGGCCGTGCGCGCGAACAGCCCGCCGCCGATGATCGAGCCGTTGCCGAGCGAATACTGGTTGACGAGCCGGAAGATCGCGCGCGTGCCCGCGCCGAGATCCTCCTTGCCTTCGAAGCCGAGCAGGTTCGGAAAGAAGATGTTGTCGCCGAATTTCGCGGCGCCGTGGCCGTCTTGATTGCTGACGTAGCTGATGCCGGCATCCATCAGCCCGAACATCGTCACGCTGCTCTGGGCGAATGCCGCGGCCGGAAGCGTGCAGGCCGCGAGCGCCAGAAGGGTCTTTTTCGTCATCTCCAAAGTGCTCCTCACATGTTTCCGATCGAGTCGGATATTTTTTAATGGGACTACTGATTGATACGAATAAACCGAACCGGGTGAACCCGGTTCAGCGACAATCGAAGGGAATCGCGATGTGCAACGGGCATCGGCGGGTCGCGCCGATGCGTCAAGCGTCGTGTGCTACACCGTCGAATACCCGCCGTCCACCGGCACGATCGCGCCGGTGACGAACGACGCGCCGGGCGAGCACAGGAACAGGATCACTTCCGCGACTTCGTCGGCCGTGCCCCAGCGCCCGAGCGGCGTGCGCTCGAGGATCCGTCGCGACGCCTGCGTGTCGGCCATCAGCCCGCTGCTGAGCGGCGTGTCGATCCAGCCCGGCGCGACCGCGTTCACGCGAATGCCGTGATCGGCCCACGCCTGCGCGAGCGAACGCGTGAGCTGCGCGATACCGCCCTTGCTCGCGCTGTACGCGGGCCGGTCCCTGCTGCCGAAGTACGTGTACATCGACGCGATATTGACGATGCTGCCGCCGTGGGCCGCCAGCGCGGGCAGCGCGGCGTCTGATGCTCGCATCACCGACGTCAGGTTCACGTTCAGCACGCGCTCGAACTGGTCCATTCGGTATTCGTCCGCGTGGCGGCTGATGCCGACGCCGTTGACGAGCACGTCGAGCCGCGGCAGCGCGGCGATCGTGCGCGTCAGTGCCGCGCCGTCGGCCACGTCGAGCTCCACGCACCGGACGCCGGCATGCACTGGCGCATGCGGGCCGGCCGCATCGAGCCCGAGGGCGACGACCGATGCGCCGGCCTGCGCGAACCGCAGCGCGGTGCGCGCGCCGATCCCCGACGTGCCGCCCGTCACGACGACGGACTGCCCTTCAAACGTCCACTGACGACTCATGCTCGACACTCCCGAGGGTGGATGCGCGGCGGGCCGGCCGCTGCGCGGGTGAAACGAGGATCTTGATCTGCGCGCGGTCGGCGAGCAGCGCGTCGAAGCCGTCGGTGACGGCGTCTTCGAGCGACACGGTGCGCGTGACGATCGACGTGAGGTCGAGCGCGCCCGACGCGACGATGCGCAGCAGGTCTTCGTACGCATGCCGATAGCCGACGCTCGCGGTGAAGGTCAGCTCGTCGTTGACCGCGCGGAACGCGTCGAAACCCGCGTGCGGCATCAGGCCGACCATCACGACGCGGCCGCCCTTGCGCAGCGCCTGCATCGCGGATTCGAACGTGACCTGCAATCCGGCCGCCTCGAAGCTCGTATCGACGCCGAGCCCGCCCGTGGCCGCGCGAATCGCGTCCTGCAACGCGGACACATCGAGCCCGCGCGGGTCGAACGCATGCGTCGCGCCGAAGCGCGTGGCGGCCGCGAGCCGTTCCGGCGACACGTCGACGGCGACGATCGTCGTCGCGCCCTGCAGCTTCGCGAGCATGATCAGCAGCAGGCCGATCGGCCCGAGCCCGAACACCGCGCAGGTGTCGCCGAGCCGCAGTTCGGCGCGCCGCAGCGCGTGCAGCGCGACGGCGGCCGGCTCCATCACCGCGGCCTGTTCGAGACTCACGCCGTCGGGCAGGCGATGCAGCATGTAGGCCGGCACGACCGCGAAGTCGGCCATCCCGCCGTCGCCCATCAGCCCGGCGAAGCCCATCGACACGCACAGGTTGTACGACCCCGAGCGGCAGTACGCGCACTGGCTGCAGCGATACTCGGGCTCGACCGCGACGCGGTCGCCGGTGCGCAGCGTCGTCACGCGTTCGCCGACTTCGACGACGGTGCCGCAGAACTCGTGGCCGAGCGTCAGCGGCGCGGTGCGGCGCGACAGCGGATGCGGCGCGTCGACCGGAATCGCGTGCGGGCCGTCCGCGTATTCGTGCAGGTCGCTGCCGCAGATGCCGCAATACGCGACCGCGATGCGCACGTCGCCTGGCCCGATGCGCGGCGTGTCGATTTCGACGAGACGGACGTCGCGCGCGCCATGCCATTGAAGTGCGCGCATGTCAGCGTCCTCCGAGGTTCTGCGTGTCGAGGCGGCCGGCGGTGGCGCCTGCCAGCGCGCGCTTGCGCAGCACGGCCGGCGCGGTTTCGACGAGGCCGAACGACAGCACGCACGCGAGGATCGCGCCGATGGTCGACGTCCACATCGCGAACTGCAGGCCATACCTGTCCGCCGCGAAGCCGGCGACGGTCGGCGCGACGAAGCCGCCGATCAGCTCGCCAGCGCCCATGATCAGCCCCAGTGCGCTCGCGATCGCGCGCGGCGGCACCGTTTCGGCCGGGATCGTCGCCATGAACAGCGTGAAGCAGCCCAGCCCCGTGTACGTGACGAACACGAGCGCGCCGAGCGCCCACACCGGGCCGACATGGATCAGCACGACCGGGCACACGGCTGCGATCAGCGCGAACGCGATCATCGTCGGCTTGCGGCCGATCCGGTCGGAGATCGCCGGCACGGCGAAGCCCCAGAACACCCACGCGGCGCCGAGGCAGGTCATCACGACGCCCATGCCGGACGGCGACAGGTGGCGGCTTTCCACGAGGAACACCGGCGCGAACGAGATGATCACGACGAACCACGTGAGGAAGAAGCAGCTGATCAGCACGCAGAGCAGGATGTTGCGTTCCTTCAGCAATGCCCAGCGGCTGACGTCGGCGCCGCGTGCGGCCGGTACCGCGGTGGTATCGGCCTGCGCGTGGCGCGCGCCGCCGGGCGGCATTTCGCGCACCCAGCGCCAGATGCCGAACGCGATCAGGAAGCCCGGAACGCACGACACGTAGAACGCCTCGCGCCAGCCGTATGCGGTGGCGATGCCGATCACGACCGGCGGGCCGATCATCGCGCCGAGCAGGCCAGCGGCCGAGCCCTGCAGCAGGCCCATGTTCAGCCCGCGTCGGCTCGGCGTCGAACTCGCGACCATCAGCGATTGCGACAGCGGCAGCACGGGGCCTTCGGCGATACCCATCAGCGCGCGAAACGCGATCAGGCTCGCGAAGCCGCCGACGAGGCCCGACAGCGCCGAGCACACGGAAAAGCCGAGCACGGCCGCGATCAGCAGCGGCTTGCGCGTGCCGCGCGCGTCGGACCACGCGCCGGTCGCAGCACCCGACAGCGCCCACGTGAGCGCGAGCGCGGACGACACCATGCCGAGCTGCGTGTTCGTCAGGTGCAGCTCGGCCGACATGAACGGGAACAAGAACGACAGCGCGAGGCGGTCGAAGAACACAAAGCCGAACGTCATGAACAGGATCAGCAGCAGCCTGTTCTCGTACGTCCAAGCAGGTCCGGAAGAGGGAGGGGATGTCATCGTGAGCCTCGCCGCGCGTCAGCGGAACAGTTTCTCGATCGCTTGCGCGCCGAGGCCGACCTTCTCGTAGTGCGCCTTGCACATCGCGATGTACGAATGCACGTCGAAGTAGCCGTCGGGATTGCCTTCTTCGTCGAGCCAGATCAGCGGGCCCTTGACGATGAAGAACGCGCGCATCGGTTCGGGGTGATCGAATGCGACGAGCGTGTGGCCTTCGCCCGGCGTCTCGTAGACGAAATCGCCGCGCGTTGCGGTCCATTCGTGTTCCAGGTAGCCCCATTTCCCGGACAGCGTGTACGCGAACACCTCGTGCGGGTGATAGTGCCGGTTCACGAGCCCGGCTTCCTTCGCCATCAGGATGTCGCACCATTTGTTCTGCGACGGCGAGATCCACAGCGGCCGCGACGACACCGTTTCGGTAAACGGAACGTAATAGCGCTCGTCGTCGGTGGCCGCGTTCGGGATGTAGGCTTCGGGGAGCGCATCGGGCTTGAACGGATTGGCAATCGCCGGGATGTTTTGCCAGAATTCGGATACGGCTTGGTCGACCACGGTCTGTCTCCTTGTATGGGTTGTCGTGGGCTCGACTTTAGTCAGCCGGTGCGCGCCGCTCTTGACTGGGCTGGACGAATTGCTTGATCGCGCCGGACATTGCATCGCACCAAGATCCAGACGAACCATTCCCCGATCGGTGCCGCTCCGCACGACTGGCGCCAGCAGGAGGCGACGTGACGAATTCGACCGTTCTTTCATGCACGCGAGGCTCGACGGCCGACGTGCCGGCGCGCGACAGGATGGCGTACTGGGATGCGTTCAACGCGGCGACGCTGGTCGGCCTGCGCTGCTCGTCGCTGTCGCCGGCCGGGCTCGAAGTCGAGAAGACCGACATCGCGCTGCCGGGCCTCGGCATCGCGGACATCAGCGGGCAGGATCACGTGATCGAGCGCGGCCCCGCGCTGGTGCGCCAGTTGCCGAAGGAGTCGCTGTTCGCGTGCCAGATCGTCAGCGGGCGCGCGTATTTCATCCAGCGCGACCGCTGCCTGCTCGCGGAAGCCGGCGATGTCGTCGTCTACGACACGCGCGTGCCCTATCTATTCGGATTCCTGACGCCGATGCGGCAGCTGCTGATCGATATCCCGATCACGACGTTCGACGACCGCCTCGATGCGGAGCTGGCCGCGCTGCCGCTGCGGATCGCGCCGAAGCCGGGTGCGGGCGCGATGCTCGGCGCGACGTTGCGCACGAGCGTCGAGCGGTTCATGAAGGCGCCCATCGAGCGCGACGCCGCGCGGTTCGCCGAGCATGCGCGCACGCTGGTCGCGGAACTCATCGACACCGAAGTGAACGGCGCGGGCGCATCGCGCGCGTCGCTGTCGTACCTGCTGACCGCAAAGCAGTACATCGCGACGCATCTCGGCGAGCCGGAGCTTGCGCCGCAAGCCGTCGCCGATGCGGTCGGGCTGTCGCTGCGGCATCTGGGTCGCCTCTTCGCGGCCGAAGGCGAGTCGATCACGCAGCACATCTGGTCCGAGCGGCTGTCGCACGCGCATCGCGAGCTGACGGATGCGCGGCTACGCAAGACGAGCGTCGGCGAGATCGCGTTTCGCTGGGGGTTCTCGAGCCAGGCGCACTTCAGCCGCGCGATCCGCGAGCGCTACGGCGCGTCGCCGATGGCGCTGCGCGATGCGGCGCGTGAGGCCGTGGGGTGACGCCGGCTTGCGGATGATTCGGCGGCCGCGCGTGCATCACGCGCCGCTTTCGTTTTCGGCGCGGTGGGGTGCAGCGCACGCGCATCGCGTCACGCTGTCAGCATGAACTCGGCGCAGCGCTCCGCGATCATGATCGTCGGCGCGTTCGTGTTGCCGGACACGATGCGCGGCATCACCGAGGCATCGCAGATCCGCAATCCGTCGACGCCCCGCACCGCGAGACGCGGCGTGACGACCGCGTGCGCGTCGCTGCCCATGCGGCACGTACCGGCCGGGTGATAGACGGTTTTCGCGCGACGCCGCACGTAGTCGGCGAGTGCGGCATCGGTCAGCGGCTCGGCTTCGCGGACGATGCACGCGAGCGACGGCGCGCGGAGGATCCGCCGCGCGAGCGCGACGCCGCGCACGAGGCCGTCGACGTCGGCCGGATCCGACAGCGCACCGCTGTCGAACTGGATCGGCGCGGCCGGATCGTTGCCGCGCAGCCGAACGGAGCCGCGCGAGCGTGGGCGGAGCAGGCACGGGTTGATCGACAGGCCGTGGCCGGGCAGCGGTTCGCGGTCGACGTCGCCGACGAGCGTCGGCAGCACGTGGAACTGGATGTCCGGGCGGCCGCTGCCGGTGGTGTCGACGAACGCGCCCGATTCGACGACGTTCGACGTCAGCAGGCCCGTGCGGCACATCAGCCATTGCAGCCCGTGCCGCAACGCCCGCCACCCGCGATCCTCGCCCAGCAGGCTGATGGGCGCATCGCTGCGGCCGTAGATCGATACCTCGAGGTGATCCTGGTAGTGCGCGCCGACGTCGCGGCTGTCGTGCAGCACGTCGATGCCGTGCGCGTGCAGGTGCGCGCCGGGGCCGATGCCCGACAGCATCAGCAGCTTCGGCGTGCTCAGTGCACCGGCCGCGAGCACGACGTCGGCGCGCGCGGCGGCCGATCCCGTCGCGCCGCTCGCGGTGCACCATTCGACGCCGCTCACGCGGCGGCCGTCGAACCGGATGCGCGTCACGCGGCAGCCTGTCAGCACGCGAAGGTTCGGATCGGCGATCGCGTCGGCCAGGTAGGTGGCCGCGGTGCTGCCGCGCTGCCCGTCGAAGATCGTCGTGTGATAGAAGCCGACGCCATGCTGCGCGGCGCCGTTGAAGTCGTCGTTGTACGCGATGCCGGCTTCCTGCGCGGCCTTCACGAACGCGAGGCTCAGCGGATGCCGAAAGCGCGTGTCGCCGACCTTCAACGGCCCGTCGGTGCCGTGGTACGGCTCCGAGAGCCGCAGATGCGATTCGGCGCGCTTGAACACGGGCAGCACGTCGTCCCATCCCCACCCGGTGCAGCCGAGCGCGGCCCAGTCGTCGTAGTCGTCGCGCGTGCCGCGCACGTACAGCATCGCGTTGACCGAGCTGCCGCCGCCGAGCGTGCGGCCCTGCGGCACGTAGGTCTTGCGTCCCGCCGCGCCCGGCTGCGGCTCGCTCTCGAACGTGACCGTGCGTTGCGTGCCGAGCACGCGGATGAACGTCGCCGGAATCCGGATGAACAGGCTGTCGTCCTTCGGGCCGTCCTCGAGCAGCAACACGCGCCGGCCGGCCTTCACCAGCCGGTGCGCAACCGTGCAGCCGGCCGAACCGCCGCCGACGACGATGTGGTCGTACGTCTCCATCCCGCTTCTTCTCCTGGCTGTCGGGCGGCGGAACGAGTGCCGCCGCGCACGAAGTCAGCTTAGCGAGCAGGTTGCGGCCCCATTTGCCCGAGGCGGACGCCGTGCTTGCCTCGCCGGGACATCGCAACAAGCGGCGGTGCGAGCGGGAAACGGGCCAACGCAAGCCCGTTATTGGCGTGAACGGACCCTAGCACGCCGCGGCCGGCGCGCGCGTGTCGCTCGGTGTCTCGCCGAACCGCGCGCGATAGCTGCGGCTGAAGTGCGCGCTGTTGTTGAAGCCCCAGCGGAACGCGATCTCGCTGACCGTCAGGTGCCTCAGCGACCGGTCGCGCAGGTCGGCGCGGCAGCGTTCGAGCCGCCGCGCGAGGATGTAGCGCGTGAGCGGCATCCCCTCGATCTCGAAGACGCGCGCGAGCTGGCGCGGCGACAGGTTGATCGCACGGCTGACCGACCGGCTGTCGAGGTCGTCGTCGGCAAGATGGCTGTCGATGAACGCCTTCGCGCGCGACAGCGTGTGGACCGTCGACTTCGTCGGCGACGCGTCGCCGTCGTGCAGCCGCAGCATCGACTGCACGAGATCGAGGATTGCGGCGGCGCGCCGTTCGCGCGCGTCGGGCGTCGGCTCCGGCGGCGCGGCGAGCAGCGCATACACCTGCCGCACGGCCCACGACGCGACGCCGTCGCCGCGGTCGATCTTGACGAGGCTGCGATAGCGCCACGGGCCGACGCGCGCCTCGAACACGTCGCGCGGCACGTCGAGCACGGTCATCGCCATGTCGGCGGGAAAGCCGTGACCGTACGGCATCGACGTGTCGTACAGCACGAGGTCGCCGGGCCCGTGCTGCATGCAGTCGACGTCCTGGAACGTATAGCCGTGCCCCTCGTGCATCAGGCAGATGAACACGGCGTCGCGCTGGTCCGCGTGGATGTTGTGCGGCGTGCGCACGACCGCGTGCCGGTTTGCGACGATGTCGCATGCGCGGAACAGCCCGAGATCGCGTCTGCGCAGCGACGCGTCGATCCCCTCGGACGACCTTCCGCTGCATTCGATCCGCACGAGCGTGCGCGCGACATGGTCGACCCAGAAGTCGACGCGCTCGGCGCCGCGTACGGCGCGCGTCGAGATCGTGGCGATCTCCGTGCTGGTGTCCGGCATGACGTTCTCCCGATGACGGCCCGAGCGGGGCAGTCTCGGGCACGCCGAACGCCGCGGTCAATCCGTGAAAGACCCGGGGCACGCGCGTAATGCGCTTGCAGTGGGGCGCGGCGGGCGGTTGCGTGGCCGATGTCCGTCCAGGTCAACGAAAGCGGCCGTGCGAGTCAAGACGCGTATGCGGCTTTGGGGCAGGCGTTGCCGGCTTACTTCGACTTCGATGAAGACGACGGCAACCCGAGCGGCACGTCCTCTGTGTAGCCCATCTTGCCGCCGCGGAACTCGACGCTCACGTGGCCCGGCCGCTGTGCGTCGGCGACGTTCGCGTAGATCGACGTCATCACCATGCCTGCGTCGCAGTCGAGCGCGATCGTGCGATCGACGCGGCCCGTCGCGATGTTCACGGCCCGCAGCGACTGCATCGCCACGCCGCACTTGTCGGACAGCGCGTAGACGCCGACCAGCATGTGCGTCTTGGTGCGATACCACATCGGGATATCGACGCTGCCGTCGAGCTGCGGGTGCCGGTCGTCGGTGTCGTTCAGCCGCCCGCCTTGGCTCAGCGTGATCGGCAGCGCGTTGCGGCCGTCGTCCCACGTGCCGGTCGCCGTTTTGCCGACGACGTTCAGCACGATCGGGCAGGGCTTCGGCCGTGACGGCGACGCGGCCGGCACGACCGGCGAGTCGGCGTTAGACGCGGGCGACGAGGCTTCGCACAGCGTCAGGCGGCCGTCGGACTCGCGCTGGCCCCGCAGCGGGATCGGCTTGCGATGCGTGTCGTAGTAGTAGCTGCCGTCGACGCGCCAGCGGCCCGCGTCGTTGCGGTTGAGGGTGTCGTAGGTCTGCAGCGACACGTGCACCGGCGCGTTGCCGATTGTGCCGGTGTAGTTCGCGATTTCGTACCAGCCCGCGAACGACACGGCCGGTGCGCAGGCGAGCAGCGCGGCAATCGTTGCGGCGAGCGGACGGGCATGCCGGGAGCGGCGGGCGAGGTGGATCATCGGTGGTTTTTTATGCGACGTGGATTCGGCGCGAAGAATCCCGATCGAGCTGCGCGGCCATCGGATGTCCGCCATTGTATCCATCCCGCGCGCATCGCAGGCAGGCCGCAGAACCGCAACGCCGTTTTCCCGGTCTGCCTGCCGCCGCCACGGACTCACGGCGCGCTGGCTTCGTCGATCTGGCGGATGTCGTCCTGATCGAGCTTGACGCGGATCGCTTCGCCGAGCAGTTCGAGCTGCTCGAGCGACGTCGCGCTCGCGATCGGCGCGGTGATCGTCGGCCGCGCGATCTGCCATGCGAGCGCGATCGCGGCCGGCTGCGTGCCGTGCTTCGCCGACACGGCGTCGAGCGCCGCGAGGATGCGCAGGCCGCGTTCGTTCAGATAGCCGGCGACGCGATCGCCGCGCACGCTCTTCTTCAGGTCGGCCGCGCTGCGATACTTGCCCGACAGGAACCCGCTCGCCAGTGCGTAGTAGTTGACGACGCCGAGCTTCAGGTCGCGCACGACCGGTTCGAGATCGCGTTCGTAGTCGGCGCGGTTGAGCAGGTTGTATTCCGGCTGGATGACCTGATACGCGGGCAGCCCGTCGCGCGCGCTGATGGCGGCGGCTTCGCGCAGGCGTGCGCCGCTGTAGTTCGACGCGCCGATGATGCGCACCTTGCCCGCTTCGATCAGCGTTTGATACGCGCCGAGCGTTTCTTCGAGCGGGGCCGTGTCGGCGAGATCGCGGTGCGAGAAATACAGGTCGATGTAGTCGGTCTGCAGGCGGCGCAGCGAATCGTCGGCAGCCTTCAGGATGTTGTCTTTCGACAGCCCGGCACGCGCGCCGAGCATGCCGACCTTGGTCGCGATCACGACCTGCTCGCGCTTGCCGGAGCGCTTCAGCCACTTGCCGAGGATCGTTTCCGATTCGCCGCCGTGGTTGCCGGGAACCCACGCCGAATAGACGTCGGCCGTGTCGATGAAGTTGATGCCGGTGTCGGCGAGCGCGTCGAGCAACGCGAACGATGCGTTTTCATCGACGGTCCAGCCGAAGACGTTGCCGCCGAACGCGAGCGGCGAAACCTGGATGCTGGATGTGCCGAGGGTGCGATGTGCCATGTTCCTCTCCGATAACTGCGGGTAACGGGATTGAACTGCGGGATGGGTCGAAGCGATCGCGGCGGGACGGCAGGGTGCGCGGTGCGGTTCCGCCATGGTCGCGGGACACCGGACATTCTCGCCGATCGCTTCGATTCGTGCAGGCGGCGCGCCGCCGCGATGGTGGACGGTTTGCGGCAGATGGCGGATACCGTGTCCGCTGCGTGAGCGCTCCGTGCGGCTGCGTTCGATCGGGAGCGAATTTTTTGCGACGGGTGCGCGACGGAAGGGGGCGGACTGCCCCGGTATTACGGCGGAGCGGGGGAAAGACGGGCGGCAGACCGCCGCCCGTGCGCGGGACGGTTCGGTCAGCGCAACTGCACGGCCGCGAGAAACAGCACCATGCCGCCGATCGCGCCATCCAGCACGCGCCACGCGACCGCCTTGCGGAACCACGGCGCCAGCAATCGCGCACCATAGCCGAGCCCGAGGAACCACACGACGCTGACCGTCATCGCGCCGATCGCGAACGCGAGCCGCGCGCCTTCCGGCTCGCGCGCGCCGGCCGTGCCGATCAGCAGGAACGTGTCGAGATACACGTGCGGGTTGAGCCACGTGAACGCGAGCGTCATCAGCACGATCGCGAGCGCGCCCTGCGGCGGCGGCGCGACCGCGTCGCCGCGCACGTCGAGCGTGTCGTGGCCCGGCTTGAACGCCCGGCGCAGCGCGTTGATGCCGAACCACGCAAGGTACGCGAGGCCGACGTACAGCACCGCATGAACGAAGGTCGGATAGCGCTCGACGAGCGCCGATGCGCCGCCGACGCCCGCGCCGATCAGGATCATGTCGGACACCGCGCACAGCAGCACGATCTTGCCGACGTGCGAGCGCATGATGCCCTGGCGCAGCACGAACGCGTTCTGCGCGCCGATGGTGACGATGAGCGACGCGCACAGTGCGGCGCCGTGGGAAAAAGCGAGCCAGTTCATGATTGGGGGGGAAAGCCGTGGAAGCAGTGGACGAACGAATCGGGTAGCGGTAGTCTGCGATCAGCACGGAAATAAGAGAAGCTAAATCACCTAATGCGGATTAAGGAAATCTAATGCTCGACTACGCGTTGCTCGATGCCCTCGCGGCCGTGATCCGGCACGGCTCGTTCGAGCGGGCGGCCAAGGAGCTGAACGTCACGCCGTCGGCCGTGTCGCAGCGCGTGAAGCTGCTGGAGGAGCGGGTCGGCAGCGTGCTCGTCAAGCGCGGGCAGCCGTGTGTCGCGACCACGTCGGGCGCGCTGCTGTGCCGGCATACCGAACGCGTGCAGTTGCTGGAAGCCGAACTGGGCGGCCGGATGCCGGCATTGCCGGGCCAGATCGCGAGCGCGTGGCCGACGTTGCGCGTGGCCGTCAACGACGACAGCGTCGCGACGTGGTTCATCGACGCGGTCGGGCCGTTCTGCACGGCGCGCGAGACGCTGCTCGACCTCGTGATCGACGATCAGGATTACACGGCGTCGCGCATTCGCGACGGCAGCGTGCAGGGGGCGGTGACCGCACAGGCCGAGCCGATCCAGGGGTGCCGGTCGGAGCGGCTCGGGCGGATCCGCTATCGCGCGGTGTGCTCGCCGGCGTTTTACGCACGTTATTTCGACGCGGGGATCACGCGCGATGCGCTGCGCCGCGCGCCGTGCGTGATGTTCAATCCGAAGGACGGGTTGCAGGCGCGTTTCATCCGGCGCGTGACGCGCGCGGATCTCGATCCGCCGCAGCACTGGATACCGCACGTCGCGGGTTACCTGCGCGCGTGCGAAACGGGATTGGGATGGGGGATGTGCCCCGACCGGATGGTCGACCGCCAACTGGCGGCGGGCGAGTTGATCGACATGTCGCGCGGGCGAACCATCGACATCGATCTGTACTGGCAGAGCTGGCGTCTGTCGATCGGCTGGCTCGACGATTTCAGCGCGGCGCTGAAGGCGCGTGCCGCGCTGTTTCTCGATTGAGCGGCGGCGTCAGACGTGCTGCAGGCCGTCGAAGTCGACGATCTGCACGTGGCGGCCCTGCATTTCGATCAGGCCGCGCTTCTGGAATTTCGACAGCGTGCGGCTGACCGTTTCGAGCGTCATGCCGAGATAGCTGCCGATGTCCTCGCGCGTCATCCGCAGGTTGAATTCCGACGGCGAGTAGCCACGCTTCAGGTAGCGCGACGAGACGTCGAGCAGGAAAGCGGCGACGCGCTCCTCGGCGTTCAGCGAACCGAGCAGCATCGTTTGCGACGTTTCGCGCACGATCTGTTCGCTCATCAGCTTGTGCATGCGCAACTGCATCGAGCCGGCTTCCGAGCACAGCGCCTTGAGCGCGCTGTACGGAATCACGCACACCGAGCTGTCTTCCAGCGCGACCGCGGTGCGCGGGTGCGTATCGTCGCAGATGCCGTCGAGGCCGAGCGCTTCGCCGGCGAGGTGCAGGCCCGTGACCTGTTCGCGGCCGTCGTGGCGCGTCGCGACGGTTTTCAGCGAACCCGAGCGCACCGCGTACAGGTTGTCGAATGCGTCGCCTTCGCGAAACAGCGCTTCGCCGCGCTTGACCGGGCGAGCCGCGCAGATGACCGACTCGAGGCGGCTGAGCGCTTCGGGCGCCAGGCCCTGCGGCATGCAGAGGTGCCGCATCGCGCACGACGAGCAGTGTGCGGCCTGGCGGGGAGCCCAGCTACCGGTATGGGCCGTGGCGGCGGGGCGGGTGGCGACGGGCGTCAGCATGATCGTTTACTCCGGCGTTGAATCGACGAAATCATTGTCCCACCGCAAGTTGCCGCTGTCGGGTGACAAAACGTCGCGACCGGCCGCGCGTGCCGAACGCCGCTCACGCAGCCGGCTCATCCGCGTTGGCGGCGGCCGGGATCAGCAGCACGGGCAGCGTCGCGTGGCGCACGCATTGTTCGGCGATGCTGCCGAGCACGAGGCGGCGGAAGCCGCGGCGGCCGTGCGTGCCGAGCACGAGCAGATCGGCGCCGAACGCTTTCGCGCCGTCGAGGATCAGCGACGATACGTCGTTGAGCGACGTCGCTTCGTTCAGCCGCGTTTCGCCTTTCACGCCGGCGGCCTGCATCCGCTTCGCGAAATCCTGCGCGAGCGCGTTGCCCTGTGCGACGAGCTGATCGCGCAGCACGGACGGATCGTAGCCGGGCACGTTGTAGTAGATCGCGGCGTTCTCGACGACGTAGAACGGCTGCAGCTCCGCGCCGTGCGCTTTCGCGAGCGCCAGCGCGGCGTCGAACGCGTGGCGGGACGTGTCGCTGCCGTCGACGGCAACCAGAATACGCTTGTACATAGTGTCTCCGAGTGGCGGGTTGGAACGAAGTCGGCCGGATGGCCGATCGGGCCGGGCAATGCGCGATGCTGCGAGGCAGAGTAAACCAACGTGCACGATCGTGCAGCGAGGTGTCGCGTGCCGCGCTGTCCCTGTTCAGTTCGTGAACGGACATGCGGTGGCCGCCTCATTGGCGAAAACGCATGCGCGCGCATCGACCCGGCACGGCGATCACGCCGATGCGCCGCACGTATCGCCATTCAATCGCAATCGCGCCGGGGCGCCATGACTTCGGTCAATGCATGTGCGTCGATGCGATGCGCGGCATGCATGAATTGCGAAGGCCGATGCCAATGCGCGGCATCGTTCACTTCGGCATCGTGCGAGCGAGTATCGGCGCGCGGTCCGGTCGCACGCGCCAATGCACCGCCGTCGATCGCCGCCAGCGGTCGACGGCGATTCCCAAACGAACGATCGATTCAAACGCCGCGCCGGCTATTTCGGCACGGCCGTCAGCTCGATGACGCGCTCGGGCCGGCGGCCGTGGCCGGGCCAGTACGCGCTGCCGTACATCCGGTGCACGGGACCGAACGGCGCGTCGCCCGCGGGCGGCGTGTCGAAGCCTTTCTCGATCACCACGTAGCCGGCGCGCAACGCGAACGCCGGATGGTTGCCGTCGGGGCGGCTGTCGAAACCGGCGAGGCCGTCGCCGGCTTCCGGCATCGCATTGACGAGCGACGCATTGCTGCGCGTGACCTGGTCGGGCGAGATCGGCCCGGCCCCGGCGACGCGCGCGGCTTCGCGGTTCTTGCCGTCGGTATCGACCGTGCTGTCGTGGGTGGCGTCGTTGTCGAGTTCGATGCTGCGCGGATGCGCACGGCCTGTTTGAGCGGAGGATTCCATCGCGGCTCTCCTGGCGGCGACACGCTCCGGATCGAAGCAAATCCCGTTCCGGGCACGACGGGAAAAGGCGCGCGGGCGATCGCCGCGGTCGCGCGGCGCGCACTGATTTGTCATGATTTATTTCAGCTAGAAGACGCGTTTCCTACAGAGTATGATTCTTTTCCTGCGAAGCGGCGACAGGGGATGAAGTCTCGCCGCCTCTGCCCGCGCCGGGGCGCCGCAGCACCCTCAAAGACGGGTAGCGAACAACAAAGCAAGGGACTAGAGGTGGCGGACTCATGCAAGCGACTACTGCCTTCACGCACCGCGGTTATCTGTTGAATTGCGCGCCCGCACGCGCCAGTGACGGTTCGTTCAAGCCCTACGTCGTGATCTCCCGATCGAGCGACGGGGAACTCGTGGCGAACCGTTTTTTCCCGATCGAGCTCCAGTTCAACGACGAAGGCGACGCGATCGCGCACGCGCGCGACTGGGCCGTGCGCTGGATCGACGCGAGCAGCATCTCGATGTGATGCCGTCGCGCGCGTACGGCGTCGGCCGTCCGGCCGATCCCCGGGGTGCCGCTCGCGGACAAAAAACGCGGTAATCTTGCGGAACCCGTCACTTTATTAGCGGCCGCGCGACCGAGCGCGGCTGCCCGCTTTGGCCTATGTCGACATCAGCCGCCCGTCAGTGGGGCCTCGAAGAAATCGTCGCCGGCTTGCGCGAATCGCGCGAGGAACTCCATCGCACGCGCCATCCGCGTGGCATCCGCGAACTGCCGTCGCGCGATGCGATCTGCAAGATTGTGACCGGCCTGCGCGCGTCGATGTTTCCGACGCACTACGGCGCGCCCGACCTGACCGACGAAAGCGTCGACTACTACGTCGGCCACACGCTCGAAAGCACGCTGCGCATCCTGTCCGAGCAGATCCGCCGCGCGTTGCCGTTCCTGCCCCAGCACGTCGATACGCCGTTCGCCGAGCTCGACGAACGCGCGTTCGAGATCGCGCGCGAATTCGGCCGGCAGTTGCCGGCGATCCGCGCGCTGCTCGTCAGCGACATCCAGGCCGCGTACGCGGGCGATCCGGCCGCGCAGCACATCACCGAGATCCTGCTGTGCTACCCCGGCGTGTTCGCGATGATGCACCATCGGCTCGCGCACGCGCTGCACCAACTCGGTGTGCCGTTGCTCGCGCGGTTCATCAATGAAATCGCGCACTCGGCCACCGGTATCGACATCCATCCGGGTGCGCAGATCGGCCCGAGCTTCTTCATCGACCACGGCACCGGTGTCGTGATCGGCGAAACCGCGATCATCGGCGAGCGCGTGCGCGTGTACCAGGCCGTCACGCTCGGCGCGAAGAGCTTCCCGGCCGATGGCGAAGGCGCGCTGGTGAAGGGCAATGCACGGCACCCGATCGTCGAGGACGACGTGGTGATCTATGCGGGCGCGACGATTCTCGGCCGCGTGACGATCGGGCGCGGCTCGGTGATCGGCGGCAACGTGTGGCTCACGCACAGCGTGCCGCCCGGCACGAGCGTCGCGCAGGGCAAGGTCCGCGAAGGCGGGAGCGCCGAGAAGCCGTAACGCGGCGGGCGGCGCGCCCGGTTCCCCGGCGCGCGCCGCATGCGTCAGTGCTTGCCGTCCGGCGAGCGGTGCTTGTACAGCACGTCCTGGTCGACGCGGATCAGGTTCTGGCCCGCATCGACGACGAAATCCACGCCGTTGTACGCATTGCCCGTCAGCAGCAGGATCGCGCTTGCGACGTCGTCGGGGCCCGCGATGCGCGCGAGCGGTGTCGAGGCGCGGCTCGCGTGTTCGAAGTCGGCTTGCGTCTGGTCATCGCTCGGCAGCATCAGCCCCGGGAATACCGCATTCACGCGCAGCACCGGCGCGGACGACAGCGCGAGCATCTGCGTCAGGTTGCCGAGCGCGGCCTTCGCGACCGTGTAGCTGAAATGGTCGCGGTGGAAGTTTTCCTTGATCTTCTGGTCGACCACGTTCACGACGACGCCCTGCGTGCCGGCCGCGCGGGCTCGCTCGTAGAACGCGCGCGTGAGCAGGATCGGCGCGCGGCAATTGACGGCCCATGCCTGGTCGAACGCCGCGAGATCGAAGCTCGGGAAATGGTCCTGCCAGAACACCGACGCGTTGTTGACCAGCACGTCGAGACGCCCGAAGCGCGCGTAGACCTGGTCGATCAGCGCGGTGATCTGCGCGGCATCGGACAGGTCGGCCCGCAGCGCCGCCGAATCGTGCCCGCGTTCGGCAATCGCGCGGGCGGCGGCCTGCGCGGCATCGGCCGAACGGTCGTAGTGCACCGCGGTGCGATAGCCGTGCGCGGCGAAATACTCGGCGAACGCGCGCCCGGCCCGGCGTGCGGCGCCGGTCACGAGCACGACGGGCGCGTGCGCCGTTTGCTTCGTCTGCTCCATCAGGTATTCGTCAGGTTGACCGAGGAAGGATTCGCGACGATCGACAGGAATTCGCGACGGGTCGACGGATCGGTGCGGAACGTGCCGAGCATGCGCGACGTGACCATCTCGACGCCCGGCTTGTGCACGCCGCGCGTCGAGATGCACTGGTGCGCGGCTTCGAGGATCACGCCGACGCCCTTCGGCTGCAGCACGTCGAACAGCGTGTCGGCGATCTGCACGGTCATCTTTTCCTGGATCTGCAGGCGCTTCGCGAATGCGTCGACGAGGCGCGCGAGCTTGGAGATGCCGACGACGCGATGGTTCGGCAGATACGCGACGTGCGCGCGGCCGATGATCGGCACCATGTGATGCTCGCAGTAGCTCTCGAAGCGGATGTCCTTCAGCACGATCATTTCGTCGTAGCCGTCGACCTCGCTGAACGTGCGCGCGAGGATGTCGCGCGGCTCCAGCGCATAGCCGGCGAAGAACTGCTCGTATGCGCGCACGACGCGTGCGGGCGTGTCGAGCAGGCCTTCGCGCGCGGGATCGTCGCCGGCCCAGCGCAACAGCACGCGCACGGCGTCTTCGGCTTCTTCACGGCTCGGCCGGGAGGCGACCGCCTCGGGCTGCGCGGATTTCTTTCCCTTACCCATCTAGTGGCTCCATCGAAGGCCGCCTGCGGCGGCCGATATCCGGGCATTGTTTCATGCTTTCGCCGGTCGTGCGTGCGGGCCGCCGCGCGTGCTTCTTCACTTCGGCCATTCGTCCTGCTCGTCGTTGAACAGCGACGCGACGACGCCGCGCAGCCACGCGGTGCGCGGGTCGTTGTGGTACTTGCGGTGCCAGTGCTGCTTCAGGTCGAAGCGCGGCAGCGCGAGCGGCGGCTCGACGGGCACGATGAACGCGTGCTCGGCTGCATACGCATAGCCGATCGCGTGCGGCACCGTCGCGATCAGATCGGTGCGGCTCAGGATGAACGGCAGGCTCATGAAGTGCGGCGTCTCGAGCACCGCGCGGCGCTGCATGCGCTGCTTCGCCAGATATTTCTCGAGCACCTCCTGGCTGCGGCCCTCGGCGCGCACCACCGCGTGTCCGCACGCAAGGAACTGCTCGACCGTGAACGGCGGCGTCTGCTCGAACGGATGGCCGCGCCGCATCAGGCAGACGAACCGGTGCGTGAACAGCCGCTGCTGGAAGAAGTTGTTGCCGTCGAGATCGGGGAAGTAGCCGACCGCGAGATCGATCGACCCGGCCTCGAGGCCGCGTCCGACTTCGTCGTGCGCGAGCGAGACCGAACGCAGGTTCGCGTGCGGCGCATGCGTCGCGAACGCCTGCAGCAGCTTCGGCAGGAACACGATCTCGCCGACGTCCGACAGCGCGATCGAGAACGTATGCGTGCTCGCGGCCGGATCGAAATCGTGCGGCGCGACGAGGCCGCGCTCGATCTGCGCGAGCGCGTCGCGGGCGGCCGGCAGCAACGCGAGCGCGCGCGGCGTCGGCTCCATCCCGCGCGACGTGCGCACGAACAGCGGATCGCCGAAGTACTCGCGCAGCCGGCCGAGCGCCGTGCTCACGCGTGGCTGGCTCACGCCGAGCAGGTCGCCCGCGCGGCTCACGTTGCGAGCGTCGTCGAGGGCGACGAGGTAGGGAATCAGGTTCAGATCGAGCGCATCCATCGCCGGGCCGGTATCTCCAGAACGTATACAACATATCTCCTGAATCGCGTTGCCGCATAGTCGGGAAAGCGCTGAAATGTGTTTCATTACTCGAACCAATGTTCTGGAGACGAACAATGCGCACCCAAGTCGCGATCATCGGCGCCGGTCCGTCCGGCCTTCTGCTTTCCCATCTGCTGCGCCTGCAAGGCGTCGATTCGATCCTCGTCGAAGCGCGTTCGCGCGAATACTGCGAGAACCGCATCCGCGCCGGCGTGCTGGAGCAGGGCACGGTCGACACGCTGAACGAAGCCGGCCTCGGCGACCGGATGCGCCGCGAAGGGCTCGAACATCACGGCATCGAGCTGCTGTTCGACGGCCAGCGGCACCGCATCGACCTATCCGAACTGACCGGCGGGCGCGCGATCACCGTCTACAGCCAGCACGAAGTCGTGCGCGACCTGATCGCGGCCGGTGTCGAACACGGCCATCAGATGCAATTCGAAGTCAGCGACGTCGCGCTGCACGATGTCGAAAGCGAGCACCCGTTCGTCACGTTCAAGCACGCGGACGGCCGTGCGGACCGCATCGACTGCGATTACATCGCCGGCTGCGACGGCTTCCACGGCATCGCGCGCCAGACGATTCCCGCCGAGCGGCTGAAGACGTTCGAGCGCGTCTATCCGTTCGCGTGGCTCGGCATCCTCGCCGACGCGGCGCCGTCGCTCGACGAGCTCGTCTACGCACATCACGACAACGGTTTCGCGCTGTTCTCGATGCGCTCGCCGACGGTCACGCGCCTGTACCTGCAGTGCAAGCCCGACGAGGATCTCGCTCAATGGTCCGACGCGCGCATCTGGGACGAGCTGCACACGCGCTTCTCGAACGACACCGGCTGGACGCCGACCGAGGGCCGGATCACGCAGAAGAGCGTGACGCCGATGCGCAGCTTCGTGTCGGAGACGATGCAGCACGGGCGTCTGTTCCTCGCCGGCGACGCCGCGCACATCGTGCCGCCGACCGGCGCGAAGGGCATGAATCTCGCGGTGGCCGACGTCCGCGCGCTGTCCCGCGCGCTGGGCGCGCGCTACCGGACGGGCGACGCGACGCCGCTCGAGCGCTATTCGGCGACCTGCCTCGAACGCGTGTGGCGCGCCGAGCACTTCTCGTACTTCATGACGAACATGTTGCACGCGTCGCCGGACGATTCGCCGTTCGTCAATCGCCTGAAGTTTGCCGAGCTGAAATACGTGACGCGCTCGCGAGCCGCCGCGCAGTCGCTCGCCGAAAACTACGTCGGCCTGCCGTTCGAAGACGCGACGGCCCCCGAGGGAACCCGCCTTGACAATGCGCTGTGCGCGCCCCTATGATCGGCTCATCGTTCGCTAATCGAATCTAGGTTCGATTAGCGAACAAATGCCGAGGGTCGACGAAGGCCTCCGGCGCGGCACGCGGCACGCGCGTGTCCCCTCGACAGGCCGCGCACGAGCCGCGGGTTCGCATCAGGAAGAGACATGGTCAACAAGATTTTCGAATCGCTTCAGTCGGCGGTCGCCGACGTCCACGATGGCGCGACAATCATGATCGGCGGTTTCGGCACGGCCGGCATGCCGTCGGAGCTGATCGACGCGCTGATCGAACAGGGCGCGCGCGACCTGACGATCGTCAACAACAACGCGGGCAATGGCGAGACGGGCCTCGCGGCGCTGCTGAAGGCGAAAAAGGTGCGCAAGATCATCTGTTCGTTCCCGCGCCAGAGCGACTCGCAGGTGTTCGACGCGCTGTACCGCGCGGGCGAGATCGAGCTGGAACTCGTGCCGCAAGGCAACCTCGCCGAGCGCATTCGCGCGGCGGGCGCCGGCATCGGCGGTTTCTTCACGCCGACGGGCTACGGCACCAAGCTCGCGGAAGGCAAGGAAACGCGCGTGATCGACGGAAAGCCGTACGTGTTCGAGACGCCGATTCACGCCGATTTCGCGCTGGTGAAAGCGTACAAGGGCGACCGCTGGGGCAATCTCGTCTATCGCAAGACCGCGCGCAATTTCGGACCGATCATGGCCAGCGCCGCGAAGGTCGCGATCGTCCAGGTGTCGGAAGTCGTGCCGCTCGGCGCGCTGAACCCGGAACACATCGTGACGCCGGGCATTTTCGTGCAGCGCGTCGTCGAGGTGCCGCAGGCCGCGCACGCGGCCGAGCTGGCCGCCGAACACGCTGCATCGCAAGCCGCCTGACCGGCCTGGAACTTTGTATGGGACCGGAGTAAGCGCTGAAGCGCCAACTCCGGTCGACAGGAAATCGACATGAAACGACTGACCCGCGATGAAATGGCCAAGCGCGTCGCCCAGGACATCCCCGAAGGCGCGTACGTGAACCTCGGCATCGGCGTGCCGACGCTGGTGGCGAACCACCTCGACCCGAGCAAGGAGATCTTCCTGCACAGCGAGAACGGCTTGCTCGGCATGGGCCCGGCGCCCGCGCCCGGCGAGGAAGACGACGAACTGATCAACGCCGGCAAGCAGCACGTGACGCTGCTCACTGGCGGCGCGTATTTCCACCACTCGGATTCGTTCGCGATGATGCGCGGCGGCCATCTCGACTACTGCGTGCTCGGCGCGTTCCAGGTGTCGGCGAGCGGCGACCTCGCGAACTGGCATACGGGTGCGCCCGACGCGATTCCGGCCGTCGGCGGCGCGATGGACCTCGCGATCGGCGCGAAGCAGGTGTTCGTGATGATGGAGCACCTGACGAAGCAGGGCGAGAGCAAGATCGTCGCGCAGTGCTCGTATCCGGTCACCGGCGTGCAATGCGTGAGCCGCATCTATACGGATCTGGCCGTGCTCGACGTGACGGCCGACGGCCTCGCGGTGAGCGAGATCTTCACCGACCTGTCGTTCGACGAACTGCAGAAGCTGACCGGCGTGCCGCTGATCGACGCGACGCAGAAGGCCGCCGCCTGAACGGCAAGCGTGCCGGTGCGCGCATTCGAGCGCACGCCGGCACGCTTGGGTAGACAATAGGCGCACGCCGTTTCCCCATCTTGATGCCATGCTCGAAGACAGCGCCCGCCTGACCTCCCTGATCTGCGGCACCGAGCCGCTCAACCGGATCTGGTCGCCCCGCGCGACGATCCAGCGCATGCTCGACGTCGAGGCCGCGCTCGCGCGTGCGCTCGCGGCGCAGCAGGTGATTCCCGCCACCGCGGTCGCGCCGATCGAACGCGCGTGCGACGCCGGCCGGCTCGACGCCGATGCGCTCGCGCACGGCGCGGCGCTCGGCGGCAATCTCGCGATTCCGCTCGTCAAGCAGCTCACCGCGCAAGTGAAGGCCGACGACCCCGAGGCCGCGAAGTTCGTGCACTGGGGCGCGACCAGCCAGGACATCATCGATACCGCGACCGTGCTGCAGTTGCGCGACACGCTGGACGTGCTCGAGCCGATGCTCGACGAAGCCTGTGCGTCGCTCGCGGCGCTCGCGCGCACGCATCGCGCGACGCCGATGATCGGCCGCACGTGGCTGCAGCAGGCGCTGCCGATCACGCTCGGCCTCAAATTCGCGCAGTGGCTCGACGCGCTGCTGCGCCATCGCACGCGTTTCGCCGAGTTGCGCGAGCGTTTGCTCGTGCTGCAGTTCGGCGGCGCGGCCGGCACGCTCGCGAGCCTGCGCGAACACGCGGCCGGCGTGAGCGCCGCGCTCGCGTCCGATCTGAATCTCGCGCTGCCGGCCGTGCCGTGGCATACGCAGCGCGACCGCATCGCGGAAGCCGCGGCGTGCTTCGGCATGCTGACCGGCACGCTCGGCAAGATCGCGCGCGACGTGTCGCTGCAGATGCAGACCGAAGTGGGCGAGCTCGGCGAACCGGCGGCCGCGGGCAAGGGCGGCTCGTCGACGATGCCGCACAAGCGCAACCCGGTCGGCTGCGCGGCCGTGCTGACGGCTGCCGTGCGTGCGCCGAACCTCGTTGCGACCGTGTTCACGGGGATGGTGCAGGAGCACGAGCGCGCGCTCGGCGGCTGGCAGGCCGAATGGGACGCGTTGCCCGATCTCGCCCGCCTGACGGGCGGCGCGCTCGCGCAGGTCGCGCAGATCGTCGCGGGCCTCGACGTCAACACCGAACGCCTCGCCGCGAACCTCGACCTCACGCACGGGCTGATTCTCGGCGAAGCGGTGATGCTCGCGCTCGGCGACAAGATCGGCCGGCTCGATGCGCACCACGTCGTCGAACATGCGTCGAAGGAAGCCGTGCGCACCGGCGCGACGCTGTTCGACGTGCTCGCGGCCGACGCAACCGTATCGGCCCACCTGTCGCGCGACGCGCTCGCGCGGCTGCTCGATCCCGCACATTACGTCGGCGAGGCGCAGGCCTACGTCGACGCCGTGCTCGCGCTGCACGCGGGCGCGAAACAACCAGGAGAACATTGATGCCTTTCGCCACTGTCAACGGCGTGAAACTGCATTACCGGATCGACCGTGCCGCGCGCGACGACGCGCCGTGGCTCGTCTTCTCGAATTCGCTCGGCGCCGACCTGCAGATGTGGGCGCCGCAGATCCGCCCGCTCACGCAGCACTTCAACGTCCTGCGCTACGACACGCGCGGCCACGGCCATTCCGACGCGCCGGCCGGCTCGTACACGATCGACCAACTGGCGGGCGACGTGATCGGGTTGCTCGACCATGTCGGCATCGAACGCGCGCATTTCTGCGGGATCTCGATGGGTGGGCTGACGGGCGCCGCGCTCGCCGCGCGCTACCCGTCGCGCATCGTGCGCGCGGTGCTGTCGAATACCTCGGCCAAGATCGGCTCGCCGGAAGTGTGGGTGCCGCGTGCGCAGAAGGCGCGCGCCGAAGGGATGGCCGCGCTCGCTGGCGCCGTGCTGCCGCGCTGGTTCACCGACGCATTCGTCGAGCGCGAGCCGCGCCTGTTCGACGCGATCCGCGACACCTTCGTGCATACCGACAAGGACGGCTATGCGGCGAACTGCGACGCGCTGAACGCGGCCGACCTGCGCGAGGAAGTGAAGGGCATCGCGCTGCCGGTGCTCGTCGTGACCGGCGACAAGGACATGTCGACGCCGCCCGACCAGGGCCGCGCGCTGGCTGCCGCGATTCCCGGCGCGCGGCATGTCGAATTCGACGCCGCGCACATTTCGAACATCGAGTGCACGGACGGTTTCAACCGTGCGCTCGTCGAATTCCTGACTGCGTGAGGCCCTGCGATGGACGACCAGCAACGTTATGAAGCAGGGATGAAGGTGCGCCGCGCGGTGCTCGGCGATGCGCACGTCGACCGCTCGCTCGAGAACCGCACGGAGGTGACGGAGGAATTCCAGAACCTGATCACGCGCTATGCGTGGGGCGAGATCTGGACCCGCGACGGGCTGCCGCGCCATACGCGCAGCCTGCTGACCATCGCGATGATGGTCGCGCTGAACCGCGGCGAGGAACTGGCGCTGCACCTGCGCGCCGCGCGCAACAACGGCGTGACGCGCGACGAGATCAAGGAAGTGCTGCTGCAGACCGCGATCTATTGCGGCGTGCCGGCCGCGAATTCCGCGTTCCATCTCGCGGACAAGATCTTTAAAGAGCAGGATGGGGCCGCCTAGGCGGGGCCGCGCAAGACGGCCGGCCGAGTGCCGGCGGCGATCCGATCGCACGGCCGCTGATGCTGGCGAGCCGTGACGATCAACGAGCGCACCGGCAGCGAATCGGCGCGTGAACGAAGGAAAGGCGCGGCCACGAGGCCGCGCTTGTTGCATATATATCAATGTTGGATGCGACCGGTTCGAGCGCTGACGCGCCCACACCGGCCGACAAGGAGACAAGCGATGAACCGCACACCCGTGGTCGATGTCCAGACCTTCATCAACGAGCAGCCGTTCGGCGGCTTTCAATGGCTCGTGTTCCTCATGTGTTTCGTGATCGTGCTGCTCGACGGCTTCGATACGGCCGCGATCGGCTTCATCGCACCGTCGCTGCTCGGCGAATGGAACCTCACCAAACCCGATCTCGCGCCCGTGTTGAGCGCCGCGCTGTTCGGCCTGGCGTGCGGCGCGCTCGTGTCGGGCCCGCTGTCCGACCGGCTCGGCCGCCGCTCGCTGCTGCTCGGCTCGGTGTTCCTGTTCGGCGTCGCATGCCTGATGTCCGCGTTCTCGAACACGATCGGACACCTGACCATCCTGCGCTTCATCACCGGCGTCGGGCTCGGCGCCGCGATGCCGAACGCGGTCACGATGATGGGCGAATTCTGCCCGGACAAGCGCCGCGCGACCGTGATCAACCTGATGTTCTGCGGCTTTCCGCTCGGCGCCGCGTTCGGCGGTTTCCTCGCCGCGTGGATGATTCCGCATTTCGGCTGGCGCAGCGTGCTGGTGCTCGGCGGCGTGACGCCGCTGCTGCTCGGCGTGCTGTTGCTGCTGAAGATGCCGGAATCGGTACGCTTCATGGTCGCGAGCGGCCAGGGCATCGACAAGATCCGCGCCACGCTCGCTCGCATCTCGCGCGACGCGCTGAACGCCGGCTCGTTCGCGCTGACCGAAGCCGCGCCGCAGACCGGCGGCAAGGGCCTCGGCGTCGTGTTGTCGCGCTCGTACATCGTCGGCTCGGTGATGCTGTGGCTCGCGTACTTCATGGGCCTCGTGATCTTCTACGCGTCGATCAACTGGATGCCGATCCTGCTGAAGGATGCCGGCCTGACGCCGAAGAGCGCGACGCTGATCTCGGCGCTGTTCCCGCTCGGCGGCGTGGGTGCCGTGCTGTGCGGCGTGCTGATGGACCGCTTCAACGCAAACCGCGTGATCGCCGTGTGCTACGCGCTGACGGCGGTGAGCGTGTATGCGATCGGGCAGGCGGCCGGCAACGTGGGGCTGCTGGTGCTGGTGGTGTTCGTGGCCGGCGTGCTGATGAACACCGCGCAATCGTCGATGCCGGCGCTGGCCGCCGCGTTCTATCCGACCGAAGGGCGCGGCACGGGCGTCGCGTGGATGCTCGGCGTCGGCCGCTTTGGCGGGATCGCGGGGTCGTTCCTCGTCGCCGAGCTGACGCGTCGGCATTTCTCGTTCGCGGGCGTGTTCGCGACGATCGCCGTCGCGGGCGTGCTCGCGTGTGTCGCGCTGCTGATCAAGCAGTTGGCGCGGCCGCATGGCGTGGCGCAGCCGGCAGGGAAGATCGAGTCGCTCGGGCATTGAGCGACCGGGGGCCGGTATGTTGTGCCGGCCCAGTGATGATGGATTCGGGGCAGTTGCAAGCAGATCGACCGACGCACGACAGCAGACCAGGCCGCCTTCGCGGCCCGTCGACATTCCGGCGGTCGCACCGTTACTCTTCCGCGTCGTGTTCCTTGACGAAGTTGCGCAGATACGCGCGCAACGCGGCTTCCCGGCGGCGATGATCGTCGTGGTTCGCGGCGCCCATTTCCTCCTCGTCGCCGAACAGCGTCGGCGGCGCACAGTAAGTGCCGACTTCGATGTTCTCGCGCAGCACGCGGATATCGTGCGTGAGCGGATGATATTCGGCGATCCAGTGCATGCCTTCGATGTGCTCGCCCGCTCTCAGCATTGGCTTCATCGGCAATCTCCATACAGAGCAGCGGCGCAACCGCCGAAGCGGTTGCACGCGCCCGTATCGAAAGGGTACGCCTGCCTCACGTGAAGCTCAACGGGCGCTTGTGAGCGCTTACTGCGGCAACAGATGGGCGACGAGCGGATACAGCGACAGGATCAGCAGAACGGCCATCGTCACGTTGAAGACGCGCAGCGCGCGGGGATTCGACAGGAAGCGGCGCAGGCCCTGGCCGAACGCGGCCCACAGGCAGATGCACGGGAAGCCGATCAGGATGAACACGACGGACATCCATGCGGCGTTCATTCCGTAGTCGGCGGACAGGCGGACCGTCGTCGCGGCGGTCAGCACCATCATCCACGCCTTCGGGTTGACCCACTGGAACGCGGCGGCTTCGATGAACGTCATCGGCCGCGGCTTGGCGCCGTGAGCCTTCACTTCGCCGGAGGTGCCGATGCGCCATGCGAGGTACAGCAGATAGGCGACGCTCGCGGCTTCGAGGACGGTGTACAGGACCGGCACGCGACGGAACGCTTCGCCGAGACCGAAGCCGACGCAGAGCATCAGGATCGCGACGCCGATGCTGATGCCGAACAGGTGCGGCATCGTGCGGCGGAACCCGAAGTTGACGCCGGACGCGAGCAGCATCGTGTTATTGGGGCCGGGCGTGATCGACGTGACGAGCGCGAACAGCATACCGGCTGGCAGCGCGCTGAGGGTGAGGAATTCCATCGCGGATTCTCCGTTCGGGTTCGAGGCTGGGATGGAGTCAGTGTAGCGACGGTTTTCTGTACAGTACCGGTACAGTTGAATTGACGAATGCCGGTACGGGGAGGGGGTGAAGTTTGGTAGGCGCCCGTTTATTTGTGTGGGCTCCCAGAAAAGATGTGGTCTTTTCGAACGCGGGGCGCGAGCGAGACCAGCAACCCGAGGCAACCCATGCACACGGATAGCACCATGATCACCGTGTCTGGTCCGAAACGCGTCGAGAACACGCCTACCGCGACGCCCGCGAGCGGCTGTGTCATGTTGTTGAGGAGGATGACGACGCCCGTCGTCTTGCCGTAGTCACGCGCGGGGATGATCTTCTGCCGCGTGCTCCGGATGTACACGTTGAACATCTTGTCGAACCCGACGATCAGCAGGAAGCCGAAAACGTACCCCGCAATTCCGGTGCTGGCTGCCGCGATCACGCCGCCGACGCAGATCGAACCGAAGCCGACGAGGCCGAGGATGCGCCGCGGGACATGCAACCTCGCCGTCATCAACAGAATCGCGATCGTCACGCATGCGCCTGCCGTTTGCAGTCCTGCATAATAGCGTCCGCTTTCGTGATGAAAGCCGGTGACCATCGCAGCGGATGTCGCGAGCGTGACGCCGATCACGAGGTTCTCCGCGGCAGCCAGCATGATGACGGACTTGAGGCCCGGCAGATGGACGACGTGAGACAAGGCCGTCTTGATCGGCTTGAACCAGGTGCCGTGCGAACCTTCCGGCATCGCGAATTCGAACGCGCTGGCCTTTTGCCAATAGGCGAGCGCGACGTCGGCTGTGACGAACAGCACGGCCGCGGCCGCCACGACGAATTCCCAGCGCCACCAGGACAGCAGAATCGCCGCGAGCATGGGGCCAAGCACCAGGCCAAGCTGATCGGCCAATTGCGAATACGACAGCACTTTTTCGAAGCGATGGCTGCTGAATATCTGCGGCAGCATCACCTCGCGCGCAACGATGCCCTGACTCGTCAGCATGCCGCACAACGCGGACAGCGCGATCAGCCATCCGATGCCGCCGACGAGGTCGTAGGCGGCGACGCCCGCGACGCATACCGCCGCGCGGAGAACCTGACTGACGCGCATCAGCTTCGTGGGCGAATACCGGTCGCAAAGCGCGCCGAGAAACGGGAAGCACAGGTATCTCGGTAGTGTTTCGAGCGAAAACGCGATGCCCGACCAGGACACGCGTCCTGTCATCTGGAAGATGACCAGCGGCACGAGAAACAACAGAATCTGGTCGGCGAGGCGGGCAAGGAAAAGCGAATGAAAAAAGGCTTGATGCTGGGCACGCACGAACGGTCACCTTTCTTTTGCGCGGAGCACGCGATGCATGCGCGCTCCCGCGGACGTTGCCGGGAGGGCTGCTACCCCGGGGCCTCCCGGAATGAGCGTATCGGGCCTCAGTAATTGGATGCTTCTGCAGATTCCGGGTTATGCCGTTCGTGTCCCTTGAGCGGGGGATTGAAGACACTGACAAGCACCAGATCCCCGTCATTGCCGCCGCGCAGATAATGCTGGTCGTGTTGATCGAGCACGTAGACGATGCCCGGGCGGATCGGAAAGACGTTGCCGTTCATGTCCTCGACCTCACCTTCGCCCGCAATGCAATAACAGGCTTCGAGATGGTTGCGGCATTGCAGCAGCGATTCCGTCCCCGCACGCACCACCGTATGGCACACGCCGTAGCCCATGCCGTCCTTTTCCGTCAACAAGCGACGACTTGTGCCGGACCCCATTCGACAAGCAGTCCGTCTTTCTCGACATCTCTCAGGTTTCTGACAAAGGGCATTCCTTTCCTTTGTGTAAGAAATTACTGTCCTGCTCTCAGCGGAAGCGAACCCACGAAGAAGCAAGCCAGTATCCGTAACTGGATGGCCCGCTAGATCATGTAGTTTTTCGACATTAACCGCGGACGGCCAGGCTGGTCAAGGACGGAATATGGGGGAATTTCGGGTGCTTATCCAAATCTGACTTGAGCGTGTTGATGGCGGAACTGAATATGTGGGTTGTAGTTTATCTACATTTTCTGTGGGTTGCCTGGCTTGTGGTCGGCAGGACGATTCGCGCTGGCCGACTCTGGTTCCTGCTCACCGCGTCGATCTGACGGCGAGGGTTACCCGCCCGCCGCAACCCGCCCCTTCACACACTTGAACCACAGCCTCGCAGCCCCGACCCCACCCGCGACCGGAATCCGCGGCAACAGAAACGGATCGTCGGTCGCACCGGCGCATCCGCGCCGGGTCGTCGTCGCATTGCCGTAACCGGCGGCGATGACCTGGTCCCGCACGCGTGCGTCGAGATCGCCGTACGGATAGCAGAACGATTCGACGCATTGGCCGCTCAGCATTTCGAGCTGCCGCTTCGACTCGGTCAACTGAAACGCCGATACATGTGACGGCGCGTATGAGAGGGCCACATGATCGAGCGTATGCGAGCCGATTTCATGGCCGTGATCGCGCCACGTGAGCATGTCTGCGCACGTCATCAGCGGCGAGCGCGCAGTCGGCGCACCGGCATCCCAGTCGTTCGCGCCGCCGAACCGGCCGGCGACGAAATAGCAGGTCGCGGTGAACCCGAGCGCGTCGAGCACGGGCATCGCATGCGTCAGCACGTTGAGAAAGCCGTCGTCGAACGAGATGCCGAAGACCTTGCCATGCCGTTCGCCGCGCAGGTACGGCTGCAGTTCGCGCACGCTCAACCCGCGGTAGCCGAGCCGACTGAACAAGGTCATCTGGCGGCGGAACGCGTCGGGCGCGACGCTCAGGCTGCGCAGTCGGTCGGTCGGCGGCGGGAGCGGGCGGATCTGGTGATACATCAGGATCGGATAGCGTGGGGTGCGCGCAAGCATCGGTGGATCGCAGGAAAGTGGGGTTATGCGGCCTTGCGGAAAATCCGCAGGGTCTTGAAGTCGCCGATCTCGGCGAAATCGGCATGCGCGGCCCACTTCGCGATGATCGGCTCGGCTTTCCGGTAGGCCGACGATTCCTTGTGGCGCCGGTCCCGGTACTTCTTCCAGATATTCATTGCCATTTCGCGGATCTCAACGAGGTCACCCAGCGGGAGGAGTTGTGTCGAACCGATTGCTGATAAACGGACAAGGTCGCGTCGACGAACGCGTCGAACGAGAACTCTCGCTTGCCTTTCAGCCGCGCGCTGCGTCCCATCGCGCGGACGCGGCCCGGATCCTCCGCGATCGCGCGCAGGATCGCTTCGATCGCCGCGGGCTCGCGTGGCGGGACGACCCAGCCGTCCACGCCCGGCTCGACGTTCTCGGGCAGCCCGCCCACACGCGTCACGATCGCGGGGCAGCCGAGCGACATCGCTTCGCGGCACGCATACGACAGGCTCTCGTGATACGACAGCACGAACGACACGTCGATGATCGAGAACGGCGCCCGCACATCGTCGAGTCGCCCGGTGAATGCGGTACGCGACGCCATGCCGTGCCGCGCGAGCTGCTCGCGCTGTTCGCCGGATGGCTCCGCGCCGACCAGCAGCACGCGAAACCGCTCCCGTTCAGTTTCGGGCAGGCGGCCGAGTGCGGCGATCAGGTCCATCCAGCCTTTTTCTGGCGCGGTGCCGGCGCTGCTGCCCAGCACGATCGCATCCGCGCCGGCCGCGCCGAACAGCGCGATCTTGCGGCGGCGGATCTCGTCGGCCGCCAGTCGTTCGGCAGCCGGCCGACGCACGCCGTGCTTGACCACCGTGACGTTGCCGTACGGCGAGCGCAGCGCGAGCATGCTCGCGACGTAGTCGCTGACCGCGATCGTGTGGTCGGTGGCCAGCCGGGCGCGCAGGAGGTTGCCGAAGCTGTCGGCGCGATAGGTGTTGTGCTTGGTCAGCACGACCGCGGGCCGATACCGGCAACCGAGCAGCGCGAGCATGACCTGCCGGTGATCGGCGGACCCGTTCACATGGATCACATCGAAGCGTTCGGCGGCGATCCGCTGGCGCAGCCGGAGAATCTCGCGGCACAGCCGGTTCCAGCGCGGCTTGAATTCCATGTCGAAGATGGCCACGTCGGGAGTGCCCTTCAGCAGTCGCGACAAGCGGCTGCCTTCCGGCGACGCGACGGTTACGCGGTGATGACGGCTCATCGCGACGGCGAGATCGCGGACGTAGGTGTCCTGTCCGCCGCCATAGTCGCCGTGGAAGTTGGTGTAAAGAATGTTCATCACGATGCCGCTTTTTCCCGATCCTTCATTTCAAGGAATACTGACGAAATGAATAACTCGGCCTGATGGAAGCCATGGCGCGAACGCGGTGCCGCATTTCCGGCTCGGAATTGCGCGTTGACGTCGATGCACGATGTCGACGCGAATCATTTCCAAATATTACAGACCGTTTACGTACCGTAGTGTCGAGGTCTGCGCAGGTTTGTGAGAATGTGTCGCGATCGCTTGATCGTGTCGCTGCCTGCGTGACGATTTCCGGCGGGCCGGGCGTGGCAGGCGTCCCTTTCCCGGCGGGTTCAGGACGCGGATCAACCCGTGCTGCTTTCAGATTTGAAAGCCGGCGAGCCATTTGCGTTAGAATGCCCCCCCTGTCCGCCATGGCGAGCGCCGATGGCGGGGAGGTCGCACCCAGAGAGACGTGGGTTTCGATTCGCAGCCGGACGCGGAAGCTGTGCCAGCCGTTAGCAACATACGCTTTGTGATTTGGACTACTAATGAAGAAGAAGCACAACATCACCAGGTACATCGTCGTCGCGATGATGCTGGGTATCGCCGTGGGTTACGCCTGCCATAGCGCGTTTCCCGACCCGAAGATGGCGAAGGAGGTCGCCGGGTACGTGTCGTTGCTGTCCGACGTGTTCCTGCGCCTGATCAAGATGATCATCGCGCCGCTGGTGTTCGCGACGCTGACCGTCGGCATCGCGCAGATGGGCGACGGCAGCGCGGTGGGCCGCGTGGGCGTCAAGGCGTTCGGCTGGTTCTTCATCGCGTCGTTCACGTCGCTGCTGCTCGGCCTGCTGACCGCGACGATCCTGCAACCGGGCAGCCACCTGAGCCTGCCGCTTCCGGCATCCGATGCGGCACTCAACCTGAAGACGGGCGCGTTCACGCTGAAGGATTTCGTCGTGCACCTGGTGCCGAAGTCGATCGCCGAGGCGATGTCGAACAACGAAATCCTGCAGATCGTCGTGTTCTCGATCTTCTTCGGCTCCGCGCTGTCCGCGCTCGGCGAAGCGGGCAAGCGCCTGACCGCCGTGATCGACGATCTCGCGCAGGTGATGCTGAAGGTGACGGGCACGGTGATGTGGTTCGCGCCCGTTGCGGTGTTCGCGGCGCTCGCGTCGACGATCACGACCGAAGGGCTCGGCATCCTGCTCACGTTCGCGAAGTTCATGGCGAGCTTCTATCTGGCGCTCGCGCTGCTGTGGGCCGTGCTGACGCTTGCCGGCGTGACGTTCCTCGGCAAGCGCGCGTTCACGCTGCTCCGGCTGATCCGCGAGCCGTTCCTGCTGTCGTTCGCGACGGCCAGCTCCGAGGCCGCGTATCCGAAGCTGCTGGACGCGCTCGACCGCTTCGGCGTGAACCGCAAGATCTCGAGCTTCGTGCTGCCGATCGGCTATTCGTTCAACCTCGACGGCTCGATGATGTACTGCACGTTCGCGGTGCTGTTCATCGCGCAGGTGTACGGCATCCATCTGCCGCTCGGCACGCAGATCACGATGCTGCTGATGCTGATGGTGACGTCGAAGGGGATGGCCGGCGTGCCGCGCGCGTCGCTCGTCGTGATCGCGGCGACGCTCAATCAGTTCAACCTGCCCGAAGCCGGCTTGCTGCTGATCATGGGCGTGGACATGTTCCTCGACATGGGGCGCTCGGCCACCAACGCCGTCGGCAACTCGATCGCGGCGGCCGTAGTCGCGAAGTGGGAAGGGCAGCTCGACGCGCCGCGCGATGGCGACGATCCGGACGGCGCGCGCGTCGCCGAGGTGAAGGTGAGGGAAACGTCGGCTTGACGCACGGCAATGCGGTGGCGCAAACGCTGCATTGCCTGACCCGCAGCAAATGATATTCGCCGGCCTGGATTCGACACGGATTCAGGCCGGCGTTTTCGTTTGGGGACAGTGGATTTTACCCGATACTGCCGAAATGGCATTCGCCGTTTCAATCTATCGTCGTTGAATCCCCGGCGATATTCCCGGCGGCGAATGCCTGATTTTCTCCATTTCCGATCCGGCGCGTAAGTGACCATTTACTGACGCGAAGCCGCGCTCGCCGCAAGCGCGGGCGATTCGCAATTTTTTTCGATTTATATAACGCTATTCTCGCCCTGCGCATTATCGAACGTATGCCGTACGTCATACCGACTGCGCCGGATGATTCAGGGAAGAATTTACATCTCGCGGACTTCAAGCCATCTGGCCGGCCGATCCTTCATGTGAATGTTTGTCTCATTCAGGAGAGCCTCCGTCATGGTCGCCAGACAACGAATCCGGGCCGCGCTTGTTGCCGCGGCGATCGCCGCATGTGCATCCGCCGCGCATGCAGCCAACACGACCGACTGGATCGCGAACACGTACGGCACGCTCGCGGCGCACGTCGGCAACGTGGCGCGCGCGATGTGGGTCGCACCTGAAGGCGTGATCTACACGGCGTCGATGTGGGACGAGGACGAAGGCGGCGTCGCGATCTACCAGAACGGCAAGAGCATCGGCTCGATCGGCGCGCATTCGGAATTCCAGGGCAGCGCGATCACGGGCAACGCGACATCGCTGTTCGTCGCGCTGCAGCCCGGCAAGACCTACGGCAGCGGCGCGGTGGGGCGCTACAACCGCGCGACGAAGTATCGCGACCGCGTGATCCAGATCAGCGCGGCAACCAACCAGCCGCGCATCGACGTCGTCACCGGGCTCGCGACGGCCGGCTCGCTGTTGTATGCGAGCGATTTCTACGGCAATCGCGTGCGCGTGTTCACGACCGATGGCGTGTGGCAGCGCGACATCGGCGTGTCGGCGCCGGGCGCGCTCGCGGTGGACGGCGCGGGCAACGTGTGGGTCGCGCAGAAGCGTGCCGGCTCGATCGTCGGCTTCAGCCCGGCCGGCGCGCTGCTGAACACGATCCGCATGCCGGCCGGCTCGCAGCCGTCGGCGCTGTATGTCGACGCGGCGGCCGGGCAACTGCTGGTGGGCGACGAAGGCCCGGACCAGAACATCAAGCGTTATTCGATCTCGGGCCGGCCGGCGCTCGTCGGCACGTTCGGCGTGCGCGGCGGCTATCTCGACACGGCGACGGGCATCAAGGGGCAGGTCGGCCCGCAACGCTTCACGCGTATCGTCGGGATCGGCAAGGATACCGGCGGCAATCTCTATGTGCTCAACAATCCGTGGGGCGGCAGCTGGGATCTCGGCCGCAACGGCGCGACCGACATTCACGCGTACAGCAGCACCGGCAGCCTGCGCTGGACACTGCAGTCGCTGAACTTCGAAGGCATCGCCGCGCCGGACCCGGTCACGGACGGCGCGCTGTTCTACGGCGGCACGCACATCTACAGCGGCAGCGCAGGCGGCAAGTTCGTCGCGAACACCGTCGACCCGTTCACGTATCCGTCGGACCCGCGCATCAACATGAGCGATACGCAGCGCGACGAACACTTCGGGCTGCTCACGTCGGTCGGCGCGAACCGGATTCTCGTCGCGGCCGGCCAGAACCCGCCGGTCTTCTACTTCTATCATTTCAACGCGGCGAACGGTTACGTCGCGATTCCGGACGGCTCGCTTCCCGGCCCTGCGTTCAACACGACGCAGCGCGTGACGGGCGGCTTCAGCCTCGACAGCCAGGGCGGCGTATGGGCCGGCCTCGACAAGACCGGCGCGATCACGCATTACCCGCTGACCGGCTTCGACGCGAACGGCAAGCCGTCGTGGGGGCCCGGCGTCGCGACCCGCATTCCGGCCAGCATCCAGCCGCTCACGCGCATCGTCTATCTTGCGGACAGCGACACGATGGTGCTCGCGCAGGGCGCGCTCGGCAGCAACGACTGGACGTCGATCGGCACGCGCATCGAGGTGTATCACGGCTGGCGCGCGGGCAACACGACGAAGCCCGACCCGGTGATCACGCTGCCGCACAGCGGCGCGAAATCGATCGACGCGGCGGGCAACCATCTGTTCGTCGGCTACTGGTTCAGCAGCAGCGGGCCGCTGTGGCCGAACGTCGACGCATTCAACCTGACCACGGGAAGCCTCGACACGACGCTGGTCAACACGAGCCCCGCGACCGTCGATACCAGCAGCGCGATCGATGCGATGTACAGCATCCGTGCGTATCGCCGGTCGAACGGCGAGTACGTGGTGATGAAGAACAACGTGAAGGGGAACAGCATCACCGTGTACCGGTGGACGCCCTGACATCGATCACGCATGCGCGGCCGCTGTCCGCCGGCCGTGCCCGCGCGGCAACGACGGAATTCACCGCGTGTCGCCGGACGTCCATCGTGCTTCCACGCAATTTCCGCATCGCGCGTGCGTAATGAGCGGCGTGCGCAACGCGCGCCTCACCGCCCGCCGGGCGGCTGTTCCCGACCACACGGCGCGGAAAGCCCGATCCGGGCACAATAGCGGCGGCACCGGCGGGAGTGCGCGTGCACACGACGATGAACCGAATCGACCGACCGGTTGCGCCGGCACATTGCCGCGCCGGTGAACTTGCGCGGCAGCCCGATGCCGCGATTTTTGAGCCGAAGTGACGACATGACGAAAATGAAAACGACACCGAACCGCCTGTTGCTGATCGCTGCGCTAGCCGGCGCGCTGACGGGCCCCGTCCACGCGGAAACGGCGGCGGGCGCGGCGACCGTCGCGACCGTCAACGGCACGCCGATCACGCAGGCCGACGTCGATACGCTGCTGCGCGCGTCCGGGCAGGCCGATTCGCCGCAGATCCGCGAGGCGATCAAGAATCAGCTGATCACGCGCGTGCTGGTGCAGCAGGCGGCCGAGAAGGCCAACTACGCGGACAAGCCCGAGGTCAAGGCGGCGATGCAGCAGGCGAAGGTGACGGCCGAGGTGCAGCTGTACCTGCGCGACAACGTGAAGCCGGAGCCCGTGACGGACGAGCAGGTCAAGGCGCGCTACGACGAGCTCGTCGCCGCGCTCGGCAAGAACGAATACAAGCCGCGCGTGATCGTCGTCAAGGATCCGGTCGCGGCGGCCACCGTGCTGAGCGAGTTGAAAGCGGGCAAGTCGTTCGACGGGCTCGCGCGCCAGTACAGCGTCGCGCCGAGCCGCGATACCGGCGGCGAGCTGCCGTGGGTGAGCTTCAACACGCCGGCGGCGGCGGGCAAGACGGCCGGGTTGCCGCTGCCGGTCGCGCAGGCGCTCGAGAAACTGCCCGTCGGCGCGGTGACGAAGGATTCGATTCCCGTCGATGGCGTGCGGGCGATCGTGAAGCTGGATGCGAAGCGGCCGACGCAGGTGCCGGCTTTCGAAACCGCGAAGCCGACGCTTCAGCAGCAGTTGCAGGCGATCGCGGTCGAGAAGGCGAGTGCGCAGATGATCGGCAACCTGCTGAAGGGCGCGAAGATCACGCAGTAACAGAAATGTGGCGGCGTCGAAACGACACGTGTCACGCGCGGCGGATCATGTTCGCGCTCGTATCGGTTTCCGATACGACGCGAAAGCCGAGCCGTTCGTAGAGCCGCCGCGCCGGGTTGCCGTGCAGCACGCTCAGCGATACGGATACGCGCTCGCGTGCCGCGTCGGTCAGCAATGCGTTCAGTACGGCCGCGCCGATTCCACGACCCTGGCACGCGGGAAGGATCTGGATCTGATGGACGTGCCATTCGCCGGCCGCGCGCGTCACCTTCAGCAGGCCGATGGCGTCGGCGCCTTCGCAGACGATCATCGCGTCGTCGAAGTTCGCGCGGATGCGTCGGTCGTGTGCTTCGTCGTCGGTCGGCGCGCCGACGCGCTGCAGGTGCTCGGTCATCGTGAGTCGACGGAGCGTCAGCAGGAAGGGGAGGTCTTCCCGCGAGGCGGCACGCAGATGGATCGCCGGTTTCATGAGTGGTGAGAAGTTGCGTCGGGCGCGAGGCGGCGACGTGGATCAGAGGCCCGACAACGGAATCTGCAGGCCCGCCGGGCGATGTTCGAGGACATCCGTGACCTCGTATTCGGTTTTTGCGCCGTCCGAAGTTTGCCACTGCTGCATACGGACATTGCACAGGAGCACGTCGCCCTTGCTGAAACTGATCTGGCTGTTGTTCACGCGCGACAGGAAGCCGGCGTCGGTGATCGTCGCGTGAATCGTCGACGTGCCGTCGTACAGCCGCCACTTGTTGTCGTCCTTGAACGCGAGCGACACGATCGAGAACGCCATCTTGCGATGCTCGTCGAGCAGCAGCGCATCGGCTGGCTCGGGCGCGTGAAACCATGCGATCTCGTTGCGGGCGACTGTCTCGTACACCTCGGTATCGGTGCCCGCCGCGAAAATCTCGATGCCTTCGCGCGCGAGCGGCGCAAGCACTTGCGCGGTTGCACGGCGAACGCGGACGTCGCGCAGCAGTGTGAGCACGGGCAGGTCGATCTCGAGTGTGTCGCCATCGACGTGCAGCACCGCGGTGTGGTCCTTCATCCGCACGTGCGTGATCTCGCGCCCGCGCAGCCATTTGAGGACGGCGAAAAGCCCCTTTCTGGCCCTGGGTGCGGCAATGCCGAGCGCGGTCAGGATCGTGACCGCATTGGCGAGCGCCGTGCCTTCGCTGCCGCTCAGCAGATCGCGCATGCGGCCGAGCAGCGAGGTGGCGAGCGTGAAGTCGATGCCGAAGCTGCCGGTCTTGAAGCTGCCGCGCACGTTCACCCGCGGCCGAACCTGATCGCCGCACAGGGCGCGGGTCGACGCGTCGAGCAAATCGCCGAAGGCGAGCAGCGCGGGCGCGAGTTCGCGCACGTCCATCTCGGACGATTCGAGCGCGGGCCCGTCGTACGTGATGCGGAATCGGCTCATCGCGTCGAAGGGGCCGATATCGGCCGGGGCGGTGCTGTTTTCATTGCGTGCGGTCATGTGGAATGCTGGGGCAGAGGTGGACGATACCTCGGAACGAACGGTTTCGGATGCCCTTCATCGTAGGGGCGATCGTCCGGCCGCGCGCGTTTTTGGCCATCCGGACAAGACGGCTTGCTGACCCGTCCAATAGCGCCCGGCAAGCACCGGACTTTTCCGAACCTTTCCCGGTCACGATCGCAGGCTTGCGGGCACGCTTGTCGTCCAGGTCGATGCCTACCCGCTTGACGCGTGCTGCCAGATTCGCCGACGAGGCGGACCGGCAAAACTTCTGTTCAGCTCCCTATCAGGCCTGACAGCGCGCCGCTTCCGGGCGCCGCGCGACCCGCTCCCGAACTTCCGGCGCCGCCAGGCACGTGGCCACGGCTTCATACCCCGGCGCGCCCGGGTAAGGCGCCACGCGCACAGGCGGGCTGTGATTGGCCGGGCACAGCAGAATGGTTTCGTCGGGGCCGACCGCCGCGAGATCGAGGATCGCCGACGAGCGCGTCAGCAAGAACAGCGGCCGCATGCCGGCGGCCGCGCATTCGCGCAGATGCGCGATCAACGCCAGTTGCGTGGCGCGATCGAGACCCTGTTCGATCATGTCGACGATCCGCACGCGCGGGCTTGCTGCTTCGAGGCCGACGAGCAGTGCGGTCAGCGCCGCCGACGGCGTCGCGCCTCTGCCGATGAGCAACGCCGACGTGCGGTCGACACGCGACTTCAGTTCCGGATCGGCACGCAATGCATCCGATGCGGCTGCACCATCGTCGTCGAGCCGATCGAGGCCGACGAACACGGCGCCGGGCAGCGCGTCGGCCAGCCGAAGCGCGAGCCGCGTCTTGCCGCTCCCGAGCGAACCGATGATGTAGTTCAACGGCCGGATATCGCGACACTCGAACCGTTCGCCGCCCCACGGCCACGGCAGGCTGAACGCGACGCCGGCGCTGCCAGCGTCGAGCAGCCGCGTGAGTTCCCCGTCCGCCGGCATCCGTCCCCGAGCCAGGCCGGCGCGCATCGCACGCACGCGGTCGAGCTTGCTCACGAGATCCTGAATTCCGCGATCGAGCGCCGCTTCGTGAGCGCCGAGCGCTGCATCGAGGCTGCGCGCATCGCCGCCGAGCACGCGCGCCACCTGCGCGAGACCGAGGCCGAGCTTGCGCAGCGCCGCGATGTCGGCGGCGCGCGCGAGGTCGTCCGGGCCGTACGCGCGGTATCCGGCCGGCGTGCGCTCGGGCGTGACGAGGCCGTGCCGCTCGTACAGCCGCAGCGCCTTGATCGAGACGCCGAGCCGCGCGGCAGCGGCCGATGCGTTCAAACGGGGCGTGGACGAACCCATCCGTCACCTCTTTGCTGTCGATTCGTTGCGGTCAGCATAAAGGCGATCCCAAGGGCCGGGTCAAGCGCGATCGCTCTAACGCTCAGTCGGCGGCCGCGAACTCGTCCCGCAGCGCGCGATACAGCCGCCGATACCGTGCAAGCCGCCCCGCCAGCAGATCGACCGACGCGGCATCGGGCGCGACCGCTTCCGTGACGGGCGGCGCGACACAGACTTCCGCGAGGGTGTCGTTCGTCGCAGCCAGCCGCGCGAGCCGCGCGGCGCCGAGAGCCGCGCCGACCGCGCCGTCCGCGTGGCGCTGCATAGTGAGCCCGGTCGCATTCGCGCACAGTCGCGCCCAGAACGCGCTCTTCGAGCCGCCGCCGATGAACGACACCGCGTCGAGCGTCGTGCCGGCCGCGCGCAGCGCGTCGTAGCCGTCGGCCATCGCGAACGCGACGCCTTCCATCACCGCATACGCGAGGTCGTCCGCACCGTGTTCGTTCGACAGCCCGAAGAACACGCCACGCGCATGCGCATCGTTGTGCGGCGTGCGCTCGCCGCCGAGATACGGCAGGAACAGCGGCGCGCGGGCCGGATCGGCGCGTTCGGCACACGCCGCGAGCACGCCGGGCGTCGTGCCGTGCGCGCGCGCGAGCCAGTCGAGGCTCGCGGCGGCCGACAGGATCACGCTCATCTGGTGCCAGCGCCCTTCGACGCAGTGGCAGAACGCGTGCACGGCGGCGTCCGGATTCGGCGCGAAGCGGTCGTTGCCGGTGAACAGCACACCCGACGTGCCGAGCGACAGGAAGCCGCTGCCGGCGCCCGTGACGCCCATGCCGATCGCGGACGCCGCATTGTCGCCGGCACCGCCGGCGATCGTCACGGGCCCGGCGATGCCCCATTCGCGCCGCAGCGTGTCGCGCAGTTGCGCGGCGGCCGCATTGCCTTCGACGAGGCGCGGCATCTGCGCGCGCGACAGCTCGGTCGCGGCGAGCATCCGGTCGGACCAGTCGCGGCGCGCGCAGTCGAGCCATAGCGTGCCCGACGCGTCGGACATGTCGGACACGAATTCGCCGGACAGCCGCCAAATCAGGTAGTCCTTCGGCAGCAGCACCTTGTGCACCGCGCGAAACACGGCCGGCTCGTATTTGGCGAGCCACAGCAGCTTCGGCGCGGTGAAGCCGGGCATCGCCATGTTGCCGGTGATCGTGCGCGATTCCGGCACCAGCGCCTCGAGCTCGACGCATTCGGTACCGGCGCGCGTGTCGTTCCACAGGATCGCGGGGCGCAGTACCTGGTCCGCGCGGTCGATCAGCGTCGCGCCGTGCATTTGCCCGGACAGCGCGATGCCGCGCAGCGCGGCGAAGCCGGCCGGGTGCGCGGCCCGCACCGACGCGATCGCGTCGAGCATCGCGTGCCACCACGCCTGCGGGCTTTGTTCGGACCAGTGCGGATGCGGACGGCTGATCGACAGCGTGGCCGAGCCGGTCGCGAGCGGGACCGATCGGGAATCGGTGAGCAGAACCTTGACCTCGGACGTGCCGAGATCGATGCCGAGATATGTCACGTATGAAGCGTCCTGTCTGGGGCGCGCGGCGGCGCGCGTCGCGGGGGCGGCGCGTCGTCGCGGCCGTGCGGTTCGTTGAGCCGGTGCAGCGCGCGGAACTTCGACGGCGGCACCTGCTTCATCGCGAGAAACTGACGGTTGAAGTTCGACAGGTTGTTGAAGCCAACCCGGTAGCAGATGTCGGTCACCGTCAGGTCGGAAAACATCAGCAGCTCGCACGCCTCGTTGATGCGCAGCCGGTTCAGGTAGCGCACGAACGACGAGCCGGTGTGACGCCGGAAAAACCGCGTGAAGGTGCTCACGCTCATGCCGGCGAACGCGGCGACGTCGGCTTCGCGCAGCATGCCGGGCAGGTTCTGCTGCAGGTACGACAGCACCTGGTTGATGGTCGACGACATGTAGTGCTGCGCGTCGCTGCGGTAGCCGGGGCCCGCGAGCACGCGCCGCTCGCGGCACGACGACAGCCGGTCGAACAGCGACATCAGGATCTCGACGCGCCGGCAGCCGTGCGCGTTAGCGAGTTCGAGCATCAGCGGCGCGACCTCGATGCCGACGCGATCGGGAAACTGCACGCCGCGCGCCGCGTCGTCGATCAGGTCGATCACCGGCTGCAGCTCGCTGAACGCGTCGACCATCTTCTCGATCGCATCGCGCGAGAACTGCAGCACGACGTCGCGCGACGGCACGCGTTCGCCGTCGGCGAGCTCGCTGACCCAGTTGTGCGGCAGGTTCGGCCCGGTGACGATCAGGTTGCCGGGGCCGAAATCGCCGATGTGGTCGCCGACGAACACCTTGCCGCGCGACGCCTGGATCAGGTGAATCTCGTACTCGGGATGGAAGTGCCACTTCGCGACCGAATGCGGATAGTCGTGGACCCACGCGCGGAACGATTCGTCGCGGTGGGTGGGAACGATCTCGAGATCCGGGTTCATCGTGTGCTCCGTCGGGGCGTGCCGGCGTGCTACGGGCGGGACATCGACCAGCCCGTCGCGGCAGGCGGCGTGGTGCGCGTCGCGGCCGCCGGCGGCGCCGCGTGCGCGATGGGGTTCGCGTCCGGCAGCGTGACGTTGCGCTCGGTGCCGGCGTCGAACAGATGCAGGGCTTCTTCGTCGAAGCGAAACGCTACCACGGCGCCCGGCGCCGGGGCCATCGGGGCCGGCACGAGGGCCGCGCACGGCTGGCCGCGCCAGTCCAGCGTGACGAGCGCCTCCGCGCCGAGCAGCTCGACGAGCTCGACCGTGCCGGTGAGCGACAGCGTGCCCGGGGTCGGATCGCCTTCGGCGGCGAGCCGCAGGTGGTTCGGGCGAATCGCCGCCTTGACCTGCTGGCCGTCCTGCAGCCGCGCGAAGCGTGAAGACGCGAGCGGCCAGCGCGCGCCGTTGCAGTCGAGCAGCACGTTCGCGCCGACGCGCTCGATCGTGCCGTCCGCGAAGTTCATCGCGGGCGTGCCGACGAACCCCGCCGCGAATACCGTATGCGGCTGGCCGTACAGCTCGGCCGGCGTGCCGATCTGCTCGATGTGGCCGCCGCGCATCAGCACGACGCGGTCGGCGAGCGTCATCGCTTCGAGCTGATCGTGCGTGACGTACAGCGTGGTCGTCTTCAGTTGCCGGTGCAGCCGCTTGATGTCGCCGCGCAACTGCGTGCGCAGCTTCGCGTCGAGGTTCGACAGCGGCTCGTCGAACAGGAACACGGCGGGCGTCTTGATCATCGCGCGCGCGATCGCCGCGCGTTGCTGCTGGCCGCCCGACATCGCATGCGGGCGGCGCTCGAGCAATGCATCGAGGCTCAGGATGCGCGCGACGTCGCGCACGCGGCGGTCGATCTCGTCGGCGGGCACCTTCAGCCGCCGCAGGCCGAACGCGATGTTGTCGTACACCGTCATGTGCGGGTACAGCGCGTAGTTCTGGAACACCATCGCGACGTTCCGGTCGCGCGACGGCAGATCGTTGACGACCGCATCGCCGATCACGAGCTCGCCGCCGGTGATCGCCTCGAGGCCCGCGATCATCCGCAGCATCGTGGACTTGCCGCAGCCGGACGGGCCGAGCAGCACGATGAATTCGCCGTCGGCGATCTCGAGGTCGAGCGGATGCAGCACGGCGGGGCCGCCGTCGTAGTGCTTCGACAAAGCCTTGCAGGTGATCTGGGCCATGGCTCAATCCATTTCGATCTGAATCTTGACGTCGCGCGGCTGCCCGCTCGCCGCTTCCTCGAACGCGCGCACGCCTTCGGAGAACGGGAACGTGCGCGAGATGAACGGCTTCACGTCGATCGCGCCGGACGCGATCAGCGCGAGCGCGCGCGGGAAGATGTTCGCGTAGCGGAACACCGATTCGATGCGGCCTTCCTTCGCCTGCAGCGCGACCACGTCGAGCGGCACCGGCGCGACCGGCATCCCGATCAGCACCGCGCAGCCGCCCGGGCACATCAGGTCGACGAGGCCCGCATATGCATTCGCGCTGCCGCTCGCCTCGAACACGACGTCCGCGCCCCAGCCGCCGGAGGCGTCGGCCACCGCGTCGGCCAGCGGCCGCGTGCGCACGTCGACGGTCGTGACGGCCGGGTTGGCGGCGAACAGCGCGAGCTTCTCCGGCACGACGTCGGCGAGGATCACGCGCGCGGCGCCGCCGGCGAGCGCGGCGAGCGCCGTCATCGCGCCGATCGTGCCGGCGCCGATCACGACCGCGAGGTCGCCCGGCTTCATCGCCGCCTTCTTCGCGGCCTGCAGGCCGATCGACAGCGGCTCGACGATCGCGCCTTCGGCGAACGACACGTTGTCGGGCAGCCGGTACGTGAACGCGGCCGGATGCACGACGAACGGCGTCAGGCAGCCGTGGATGGGCGGTGTCGCCCAGAAGCGCACGTCGGGATCGAGGTTGTAGAGCCCGCGCAGCGTCGCGGGCGAATCGAGGCGAGGCACGCCGGGCTCCATGCACACGCGGTCGCCGACGCGCAGGTGCGTGACGTCGCTGCCGACTTCGACGACCGTGCCGGACGCCTCGTGGCCGAGCACCATCGGCGCGTCGACGCGAAACGGGCCGATCCCGCCGTGCACGTAGTAATGCACGTCGCTGCCGCAGACGCCGACCGTATGGACCTTGATCCGGACGTCGCCGGGGCCGACCGCTTGCGGCAGGTCGATGTCGCGCAGCGCGAGTTCGCGCGTGCGTTCGAGTACGAGTGCTTTCAACGTGTTCTCCTCATTTTCCCTTGACGATCGAATTGAGCAGCCGGCTCAGCATGCCGACGAAGACGAGCGGCGGCAGCGCGAGCAGCACCGTCGATGCGTTGATCACGCCCCACGGCACTTCCTGGCCGAGCGACGTGAACGCGGACGCGACCACCGGCAGCGTCGCGCTGCGCGACGACGTGAGCGCGAGCGCGATCATCAGTTCGTTCCACACCAGCACGAAGCTGAACACGATGCCGCCGAGCAGCGTGCTCGCGCACACCGGCAGCGCGATATGCCAGAACACCGCGTACGGGCCGTAGCCGTCGAGCGCGGCGGCCTCCTCGATCTCGCGCGGCAGCCGGCGGAACACGGGGATCGACAGCCACGTGATGGTCGACAGCGTGACGAGCAGGTACGTGACGATCATCGACAGCTTCGTGTCGTACAGCCCGAGATCGACCCAGATCGCGATCAGCGGCAGCGCGACCGCGACGGGCGGCAAAAAGCGCAGCGACAGCAGGAAGAACTGGATGTCGCGCTTGCCGCGCACCGGGTAGCGCGCGATCGCGTACGCGGCCGGCACGCCGAGCACCGCGCCGATCAGCACGGCCGCGCCGACGATCGCGATGCTGTTGCCGAGGCCGATCAGCACCTCGGGGCTCGACAGCACCTGTTCGTAGTTCGCGAGCGTCGGCGTGAAGAAGAAGCGCGGCGCGGGCGTGACGATGTCGAGCAGGTGCTTGAGCGAATTGAGCACGGCCCAGAATAGCGGGAACGCGGCGACGAGCAGGATCGCGCCGGCGATTACGGCGGTGGACACGGTGGCGGCGGGGCCGCGGCGGGCCGTCAGTCGTCCCATTTGTTGACCCTCTTCCAGATGAGCGTGAAGACCAGCGTGGTCGCGACCATCATCAGCACCGCCATGCCCGACGCATACGACACCTTGCCGGCGAGGCCGATGCCCTGCTGGTACGCGTAGAGATCGAGCGTTTCGGTCGCGATGCCCGGGCCGCCCTTGGTCATCACGTAGATCAGGTCGAACGAGCGCAGCGACTCGACCATCTTGATGAACACGAGGCTCACGAGCGGCGCCTTCAGCATCGGCAGCGCGATGTACGCATGCACCTGCCACGTCGTCGCGTAGTCGAGCCGCGCGGCTTCGAGCGGCTCGGGCGGCAGCGTCTCGAGCAGCTTCAGGATCACGACCGCGAAGAACAGCCCCCATTGCCACACGTCGACGAGCGCGACCGCGTACAGCGCGAGATGCGGATCGGCGAGGAACGCGGTGTGCTCGACGCCGAGCGTGCCGAGCAGCCAGCTCAGGATGCCTGTGAGCGGCGCGTACATGAACTTCCAGATGAACGCGGCCGACACGCGCGGCAGCAGCACCGGCATGATCAGCACCAGCGACGCGAAGCGGCGCCAGCGGCCGTGCACGCGCTCGAACAGGAACACCGCGAGCGCGATGCCGACGAGCACCGCGCCGGCGACCGTGACGACTTCCCACAGCACCGACACCTCGATCGCGTTCAGGAAGCGCCGGTCCGACGCGAGCCGGATGAAGTTGCGCAGGCCGACGTATTCGCTGTCCGGGTAGCGCAGCACGCGATTGCGCAGCGCAAGGTTGATCGCGGCGATCGTCGGGACGAGGCTCAGGACCGCGAGCAGCGCGAGCGTCGGCGCGAGGAACACCCACGGCAGGCTCGTGCGGTCGCGGCGCGTGCGGCCGCGCCGGGCCGACATTGCGGAAGGGGCCGGGCGGACGCCGAGCGCGCGTCCGCCGGCGCCGTCATTTGCGAGCGCCATGTTCGAGCGCGTCCTTCGCGTACTGGTCCGCATCGTCGAGCGTGCCGCGGATATCCGTCTGCGTGCCGGTGAACACCTGTTCGAGCGCGATGCCGAGGTTGTCGCCGATATCCGGCCACTGCGGCGTGCGCCAGATCGTCACCTGCGTGACGGGGTTCGTGTCGTTCAGTCCGGCCTGGATCTGCGGCGCGACGTGCTGCTTGAAGTACGGGCTGCCGATCGTGCTCGAACGGTTGTAGTCGCTGAACACGCCGTTGCGCAGCCGCGCCTGTTCCTGGTCCTTGCTGGTGGCCCATGCGATGAAGCGGCCGGCGGCCGTCCGCGTGCAGTCGTCCTTCGCGCCGACCGCCGAGATCGCGAAGCCGTGGCCGTATGCGGCCGACGGCAGCGGCGCGGGCGGGCGCGTGTAGCCGACCTTGCCGGCCACGCTCGACTTGCTCGCATCTTCCATCCAGTCGGCGAACGGCGTCGATTCGATCATGAACGCGACCTTGCCGGAGCGGAACGCTTCGAGCGCGTTGCTCCAGTCGTAGGTCGCCGAGCCGGGCGGCGCGTACTTGAACAGGTCGCTGTAGAGTTGCGTGGCCTTCACCGCGGCCGGCGAGTCGAACGCGGGCTGGCCGCCCTTGTCGGTCCACGTGCCGCCCATGCCGAGCATGAACGGCGACCAGCGCCACACGTTCATTCCCGAGCCGCGCTGGCCGCGCGCGACCCAGCCGTACACCTTCGGCGGCGCGTTCAGCTTCTTGATCGCGGCGACGAGCTGGTCGAGCGTCTTCGGCACCGGGATGTGCGCGGCGTCGAGCAGGTCGCGGCGGTAGAACAGGAAGTCGCCGCCGCCGATCAGCGGCGCGAAGTACGCGACGCCGTTGTAGCTCGCGACCGCGCGGCGGCCGGGCAGGAAGTCGTCGTAGTCGTAGTCCTTCGGGTAGTACTTGAGGAGCGGCACGATCCAGTTGGCCGACGCGAATTCGGCGACGTTCGCCTCGTCGACGTAGTAGATCTGGTAGGAACCCGCGCCGGTCGACGCGTCGAGGCGCGATTTCGCGCGGCGATCGTTCTCGCCGAAATAGCTGATCTCGATCTTGGTGCCGCTCTTCTTCTCGTAGTCGGCCAGCGATTTCTCCATCACCGACAGGCCGAGGCTCTTCTGCGCGAGCACCCGAAGGGTCGGCACCTTGCAGGTTTGCGCGGCCGCGACGCCCGGCAGACAGGCGCCGAGCAGCAGGCCGGCTGCGACGATTCGCATCTTGTTCACCCGTGTCTCCTTGATTCTGCTTGTTCGAATGCCGCCGATGACGGCAGGAACAATGGTGTGACGCGGGCGATGCGATCACCACATCAAAAGGATTTGCGAACCGATACTTTTTGCTCAGGGTCGGTCGTGCGATGCACAAAATGTGGTGGTGGGGGCGTACGGTGGGTAGCGGCACTATGCGTATAGCTTGGAGATCTCAGTTGACCTAGGTACGTCGGTCGACGTCCCTGCTTCGATGTGGGGCTGTATATACATACAGTATTGTGTCATGCTCATCAGGTAGCAAACAGGTTTCCTCTTCCGTATTCTTCACTTTCGTCATAAACTTCGTCAGTTGGAAAAGTGAAGAGATTCCTTTCTTTTGGCGGGATGCGCTGGGTGCGTGTGGTATGAAAGACGAAATTGACGAAATTGAAAGGGACTTCGCTACTTTGGCAAGGCTCGCTGCTGCACAATCCTACGAAGATGTGCGGCTGCTGTTGGCTCGACTGGTACGGAAGTATCGGCAGCGCAACCCTGATTTGGCAGCAATGCTCGATCAGAGCCTGAAGGCGACGCAGACGCGTAGCTCGGGCAGTTCGATATTGCGCCGTGACGCGTCGCAACTTGATGCTCCGCTACCGATCGATCGCGACTCCCGTCTCGCGCTGATAAAGGAGTTTGATGATCGCGGAGGGCTTGAGGTCCCGTTGCTTTCGGACCTGCTTAAACATCAGATTGAGGCCATTGTTCTGGAACGACGGGAGCGCGACAAGTTGCTCGCGCGAGGAATTGCACCGACGCGTTCAGCCATCTTGGTTGGCAAACCAGGCCTCGGTAAAACGCTCTCGGCGAGATGGATTGCTAGTCAGCTAGGGAAGCCCTTGTGGGTGTTGGATTTAACGGCCGTGATGAGCAGCCTATTGGGAAAAACCGGCAACAACGTTAGGGCGGCTCTCGACTATGCGAAGGCGAATTCTGCGATCCTGCTTTTGGACGAAATTGACGCGATTGCGAAGCGCCGTAGTGACGAATCCGATATCGGGGAATTGAAGCGTCTTGTCACAGTGATCCTCCAGGAGGTAGATCAGTGGCCCGATACGGGATTGCTGCTTGCAGCGACGAACCACCCTGAGTTGGTAGACCCTGCGCTGTGGCGACGGTTTGACGCAGTTTTGGAGTTCTCGGCTCCTGACGCGAACGCGACGATCGCAGCTGTACGTCGTTTCCTTGGCCAGGACCTCGAGGCACTTGCACCATGGGTGAATACGCTGGCGTCTGGTCTGCAGGGAAAAACACTGTCGGACGTCGAGCGCGCTGTCACCTCGCTTCGCCGTGGGCATGCCTTGCACCATGCGCCAACAGAAGTCCTCGTGTCTCAAATCGTTGGCTCCAGTATTGACGTCCAGCCTAGAGCGCAGAGGCTGGAACTGGCTATCCAGATGGCTAGGGATGGCCAACACTCATACCAAGAGATCAGCAAATTGACCGGCGTGGCTAGAGACACGATTCGCAAACATGCCGGGCCATCGAGAAGGCAAGGACGGGGGCTTAAGTAATGGTTACACGATATCTGATCGGTAAAGGTGAACTACTGACCTACCCAATTGATGCCCCAAAGAAGAAGCCTGGCGAAAAGGCTCATCCGTACACCCTGGAGGAGGCGAGGCGAGCGCTTTTGCCGCAGATTGAAGCCGCGAACCAGACGTTCGCGGAACTACCTGCGGCCGCTTGCCCGGATGACTTGGCCGTAGCCATGGTCACTCTCCATCCTGCGTACATTGCGAAGTCGTATTTTCCAAAGCATCTGCTTTTAGCGGCCGGTCTGCAGCATTTGGGTAGTCGTACTCGACGCGTACAGCCGAGAAAGAAGGCTTCCACGAAGGCTCCCTCGGAAGCAGATACCACTCAGCTCTTCGTTGCCGGCAGACGTTCGGTTTTACGCAATCTCGGCGTTTACGCACAACAACTTGAACCGGAGACGCGCGAAGGGATGGAGTTTGCTCAGATCGAGAGCATCGCTCCTATGAGTCCGGCGGACCGTATCCGCCTCGGTTCGACTGGTGGGAAGCACGTCTTTGAAGTCGGCCTTCATGTTCCATCCGACGAGGATCCTGCGCAGTTGCGTGCCATTTTCGCCAAGTACGCACAGACGTGCGGTTTTGTCGTTAATCCGACGTTCGATTTCCAAGCCGGGCAGCTATTGTTCCTTCCTGTCGAGGGGCCTCAAGAATACTTGGAGCGACTTGCGCTTTTCACGCTGATGCGAGTTATTCGCGAGATGCCCCGCCTGCGCGCGGCAAGACCGCTAACGCGGAGTACTCCGGTTGCCGTGTCGTTTGATCTTCCCGCCGGCGAACCTTTGTCCAGAGAGCCAAGAGTGGCTGTACTGGACGGTGGGCTACCCGACACTCACGTTCTTGGCGATTACGTGCGACGCTACTTCCTCTCGGATGAGGATGCAAATGATGTCGAACCTTATTTAGCACACGGACTTGGCGTTACTTCGGCACTTCTTTTCGGCCCCATCGAGCCAGGTGGTCAGGCTCATCGCCCGTATTCGGCGGTCGACCATCATCGGGTTCTCGACGCAAAATCGGAGGAAGAGGATCCTTACGAGTTGTACCGGACGCTCGGGCATGTTGAGACGGTATTACTCTCGCGCTCCTATCAATTCGTAAACCTTAGCCTCGGTCCTGATCTGTGTGTCGAGGATAATGACGTTCATGCCTGGACTGCGGTTATTGACGATATTCTCAGCGATGGCGAGACATTGATGAGCGTGGCAATCGGCAATAACGGGGAGAACGATGCCGAAGCCGGACTGAATCGCATACAAGTACCTGCGGACAGCGTCAATGTTTTATCGGTAGGTGCAGTTAATCGCACTACTAGCAATTGGAGCAAATCCAGCTACAGTGCTGTAGGTCCGGGCCGAAGTCCCGGACGAAGAAAGCCGGATCTGGTTGCATTCGGCGGTTCACCGCACGAATACTTCCACGTTGTTGCGCCGGGCAACAGACGGGACTTGGTCGCCACTCTTGGGACAAGTTTCGCTGCTCCGTTTGCATTGCGCACTGCTGTCGGTATTAGAGCAATTCTCGGTAGCTCAATCGCTCCATTGACAATCAAGGCGTTGATGATCCATGGGTGCGAAACGCAAGTGGGGGAGTCAGTTGACGCTGTAGGATGGGGCATGGTGCCCATCGACCTGAATACGTTGATTACTTGCGGTGATGGAGTGGCGCGCATTATCTATCAAGGTGAATTGCGCCCTGGGAAATTTCTACGTGCACCGGTTCCTCTGCCGGTGATGCCTCTGGAGGGAAAGGTGACCCTCAGCGCCACGTTCTGTTACGCCAGTCCTGTTGACCCTCAGGATTCGAGTGCCTATACGAAAGCGGGGCTGGGAATCACTTTTCGCCCACACATTGATAAGCGTAAGCCGGGAGCACAACACGCGACTCCGCAAAGTTTCTTTCCGGCCAATGAGTGGCGCACGGAAGCGGAACTACGCTCAGATCTCCATAAATGGGAAACGGTCCTGCATGCGGAACACTCTTTCCGGGGCGCTAGCCTGAAGGAGTCGGTTTTTGACGTGCACTACAACGCACGCGATGCTGGCGGCGCGACCTCAGGTGCAGAGCGTATTAGATATGCCCTCGTTGTGACGGTGAAAGCACCGAAGCACGCAAACCTTTATCAGGACATTTTGAATGCCCACGCGGTATTGCAGGCGCTCGAGCCGCAGGTAACTTTGCCGATCCGTAGCTGATGGTTCGCTGCCGAATCTTCGACGCTCGGCGAAGGTCGGGAAACCGGCGCTACCCGCGCGCGGGTTGATGCGGCGCGTCGAGTGCGATCCGGTACACCCGCAGCGCGTTGTCATGCCAGATCGCGCGGCGCGCGGGGCCGTCGAGGTGCGCGTGACCTGCCCTGGAATTTTCGGACCAGTTGAAACTTGAGAGAATGGCTTCCAACGGAGAAAGGGAAGTCATGAAGAAGAGTCGGTTTACCGAAGAACAGATGGTCACCATCCTGCGCGAGGCGGACAAGGCGCCGGTCGCTGAGGTTGCGAAGAAGCATGGGATTAGCGAGCAGACCATTTACAACTGGCGGCAGCATTTCGGCGGGCTGGAAGCTGCCGACGTGAAGCGGCTCAAGCAGCTCGAGCAAGAGAATGCGCGGCTGAAGAAGATGCTCGCCGAGCGAGATCTCGAGCTGGACGTGATGAGAGAGATCAACGCAAAAAAGTGGTGAGCGCGCCCGCCAGACGCCTGCAGGTCACGTACGCGAAGGCACGTGGCCTGTCGGAGCGACGTGCGTGCGCGCTGATGTCGGTTGCCCGATCGGCGCTGCATTACGAATCGACGCTGGCCGTGCGGGACGCGCCGGTGCTGGCAGCGATGAGCATCCTGTCGGCGCAATATCCGCGTTATGGTTACCGCCGTATTCAGATCTTTCTGGAGCGGCAGGGTCACCCGATGAGCGCCGACCGGGCCTGGCGGCTGTGGCGTCTTGCCGGGTTGCAGGTGCCGCGCAAGCGACCTCGTCGACGCGTGTCGGTCCATCGCCCTCGGCCGCAGCCAGCGACGACGGCACGACACGTCTGGGCGTACGACTTCGTATTCGACGCGTGCGCCAACGGCCAGCAGCTGAAGTGTCTGACGGTGATCGATGAGTACACGCGTGAATGCCTGGCAATCGACGTGGCCGGATCGATTCGTTCCGGACGTGTCATCGAAGTTCTGTCCCAACTGGTCAGCCTTCATGGTGCGCCTCGTTACTTGCGTTCGGACAACGGCCCGGAGTTCGTATCGCGGGCCATCCTGAAGTGGGCGGCACAAAACGGCATGGACATGGCGCTCAGCGATCCCGGCAAACCTTGGCAGAACGGCGCGGACGAGAGCTTCAACGGCAAGTTCCGAGATGAATGCCTGAGCCTTGAATGGTTTCGAACGCGCACGGAAGCGAAGGTTGTGATCGAGCAGTGGCGGCGTCACTACAATGCCATCCGGCCGCATTCGAGCCTGGCCTATCTGACGCCCAACGAGTTCAAGCAGCGGTATTGTTCGACTGAAGCAACCGAGGCCGTTCTCCAAGATTGAAATGGCCCGAAGAAATCAGGCAGGTCACGCGATCGCGCCGGCGAACGTGCGCAGCAGCGCGGGATAGGACACGCGCAGCCCGGCCACCGGAAAATTGCTCGCGAACAGGCAGCGCTGCCAGCCGAAGATCGCGATCGTGTCGCGGATGATCCGCGCGTTGTCCGCGTCGTTCCACCCCGCATCGCGCAGGCCGAGCTCGGAGATTTTCACGGTCACGCGCGGCAACTCGGCGAGCGCCGCCATCCCGCCGCGCCAGCGCGCGAGCCCGGCTTCGGACCGGTCCCACGGCAGCCCCGCATGTTCGAGCACGACGTCGACGTCGGGCGCATCGGTCAGCATCGCGGCCGCATCGCCGAGATGCCAGAACGGCACGCGCAGATCCCAGCTCAGGCCGTGCGCGGCAAGGCGGTCGAGTGCGGCCGGCCAGCGCGGATCATGCAGCGTGCCCGGCCCGTCGATCGATGCGTCCGGCGCCGCCGCGGTGCGCGGCTTGAACCGCACGCCGCGCACGCGAGGCCACGCGGCCTGCTCGGCGAGCCGCTCGTCCGCATCGCCAGCCAGCAGGTCGACCCACGCGACGATCGCCGAGGGCAGCCCGTGCGTGGCCGCGACCTCATGCAGCCAGCGCGTTTCCGCGAGCGCCTCGTCGCGCGCGCGTTCGGCCTCGACATGCACGCTGGCGACGAGCGGCGCGCATTGCGCCGCTCGCCGGAAATCGTCGACGTCGAAGTTGCGGCACAGCGCCGCGTAGTCGCCGAACATGAAGCGCGCCGGATCGTAGTGCGTCTGCAGCCACGGATAGTGCGCGCCCGCATCGAGCCGCCACAGATGGTGATGCGCATCGACGAGCGCATCGGGCATGCCGCCGGGCGGCGCTTCGTCGCGCATGTCAGAGCGCGCCGGCGAGCACGTACGACGCATCGGGTTCGCGCAGCGTCGCGAGCGCACCGACGAAACGCCACCCGTCGAGGTCGAGCTCGCGCACATGGTCGTCCTGGAACGACACGTACGCGACGCGCCTCGACGGATGGAACGACAGCGCGGTCGGGTTCGCGGGCAGCGCGATGCGCTCGATCTCCTCGAGCTGCCGCGCATCGAATACGGAAATCGACCGCTCGCCCGAATTGGTCAGCAGCAGCAGGTCGTGGCCGTCCCGCGTGCTGGTGCGGTAGATGCGATTCGGATCGCTGCGCGTCTTCACGCGACGGCCACAGGTCATCGTTTCCGTGTCGATCTCGACCAGCGTATCGTCGCCGCGGTTCGCGACGAACAGCGTGCGCTCGTCGCTCGATAGCGCATTGCCTTCGGGGCGCGGGCCGGGCATCACCGCGCGCGGCGCGACCGTTGCGTCGCGCGGATGGAATTGCGTGACCGTGTTCGACAGCAGATGCACGCCGTACGCACGGCTCGCGTCGCGCGTGAGCGTCACGAGGTGCGTCTTCACGCCGCCGGACGGCACGGCCATGTTCGGTACCGGCTGCCGGGTCGGCTCGTCGAATACGAGCAGCATGTCGTGCGCCTCGCTCATCGCATACAGCCGACCGTCGCGGTCGCTCGCCATCCCGTGCGGCCGGTAGTACGGCCACAGGTCGAGCATGCGCGTATGGGCGCGCTCGACGAGATCGATCTCGGCGATCCGGTGATCGCCTTCGTGGCCGCGCGACCATGCGGTCTCGATCCCGAAAATGCCGACGTACGCGTATCGGTCGTTCACGTCGACGGTGAATTCATGCGGGAAGTTCGGCAGCACGATGTGCTTGAGCGGCGCTTTCGTGTCGAGGTCGTAGAAGCTGAAAGTGTGCGCGCATTTCTGCACCAGCAGCAGGATGTCGTTCATGGTGGGTCTCCGGTGTGTCGTTCGCTGTCTCGTGTCGTCGTGGTCAGCCCTCGCAGCGCTTCGGCAGCGTCAGCGCGAGCAGGCCGGCCACCGCGAGCGTGGCCGCGAGGCTGTAGACGCCGGCCGCCGCGCTCACGTGCTGCGTCAGCACGCCGACCGCATACGGGCCGCAGAAGCCGCCGAGATTGCCGAGCGCGTTGATCAGGCCGCGTGCGCTGCCGGCCGCCTCGACGCTGCAGAGTTTCGGCGGAATCGCCCAGAACACGCCGGCCGCCGCCTGCAGGAAGAAGCCGCATCCGATCAGGAACGCGAACGACACGGCCATCGACGCATGCGTGAGCACCGACAGCGCAAGGCAGGCGGCGAACGCGACGAGCGGCAGCAGCACGAACAGGCGCCGCTTGCCGGTCCGGTCAGACAAATACGACGTGGCGAGCATCCCGATCACCATCGCGACGTACGGCAGCATCGCGAGCAGGCCGACCCGGCCCATCCCGCCGTGCGTGAGGTTTTTCAGCAGGGTCGGCAACCACATCGTGTAGCCGTAGACGCCGGCCTGGTAGCAGAAGTTGATCGCGATGAGCAGCCAGATCGTCGGGTGGCGCAGCAGCGCGCCGAACGATGCGGCCGCCGGCGTGCCGGCCGCGCGCTTGCGCTCCTGCTCGTCGCGCAACGCGTCGAGGATGTATGCCTTCTCGCGCGGCGACACCCAGCGCGCGGTCTCCGGGCCGTCGTCGGCGAACAGCATCCAGACGACGAGACACAGCACCGACAGCGCGCCTGCGCTGTAGAACAGGTGATGCCAGTCGTACGCGGCGAGGATGAAGCCGGACAGCGGCGCGGTGATCATGCCGGCGAGCGGCACGAACAGGATGACCATCGCATTCGCGCGGCCGCGTTCGCGGTCGGGAAACCAGTGGCTGACCATCGTGAGCACGACGGGCAGCATCCCGCCTTCGGCCACGCCGAGCAGGAAGCGCAGCGCCAGCAGCTGCCACGTGTGCGTGACGAGCCCGGTCAGTACCGACAGCACGGCCCAGCTCACGAGCGACCACGCGATGAAGGTCTTGCCGCTGCCGAGCGCCGCGCGCCGGCCGCCGGGAATCTGCAGGAACAGATAGCCGAAGAAGAAGATGCCGCCGGCGAGGCCGGCCATCGTCGCGTCCATGCCGAGATCGGCGTTCATCCCGCCGGGCATCGCGAACGCGATGTTGACGCGATCCATGTAGGAAATGATGCAGGCCAGCAGCAGCGGCGGAATCACGCGCAGCCAGCGGCGGCGCGGAATGGCTTCGCCGGCGTCGTAGGCCGGGGTAGCGGGGTTCAGCAGGTTCATGGTGTCTCCATCCATCCGATGAGCGGCGGCGGCCTTCTGTCGGGCCGCCGTCACGCCGATGCGCAACGCACGCGCGTTGCGGGTGCAAAAACGGTGTCTAGCGCCCCCAGTGCAGTACGAGCGGATCGAGCCGCCGCGCCGTGTCGAGCAACCCCGCGCGTACCAGCGGATGCAGCTCGGGCCACGGCGAGCGCGGCCGGTCACACGCGATCACGCCGCCTTCCTTCATCAGCGCCTTCGCGGTGAGGAAGCCCGACTGGCGGTTTTCGTAGTTGATCAGCGGCAGCCAGCGCGCGTACTCGTCGTATGCATCGTCGCGGCGTCCGGCGAAATACGCGTCGGTGATCCGGCGAATTCCGTCCGGATAGCCGCCGCCCGTCATCGTGCCGGTCGCGCCGGCATCGAGATCGGCGAGGAGCGTGATGCCTTCCTCGCCGTCCCACGGCCCCTCGATCGCGTCGCCGCCGAGCGCGATCAGCTCGCGCAGCTTCGACGCGGCGCCGGCCGTCTCGATCTTGAAGTACGACACCGCGTCGATCTCGCGCGCGAGCGTCGCGAGCAGCGACGCCGACAACGCGACGCCGCTCGCCGGCGCATCCTGGATCATCAGCGGAATGTCGAGGCCGTCGGCGACTTCGCGGAAGTACGCGCGCACCTGTCCATCGGAGACGCGGAACGTCGCGCCATGGTACGGCGGCATCACCATCACCATCGCCGCGCCGAGCGCCTGCGCGTGCCGGTTGCGTTCCGCGCAGATCCGCGCGCTGAAATGCGACGTCGTGACGATCACCGGTACGCGGCCCGCGACGTGTTCGAGCGTGGTGCGGGTGATGAGATCGCGTTCGTCGTCGCCGAGCGCGAACTGCTCGGAATAGTTCGCGTGGATGCAGAGGCCGTGCGAGTCGGCATCGATCATGAAATCGATGCAGCGGCGCTGGCCGTCGAGATCGAGCGCGCCGTGCGCGTCGAAGATCGTCGGCACGACCGGAAAGACGCCCTGGTAGCGCGCGTTCATGGCCGGCCTCACTCGACGATGTCGAACTGGTCGAGGAACGCCGTTTTCAGCGTGAGGCCGAGGCCCGGCACGTCGTCGCGCAGTTGCAGGAAGCCGTTCTCGGCCACCGGCTCGCCGTCGAAGATGTAATAGAACAGCTCGTTGCCGACCTCGACGTCGAACATCGGGAAGTACTCGCTCATCGGCGATGCGAGCGTGCTCATCGTCAGGTGATAGTTGTGCATCTGGCCCGCATGCGGAATCACCGGCACGCTGTACGCCTCGCACAGCGCGTTGATCTTTTGCGCCATCGTGATCCCGCCGACACGATTCGTGTCGTACTGGACGACCGACACGGCCTTGCGGTCGAGCAGTTGCTTGAAGCCGTACAGCGAGAATTCGTGCTCGCCGCCGGAAATCGGGATGCGCGTCAGCCGGTTCAGCTCCGCGTAGCCGTCGATGTCGTCGGCGATCACCGGCTCTTCCAGCCAGCGCGGCTGATACTTCTCGAGCTTCGGCAGGATGCGTTTCGCGTATTCGAGGTTCCAGCCCATGTAGCACTCGAGCATCAGGTCGTTGTCGTAGCCGATCACCTCGCGGATCGCCGCGACCGATTTCAGGTTTTCGGTCACGCCCTGCGGCCCGTGCGCGGGCCCGTAGCCGAAGCGCATCTTGAACGCGCGAAAGCCTTCGGCCAGATAGCGTTGCGCCTCGTCCTGCATTGCCTTCAGGTCGGTGCGGTAGAGCTTCGAGTAGTAGCAGGGGATCTGTTCCTTCGTGCGGCCGCCGAGCAGCTTGAACACCGGCTTGCCAACGCTTTTGCCGAGGATGTCCCAGATCGCGATGTCGACCGCCGAGATCGCCGCCATGCCGATGCCCTTGCGGCCCCACGCGTGGGTGGCGCGGTACATCCGCTGGTTCAGGTATTCGTAGTCCCACGGGTCCTGGCCGATCACGAGCGGCGCGAGGTACTGGTCGATGATGACCTTCGCGACGTGCGGCGCGAGCGCGACGTTGCCGAGGCCGACGATGCCGTCGTCGGTCTCGACTTCGACGACCGTCCACGCATGGAAGCGGAACGTGCTCATCGTTTCCTGCGGCGCGTACAGCAGATCCATCGCATTCGAGCAGAAGTTGCCCTGGGGCGGAACGGTCTTGCCTTTCCACTGGAATACGCGAGCGCGTACGGAACGGATTTTCATGATGGTGTCTCCGGGAATCGATGTCGTCGTGTGTAAAGGGCGCGCGAACGTCACGCCGAAACCGTGGGCGTGCGGCGCGCGGCGCCCATCCGGCAGGCGATCTGCAGCGCCTGCCAGGTCGCGCCGACGTCGGCCGTGCCGCGGCCCGCGATGTCGTACGCGGTGCCGTGCGCCGGCGTCGTGATCGGCACGGGCAGCCCGCCCTGCACGGTCACGCCGCGCGAGAAGCCGAGCAGCTTGATCGCGATCTGCCCCTGATCGTGGTACATCGTGACGATCGCCTGGTAGTCGCCGGCCTGCGCCTTCAGGAAGATCGTGTCGGCCGGGAACGGGCCGTGGAATGGTGCGTCGGTCGGCCAGTCGCGCGACTGCAGCTTGCGCACCGCCGGCTCGATGATGTCGACTTCCTCGCGGCCGCAGCTGCCGCCGTCGCCGCCGTGCGGGTTGAATGCGGCGATCGCCACCTTCGGCGCCGTGACGCCGTTCTCGAGCAGCGACCGGTAGATCAGTTCCGACGCCTGTTCGATTCGTTCGACACTCAATTGGGCCGCCGCATTCTTCAGCGGGATATGCGACGAGATCCGCGCGGTCCACAGCTCGCCGAGCGTATTGAATTCGCAGAAGTAGCCGGTCACGCCGAGCGCGGCGGCGAAGTGGTGCAGTTCGTCGTCATGTTCGAGGCCGCCGAGCTTCATCGCGTACTTGTTCAGCGGCGCGAAGCAGATTGCGTCGATGTCGCCGGCGAGTGCGGCGTCCAGGCACTGGTCGAGCACGGCGAGCGTCGAGCGGCCGCCCGGCGCGCCGGCCTGGCCGACCTTGACCTGCGCGGGATCGACCGTATCGACCGCGACGAACGCGGCGCGCGCGGTCGACGGCCGGCCGCGCGCGGCGGCGAGCGATGCGACCGGGTCGACGTCGATGGAGACGCCGGCGACGCGCTGACCGGCTTCCCACAGCCAGCGGTCGCCGATCAGCACGAGATTCGCGCGGGCGGTCGCGTCGGGGCGGGCGAGCAGTTTCGCGATCAGTTCGGCGCCGATGCCGGCGGGGTCGCCGAGCGTCAGCGCGACGACGGGCCGGGTGGCGGTGGACGAGGGGGTGTTCATGCGGTGTCTCCGGTGGCGGCATGCGGCCGTTCGTTCGTCTACGGGGTTCATGCTAGGTAGACGGAATGAGTCGGTAAATTGAAAACTCTTGATGAATCGATAACCTGGAGTAATCAGAGATGGGCTCGATCGACCGACGAGATTCGACGCCGCAGTTGCTGAACCGGCTGCGCATGCGCCAGATCGCGCTGCTGCTGGCCGTGGACGAATGCTCGACGCTGCGTGCCGCGGCCGAGCAGATGGGCCTCACGCAACCGGCCGCGACGAAGATGCTGGCCGAGCTGGAGAGCGCGCTCGGCCAGCGGCTGTTCGATCGCATCGGGCGCGGGCTCGTGCTGAACCCGGCCGGCGAGCGCGTGCTCGGCTATTTCCGCGGCATCCGCGGCAGCATGGAGGCGCTGAACCGCGAGCTCGGCGAACTGCAGCTTGGCAGCGCGGGGCGACTCGCGATCGGCAGCATCATGGCGGCGTCGCCGGGGCGGCTGACCGAGGCGCTGGTGAGGTTGAAGGCGCGTTATCCGCTGCTCGCGATCGATATCGCGGTGGATACGAGCGACCGGCTGATGCCGCAGCTTCGCGAAGGCGTGCTCGAAGTGGTGATCGGGCGCCACGTCGGGACCGATTGCGACTTCCGCGTGGTCGACGACGAGGCGCTCGCGATCATCGCGGGCCGCGACCATCCGCTCGCGGGCGCGGGGCCCGTGGAATTCGACGCGCTGCTCGATTACGCGTGGATCCTGCAACCGGCCGGCAGCCCGGCGCGCGAGGTCGTCGAGCGCGAATTCCGCGCGCGTCACCAGCCGATGCCGCGCGGGCTCGTCGAAACGGGGTCGATCCTGACCACGATGAACCTCGTCGACCGTTCGTCGATGCTCGGCGTGATTCCGCTGACGGTCGCGCAGCGCAACGCGGCGCACGGGCTCGTCGCGATCATCGATTACACGCTCGAACAGAAGCTGCCGTCGTACGGCAGCCTCGTGCGGCGGGACCGACCGCTGAGCATTCCCGCGCAGCAGTTTCTCGCGCTGTTTCACCGGGACGGGGTAGAGGATGACGGCGCCGCATAATGGCGCGGCTTGCCAGCCGAGGCGGCCGAGTCAGCCGCGCCAGCCGCGTCGGCCGAGCAAGCCGCGCAGACCGAATCAGCCGAATCAGCCGAATCAGCCGAGCAGGCCGATCAAGCCGAGCAGGCCGATCAAGCCGCGCTGGCCGACCCAGCCGACCCAGCCGACCCAGCCGACCCAGCCGACCCACCATCGCGGAACGCAGTGAAGCGTGACGGCGACGCCAGCAAGACGGCCGCGGCAGGCGAACCAGGGCGAACGGATTCAGTGCGCCGACGGCGCCGCCGGCGCGTCCGCGAGCGCCGGTATCGATTCGGACAGCGCGCGGTCCGGGCGAATCCGCAGCGCGGCGACGATGCCGATCAGCAGCATCGCGACCGAGCCGATGAACGGCACCATCCAGCTGCCCGTGCGATCGACGAGATAGCCGAACAGGATCGGCGACAGGATTCCCGAGATCGCGGAGCCGGCGTTCATCATCCCGCTCGCGATGCCGGCGTGCGTCGGCGCGATGTCGCTCGGCACGGCCCAGATCGGTCCGATCGTCAGTTCGAGGCACAGGAACGACCCTGACAGGCACAGCGCGACACCGGCCGTCGAGTGCACGAACGCGAGCGGCAGCAGGCAGACGAGCGCGCCGACGAAGCTCGTGACGATCACGCTTTGCCGCGACATCGCGAGATTGCCGGTCTTCCGATAGATCCGGTCGCACATCCAGCCGCCGAGCGTGTCGCCGACGACGCCCGCGAAGAACACGCCGGACGCGAACAACGCGGTCGATTTCAGGTTCAAGCCCTGGCCGTTCAGGAAGAAGGTCGGCAACCACGTGAAGAACAGCCAGGCGGTCCAGCCGTAGCAGAAGTAGACGAAGATGGTTGGCGCCATGCGCCGGAACAGCGGCCCCCACGGCGTCGGGCCGGACGGTGCGGCACGGCGCGCTGCGCGCCTGCGGCCGTCGTCGTCGCCCACCGGGTGCTCGCGGAAGCCGACGATCCACCACGCGAGCCAGACGAGCGTGACCGCACCGATCACGAAGAACGCGGCGCGCCACGACAGCCATGTCATCAGCGCGGCGACGATCGGCGGCGTGACCGCGTTGCCGAGCCGCGAGAAGGAGTGCGTGAAGCCCTGCACGACGCCGCGCCGCTCGCGCGGGAACCAGTGCGTGATCGCGCGGGCCTGGGCCGGCAGCGTCGCGCCTTCGCCGACGCCGAGCAGCAGGCGCGCGGCGAACAGCAGCGTGAGGCTGTGCACGAGCCCGGTCGTGAACGTGGAGACCACCCAGATCAGCCCGCAGCCGATCAGCGTGATGCGGGCGCCGAACCGGTCGGCGATCCAGCCGCCGCCGATCTGGCAGATCGCATACGAATACGCGAATGCGGAGAACGCGATGCCGAGCTCGGTATTCGACAGCCCGAGTTCGGCCTTGATCGCGCCGGCGGCGGTCGCGAGATTGACGCGATCGACGTACAGGATGAATGAAAGCGCGCACAGCAGCCACAGTGTGTGGCGCCGTTGACGGTGGTCGTTGGGCATCTGTCTCACTCCATGTTCGTGCGCGGCGTTGCAATGACGCTGCGTTCACGGGCCGGCCCAGCATCGCGCGGCGGCGGAGACACTGTCCAATGAATCTTTGGGATCAATCGATAACCCCAGGTGTTCATTTCCGTTTCAGCCGCGCGGCTTCGGCGCGGTACGGACGCCGGCGATCGCGCGAGGGAGGAACGGAGGGATTGCGCTACGTGGCCGTCGGCACGCGGCTGACATTCGACCGTGCCGGCGCCGCGCGCGCGGGGGCGCGCGGCGCGCGGCCGGGAAGCGGGGCGGTGCCCGTGATGGCGTACACGGCGCCGGGTTCAGCCCGCCGCTCGAACAGATCGGGCGCGAACCGCGTGCGTGAGCGGGGAACGGCGTCGTGCTACGCCGGGAAGCGCGCGCTGTCGGGCGCCGGCACGAGATCGTCGGGCCACTGCACCTCGAACCGCGTGCCGCCCGCGCCGGTCGGCACGCACAGCGCTTCGCCGCGGTGCGCGCGCGCGATCGCCGCGACGACGGCGAGCCCGAGGCCCGTGCCGCCGGGTTGCGTCTCGTCGACGCGCCGGAATGCCTGGAACACGTGCGGCGCGAACTCGGCCGGGATGCCCGGGCCGTCGTCCTCGACGCGCAGCCGGCACATCCCGTTCTCGATGCGCGTCTGGATCCGGATCGCGCCGGGCACCGCGTGGCGGCGTGCGTTTTCCAGCAACGCGAGCAGCGCCTGGCGGATGCGGACCGGATCGCAGCGCATGTGCCGCGGGTCGAGATCGAATTCCGGATGCTGGCCGGCGGCCTGCAGCGCGTGCGCGAACGCGTCGACCACGGCGCGCACCTCGGCGGCGAGGTCGGTGTCGCGGATCTCGATGCTCAGGTGGCCGCTGTCGGCGAGGCTGACCACGCGCAGATCCTCGATCAGCCGCGTCAGCCCTTCGACCTGCGCGAGCAGGCTGCGGTACAGCGCGTCGCTCGGCGTGAACACGCCTTCGGCGAGGCCCTGCAGCCGCCCGCGCAGCACGGTCACGGGCGTGCGCAGTTCGTGCGCGATCGCCGCGTTCCAGAAGGTTTGCTCGGCGGTCACGCGCTGCAGCTCGCTCGCGAGCGCGTTGAAGTTGTCGGCGAGCAGCGCCGCTTCCTTCAGCGAACGGTCGCCGGCGACGGCGCGCGCCCCGAGATCGCCGCGCGCGACGCGGCGGATGCTGTCCGTCACCGAATTCAGCGGCACGAGGATGCGGCGCGACAGGTTGATCGCGACGACGACCGCGATCAACAGGCCGACCAGCGTGGTCGAGATGATCCACACCCACTCCGGCCCGCTCGGCAGCCAGCTCACCGTCTGGAACGACTGGGGCGAGTACTGGTACAGCAGGTAGTAGAACGCGTAGGCCGTCACGACGATCAGCACCGTGACGCCGAAGGCGATCGCGCCCATCGTCAGCGCGATCTGGCGGCTCAGGCCATCGAGTCTCACTCGCCGCTCCACAGTTTGTAGCCGACGCCGCGCACGCTTGCCGGCACGCCCGCGACGCCGAGATCGTCGAGTTTCTTGCGCAGCTTGCTCACGTGGCTGTCGACCGTGCGCTCCAGCGCATCGCCTTCCGGCAGGCAGGTGGCCATCAGCTCGGCGCGGCTGAACACGCGGCGCGGCGCGCGCGCGAGCTGCGCGAGCAGCTTGAATTCGGTGAGCGTCAGCACGAGCGTGCGGCGCGTGCCGTCGATTTCGACCGTCGCTTCGTGGTGCTCGAGATCGATCTCGAACGGCGCCGCGCGCAGCACGCGCTGTTCGTCCTGGCGCGCGCCGCCCATCGACCGGCGCAGCACGGCCTGCGCGCGCGCGACGACTTCGGCGGGGTTGAACGGCTTGACCACGTAGTCGTCGGCGCCGATGCGCAGCCCGGTCAGCTTGTCGATGTCCTGGTCGAGCGCGGTCAGCATGATGACCGGCGTGTCGCCGCGATGGCGAATCTCGGCGAGCACCTTCCAGCCGTCGACGTGCGGCATCTGCACGTCGAGCAGCACGAGGTCGGGCTTCAGCGACAGGTGGAGTTCGAGTGCGCGGCGGCCGTCGGCGGCGTGCACGGTGCGCAGGCCGTTGCGCGCGAAATAGGCGATCAGGATCTCGGCGATCTCGGGTTCGTCCTCGGCGATGAGGACGAGCGCTTGCGCGCCTTGGCCGGCGCCGGCAGATGAAGAAAATTCGGGCATGGCCACTCGTTCGGATCCATCGGGGTTCCATTGGATCGCCATACTACCGTACGGCCAGGTCGATCGATTGGAGACGGGCGGCCACGCCCCGGCGAGACGCCGCCCCAGGCGGCGGCAAACCGTCAGTGCCCGACTTCCTTCAGCAGCGCGGCGGCCGCGAGCTTGCCGACGCCGTTCGACGCGAGCGGGCTGTCGCCCGTGATCAGTTTGCGGTCCTGATGGCAGCGGCCGGTCATGTCCTTGTTCAGCACGCGCGCGCCGAGCTTTTCGAGGCTTTGCGCGACGAGCCACGGCAGCGGGCCCGGCATGTAGCCGATGTCGAGGTTCGGCCCGGTGTCGAGCGCATCCGGAAACACGCACATCTCGTAGTCCTTGAACGGGTAGTCGCGCGGATCTTCGTCGACGGCGGCCGACAGCAGGCATGCGGGCCCGTGACACAGCGTGACGATGTGCCGGTCGTGGTCGAGCGCCCAGCGCAGCGTACGCTTGACGTCCTTGCTGTGCGGAATGCCGGCGAGCACGCCATGGCCGCCGGGAATGAACACCGCGATATACGGCGAATCGGCGCCGGGATGCTGTTCGAGCACGTCGGACAGCTTGAGCGGCGTCTTCAGCTTCGGCAGGTACTTGCGGTAGGTGCTCTGCACGGCCTCGTCGTCCCGCGGCATCGCCCAGAGTTCGAGCTTGGCCGGATTGCCGGACAGCGTCGCGATGTCGATCTCGAAGCCGGCCTTGTCCATGTGGTGCATCGGCAGCAGCATCTCGACCGGATGATTGCCGGTCGAGAACATCTTGCCGTTCGTCATCAGGACGTAGCGCTCGTCGGTCGCGATCATCAGAACTTTCCACTTGCCGCCGGTGTACGGATTCGGATAATCCGCGCCGTCGAAGTCCGTCTTCGACGACGTGTACTGCGACAGCGAATACGGCGACGGGAAATACGCATTGTTCTCCGCCGGGTCGGGTGCCGGCGTGCGGCTCATCTGCGTCGTGTCGGAAGTCATGGCTGCTCCTTGCTGGGGAGATGGGGTAGGTGGCGGGCGCGAGCCGGAGAGGGCGATCCCGCGTCGGCGGCGCGGCCTTCCGGTCATGTCCGGTCGGGTGAGCGGGTACCCCACGGGAAGGATACGCGCTGCGATGCATCCTACAGCGGCGTGTTGCGGCGAGCGCCTCCCCGAACGGGTGGGTATCGCGTGCCAATCGCCGTGTTACGTGCACGGGCGGCCGGCGGCCGGTTTCGACAAGGGCTGGCTCCCCCCGGACAGGGGGGACGCGAAAGCCGGGCGCTCCGGTATCGTGGCCGCACGCTCGACGACCCGACCGGTTGCCCATGGAGACACTCATGAATTCGTCGTACCCGCAAGCCGAACCGGCACCGTCCGCCCACGCGTATCCGCTGCTGACCAAGCAGTTGCTTCACGCGCCGCTGGCGACGCGGCCCGAGCAGGAGATCGTGTACGGCGACCGCGTCCGGCACGACTACTGGGCGTTCCGGCATCGCATCGGGCAGCTCGCGAGCGGGCTGTCGTCGATCGGCGTCGGCGCGGGCGACGTCGTCGCCGTGCTGGATTGGGACAGCCATCGCTACCTCGAGTGCTACCACGCGATTCCGATGATGGGCGCGGTGCTGATGACGGCCAATGTCCGGCTGTCGCCCGACCAGTTGCTGTATACGCTCGACCATTCGGGTGCACGCGTGGTGCTGGTTCACCGCGATTTCCTGCCGTTGCTGGCGGGCATGCGCGACCGGCTCGACTCGGTGCGGCACGTCGTGCTGATCGCCGACGGCGACGACATCGACCTGCCTGACGGCTTCGCCGACGAATACGAGCGGCTCGTCGCGGCCGGTTCGCCCGATTTCGCGTTCCCCGATTTCGACGAGCACACCCGCGCGACGACGTTCTACACGACGGGCACCACCGGCCTGCCGAAGGCCGTCGCGTTCACGCATCGCCAGCTCGTGCTGCATACGCTCGCGGGCATGGCGGCGTTGTCGAGCGCGCGCGATCGCGGCCGCGTGCATCGCGACGACGTCTACATGCCGATCACGCCGATGTTCCACGTGCACGCATGGGGGATGCCTTACATCGCGACCGCGCTCGGGCTCAAGCAGGTCTATCCGGGCCGTTATTCGCCGGACGGACTGGTCGCGCTGATCGCGCGCGAAGCGGTAACGTTCTCGCATTGCGTGCCGACGCTGCTCGCGACGATTCTCGACAGCCCGGCGTCGGCGGCGGCCGACCTGTCGGCGTGGAAGGTGATCGTCGGCGGCTCGCCGCTGTCCGACGGGCTCGCGCGGGCAGCGCTCGCGCGCGGGATCGAGGTCTACACCGGATACGGGATGTCGGAAACCTGCCCGCTGATGACGATCGCGCAGATCGACCCGCCGCGGGCGGGCGGCGGCGCGTCGGCCGACGACGACATCGCGCGCCGGACGAAGGCGGGCTTGCCGTTGCCGCTCGTCGACCTGCGCATCGTCGACGCGCAGTGTCGCGACGTGCCGCACGACGGCCGGTCGGCGGGCGAGGTCGTCGTGCGGATGCCGTGGGCGACGCCCGGCTATCTCGGCGACGCGCAGGCGTCGGCCGCGCTGTGGGCGGGCGGCTACCTGCATACGAACGACATCGGCGTGATCGATCCCGACGGCCGGCTGCAGATCACCGACCGGATCAAGGACGTGATCAAGACGGGCGGCGAATGGGTGTCGTCGCTCGAACTCGAGGACATCCTGTCGCGCCACCCGGCCGTGCGGGAGGCAGCGGTGATCGGCGTGAAGGATGCGCGCTGGGGCGAGCGTCCGCTCGCGCTGGTCGTCCTGACCGACGAGCAGGTCGGCCGCGTCGGGCCGGACGAGCTGAAAGCGCATGTGAAGCAGGTGGCCGACCGCGGGCTGATCTCGCGCTATGCGGTGCCGGAACGGCTGCTGATCGTCGACGCGATCGAGAAGACGAGCGTCGGGAAGATCGACAAGCGCGCGCTGCGCGAGCGCTACCAGCCCGATTGAGCGGCGCGTCCGGCCGCCGCCGGCGCCGGCCGCTCGGGACGAGGCGACTTCCTCGCCTCCAGATACCCCCCGAATGGGGGGCTGAACAGCGCGCGCCGGTTCGAGAACAATGCGGGTCCCATGTCGCGGCCGATATGCGCTGCGTGCGCACACGCCGGTACGGACATCACCTACTTTTGACGGCCGGCGCCGAATCGTTATGCTGTTTGCGGCGCACGGCGAGACTGGGCCCGGTCGACGGCTTCGCTCGCGGTGCCGGCGGACACGCGATCAGCGCGAGGAGAACAGGAGCAGCATGGCGCCGACGGACAGCAGACAACCGGCCCGCCCGCCGGACACCGATGCGATCGAAGTGCTGGTGCGCACGAAGCTGGCGCCGGCGTCGGCCCGCGGGATCGTGGCGCGCATCGCGCGGCTCGGGCGGCTCGGGCGTGGCCTCGACCGTCGGCTGACGCTCGTGAGCGCGCCGGCCGGTTACGGCAAGACCACGCTGCTGGCGGAGTGGCGCCAGGCACTGGTGGCGTCGGGCGTGAAAGTCGCGTGGGTGAGTCTCGACCAGGACGACGACAACGCGTCGATCTTCGCGTCATACGTGGTCGCCGCGATCGTCGACGCGACCGGCGGCGTCGGCGCCCGCGCGCGGCAGTTGTTGCGCGATCGCGCGCTGATTCCGCTGAAGACCGTATTCGACGAACTGCTCAACGAACTGGACAGCGCGGGCGTCGACCTGTTCCTGATGCTCGACGACTTCGATCGCCTCGCGTCGCCGGTCATCCACGACGCGATGTTCGATCTGCTGCGCTACGCGCCGTCGAACCTGCATGTCGTGCTGTCGTGCCGCTCGGTGCCCGCGTTGCCGCTCAGCTATTTCGAGTCGCGCGACGAGCTGGTGCGGGTGGACGAGAACGACCTGCGCTTCGACGACGCGGAGACGCGCGCATTCTTCGAGCGGGTGGCCGGCAAGCCGCTCAATGCGGAAAACGTCGGGCGCCTTCGCGCGGCGACCGAAGGCTGGGTGTCGGGCCTGCAACTGGCGGCCCTGGCGCTGCACGACGACAGCGACGCGGCGCGCGTGGCCGAACAGGTCGGCCGCGCGCGTGCCGGCATCGCCGCGTACATGAACGAGAACGTGATGACGCAGGTGCCGGACGCGATCCGCCACTTCCTGCTGCATACGGCGGTGCTCGACCGGATGACGCCGGCGCTGTGCGATGCGCTGACCGGTCGCGACGATGCGCTCGACTGCCTCGAATGGCTGAGCGCGCACAACCTCTTCATCCGGTCGATCGACGGCGACCGCCAGCGCTACCGTTATCACGCGCTGTTCCTGCACTACCTGCGGGAGGAGCTGGCGCTGCGGGAGCCCGGCGCGGTGGCCGCGCTGCATCGCCGCGCGAGCGCGTGGTACGCGGCCGAGCGGCAATGGCCGGACGCGGTCAGGCACGCGCTCGCGGCCGGCGACTTCGACGCGGCCGCCGGCTGGGTCGAGGCGTGCGCGATGAAGCTCATCGCGTCGAGCGACGTGCGTACCGTGCTCGACTGGGTGTCGCGCCTGCCCGCGCAGGCGCTGACGGGCCGCCTGCGGCTGCGGATCGCGCATACGTGGGCGCTCGCGCTGTCGATGCAGATCGTCGATGCGCGGCGCGCGCTGGAAGCGCTGGAAGCCGACATCGAGATCGGGCGGCTCGATACCGATGCCGTCACGGCGACCGAACTGCTGGCCGTGCGCGCGCTGATCGCCGGGCTGTCGGATCGCAGCATCGAATCGCTGCAGCTCGGCGAGCGCGTGCTGGCGGCCGCACCGCCGGCCGGTTCCTGGGTCGAGCAGATCGGGCAGACGACGCTGATCTTCGGGCTGGGCTACGCGGGCCGCCTCGGCGACGTGCTGGATCTCGGCGCGCGCGCGGAGCACGCGGCGTCGGGGCACGAGCCGCTTTACGCGAACGTGTACCGCCAGAACATGGCGGGCCTGGCCGAGTTCGTCGCCGGGCGGCTGCACGACGCGTCGAAGACGTTCGAGACGGCACTGCGGGCCGCCGAACGCTCGGCGGGGCGCCTGTCGGCGGCGACGGCGCTGTCGGCCGGCTACCTGTCGGCGATCTATTACGAATGGAACGACTGGGCGAAGGTGCGCGACGCCCAGGCCGACCGCTTCGACATCGCGATGCAGGCTTGTTCGCTCGGGCCGTTGCTGAGGTTCATGCAGACTGCCGCGCTGCTGCAATTCCGGTCGGGGAACGACGCGCGCGCGCACGACATACTCGACGAAGCCGATCACATCGCATGCAGCCGGCAATGGCTGCGGTTGCGCGTCGCATGCATGGCGACCGGCATCCGGCTGCATCTCGCCGCCGGCCAGCCGACACAGGCCCATCGTGTGGGGCGCGCGCTGGCGTCGCTGGTGTCGCCCGTGCCGCCGGACGAAGCGTCGAGCCACGTCGAGACGTGGCAGATGGCGCAATCCGCGCAGGCAAGGCTGCTGCTTGCCGATGCGCGCGCGAACGAAGCCGCGCAGTGCATGGCGACCGTACATGCGGTGCTGGCCGCGCGCGGATTCGACTGGTTCGCGGCGCAGGCCGCCGCGTTGCATGCGATCGCGCTCGATCAGGCGGGCGACGAAAGCGCGGCGCTCGCGGCGTTGGCGCGTGCGCTCGAATACGGCCAGGGCAACGGGCTCGTCCGAACCTTCGTCGACGAAGGGGCGGCGGCCGAGCGTCTGCTGGCGCGCGTACAGAAGCGTGCCGACCGCTTTCCGGCAGTCGGCGCGTGGTATCTGCGCGATCTGGCCCGTGCGTTCGACGCGCAGCGGGCATCGAGCGGGGCGCCGGCCGCGCGGCAGGGTGCGCCCGGCAACCTCAGCGCACGTGAAGTCGAGATTCTCGACTACGTCGCGCGCGGCCTGTCGAACAAGGAAATCGCCCGCGCGCTGCGCGTCGCGCCGGAGACGATCAAGTGGCACCTGAAGAACATCTTCGAGAAGCTCAACGTGACGTCGCGCATCCAGGCGGTGCGCAGCGGGCTGGCGCTCGATGCGTCACGGGTGCGACGCGACGACGAATGACCGGCTGACGCGGCGCCGCCCGCGTCAGCCGTGCGCGGCGAACGCGGCCACGATCTCGTCGATCGCCGCGCGGATCCGTGCGGTGTGGCGCAGGTCGCGGTGCGTGACGAGCCAGACCTCGTACGGCGACTCGCGCACGCGGTCCGGCCAGATGCGTGCGAGCCCGTCGCGCTCCCCCATGTGGACGGGAATCTCGCCGACGCCGAGGCCCGCGCGCAGCGCCGCACGCAGCATCAGGTTCGAGTTCGTGCGCGTGACGATGCGCCCGCCGTCGATCGGTTCGCCGGCGAGGGTCGGCTGGCGGCTGGCCTCGACGTACGGCTGGTAGACGGCGAGGTCGTGGCCCGCGAACGCGCGGCCGCGCTCGGGCTCGCCGTGCCGGTGCAGATAGTCGGGCGACGCGAACAGGCCCATGTCCCAGCGTGCGAGACGGCGCGCGACCAGATCGGGGTTCTCGGGCCGCACCGTGCGGATCGCGATATCGGCTTCGCGTTTCGCGAGATTCAGGATGTGGGTCGACGTGTTCAGCGCGACGGAGACGTCGGGATGTTTCGCGTGCAGCCGCGCGATCGACGGCATCACGAACTCGATCGCGAGCGCGTCGGTCGTCGTGATCTTCACCTCGCCGGCGAGCCGCCGGTCGACGCCCTGCGTCAGTCGCACCAGCTCGTGCGCGTGCTGTTCCATCGCCTCGGCGGCGCGCAGCGCCAGTTCGCCGACCGGCGTGGGCAGATAGCCTTTCGACGAGCGCAGGAACAGCGTCGCGCCGAGCATGTGCTCGAGCGTCGCGAGCCGCCGCCCGACCGTCGCCTGATCGACGCCGAGCGTGCGCGCCGCGCGGCGCAGCGTGCGCTCGCGATGGATCGCAAGAAAGACGCGCGCGTCGTCCCAGTTCATCGTGTGTCCCGACTGATGCATTTTTGCATTCCCCGACCGGTAATTCGCTGCGTGCCCGCACGCGGCATCGCCCATAGACTGGCTTCACTTACATGGCGATGCCGCGATTCGGGGATGGCCCGCGAATCGGCCGTGCATCGACGAACGTTGAGGATCATATCGTGACTGATGACGCGAACGCTCTTCCCACCCACATGACGGCGATCGAAATCGTGCGTCCCGGCGGCCCCGACGTGCTCGTGCCCGCGACCCGCGCCGTACCGGCGCCTGGCCCCGGCGACGTGCTGATCCGGATTCACGCGGCCGGCGTCAACGGCCCCGACGTATTCCAGCGCAAGGGGCTGTACGATCCGCCGCCTGGCGCGTCCGACATTCCCGGCCTCGAGATCGCCGGCGAGGTCGTCGCGATCGGGCGCGACGTCACGCGGTTCGCCGTCGGCGATCGTGTCTGCGCGCTGATTCCCGGCGGCGGCTACGCGGAGTACGCGGTGGCGAACGAGAGCAACACGCTCGCGATTCCCGACGGCCTCGGGATGGCCGAGGCGGCGGCGCTGCCGGAAACCTTCATGACGGTGTGGCTGAATCTGTTTCAGCGCGGTGGGTTCAAAGCCGGCGAAAGCGTGCTGATCCACGGCGGCGCGTCGGGCATCGGCACGACGGCGACGATGCTGGCGAAGGCGTTCGGCGCATCGTCGATCGTCACGACCGTCGGGTCGGACGCGCAGCGCGACGCGAGCATGCGGCTCGGCGCGGATCTCGCGATCGACTATCGCAGCGAGGATTTCGTCGACGCGGTCGCGCGCTTCACGGGCGGCAAGGGTGTCGACGTGGTCGTCGACATCATCGCGGGCGACTACGTCGCGCGTAATTTCGCGGCGGCCGCGATGAACGGGCGCATCGTGCAGATCGGCGTGATCAATGGCCCCGCGAAGGAGCTCGACCTGTTTCCGATGCTGACGAAGCGGCTCACGCACATCGGCTCGACGCTGCGCTCGCGCACCTACGCGGAGAAGGCGCAGATCATTCGCGAGCTCGAGGAGGCAGTGTGGCCGCTGATCCGGCAAGGCACGGTCAAGCCGCAGGTCTATCGGCTGTTCGATCTGCGCGACGCGCGCGCGGCGCACGAGCTGATGGATTCGGGGCGGCATATCGGCAAGATCGTGCTGGCGACGCCGGCCGCGGATCGTTCGATTCGGGCGGCCGTCGATGCAAACGCCAAGCATTCCACATGATCGGCCGACGCTTCAGCCCCCCGGTCGGGGGGCTGAAGCCGCGGCGCGGATGGCCCGACAATCGACGACATCGAATGCGCCGCCGCGCCCCGCCGGCGCGTCGCATGGATGCAGCACCGGACCGGACGATCAATCGAAATGGACATGCTCGAAAACATGCGGACATTCGTGCGCGTCGTGCAGGCCGGCAGCTTCACCGCCGTCGCGAAACAGGCCGATATGGCGACCGCGCAGGTGTCGCGGGCCGTCGCGAGCCTGGAGGCGTATGCGCAGATTCGGCTGCTGAACCGGACCACCCGAAAAATCGCGCTGACCGACAGCGGGCGCCGCTATTTCGAGCGCCTGCAATCGATCCTGGGCGAGGTCGACCAGGCGAATGCCGAGGCCCGGAACGCGCTGATCCGTCCGTACGGACGCTTGCGCGTGCATACGATGCCGGGGCTCGGACAGAGCCACGTGACCGCGTCGGCGGTCGCCTATCGGGCGCGCTTTCCCGAAGTCGCCATCGAGATGACTTATTCGCAACGGATGCCCAATCTCGTCGAGGAAGGCTACGACGTCTCGGTCGTGACGGCCGCGAGCCTGCCCGACTCCGCCTGCATCGCGCATTCATGCGGCACGTCTTTCAGCGTGCTGGTCGCGTCGCCGGCCTACCTCGCCCGCTACGGCGCGCCGTCCGTGCCCGCCGACCTGGCGCGCCATACCTGCCTGCGCCTCGACACGCCGGCGGAAGCGAACGACGAATGGCTGCTGCACGGCCCCGGCGGCCAGACCGCGTCGCATGCGGTAACGGCCGCGCCGTTTCACGCGAATGCGCCGGAAGCGCTGTCGATCGCGCTGTGTGCGGGACTCGGCATCGGCTCGCTCGCGATCTATTCGGCGATCGACGACCTGCGCAGCGGGCGGCTCGTGCGCGTGCTGCCGGACTACCGGCTGACGATGCTCGACGTGTACGCGATGTATGCGTCGCGCCGCTTCGTGGACGCGAAGGTCCGCACTTTCATCGACCATCTGCGTGCGACGTTGTCGCCCGCGCTGAAAGCCGACGTGCGTGCGCTTGACGCGCTCACGGCGCCGCACGGGCGCGACCGCGCCCGTGGGTTGTCCGGTGTCACGGCCTGACGGCCGGCCCATTCGTCGTACCCGTTCGTTCCTGTCCAGGAGAATCCGATGAAGTCCCGTTTTGCAATCGTCGTTGCAGGTTTCGTTGCGTTGTCGCCGCTGGCCGGTCATGCGCAGTCCGCCACGGCCGCCGCACCCGCCGAGCAGGCGTCGTCGGCGCCCGCGTCGCCACGCGCGGCGAAGAAGGCCGAACGCGCGGCCGACCGTGCATTCGCGAAGAAGGTTCGCCAGGCGATCGTCAGAGCGCCCGGCGTCGATCATGCGCAGGTCACCGTGTTCGCGAACGCGAAGACGGGCGACGTGACGCTGGCCGGGCAGATCACCGACGAGTCCCAAGACCGGGCAGCGGTGGATGCGGCCCGCCGGGTAGCGGGCGTGACGTCGGTGAAGAGCAGGCTCCAGTTGCGTCTGGAGGGCGGCCAGTAACGGGCCGCGTCGACGGCATCGGGTGCATGTCTTCGCGGGCTTCGTCGTGTAAAGAATCCACGGCGAAGGCTGCGGAAGGCACGCACCCGTGCCGGCTGTGACGCGTCCCCTCGCCGGTGCCGGAGCGTCAGATCCGACCGAGCAACACCAGTATCACGACAATGACGACGATCAGCCCGACGGTCCCCGATGGCCAGTAGCCCCAGCTTCGGCTATGCGGCCATGCAGGAAATGCTCCGATGAGCAGCAGAATCAGAACGATGATGAGGATCGTACCGAGCATCGCATCCCTCCTGGATTTATTCGACACGGTGTGGGCTGACGCAATTCGCGTGCCGCGACGCGGTGGCCGACGAAAGCGGGCGCGAGGGCGTCGTTTGGATGCTCTGTATTCACACGATGAATGCGCGGTGATTCAAAAAATAAATTTCAAAAATGCCCGCCCGGTCGCTATGCTGGGCCTTCGGTTTTCCTCGGGCGAGTGCAATGGCTGAACTCTTTCTGGTACGGCACGGGCAGGCGTCGTTCGGCACCGACGACTACGACCGGCTGTCCGCGGCGGGCGACCAGCAGGGCGCCTGGCTCGGCGAATACTTCGCGCGGCAGGGCCTGACGTTCGACCGCGTGATCTGCGGCACGATGAACCGTCATGCGCAGACGGTCGCCGCGATCCTGCGCGGAATGGGCCGCGAAGGCGTCGCGGTCGACCGCCATCCGGGCCTGAACGAATACGATTTCCACGGCCTGTTCGCGGCAGCCGCCAGCGACTACCCGGAGATCGCGCGGCTCGCGGCCGGCTCGATGAAGGAGCACTTTCGCGCGCTGCGGCAGGTGCTGCAACTGTGGACCGAGGACAAGCTAGGCGATGCGGCGCCCGAAACCTGGGCTCATTTCCAGCAGCGCGTGGCCGCCGCGCGCGCGGCGATCCGCGCAGGCGGCGGCCGGCGCGTGCTGGCGGTGAGCTCCGGCGGCCCGATCGCGGTCACCGTGCAGCAAGTGCTCGCGGCGCCGCCGTCGAGCGCGATCGCGCTGAACTTGCAGATCCGCAACAGCAGTCTTTCGCAGTTTTTCTTCAACGCCGACGCGTTCCACCTCGCGTCGTTCAACGGTATCCCGCATCTGGAGGATCCCGAACGACACGCGCTGCGCACCTACGGCTGACCCACGAACGATCGCGACGATGACGAACCCTTCCCAGCAACTCGACGTAGCCCGCCTCACGCGCTATCTGGAAACGCACGTGCCGGGCTTCGAAGGCCCGGTCGACACGGAGAAGTTTGCCGGCGGCCAGTCGAATCCGACTTTCCTGCTGAGCGCGAAGAGCGGCCGCTACGTGCTGCGCCGCCAGCCGCCGGGCGAACTGCTGAAATCCGCGCACGCGGTCGACCGCGAATTCCGCGTGCTCACCGCGCTGTCGGGCACCGCGGTGCCGGTCGCGCGTCCGTATCACCTGTGCGAAGACCGCGACGTGATCGGCAGCCTGTTCTACGTGATGAGTTTCGAGGATGGCCGGATCTTCTGGGATCCCGCGCTGCCGGAACTGCCGAAGGCAGAGCGCGCGACCTGCTACGACGCGCTCTTGCAGACGATGGCCGCGCTGCACGACGTCGACGTCGAAGCGGTGGGCCTCGCCGATTACGGCCGCCCCGGCAACTACTTCGAGCGGCAGATCGGCGTGTGGACGAAGCAGTATCGCGCGGCCGAAACGGGGCGCCTCGACGCGATGGAGACGCTGATCGACTGGCTGCCGAAAGCGTGCCCCGAGGACACGGGCCGGCCGGCGCTCGTGCACGGCGATTTCCGGATCGACAACCTGATGTTCGCGCGCGACGGCTATCGCGTGCAGGCCGTGCTCGACTGGGAACTGTCGACGCTCGGCAATCCGCTCGCCGATCTCGCGTATTTCTGCATGTGCCTGCGGCTGCCGTCCGGCGGGCAGGTACGCGGGCTCGCGGGCCAGGATCGCGTGGCGCTCGGGATTCCCGACGAAGCGGCGATCGTCGCGCGCTACTGCGAACTGCGCGGCATCGCGCCGATCCGCGACTGGCATTTCTACCTCGCCTTCAGTTTCTTCCGGCTCGCGGCGATCGCGCAGGGCGTGAAGGCGCGCGCGCTGCAGGGCAACGCATCGAGCGAGCAGGCGCTGCGCGTCGGCGAAATGGCCGGCCGGCTGGCCGAACTCGCCGTCGGCGTGATCGACGCGCATCGCTGACGTCGCCGCGAAGCGTCGCGATTGCGACGCTCGTCGAGCGGCGACACGACAACACAATCAATGGAGGAGCACAGCAACATGGCAACGAACCTGTTCGACCTGACGGGCAAGATCGCACTGGTGACGGGCGCGAGCCGCGGCATCGGCGAGGAAATCGCGAAGCTGCTCGCGGAGCAGGGCGCGCACGTGATCGTGTCGAGCCGCAAGCTCGACGACTGCCAGGCGGTTGCGGACGCAATCATCGCGGCGGGCGGTCGCGCCGAAGCGCTGCCGTGCCACGTCGGGCGGCTGGAGGACATCGCCGCGACGTTCGATCACATCCGCGACAAGCACGGCCGTCTCGACATCCTCGTGAACAACGCGGCAGCGAACCCGTATTTCGGGCACATCCTCGATACCGATCTCGCCGCGTACGAGAAGACCGTCGACGTGAACATCCGCGGCTACTTCTTCATGTCGGTCGAGGCCGGCAAGCTGATGAAGACGCACGGCGGCGGCGCGATCGTCAACACAGCGTCGGTGAATGCGTTGCAGCCGGGCGACCGGCAAGGCATCTACTCGATCACGAAGGCGGCCGTCGTCAACATGACGAAGGCGTTCGCGAAGGAATGCGGGCCGCTCGGCATCCGCGTGAATGCGCTGCTGCCGGGCCTCACGAAGACGAAGTTCGCGGGCGCGCTGTTCGCCGACAAGGACATCTACGAGACCTGGAAGGCGAAGATTCCGCTGCGCCGCCACGCGGAGCCGCGCGAAATGGCCGGCACCGTGCTGTATCTCGTGTCGGACGCGGCGAGCTATACGAACGGCGAATGCATCGTCGTCGACGGCGGCCTGACGATCTGAGCGCGCGATGAGACTCGACAGCTACGCGGGCCAGGCCGTGATGATCACCGGCGCCGCGAGCGGCTTCGGCGCGCTGCTCGCGAGCGAACTCGCCGCGATGGGCGCGCGGCTCGCGCTCGGCGACCTGAACGGCGAAGCGCTCGAACGCGTGGCCGCGCCGCTGCGCGCGGGCGGCGCCGACGTGATCGCGCAGCGCTGCGACGTGCGCATCGAAGCTGACGTCGCAGCGCTCGTGCATGAAGCCGTCGCGCGCTTCGGGCGGCTCGACGTCGGCATCAACAACGCGGGTATCGCACCGCCGATGAAGGCGCTGATCGACACCGACGAAGCCGACCTCGACCTGAGCTTCGCGGTGAATGCGAAGGGCGTGTTCTTCGGGATGAAGCACCAGATCCGCCAGATGCTCGTGCAGCGCGAAGGTGTGATCCTGAACGTCGCGTCGATGGCCGGCCTCGGTGGCGCGCCGAAGCTGGCCGCGTACGCGGCGTCGAAACATGCGGTGGTCGGGCTCACGAAGACGGCCGCGCTCGAATACGCGCGCCACGGCATCCGCGTGAACGCGGTGTGTCCTTTCTACAGCACGACGCCGATGGTCACGGACAGCGACATCGGCGAGCGCCAGGATTTCCTCGCGCAGGGCTCGCCGATGAAGCGGCTCGGCCGGCCCGACGAAATCGTCGCGACGATGCTGACGCTGTGCGCGAAGGAAAACACTTATCTGACCGGGCAGGCCGTCGCCGTCGACGGCGGCGTCTCGGCCTTCTGAACCGGACGAACGGAAACACGCAATCTCGAGGAGTCGATCATGGACTTTGGCTACACCCCGAAAGTGGAAGCGCTGCGCGAACGCGTGCGGGCATTCATGGACGCGCACATCGTGCCGCGCATCCGTCAGTGGAACGACGAAGTGCATGCGGGCCAGTATCCCGTGTCGTTCATGGAGGAACTGAAGGAACGCGCGAAAGCGGAAGGGCTGTGGAACCTCTTCCTGCCGCATTTGAAGGACGACGAGCCCGGCACGGGCCTGACGAACCTCGAATACGCGCCGCTCGCCGAGATCATGGGGCGCGTGAGCTGGGCGTCGGAAGTGTTCAACTGCAACGCGCCGGATACCGGCAACATGGAGCTGCTGCACATGTTCGCGACGCCCGAGCAGCGCGAACAGTGGCTGCTGCCGCTGCTGCGCGGGGAAATCCGTTCGGCGTTCGCGATGACGGAGCCCGACGTCGCGTCGTCGGATGCGACCAACATCACGACCCGCATCGAGCGCGTGGGCGACGAGTACGTGATCAACGGCCGCAAGTGGTTCATCACGAACGCCGCGCATCCGAATTGCAAGATCTTCATCGTGATGGGCAAGACCGATCCCGAGGCCGAATCGCACCAGCAGCAGAGCATGATCCTCGTGCCGCGCGACACGCCGGGCGTGACGGTCGTGCGCAACATCACGGTGGTCAATCACCATGCGCCGGAAGGGCATTGCGAGATCACGTTCGACAACGTGCGCGTGCCGGTGCGCAACCTGCTCGGCGAGGAAGGCAGCGGCTTCGCGCTTGCGCAGGCCCGCCTCGGGCCGGGCCGCATCCACCACTGCATGCGTTCGATCGGCGCGGCCGAGCTGGCGCTGGAACTGATGATCGACCGCGCGCAGTCGCGCGTCGCGTTCGGCAAGCCGCTGAACCGGCACGGCACGGTCGGCGAATGGATTGCGCGCTCGCGCATCGAGATCGACCAGGCGCGCCTGCTGGTGCTGAAGGCCGCATGGATGATCGACAAGGTTGGCGCGAAGGCCGCGCGCAAGGAAATCTCGATGATCAAGGCGCTCGTGCCGACCGTCTATACGGACGTGTGCGACCGCGCGATGCAGGTGTTCGGCGCGGCCGGGCTGAGCCCCGATACGCCGCTGGCCGACCTGTGGACCTGGGGCCGCGCGCTGCGCTTCGCCGACGGCCCGGACGAGGTGCACCTGCAGGCGATCGCGCGAATGGAGATCAAGGACGGCGAACCCGGTGCGACCGCGCCGTACCTGACGCCGCCGCCGCGCGGGTGAGCGGCGCGCCGCGCGGGCCGGCGACGTGGGCGAACGGGAGGCGCACACCGTATTAATATGCCGGCAAGGAGATTCGGCGATGCGTCTTTCGAAGATCGATCTGAACCTGTTCGTCGTATTCGAGGCGATCTACAACAAGCGCAACCTGACGCGCGCGGCCGAGGTGCTGAACCTCACGCAGCCGGCCGTCAGCAACGCGCTGGCGCGGCTGCGCAAGACGCTGAACGATCCGTTGTTCGTCAGCACGCCGGCCGGGATGATGCCGACGCCGATGGCCGAGAACATCGTCGGCCGCGTGCGCGAGGCGCTGCAACTGCTCGATTCGAGCGCGCACGAAGGCGACGTGTTCGATCCGGCTACTTCGGCACGCGTGTTCCGGCTCAGCATGAGCGACCTGACCGAAGCGCTGCTGCTGCCGGCGCTCGGCGAGCTGCTGCAGGCGCATGCGCCCGGCATGCACGTGCGCAGCTATACGATGGACCGCCGCGAAGTCGCGACCGCGCTCGCGAACGGCTCCGTCGACATCGCGATCGACGCGCCGCTGATCGGCGATCCGCATCTGCACCAGGCGCTGCTGGTGCAGGACCGCTACGCGTGCATGATCCGCGACGATCATCCGTTCAAGGGCGACACGCTGACCATGGACGACTACCTGTCGATGGGGCATATCCACGTGTCGAGCCGCCGCAAGGGCAGCGGGCACGTCGACGCGGAACTGACGCGGCTCGGGCTGCGCCGCACCATCCAGATGCGCGTGCAGCACTACATGGTCGCGCCGCTGATCGCGATGCGCGGCGATCTCGCGTTGACCGCGCCGTTGCGGCTCTTGCAACGCTATCCGGCGCGGATTCTCGAGCTGCCGTTCGAGATGCCGGGGCTCGACTACTTCTGCTACTGGCATCGCAGCGCCGATCAGGACCAGGGGAGCCGGTGGCTGCGCGAGCAGTTGATGACGCTGATGGGCGGGATGGGCGAGGGGCGGTGACGCGTGGCGTGCGTGTCGCGCGTTCGCCGATACCTGAGTGCCGCTCAATACGAATCGTCGTCGAAGCGCGACGATGCCGGCCGACGCTTCATGTCCTTCAACCAGTCCCGGACCTGTTCCGGATCCTCGAACTCGCGCAGCGCGACGCTCAGGTCCTGGTTGCTCCGCTGCATGCCGGCAATGTCGCGCGCGAGCATGCGCAGCACGGTATCGGGCGCGACCTTGGTGGACGACGCGATGCCGTAGGTCCGCCGGAAGTCGTTCTCGACGTGCACGATCTCCTGATCGAGCTCACGCAGTTGTTCCTCGAGGATACCGTTGTAGCGCGTGAGTCGCGCTTCGCCGAGGCCGTCGATCGCGCGCCGGTCGATCTGTTCGATCTCCAGCTGCAGCTCGAGCAGTTGCAGCAGGTTGCCCTTCTCGTACGCGCGGTTGACCCGCTGCATCAGCACGGTCTTGCGTTGCTGCTCCTGCGGATCGGTTTCGCGATCGGGATGCAGCGCGCTCGCGAGCTTGCGATAGATCTCGCGGATCGACTTGCTCGACTCGGCCCGCTCGGCTTCGATCCGGGCCTGCGCGGCCGATTGCTTCGGTGCTTTCTTGCGCTTCGCGCGCTGGGCCTCGCGGGCAGCGTGAGCGGCCATGTCGCGCTCGAACTGCGCGTCGAGTTCGGCCTGCATGCGTTCCGCGAGTTCGTCGGGCGACAGCGCGTCGAGATCGTCCAGCGGTTGCGATTGCGGTTCGGCTTCCCGTGCCGGTTCCGCCGGCTCGGGATCGGCCGCGGCGGCGCCGACGTTTCCGGACGCGGCATGCCGGTTGTAGATGATCTTGAGCGCCGGGTCGTCGCTCACGTTCAGCAAATCATTCGCCATGTCGGCGATCAACTCGGACAGCATGCGCTGCTCGGCCTTGCTCAGGCCCTTCTGCAGAAACGCGTCGTCGAGCAGATGAATCAGCCGGATGCGCAGCGCCGTCGCTTCCTGTTCGAGCGGCAACAGCCCGTCCACGAACTTCTTCTGGAATGCCGGCATCACGGCTTCCCACGCGCCGAGCCGCTCGCGCCGCTTTTCGATCTGCTTGACGAGCGTATTGAACGTTTGCTGGGCTTTCGACAGGCTGGCTGTCTCGTGGCCGGGCGCGATGGCGACCGCGGCACCGCGACGTGCGGTCATGATGAGTGTCCTCCGGCCGCGGCGGGACGCGCGGCAGGCCGGTATTTTAGCCGGATGCCTGCGGGGCGGCGCGCAATGGGCGCTTCCCGGCGGGCCGCCGCGGCGTTCTCGTGTTCGCGCCGGATCGTGGGCCGTCAATCGCCGAACAACTGCCCCTGCCCCGAGATCACGCGTTCGAAATCGTCGCGCAGGAACGGCAGGATCGCATCGGCGACGGGCTGAAGCTGGCGGCTCAGGTAGAACGCGTAGTCGATCGGCGAGCGCATCGTCTCGAGCGGCTCGGGGCCGGCCGTCGTCATCACGTAGCTGATCCACCCGCCGCGCTGATACTGCAGCGGCCGGCCCCGCGCATGATTGAACTCGTCGGCGATGCGCGCCGCGCGCACGTGCGGCGGCACGTTGCGCTCGTATTCGCGCAGCGGCCGGCGCACGCGCTTGCGGTAGACGAGCTGATCGTCGAATTCGCCGGCCAGCGTGCGGCGCACGTAGTCGCGAATGAAATCCTGATACGGCTCGCGCCTGAACACGCGCCGGTACAGCTCGCGCTGGAATTGCTGCGCGAGCGGCGTCCAGTCGGTGCGCACCGTTTCGAGCCCCTTGAACACGAGATCCTCGCCGCCGTCGGCGGTCGCCGCGAGCCCCGCATAGCGCTTCTTGCTGCCTTCTTCCGCGCCGCGCACGGTCGGCATCAGGAAGCGGCGGTAATGCCGCTCGTATTGCAGTTCCAGCGCGCTGTCGAGCCCGAACTGCTCGCGCAGGTGGGTATGCCACCAACGATTCACGTGTTCGACCAGCGCGCGGCCCTTGGCGCCGGCTTCGTCGTCGTCGTGCGCGCGGCCGAGCCACACGAACGTCGAATCGGTATCGCCGTAAATCACTTCGTATCCCTGAGATTCGATCAGTTTGCGCGTGCGATGCATGATCTCGTGGCCGCGCATCGTGATCGACGACGCGAGGCGCGGGTCGAAGAAGCGGCAACCCGTCGAGCCGAGCACGCCGTAAAACGAATTCATGATGATCTTCAGCGCCTGCGACAGCGGCGCGTTGCGCTGCCGCTTCGCGTCGTCGCGGCCTTCCCACACGCGGCGCACGATGTCGGGCAGGCAGTGCGCGGTGCGCGAGAAACGTGCCCCGAGAAAACCGGGCACCGATGCGTCGTCGCCGGGATGCGCGAGCCCTTCGATCAGGCCGACCGGATCGATCAGGAACGTGCGGATGATCGACGGATAGAGGCTCTTGTAGTCGAACACGAGCACCGAGTCGTACAGCCCGGGCCGCGAATCCATCACGAAGCCGCCGGGGCTGTTTTGCCCCTTCACGTCGCCGAGGTTCGGCGCGACATAGCCGAGCCGATGCATGCGCGGCAGGTACAGGTGCGTGAACGCCGCGACCGAGCCGCCGGTGCGATCGGCAGCCAGCCCCGTGACGCTTGCGCGTTCCAGCGCGAAGGACAGCAGGTCGGCCTTGTCGAAGATGCGCGTGACGAGCTCGCAATCCTTCAGGTTGTAGCGCGCGAGCGCGGGCTTGTCGTGATCGAAGCGGCGCTGAATCTCGTCCATCCGCTGGTACGGGTTGTCGATCGACTTGCCTTCGCCGAGCAGCGCTTGCGACACGTATTCGAGGCTGAACGACGGGAAGGTCCACGTCGCGGATTTCAGCATGTCGATGCCGTCGAGGATCAGCCGGCCGGCCGCCCCCGCGAAGAAGTGGTCGGGCTGCTGGCCGTGCGCGCGCCAGTCGAGCACGCCGCCGCCGCGCCCGAGCTTCAGCGGGATGCCGTACTGCTCGGAATGGGCATGCAGGATGCGCAGGTCGAACTGCACGAGGTTCCAGCCGATCACCGCATCGGGATCGTGCTCGTCGAACCAGTCGTTCAGCCGCGCAAGCATCGCGGGCCGGCTGTCGCAGTAGTCGAGGTCGAAGTCGAGGGGGCCTGCGTTGCTGCTTGCATCGCCGTTCGGCGGGCCGAGCATGTAGACCTGGCGCTGCCCGCAGCCTTCGAGCGCGATCGAGTACAGCTCGCCGTGGATGCTGGTTTCGATGTCGAGCGACACGCAGCACAGCGTGGGCCGGTAACCGGTCGCGGGCTTCAGCTCGCCGCCGGTCAGCGTGCCGTCGCGGCCGGGCTCGCCGCGAAACGCCACGCACGCGGTGATGAAGCGCTCCATCGCGTAGCGGTCGGGCGGCTGCACGTCGGCTTCGTACACATCGACGCCGGCGGCGGCCAGACGCTTCTGGAGCCCCGACAGATGGCGGTAGCGCTTGCAATAGAGGCCGACGACCGGGCGCTGCCGGAAATCGCGCAGCGCGAGCGGGCGCAACTCGGCGTCGCGTTCACCGGCCAGCGTGCGTTCCGCGAGCGCCTGCTGCTCGGCCGGGATGAACGCGACGGCTTCCTGCGGGCGCAACCGCACGCGGCGCGGGCCGTGTCCGGTTGCCAGCCAGAACTCGATCTCGATGCCGGATGCGGTGTCCCGCCAATGGCGGGTAAGGATGAAGCCCTGCTCGAACGCCGTCAAAACGCTTGTCCGTCGTGGATGCCCAGGCGGCGGATTTTAGCGCTTGGGCGGCGGATATGCCGACGTCACCGCGGACAAAAAAGGGGCGGAGCGACGTCGAATTATTGACTGATGTGTCCATAACGCCTATTCTGCCGCCATGGTGAGACCACGTGAATTCGATCGGGACGAGGCGCTGGAGCGCGCGCTGCGCGTGTTCTGGGAAAAGGGCTACGCCGCGACGTCCACTGACGACCTGCTGAGCGCAATGCAAATCGGCAGGCAGAGCCTCTATAACGCGTTCGGCGACAAGCGCAAGCTGTACGTCGAAGCGCTTGAACGCTATCAGTCGGAGAGCGTGTCGGGCCACATCGCGCGCCTGACGGCGCCGGCATCCGCGCTCGCGGGCATCGAGGCGTTGCTGCTCGGCGTGATCGCCGTCAACCCGGCCGAACGTGTGCTCGGTTGCATGGGGGTCAATGCGATCTGCGAATTCGGCGCGGCCGATCCCGAACTGGTCGGCTTGCGTGAGAAGGCCGGTGCGATGCTGCATCGGCAGGTCGTCGCCCGCATCCGTGAAGGGCAGGATGTGGGCGAGATCGCCCCTGCGCTCGATGCGCGCGAGGCCGCGAACTTCGTCCTGACGACGATGTACGGAATCCAGCTCGGTGCGCGCGCCGGCGCGAAGCCGCAGGCGTTGCGCGCCACCGCCGGCTTTGCGGCCGACCGGCTCAGGGCGCACTGATATCGATGCAGGCAGGGCAACGCGCCGGCATGAGAGCCGGCGCTTTTTTGTGGGAAGTTATTGACTGATCAGTCCATTAAGGAGCGAAGCATGACAGGCAATTCCGAGGGTATGCACAAGGCGGCGATCGTGTTTGGCGGCTCGCGTGGGATCGGCGCGGCCATCGCGCGGCGGCTTGCGGCCGACGGCGCGAATGTCGCGTTCACCTATATCTCGGCGCCGGAGCGCGCGCACGAGACCGCGGCCGCGATCGAGGCGCGCGGGCGAGCCGCGCTGGCGATCCGTGCCGACAGCGCGGATGCGGACGCAATCCGGCAGGCCGTCGCACAAGCAGTCGAACGTTTCGGGCGGCTCGACGTCGTCGTGGTCAACGCGGGCATCCTGAAGCTGGGAGACGTGGCCGACGTGAGCGTCGACGATCTCGACCGGATGCTCGCGGTCAACGTGAGAGGCGTATTCCTGGCCATCCAGGCCGGCGCTGCGCATCTCGCGCGCGGCGGCCGCATCGTCACGATCGGCAGCAATACGGCCGTGCGCAGCGGACATCCGGGTTCGAGCGTCTATTCGATGACGAAGGCCGCGGTGGCCGTGATGGTCAAGGGCATCGCCGTCGATCTCGCACCGCGCGGCATTACGGTCAACAACGTGCAGCCGGGGCCTGTCGAGACCGACATGACGGCCGATCATCTCGACCAGATCCGTCCGTTGATTCCGCTGCAGCGCGCCGGCAGTGGGGACGAGATCGCATCGCTGGTGGCGTGGCTCGCCGGTGCGGAATCGGGCTACATGACGGGTTCGAGCCTGACGATCGACGGCGGGATGGCGCTGTAGCTCGAAGAAGCACGCGAAACCGTTGCGCGACGCGCCGTTGGGTGCGCATTGAATTGGCCGGTTCGAGCGCGAACCGGCCCCGCTCAAACATGCCCCTCATGCTCGATCGCCCCACCATTCCCGACTGGCGCCGCGACCCTCACCGGCACGCCTGCCGCCCGCGCTGCCCGCTTCGCCCACATCGCCGTCAGAATCGGCACGAGAATCGCCGTCACGAGGCACGCGGTCGCGACGATCGCCGTCGCCGCCGGCACCATCGGCTTGAACTTCGGAATCATCTCGCCGATGATCGCCGGGTTCGCGACCGCGGCGCCGGCCGTCGACGACGCGGCCAGCCCGGCCGTCCCGTTACCGCCGCCGATCACCTTGTCCGCCAGCATCAGCGGCACGCCCGTCACGACGATCACCGCGAGCCCGAGCGCGATGCCCGGCAGCCCGCTCTTCGCGATCACGTTCAGGTCGATGCCGTTGCCGAGCGCGAAACCGAAAAACGGGATCAGCGGATGCACGCAGCGCCCGAACAATTCGCGCAACGCCACGTCGAGGTTGCCGAGCGTGAAGCCGATCAGGAACGGCAGCACCGCGCCGACGAAGAGCCGCGTCTCGAACACCGCGACGCCGGCTGCGCCGAGAATCAGCATGCTGACGAGCGGCCCCGATTCGATCGACATCAGCACGAACGCGCCGGCCTCTTCCTTGCTGCCGTACTGCTGCATCACGGCCGCGTAGAGGCCGCCGTTGGTCATGTCCATCGAGGTCGTGATCGCGAGCAGCGACAGGCCCGCGAACAGGCCGGTGCGGATGCCGTCGTCGGGGATGAACCGCGCGGCGATCACCGTCGCGAGCCACGCGACCACGATCTTCGTCGCGAGCAGCGTGCCCGATTTGCGCAGCACGACGCCCGCTGCGCGCAGGTTGATCGTCGCGCCCATGCAGAAGAACCACACGGCGAGGATCGGCACCGTGCCGGCGATCAGGCCGTTGGTGAACGAGCCGAAGTACTTGCCGGCGTTCGGCGCGAATGTATGCACGCACGCGCCGAGCAGCATCGGGACCAGCATGAGCCCGCCCGGAATGCGGTCGATAGCCTGTTTCAGCTTCACGTCTCCTCCGTGGACGTCGATGCGTCCCGTTGTCGAATGATGTCTGTTGACTGACTATAGGACATGTTTCGGCATGGTGGTCCGTTTTTGTGAATGTCGACGGCGGTCGTATCATCCGGAAGCGACGACGGTCGCGCGGGATCGAGCGTGTGCCGGCCGCGAACCGGCAAACCGAAAAAACGAGACGGCGCAAAGAACGAATGAAACAGATGAAAATGACGATGCGCATGGGCATCGCGATGCTGGCGCTCGGCGCGGGCCTGGGCGCGAACGGCGCGCACGCAACGAGCACGGTGGACTGCGGGAAGCTCGATGCGGCCACGAGCGGCCCGGACGACAACTTCCGGCCACCGGCGTCCGGCACGGTCGTCGGTACGGGGCGCGCGTATTTCCATTCGGCGCCCGACGCGCGGTGCGTCACGAAGCGGACTTTCATCGTCCCCGGCGATTCGGTGACGGTCTACAAGTCGCTCGGGCGCTGGTACGACATCATGTACGTGAACGGCAAGACCGGCGACGACTTCGAAGGATGGGTCGAGCAGGACCGTGTGCGCCTCGGCGGTCAGTACGGCGCGCAGTAGCCGCCGGCCGCGGCGGCGCTACGCGGTCGCCCATGCGAAATCGCGCTCGAGGTTTTCCGCGCGCAGCGGCCGCTGATACAGGTACCCCTGCGCGTACTGGATCCCGACCGCATGCAGCGCGCGATGCTGCGCCTCGGTCTCCACGCCTTCCGCGATGATCTTCAGGCCGTAGTGATGCGCGACGGCCGCGATTCCCTCGATCAGCCTCGCGCTGCCGCCGTCCAGTTGCGACACGAACTGTCGATCGATCTTCACGTAGTCGAACGGAAAGCGCGACAGCATGTCGAGATTGCTGTGATGCGTGCCGAAATCGTCGATCGCGAACTTCGCGCCTTTCGACCGCAGCGCCTGGAAGATCTCGGTGGTGCGCGCGTTCTTCTCGAGCAGGATGCGCTCGGTGACTTCGAGCACCAGCGTGAAGCCGGGCGGCAGCGCGCGAATCGCGTCCTCGACGACGGCCACGAACCGCGCGCGCTCGAGATCCTGCGGCGCGACGTTCACGGCGATGCGCAGCGGCGCGGACGGCGTCAGCGCGGTCAGTTCGGATACGGCCGTGCGCAGCACGAATTCGGTGATCTTCGGCAACATGGGGCTCGATTCCACCTGCGGGATGAACGCGGCCGGGCTGATGGCCCCCCACTTCGGATGCTGCCAACGCAACAGCGCCTCGACGCCGACCGTCCTGCGCGTCTGCACGTCGACGATCGGCTGGTACACCACATGGAACTCGTTGCGCCTGAGCGCGTGGCGCACGGCTTTCAGCAGCAGCCGCCGCGGCGCCATCGCGAGCAGGTAGGCGGCCATCACGAGGCTGTCGGCCAGCAGCACGATCGTCGCGCAGATCAGCCGGTAGTGGCGCTGGACCTGTGACGCGTAGCGCGCCGATGCGACGACCGACACCGTGAACGGCCAGCGCCGCGAGGCCATCGTGCTGCCGCCCGCGGGGCCTGCATCCGTTTCCGGCGCGAACGCACCGTGCTGATCGAGACGCCCCGAGCCCGCGATCGACAGCGTGGCCGTTTCCGCTTCGTTGCCGGCGCCGCGCGCGAGCGCGTCGGCCACGTAGTCGCCTTCGATCAGGTACAGGACGCCCGCGCCGCGCGCGGTGGCGCGGAACGCGGACAGCACCGGAACGCCATGCTGGAACGGCGTCTGACGCAGCAGCGTGACGATCGTCGATCCCGGTTCGGGTTCGCGCGCGTACGCGGCGAGCGGCAGGTCGATCGAGCCGAGCGCCGACGAGCATGTGACGCGACCGTCGCTCACCAGTGCGACGGCACGCAGATAGCGCAGGCGAGTGCTCACTTCGGCAAGTGACCGGAACACCGTCGCGCACGGCCGTCCGACGAGCGCGGTCAACTCGTCCGCGTGTCGGAGGCGCACGCCGTCCAGAATGCGATCCACGGAGGCCACGATGTCGTTTGCCACGACACGCTCGTGCGCGGTGACGGCATCGCGCGCATAGCGGTCGGCCAGCATGATCGCAAGCACGGGCACGAGCACGCAGATGATCACGGCGGCGAAAAAGACGCCGCGCGGCCACGCGCCGCTGCGCTGGAAAAGGGGCTTCGAGCCGGGCGTGAGCGCCCACCGTCGTGCGATTGCCTTTGGTGTTGTACGCATGGCGTGGCAAGTCGAACTGGTCGATGCGCGAACGGCGCGCATGCCGCATGCCTGATTCGGGCCATGCGGCTCGCGCGCCGGTTTCGGGACGCCGATCGATTCGGCCGTCGCGACGACATCGGGTGAGCCTGTCGCGATCGGCCATTCATCTGGCAGCATTGCTCAATAACATGCGCGCATCAAGCATGTATATCGACGCAGCGTACCGAAAAAAGCCCCGGCCGCACAGTGTGTGCGGCCGGGACAAAAGACACCGTCTCTTGGCACGAGGATGGTGCGCGGCCAGTATAAGATGCGGCGCGCCATTACGAAATATTATTGTCTAAAAATTGGCGCGGTTTTGTGATTGTGTCTCAAAAAGAAACATTTCAATGTGACGCCGTGGCCGGCAGTCTGCCGCCAGCGCGTCAAACCGGAGCGTTGTGATGGAAGAAAATGCCGCACCCACGGTCGTCGTGACCGATGGCGCCGCCGTGGCGGACGGCGGTTCGCTGTGGATCCGGATTTCTGTGGACGGAGAGACCCGCGACTATTCGCTCGATCGCGCACTCGCGTCGCGCGGTACGCCGAGCTACGACAGCATCCGCGGCGCGCACGGCGTGCTGTCGAACGACGAACGACGCGAATTGCGGCGGTTGCTGGCGCGCATCGCCGACCCGGCGATGTGGCGCGGCATCGTCGGCACGTTCATCGAGGTGCTGGAGCGGCCCGACGAGCCATGAACGAGGCGGGGCCGGCCGGGATTCAGAAATCTTCGCGCATCTTGTGGAGCAGGCCGCTCGGTGACTGATGCGTGTCCACGGCGGTAAGGACATCGGTCAGGAACCACGGCAGGTTCAGCTGCGTGTCGGAATCGCCGACGCAGACGCGGATCGGCGGTGCGCTGGAGGGGGAACGGGCGCCTTGCGCGGCATCCCGCGACGGCACGCAATTCTTCGCGTATGCGTGAGCCGCAGCCGGAGCCGGCGCGACGGCCCCGGAGGGCGTACCGGCGATGGCCGGCGCGCTGATGGCGGTAAACAGGGTCAGGGCAGCGGCAAGGGCGACGCGTTTCATGGGGACTCTCCGACGATGCTCGTTCGACCGTGCGAGCCGATGCGAGTTCGTCCCGACAGGATCGCTCAGCCGCCCGCGCCGGCCGCCGGCTGCGCCACTGCCGCGGCTGCGCCCCGCGTGGACGTCATTCCACGCAGGTATATTGTCGCCGTGCATCGACCGGCCGGCGATATCGCGCGGCTTCGTTTGCACGTCACCGTGCGCGTGCACTGCCGGCCGTCTGGATCGCGCAGCCCGCGGTGAAGCATCCACAGCAAATCCAGGAACCAGAGAACATTCCGAGCCCGCCCATGCCCACGAGCGATACCGAAGTCGTTTTTCAAATAACCGCGGATGATCTCGTCCACGCATACCGCCTGAATCTTTGGCGCAGGTACAACGGGAAAGCCCTGCTCAAGTCGTTTGCGACTCTCGCGATCGTGTACATCGTGCTGCTCGTCGGCGGCGTCCGCGTAACAAGCGGACATTTTCCGGAATGGCGCCATGTCTGGATGGCCGCGGGAATCGCGGCTGTCGTGGCGATCGGCGTGCCCGTTCTGAATCACCTGATATTGCCGCGCGCAGGCCGCAAGATTTACGACCAGCAAAGGTCGCTTCATCAGCGTTACACGGTCATTTTCGAAGGCGACCGCTTCGTTGTCGAAACGCCGACTTCGCGCGACGAAATTCGCTATGCGGATCTCATTCACTGGAGCGAGGATCGTCAGATGATCCTGCTTTATCAGTCGTCGGTGATGTTCCGCGTGGTGCCGAAGCGCGTGCTGGATGACGGACAACTGGCATTCCTGCGCCAGGCGCTGCTTCGGAACGGCGTGCACAAGGTCTAGCGGGACGCGGCGTGTGTAGCGAAGTCCGGACGGTCCGCGCCGTCCGGGTCTCAACGTGCGGTTCCGGCCAGAAGACCCCGCGCATCACGTCACTGATAGCCGTAACACTGCTTCAGCCCCGCGTAGTCGTAGAAGTGGCTGCCCGGCGCGATCTTCGCGCCGTCGCACGCGGCCTGGAAATCCGTCTCGCGCTCGTTGTACAGCATCTTCACGATGAGCCGCGACCCGTTGCGATAGACGTCCCACTGCATGTTCGCGGCCATCGGCGATACCTGATCGCCGCGCCACCGGTTGTTCGCATACGTGTACGTCTGCGCCTGAGGCGTCGGCACGAACACGTTCTTCAGGTTCATGATCGACGCGAACGGAATCACGACCTCCGCATGCGTGAAGCGCAGCTTCGCGGCGTGCGTCAGGTCGCCGCGCGCGATCGCGTCGACCTCGGCGAAGAAATCGTCCTGCAGCCCCTTCGCCATCCGGTACGTCACGGGGTTCGCTTCCTGGATACCGGGGCCCTTCTGGTAGTAGTCCTCGGCATCCTGCAGGTACGCGAGATACTGCGCCTGCTCGGCACCGATGTACTGCTCCATCGTGACGCCGCCGGTTTCAGCGGTCATGGCAGGCGCAACCTGCAGCAGGTTGTACAGCACGTTCACTGCGTCGACGGCCGTCGCGATCTTCGTCTTGCCGTCGCCCTTCAGCGTGTTGGTGAACTTGCCGTCCGTCGACGTGAACGCATAGGTGCCGGTATTCGCGAACGTGTAGCCGTCGGCGCCGAGCTTCGCGATGAAGGCGGGCGACACGAGTGCGGACAGCACCGTTTGCGCGACGTCGGCCGCCTGCGGCGCGGCCTTGATCGCCTTCAGCTTCGCGGCCACCGTCGCGTCGTTTGCATAGGCCTGGTACGCCTGGCTCGCCTGATAGGTCGCGTAGTACGGATCGCTCGCGTCGGTCACGAGATCGGTGGCCGGTTTCAACGCGTGGAAATACAGCAGGAAACGATTGGTGCCGGCCGGCTGCGCGACCGGCGCGCTCGCCGGATAGCCGGACGGCGCGGCCGGCAGCGTGATGGCCGACGCCAGTGCCGGCTGCGCGGCAACGAGCGCCGCCGAGAAATACGTCGAACTGTCGACCGCGCGATCCTGGCCCGAGTTGACCACCACCACCTGCCGGTTGCCGGCGGCGAACAGCGCGGGCAGCCGCTGCGCGAGACGCGCGGCGAGTTGCTGATGTTCGCGGATGCCGGCTTGCGTGAGGTTGCCGTACCCGGGTGTCGAGATGCCCTGCACGCCATAGCCGAGTAGCGCATTGGCCTTCATCATCGTGTATGTGTCGGCCTTGAGCTGCGCGCCGAGCGCGGTCAGCGCGCCGTCGGCCTCGGCCTTGAGCAGCATCGCGTAGATCGCGCCGTCGTACTTGAAGCCCGACAGCCCGCGCGAGCCGTGACGGGCGACGAGTTCGGTATAGACGGGCGCGTAGCCGGCCGGCGGCGCTTCGTACGTCGCGGCGTCCTGTTGCGGACGGTACGGCGTCTTCGTCTGGTAGTAGGTCGCGGGTGCCGGGGCCGGCGTGGGCTGCGGCTGCGGGGCCGGCGCCGTGCCGTTGTTGTCGGCCGACGTGGCAGGCGCTGTCGAGTCATTCCCGCCGCAAGCGGCGAGCAACAGGCAGGCAATCGTGAGGGCGGCGGCGGTGCGGGTCGGGCGTGTCATCGTGGCGGGCAACGGATCGGACGATGCGCATGCGCGTCGTCCGTTTCCGGGGATATGATCGAACCCCGAAGTGTTGCAAGCGACTTTGACAGCAGAATGTCAGGATGCGGGCGGGCAAGCGCCCGATTGCCGCCGGACCGGCGATGACGGCCGGCCGCGGCCGGCCCGTGTGCCGGCGTTCAGTGCAGCCCGGCCGATGCGATCGAGCGCACCGTATCGGTGATGCTCATGCAGCGCGACAGCCCGAAATGCTCGGCCTCGCGGCGTTCCGGCTCGCTGCTCGCGATCCCGACCGCGCGCTCCGGCGGCACGCCGAGCGCTTGCAGCGCGACATCGAACGGATGCTGATTCGATCCGGACTCCTGTCGATTGGCGTCCGTGACGACGACCGAGAAGCGGTCGAGGTTCGCGCGGCCGAACTGGCCTTCGAACATGTCGCTGAGCCGCGCGGCCGGCAGCGTCGTGACGAGACCGAGTCGATAGCCTTCTTCCGATGCCCGGTCGAGCCACTGGATGATCGCGTCGCGCTGGTTGCGCGATTCGCGCGAATCCGGTGTTGCTTCGATCTGCGCGAATGCTGCGTCGAGACGGGTGACGATGGCTTCGATGACCACGGTGATTCCTTTTCAGAAACGTGATGATCCGTTCGCCGACGGGAATGCCTCACACCTTAGCGTCGATCCGGAAAACGCGACCAATTAATATTTTTAGCCGACTCATACGATCGGACTAATGAATGGGGCGGCCAGCCAGAGCGGGCGCGGGATGCGTGTCGCGCGGCAAGTCCCGCCGGAATGGCATCGTATGGGTGGCCTTCAACACGATGCACCAGCGTGGCGCACATTGCGGACGAATTACGCATATGCATCGGGAAAAACGGCATATCGGGCGATGGCCACGCGATATGCCGTGTTGCGATGCCGTGTGTGAGTCGTTGCTCAGTGCAACTTGATCGACGGCTGGTGACGGCTTTGCAGCCAGTGGCTCAGCGACTGGAACAGCGCGCGCTTCATGCCCACCACGTTGAACAGGTGCTTGCGATACAGGAACTTGTACAGCCCGATCGCCGCCAGCCCGTCGACGATCAGCGAGTGCGAGCGCACGCCGATGCCCGCCTGGTACGCGGCGCCCGCGTGCCCGAGCGACACGACGGTGCCCGCATCGCGGAACGTGAAGCCGGCTACCGGCTTGCCGGCGACGCGGCGCGCGAATGCATTGACCAGATACACGGCCTGCTGGTGCGCGACCTGCGCGCGCGGCGGCAGGAACCCGCCCGCACCGGTCGACGGGCACGCGGCGCAGTCGCCGAACGCGTACACGTGCGGATCGTCGGGCGTCTGCAGCGTGTCGGTCACGATCACCTGGTTCGACCGGTTGAGCGCGATGTCGCCGATGTCCCGCAGCATCGCGGGCCCGGCGACGCCGGCCGCCCAGATCGTGATGTCGCTCGCGAGGCGTTCGCCGGTGGCGGTCGTCACGGCATCCGCGCCGACTTCCGCCACGCGCGTATCGGTCAGCACGTCGACGTTCAGCGCGCGAAGCTGCGCGTGCATCTTGCCGGACAACCGTTCGTCGAGCGCCGGCAGGATGCGCGGGCCGCCTTCGATCAGCCGGATGTGCACGTCGCGCGCGGACACCAGCGCCTTGAAGCGGTACGTCGTCAGTTGCTGGATCGCGTGCCGCAGCGCGGCGGCCAGCTCGACGCCGGTCGCGCCCGCGCCGATCACGTTGATGCAGATCGGCGCCGCGCGCCGCGCGGGCTGCTGCTCGGCGAGATGGTTCGCCTTCGTGCACGCAGCGAGGAACTTGCGGCGAAAATCCTCGGCCTGGTCGAGGTTTTCGAGCGGCAGCGCATGACGCTCGGCGCCCGGCACGTTGAAGAAGTTCGTCACGCTGCCGACCGCCAGCACGAGGTCGTCGTAATCGAGTTCCCGCTGCGGCAGGATTTCCGTGCCGTCCGCATCCTGCACGGCCGCGATCGTCGCCGTGCGTGCCGCGCGGTCGACCCGCTGCAGCGCGCCCTGCACGAAGCGAAAGCCGTGGCGCTTCGCCTGCGCCGCGTATTCGATCGTGTGGGAAGCCGGATCGCGATGGCCCGACGCGGCTTCATGCAACAGCGGCTTCCAGAAGTGCGTCGGATAGCGGTCGACGAGCACGACTTCGGCTTGCCCGCGGCGTCCGACCGTATCGCCGAGACGCGTGGCGAGCTGCAGGCCGCCGGCGCCGCCGCCGACGATCACGATGCGCGGCAGGCGCGGTGCGTGGTCCGTTGCAAGATTGGGCGTGGTGTTGTCCATGATGGGCTCCCGCTGAATGACGATTCGCATGACATTGCTCAAGAACCGACGATATAGTTTCGTACCCAGTCGAACAATTTAATGTTTATAAGCGACTCATATGTATTCACTTATAGGAAAGACCGCGACGTTCCGGCAGTTGAAGGCGCTGGACATGATCGCGCGGCTCGGCAGCGTGTCGCGCGCGGCCGAGGAGCTGAACCTGACGCAGCCGGCCGTGTCGCTGCAGGTTCGCCTGCTCGAGGAGGCCGTGGGCGCCGCGTTGCTGCAGCGGGTCGGGCGCGGCGTGCAATTGACCGCGGCGGGCGAGATCGTGGCGCGCTACGCGCGCGAGATCCTGCATCTGTGGAGCGAGGCCGGCGACGAAGTGGCCGCGCTGACGGGCGATCTCGGCGGCACGCTGCGGATCGGCGCGATCACGACGGCCGAATACCTGATCCCGCCGCTGCTCGTCAAATTCACCGCGACGCGCCCGCACGTGAAGACGTATTTCAAGGTCGGCAACCGCGACGACATCATCCGCATGCTCGCGACGCATGAAATCGATCTCGCGGTGATGGGCAGCGCGCCGAAGGAGCTGCGTACGCACGCGGTCGAATTCGCGAAGCATCCGATGGTGTTCGTCGCGGCGCCCGGTCATCCGCTGATGCAGCGCAAGCGCGTCGCGCTGAAGGATCTCGAATCCGCGCACCTGCTCGTGCGCGAACGCGGCGCGGGCACGCGCTCGACCGTCGAGAGCCTGTTCAAGAACGCGGGCTACCGCTTTCATGTGGGCTCCGAACTGTCGAGCAACGAGGCGATCAAGCAGATGGCCGAAGCGGGGCTCGGCGTCGCGTTCCTGTCGTTGCATGCGTGCGCGCTCGAATTGCGCACGGGGCTGCTCGGGCAACTGCCGTTTCCCGGCAACCCGATCGAGCGCGAATGGTATGTGGTGACGCTCGCCGACCGGCGGATCTCGCAGGTGACGGGGCTGTTCCGCGACTTCCTGATCAAGCAGGGCGCGCCGGTGATCGACGGGGCGTCGGCCGCGCCGCACGAGCGGCGGCGCAAGTAGGCGGGGTGTCGACCGGCCGGTCAGACGAGCGCGAAGTCGTCGTTGCTGTCGGGAATCGACGCGAGCAGCCGTTCGAGCCCGTACCAGCCGACCACGCGCAGGCACCACGCGGCGATGGCGGTGCGGCGGTGGCGGGAGCCGGGGGCGGATGAAGCGCGAGCGGTGGAAGGCAAGGGCGCGATGAACGCCGCGCGTAGCGGGCAGTCATGGGGCATGACGGGGCTCCGTAGGTGTCGGATGAGGCCATCGTAGGCTTCGCGGCGCCAGCCGGCGCGCACGCAAGGATCGTCCCGAGCAGAAACGGATGATCTTTTTTATGCTCGACTCGACGGCGGCCACGCAGGGCCGGCGCGCCGGCCCGAAACGCGTCACAATGTGCGTTCGGCACCCGATCTGGTGGAGACCCTCAATGAGCGATCCGATTCTTGCCGCGCCGGCGGACAACGGCGTTCCGGTCAGCCTGCGCTCCAGCCGCGGGCGGGGCTGGCGCGGCTTCGGCGCGTCGCTGCTGCAAATCCGTGCCGGCACGTACCGGATTCCGGCGGCCGAGCATCACCGGATCGGCGTGCATATCGGCGCGCCGGTGCGCGCCGACTGCGTGTGCGACGGCGAGCGCGTGTCGCGCATCCAGGCGCACGGCGACGTCGACGTGATTCCGGCCGGCTTGCCCGGCCAGTGGACCGACAGCGCCGACTGCCGGATCCTGCACATCGCGCTCGGCGATACGTTCGTGCGGCGCACGGTCGAACAGCTCGAACTGAAGCCGTCGCACGCGCAGATTCGCCGGCGGCTGCAGGTGCGCGACCCTCGGCTGCAGCACATCGCGTGGGCGATGGCCGCCGAACTCGAAGCGGAAGACGCATCGGATCCGCTGTACGCGGAAAGCCTGTGCACAGCGCTCGTCGCGCGGCTGGTCGACGGCCAGCCGGCGTTTCGCGAACGTCGGCGCACGCTGGCGCCGAAGGCGGCGGCGCGCGTGATCGACTATGTCGAGGCGAATCTCGACCGGCGCATGACGCTGGCCGAGCTCGCGGCGCTCGTGTCGATCAGCGTGCCGCATTTCAAGGTGCTGTTCCGCGAAACGCTGGGGATGCCCGTGCACCAGTACGTCGTGCGGCGCCGGGTGGAGCGCGCGAAGGCGCTGCTGCTCGAAGGCCGGCTCGGCATCAGCCAGATCGCGCTGGAAGCCGGCTTTGCGCATCAGAGCCACATGGCGAGCTGGATGAACCGTGTGCTCGGTGCGACGCCGACGGAGATTGCGCGGTCGGGTATGCGGGGTGGGTTGCGGCTGGAGGGCGGGCGAGACGCATAACGCAACAGCGGTACGCGGACGCTGCATTTGATCCGAGGGCAATTGTCCAACAGCGTGTTGGACAATTGCTGCATTCGCCTTCTCCGGTTTTGACGCGCTTGGATCGGAGAGCCCGTATGGCTACGGCCATTCAACGCGTCATCCTTTCCTGCTCGATTCATCCCCCCGTGCGCGCCTTCCCGGCCGCGCGTGCCGACAATCACAGCACCTTCATCCCCCCCAGGAGCGAACCGTGTTCGTGATCTTCGGCGCATCCGGCAACGTCGGCCTGTCGACCGTGACGACCTTGCGCAACGCAGGCCATTCCGTGCGCGCGGTGCTGCGCGACGCACGTCACCGCGACCGTTTCGCGCAGCTCGGCTGCGATGTCGCGATCGCGGACCTGACCGACGCGAACGCGATCGCCGCGGCGATCGACGGCGCGCGGGCCGTGCAGATACTGTGTCCGGTGCCGACGACCGACGCCGATCCGGCCGCGACGATGACGCGGACGATCGATGTGGCGGCCGCCGCGCTCGCCGCGAACCCGCCGCCCGCGCTGCTCGCGTTGTCGGACTATGGCGCGGAGCTCGAAGGCAATACGGGTATCACGCGCCTGTTCCATGACTTCGAGGAACGGTTGAAGACGATCCCCACGCAGTTGACGCTGCTGCGCTCGGCCGAGCATCTGCAGAACTGGGCGCGCGTGCTGCCGGTCGCGCTCGGCACCGGCGTGCTGCCGAGCTTCCACCATCCGGTCGGCAAGGTGTTTCCGACGGTCTGGGCGCCCGATGTCGGCGTCGTTGCGGCGCGGCTGCTGCGCGATGCGCCGGAGGGCGGGCGCGGGCCGCGCATCGTCAGCGTCGAAGGGCCGCGGCGCGTGAGCGTGGCCGCGATCGCGGATACGTTGGGCGCGGCGGCCGGCCGCGCGATCGTCGCGCACGAACTGCCGCGCGACACGTGGAGCGCGACGCTGCTGCGCGCCGGGCTCAGCGAACGCCATGCACAGCTGATCGTCGATCTGTACGACGTGCATAACGCGGGGCGGATCGATGTCGAGGCCGATGTGTCCGAGCGGGCCTACGGCACGACGACGCTGGCCGATGCGCTCGCGCAACTGGTGCGCCAGCCGGCGCGGTAAGGGAAGTGGCCGCGCAGGGTGCACATCATGCAGGCTGCCGCACCCTGTTCAACACCACATACGCCGCCGACCCGATCACGATCCCCCAGAACGCGGACCCGAGCCCGAGCCACGTCATCCCCGACGCGGTCGCGAGGAACGTGATCACGGACGCTTCGCGGTGGTTTTCGTCCTCGAAGATGCCGTGTACGTTCGCGCTGATCGCGCCGATCAACGCGAGTCCTGCCAGAATCGCGACGAACGCCTTCGGCAGCGCGAAGAACAGCGTGACGATCGTCCCCGCGAAGAGTCCGCCGATCAGATAGATCACGCCGTTCGCGATGCCCGCGATATAGCGCCGGTCCGGATCTTCGTGCGCGTCCTTGCCGGTGCACAGCGCCGCGGTGATCGCCGCGAGCACGATCGTGATTCCGCCAAAGCATGCGACGACCAGCGACATCACGCTGGTCGCCGTGATGATCGGCCGTGCGCTGGTGTGATAGCCCGAAACACGAAGGATCGTCATTCCCGGCAGGAACTGGCCCGTGAGGCTGACGACGACGAGCGGCAGCGCGAGGCTGAGCGTCGTGCCGAGCGTCCATTCGGGGGCGATGAAGATCGGCCGCGCGAGGCTCGGCGACACGTTGCCGAGATGCGTCATCCCGAGCAGCGTCGCGAGTGCGGCGCCGGCGAGCAGCACGAGCACGATGCTGTAGCGCGGCAGCAGGCGCCTGAAGATCACGTAGGCCGCGATCATCCCGAAACCGAGCAGCGGCTGCGCGGTCGCCGCGGAGAACGCATGCATGCCGAACGGCAGCAGGATGCCGGCCATCATGCCGCAGGCGATGCCGCGCGGGATGTGGCGCACGAGCCGGTCGAAATAGCCGGTGATGCCGATGACGAGGATGATCAGCGCGGCCGTGATGTACGCGCCGACGGCCTGGTTGAGCGTCAGTTGCGGAAACAGGCCGACGAGCAGCGCGGTGCCGGGCGCCGACCATGCGGTGACGACCGGCACCTTTAGCTTCCAGCTCGCGAACAGGCCCGATGCACCGGCGCCGATCGAGATCGCCCAGACCCATGACGACACCATGTCGTTGGACGCATGCGCGGCCTGCGACGCCTGGAAGAAGATCGCGAGCGGGCCCGCGTATGAAATCAGGACCGCGAGAAAACCCGCGGTGATCGCGGAAACGGACCAGTCGTTGCCGATTGCGCGGATCGCGCCGGGTGGGGAGTTCGGTTGCATCGTCGTCGGGGAAATGCGGCGCGCGGCCGTGCGGCGGAGCCGGGCGAATGGTCGTCGGAAGCGCCGGATGAGCGGCCATTCTGGGCATTGCCGACGCAATTGGCAATTCACGGGCGGCGAACCGCGCTGTCGGCTTTTCGTAAGGATGGGTGCCGAAACGCGCGGGCCGACATCATGTACTGATCTGCAGCACCCTGTCGACCACCGCCACCTTGATCCCGCTGCCCGTCGACAGCGAAGCCGTGCCCTCGTCGAACGGATGCACGGGCGAATCGGTCGGCGTCCACGCATGGCGCGCGAGCAGCGCGCGATACCCGCCGCGGATCACGAAGCCGCCGCATTTCTCCGCATACGCGTCGCGCCGCATCCGGTACGCACGCGGCAGGTCGTACCACGGCAGCTTCGGCAGGTCGTGATGGACGAGGTGATAGTTGTTGTTCAGGTACAGCAGCCGCATCGCGAAGCCGGCTTCGTTGATCGTGATGCGCGCCTTCGGATGCGGCGCGGCGCGATGCTCGTACAGCGAGCGGATCATCGCGAGCGACAGCGCGGGCCACGTGACGGCAAGCAGGTAGTACAACCACGGCACGCCGATCGCCCAGTGCAGCCACGCGAGCAGCGCGGCCACGCAGGCGACGTGAGTCGACCACATCGGCAGATAACGGAAGTCGCCGCGCCGGAACGCGGCGAACGCATCGCGCAGCGTCGTGGCGATGGCGAGCGGCGGCCCGACGACGAGGCGTCCGAGGAAAGTCTTGCGCGCGACCGTCAGCGCCCGGCGCCAGCGCGGCAGCCGCGCCCAGCGTTCACGCGTCACGTAGTTCGTTTCGGGATCGACGCCCGGCACGGTCAGGTCTTCGTCGCGATGATGCTCGAGATGCGTGTCGCGATACAGCGTGTACGGATACCAGACCGTCAGCGGCGGATAGCCGAGCAGCTTGTTCACCAGGGCGGAACGCGTCGGATGGCCGTGCAGCAGCTCGTGCTGCAGCGACAGGTGCCACGCGCCGAGCAGGATCAGCGGCGGCGTCGCGGCGGCGCGCGACAGGTACCCGTCGCGCACGAGCAGCAGCACGGCGAGCCAGCCGCCGTAGATCACGACGACGAGCAGCCAGGTCGGCCACTCGGTGCGGGCGGTGAAACGGGCGTGGAGCGCGGCGATCGCGCGCGCGTGGTCGACGTCGAAGTATTCGGCCATGGCGTTGAGGCGGATGGATCGGGCAGTGCGGGGAACGAGCGATGGAACCGGGGCGCTCGGCCCGGGTGCGCTGGTGTCTCGCGGATCACGGTCGGCCCGCCCGGCATCGCGCACGGCGGCGCCGGCAGGCCTTCGAACGGTACCGGGGCGGCGCGGCAACGCCAACCAATCGATTCGCATTTGCTTATCGTGGTGCGGCCGATAAGCTTCGTGACGACCGCCGATGCGTAGAATGCCCGCATGAGCTCCTGGATCGCAGTCCTGCCGATGTACAACGTGACGCCGCGCCACGCCGCGCTGTGGCGCGCGCTGCTGCGCGACGCGCTCGATGCGTTCGCGAACGCGGGCGGGCCTGCCGACGTCGCGCTGCCCGACGCGCCGTTCGACGACCTGCAGGCATTGTGGCGGCGCGACGATCTGCTGCTGTCGCAGACCTGCGGCTATCCGTACCGGATGCTCGGCTTGCGCGACGTCGTGCGATTGGTTGCGACCCCCGTTTTCGATGCGGACGGCTGCGACGGGGCGCGCTACCGCAGCGTGCTGGTCGTGTCGGCGCGCGTGCATGCGGGCGGTGCGACGACGCTCGCCGCATGCCGCGGGTTGCGGGCAGCCTTCAACGGCGAGGATTCGCACAGCGGGATGAATGCATTCCGGCACGCGGTCGCGCCGCATGCGCACGACGGGCGGTTCTTCGGCTCGGTCACGCCGTTCGGTTCGCACCTGAACGTGCTGCGAGCGCTGGCGTCGGGAGAAGCCGATTGCGCGGCGATCGACTGCGTGACGTTCGCGTATGTGCGCGACGCGCTGCCCGGGCTGCTGGAGGATATTCGCGTGATCGGCACGACCGCACCCGCGCCGGGATTGCCGTTCGTCGCGTCGCGGGCGCTGGCGGATACGCAGGTCGGCGCGTTGCGGGATGCGCTCGATCGCGCGATCGCCGCCGATGCGGAGCGGGCGCGTGTGCTGCGGCTGAGGGGATTCGACCGGCTGTCGCCGGCCGACTACGACACGATTGCGCGGTTCGAGCGGGAAGCCGCCGCGCACGGCTATCCCGAACTCGGGTGACGCACGGGGCGGCGCGCGGCGGTGCTGCGACCGCCCGCGCCGCGGCCCGCTTACTCGTCGTCCATCAGCCGGACCTTGACCCGCTTGCCCTTGATCTTCCCCGCATTGAGCTTGCGCAGCGCGTCGCGCGCGACGCCGCGCTCGATCGCGACATAGGTCGAGAACTCGGTCACGTTGATCTTGCCGATCTGCTTGCCGTCGAACCCGGCGTCGCCGGTCAGCGCGCCGAGCACGTCGCCCGGACGGATCTTGTCCTTGCGCCCGCCGAGGATCTGCAGCGTTTCCATCGGCGGCAGCAGCACGCTGTCGTCCGCCGGCTTCAGTTCGGCGAGCGGATGCCATTCGACCTCGCGCTTCTGCGCCTGTTCGATCGCGCCGACGCGGCCCATCTCGTCCATGCTCGCGAGGCTCAGCGCCCAGCCGTCCTGATCCGCGCGACCCGTGCGGCCGATGCGGTGCACGTGCACTTCGGGGTCGGGCGTCACGTCGACGTTGATCACCGCTTCGAGCTGCGCGATGTCGAGCCCGCGCGCGGCGACGTCGGTCGCGACCAGCACCGAGCAACTGCGGTTCGCGAACTGGATCAGCACCTGGTCGCGCTCGCGCTGGTCGAGCTCGCCGTGCAGCGCGAGCGCGTGGAAGCCCTGCGCGTGCAGCACGTCGAGCAGGTCGCGGCACTGCTGCTTGGTGTTGCAGAACGCGATCGTGCTCACCGGCCGGTAGTGATTCAGCAGCTGGCCGACCGCATGCAGCCGCTCGTCCTCGGTCACTTCATAGAAGCGCTGGCGGATCTTGCTGTCGTCGTGGCGTTCCGCGAGCTTGACTTCCTTCGGATTGCGCAGGAACTGCTGGCTCAGCTTCGCGATGCCGTCCGGATAGGTCGCGGAGAACAGCAGCGTCTGGCGCGTCGTCGGGCACATGCGCGCGACCTTCGCGATGTCGTCGAAGAAGCCCATGTCGAGCATCCGGTCGGCTTCGTCGAGCACCAGCGTGTTCAGCGCATCGAGCTTCAGGTTGCCGCGATCGAGGTGATCCATGATGCGGCCCGGCGTGCCGACGACGATATGCGCGCCGTGCTCGAGGCTCTGCGCCTGCGGACGCATCGGCGTGCCGCCGCACAGCGTCAGCACCTTCACGTTCTCCTCGGCGCGCGCGAGGCGGCGCACTTCCTGCGCGACCTGGTCGGCGAGCTCGCGGGTCGGGCACAGGATCATCGCCTGCACGTCGAAGCGGCGCGCGTCGAGACGCGCGAGCAGCGCGAGCGAGAACGCGGCGGTCTTGCCGCTGCCCGTCTTCGCCTGCGCGATCAGGTCCTGGCCGGCCAGCGCGATCGGCAGGCTCGCGGCCTGGATCGGCGTCATGTCGACATAGCCGAGCTGCGCGAGATTCGCGAGCGTGGCGGGCGTCAGCGGCAGCGCGCTGAACGGCGTGGCGGTCGGTTGGGTCAAGACAGGTCTCCGAGGTAGGGGCGGCCTTCCATCTGCTCGTAGACGACGTTGCCTTCGTCGTCCTCGAAGCGTTCGAGATAGTTGCGGGCGCCGCACAGCGGGCAGCGGAACAGCAGCCCCTGGCCTTCGTCCTTGATGACGACGTCGGACTGCTCCCACTGCGTGCCGCAGCTCTGGTTTCGGCAGGTAAACACGGTCTTTCTCCAGCTGAATTCGGTTGATGGCGCGCCCGGCCGGGCGCGGCCACGGCGGGCGGCGCCCGCGCGGCTCGGGCGCGGGCCGCACCGGCGGTCGCTCGGGTTGTGTCGATGCGGGTGATGGATCGGGCGGCGACGGGGTCGCGCGTGCCGCAATTCTAGCGGAAGCCGGTGCCTGCGCCCGGCGCGCGCCAGGAAAAACGGCCGCCCCGGAGAGGGCGGCCGTGTCGGGCGGCGTAATGCGCGCCGCGGGTGCCGCGCAGGCTCTGCGCGGGTTATGCGCGGCGTCGCGCGCGTTACAGCGCCATGTCGGCGGACGCCTTCGCCGGGCGGGCCGGCGCGGTGCCGGTCGCCTGCGACGGCGCGCCGAGGTCGATCTTCGGCGGCGGCGACAGTTGCAGCACGTCGCTCGTGTAGGTCCATTCCTCGACGACCTTCGCCGGGCTGTCGTTCAGCTTCGTGCCGTAGCTCGGCACGATCTGGCGGATCTTCTGCTGCCACTCGGGCGTCGCGACCTTGTCCTTGAACACCTTCTTCAACAGGTTCAGCATGATCGGCGCGGCGGTCGACGCGCCCGGCGACGCGCCGAGCAGGCCCGCGATGCTGCCGTCCTGCGACGCGACGATCTCGGTGCCGAGCTTCAGCACGCCGCCCTTGACCGGGTCGCGCTTGATGATCTGCACGCGCTGGCCGGCCTGCCACAGGCGCCAGTCTTCCTTCTTCGCGTTCGGGAAGTACTCCTTCAGCGCGTTGAAGCGATCGTCGTCGGACAGCATCAGCTGGCCGGCGAGGTACTGCACCAGCGGGAATTCGTCGACGCCCACGCGCATCATCGGCGCGACGTTGTGCAGGTTGGTGCTCTTCGCGAGGTCGAAGTACGAGCCGTTCTTCAGGAACTTGGTCGAGAACGTCGCGAACGGCCCGAACAGGATGATCTTCTTGCCGTCGATGATCCGCGTGTCGAGGTGCGGCACCGACATCGGCGGCGAGCCGACCGACGCCTTGCCGTAGGCCTTCGCGAGGTGCTGCTTCACGACCTCGGGGTTATCGGTCACGAGGAACGAGCCGCCGACCGGGAATGCGCCGTAGTCCTTCGCTTCGGGGATGCCCGACGCCTGCAGCAGGTGCAGCGCACCGCCGCCCGCGCCGATGAACACGAACTTCGCGTCGACCGATTGCGGCGGCTCATCCGAGTGCAGCTTGACCCACGACACGTGCCACGTGCCGTCGGCGTTTCGCGAGATCTCGCGCACTTCGCTCGACAGCGACAGCGTGAAGTTCGGCTGCGTCTTCAGGTAGCCGACGAACTGGCGCGTGATCTCGCCGAAGTTCACGTCGGTGCCGATCGGCGTCCACGTCGCCGCGACCTTCTGGCTGCGGTCGCGGCCTTCCATCATCAGCGGCACCCACTGCTTGATCTGGTCGTAGTCTTCCGAATATTGCATCCCGCGGAACAGCGGGCTCGCCTGCAGCGCTTCGTAGCGCTTCTTCAGGAAGCGGACGTTGTCGTCGCCCCACACGAAGCTCATGTGCGGCGTCGAGTTGATGAACGCGCGCGGGTTCTTCAGCACGCCCTGCTTCACCTGCCACGCCCAGAACTGGCGCGAGATCTGGAACGACTCGTTGATCTCGATCGCCTTCGAGATGTCGATCTTGCCGTCCGCCTTTTCCGGCGTGTAGTTCAGCTCGGCGAGCGCCGAGTGGCCGGTGCCGGCGTTGTTCCAGCCGTTCGAGCTTTCCAGCGCGACGCCGTCGAGGCGCTCGACCATCGTCATCGACCAGTCCGGCTGGAGTTCGTGCAGCCAGACGCCGAGCGTCGAGCTCATGATGCCGCCGCCCACCAGCAGGACGTCGACTTTCTTCGTGTCGGCGGCGTGCGCGGACGATGTCGCGACGCACAGCGCGAGCGCCGACAGTATTACCCGTAACGTTTTGATCACAGCAGAGATCCCTTTTTCAACTTGAATGCATCGGTTTGCCATGCCGCCCGGCGCGGTTCCGTGGCGCTGAAATGCGGGTCCGGAGATCCGGACCGCGAATCCGGAATTCCGGATCGGCGCCGCGCGCCGTTGCATTTGCGCACGGAAGCTATTCGGAAGGACACCTTCGGATCGGCTTCCCGCGGGCAGGCAAGCGCCTGCGTCGCGACGGTGCGCCACGCGCCGGGGCCCTGACGGCAAGCCCGAGCGGACGGCGCTTCAGACTGCGTTGAAAGAGGCCGCGCGCGACGTGTTTTGCGGGGGCGGGGTGGCAACGGGCGCGTAATATAACCGAACTCGGACACTGTGTCGCAGACGCCGAATATCCTTGTTTTCGTGGGGTTTTTTGTGTGTCCGGGTTTCCGGAATGGCGGTGCGCGACGCGGGAAAATCGAGGGGGATCGGCGGGGTCGAATCCGTGCGACGGGTATGCCATGCACCAGGCCGGAACGTCATCGGATCGCGGCGTTGCACCGCGACCCGTTTACTCGCATCACATCACATCACTTCATTTCGCTCCGCCGTTCCGGCAGTACTGTTCACAAGCCTCGACTGGATCGCCGACACGCCGGCCCGCTTCGTCGGCACGCGCTCGGCGAACCCGGCGACGGCGCCGGTCGCGATGCTGGCCAGAGTCTATCGCGGCATGACGGGGGAAACGAGCTTCACGCCGCAGGGCGACCTGAAGCACGGCGCGATGTCGGAGTTCACGTAAAGGAGCGGCAGGAAGGCGTTGCTCGACATCGTCAGGATGTAACGTCGCGGGCGGCGCGCTGCCTTACGACACGCGCATGCGCGCGCCGTCCGCGCGGCGCTCCGCGTCGTGCACGATGTGCAATTCCCGCGTGCGGATCGGCAGCGCGCAGTCCGCATCGGCGAGCGTCTTGCGGACCTGGCGCGCGAGGCGCCAGCGCATCGCCCAGAACTTGTCGGTGTGCGTCCACACGCGCATGTTCGCGACGGCCGTGCTGTCGTCGAAGCGCATCACCATCACGTCCGGCGCGGGATCCTGCAGCACGTCGGGGTCGGCCGCGGCCAGCGCGTGCAGTGCATCGAGCGCGCGATCGATATCGTCATGCACGGACACTTCCACTTCGAGATCGAGGCGGCGCGTCGGGTTGCGCGTGTAGTTGCGGATCGAGCTGCCCCACAGCGCGCTGTTCGGCACGTACTCGCAGATGCCGTCCGGCTTCGTGAGGCGCGTCATGAAGAGCCCGACCTCTTCGACGGTACCCGCGACGCCCGTGCCGCCGTCGATGTAGTCGCCGACCTTGAACGGCCGCAGCAGCAGAAGCATGATGCCGGCCGCGATGTTCTGCATCGTGCCCTGCAGCGCGAGCCCGATCGCCAGGCCGGCCGCGCCGAGCACCGCGACGATGCTCGCGGTTTCGATGCCGAGCTGCGACAGCGCGCCGACGATCGCGACGATGCGGATGCCCCACACGGCGACGTCGCACAGGATCGGCCGCAGCGTGTCGTCGACGCGCTCCTTGTTCGAGAGCAGCCGGTTCAGCCAGTTGCCGACGCGTTTGGACAGCCACCAGCCGGCGACGAGCAGCGCCAGGCCGGCGGCCAGCTTGATGGAGAGCGTGGACAATGCATTCCACAGGAACGTCCAGCGTTCCGGATGAAGATGTTCGAGAAACATGACGGGATTCCGGTGTTGAAGACAGATCGTTCGGCGCGTGGCTGTGCTCACCCGCCGGCAGCGTTCGACTGTACACGGCGCCGGGTGGTTCGCGCGAATGAAGGGGTCGAATACGGGCCGCGGCGAAATTGCGATTTCGTCCGTGTACGAAGCGTATGCCCATCCAAATAGGACATGGCCTATTTGGTCATTTTGCGTGCGCCGATACACTCGCTTCCAGGTTGCCGGATCGTGACGGTCGTTCTTCCGCGATACCCGGCTTTTCCCGATTTTTCATCGATAGCGAGTGACGACGTCATGCGGTTGAACCTGCGTTTCCGTCTCGCACGCGAACAAGGTCAATCCGCCCGGCGCGGTGTCCCGTGTTTCCCGATTAGCCGTGCGCTGTTGCGCGGTGCCGTCGTGACGGCCTGCATGGCGGGCACACACGGCATGGTGGCACAGGCGACTCACACTTCGGCGCCCGTTGCGCCCGTGACGGCTGCAACGCCCGACCTTGTCGACGTGCCTTTCTTCAATCCCGCCCGGACGACGTGGGGCGGCTTGCGCGCATCGGCGGCGGTGCCGCTCGACGTCGCGTACGCCGCGCATGCGTCGGGCCTGTCGGCGGGCGCCGATCGCGGCGATCTCGCCGTTCGATTCGGCGCGTGCGTGGCTTACCGCGTGCTGTGCGATTCGGCGCGCGACGCGGTCGAACGCGGCTATGCGTCGCGGTTCGATTACGGTCTGGCGTCGGCGTTGCCCGCGATGGACGCGCAGCCGGCGGCCGAGCGGGGCGCCGTCGATCTGGCATCGGCCGAGCCGTTCACGCTCGCGGAGCCGGATCGCGGCACGCGCGCCGGTGCGATCGTCGGCAATCTGCGCGCGTCGCTGGCGCGCGCAGATCTGCCGGCCGGCGTCGCCGCGCAGATCACCCGCATGCTGGCCGGGCGCATCGATCCGAAGCAGCGCGCCGCGGCCGGCGATACCTTCCGCGTCGCCTTCGAACGCGACGACAGCGCCGGGCGGCCTGGCCGCATGCGCGTGACGGCGCTCGACGTCCGTTTTCGCGGCCAGCGCGTCGCGGGCGTGTGGTTCGCGCCGAAGGCGGGTGCGCCGGGCGCCTATTACGACTTCGACGGCATGCCGCTCGCCGGCGCGCGGTTTGCGATGCCGGTCAACGCGAAGCGGATCAGCTCGCGCTTCGGCACACGCGTGCATCCGGTCACCGGCGTGCGCCATGTGCATTCGGGCGTCGATCTGGCTGCGCCGGCAGGCCGCGCCGTTCATGCGTCGGAGCGCGGCGTCGTGACGTTCATCGGCACCGAGCCGCGCGGCTACGGCAAATACGTGGTGATTCGGCATGACGGCGGCTACGCGTCGTACTACGCGCACCTGTCGGCGTTCGAGCCGACGCTGCGAACCGGCGCGCGCGTCATGCGCGGCCAGCGTGTCGGCGCGGTCGGCAGCACGGGGACCGCGACGGGCCCGCATCTGCACTTCGAGGTGCGCCGGCATGCCCGCCTCGTCGATCCGATCGAACTCGTTCATGCGGCCAAGGCGGCGAGGCTGAAGGGCGCGCAACGTATGGCGTTCAACCGCGTGGCGCGCGATGCGCGCACGCAGCTCGCGTCGGCCACGTTCGCGCAACCGGTCGCGATGTCGAAGGCTGTCCCGCCGCAGGCGGGTTGATCGTTCGCCGGATGCCGGCCGCGGTGGTCGGCATCGTATCGGTGGGGCACATTTTTCGTCGACGCGCGGCTATCCGGCAATGTGGCCGTGTTTGAACGGCGCGCGATCGTGCGAAGCAACATCGTCAAATGGCGCGCAATAGTCCGCGCCTTCCGTCATTCATCGAGTCGCGTCAAATTTTCCGATTGATTCAGATTGCATCACGTTCGATGAGTATGGCTAAGCGAATGTCGGTAAATTAAACCGACTTCTCGTCTCGCCAAGCCGCCCACGCCCGGCTGCGGCTTCGCATGCTGCATGGCGGCAATTCCACTCCATTTATTTCCCGATGCGAAATGATTCGCGGCGTGATTGCCGGTATCACGCATTCTGATCTTGCGATTGTTTCAAGACAGGTGCTATAACCCGTTCCACGCACCGATTTGCAGCAATAACGTCACCAATAAATGCGAGCGGAAAAATGAAAAGAAAGGCGTGGAATCTGGGTTTGGGCGGAATGGCGATCCTGAGCGGCGCGGTGCCGGTCAGTGCGTATGCGGCGTGCTCGGCTACCGCGCCGGGCAGCGGAACGACGGTCACGTGTACCGGCGCGAACGCACCGTCGGTCGTGGCCACGGGCGGCAGCACCAACGTGACGATCAACCTCGATTCGACCGTGACAGGCGGCTACGTGCTGACGTCCGCGCCGACCCCGTTCTCCGTCGACACATCGAGCGCGATCACGAACAACGGCAACCTGTCGATGTCGGGCAACGGCACGGGCGTCGCGAACCGCGGCGCGGTGCTGCTCGGCGTGAACAACGGCAACACGCTCACCAACGGCGCGACCGGCGTGATTTCGACGTCGGGCACCTACAACGACGGGATGGCCGCGAACGGCAACGACAACACGCTCGTCAACAACGGCACGATCACGACCACCGGCAACAACGCGTACGGGATGACGGCCGCATGGGGGCAAAGCAATCCGGGCGCGTCGGGCAATCGGATCGTCAACACGGGCACGGTGACGACGTCCGGCAACAACGCGCGTGCGGCGTCGCTGCTCGGCGGCAACGGCACGATCACCAACAGCGGCACGCTGACGTCGAATGGCCGCGATGCGCCGGCCGTCTACATGCAGGGCAACAACGACACGCTGGTCAACAGCGGCACGATCCAGACGACCGGCACCGCGACGAGCGGCGGCAGCGTCGACGCGGTCGTGTCGAACACGCTCGGCGGCTCGTTCACCGCGACGATCACGAACCAGGCCGGCGGCAGGATCATCAGCAACAACGGGATCGGCGTGCGCTCGACCAACGGCGCGACGACGATCACCAACGCGGGGCTGATCCAGGGCGGTGGCGGCACCGCGATCCAGGGCGGCAACGGCAACGTGACGCTGATCCTGCAGACGGGCTCGCAGATCGTCGGCACGGCCAACGGCGGCGCGGGCGCCAACACCGTGACGTTGCAAGGCACGGGCACCGCATCGAACGCGTTCGTGAATTTCCAGGGCCTGACGATGGCCGGCACCGACTGGACGTGGGCCGGCACCGGTACGTTCTCGACGGCGCTCGTGCAAAGCGGCACGCTGAACCTCACGGGCACGCTCGGCACGACGACGGCATCGGTCGTCGCGACCGTCGACGCGGGCGCGACGCTACAGGCAAATGCGTCGAACCTGCCGCTGTCCGTCACCGACAACGGGCTCGTGCGCTTCCAGCAGGACGGCGCCGGCACGTACACGGGCACGATCGGCGGTTCGGGCGCGATGGAGAAAACCGGTGCGGGCACGCTGACGATGGCGCCTTCATCGGCCGGCGGCAACACCTATTCGGGCGGCACGACGATCACGCAGGGCACGCTGTCGGTGGCCGCGGACACTGCGCTTGGCGCGTCGTCGGGCGGGCTCGCGTTCAATGGCGGCACGCTGCAACTCGGCAGCGCGTTCAACGTCGCTTCGAGCCGGGCGGTATCGATCACGGCGAACAATGGCACGATCGATACGCAGGGCTTCAACTCGACGCTGACGCAGGGCGTCACGGGTGCGGGCTCGCTGACGAAGCTCGGCAGCGGCACGCTGACGATGAACGGCACGAACGGCTACACGGGCGGCACGAACGTCAATGCGGGCACCGTGATCGTCGGTGACGCGACGAGCGCGTCGGCGGCGCTGGGCGGCGGCGGGCCGGTGATGGTGGCATCGGGCGCCACGCTCGGCGGCTACGGCAGCGTGACGGGCAACGTGACGAACAACGGCACGCTGTCGGTCGCGAACGCGCTGGCGAGCCTGGGCGGCGGCGCGACCGGCAGTTTCCGGATCAACGGCAACCTGACCAACGCGGGGCTCGTGCAGCTCGGCGGCAGCGGCGTGGGCAACACGCTGACGGTCGCGGGCAACTACGTCGGCCAGAACGCGACGCTCGCGCTCAACACGACGCTTGCCGGCGATGGCGCGCCGTCGGACAAACTCGTCGTCAGCGGCGGCACGGCGAGCGGCGCGAGCACGCTCAAGGTGACGAACGTCGGCGGCGCGGGCGCGCAGACGACGGGCGACGGCATCCAGGTCGTGCAGGCCGCGAACGGCGCGACGACGAGCGCGGGCGCGTTCTCGTTGTCCGGCGGGACGGTCAGCGCGGGCGCCTATACGTATTTCCTCGCGAAGGGCGGTGCATCGACCGGCACGGGCGACAACTGGTACCTGCGCAACACGGTGCCGCCGAAGCCGCAATCGCCCGTCGTTCATCCCGGCCAGCCGACGCCGCCCGCCGAGCCGCCGATCACGGCCGCCGAAGGCACGCCGGAATCGATCGTCGAAGCGGTCGACCATGCGGGCGCCGACGGCAATCCGGAACCGATCTACCGCCCGGAAGTGCCGCTGTACGCGGAAGCGCCGGCCATCGCGCGCCAGCTCGGCTTGCTGCAGATCGACACGTTCCATGACCGGCAGGGCGAGCAGGGCTTGCTGGCCGAAAACGGTTCGGTGCCCGCGTCGTGGGCCCGCGTGTGGGGCGGCCACGGCAACATCAAGCAGAAGGGCGACGCGACGCCGTCGTTCGACGGCGCCGTATGGGGGATGCAGGTCGGCCAGGATCTTTACGCCGATACGACCGCCAGCGGCCATCGCAATCACTACGGCTTCTTCCTCGGCTTCTCGCGCGCGGTCGGCGACGTGAGCGGCTTCGCGCTCGCGCAGCCCGATCTGGGCGTGGGCTCGCTGCAGGTCAATGCGTACAACCTCGGCGGCTACTGGACGCACATCGGCCCGGGCGGCTGGTACACGGACGCCGTGCTGATGGGCAGCGCGCTGACCGTGCGCTCGCATTCGAACGACAACGTGAACGGCTCGACGAACGGCAACGCGTTCACGGGCTCCATCGAAGCCGGGCTGCCGATCGCGCTCGGCAACGGACTGACGCTCGAGCCGCAGGCGCAGCTCGTGTGGCAATGGCTGTCGCTCGATCGCTTCGACGACGGCGTGTCGAGCGTCGCGTGGAACAACGGCAACACATTCCTCGGCCGGATCGGCGCGCGGCTGCAATACGCGTTCGACGCGAGCGGCGTGCACTGGAAGCCGTACCTGCGCGTGAACGTGCTGCGCGCGTTCGGCGCCGACGACAAGACGACGTTCGGCGGCTCGACGGCGATCGGCACGCAGATCGGGCAGACGGCCGGGCAGATCGGCGCGGGGCTCGTCGCACAGCTGACGAAGCGCGGCAGCGTGTATGCGACGGTCAGCTATTTGACGAATCTCGGCGGCGAGCATCAGCGCACGATCACCGGGAATGCGGGCGTGCGGTGGGCGTGGTGACGGCGAGGCGCGGCGATCGAGATAGCGCAAGGCGGCACGGTTTCGCGAAACGGCTCGGCTGATAACCAACAACTTCAAGAACCGGGACGGGGCAGGCCCGTCCCTGGAACGTTTCCCATCGCCACGCCGGGCGGCGTGGCGACGCTCGTCGGGCTGACGCGACTCAGCCCAGCGGCCAGTTCAGGATCGCGATGCCGTCGTTGTAGTCGCCGTCGCCGCCATCTTCCGATCCGACCAGCCCGAAGTAGGTCTTCTTGAAGATGTCGACCTGACGCGAGCCGATCTTCGACGGTTTGCCGTTCGCCGTCACGACCACCCGCACCTTCCCCTTGCCCGAGTTCACGATCTGCGTGTTCAGGTTCGCGTCCTGCGTGCCGGCGCCCTGGAACGTCGCGGCCGGTTTCGGGTTGTCGTCGACGAAGACCTCGATCGTCTGCGGGGACGACGAATTGACCAGCGCGGTCACGCCGAACGCGATGTTCGGCGGCAGGTTGAAGACGCCGTCGCGTTCGCCGCCGCCGCTCGGCACGGGCTCCGGCTGCACGGGTTGCGGCGTCGCCTTCGAAAAGTAATTGACCACCGCGCCGACGCCGAACTTCGCCGCGGCGCCGGGCAGCACGCCCGGCGCGCCGGCCCACGTCACCGTGCACGCGACGACCTGGCCTGCCGCATCGGTTTTCACCTTGTTCTGCCAACTGCCGACGTCGAAGCTGTACGGGATCGTCGCGATATCGACGAACACGTCGTATTGCGGCAGTTTCTCGACGAGCTGCGCGGTCATGAACTGGCGCATCCGGTCGAGCACGGCCTGATCGCCGTTGGCCTGCACGGCGGTGGCGTCGTTGCCCGCGAGTTGCAGCAGTGCGTACAGGTCGTCGTGGGTAAAGGGTTGTGACATGTCGTCCTCGTCTCGATGGAAGGTCTCGCATCGCGCGGCCCGGTGAACGGATTTCACCGGGCCGCGCGCGGAGCAAAGCGTGGGACTGCAAATGACTGCCCGAACGATGCGCAATGCGTGGTCGTGCCCGTCGCCATTGCGATCGTTCGTGACGGCCGCCGATCAACCCAGCGGCCAGTTCAGGAACACGATGCCGTCGTTGTAATCGTCGTCGGCGCCGTCTTCCGATCCGACGATCCCGAAGTACGACTTCTTGAAAATGTCGACCTGTCGCGAGCCGAGCCGCGACGGCCTGCCGTTCGCCATCACGATCACGCGCACGCGCCCGTTGCCGGAATCGAGCACCTTCGTGCCGAGGTTCTGGTCGTGGACGCCGGCGCCCTTGAACGTCGCGGCGGGTTTCGGGTTGTCGTCGATGTAGATGTCGATCGTCTGGTCGTTCGCCGCGTTGGTGAGCGCGGTGACGCCGAACTTGATGTTCGGCGGCAGGTTGAACGTGCCGTCGCGCTCGCCGCCGCCGCCGACGGTGCCGGCCCCCGGGCCCCCGGTTTCGGCGCCCTGGTTGCCGCCGCCTTGCGACGACGGGGGAGCGGCTGTCTCCCCGATCGCGGAAAGGCTCGCGTACGAATCGATGTGCATCGCGCTGCCGCGCACGCTCTTCCACTGGCCCTTCACGAACGTGACGCCGTTGCCGACGTCGATCGTCGCGACGAGCGTGAACGGCATGCGGCCGGTTGCCTCCGGCACCTTCGACGAATAGGTGAAGCAGCCGTCCGCGACGGTGCCCTTGTTCGTCGCGATCGCGAAATAGATGCCGGGGAAGTTGTTGCCGGTCGCGTAAGGCGTCGGCACGTTGAGGATGACCTGCAGTTTCCCATCGCGAATCCCGGCCTTCGCGATGTCGATGTAGAGGCCCGGGATGTCGACGTAAGTCTCCGATGTCGCGACGGGTGCGCTGACGATCGAAGCCGAAAGGAGCGGCATGAAAGTCTCCGATGATGAGGGGGGCTGGATCAGGCGGGGCCCGCCGAACGCGGCGCAACCCGCCGGCCGCCATGGAGGCCACCGGCGGGGACGGCCGTCGATCGTGCGTCAGGTCAGCCGATCGGCCACTGGAGCACGACGATGCCGTCGTTGTAGTCGCTGTCGTGGCCGTCTTCCGATACGACGATGCCGAAGTTGACCGTGAACGGCGAGCCGTCCGACTTCTTGCCGGTGATCGGCGCGAGGCGCGCGTCGGTGGCCGACGGCTTGCCGTTCACCGACACTTCGAAACGGATCTTGCCGTTGCCCGAATTCAGCGTGGCTTCACGCGGGCCGTCGCGCGTCGTCAGCTTGTGATACGCGGCGGGTTCCTTGCTGTCGCCGATAAACAGCTTGATGTGCTGTTGCTCGGCGGCATTCGCGAAGAAAATCGCGCGGAAATCGGTATTCGGTGGAATCGAAAACTCGCCGGCGCGGTTGGATGACGTTTGAGAATCGGCCATGCTTGCCTCCTGATAAGTATTGGATAAGGCGTGAACCTTGCCGCGCAAACGTTTGCCGTTTGAAACGCGACGTACAGAGCATGACGAAAAATAAATAAAAAAATATTCGAACGAGAATGGTTATTGTTCAGGAAATCGAAAAGGCAGGCTAATCGATTGAGTGAAATGTTTTTAATGAGCGCGATTTCGATATATTCGGGAAACTATATCGATGCGTATATCGTTTTCGTGAACGATGCGCGAGCGGGGAGGCGGCGGGGGAAGCAATCGCGCTTCGGAGCAGACGCTCGGCGTTCGCATATGGCAGCGTTTCGTTTCAACATCGGTATCTCTGTCGTGGCCGCGCCCACCGGCCACCGTCGAACGCCCACACCGAAGCGCGATTGCAAGGGAGGAGTGTGCGGCGACTGGCGAAGAGGCTGGACCGACTCACTCCGAACATGAATAGGACTTCACCGGTGCCGCACCCGTGAAGCATAGCCACGGAGGATGCCGGCGCCTATCGGACTGGACTGATTCTGCGCCCGGTTGACAGCCGTGGCTGCCCTGTGATTTGATGCCGGTCATGCACGCCGCCCAGTTCCTCTTCCCGCTACGACTACTAGCCCGCTTCTCCGGGCTGGGTCTGCGGCTGCGCGCTTTCCATCTGCTTCTTTCCTGAAGCGCCAGATTTTCCCCGCATCACCGACCTGGCCCCGGTTGTCGACCGGCGCCTGAGTTCGTCTTTCCTTCGTCGTCTCTCCGCTTCGTCCCGGTCGCTCAACCGTCAAGGCCGTCGTTTGCCGTACCGCTTTGCCGTTGTGCCGCTTTGTTACCGCTTTTCCTGCCGTTTTCACCGCTGCGCGGGCAGCCGGCGCCTGACGCCGATGGCCGCCGCGCCGCGCTTTACCGACGAACAGACCGAGGACCGACATCATGATGCTGAAGAACCCCGCGACGAAATACCGACCGTTCATGCCCGTCAACCTGCCCGACCGCACGTGGCCGTCGCGCACGATCACGCAGGCGCCGATCTGGATGAGCACCGACCTGCGCGACGGCAACCAGGCGCTGTTCGAGCCGATGGACGGCGCGCGCAAGATGCGGATGTTCAAGACGCTGGTGGCGATCGGCTTCAAGGAGATCGAGGTCGCGTTCCCGTCCGCGTCGGAAACCGATTTCAACTTCGTTCGCGAACTGATCGAAGGCGGCCACATTCCCGACGACGTGACGATCGAAGTGCTCACGCAGGCGCGCGACGACCTGATCGAGCGCACCTTCGCATCGCTGCGCGGCGCGAAGCGCGCGATCGTCCACCTGTACAACGCGACCGCGCCGGAATTCCGCAAGATCGTGTTCGGCCTCGACCGCGACGGCGTGAAGCAGCTCGCGGTGAACGCGGCGCGCACGATCAAGCGCTGCGCCGACGCGGCGACCGACACTCAATTCACGCTGCAGTACAGCCCGGAAACGTTTACGGCGACCGAACTCGATTTCGCGAAGGAAGTCTGCGATGCGGTGTTCGACGTATGGCAGCCGACGCCCGAGCGCAAGTCGATCGTGAACCTGCCGGCCACGGTGGAAATCGGCACGCCGAATTACTATGCGGACCAGATCGAATGGATGCACCGGAATCTCGCGCGCCGCGATTCGCTGATCCTGTCCGTGCACCCGCACAACGACCGCGGCACCGCGGTCGCGGCGGCCGAGCTCGCGGTGATGGCGGGCGCCGACCGGATCGAGGGCTGCCTGTTCGGCAACGGCGAACGCACGGGCAACGTCGATCTCGTGACGCTCGCGCTGAACCTGTACACGCAGGGCGTCGATCCGGGTCTCGATTTCTCGCGGATCAACGAAGTCGCGCGCACGGCCGAGGAATGTACGCAGTTGCCGATCCACCCGCGCCATCCGTACGTCGGCGATCTCGTGTTCACCGCGTTCTCCGGTTCGCACCAGGACGCGATCAAGAAGGGCTTCGCGGTACAGCGCGCCGACGCCGTATGGGAAATGCCGTACCTGCCGATCGATCCGAGCGACCTCGGCCGCACGTACGATTCGATCATTCGCGTGAACAGCCAGTCGGGCAAGGGCGGTATCGCGTATCTGCTCGAACAGGGTTACGGCGTTGCGCTGCCGCGCCGCATGCAGGTCGATTTCAGCGCGGCCGTGCAGCGCCTGACCGACGACAGCGGGCACGAGGTGACGAGCGCGCAGATCTGGTCGCTGTTCCAGCAGGAATACGTCGAAAGCGCCACGCCGCTGCGCTATGTCGGCCATGAGCTGACCGAGCGCGACGGCCGCGAGACGATCGTGCTGACCGCGGATGTGCACGGCGAGCGCCGTGTGCTGCGCGGCGAGGGCAACGGCCCGCTCGACGCGCTGATGCATGCGCTGCGCACGCCGCTGCGGATCCAGCATTACGAGGAACGCGCGCTGTCGCAGGGCGCCGATGCGAAGGCGATCGCGATCGCCGAGCTGGCCGGCACGGGCGTGCGCGGCAGCGCGTTCGGCGTCGGCGTCGACGCGAACCTGACGACCGCGTCGATCCGTGCGGTGATCAGCGGCGTGAACCGCGCGTATGCGCGTGCGGATGAGGTTGCGCGGGCAACGTTCTTCGACGCGGAGCGCGCGGTGACGGCCGTGGCGTAACCGCGGCAGGGGCGGACGTGCAGCCGGGCGGGTCGATTTCCGGCGTGCACGAGCGTGTGCCCGGGCTCGTGAATCGGCGCGTGATGCGTGGCGTGATGCGCGGGGCCCTGCCGATGGCGTACGGTGCGCTGGCCGGCGCGCCGGCGGTCGCGTCGGCGGCGCAGGGCGAGCGGGTGCCGGCGGGCGTGACGCTCGTTCACGTCGGTTTTCTGGTCGGCGTCGTGCTCGGCGCGCATCATCCGGCCGTGTTCATCGGTCTGCTGCTGTTCTTTCTCGGCTTCACGGCCGCGTACGAACGCTATCAGTCGCCGCTGATGCTGCGCGAGAGCCTGCTCGTCGCGTTCTTCCTCGGCGGGCTCGTCGTGCTCGGCGGCCTGCAGCAGTGGTGGCTGCAGCCGATCGTCGCATCGATGGACGCGTACGCGCTCTATGCCGGCGCGCTCGGCCTGACCGCCGTGATGGACAACGCGGCGATCACCTATCTCGGCTCGCTGATCGCCGGCATGCCCGACGGCGCGAAATACATGCTGGTGTCGGGCGCCGTCGCGGGCGGCGGCCTGACGGTGATCGCCAACGTGCCGAATCCCGCCGGGCTCGCGATCGTGCGACGCGGCTTCGCGGACGAATCGGTCAGCGTGGCCGGCCTGCTCGCCGCGGCGATCGGGCCGACGCTGGTCGCGACGGGTGCGCTGTTGCTGCTCTGAGCGACGGCGTCGCGTGAAATAGGACCTGGCTGATTCACGTCGTCGGGCCGTTACGCAATAATGAATTCGTCGGCGGCGAGTGGGCCGCCGGTGGGTGATTTGGGTTGGGCCGCCTGTCACGGGCGGCCCCTTTTTCACCGGCACGACGAGTGTGCAGGCGCGAGTGTCCCATGGCGGCCGGTGGGCGCGGCCGCAAGCCGGTTTCATGTCGGCTGCCGTTCGGAAAATCACGCTGCCAGATGCGAGCACCGGGCATTCGCGCGTGCGCGTTCGACGCGTATGGCGGCCGCCGTGCGGCCGTTTCTTCGCGAGAAGGACGCTTGATCAACGACACCATCCGTACCGAGCCGACGCCGCCGCGCCGCAGCCGCTCGGCGGCCTCTTCATTCCGTTGATCCGGATCTGCGTGATTCCGGTCGCGTTCGCGTCGCTCGCGTGCGCGATCATGTCGTTGTCCGATCTCGCCGCGAGGCGGCGGATCGCCTGGAAGCCGATCGCGATCCATGCGGCGCCGACGGCCTTCGCCGCCGGGCTCGCGACGGCCGCCGCGACGCGCCTTTTTTCCGCTTCCGCGTGTTCGTGCATCGGCACGTCGCGCTTCATCGCAGGACATCCATGCATGTCGTCTTTCGCTATCCGTTGATCGCCGCGCTCGCGCTGGCGGCCGGATGCGCGTGCGCCGGCGCGCGCGCGCATTGGCCGGCGCCGTCGCGCGACGGTGCGCCGCTCGTGGGCGTGCAGGTCAAACTGCCGTCGTTCAGCGCGGACGACGCCCGGCGCATCCGCGTCACCGGCTTCGATTTCGTGCGGATCGGCGTCTGGACCGACCGGCTGGATCGGCCCGCGTATCGCCGCGCAGTCGATGCCGCGATCGCGGCGGCGCACGACGCGCAATTGCCGGTGCTGCTGACCATCCGCACGCTCGAACCGCTCGCGCCGCGCGATGTGCCGGCCGAACGGCGCATGGCTGCGCTCGCCGAAGCGGGCGCGACGCTGGCGGACACGGTGACGCGGCTTGCCGACCGATACCGCGCGCAACTGCTGGCCATCGAGCTGTGGAACGAGCCCGACCTCGACAAATACTGGCCCACCGGCGAGGTCGATTCGACGTTCGCGCCGTTCATGCGGGCCGTCTGCGTGCGTTTGCGCGAGCGCCGCCCACATGTGCCGGTGATCGGCTTCGCATTCTCGCGCGCGCCGTTCGCCGGCTCGGTGCCGGATCGGCTGCTGAAGCCGCTCGTGCCGTCGCTGGCCGGATGCGTCGACGCGATTTCGTACCACGCGTACGGCATGGCGCCGGCGCGGATTCGCGCGGCCGCGCGCGACGTGCAGGCGCGCTATGGGCTGCCGGTTGCGATCACCGAGGACGGCGCGACGTCGGTCGGCCCCGCCGGCGACGCGCGCCAGGCGAAACGCCTGACGACTGTGCTCGCCGCGTCGAATGAATCGATGACGCCGCTGATCTCGATCTACGAATGGGCCGACACGCCGAACGGGCCGGATGCCGCGCAGCGGAACTACGGCCTCGTCCGCGCGGACGGGACGCCCAAGCCGGCGCTCGACGCGGTGGCGCGGGCGCTGCGCGATCGCCGGGGCCCGCTACGCGGGCCCGACTGACGCGGCCGGCGGCGCGGCCGGGGCCGCCGCACGAGCGGTGCGCAACGGCCACAGCACGGCGGCGAACAGCGCGACGCTCGACAGATGCCGTGTGTAGCTGCCCAGATCGGGTTCGAACAGCATCGACACCGCGACGTGCGCGAGTACCAGACACGCGAGCGTGTCGCCGCCGCGCAGCGACGCGGCGCGCGTGTCGGCCGGCGGCGCGACGCGCGGCCACGCGGATGCGAGCACGAGCGCGATGAAGCCCTGCATCGCGATGCCCTTCACGTCGAACGAGAACAGGATCGGCAGGTTGAGCCGCGCGACCGAGTACGCGTAGTTGCCGGCGAAATGCAGGAACGAATCGGGCGGATACGGATTGTAGAAGCTCGTCCGCGCGCCGAACGGCGATTCGTACACCAGGTAGTCGACCGCCACGTCGCGCGGGTGCTGAAGCAGCGTGTAGACCGAATCGGGCAGCGCGACGAATGCCGCGCCGGCCAGCAGCAGCGCGACGATCTTCAGCGGCAACGGCGCGCGGCGGAACGCCCACGCGCTGCCCGCGCACAGCACGATCAGCGCGAAATAGCTGCGGATGAGCGCCGCGTAGCCGGCATACAGCACGACGGCGATAGCCAGCGTGCGCACCGTGCCGAACCGGCGCGCGGCGAGCGCGACCAGCACCGCGATCAGCACGACGAGCGTGTCCTTGCTGGCGACGAACAGGTTGAAGAACAGGCAGGGTGCGATCAGCACGAGGTTGGCGAACAGCGAGCCGGCGCGACGCGTTTGCCGCAGCGCGAGCCAGATGAACAGCACGCCGAGCGCGGCGACGAACACGCTGGTGCCCGCGCCGCCGAGCGCGCGATAGAAGCGGCCGACCGCATCGAACGACGTGCCGTCGTAGGTTGCGCCGCCGCTGATCTGCGTATCGATCTTGTCGGCATCGCGGAAGATGAACTCGGGCAGCAGCGCCCGTGCGTTCGCATAGACCGCGAGATACAGCAGCGCGACGCACGCGGCGATCGCATCGACGAGCCGACGGCTCAGCAGCGGCCCGCTTGCCATCAGCTTACGAAGCATCGGCGGCTCCCGGTAACGCGCCGGCCGTGCGGGCACGGCGCGACGCGACGATGCACGCGAGCGCGGCCGTCATCGCGACGCTCGCGGCGAGATGGGCGTACGCCGCGCCGAGCGCGCCGAGGCCGCGAACCAGCGCGATCGACACCGGCAGGCAGGCGAGCGTCAGCGCCACCATCGCGAGCGCGACCGGCCGGCCCGCGCGCAGCGCGACGGCCGCCGCCCACAGCACGTCGGCGAGCGCGCGCAGCACGAACGACGTCGACAGGATCGCGAGGCCGGCCGTCTGCAGTGTCCCGGCGCGCTGGTGCGCGAGCTGGAAAACCGGCCCGTGCAGCGCGGCGATCGCGACGGCGGCGGCGGCCGTCAACGCGAACGATGCGCCGATCGAGCGGGCGAGTTCGCGTCGGAACGCGGCGCGCGCCGCGCCGAGCGCGCTCACGAAGCGCGGCGCGGCGACCACGACGACGGTCGCCGCCGCGACGGTCTGGATCGCATTCGCGATCGACCAGACGAACACGTACCGGCCCAGTTCGGCGGCCGGCAACGCGCCGGCCGCGACGAAGCGCTCCAGATATTGCAGGACCGACATCAGCAGCAATGCGACGAAGAACGGCAGTCCGTCGCGCCACACGGCCGCCAGGCTGCCCGCGGGCGGGCGGGCCGCGGTGCGCGACGCGGGCTGGGCGCGCGCGATGCGCGAGATGACCGCCCAGCCGATGGCGACCACCGCGACATCGGCCGTCAGCCACAGCACGAACAGCGCGTCGACCGACCCGATCGCACCGGCCGCGAGCGCCGCGATCGCGACGCCGGCCCACGCGCCGGTCCGCACGAACAGCAGCCACGACGCGACGCGGGCGCGATGCAGCGAAAACAGATAGGTATTGATTTCGAGCGCCGCGTGTTCGGCGCATGCGATGAATGCAACGAGCACGAGCGGCAGGTCGGGCAGCGCCGCGACGTGCAGCACGCGAGCCGCCCAGCCGGGCACCGCGAGCGGTGCGCAGAGCGCCGCATATACGACGCCGTAGCGCGCGAACACGCGCGTCGCGGTGCGGATCGCATTCGCCGGCGCATCGCCTGAAAGCCGCCGGTTCAGCTCGGTGCTGAAGCCGAGCCCGAGCACTTTCGACGCGACGACCGACACGGCGACGGCGAAGCCGTAGGCGGCGACGGCATCGAAGCCGAGCGTGCGCGCGACCGCGAGCGTCAACGCGAACTTCATCGCGAGCGCGGCGATGCGCAGCGCGAGCCGGGAGCCGAGCGCCGTCATCGCGCGGCCGGCCGGGACACGGCGTTACGCAGCGACGCGACGAGGGCGTCGCGCGCCGACTGCAGGCGCGTCAGTCCGCCGTGCGTCGCGTCGCGAAAGCGCGCGAGCGCGCCGGGGGCGAGCAGCGTTCGCGCGACGGCCGCCGCGTCGAAGTCCGCCGCGTTCGCGACCCAGTCGGCCACGCCGAGATCGGCGTATGCGCCGAAACCCTTGCGTTCGTAGCTCAGGTGGTATGCCGGCACGCCGTGCAGGATCGATTCGAGCGCGCCGTGCAGGCGCACCGATACGACGGCGTCGGGCGTGTCGTGCGCGAGGACATGCTTGAGTGAACTCGGCGCGTCGATGCCGAGCGTGCGGTAGTACGCGCTGTCGTCGTTGCCGCGGCCGGTGCTCTGAACCGCGAACGTCAACCGGCACGCGGGACGCAGCAGCGCGATCAGCGCGACGGTCGACGCGTGATAGCGTGCGCGCTGCGCGTCGTTCCACGCGGGCGGCTTGCGCAGCACGATCGCGATGTGCGCGGGCCGTGTGTCCGCGGCCGGGCGACGCGGGGCGACGCCGGCGTGGCGGCGCGCGAACTCGAGTACCGCCAGGTCCGGCGCGCGGCGCGTGTTCGCGTTGCCGGCGAGGAAGGCGACCGACCGGTCGTCGCGCACGAACACGTCGTCGAACGATCCGAGCATCGTCCGCAGATGCGCGGCGAGCCACGGCCGGTTCGCCGCGGGCCCGATGCTTTGCGGCAGGTAGACGGTCGGCTTGCGCGCGGCGCGCGCGAGCCGCATCTGCAGCAGGTGGCCGGCTTCGAGCTTCAGCGCTTCGATCGCGGTGCGCGCGCGCAGGTAGCCGCCGCCCACGCCGACGATCAGGTCGACGCCGTCCAGCAGGTGGCCGAGCGCGCCGAGCGAAGGATTGAGCGCGACCGGCAGCGGCGCCGCGCCTGCCTGCACGACGCGGGCCGCGCCGCGCGCCGCGAGCACCGGAGCCGGATGAACGTCGGGCAGATGCGCAAACGATGCCGGATCGGCGGCGACCACGGTGACCCGCACGTGCGGGCCGAACGCGTCACGCAGCAGGCCGATCGACAGGTCGACGAGCAGGCCGTCGCCGGAATTGCGCGTGCTGTATGCGTGCAGCAGCGCGACATGAACGGGGGCGCTCATCGGGGGGCCTCCTCGAGGCGTTCGCGGTAGACGGCGAGCGTGCGCTCGACCATCGTGTCCGCCGAGTAATGACGGGCGGCGAGCGCGCACTGCTCGCGCATGCTCGCGAGCCGTGCCGGAGAGCCGGCGAGATGCGCGAGCGCGGCGGCGAATTCGCGCGGGTCGTCGTCGTTGGCGACGCTCAGGCCGACCTGGTGGCCGTCGACGAGTTCGGCCGCGCCCGCGACGCGGGTCGCGACGATCGGCACCTGCGCGGCGACGGCCTCGATGCATACGTACGGGAACCCTTCGTAGCGGCTCGGCAGCGCGAACACGTCGAACGCGGAGAAGTAGCGCCGCGCGTTGTCGATACGCCCCGCGACGCGCAGGTTCAGCGGCAGGTCGTCCGCTTCGGCCCCCGCGGCGCGGTTGAAGTCGCCGGAGCCGATCGCGACGATGTGCAGCCGGCCGTCGTCGCGCGCGGCGAGCGTGCGCGCGATGCGCACCAGCCGGTCGACGCCCTTCTGCGCATCGAAGCGGCCGACGAAGCCGATGACGAACGCGTCGTCCGGCACGCCGAGCGCGGCGCGCGCGGCTTCGCGCGGCAGCAGCGCGGGCGGCGTCACGCCGTTCGGGATCGTGCGGATCCGGTCGCGCGCGATGCCGAGGGCGTGCAGGTGGTCGGCTTCGTCGCCGGAGACGGCGATCACCGCGTCGGAGCGGCGATTGCCGAGCCAGCGCTCGATGCCGCCGTAGACGCGGCGCTTCACGGCCGACAGCGTCGGGTTCAGCGTATACACGGCGTGCGGCGTGTAGATCTGTTTCCACGGCCCGCCGCACAGGCGCGCGAGCGCGCCGGCTTTGGAACTGTGGCTGTGGACCACATCCGGCCCGATCTCGTGCAGCAGCCGGGCGAGCGCGCGTGCAGCGCCGACGTCGTGCAGGCCGACCGAACGGCGGAACGGCAGCCGATGAAACGACGCGCAACGCAGGGGCGTGTCGGCGAGGATGGCTTCGTCGAAACGCGCGCCGCGCGGCGCGATCAGATGGATCTCGACGTTCGCGCGCGCGTGGAGGCCGGCAATCAGGTCGACGAGATGCACGGCGACGCCGCCGCCGGCCGCCTCGACCACCATCGCGATGCGCAACGGCGGCCCGGCGCGCTCGGGTGCGCGCGTGGGCGCATGGGCGGCCCCGTGTCGGGAGGCGGGCGTGGCCAGATCGGCGACCGTCATGCCGCTCTCCCGGTCAGGCGGCGCAGCGCCGCGCGCCAGCCGCGCGCGGACGCGTCCTCGGGCTCGTTCGCATAGCGGTATTCGGTGTAGCGGTAGCCGCCGTATTTCGTGCCGTACGCGCAGCGCCCGCCGCGCGCGTCGATGCCGTTCAGCACGACGCGGGGCGCCGCGCCGCCGTGGCCCGCGACGCGCTTCGCGGCTTCGGCGAGTTCGCCGGCCTTCGTCTTGCCCGCGCGCGCGACCAGCAGGATCGCGCTGGCGTGCTTGCCGAGCCAGCTTGCGTCGGCGGCGGCAAGCACCGGCGGCGCGTCGATCACGACCATGTCGTACTGCGCGCGCCATTGCCCGATCAGCGCGCCGACGCTCTCGCGCTGCAGCAGCGCGGCCGGCGCGTGCGGCAACGCGCCCGTCGCGATGAAGTCCAGATTCGGCTCGACCGCGCGATGCACGATGCCGTCGTGCGCCGCACGTGCCGCGAGCGCATCGGCAAGGCCGTTGTCGCGCGCGACACCGAAATACTGATGCAGGCGCCCCTTGCGCAGATCGCCGTCGATCAGCAGCACCCGCTTGCCGTCGGCCGCCTGCACCGCCGCGAAATTCGCCGCGACGAACGACTTGCCGGCGCCCGGCGCCGGCCCCGTGATCAGCACGACCGGGCGCGCGTCCTGTGCAAGCGAGAAATGCAGCGCGGTCTGCAGGCTGCGCAGGCTTTCGATCGCCGGCTCGTACGGCTCGGCGAGCGCGAGCAGGTGCGGGCCGGCGTCCTGACGCTCGATCGCGCGCATCATCGCGCGCTGGCCGGCGGCGGACGGCACGACCGCCAGCACCGGCAGCCCGGCGTGGCGCTCGATCTCGTCGACGCTGCGCAGGCCGCCATAGAGGAAGTCGCGGGCGAACGCGATCAGCATCCCGAGCGCGAGCCCGACGAGCGCGCCCACGCCGATCGCGACCGGACGGTTCGGCCGCACGGGATCGTCCGGCGCGACGGCCGTATCGACGACGCGCACGTTGCCGGTCTTGCCGGCCTTGACCAGTTCGAGCTGCTGGATGTTGTTCAGCAGCGCCGTGTAGAGATCGGTGCCGACCTTCACGTCGAGTTGCGCGCGCACTTCGTCGCGCTGCCGCTGCGGCAGCCGCGCGAGATCCGTGTCGAGCGCGGCCTGCCGATGCCGCAGCGTCGCGAGCTGCGCATCGAGCGCGGCCATGTCGGGATGCGACGGCAGGAACCGCCGCGACAGCTCGTCGCGTTTCTGCTGCAGTTCGAGCACGCGGGTCTGCAGGTCCGCGCCCTGCTGCAGCGCGAGCTTGCCTTCCTCGGCGAGGTCGATCGAATGCCCGCTGCTGCGCAGCGTCGCATAGCGTTGCTCGGCCTCTTCGAGCTGCCGCTTGACGGTCGGTAACTGGTCCCGGAGGAACGCCAGCGAGTGCGCGGCCTCCGCGGAGCGGCGCTCGACGTTCTGTTCGACGTAGCGTTGCGCGAGCGCGTTGAGCGTTGCGCCCAGCGCAGCCGGATCGTCGCCGCGCAGCGTCGCGACGAGCACGCCCGACTGCTTGATCTTTTCCTGCACGTCGAGCGCGGTGCGCAGCGCGTCGATCGTGTCGGCGCGGCCGTTGCGGATCAGGCGAAAGCGCGTGCCGGGCAGTGCGTCGAAGCCGGCGACCTCGATCGACAGCGGGCCATGGCGCGTGGCAAAGGTTTCCGCGCGGCCGATGTGGCCGATCGCGTCGTCGGGCAGATCCCGGCCGGACAGCCGGTAGCGCCGCGCATCGATGCGCGTGAGGCTGAACGTGTCGCCTTGCGCGCGCCTCGGCACGTCGAAGCGCGTGACGTTCGCGCGTTCCTGGCCCCATGCATAGCCGCCGATGCCGAGCAGGCCCGGCTGCACGACGCCGTCGTTCAGGCGCGACACGAAATCGCCGATCAGCGGAAAGCGCTTCGGTTTCGCGACGATGTAGCTGCGCAGATCGTCCACGGCGCGCGTCACCACGAGCCGGGACGACAGAATCTGCGCTTCGGCCGAGGCCGGCGCGTTGACGTTGAAGAACGACGCGGCGTCGCCGAGCAGGTTCTTCGCCGCGCTGTCGCCGCCGTCGTCGGTCTGGATCATCAGGTCGGCCTGATAGGTCGGCGGCGCGAGGAAGGCGTACAGCGCGCCGACGCCGAGCCCGGCGGCGGTCAGGGCGGCGATGGTCCAGCGTGCGCCGCCGAGCACGTCGAGCGCGTGAACGAGATCGAACTCGCTTTCGGCAGCGGGTTCGCGGGAAGGCGATGCGGTCATGATGAGGTCGACGGGGAAAGGGCGGCCGGCCGGTCGGGCCAGCGCGCGAGGATGAGCGGGCGCCAGCCGTCGACGGCGGCGGCGATCAGCGATGCGCAGCGCACGAAGTCGGCGCGCGTGCCGCGATAGGGATCGGGAACGTCGAAGCCGGCGCGCGTGCCGCCGGGCGCGATCGCGTGCTCGCCGAGGCGAAACACGCGGCCGCGCGTGAACAGGTGGCGCGCTTCGACATCGCGCTGCTGCGCGCGGTCCATCACGAGGATCAGGTCCGCGTACCGGCACAGGTCGGCCGTGACGGGGCCGGCCACGTGCGCGTCGAGATCGAGACCGAGCTCGCGCGCGACGGCGCGGGCGAGCGGATCGGCCGGATCGCCGGTGCGCGGCGCGAGGCCGGCGGAGCGGACCGTCGCGTGCGGCAGCCGTGCCGCCAGCAGCGCGGCGGCGATCGGGCTGCGGCACAGATTGCCTTCGCACACGACGAGCAGGGACGGGCGCGCGCTCATTTGGTTGCCAGCGCGGCGGCGGCGCCCGTGTTGACGCTCGGCAACAGCAGCGCGAGCACGCGGCTGAAGCGCACGAGGCCGTTGCCGTCGACGTAGACGGTGTCGTTCGGTTCCAGCTCGAATTCGTTCGCGAGCACCATCGCGACCGGCGAGCGCGCATCGAGATGGAATACGGTCGGCGTGCCGCGCGCATCGCCGCGGATCACGAACATTTGCGCGGCATCCGCCGTGTTCGAGTTGATGCTGCCGGCCTGCAGCAGCGCGTCGCCGAGCGTGAGGCGGCCGTTGCGCTTCGGGAGCGCGCGCAGCGGGCGGTTGACTTCGCCCATCACGTATACGCCGTTGTCGTCGCGCGCGGCGATCTTCAGCAGATCGCCGCCGCGCAGCACGATGTCGGCCGGATTGCGATGCTCGCGAATCATCTTCGCGACGTCGATGCGCACCGGCACACCGTCGCGAACGAGCGTCACGTCGCTCTGGTCGGCCGCCGGCGTGAAGCCGCCGGCGCGGGCGAGCGCGTCGGCGAGCGTCATCGGCACGTCGTTGACCGCCTGCGCGCCCGGCGCATGCACTTCGCCGTCGATATAGACCTGCTGAGAACGGTACGACGCGACGCGCAGCGTCACCTGCGGGTCGCGATAGACGCGCGCGAGCGCCTGCGTGACGCGCGCCTGGGCATCGGCGGCGCTCAGGCCCGCGACTTTCAGCTTGCCGGCATACGGAAACGTCAGATTGCCGCGATCGTCGACGACGAACCCGGCAACCGGATCGGCCGCGCGCGGCGGCGTCTGCGGCGAGCCGGGCTGGGCGGCGGCCAGCTCCGGATGGTCCCAGACGGTGATCTGCAACACGTCGCCGGGGCCGATCCGATAGCGCGAAGCGGCGGGGGCGTCGAGCGCCGACAGCGCGGCCGTCGCGGCCGCCTTCTCGGCGCGCTGGCGCTGGATCAACTTCGGGTCGATCTGCACGATGGGCACGGGCAGGCGCGCAGGCGGCGCGTCCGCGCGTGCGATGCCCGGCGCCGCATCGGGCGCGCGCGTCGCGCGCAGTTCCTGGACGAACGCGTGATCGCCCATTCTCATGCCGGGCGCGAGCGCGCACGCGGACAGCGCGAGGCCGGCCAGCACCGCGAGCGACGCCGTGCGTATCGCGTGTACCGCACGCCGGCGTGCGCCGGCCGCGGTCGAAACGTTCGAGGTCTTCATCTGACATTCCTTGATGGCGGCGCCGGGGTGCGGCGGCCGCGCGCGCTCGGCCCGGGGTAGCCGGGCGCGAGCGGGGTTCGGGTGAGTGCGCGCCGCGTTCGCTGGTCACGCGAACGCGGCCGGCCGCTCAGTAGGCGTTGGGATGCACGATCCCTTTCAGCACGGTCGCGCCGATGATTCGCAGATCGAGCGCGAACGACCAGTTGCGCAGGTAGTACAGGTCATGCTCGATGCGCGACTGCATGCTTTCGACGCGTTCGGTCGCGCCGCGCAGCCCGTTGACCTGCGCCCATCCGGTGATGCCGGGCTTGATCCGGTAGCGATGGATGTAGCCGTCGACGATCGTGCGGTACTGCGCGTCGTGCTCGACCGCGTGCGGGCGCGGGCCGACCACCGACATGTCGCCGAGCAGCACGTTGATGAACTGCGGCAGCTCGTCGAGGCTCGTGCGTCGCAACAGCGCGCCGACGGCCGTGACGCGCGGATCGTTGCGCATCGCCTGCACGACCGTGCCGTCCCGCTCGACGTGCAGCTTCATCGTGCGGAACTTGTAGATGGCGAAGGTTTCGCCGTCGGCGCCGCGCCGCTTCTGCGTAAAGAACACGGGCCCCGGCGACGACAGCTTCACCGCGACGCCGATGACGAGCAGCAACGGCATCAGCGCGATCAGCGCGACCGCGGCGAAGGTACGATCGAACGCCGCCTTCAGCATCCGCGCACGCGGTGTCAGCGGCGACACGGCGAGCGAGATGGCCGGCTGGCCGAGCACTTCGTCGGCCTGACTGCCGAACGGCGCGAGCTGGCTCACGTCGGGCAGCAGCCGCAGATCGACGAAGTCGTGACGGAATTCCTCGATCACGTCGACGATCGCGCGCTCTTCGCTCAGCGGCAACGCGATCCAGACCTCGCTCGCGCGAAGCTGCCGCGCGTGTCTCGCAAACGTCGCGAGGTCGCGGTGTACCGGAAGCTCGCCGGCGCTCGTCCCGGCGTCCGGCGAAACCCGATAGATCGCGACGAACCGGTACGGCGAAGCCATGCGCTCCACCGCGGACGTCAGTTGCGCGATGCGCTCGTCGGTCCCCGCGAGCGCGATCGCGCGATAACGCTTGGGCGCGCGCACGCGGCGGCACCGCCATACGAACAGCGCGATGCGAAACGCGATCAGCGACACCGCGACGCCCAGCGTCCAGCGAACGAACCACGCGAACGACGCGACATTGACCGCGGCCATCGCGATCATCATGACGAACACGCTGCCCTGGGCGATCAGCCATAGCGCGAGCGCGCGAAGCAGATAACGCGCGATGCGCACGCCGTTGTCGCTCAGGTCGCGGTCGATCAGGCCCAGCAGGAAGGTCGCGCACAGCACGCTCGTCGCGACGAGCACGGTTTCCGTTCGCAGCGCCGCGAGCGACATGGTCGTTTCGTCCAGCATCACGACCGCGATCGTGACGATCATCGCGATGTCGGCGACGAGCACGGCGAGCGCGCGGTTTCTGAGCAGTTTTTTCAGCATTTCACGTCGCCTCACGACATGCCGGCTTTGCCCATGCGGCCCGCATGGAGATACGCGTGTGGAGGCGCCTCGGGTGGTTCACGTCAAGTTATTCGAGATCGGACGAATGATTCGCGGTCCGAATCGGATTCGTTCGATTCATTCTATTGACGTGGAATGCGCGGGACCATCAGGCAACGGGAAGATCGGCAGCGCTTGCCGGTCGGACTGGTCCTGTTCTGTGCGGCCGGTTCGCCATGTCGTGCCGTCGCGATGAAACAGCATCGTGCGGAGATCGGTATCGTCCGCGCGTGTGGACCCGGGGGCGGGCGCTCGATGCTCGCATCTGGCAGCGTTTTGGAGCATGCAGCACGATCAGCATGTGAATCGTGACGTGGCCGCGCCCACCGGCCACCATCGAACGCCCGCTCCCGGGTCTTGTCCCGGCGAAGGTCGGCCCGGCAGGCCGCGCGTATCGCCGCCGGCCGGAAGCCGGCAGCGAATGCTCAACGGCCCCACGCGAAGTAATGGGAACCGGCGACCGCCAGCACCGCGCCGATCAGCGCCGCGTACGGCGCGAGATTCAGCCACATGCTGCGCGTCGGCACCTTGAGCTCCATGTCGCGCTGCATTTGCGCGGGGAAGCGGCCGCGGTCCTGCCAGTAGTGGCGATACAGGAACACCGGCACGATCAGCAACATCGCGATCAGCCCGTTGCGCAGCGTGCCCTCGCCTTGCAGATCGGCGCCCGCGCCCGCATAAACGAGGTTCGCGTAGCCGCAGATCGAGCCCGCGACGAGCAGCCACGTCGGGCAGCGGAACGGCCGATCCCAGTTGCCGCGATCCATCCGGTGTATCCAGCCAGACTGAAGATTCAGGAATACGAACAGCATGTAGCAGACGTTCGAGATCGACAGCACCGTCATGTAGTCCGACATCATCAGCAACACGAGGTTGAAGCCGAGGTCGGTCCACATCGCGCGCGTGGGCG